>CAWHJL010000011.1:0-81679 GCA_963829665.1 uncultured Alphaproteobacteria bacterium | reverse complement strand
GGCGCCTCGCTGTAGTACCAGGTGTTCGAGGGTGTCGACGTGGCCAGGCCCGGGCCGGGTGACCGGCTCCGGGACCGCGCCGGACAGCCACGCGTCGATGTGGCGGGCCGCCGCTTGCCGTGCCCGACCGCGACGGTGACCGAGCGCTCGGCCGGCACCATGTCGCCCCCGGCGAAGAGCCCGGGGCAGCCGGTCATCATGTCCGCCCCGACCGCCACCACGCCGTCTCGACGACGAGGCCGGGACGCCCTCAGCAGCCCCAGGTCGGTCTCCTGGCCCAGCGCGAGCACCAGCGAGTCGGGCTCGAGACGGTCGACCTCGCCCGTGGGCTGCGGGAAGCCGGCCTCGTCGAGCTCCATCCGCTCGATCTGCAGCTCGCCGGCGTCCGCCTGCTTCACGGTCGTCAGCCAGCGGAACAGCACGCCCTCCTCCTCGGCCTCGGCCAGCCGGTAGTCGTGGGCCGGCGCCCGGTCCCGGGTCCGGCGGTAGATGACGACCGCCTGGTTGGCCCCCAGCCGCCGGGCGGAGCGGGCCGCGTCGACCGCGGTGTTGCCGCCCCCGTACACGGCCACCTTGCGACCCAGCAACGGCTTCTCCCCGGTCTCGAGGTCGTGCAGCATCGTGACGGCGTCGAGCACGTGCGCAGCGGACCGGCCGGGACGTAGTCGCGTCGGCCAGCCGGGCCCGACCGCCAGGAAGACCGCGTCGTGCTCCTCGAGCAGCGCGGTCACTTCGGTGACCTCGATCCCGAGCTCGAGGGTGACCCCCAGGTCGAGGATGCGGCCGATCTCGGCGTCCAGGACGTCGCGGTCGAGCCGGTAGCGGGGGATCCCGAAGCGCATCATGCCGCCGGGCGAAGGCCGGCCTCCTTGACGGTGACCTCGTGCCCCGCCGGGCCAGGTGGTAGGCCGCGCTCAGTCCCGACGGGCCCCGCGCCGACCACCGCACCCGCCGACCCGTGGGCGGTGCGTCCGGGGCCACCGACCAACCCTGCCGGATCGCCTCGTCGCCGATGAACCGCTCGACCGAGTTGATGCCCACGGCCTCGTCGAGCTGCCCGCGGTTGCAGGCCGTCTCGCAGGGGTGGTAGCAGACCCGGCCCATGATCGCCGGGAACGGGTTGTCCTCCATGATCTGGCGCCAGGCGTGCTCGTAGCCGGCACCGCCCGCCTCGCCCTCGTAGAGCCAGGCCTGGATGTTCTCCCCGGCCGGGCACGCGTCGTTGCACGGCGGCATCCGGTTCGTGTAGACGGCCCGCTCGGTGCGCCACGAGCCGGTCAGGTTGGCCCGGCTGGAGCCGATGTCGAGGGTGATCGCGAACGGCTTGTCCATCACTGGCCCTCCTCCGGGAGCAGCCCGAACCGGGCGATGTTGTGGTCGGCCCGGGCCTGCAGGCGGCCACGACGTCGCGGGTCGACCGGGGTCGCCGAAGAGGTGGGCGTAGCGCTGCTGGGGTCGCAGGTAGTCCTCGACCGGGACCTGCCGGCGGATCCGGGACACCTCGGTGACGTCGCCGGCCTCGGCCTCGAAGACCGGGAAGACCCCGCTCTCCTTCGCCAGCCGCGCCAGCCTGATCGTGTCGGCGGAGGCCGCGCCCCAGCCCAGCGGGCACGGCACGAACACGTGCAGGTAGCGGGCGCCGCGGAAGCTCATCGCCCGCTCGACCTTGTGCTCGAGGTCGCGCAGCTCGGCCACCGTGGCGGTGGCGACGTAGGGGATCTCGTGGGCCATCGCGATGAGGGGGACGTTCTTGCCCTGGCCGAAGACGTTGCCGGGCTCGGGTCCGAGCGCCTTGGTGTTCGCGGTTCGGGCGGCCGGTGGGGTCGCGCCCGAGCGCTGGACGCCGGTGTTCATGTAGCCCTCGTTGTCGTAGCAGACGAACAGCACGTCGTCGTTGCGCTCGAACATCCCCGAGAGTGCCCCGAAGCCGATGTCGACGGTGCCGCCGTCACCGGCCTGGCCCACGACGCGGATGTCCTCGCGACCGGTGGCCCGCAGGGCGGCCGCGACCCCCGAGGCGACCGCAGGACCGTTGCCGAACAGCGAGTGCAGCCACGGCAGCTGCCACGACGACTCGGGGTAGGGCGTGGAGAAGACCTCCAGGCAGCCGGTCGAGTTGACCGCCACCAGCTTGCCGTCGGTGGCGCGCATCGCGGCGTCGAGGACGTAGCGCGCGCCCAGCGCCTCGCCGCAGCCCTGGCAGGCGCGGTGGCCCGAGGTCAGCGAGTTCGACCGACCCGTCCGGGCCTGGACCGAGCGCTGCTCGGGGTCGAGCAGCCGGTTGCCGACCGCGAAGGTGCCGGTCTGGTAGAGCTTGATCTCCTGGACGCCCATCGGATCCTCCTCCGGCGTCGTCGGGGCTCACGGCCCGACGACCCCCAGGTCCCGCAGCATGTTCTCGGCGTGCGGGCCGGGGCGCTCCCCGTGGCGTGAGCGCTCCAGCTCGCGCTGGACCAGCGCGTGGTCGAGGTCGAGGAAGTGCAGCCGTTGCGGCTCCACCCGCCCGGCGAGCACCTCGTCGAGGTGGCGGCGCACCGACGCGCGGGTGATCGGCGCGGCCGCCGAGACCGGCGACCACGTCGTACACCTCGACCGGGCAGGCCGCGGGTCGCGTCGCGCACGTCCTGACCGACGATGCCGCCGGCCCCCACCGCGAACGCCTTCTCCAGCACCACCACCCGCGAGGCGCCGGCGAGCGCCTCGCGCACCTCGGCGGCGGGCCAGGGGCGGAAGCAGGTGATGCCGAGCGCGCCGACCGGCACACCCTCGTCACGCAACGCGTCGACGACCTCCTCGACGTGCCGAGCACCGACCCGAGCGCCACGACCACGGTCTCGGCGCCCTCGAGCCGGTAGGGCCGCACCAGCCCGCCGGAGTCCCGTCCGAACGCGGCGCGGAACTCCGCCTGCGAGGCGGGGGATCTCGTCGAGCGCCGCCACCTGCTGGGCGTGCATGAGGTACTTCACCTCGGCGAAGGCCTCCGGCCCGACCATCGCGCCGATCGTCACCGGGTCGTCCGGGTCCAGCAGCTGTGGGGCGGTGAACGGCGGCAGGAACGCGTCCACCTTCTCCTGCTCGGGCAGGTCGACCTGCTCGAAGGCGTGGGTGAGCACGAAGCCGTCCATGCACACCATCACCGGCACCGACAGCGACTCCGCGAGCCGGAACGCCTGCAGGTGCAGGTCGACGGCGTCCTGGTTGGACTCGGCGAACAGCTGGATCCAGCCGGCGTCGCGCACCGCCATGGCGTCGGAGTGGTCGTTCCAGATGTTGATGGGAGCGCCCGACGGCCCGGTTGGCCAGCGTCATCACGATCGGGAGACCGAGACCGGAGGCGTTCCACAGCGCCTCGGCCATGAAGAGCAGCCCCTGGCTGGAGGTCGCGGTGTAGCTGCGGGCGCCGGCGGCCGAGGCGCCGATGCAGGCCGACAGTGCGCTGAACTCCGACTCCACCATGAGGTACTCGCACCCGGCGAGCTCGCCGGTGCGGACACGGTCGGAGAGCGACTCCACGACGTGGGTCTGCGGGGAGATCGGGTAGGCCGCGATCACCTGTCGGCCGGCACAGCGTCACCGCCCGGGCCACCGCCTGCGAGCCCTCGATCTGGCTAAGCACCGGCCGACCTCCTCGTGCGCTGTCCCGGGCCTCGATCTGAGCCCGGACGTGGGCGTGGGCGGCCTCGGCGGCCCGGCGTTGCCGGCTCCCACCTGCGCCCGGGAAACGCTCGCCGATCGCGTCGGTGACCGAGCCCAGCGAGACCTGGCCGGTGAGCGCGGCGAAGGCGCCCAGCAGTGCGGCGTTCGGCATCGGACGCCCCAGGTGCTGGCGCGCCATCTCGGTGGCCGGCACGCTGACGACGTGCTCAGGTCCCAGCCGGTCGAGCAGGTCTCCGAGCCCGAGGTCGGCGAGGTCGCGGGAGGTGTTGAGGAGCAGGAAGTCCCCAGGGTCCAGGCCTGCGAAGAGGTCGACCTGGTGGAGCAGGGTCGGGTCGGCCACGACGACCGCGTCGGGGTCGGTGATCGGCTCGCGCAGCCGGATGGGCCGATCGTCGATGCGGCAGAACGAGACCACGGGAGCGCCGGTGCGCTCCGAGCCGAACGTCGGGAACGCCTGGGCGTGACGGCCCTCGTCGAACGCCGCCACCGAGAGCAGCTCGGCGGCCGTGACCGCTCCCTGGCCTCCGCGACCGTGGATGCGCACTGCGAACATCGGGCCCTCCCTGATCTCGACGCTAGGAGGCCGCGCCGGGTGCTCGCAGTGCCGATGGACCCGAGCCGCGGGTCCTCCGGCAGGACGGCCCCGCTGCTGGTGCGCGCCCGGCAGCCGGACGGCGGGCCGGTCGTCGCCACCGGCCCTGACGTCCTGCTACCGTGTCTTAGGTAAGCCTTACCTACCGTCGATGCCGTCGCCGCTGGAGGTCCCGTGATCGTCTGCCACTGCAACGTGGTCAACGACCGGGCTGTCACCGAGGCCATCGACGCCGGGGCCGCACGCTGGCCGGCGTCTGCGCCGCCACCGGTGCCGGACGCGACTGCGGCTCCTGCGTCTTCTCCGTCAAGCGCCTCCTGTGCGACCATGACCCCGCGGCCGTCACCCGCGTCCCCACCTACCAGGCCCTGGAGGTCGAGGTTGCAGCCAGTTAGCCCCCGCGTCGTGGAGCTCTTCAACGACGCCCTCACCTTCGAGCTCACGGTCACCAACACCTACTTCCTGCACGCGCGGATGCTGGACAACTGGGGCTTCGGCAAGCTCGGCAAGGTCTTCTACGACCTCTCCATCGACGAGATGAAGGACGCCGACGAGATCATCAACCGCATCCTCTTCTTCGACGGCCACCCGAACCTGCAGCGTCTCGGCGCCATCACCGTGGGTGAGTCGCCCCAGGAGATGCTGCGGCTGGCCCACGAGAGCGAGAAGGCGGCGGTGGCGCAGTTCAACGCCAGCGCCAAGGAGTGCCACGACCTCGGGGACCACGGCAGCGCCGCGATCTTCGAGGAGATGGTGCGCGACGAGGAGGGCCACGCCGACTGGTTCGAGGGCCAGCTCGACGCCATCGCCCACGTCGGCGTGCCGCAGTACCTCGCCCAGCAGATCGACAGCTCGGGCCCCGGCGCCTGAGCGTCGCGGCGATCCTGTGCGGTTCGCCCCCTCGTGCCCCGGTCGACCCCTAGGGTCGGCTCCATGCGCGAGGACATCACCTTCACGTCGTACGGCGTCACCTGCCGCGGCTGGTTCTACCCGGCCCAGGTGCCGAGGCCCCCCGGGGCCGGACCGGGTCCCCGGGGCCCTGCGTCGTCATGGCCCACGGCCTGGCGGCGGTCAAGGAGATGCGGCTCGACGCCTACGCGGAGCGGTTCGCCGCCGCCGGCCTGAACGTCCTGGTCTTCGACTACCGCCACTTCGGGGCCAGCGACGGCGATCCGCGCCAGCTGCTCGACATCAAGAAGCAGCACCAGGACTGGGTGAACGCCGTCGCCCACGCACGCTCGCGGCCCGAGGTCGACGCCGAGCGGGTGGCGCTGTGGGGCTCCTCGCTCTCCGGCGGGCACGTGATGGCGGTGGCCGGCACGGTCGACCCCGCTGCGTGGTCGCCGCAGGTGCCGCACGTCAGCGGGCCGAGGTCGACCAAGGGCTGGGCGCGCGCGGGGTGGCCCGGCTGGTGCCCCACGGCCTGCGCGACCTCACCCGGGCTGTTCGCCGCAAGGAGCCGCACTACATCCCCGCCGCCGGACGCCCCGGCGACCTCGCGATCATGACGGCCCCGGAGGCGATGGAGTACCTCGACCTCGCACCCGACGGCTTCGACGACCGGGTGGCGGCCCGCTTCGCGCTCGCGATCGGTCTCTACTCACCCGGACGCGCGCTGCGCCACCTCACCGTGCCGGTGCTGGTCCAGGTCGGCCTCCGCGACCGGACGACCCCGCCCCACCCGGCCATCACGGCCGCGGAGAAGGCCCCCACGGCCCGGGTGAGCAGCTACGACGTCGGCCACTTCACGCCGTACACGGGGGAGATGTTCGAGACCTTCGTCGCCGAGCAGACCGCGTTCCTGCGCGAGCACCTGACTAACCCCTCGGCCCGGCTCACTCCTGCCAGGGGTAGAACGGCGGCATGTCGTTGGTGGAGCCGTCGTAGGACGGGTCGCGCTTCTCGCGGAACGACGCCACGCCCTCCTTGCCGTCGGCGACCGAGGTGTAGAACATCGCCAGCGAGTCCACGCGGTGCGCCTCGATCGGGTGGGGCTGGGCGGAGTTGCGATACATCATCTGCCGCGCCAGCGCGGTGGCGACGGGGAGCGGTGGGCGGTGAACTTGCGTGCCAGCGCCTGAGCAGCCGGCAGCAGCTCGTCGGGCTCGTGCACCGAGCGGACCAGCCCGACCTCGTGGGCGGCCTCGCCGTCGAGGATGTCGGCCGAGTAGACCAGCTCCAACGCCCGGCTGATGCCCACGATCCGCGGCAGGAACCACGTCGAGCAGGCCTCGGGGACGATGCCGATCTTGCCGAAGACGAAGCCGATGCGGGCCCTGGTCGAGGCCAGGCGGACGTCCATGGCCAGCGTCATGGTGGCGCCGATGCCGACCGCGGCGCCGTTGATGGCACCGATCACCGGCTTGGTGCAGGCGTAGATCGCCAGCGTCACCCGGCCACCGGTGTCACGCACGCCGTCGAGGACCTCGGGGTCCTCGAGGCGGTCGTTCAGGTCGTCCATCGTGGGCCGCTGGGTCTCGTCGAGGCCGAAGACGTTGCCCTCGACCGACAGGTCCATGCCGGCGCAGAAGGCGCGTCCGCGGCCGGTGACGACCACCGCGGCGACGTCGTCGTCGCGGCTGGCGCGCTCGAAGGCGGCCACCAGGTCCTCGGCCATCTGCACCGTGAAGGCGTTGAGCGCGTCGGGCCGGTCCAGGGTGAGGGTGAGGATGCCCTCGCCGTCCACGGAGTAGTCGAGCGTCTCGTAGCCCGAGGCGGGGGTGGACGTGCTGGACGTGCTGGTCTCGCTGGACATGTGCCGCCTTCTGTGGGGAGGGGGTTACTGGGGCAGACCGGTGGGCGAGCAGAGGTCGCGCCCGATGTCGTCGGTGCGGTCCTCACGGATCGCGGCGAACATCCGCGGCGCGCGCTCGGCGTCCCAGTTGACGACGAGGTCGGCGATCGGCACGCCGCAGGTGAGTCCGTTCTCGCCGTTCACGCGCGTCATGGCGAGGGCGAAGCGGGCGGCGTCGACGGGACCGGTGCCCTCGCTGACCTTCACCGCCCCGGCGCCCCCGAACATCACGCGCCAGTAGCGGATCGGGTTGACGATGGTCTTCCACGAGACCACCTCGCTGCCGATCGCGGCCACGACCTCGCGCTGGTTCTTGGCCCGGTCGACGTCGCCGTTGGCCTGGGTCTTGCGGGTGCGGGCGTAGCCGAGGGCGGTCTCGCCGTCCGCCTCCTGGCAGCCCTTCTCGACCTTGAGCTCCGCGTCGGGGTCGTCGAGCGCCTCGGTCGGGCAGATCTCGACGCCGCCGACGGCGTCGACGAGGTCGACGAAGCCGGTGAACCCGATCTCGACGTAGTGGTCGATGCGGATGTCGGTCTCGGACTCGATGGTGCGGGTCAGCAGCTTCGGCCCGCCGAAGGCGAAGGCGGCGTTGAGCTTGTTGGTGCCCTGGTCGGGGATGTCACCACGGAGTCGCGGGGCAGCGACATCAGCAGGTTGGGCCCGCTGCCGGTGTGCAGCAGCAGGATGGTGTCGGTCCGCTGACCCGACAGTCCCTCGCGGGCGTCGGAGCCCACCACGAGGTACGTCGTACCGGGCTGGTCGTCGGGTCGGGCCCCTGCCGGCTCTGCGTCGACCTTGTCGACCGAGAACCAGGCGAAGACGGGGACCGCCACGAGGAAGACCAGCCACGCGGCGACCAGCAGGGCGAGCCAGCGGCCGGGGCGCCTGCGTCGCGTGCGTGTCCGCTTCTCGCGGGGCTCCTTGACCGGACGGCGAGCGCTGGGAGGTGGGGCGCCGGGGGCCGGCGCGATCCTCGTCGGCGGCCCGTCGTCGCGGGGCGGGCGGCCCGAGCGCCGGCCCGAGCCGGGACCGGTGGAGATCACCTGGGTGGCGTCGGGGTCGTCGGCGGGGGGGCGGCCTCCGGAACCGCTGGAGCCGCCGGACCCGCCCGAGCCCTGGGAGTACAGCCAGTCGTAGGAGCTGCCGTCGCTCTCCTGGTCACCGCGCCGGTCGTCGCGCCCATCCGCCATGGCGGTGACGCTACCGCGAAGGCGTGGTTGCGTGGGCACCTCCCCCCGGCGCGGGCCGCTGCGCCCGAGCGGGACGGGCGCCCCGGCGCGCCGTGACGCCTGCGCCGGGTGGGACTGGTGATACTGCTCGGTACGCCGATTCCTGCCGTCCTCCGTGGAAAGGCCCTCCTGCATGGCCCCCGTCACCCCCGGGTCCAACCGCACCCAGCCGCACCAGCCCGCCCACGCCGACCTCGCCGCCTACCGTGCCCGCGAGGTCGGACGGGTCAGGTTCCGCCGGGCGCTGGCTCTGCTCCTGATGACCCTGGTGCTGCCCGGATCGGCACAGCTGGTGATGGGGCGCAAGCAGGTGGGGCGACTGGCGATCCGGGTCTGGCTGAGCTGCCTGGGCGCCCTGCTGCTCCTGGTGGGCGTCGGCTACGTGTGGCCGAGCGTGGTTTTCTCCCTCGCCGCCGACACCGGGGTGCTGGCCGTGGTGCGCGTCGTCCTGACCGCGCTGGCCATCGGCTGGACCCTGCTGCTCATCGACGCCTGGCGGCTCGGCGACCCGCTGCGGCTGCGCCAGAAGCAACGGCTCGCGATGGTCGGGCTCAACGGCACGGTGGTCTTCGCCGTGGCCGGCTCGCTGCTCTTCGCCTCGCACCTGGTCTCGGTGCAGCGTGACCTCATCACCACCATGTTCGGCGACGGGACGGCCTCCTCCGCCGAGCAGGGCCGCTACAACGTGCTGCTGATCGGCGGCGACGCCGGGACGGCCGCTGGGGTCTGCGCACCGACAGCATGACGGTGGCCAGCATCAACGAGGAGACCGGCAAGACCATCTTGTTCGGCCTGCCCCGCAACATGACGAACTTCCCCTTCCCCCAGGACACCGAGCTGGCGGAGGCATTCCCGCAGGGCTACGACTGCGAGACCTGCACCCTCAACAGCCTGGCCACGTGGGCCGCGGACCACCGCAGCCTCTTCGCCGGCTCGGAGACCCCCGGCATCGACGCCACCATCCAGGGCATCGAGGGCATCACGGGTCTGAAGATCAACTACTACACGCTGGTCAACATGGACGGCTTCAAGAGCCTGGTCACCGCGATGGGCGGGCTGACGCTCAACGTCCGCGACCGCATCCCGATGGCGGCCGGTGGTCGACTACATCGAGCCGGGCGTCCGTCGGCTCAACGGCTTCCAGACGCTGTGGTTCGCCCGCTCCCGGGAGTCCGCCGACGACTACTCGCGGATGGCCCGCCAGAAGTGCGTGATGAGCGCGATGCTGCAGCAGCTCAGCCGCAGACGGTCCTCACCAAGTTCGAGGACCTCGCCACCGCCAGCACGCACCTCATCGAGACCGACCTGCCCGCCTCCGAGGTCGGCGAGTTCAGCCAGCCCGCGCTCAAGGCCAAGGGCAGAAGGTCGGCACGGTGTCCTTCGTGCCTCCGGCGATCAACACCTCGGACCCCGACATCGACAAGATCCGCACCATGATCGACCAGGCTATTGCCATGTCCGAGCCGCAGGCTCCGACGGCGGATCCGGTCCGAAGAAGGAACCGCGCTTCACCAAAAAGACCTCCGGCTCCAGCACCGGCGGATCGATCGGCAGCCTGTCGAGCGGGTACGCCGCCAACCAGTCCGCCGACCTCTCCAAGGTCTGCTGACCGGTTCGCGCCGCTCGCCGTCTAGGTCGCTGCGTGCCCCCGTCCGTGTCCCGTATCGTCGCCGTCGTCGTCACCTGGAACCGGTCCGCCCTGCTGGAGCGCATCGCCCGGGCCGTCGACGCCCAGACGCGGCGCCCCGACCTGCTGGTGATCGTCGACAACGCCTCCACGGACGGGACGGCGGCGCTCTGCGAGCGGCTGGCCGGGGAGCTGACCGTGCCGGTCGAGGTCCTGAGGCTGGAGCGCAACACCGGGGGAGCAGGGGGTTTCCACGCCGGCATGGCGCGCGCCCAGGAGCGCGCGGCGGACCTGCTGTGGTTGATGGACGACGACGGACGCCGCCACCGGATGTCCTGGCCGACCTGCTCGAGCACGTCGACCGCTACGACTTCCTCGGACCGGCCGTGGTGGCCGAGCACGCTCTCGACCGGCTGTGCTTCCCGATCCGGCTCCCCGGCTCCGCGCGCGTCGTGCACGACCTGGCGGACGTGACGCGGGCCGCCGAGGGCGGGCTCCTCGAGGACGTCGTGGTCCACGTTCAACGGGGTGCTGGTCACCCGTGAGCTCGTCGACTGGATCGGCCTTCCCCGCGAGGAGTTCTTCATCTGGGGCGACGACGTGGAGTACCTCTGGCGTGCCCGTGCGGCCCGTGCCCGGGTGGCGACGGTCGTGGGGTCCCGGTTCCGCCACCCCGCCACGGGGCAGCGTGTGCGCTGCAGCAGGTTGCCCCCCGTCGTCGCCTTGTTGCGGAGCTGCCCGGAGGCGCCGGCGAGCAGCGCGCGGCTCAGCACCGGATAGTCGCGCCGCACGGTCTCGTTGGCGGCAAGCTCGGAATTGGTCACCAGCGCGCCGATCCGGAACGAATTCTCCTGCGCCTCGATCTCGCGCATGTCGAGCCGGGTCACGTCGATCAGCCGCTCCGGCGTCTCCACCTCGATCTTCATCAGGTCGAGCAGGTTGGTGCCCCCGGCGATGATGCGCCCGTCGGCGCGCATGGCGTCCGAACGGCTCTCGGCGCGAACGTAGTCGAAAGGTCTCATTCGGCGGCCTCCTGTTCTCCAAGCCCTTCCTCGGGCGCGGCGTCGCGGATCGCCGCGCAGATGCCCGGATAGGCCGAGCAGCGGCAGAGATTGCCGCTCATCCGCTCCTTGATCTCCGCCTCCGAGAAATCCGGCACGTGTTCCAGGTCGTCGGAGACGTGGGAGGGCCAGCCCTGTCCGAACTCGTCGATCATCCCCTTGGCGGAGACGATCTGGCCGGGCGTGCAATAGCCGCACTGGTAGCCGTCGTGGTGCACGAAGGCCTTCTGCAGCGGCGAGAGCGCGCCGGGCTGGCCCAGCCCCTCGATGGTGGTGATCTCGTCGCCCTCGTGCATCACCGCGAGCGCCAGGCAGGAATTGATCCGCCGCCCGTTCACGAGGACCGTGCAGGCCCCGCACTGTCCGTGGTCGCAGCCCTTCTTCGAGCCGGTGAGGTCGAGGTGGTCACGCAGCGCGTCGAGCAGCGTCGTTCTCGGGTCGACGTCGAGACCGTGCGTCTCGCCGTTGACGGAGAGGGTGAATTCCATGGCTAGCCCCATTGCTTGCTTCGCCCGGACAAGAAGCGCCCGGACACTTGGTTCCGATTCGATCAGATCGCGAGGCGCTCGGTCGCACCGCTGTCCTCCAGTTGCCAGCTCGCCGCCCATTCCCCGCCGCGCCGCGTGAGCACCAGGTAGTTCCGCTCGGCGGTGTAGGGCCGGCGCTTGCCGGGCAGGGGATGGAGCCGGATCGGATGGCCCGGCAGCGGCGCCTCCCCGAGCCGGGCCAGCAGGCCGAGTGCGACCGGCAGCGCCTTCGGCGGCGGCGGATGGGTGATGCCGGAGGCCACGAGCTGGTGCAGCGCGCCGCTGTCGGTCTTCATCGTGCCGTGCATCGCGAGGTGGATCTCGCCCGACAGCACCGTAACCGCATGGCCGGGCCGGTCGTGCAGGCCCATCAGGCGCCGCAGCAGGCGCTGCCACTCCTCCCGGTGGGCGTAGCTCTGCCACTGGTCGCGCAGGTCGTCCTCGTAATTCTCCATGTGCCGCGTCAGCTTCATCGCCCGCTCGATGAGCGACAGCCGTGGCCCGAGCGCGGGCACCGAGGAGATCACCAGCGTCCGCCGCCGCGCGCTGCGCAGCCCGTCCTCGAATTCTGCCCAGCTCTCCTCGCTCATCACCGTCCGCTTGGTGCGGGTGGAGCGCAGGTCGGGCGCCACGATCGTCGTGTCCGGCAGGTCCACCCGCCATGACAGCGCCCGGCCGTGGCCGAGGCAGATCTCGGGCCGCTCGTCGCCGCGGCAGCCGAACTGGAACAGCAGATACGCCTCCCGCGCCGCCTCGAACAGCACCCGCGCCACGTCGCTGTGCTGCGCCTTGCGCCGGAGCGAGCCCCAGCCGTCGCAGATGTCGTGATCGTCCCAGACGCAGAGCGACGGCGTCCGCGCCACCGCCTCTGCATAGCCCGCCTGGCCCCATTGCGTCGCGTAGCGGCGGAAGAACGTCTCCTCGAGCGCCGATTTCAGCGCCTCGCGCTCTTCTGGCGTCAGCGTCGCGGGCACGTCGTCGGGCCAGTCGCGGGAGAGGCGGTGCGCCTTGGTCACCTCGTCGGCGTAGATCTGGTCGCCGCCATGCAGCAGGAGATGGATGTCCTCCCGCGCCATCCGCTCCGCCAGGTGGATCCAGAGCGCGTTGCGGGTCCCGGTCGGCCGGTCGAGATCGCCTTCCTCCTGGCCGTTGCAGGAGACGAAGGCGAGGCCCAGGTCGCCGGTCATGTCGGTCGCCACCTCGTGCCGCGCCCCGTCGCAGGCATAGCCGCCGCTCCCCTCGGGCAGCACCATCTCCGCGCGCCAGAGCGTCGCCCCCGCGCGGGTGACGAGCGGCTCCGCCTCCCAGTCCCGGTCGGTCTCGAAACGGGGCGGCGGCGCGCCCTCCGCGCGGATGCAGGTGGCGGCGACGCGCAGGCCCCCCGCCTCCGCGGCGCGCAGGAACAGCATCGGTCCGGTGTCGGGGGCTCGGTCTGTCATCGCCCATACCTATGCGGCGGCGGCATCGCGGCAACGCGGCAGGGGCCGCCCGGACATGACGGATCGCCGCAAGCGCCGCCGGGACGCCGCGCAGAAGGCGCGTCGCGGCCGGTGCGACGGAGGCAATCCCCGATGGACGGGCCGACCGTCCGCGATGACCGTCCCTCCACACATCCTCGGGCTGTCCGAGGCCCCCGGACCCATGCGAATCTTCCAAGTTCAGATTATGGTATGCCCGATTCTATGATATAATCCGCACACGCCACGGCAATGACAAGCAATACCGAGTCCATGTCGGGGCGTGGGCAGGAGGCTGTCATGCAAACCGGTAAAACTGTTCTCGGCGCGCTGGTCGCGCTGACGATACCGGCTTTCGCGCTCGCCGACGAGGCGCGGGACGCCGCCAGGGCCGAGATGGAATCGACATTCGGGATCGTGCCGCCCTTCATCGAGCTGATGCCGGACGGAGCCGAGGCGGGGGCCTGGGACGTCATGAAGGGCAGCTCGGGCAATCCGGCGGGCGAGATCCCGGCCAAGTACCGGGAGCTCATCGCCCTGGGCGTCGCCGCGCAGATCCCCTGCGCCTATTGCAGCTACGCCCATACGGCGTTCGCCAGGGCGGCAGGCGCGTCGGAGGCCGAGATCGACGAGGCGATCGGCTATGCCGCCGAGGTCCGGCTGTGGAGTACCGTGCTCAATGGCCACATGTACGACCTCGATACCTTCCGGTCGGAAATAGACGGGGTGATCGAGCGCGGCGCCGCCGCCACCCACTAGACGGTGCCAGGTCGCGCGCGCCCCGAAGCGGTGGGCGCGGCTGGAGGCCGGGGCGCGGCGAGGGCTCAGCCCTGTCCCGCCGCCCGCGCGTAGCGCTCGATGCAGAGCCCCACATGCCCCTCGATCAGCGCCTCCGGGTCGGTCGCGATGCGCTCGAAGGGCAGCCCGGCGAAATGCTGCGACACCAGCGTCTCCGGCGGAGGCGTCTCCCGCAGGTTGCCGATCAGCCGTCGCAAGGCCGCCGCCACCTCGCGGTCCGTCCAGTAATACCGGATCCGGTCGCTGTAGCTGTAGCGCCGCATCCGCGCCCGCTCCGCCTCGGTGCCCTGGTAATAGGCGCGCCAGTGCCGGTCGTCCTCCAGCATCCGCCGCTCGACCACCTCCCTGAGCCGCGAGGGGTCGCCGGGATCCAGCTCCGCCTCGATCGCCGCCAGCGCGAACACCGCCTCGCGGAAGCGGAAGGTCAGCTCCGGCCCCACCTTGAGGAAGGCGAACCGGGAGGCCACCAGCGCCGCCAGCCCGGCCTCGGGCTGGTAATCCGTCGAATGCGCCTCGAAGACCAGCCCGTCCTCCTCCGCGATCGCGGCCGCGAGCGGCGCCGCGGCGCTTGCATCGAACGGATAGACCCGGCTCGTCCCGAAATCGACGCCGGGCTGCGTCACCACCGCCACGATCCGCTCCCAGGCGGCGCCGAGCCCGGCCGCGCCGAAGGCCGCGCGATGGGTCTCTACCGTGTCGCGGAACCGCTCGACCGAGGTCACGTCGAGCGCGTCGGGCTCCTCCGTCTCGCCGCCCGGCACCGGCACCTCGGTGCCGATGACGTAGGCCAGCGCCCCGGGGTCAGGCGCGTGCCGCTCCGCCACCGCGCAGAGATCGGCCGCGCGTTCGGCGATGGTCGGAAAGTCCGGCGGCGCCTCGCCTCCGAGCGGCATCGAGGCGTCGAGATGGATCTTGCGGAACCCCGCCTCCACGTAGAGCCGCACCAGCTCCCGCGCCTCCGCCATCGCCGTGTCCGCGGGCTCCGCCTTCCACGGATTGGGCCCCAGATGGTCGCCGCCGAGGATCACCTGCCCCATCGGCACGCCGGCCTCCGCCGCCATCCCGCCGAGCCAGTCCACGAAGCCCGCCGGATGCATGCCGGTATAGCCGCCCTGCTGGTTCACCTGGTTGCAGGTCGCCTCGATCACCACCGGCCGCCCGGTCCGCGCCGCATGGGCGAGGATCGCGCGCAGCACCGGCCCGTTGGCGGTGCAGAAGCAGGGCAGCCCGACCGCCCGTCCGGCGCGGTTCTCCGCCACCATCTCCCTCATTCCGCTCATCCGCCGCGCTCCTTCAGAAAGGCGTCGATCTCGCCGGGATCCGAATTGCCTTCCATCGGCCCCCGCCGCGTCACCGCGATCGCTCCGGCCGCATTGGCCCGCCGCCCCGCCTCGTCGAGCGGCACGCCCTGCACCAGCAGCCCGACGAGGGTGCCGCAGAACCCGTCTCCCGCGCCGGTCGGGTCCACTTCCTCGACCGCGTGTCCGGGCAGGTCGATCCGCGCCCCTCCCGCGAAGATCGTGGCGCCGGCCGCGCCGCGCTTCACCGCCACGATCTCGGCGCCCGAGTCCAGCAGACGCCCGATCGCCGCCTCCTCCGGCAGGCCGGGGTAGAGAAAGCCCAGATCGCTGGTGCTCGGCATCAGGCAATGGCTCGCCGCCACCGTCTCCTCGAGCGCGGCGCGCCCGCCTTCGTCGCCCATCAGTTCCGGCCGCGCGTTCGGATCGCAGGAGACGAGGCCGCCCCGCTCCCGGACCGCCCGCATCGCCGCCAGCACCTTCCCGCGCAGGGCCGGCGGCCCCAGCGAGGCCGCCGAGACATGGCACAGGAGCGGCCCCTCGGGCAGGGCGGCGGGCGTGAAGTCGAACCGGTCCGCCGCGGTTCCCGCCAGATGGAAGATGAAGTCGCGCCCGCCGGCCCGGTCATAGGCCACGAAGGCCGTGCCCGTCGTCGCTCCCGGCACGGTGGCGACGCCGCCGGTGCCGACCCCGTCGGCCTCCAGCCGGGCGCGCACCGCGCGGCCGAACCCGTCCGCGCCGACGCCGCCGAACATCTCCGTCCGCGCGCCCGTCCGGGCCGCCTGGTCGAGGAAGATCGCCGGCGCCCCGGACGGGTAGGGGCCGGAATAGGTGGCGATGCGCTCCAGCCCCGCACCCTGCTCGTGGGCCACGAACTCGACCAGGATCTCGCCCACGGTGACGATCGCATGGCCTTCCACGAGCTTTCCTCCTCCGGCTGTCCGCGATCCGGTAACAAGTTTCTTTACGCGTGTCAAAAACGCGATAGGATCGGGGCGGATCGGGAGAAGGTCGTGGCGAAGCGCAAGATCAATACCATGGCCGAGCTCTCGGACGCGATCGGCGTCTCCCGGCCGACCCTGTCGCGATATTTCCAGGACCCGTCCCTGGTCCGCGGATCGACGCTGGAGAAGATCCGGCGCGGGCTGGAGCAGGTCGATTACGTCCCGAACTTCTTCGCCATGCGCATGAACCGGAAATCGACCGGGCTGATCGGCGTGATCGTCCCGTATCTCAACGACCTGTTCTTCACCAGCCTGCTCGACGCCATCGACCTCGCCGCGATGCGGAACGGATTCACGATCATCACCCTGAGTTCCCACGGCGATCCCGGCGTCGAGGTGGCCGCCATCGAGAAGCTCCTGTCGATGAACGCCGACGCCGCCATCGTCGCGCCCCTGGGCCTCGGCAGCGACCGCGCGGCGCTCGGACGCCTGGCGCGGCGCCTGCCGCTGGTCTGCGTCGATTCGCGGGTGCCCGGCGCCGCGCCCGAGATCGATTTCGTCGGCACCGACAATCGGCAGAGCATCGGCTACATGGCCGAATATCTCTGCCGCAGCGGGCCGCCGCCGGTCTTCCTCGGCATGCCGCCGCTCAATTCGAACGCGCTGGAGCGCGAGGCGGTCTATCGCGAGACCCTTGAGCGGCTCGGCCACGCGCCGGTCCTCGTCGGCGGCGTCGAGCCGGCGGCGAGCTGGGACTTCGAGGCCTGGGCCTTCGAGGTCATGGATGCGCATTTCAGCCGCGGCCGCTTCGTCGAGGCCGCGATCCTCGCCGCCAACGACCGGATCGCCATCGGCGCCCTGCGCGCGGCGAACCGGCACGGGCTCCTCCCGCGCGAGGGCGGCACCGGCGGCCGGGTCCGCATCGCCGGCCACGACGACCACCCGCTCAGCCGCTTCATGACGCCGGCGCTGACCACCATGGCGCAGGATGTCGGCGCGATCGGGCGCGAATCGGTGGCGCTCGTCCTGCGGCGCCTTCGCGGCGAGGGCGGAAGCGACCAACCCGCCAGACTTGTCTTCGGCGCGACGCTGAAGCTGCGCGAGTCGGCCTGAGCGCTAAGGGGCGGATTTGACTTGACCGGGCGGGGCGGTTCCTGCCAGAAATTTACACGTGTAAAAAACTGGGAGGATATCAGATGTCTGCAACGCGCGCCCTTCTGAGCTCGGTCGCGGCGGCGAGCCTTTGCGCCGGCCTCGCGCAGGCCGAGCAGATCACCATCGCCACCGTCAACAACGGCGACATGATCATCATGCAGGGACTTTCCTCGAAATGGGAGGAGGAAACCGGCAATTCCATCAACTGGGTGGTGCTGGAGGAGAACGTGCTGCGCCAGCGCGTCACCCAGGACATCGCCACCGGCGGCGGCCAGTTCGACATCATGACCATCGGCTCCTACGAGGCGCCGATCTGGGGGGCGGCCGACTGGCTCGTGCCGGTCGGCGACCTGCCGGACTACGATTACGACGACCTGATCCCCGCAGTGAAGGAGGGCCTCTCCTACGAGGGCACGCTCTATGCCGTGCCCTTCTACGCGGAGAGCTCCTTCACCCTCTACCGCACCGACCTCTTCGAGGAGGCGGGGCTCGAGATGCCCGACCAGCCCTCCTATGAGGAGATCACCAACTTCGCCGAGCAACTCACCGACAAGGAGAACGGGGTCTACGGCATCTGTCTGCGCGGCAAGCCCGGCTGGGGCGAGAACATGGCCTATTTCGGCACGCTGGTGAACACCATGGGCGGGCGCTGGTTCGACATGGAGTGGAACGCGCAGCTCGACACGGAGCCCTGGGCCAATGCGCTCGACACCTACCTGAACCTCATGAACAATTACGGGCCGCCGGGCGCCGCCTCGAACGGCTACAACGAGAACCAGGCGCTGTTCCAGACCGGCAAGTGCGCGATGTGGATCGACGCCACCTCCGCCGCCGGCCGGGTCTTCAACCCCGACGAATCGGATGTCGCCGACAGCGTCGGCTTCGCCGCCGCCCCGGTCGCCGAGACGCCCAAGGGCAGTTCGTGGTTCTGGGCCTGGTCCCTCGCTATCCCGGCCTCTTCTTCGAAGGTCGACACCGCGAAGGACTTCCTCTCCTGGGCGACGAGCGAGGAATACGTGAACCTCGTCGGCGAGGAGAAGGGCTGGGTCTCGGTGCCGCCGGGCACCCGCACCTCGACCTACGAGAACCAGAACTACCTCGACGCGGCGCCCTTCGCCGAGACCGTGCTCCAGGCGATCAAGTCCGCCGATCCGACCGATCCCTCGGCCCAGGAGGTCCCCTATACGGGCATCCAGTACGTGGCGATCCCCGAATTCCAGGGCATCGGCACCGCGGTCGGCCAGCAGATCTCGGCCGCGCTCTCGGGGCAGGTCTCGGCCGAGCAGGCGCTCTCGAGCGCCCAGAGCCTGACCCAGCGCGAGATGGACCGCGCCGGCTACGGCTCGGACTGACATGAAACCGGGCCGGGCGCCTCTGCCCGGCCCCCGACACCCCCAAGACGCTGCTCGACTTTGTGCAAAGGCCAGGATGTTTGATTTAGATCGCATGCCGAACACCACTGCCTCTGAAGACGATGCGTTAAGGACGACCTACAACGAGCCCGCGCCCACACCCTCTATGGCGGATAATGCGCCCATGATTGACGTTGCGTGGCGCGAGCGCCTTGACGAAGCCATCAAGAAGAGCGGCAAGTCATACCGGGCGGTGTCCCTGTCGGCAGGTATGGGGAAGGGGTATGTCTACAGCGTTTTAAAGGAGGGGAAGGACCCCTCCATCCTCAATCTGTCTTCGATTTGCGAACAGGTCGGCGTGTCGGTTTTCTTCATCCTTCACGGGTTCGATTTGTCGCAAGACGACATTGAACTGTTGAAGGCGATTCGCGACGATCCCGAGTCGGTCCGGAGCGTCCTTCATCTCGTCAGATCCCGTACGCCCTCCTGAACTCATTTAGAGCCCGGATCGTCTGGCTGTCGGTTAGTCCCTTAGTTAATCTCTAATATCCGCCAAGGAGCTCCAATGAAACGCCTCGCCGGAAAATCCGCCCTCGTCACCGGCGCTGCGCGCGGCATCGGCCGCGCCTTCGCCGAAGCCTATGTCCGGGAAGGCGCGACCGTCGCCCTCGCGGACATCGACCGCGCCGCCGCCGAGGAGGCCGCCGCCGGCATCGGCGCGGGCGCCTATGCCGTGGAGATGGACGTCACCCGCCAGGACAGCATCGACGCCGCCATCGCCACCGTCGTGGACCGCGCCGGCCGCCTCGACATCCTCGTCAACAACGCCGCCCTCTTCGACGCCGCGCCGATCGTCGACATCACGCGGCAGAGCTACGAGAAGCTCTATTCCGTCAACGTCGCAGGCACCCTGTTCACGTTGCAGGCCGCCGCGCGGCAGATGATCGCGCAAGGCACGGGCGGCAAGATCATCAACATGGCCTCCCAGGCCGGGCGCCGCGGCGAGCCTCTCGTCGCCATCTACTGCTCCACCAAGGCCGCGGTGATCTCGCTCACCCAGTCCGCCGGGCTCGACCTCATCCGCCACGGCATCAACGTCAACGCCATCGCGCCGGGCGTGGTGGACGGCGATCACTGGGTGCATGTGGACGCCACGCTGGGCCGGCTCGAAGGCAAGGCGCCCGGCCAGAAGAAGGCCGAGGTCGAGGCCGGGGTTCCCGCCGGCCGCTTCGCCACGCCGGGCGACCTCACCGGCATGGCGGTCTTTCTCGCCTCCGACGAGGCCGACTACATCGTCTCCCAGACCTACAACGTCGACGGTGGCCAGTGGATGAGCTGATGCGCGCGCTCTGCTACCCCGCCAGCGGCCGCACCCGCCTCGAGACCCGGGACCCTCCCGAGCCCGGCCCCGGCGAGGTGCTGCTCGCGGTTCGCGCCGCCGGCCTCTGCCACACCGACATCGACGTGCTCCACGCCCGCTACGGGCCCGGCGCCTTCCCCCTCGTCCCCGGCCACGAATATGCCGGCGAGGTGCTGGCCGCCGGCCCGGGCGTCACCTCCCTCGCCGCGGGTACCCCCGTCGTGGTGGATCCCAATTTCGGCTGCGGCACCTGCCGCGCCTGCCGCAGGGGCCGGTCCAACCTCTGCGACCGCCTCGGCGCCTACGGCGTCACCCGCGACGGCGGCTTCGCCACCCATTCCGTCGTGGCGGCCGACAACCTCGTTCCCGCGGCTGGCATGGACCTCTCCCTCGCCGCCCTCGCCGAGCCCATGGGCTGCGCCCTGAACGGCCTCTCCGCCCTCGCCCCCGACCCGCAGGACGAGGCGTTGGTCTTCGGCGCCGGCCCGATGGGCCTCCTCCTCGCGCTGGCCCTCGCCTCCCGCGGCCTGACCCGCATTGCCCTGGCCGATCCCGACCCGGACCGCCTCGCTCTGGCCCAAAGCTTCGGCTTCACGTCCCTCGCCACCGGATCGGAGGCCCTCTCGGCCCGCCGCCGTGCCCAGGACATCGTGGTGGACGCCACCGGCCGCACCGCCGTCGCCGCCGCGCTTCCCGACTATGCCGCCGCCGGCGGCTCCTGCCTCGTCTTCGGCGTCTGCCCGCCGGGCGAGACCATGCCCGTCTCTCCCTTCGACCTCTTCCGCCGCCAGATCGCCCTCGTCGGCACCCATTCCCTGAACCACAACATCGCCGAGGCGCTCGACGCCATCCGCGACGCCGGCCCGCGACTCGCCCGCCTCGTCTCCCACCGCGTCGGCCTGGACGAGATCGCCGCGATCCTGGCCGACGGCGCGCCGAAGGGCAGCCTCAAGGTGCAGGCGGTGATGGGGTGAGCGCGGCCGGCAGGCCCCCCAGCCCCGCCCGCGGCATCGGCCGCTCCCTGCGCCTCTATTACGGCGACCCCGCCCGCACCGCCCGCATGGACCGCCTGAACGCGCGCTTCTGCCGCGCGGGCCAGCTCGTCTTCGACATCGGCGCCCATGTCGGCGACCGCACGGCGAGCTTCCGCCGCCTCGGCGCCCGTGTCGTCGCCGTCGAGCCGCAGCCGGCGGCCCTGCGCGCCCTGCGCCTCATCCACGGCCGCGACCCGGGCGTGACCCTGCTCCCCGTCGCCCTCGGCCGCGCCTGCGGCACCGTGCGGCTTCGCCTCAACACCGCGAACCCCACCGTCTCCACCGCCTCGCCCGAGCTGATCGCGCGCGCGGCCGCCGCCCCCGCATGGTGCGCCGAGCGCTGGGACGCCGCAATCGAGGTGCCGGTCCTGACCCTCGACGCTCTCGTCGCCCGCCACGGCCTCCCGGACTTCGCCAAGATCGACGTGGAGGGGTTCGAGGCCGAGGTGCTCGCGGGCCTTGCCGTGCCCCTCCCGGCGCTGTCCTTCGAGTTCACCACGATCGACAGGGAAACCGCGCTGGCCGCGCTCTCCCGCCTGACCGCGCTGGGCCGCTACCGCTTCAACCTCTCCCGGGGTGAGGCCCACCGACTCGAATGGACCGACTGGCGCGAGGCAGGAGAGGTCGCCGCCTGGCTCCGCGCCGCACCCGAGAGCGTCAATTCGGGGGACATCTACGCGAGACGAATGTGATGTCGGTCCATGCCCGAACCGGATAGCACCCGCCCGATGCCCTTCCCCATCTTCCTCCCCACCGCCCCCGGCCTCGAGCCCTACCTCGCCGAGGAGGCCGCCGGGATCGGCCTGCCGGCTCCGCGCCCGGTCCCCGGAGGCGTCACCTTCACCGGCGGCTGGCCGGAGGTCTGGCGGGCCAATCTCGAGCTCCGTGGCGCCTCCGCCGTGCTGGCGCGCATCGCCTCGATCCCCGCCCGCTCCCTGGGCGAACTGGACCGGGGCATCCGCGCCATTCCCTGGGGCGAGCATCTCGCCTGGGGCGTGCCCGTCCGGGTGGAGGTCTCCACCCGCAAGACCCGGCTCCAGACCCGCGCCGCCGCGCCCCGGATCGAACGCGCCATCCGCGACGGCTTCGGCGCCCGCATCGACGCGGCCGCCCCCGTCACCGTGAAGGTCCGCATCGACGGCAACACCGCCGATATCAGCCTCGACACCAGCGGGGAGGGGCTCCACAAGCGCGGTCACAAGCAGTGGGTGGGCCGCGCGCCCATGCGCGAGACCCTCGCCGCGCTCCTGCTCCGCGCCGCGGGCTATCGCGGCGACTGCCCGGTGGTGGACCCGATGTGCGGCTCGGGCACCTTCGTCATCGAGGCCGCGGAGATCGCCGCCGGCCTTCAGCCCGGCCGCGACCGGTCCTTCGCCTTCGAACATCTGGCGGGCCACGACGCCGCGGCCCTCTCGCGCCTCCGCCGGACCGGGCGGCGGGCGACGGATTCTCGTCTTCGCCGGATCGGACCGCGATGCGGGCGCGATCGAGGGCGCCCGCGCCAACGCCGCCCGCGCCGGCATCGCCGATCTGGTGCGTTTCGAGCGGCGCGCGTTAACCGATGCGCGGCCGCCCGGACTCCGACGGGACTCCGACAGGACTCCGACAGGACTCCGACAGGGGATTTTGGTGGTTAATCCGCCCTACGGCGCCCGGATCGGCGACCGCAACGCCCTCTTTTCGCTCTACGCCGCGCTCGGTAAAACCTGGGAGCAGCACTTCCCCGGCTGGCGGCTGGCCCTCGTCACCGCCGATCCCGGCCTCGCAAGCGCGACCTCCAAGTCCTTGAAAGAAGGGCCATCCTTCAGCCATGGCGGGCTGAGGCTCAGGCTTTATCTCGGCGGATAGTTCCGCGCGAGGTCGGGAAACAGGCTCGCCAGCCCCTCCTCGCTCGCCGGACAGATCCCCCGCTCGGTGATCAGCCCCGTCACCAGCCGCGCCGGCGTCACGTCGAACGCCGGATTGGCCACCCCAGACCCCTCGGGCGTCACCCGTACAGACCTGATTTCATTATCGGAATCGACACCCTGCACATGGCTGACCTCGCCCGGATTGCGCTCCTCGATGGGAATCCCGGCGCCGTCCGACAGCGTCCAGTCGATCGTCGGCGACGGCAGCGCCACGTAGAACGGCACCGAATTGTCCTGCGCCGCCAATGCCTTGAGGTAGGTTCCCACCTTGTTGCACACGTCGCCCGTCCGCGTCGTCCGGTCCGTTCCCGTGATCACCATGTCCACGAGCCCCTGTTGCATCAGGATTCCACCAGCGTTGTCAGTGACATAGCTATGTGGCACCCCGTGCGAGCCGAGCTCCCAGGCGGTCAGCGCCCCCTGGTTCCGCGGCCGCGTCTCGTCCACCCAGACATGAACGTCGATCCCCGAATCATGCGCCTGGTAGATCGGCGAGGTCGCCGTCCCCCAGTCCACCGTCGCGATCCAGCCGGCATTGCAATGGGTCAACACGTTGACCGCAGAAGATTTTCTGCGCGCGATCTCCTCGATCAGCGCGAGCCCGTGCCGCCCGATCTGCCGGTTGATCCCGACATCCTCGTCCGCGATCTCGTGCGCGATCCGGAGCGCCGCCCCGAACCGCTCCTCCTCCCCGAGCTGCAGCAGCGCCGCCAGACACCGATCCAGCGCCCACCGCAGATTGATCGCCGTCGGCCGCGTCGCATTCAACCGCCCATGCGCCCCCCGCAGCGCCGCATCGGACGGGTCGAGCCGGGCGGCGAGTGCCATGCCATAGGCCGCCGTCGCGCCGATCAGCGGCGCCCCCCGGACCCGCATTTCCGAGATCGCCGCGGCGAAGGCCTCGAGCGTCTCGACGGTCTCGATTCGGAAGTCGTGGGGCAGCCAGCGCTGGTCGATGATCTGGAGCGCGTCTTCGTCGTCGGACCACCAGAGCGAGCGGTAGGACGTGCCGTTGACCTTCATGTCGCTTCTCCACCTGGGTCCGTCGGGAAGGTTACAACACGGAGCCGCCCGAAGACAGGCGCGCGGCCTCAGACGTGGTCGCGCGGGATCGTCTCCGTCCAGTTCAGGGATTTCACGCGTTCCTCGTTCTCGAAGGCGTCGAGTTCGGCGTAGAGATGAAAATTCTCCCGATCGGCCGTCAGCCGCGTCCGCGTCCGCGTGCGGATCGACCAGTCGCCCCGCGTGAGGCTGTATTCCCACTCGGTCTCGCCCCGCGCGGAATCGTAGTCGCCGGGCGAGGCGGAGTAGGTCTCCACTCCCCGGGCGCCGACGGTCAGACCGATATCGTCGTGACGAACCAGGCCCCGGTCGTCGATGACTTCGAGTTCCGCCTCGCCGGCGCCAAGATCGTGCTTCACGAGCCAGCGGTGCCGGGGCGGGGCGATGGAGGTTCTCGGCGGGCTCGGCGCCTTGCGGGCGGGGCCGAAATGCGGTGCTCCATCGTCCTCGGGCAGGGGGCGGTGGGGAATCGACAGCCGGCTCACGCCAGTGCGGATCGTCAGCATCGTCTCTTCCGGCGGCGTCCAGGCCAGCGGCCAGTAGACGCTGGAGACCGACAGGCGCAGCCTGTGGCCCTTCGGGACGTTGGCCGCGATGTAGTTCATCGGCACCCGCACCGTGTAGCGACAACCCGGCTCGAGTTCCTCCGGGTGGCGGCGGCTCTCCCGGTGGGTGAGGTTCAGGAGGCCATAGCTCAGCCGCGTCACCTGCTGGTCGGGCCGGGTGTCCGACAGGCGCACGGCGACCATGGCCACCGGCCGGTCGGCGGAGAGCACGAGTTCCACCTCCGGCGCGCCCAGCATCTCGATATCCTCCTCGAGCGGCCCGGTCTCGAAGACGAGACCGCCGCCGTCATCGATGCGCTGGTCTCCCGCGAGATCGGGGGCATTGGCGTAGGAACACCACTTGCCGGACGCGAGACCGGCGGTGACGGGGGACTGGATCTCGAGATCCGCCTCTTCGACGGGCTCGCCCTCGGCCGGCAGCAGCCGTCCGGCCGAAAGGATCAGGTCACGCGACCGGATGCGCTGCGAGGGCCAATTCCGTTCCGCGACCCAGCGGCCATCGCGCTCGTCGTATTCCGGGTTCGGCGCGGCGCTCTTCTGCATCCAGGCGCAGATCATCGGGTCGGATTCGACACCGGTCTCGCGCCCCTTCAACCACCTGTCCCACCAGCGGAGCATCTCGCCCAGAAAGTCGATGGCGGGGCCGGGGCGGCCGAAATGAGGATAGATGTGGCCCCAGGGCCCGACGAGGCCTTTCCGCGGACCCCCGAGATTCTCCATCAGGCGGAACACGCTGTTCGTGTAGCCGTCGGTCCAGCCGCTGACGGCGAAGACGGGGATCCGGATGGCGCCGTAATCCTCGCACACCGAGCCGTGGCGCCAGTAATCGTCGCGGCGCTGATGGCGCAGCCACTGGGAGAGCCACGGCCGGCAATGGTCGAGCCGCTCCATCCACATCTCCCGCCAGCGATCACCGACGAGCGCGGGGTCCGGAGGCAGGGAATTGTAGCCGAACATCACCCCGGACCAGGACAGGTTGTCGCCCAGAAGCGTGCCGCCCATGTGGTGGATGTCGTCCGAATAGCGGTCATCGGTGGAGCTGACGGTGATGATCGCCTTCAGCGGCTCGGGCTGCATCGCCGCGATCTGGAGGCTGTTGAAGCCGCCCCACGAGATGCCCATCATGCCGAGATTGCCGTCGCACCAATCCTGCGCGGCGATCCAGTCGATCGCGGCGACGCCGTCGTCCAGCTCGCTCTGGAGATACTCGTCCAAAAGGACCCCTTCGCTCTCGCCGGAGCCGCGGATGTCGAGCCGTACGCAGGCATAGCCGTGCGCGGCGAGGAAGGCATGGGTGTGGGCGTCGCGAACCCTGGTGCCGAAGCGTTTGCGGTACGGGATGTATTCGAGGATCGCCGGGACCGGCGTGCCGTCGGCCGGACGCCAAATCTTCGCGGAGAGGTGGAGCCCGTCGGTCACCGGGATGCGGACATGCTCCTCCACGGTGATCTCCTGCGGCAGCTCTTCGGCGACGCGGGTCATAATTCCTCCGGGATCGGCTTGATCAGGAAGTCGAGCGAATGGCGGCAGCGCAGATAGGTGTCCTCGATGGCCCTGGTATCCGCGCCGCCGATGAAGAGGTCAGCCAGTTCGTAGGAGTAGCTGTCCTGGTCGGCCATCCGCGACAGGCGCTGCCCCTCATGGACCAGGATCTGCACCTCCAAGTCGGGGACGAGCTTCTTCAGTTCCTCGATCTGCGCGGGGTCCGGGACGCCGCGGACGATGCCATCGGCCTCCTGCGAGCGGATCATGAACTTGGTGGCGAGGGGCGAATTGCCCTCCCGCGTCGGCATCTCGACGCACTCGCCGAGGGCGAGCAGGATTGCCTGCCGGTGATGGCTCGCGCCGTCGACGATGTGGAAGAGCGGCGTATGCGATTTCGAGAGACGCGGATTGATCTCGAGCAGTCGAAGCTCGTCGGTCTCCTCGTGCCAGAAGAATTCGACGTTGAACGGGCCGTCATCGAACTCGAACTTCTCGAGAATGCCCGCGACGACGCCGCGCGCCTTCTCGACGAGCTCTGCGGGCAGCTTCGCGGGGTACTGGTAGCTCGAGAAGCTGACGCCCTCCTTGCCGCCCTTCAGCGAATCGACCACGCCGACGACCTTCGTCTCGCCGTTCTCGACCAGCCCCTCGATGGTGAAGAGCCGCTCGGCGGAGATCAGCTCCTCGGCGACGGCGAAGTTTCCGTTCACATCGGTCGGGCAGCCGCAATCGGGGTCGAGCCGCGCCAGGAAACGGTTGAACGGTTCGCCGTGCTGATGGATGAAAAGCCGGCATTCGTGCAGCGCCGCCTCGAACTCGCTCTCGTCGCGGACCAGGAAGCCGAGCTTCGACGAATGGCCCTTCACCGGTTTCAGCCAGAACGGATAGGGAAGCGCGCCCGATTTCGCCTCCTGCGGCGCGAACGGGTTGATGGCCTTCACCTTCGGGGTCTGGTCGGGAAACATTTGCCGCTGCGCCTCGCGCATCCAGTACTTGTGCTCGCACCGGGCCACGGCTTCGGGCGAGGCGCCCTTCAAACCGAATTCCCGGTTGAGCAGGGCGACGAGGGAGGTGACGGGGAAGTCGAGATGGCCGATGATCGCGCTGGGCTTCGGGTCCAGGGCGGCGATCTCCGTCCGCGCGCGCTCGTAGAGCGCGTCGAAATCGATCGTCTCGTCTTCCGGCTGCACGTCCTCGTGACCGAGGACCGTGACCACGTTCCAGTCCTTTGCCTCGGGTACTCGCTTGATGAAATCGTCGATGAACGGGTCGTTGCCGACGATGCAAATCGTCTTCTTCTTCGCCCTGGCCATGTCGCCTGTCTGACTTGCTCGTTTTCGGGATCAGACAGACAAATGCGCGCCGTGCCTTCCGCGTTCCCTTCGCCCGCGTCGGCAGGTCGCACCGATATCGGGCGAAGCTGCGGCGGAAAGCGGTGCCGCGAACCGGGGCAGGACGCTCCGGACCGGAAACGCCCGCCGGGGCGGGCGTTTCGTCAGAGGATCGGGTCGATCGGCGTCAGCGCCGGATGCCGAGGCGCTTGATGAGCGAGCGGTAGCGCTCCTCGTCCTTGGCGCGGGTATAGTCGAGAAGCTTCCGGCGCTGGGCCACGAGCTTCAGGAGGCCGCGCCGGGAATGGTTGTCCTTCTTGTGGGTCTTGAAGTGCTCGGTCAGGGCGGCGATCCGGTGGGTCAGGATCGCGACCTGCACTTCCGGCGAGCCGGTATCGCCGTCCTTCGTGGCGTAGTCCGTAATCAGCTTGCGCTTTTCTTCCAGCGTGATCGACATCGGGCATCTCCTTGCGGTTCGGGGTGACGGCGCCGGCCGGGATGTCGTCCAGCACGGGCCCTTGCGGCACGGAATAGGCCCGTGCCGAGCGTGCCGCCTACATCAATCGACGGATCTTGAAAAGTCCCTCGAAATCGTCATCTGTGCGTGACCGTGATGCGGTAATCGGCGGTGCGCCGATCTGGAATCCTTCGACATGACCGCTTCGGATCTCTTCCTGTTCCTCTTCTGGCTCCTCTGCCTCGCGGTCTCGCTGGGGATCGGAGCGCTCACCTCCTCGGGCACGCTCCGCCGGCCGTGGCGTCGTCGGCGGTCCCGCTCCGCAGCGGCGCCTCCGGCGGAACCTCCGGCGGAGGGCTGAACCTTCATTCCCAAGGGCGCGGCGCGACGGCGTAGCCGATATAGAGCGGGTGCTTCGGGTGGCCGGCCTTGGTCAGGCCGAGATGGTGCAGGTTTCGGCCCGTTCGCCGCATGAGCCGCTCCACCTCCGGGCCCCGTCCGAGATGTGCGCCATGGCTGCCCCAGGCGCAGACGATCGTGCCGGCCCAATGGCAGCCGGCGAGGATGGCGGCGTCGTTCTGGGGCCCGACCGGGTCGGGAACCGCCCGCATCCGGCGCGGATCGGTGTCGCGCCAGGCGAAGATGTTGCAGACCCGGAAGGCACCGAAACCCAGCGTCCGCGCGCGGCGCTCGCAGCGCTCGACGGTGGGGTCGTTCTGCACCTCCGTCGCCGTGGAGGGGTTGAGCATCACGAACAGGGCGGTGTCCCCCGCAGGCTCCCAGATCCGGGTCAGTTCGTAGCGGTAGCGTTCGCACGGGGAATAGACCGCGTGGCTCTCGGCATCGCCTTTCAGGTGCGTCCGCTCGATCACGTCAGGTTCAGCACCCGGCTCGGGTGGAACTGACCCGCCCGGTACCGGCCGAGCGCCAGCGGACAGCCCTGCCATGCCGCCCAGGCCAAGTCGCCGAACCCGGCCTCGGAGGAGACCACCTCGGCGGGATTGCCGTTGCGGATGCGGATCGCGGCAATCTCGGTCACCCGGCAGACGGGCAGGTCGCCGAGTCCTGCCGCGACGGGCAGGAGGAGATCGTCGATCTCCGGCGTCCGGGCCAGGGCCTCGATGCGGTCCATCGCGATGGCCCGGTCGAGATCGAAGGGCCCCGACCAGACCCGCCGCAGGCTCTCGACATGGCCGTGGCAGCCGAGCGCGCGCCCGAGATCGCGGGCGATCGCCCGCACGTAGCCGCCCTTGCCGCAGACCAGGCGAAACACCGCCCGGTCGCTATCGGGCACCGAGACGAGCGACAACTCGTCCACCTGCAGCGGCCGCGCCGCGAGCTCCGGCGCCGTGCCCTCCCGCGCGAGGTCGTAGGCCCGCGCACCGTCCACCTTCACCGCCGAATAGGCCGGCGGAACCTGCATGATGTCGCCCACGAATTGCGGCAGGGCGTCGTGGATCGCGCAGGTGTCGGGTCGTGTGTCGACGCGCCTCAGCACCGCGCCGGAGGCGTCGTCCGTGGTCGTCTCCGACCCCCAGCGCACGGTGAAATCGTAGGCCTTCCGCGCCTCCGTGATCGAGGAGACGACCTTCGTCGCCTCCCCGAGCGCCACGGCGAGCAGCCCGGTCGCGTCGGGGTCGAGCGTGCCGGCATGACCGGCCTTCCGGGCCTGGAACGCCCAGCGGACCTTGCTCACTACGTCGGTCGATCCGATGCCGGCGGGCTTGTCGAGGATCAGCCAGCCGGAGACGTCGCGTCCCTTTCTGCGCCGAGCCATCAGCCCGCCTCCTTCACCGTGCCGATGATCGGACCCATCGGCCAGCCCGCGTCGTGACGTCCCGAGAGGGCGTCGTAGAGCCGCGACACGCTGCCGTCGAAATAGAGCGCGTTCGGGGTCTCGAGCCGGTCGCGGAAAAGCCGCGCGAAGGTATGGAAGTTCACCTCCTCGTTGGAGATCGCGAGCCAGAGAGTGCCGTCCGCGGCGACGCCCACGCCGTTGCGGACATGAACCGAATCGGAGCCCGGCAGGAATCGCGGATGCAGTTCGCCGTCGATGACCAGCATCGGCCCGGACTGGGTGGCGTCGCGGCAGGACCGGGAGCTGGCCTCGAATTCGCGGCTCTCGACGATCTCGGCACGGTCCGCCGACAGGCAGAGAACGCCGTTCGGCAGGAGCCCGAAATTCCCCGGCCCCTCGGAGGTGACGAGCCGCCCGTATTCCTGGCCGTCCTGGACGAAGAGGCCGACGGGAGAGCGATCGGAATGGTACATGCCGGCGTTCATCGCGATGGCGAGCGCCTCGCCCCGGGTCGAGAGAGCGCCGTCGATCGCGCGGAAGCTCGTATAGGGGCGTCCTTCCCGGTCGTAGAGAAACAGCCGGACGTCCTCCGCGGCCGGATCGACGGCGCAGACCGTGAAGGAGGCGCCGTCGAAAGCAACGTCCTCGCAGGGGCTCGACGCGTCGGCTGCAGGGGTCACGCCGAGAAGGCTCAGGATCGCCGCGAGCGTCTTCACGGTTCCTCGTCCCGGTCGAGGTCGCGCCGCACCTCCTCGCGTCCGAAGAGCTCCCGGGTCTCGTCGATCCGGTCGAAGGTCTCGTCGATGAGAAAGCGCAGGTCGGGCGTGAATTTCAGCTCCGTCTGCTTCGACAGTGCCCGCTTCAGCTCGCCCTTGTTGCGTTTGAGATAGGCGATCGCCTCCTTGCGATGATCGCCGCCGAGCGGCATCACATAGACGGTTGCGATCTTCAGGTCGGGCGAGACGCGCACCTCGCCCACCGTGATCGACAGCCGGTTCAGGTCGGGGTCGTGGATGTCGCCCTGGTTCAGCACGTCCGACAGGGTGCGGCGGATGAGCTCGCCAACCCGGAGCTGGCGCTGCGACGGACCCGAGCCGGTGGGGAAGCGGGACTTTGCCATGCCGGGGATCTATGGCTTCGGCGGGGCGCCCGCAACAGCCCGTTGCGGGCGCCCCGCGATCGCGCTAGCCCCGGAGCCGGAGCGAGGGAGACGAGCCATGCGGATCGCGGTGACGGGCGTGTCGGGCCGGATGGGCCGGATGCTGGTATCGGCGGTAGATGCCGATCCGCGCACGAAACTCGCCGCTGCGCTGGAACGGCCGGGTCACGACTGGATCGGCCGGGATCTGGGCGCGGCGAGCGGCGGAGCGGAGCGCGGCCTGGCAGTGACGGACGACGCCGAGGCGGCCCTCGCCGCCGTCGATTGCGCGATCGACTTCACCGCGCCCGAAGCCACGGTCGCGCTCGCCGGACGAGCCGCGGAGACCGGCACCGCGCTCGTGATCGGCACCACGGGCCTTTCCGAAGCGGACATCACCGCCATCGACCGTGCAAGCGGGAAGACCGCCATCGTGCGCGCCGGCAACATGAGCCTCGGTGTCAATCTCCTGACCACGCTCGTCCGCCAAGTCGCGGCGAGCCTCGGTGTCGACTACGACATCGAGGTGGTGGAGGCGCATCACCGCATGAAGGTGGATGCGCCCTCCGGAACCGCGCTGATGCTCGGCGATGCCGCAGCCGAGGGGCGCGGCGTCGCGCTGAAGGAGGTCGCCGAGCGCGGCCGCGATGGCATGGGCAGGCGCGGCGAGGGTGCCATCGGTTTCCACGCCATCCGCGGCGGCGGCATCGTCGGCGAGCACCAGGTTCACTTCGCCGGCGCCTCGGAAGTGCTGACCCTGTCCCACGCGGCCACCGATCGCAGCCTCTTCGCCCACGGCGCGATCACCGCGGCGCTCTGGACGGAGGGGCGAGCGCCCGGCCATTACCGCATGCTGGACGTGCTCGGACTGGCCTGATTGCGGCCCTGACGGAATGGTGAGCGGTGCGGCTCTCGACCGCTCCGGGGATGCCCTAGATGCCGCCCATGTTCCGCATCGCCGCGACCCTGCTGATCTTCGCGCTTCCGGCGGCCGCGCAGACCTTCGAGCGCGTGACCGACCGCGCGGCCTTTCTCGACGCGGTGACGGGGCGAACCCTCAGCCGGCTCGGCATCGGCCTGGTGGTGACGCCGGGCGGGGACATCGCAGGCCGCGCCTTCGGCGGCCGGGTCACCGGGTCCTGGGAGTGGCGCGACGGCTTCTTCTGCCGGGAGATGAGCTGGGGGCGCAGTTCCTGGGAGTGGAATTGCCAAGCCGTCTACCTGGACGGCGACACGGTGCGATTCGTCGCCGATCGGGGCCGGGGCGACACCGCCGATCTCGGCCTCGACTGAGCGTTCAGAAGTCGACGGCGATGCCTTTCAGTTCCCAGTCGCCATAGCGCACCGGGTCCGGTCCGTCCCGCCCGCCGAGCTCCGGCGGCAGGTCGAGTTCCCTCCGCGCCCGCCGGCGTTCCTCGGCTTCGGCAAGCGCCCGCTGGGCTGCGGGAGGAAGATCGCTGGGCTCGGACATCGCACGGTCTCGCTGGTCACTTGGGTGGTGCTCATATACGCCGCAGCCGCGAAGCAACAAGGTCGGACAGCAGGGAGGCCGCAGATGGACGAGGTCCGCGCCGCCGCGCATCGCCTGCTCGGCGCCGTCACCGAGGAGGGGGCGCTCCTGTCGGAGGCCGGGCCGGCGATTCTCGGATCCCTCACCGCCGCCGACCGGGCGGCCGCACGGCGGCTGGCGACGAGCGCGCTGCGCTGGGCCGACCGCAGCGACCGCGCGCTCGGCCCCTTCCTCAGGATGAAACCCTATCCGGCGACGCACAACGCCATGCGCCTGGCGCTCGCGGAAATCCGTGTCGAGGGCACCCCCGAGCACGCCGCGGTCGGCGCCGCGGTCGATCTGGTCCGCGCCTCCGGCATCGCCGCCGGACAGGCGGGTCTGACCAATGCCGTCCTGCGCAACGTTCTGCGGCAGGGTGCGGAGGCCTGGGACGCGCTGCCGCTGCCACGTCTGCCGAAATGGCTTCGCAAGCCCCTCGTCGCCGATTACGGCAAGGCGGCGGTCGCCGCGATGGAGGCGGTCTTCGCCCGGACACCCCCCGTGGATCTGACCGCGAAAGACGACCCCGCGCGGCTCGCCGAGGCGCTCGGGACGGGGATCGGGCCGGGGGCAAGCCTCCGGCTCACCGATCCCGGCCAGATCAGCCGCCTTCCCGGCTTCGCCGAGGGCGATTGGTGGGTGCAGGACTTCGCCGCCTCTGTCCCGGCGCTGGCGCTTCGGCCGAAGGCAGGCGAGCGCATCCTCGACATGTGCGCCGCCCCCGGCGGCAAGACCCTGCAGCTCGTGGCAGCCGGCGCGAAGGTAACCGCGATCGACATCTCCGAGACCCGGATGGTGCGCCTGCGTGAGAACCTCGACCGCTGCGGTCTCGCCGCCGAAATCGTGGTCGCCGATGCCCTGACCTGGGAGGGCGGCCCGTTCGACGCCGTCCTGCTCGACGCGCCGTGCTCGGGCACCGGCACGCTCCGCCGCCACCCCGACCTGCCCCACGCCAAGCGCGGCCACGACTTCCCGGGGCTCTTCCGCCAGCAGGAGCGGATGATCGACCGCGCGCTGGGGCTCGTGAGGCCCGGCGGGCGGGTCGTCTTCTGCACCTGTTCGTTGCTCGTCGACGAGGGTGAGGAGCAGGTGCGCGACGCCCTGGTCCGCCATCCCGGGCTCGAGATCGACCGCGATTTCGCGGGCATTCCGGGGATCGAGACGGGCTGGATCGGCCCCGAGGGCCTGCGTCTCCGTCCCGATTACCTGTCCGGGATCGGCGGCATGGACGGGTTCTTCGTCTCGATCCTGCGTCTTTCCGCCGAGCCGGCGATGACAGGAGACGGCGGCTGATCTAGAATCCGGCGACCGGATTGAAGGCGGTGCGAGACGTGACCGGCAGATTGACGCGCGCAGAGCGCCTGAGGCTGCGAATGGCCGCGCTTCGGCCGGGTGCGCCCCGATTCGGACGGCTCCCTGCGCCGCTGGGCGGCGGCCGTATCGCCTGGGGCGAGGAGATGCTGGCCGGGCGGGTCTTGGTGGACGGCGCGCCGGTCGAGGTGCCGGATCGGTCGATCTGGCGGCTCGCAGAGGCGGAGGGCGGTGCCCTGTTCCACGATTTCGACTGGCTCGACGACCTCGTCGCGACAGGGCAGGGGCGCGCGCGGCGGCTCGCCCGGGAACTGACGGACGGGTGGCTCTTGCGCTTCGGCGGCGGAGCCGGGGACGGCTGGGCGCCCGTCACGCTCGGCCGGCGCCTCTGGCGCTGGATCGACAATGCGGATCTCCTGATGGGCGGCTCCGACCGGCGGGATGCCCGACTCCGGCGGTCGCTTGCCGCCCAGACCGCTCTCGCCGCCCGGATTTGGTCGCGCGCCGCCCCGGGCGCCGACCGGATCGACGCCCTCGCCGGACCGATTCGCGCCATGCTCGCCCTCGATGGCCCGGGTCGAGCCGCAGGGGAGACCGCCGCGCTCGCGGCGGAGATCGCACGCAGCATCGCCGCGGACGGCTCGATCCCCGAGCGAAACCCCGAACGGCTCGCCGGGATGTTCACGGCGATCGCCGTCCTCCGCGCCGATCTGCTCGATGCCGGGGGCCCGGTGCCCGCCGACTTTGATCGCGGCCTCGCCGCCGCGGCGCCGGTTCTGCGCACCCTGCGTCACGCCGACGGATCGCTCGCCCGCTTCCACGGTGGCGGCGGCGGCGCGGCGGGCCGGCTCGACCGCGCCCTCTGCGTCTCCGACGCGCCGCCTTCCGCGGCCCGCGACCGGACGATGGGCTACGCGCGGCTCGCCCGCGGCCGGACCACTCTGATCCTCGATGCGGCGCCGCCGCCGACGGGAGAGGCGTCGCGCGGGGCTCATGCCTCGACGCTCGCCTTCGAGTTGACCTCGGGCCGGCGGCCGCTGATCGTGAATTGCGGCGCGGGCGACGCCTTCGGGCCGCGCTGGCGCCTCGCCGGTCGTGCCACGCCCTCCCATTCGACGTTGGTGGTGGATGCCCGCTCCTCCTCCCGGCTGACCGGAGAGGGCGCCTCCGACCCGCTCCACGACACGCCCGGACAGGTGACGGTCGAGCGCCGCCGAGATGCCCTCTCGACCGGCCTCGTCGCGTCCCACGACGGCTATGTGGCGAGCCACGGGCTGACCCATATCCGGCAGGTCTTCCTGGATCTCGACGGGCGCGGGCTCTGGGGCGAGGACGCCGTCGTCGTGGCAGATCCTCGCCATCAGGACAGGTTGGACCGGGCCCTTGGCGCCGCCGGCAGGCGGCTGCCGGTCCGGGTCCGGTTCCACCTCCACCCGGACGTCGAGGCGACGGAGGAGGACGAGGCAACGGTTCGCCTGACCCTTCGGTCGGGCGAGGAGTGGATCTTCCGGCCGACCGGACCTGCCGAAATGTCGCTCGAAGCCAGCGTCCATATCGACGCGACCCTGCCCGCGCCGCGGCCGGCGCGGCAGATCGTGCTGAGCTTCGCCGCGGGCGAAAGCGCGACGCGGGTGAGCTGGACCCTTGCAAAAGCCCCCCAAACCCCCGATGCGGTGCGCGATCTCGTCCATGACGGCCGGCCCGTGCTGGCCTGACGTTCCAAGGAGTGTCCCCGATGACAGACCTCGTCCCGCTCCGTCGCGCGCTCCTGTCGGTGTCCGACAAGTCGGGGCTCGCCGATCTCGGGCGGAAGCTGGCCGCGCGCGGTATCGACATCCTTTCCACCGGCGGCACGGCCGGCGCGTTGCGCGAGGCGGGTGTGGCCGTGACGGACGTGTCGGAGGCCACGGGCTTCCCCGAGATGATGGACGGGCGCGTCAAGACGCTGCACCCGAATATCCACGGCGGCCTCCTCGCGCTCCGCGACGAGGCCGACCATGCCCGGGCGATGGCCGATCACGGGATCGCCGCCATCGACCTCCTCGTCGTCAACCTCTACCCCTTCGAATCCGCCGTCGCTCGCGGCGCGGGCTTTGCGGAGGCAGTGGAAAACATCGACATCGGCGGCCCGGCGATGATCCGCGCCGGCGCCAAGAACCACGGCTACGTCTCGGTCGTGGTGGACGTGGAGGATTACGACGCGCTGCTGTCGGAACTCGACGCCCACGACGGCGCCACCACCCGCGCCTTCCGTCAGACGCTGGCGCAGCGTGCCTTCGCCAGGACGGCCGCCTACGACGCCGCGGTCTCCACCTGGATGGCCGATGTCACCGCCGATCCGGCCCCCCGTCGCCGCGCGGTAGCCGGGACGCTGCGGCAGAGGATGCGCTACGGCGAGAACCCCCATCAGGACGCGGCCTTCTACGTCGACGGCTCCGACCGTCCCGGCCTTGCCACCGCCACCCAGCACCAGGGCAAGGCGCTCAGCTACAACAATGTGGCCGACACCGACGCGGCCTTCGCTCTGGTGAGCGAATTTGCCGGCGGTCCGCCCGCCTGCGTGATCGTCAAGCACGCCAATCCCTGTGGCGCGGCGCGCGGGCGAAGCCTCGCGGAGGCCTACGGGCGCGCCTTCGACTGCGACCGGACATCGGCCTTCGGCGGCATCGTCGCGCTGAACCGGCCGCTCGACGCAGAGACGGCCGAAGCGATCGCCGCGATCTTCACCGAGGTGGTGATCGCGCCCGGCGCCGACGCGGCGGCGCGGGAGATCTTCGCACGGAAGAAGAACCTGCGTCTGCTGACGACCGGGGACCTCGCCGATCCGGCCGAGCCGGGGAAGGTCTGGACGCAGGTTTCCGGCGGCTTTCTCGTGCAGGATCGCGACACGGGCCAGATCGCCCGCGACGCGCTGAAGGTGGTCACCGCGCGTGCGCCGGACGCGGCCGAGATCGAGGATCTCCTCTTCGCCTGGACCATTGCCAAGCACGTGAAGTCGAACGCCATCGTCTACGCCAGGGACGGCGCCACGGTCGGCATCGGCGCCGGTCAGATGAGCCGGGTCGATTCCACCCGCATCGCCGCGCGCAAGGCCGCCGACATGGCCGAGGCGCTGGGGCTCTCTGCTCCGCTGACCGAGGGGGCCGTCGTTGCCTCGGACGCGTTCTTCCCCTTCGCCGACGGTCTCCTGGCCGCAGCGGAAGCCGGGGCGCGGGCGGTGATCCAGCCGGGCGGATCGGTGCGCGACGAGGAGGTGATCGCCGCCGCGGACGCGGCCGGCCTCGCCATGGTCTTCACCGGGCAGCGGCATTTTCGGCACTGATGCGCATCCTGTGGCAGATCGCGGCGCTCGTCTTCGTGCTCGACCAGGCGACGAAGCTCATCGTGCTGCAGGGGCTGAACCTCGCCTCGCGCGGAATCGTGGACGTCCTGCCGCCCTATCTGGTCTTCCGCATGGCCTGGAACAGGGGCATCAATTTCGGCCTGATGGCGGGAGACGCGCCGGCGACCAAGTGGATTCTGATCGCCGTCGCGCTGGCGATCTCCGCCTGGGTGATCGTCTGGCTCCGCCGCGAGCGGCCGGGACAATGGGCGCTGGTGGCCGGCGGGCTCCTCGTCGGCGGAGCGCTGGGCAATGTCGTCGACCGGCTCGTCTACGGCGCGGTGGCCGACTTCCTGAACATGTCCTGCTGCGGTTTCGAGAATCCGTTCAGCTTCAATGTCGCGGACGTGGCGATCTTTTTCGGCGCTGTGGGACTCATCCTCTTCACCGGTCGGGACAAGCGGGCGTGACGCCGGCGCGATCATCGGGTAAGCCGGCCGGGCGGAACACATCGGAGGCGGAGATGGTGTCTCAATCGCGCATCTTGGCAATGCTGGCTCTCGCGGGCCTGCTCTCTGCCTGTGGCGGCGATCCGGATCTCCTTGTTCTGACCAAGGACGAGCCCGGACCGGACGAGTTCTCCATCGTCCCCAACCGGCCGCTGGAACAGCCGGCGAATCTCGCCGAGCTGCCGCCGCCGACGCCTGGCGGCGGAAACCGCAGCGACCTCGATCCACTCGGCGATGCGACGCTGGCGCTCGGCGGCAACCCGGGCGGTGCGACGGCGCCGGTGCAGGGGCAGGCGCTCATCGCACAGACGACCCGGTTTGGCGTCGCGCCGGACATTCGCGCGCGGCTAGCCGCCGAGGACCGGGCCTTCCGCGAGCAGAATCGCGGTCGCTTCCTGGAGCGGATTTCGGGCACGTCGACCTACTTCGGCGCCTACGAGTCCCAATCTCTCGACCAGTATCGCGAACTCCAACGGTTGAGGGCCGCAGGCATCCGCACGCCCGCCGCGCCTCCCGAGGGTGTGCCGAACTCCCGGTGAGTCACATCGGCGTTGGATCGATTGCGGCTGCGGCTCCGGCCTTTATCTTGCCTGCCAAACTCCCCTGACTGGCAGGACCCATGTCGCGCCTCATCGCTCTCGCTCTCGCCCTCCTCGTTCCCCTGACGGCGGCCCGGGCGGCCGAGGTCACGACCTTCGATCTCGACAACGGGCTCGAGGTGGTCGTGATCGAGGATCACCGCGCCCCCGTCGTCGTCCACATGGTCTGGTACAAGGTCGGCGCGGCCGACGAGGAACCGGGCAAGTCGGGCATCGCCCACTATCTCGAACACCTGATGTTCAAGGGAACCGACGAGCTCGAGCCGGGCGAGTTCAGCCGCGTCGTGGCGCAGCAGGGGGGCACCGACAACGCATTCACCTCCTCGGATCAGACGGCCTATTTCCAGCGCGTTGCGGCGGACCGGCTGGGCCTAATGATGGAGATGGAGGCCGACCGGATGCGCGACCTTCAGCTCGACGACCGCGATATCGCCACCGAGCTGCGCGTCGTGCAGGAGGAGCGCAACCAGCGGATCGAGTCCGATCCCGGCGCCCTGTTTTCCGAGCAGCGCGGCGCCGCCCAATACCTCAACCATCCCTATGGCCGGCCGATCATCGGCTGGATGCAGGAGGTGGAGGCGCTGACGCTCGACGACGCGACCGCTTTCTACGATCGCTACTACGCTCCGAACAACGCGGTGTTGATCGTCGCCGGCGACGTGACGCCGGACGAGGTGCGAGAGCTTGCGCGCAAGTATTACGGCCCGATCGAGCCGACGCCGGATCTCGGCCGCCGGTCGCGTCCGCAGGAGCCGCCGCAGCTCGCCGAGAGGCGGCTGAAATTCACCGATCCGCGGATCGCCCAGCCTTACGTGATGCGCACCTATCTCGCGCCGGAACGCGACAGCGGCGATCAGCGGGAGGCGGCGGCCCTCACCCTCCTTGCCGAGGTCCTGGGCGGCGGCCAGACGTCCGTACTCGCCTCGCGGCTCCAGTTCGACACCGAGGAGGCGCTGAACACGGGCGCATTCTACAGTGGTACCTCGTTCGACGACACGACCTTCGGGCTCGTCGTCGTGCCCGGTCCGGGCATCTCGCTCGAGAAGGCGGAGGCCGCGCTCGACCGCGAACTTGCGGCCTTCCTCGAGGAAGGCGTGGACACCGACCAGCTCGCGCGCATCAAGACCCGGATCCGTGCCTCTGAAATCTACGAGGAGGATAGCGTTCGCTCCCTCGCCGACCGCTACGGCCGGGCGCTGACGAGCGGGCTCAATGTCGATGACGTCGAGGCCTGGCCCGACCTTCTCGAGGACGTGACCGGAGAGGAGATCGTCGCCGCTGCGAAGCGCGTGCTCGACCGCGACCGGTCGGTGACGGGCTACGTCACCTCTCCCGCCGTCTCCCCCGGCGAGCCCAGCACGGCGCACGAGGCGACGCCGGCAGCCGCAAGCGCCATGCCGAGCGACACCGGCGCCGGAACGGAGACGATGCAATGATCCGCCTTGCCCTCGCCGCCCTCATCGCCCTCGCCGCCGCGCCAGTCCTTGCCAAGGTCGACGTGCAGGACGTGACCACTCCCGGCGGCATCGATGCGTGGCTGGTGGAGGATCACACGATCCCCTTCACGGCGCTCGAGATCCGCTTCGTCCCCGGAGCGGCGCTCGACCGCCCCGGCAAGCGGGGCGCGGTCAACCTGATGGCCGGGCTTCTCGAGGAGGGGACGGGCGATCTCGACGCGCAGGAATTCGCCGCGGCCCGGGACGAACTCGCCGCCTCCTTCGACTACGACGCCTATGACGATTCGGTGGGCGTCTCGGCGCGCTTCCTGACCGAAAACCGGGACGAGGCGGTGGATCTGCTCCGCCGCTCTATAGTCGAACCGTCCTTCCCAAAGGACGCGGTCGCCCGGGTGAAGGATCAGGTGCTCTCGATCATCGCAGCCGATTCGACCGATCCGGTCGCCATTGCGGAACGCGAATGGGGTGCCCGTGCCTTCCCCGACCATCCTTACGGGGTTCCCGTCGAGGGCACGACGGACAGCGTCGAGGCGCTCGGCCGCGCCGACATGGTCCAGGCGCACCGCGACGCGCTCGTGCGCGATCACGTCTATGTCGCCGCGGTCGGAGACATCACGCCAGACGCGCTGGGCGCGCTTCTCGACGATCTCCTGGGCGACCTGCGGCAATCGAGCGCGGCGGAGAGCCCGGGCGATGCCGGCTGGCATATCGAGCCCGGCGTCGATGTCGTGGAGTTCGACACGCCGCAATCCGTCGTGGTCTTCGGGCATGAGGGCATCCCGCGCGACGACCCCGACTTCTTCACCGCCTATCTCCTGAACGAGGTCTTTGGTGGCGGCGGATTCCAGTCGCGGCTGATGGACGAGGTCCGCGTGAAGCGCGGCCTGACCTACGGCATCGGCACCTATCTCGCGCCGCGCGAATACGCCGAGGCGCTGCTTGGCCAGGCCGCCTCCGCCAACGAGAGCACCGCCGCGCTCGTCGACGTAGTCCGCGAGGAGTGGGAGAGGATCTCGAAAGGCATCACGGAGGAAGAGCTCGAGGAGGCCAAGACCTACCTCACCGGTGCCTATCCGCTGCGGTTCGACGGCAATTCCAATATCGCCGAAATCCTGGTCGGCATGCAGGTGGACGACCTGCCGATCTCCTACATCGCCACGCGGAACGACGAGATCGAGGCGATCACGCTCGAAGACGCGGACCGGGTAGCGGAGCGGCTCTACCGGCCGGAGGATCTCTCGTTCCTGATCGTCGGTCATCCGGAAGGGGTGCAGCCGACCAACTGATCGCACTTTCTTGTGGATTACCGGGATAATCCGTTTCCCGGCCCGGAATTGTCGTGCTAGCGCTTGTGGCATGACCGTTCATGACCGCAAGATCGGCGTGGCTCGCCCCACAATTCGGCAACTCGACGAATCCGTCGTCAATAGAATCGCGGCCGGGGAAGTGGTCGAGCGTCCAGCCTCGGCGGTGAAGGAACTGGTGGAGAACGCGGTCGATGCCGGTGCGACGCGGATCGAGATCGAGTACGCGGCCGGCGGCAAGTCGCTGCTGCGCGTCACCGACGACGGCTGCGGCATGGCGCCCGAGGAGCTGCCTCTGGCGCTGACGCGGCACGCGACCTCGAAGATCGACGGGTCCGACCTCCTCGCCATCCGCTCGTTCGGCTTCCGGGGCGAGGCGCTGCCCTCGCTGGCAGCGGTAGGCCGTCTGACGCTCACCTCCCGTGCCGCGACCGGGGAGGGCGCGAGGCTCGCCGTCTCAGGGGGGCGGGCGGAGCCGGTCCGGCCCGCCGCAATGCGGCGCGGCACGGTGGCGGAGCTCCGCGACCTTTTCTACGCGACGCCGGCGCGACTGAAGTTCCTGCGCTCCGACAGGGCGGAGGCGCAGGCCATCGCCGACGTGGTCAAGCGCCTCGCCATGGCGGAACCGTTCCTCGGCATCCGCCTCAGCGACGTCACCGGCGAGGGCGAGGGGCGCGAGGTGTTCCGCGTCGAGCCGGGGCAGGGGGATCTCTTCGACGCGCTCCATGGCCGTCTGGCCAAGGTGCTCGGGGCTGGTTTCGCCGAGAACGCGCTGCGGATCTCCGCCGCGCGCGAGGAGGTCGCGCTCACCGGCTATGCCGCGCTGCCGACATTTTCCCGCGGCGCGGCGACTCACCAATACCTCTTCGTGAACGGCCGTCCCGTCCGCGACAAGCTGCTCTACGGGGCGCTGCGCGGGGCGTATCAGGATTTCCTCCCCCGCGAGCGGCACCCGGTCGCGGCGCTGTTCGTCGAACTCGACCCGAGCCGCGTGGACCAGAACGTGCATCCCGCCAAGACCGAGGTGCGGTTCCGCGAGCCGGGCGTGGTGCGGGGGCTGATCGTCTCGGCGCTGAAACAGGCGCTTGCGGAGGCCGGGCACCGCGCCTCCACCACCGTCTCCACCGCCGCGCTCGGCGCGTTCCGGCGGGAGCCGCTGGAGCCGCGCTCCTACCAGATGGATCGCCCGGCGCCGCGGCGGCCGGCGCCGGGCTTCGCGGAGATGCGGGGCGTCTTCGCGCGCGTGGAGGAAGCGCCGCCGGAGCTCGCCCCGGCGCCCGATCGCGGCGAGAGCTTGTCCGCGGATAAGGACAGCAATGATGACTATTTTCCCCTGGGCGCGGCGCGCGGGCAGGTACACGAGACCTACATCGTCTCGCAGACCGAGACGGGCATGGTCATCGTCGACCAGCACGCCGCCCATGAACGGCTCGTCTACGAGAAACTGAAGCGTCAGCTCTCGGAAACCGGAGTCGCCGCGCAGGCGCTCCTCATCCCCGAGATCGTGGAACTGAGCGCCGGCGACGCGGCACGTCTTCTGGAGATCGCGGACGCCTTGTCGAAGGCGGGGCTGACGGTCGAGCCCTTCGGCGGCGGCGCGGTGGCGGTGCGCGAGACCCCGGCGATTCTCGGCGAGATCGACGCCGAGGCGATGCTGCGCGACATCCTCGACGAGCTGGACGACCTGGGCGAGGGAATGTCGGTCGGGGCGCGGGTCGAGGCGGTGCTGTCGCGGATGGCCTGCCACGGATCGGTGCGCGCCGGGCGGCGGATGCGCGCCGAGGAGATGAACGCGCTCCTCAGGGAGATGGAGGCGACGCCCCATTCGGGCCAATGCAACCATGGACGGCCGACCTACGTGGAGCTGAAGCTCGCCGATATCGAACGCCTCTTCGGGAGGGCCTGATGGAGCGGGGCCTCGCGTCACTCGCGGCCGGCAATCCGGTCGCGCTCGGCGGGTTCGCCGCCGCCCTGGTGGCGCTCCTTCTCGTGGTGCTGATGGTCATGGTGGTCAGCCGGGCCGGCCGCTCCGCGCGGCTCGCCGAGAGCCTCGCCCGCGACCTGCGCCGGACCAATGCGGACATCCAGGCGCTGGGCGCCGGACAGACCCAGCTCGCCGGCTCGCTCCAGACCGTCAGCGAGACCGCCTCGACATCGCAGATGCGGATGTTGCAGACGATGGAATCGCGGCTCGCCGAAGTGCAGCGCCAGATGGGCGAACGGATGGCCGAGACCACGCTCCGCCAGCAGCGCAGCTTCTCGGACATGCAGGAGAAGATGCGCGAAACCCTGCACGGCCAGGCGACGAAGACCACCACCTCGCTGACCCAGCTCCAGGAACGACTCGCCACGATCGACAAGGCGCAGGACAACATCCAGAAGCTCTCCGGCGACGTGCTCTCGCTGCAGGACATCCTCTCGAACAAGCAGCGGCGCGGCATGTTCGGGGAAATCCAGCTCAACGACATCGTGTCCAAGGCCCTGCCCGCCGACAGCTACACGCTCCAGCACACGCTGCCGAACGGGGCGCGGGCGGATTGCCTGATCCATCTGCCGAATCCGCCCGGTCCGATCGTCATCGACGCCAAGTTTCCGCTCGAGGCCTACGAGACGCTGGTGGCGGCGGAGACGAAGGAGGCGCAGGAGCGGGCCCTGAAATCGCTCGGATACGCGGTGCGGAAACACCTGAAGGACATCTCGGAGAAGTACATCCTCGACGGCGACACGGCCGATGGCGCGCTGATGTTCCTGCCCTCCGAGGCCGTCTATGCCGAACTCCATGCCCGGCTGCCGCATGTCGTCCGGGAAGGGTTCGCCTGCCGCGTCTGGATCGTCTCGCCCACGACCTGCATGGCGACGCTGAACACCATGCGCGCGATCTTGAAGGACGCGCGGATGCGCGAACAGGCCGGCGCGATCCGCAAGGAGCTCGGGCTCCTGCATGCCGATGTCGAGCGGCTGGGCGACCGGGTGGGCAATCTCGACCGGCATTTCGAGCAGGCGCGCAAGGACGTGGACCAGATCCGCATCTCGTCCGAGAAGGCCGGCAAGCGTGCCGGGCGGCTGCACAACTTCGATTTCGAGGAGCTCGCCTCGGAGCCGGTTGCGGCGCTCCCCCCGGAGTGAGGCCGAAGGCCGCGCCGGCGCGACTTGCCCCGTCGCCGGCGCTATGTCTTAAGCCACCATGGTCCGTGCCCGCGTAGTGCCGCTGGCGGTACGGGGTCACACGAGCGGAGAGCCGATGCCCTTCGAGACACCTAGCGGCCCCCGCCGCATCGCCATCGTCGGGGGCGGCATTTCCGGCCTCGCCGCCGCCTGGCTCCTGAAGGACACCGCGCAGGTCGTGCTCTACGAGGCGGAGCCGCGCCTCGGCGGCCATGCCCGCACGGTGATGGCCGGAAAACGCGGCGACCAGCCGGTCGATACCGGCTTCATCGTGTTCAACCGGGCGAACTACCCGCATCTGGTGTCGATGTTCGAGGCGCTCGACGTCCCCCTGGCCGACAGCGACATGACCTTCGGCGCCTCCTTCGACGAGGGCCGGTTCGAATACGGGCTGAGGGACCTGCGCTCCGTCTTCGCCCAGCCGCGGAACGCCTGCGACCCGCGTTTCATCGGCATGATCCGCGACATCCTGCGGTTCAATGCTCGCGCGCTCGCGATGGCGAAGGAGGACGATCAGCCGCTCGGCACGCTGCTCGACCGGCTGGGGACGGGGACGTGGTTTCGCGATCGCTACCTCCTGCCGCTTTCCGGCGCGATCTGGTCGACCCCGGCCGAGGCGATCCTCGACTTCCCCGCCCGGGCGCTGCTGCGCTTCTTCGACAACCACGCCCTGCTTCACCATAGCGGCCAGCATCGGTGGCTGACAGTGCGGGGCGGGTCGGTGGAATATGTCCGCAGGCTCGAGGCGGCGCTCGCCCGCGCCGGTGTGGATCTGCGACCGGGCACGCCCGTCCGCGCCATCCGCCGCCATGCCCACGGGGTCGAGATCGCCGCCGGGGGCGTCTCGGAACTGGCCGACGAGGTGATTCTCGCCACCCATTCCGACGACGCGCTCGCGCTGCTCGCAGATCCGTCGCCATGCGAGGCGGAGGGGCTGGGGGCGGTGCGCTACCAGCCGAACCGCGCCGTTCTTCACGCCGACCAGTCGGTGATGCCGCGGCGGCGCCGGGTCTGGTCGTCGTGGAACTACCGCGAGCCCGCCGCGCGCCCCGCGCAGATCGACCTGACCTACTGGATGAACTCGCTGCAGCCGATTCCGAAGGACGATCCGATCTTCGTCACGCTGAACCCGACGCGAGCCGTCAGGGAGGAGCTGATCTACGACGAGGCGGTGTTCCGACACCCGGTCTACGACCTCGCCGCGGAGCGCGGCCGGCAGAGGATCCGCGCCGTGAACGGCGCTCTGCGCACTTGGTTCTGCGGCGCCTGGATGCGCGACGGGTTCCACGAGGACGGCTATGCCAGTGCCGTGGAGGTGGTCGAGGCGCTGCTGCGGCAGGGCCGCGACGTGCTGGCTGCCGGGTGAGGGCGCGCGTCGAGCATATCGTCGGCCGGACCCGGCACGCGCGCAGGGACCGCATCGGCAACGCCTTCGCCTATGGAATCGACTACGTGCTGCTCGATGCCGAGGCGGAGGTGGCGGGCCCGCGCCTGTTCTCCCGCAACCGGGCCAACCTCGCCCAGCTCCGCGACCGCGATCACGGCGGGCCGCCGGGGCGTGGACGGGGCGCCGCCTGGGTGAGGGCGGCGCTCGCGGGGCGGGGGATCGGGCATCTGGCGCACCGGATCGAGCTTCTGGCGCAGCCGCGGCTTCTCGGTCACGTCTTCAACCCGGTGAGCTTCTGGCTGGTGCGCGACGCGGACGCGGCGCTCAGGGCGGTGGTGGCCGAGGTCACCAACACGTTCGGCGACCGGCACGCCTATCTCTGCCACCGCGACGACCTGGGGCCGATCGGTCCGTCCGATCGTCTGCGGGCGCTCAAGGTGCTGCACGTCTCGCCCTTCCAGCGCGTCGCCGGGCACTACGTCTTCGCCTTCGACATCCGGCCGGAGAGGATCGCCATTCGCATCGACTTCACCGATGCGGAAGGCGGCCTCGTCGCGACGCTTTCGGGGACACGGCGACCGCTGACCTCGGGCGGGCTGCTGCGCGCGCTTCTCCGGCGGCCGCTGGGCTCGCGCCGGGTCCTGGCGCTCATCCACTGGCAGGCGCTGAGGCTCTGGGCCAGGCGCGTGGCCTACCGGCCCCGGCCCGCGCCCCCGCATGGCGAGCTCAGCCCTCCGCTCCCCGCCACGGCGCCGGAGCCATAGGACAGGATCAACTGCGCGGCGGGCGGAACCGCCGGGCTGGTTCGCACGCTGCATCGACGACGGCCGCCGAAACCACGGAATGGAAGCGCCGCATGGAAATCTTCGTCTATCTCAGCGTGATCTTCGGCGTGGTGCTCGTCCTTGCCGCGATCCGCATCCGCTTCATGGGATTCCAGGGACAGAGGCCGGCCGAATACGCCGGGCTCGGGCCTGAATTCGAGCTCAGCCGCCATCTCGGCGGGCGGAATCTCTGCGAGGGGGTGATCTTCGGGCCGACCGGCCGGATGACCTCCCGGTTCCGCGCCGTGATGACTGGGAAGTGGAGCGGCCCGGACGGCACCGTCGATGTCGAGTTCCAGTATGACGGAGGCGGCACGCAACATCGCGTCTGGCATCTCAGCCAGGGCGAGGAGGGCCGTCTCTCGGCGCGCGCCGCGGATGTGCAGGGCGAGGGCCGCGGCCGGATCACGGGGCCGACGGTGCAGCTGCTCTACACGATCGTGCTGCCCGAGGATGCGGGCGGATACGTGCTGTCGGTCACCGACTGGATGTATCTGACCGAGGCCGGCACGATCCTGAACCGCAGCCAGTTCCGTAAGGGCGGCCTTCTGGTGGCGGAGCTGATGGCCACGATACGGAAGGACGAGTGATGCGGGACTGGGCCGGAAAGCGATACTGGATCGTCGGCGCGTCCGAAGGGCTCGGACGCGCGGTCGCCGAACGGTTGAGCCGCGCCGGCGCGCGGCTCGTGCTCTCGGCGCGGAACGCCGATCGGCTCGGCGAGCTGGCGGCCGGGCTGCCCAATCCGGCGGTCGCCGTTTCCTGCGACGTGACCGACCCGGACAGCATTGCCGCGGCCGTGGCGGAGGCGGGCGAGATCGACGGCCTGATCTACCTCGCGGGGGTCTACTGGCCTCTCGGCGCGACAGACTGGGACCGCGAGCAGGTGGTGCAGATGGCCGACGTGAACTTCACCGGCGCCTGTCGCGTGCTCGGGCACGTGGTGCCGGGGTTCGTCGCGCGGGATGCCGGACATATCGTCCTGACCGGCTCGCTTTCGGGGTTCCGAGGGCTGCCGAATTCCATCGGCTATGCCGCCTCGAAAGCCGGGATCATGGTGCTGGCGGAGGGGATGCATGCCGATCTCCGCGACACCGGCGTGCAGGTGCAGCTCGTCAATCCGGGTTTCATCCGCACGCGGCTGACGGAGAAGAACGATTTCCGGATGCCGCAGATCATGGAGCCGGAGGCCGCCGCCGAGGTGGTGTTCGCCCATCTCTCGGGCGACCGTTTCGCCCGCCATTTTCCCAACATCCTCGCCACGATCCTGCGCGGGATGAACTTCCTTCCCGACCGGGTCTACTACCGGATCGTCGGCTGAATTCAGTAATAGGTCCGGTAGGTTACCCGGTCCGGCGCGTCGAGATGCGGGGCCGCGTTGAACTGCGCGAGGATGGTGCCGCCGAGGCGGACGTGGAAGCGGTGGAGGGAGGTGTTGAGGATCGGCAGGAGAACCTGGGCGAGACGGTCGGGGTCGAGGCCGAGGACGTGGCGCAGCGCCATGCCGATGACGCCGCCCGAGGTGACGCAGAGGACGCGGCGACCGGGCTCGGCGGCGTCCTGCAGGACCGAGACCACCCGCGCCTCGAAGGCGGCGAAGCTTTCCTCCCCCTGGATCTCGGCGGCGTGCCAGGCGCGCATGACCTTCGGCGCATGGTCGGCGAAGCCGGCGGCCCCCGGCACGGGCACGCCGTGCATGTCCTCGAGTGCCCGGCCGAGATTGAAATAATCCATCTCGTTCAAGCGCTTGTCGGCTTCCGCTCCGATCTCCATCGCAGTCGCCGTCTCGCGGTGGCGGCGCAGCGTGCCGGAGAGGATGCGGTCGAAGGGACGGTCGTTCTCCGCCAGCCAGCGGCCGAGCCAGGCGGCCTGTTCGTGGCCGAGCGGGCTCAGCCGGTCGTAGTCTTCCTCGGTCCTGGCATGGCTGTTGGCCTGTCCGTGACGGACCAGAACGATCTCGCCCATGGGCGCCTCCTCGGGGGGTCGCCCGGGGCCTAGCGGGTGGGGGCCGGGAAGCCAAGAGGCCGGATTCGGGCTGTCGGAGTCCTGTCGGAGTCCTGTCGGAGTTCCGTCGGAGTCGGTGACGGCCTTCGCACGGAACGCCGCCCCGCCCGCGGCGGTTGGGCCGGGAGGCGAAACAAGGAGCCGAGACATGGCCGATCTGACCTGGCAGAAGAAGACCCTGGCCGAGATCCTGGGAGAGGATCGCGGCCTGCCCGACTGGGCGGCGGAGATGGTGGCGAAGTTCGACCGCGACGACCTCGACGGGCTGCACCCGAAGGAGCGCGAGGCGGCCTTCTCGGCGCTCGCCCGCACCGCCCGGCAATCGCGCGACGCGCGGCAGACGGATTTCCATTCCGGCGGCGACAACCGGCCGGCCTGGGTCGAGGGCGACATCGACTGGGGCCTTCGCGCCGCCCGCGCCGCGCTGGAGGACCAGCCGGCCGGCGCGCGCTCACCCGCGGTCGACGCGCTGCTGTCGGATTGCGACTGTCCCTCGGCCGTGGGCTCGAATCCCGGCCGGGACGCCTCGACACCCGGAACCGGGCGGGAATAGGGGGCCGCAAGCCGGCCGGATCGGCGGGGGCCCGCGCCCCGCACGCCGCGCGCCGCGCCGGGCTCGCCGGGCCGGTCGCCGGAGACTAGCTGGAGGGTGCACATGCCGCCGCAGCGGTCCCGCCCGGCCGGCGGGGGCCGCGGATGCCGCCGGCCGACCGAGGCGAGACAATGGAAGACGCCCTCTTCACGCTCGACCCCTACCACATCCTGCTCGCCGCGGTGGGGGTGAGCCTGCTGGTGGCCTATTCTCTGCCACGGCTGCTTCTGCGCCGTCCGCCGGCCGCGACCGCGCTGCTCATGGCCTGCGGCATGGCGACCTCGCTGGTCTCGCCCGATCTGGTGCCGGTGATCGACCCTCTGGAGAACCCGGCTCTCTGGGAGGTCGCCGCGGAGATCGTCGTCATCGTCGTGCTGTTCGCGACCGGGCTGCGCATCGACGACCTGGGCAACCGGCGCCTCTGGCGGCCCACGATCGGGTTGCTCGCCGTGACCATGCCGCTCACCATCGCCGCCGTGGCGCTGCTCGGCTGGGGGCTGGCGGGGCTGACGATCGGCGGCGCCGTGCTGCTGGGATCGGTGCTCTCGCCGACCGACCCGGTGCTCGCCGGGGACCTGCAGATCGGTCCGCCGCTCGAGGGTCACGAACATCCGGTCCGCTTCGCGCTGACCACCGAGGCGGGGCTGAACGACGGGCTCGCCTTTCCCTTCGTCTACCTGGCGCTCCATATCGCGGCGGAGGGGGCGACGCCCTCCGAATGGCTGACGGAATGGCTGCTGTGGGACGTGCTCTACCGCATATCGGCCGGGATAATTCTCGGTATCGTCATCGGCTGGCTGTTGGGACGCATCCTGTTCGCCTTCCCGGCCTGGAACACGATGGCCGAATCCGGCCCCGGCGTGCTCGCGCTGGCCGGGGTGTTGCTGACCTACGGCCTCGTCGAACTGGCGGAGGGCTACGGCTTCATAGCCGCCTTCATCGCCGGACTGGTCTGCCGGCGGGTGGAGAGCGAGAACCGCTTCCACCAGCGCCTGCACGCCTTCGCGGTGTCGATCGAACATGCGATCACCGCGATCCTGCTGGTCCTGCTCGGCGCCGTCATGCCGGCCCTGTGGGCCTATCTGGACTGGACGCACGCCGCGATCGGATTCGGCCTGATCCTGGTGATCCGGCCGCTGACGGGGATGCTCGGCCTTGTCGGGAGCGACCTCTCGCTCCGGGGGCGGGCGGTGATCTCGACCTACGGGGTGCGCGGCATCGGCTCGCTCTACTATCTCGGCTACGCCTCGACCCATGTGGAATTCATCGACGAGGGGCCGCTCTGGGCGCTGGTCGCCTACACGATCTTCGCCTCCACCGTCCTCCACGGTCTGACCGCGACGCGGATGCTGGAAGGGCTCGACCGGGAGCCGGAATCCGGTGCGCCGGACGCCTGACCGGCGCTAGCGGGGGGCAGGCCCGGCGGCGCGGTCAGGTGTCGCCCGACGGGGCGAGGACGGCCACGGCGAAGCGGGTGTCGGGGTCGGTCAGGGTCCTGTCGATCCGCCAGCCGGCGGCGGCGGCGAGCGCGGCGAGGCTCCGGGGCGTGTATTTCCGGGCGGCGCTGACGTGGATCGGCTCGCCGGCGGCGAAGTCGATCCGGGCGCCCGGCAGCGCGACGCTCTGGGCGCGGGTCGAGACGAGGCGCATGTCGATGCGCGCGGCCCCGGCGTTCCAGAGCGCCTCGTAGGCGAAGGCGGCGGGGTCGAAGGCGGCGCCGGCCTCGCGGTTGAGGCGCGTCAGGATGTTGCCGATGAACCGGGCCGTCACCCCCGCCGCGTCGTCATAGGCGGCGACCAGCTCGACCGGGTCCTTGACCAGATCGACGCCGAGGACGAAGCCCGCCATGCCGGGCCAGGCGCGGGCATGGGCGAGGAGGTCCCGCGCCGCCGCCGGCTCGAGATTGCCGATGGTGGAGCCGGGGAAGAATCCCGCCTTGGGCAGCGAAGCCACCGCGGCGGGAAGGCGGACCCGGCCGGTGAAGTCGCCGACCACCGGCACCACGTCCAGAGCCGGGTAGCGGCGGCGCAGATCGGCCGCGGCGAGGTGCAGGAAGTCCGCTGAGATGTCCACCGGCACGTAGGCGCCGAGATGCGGCGCGGCGTCGAGCAGGAGGCGGGTCTTGACCGAGGCGCCCGATCCCAGCTCGACCAGGGCGCCGCCGGGCGGGACGAGCCGCCCCAGCGCCGCGGCGTGGTCGCGCAGGATCGCCGTCTCGGTCCGGGTCGGGTAGTATTCCGGCAGCCCGGTGATCTCCTCGAAGAGCTCGCTGCCGCGCCGGTCGTAGAGCCATTTCGGGCTCAGCCGCTTGGGTTGCGCGGTGAGCCCGGCGACGGCATCGGCCAGCATCTCCTGTGAGGGGTCGGCCGGGTGCGCCGCCGGCGCCGGGGCTGCGCGGTTCATGCGGCGTCCCGCGCCAGGCGCAGGCCCAGCATCTGCCAGCGCTGGTGGGGATAGAAGAAATTGCGGTAGGTGGGGCGCATCTGCGGCGCCGGCGTGGCGCAGGAACCGCCGCGCAGGACGCGCTGGTTGACCATGAACTTGCCGTTGTACTCGCCGAGCGCGCCCTCCGGAGGCCGGAAGCCCGGATAGGGCGCGAAGTCCGACGCCGTCCATTCCCAGACGTCGCCCCAGATGCCGGCGCCGGGCAGGGGCCGGAGCGCGCCGATCGCCTCGGCCTCGCCCATCAGGTTGCCCTCGAGGGCCACGTCGCGGAAGGCGGTCTCGTGCTCGGCCTCGGTGGGCAGGCGCGCGCCGGCCCAGCGGGCGAAGGCTTCCGCCTCGTAGTAGCTGACATGGACCACGGGAGCGTCGAGGGCGACCGGCTGCGGCCCCCGGAGCGAGTAGGTCCACCATTCGCCGTCCTGCTGCCACCAGTAGAGCGGATGCGCCCAGCCCTCGCGGGTGGCGACGGCGTGGCCTTCCATCAGCCAGAGCCGCGCGTCGGCGTAGCCGCCCGCCTCCATGAAGGCGATCCAGTCGCGGTTGGTGACCGGGCGGTCGGCGATCTCGAAGGGGGCGAGCCAGGTCCGGTGCCGCGGCCCCTCGCAATCATAGGCGAAGCCGGTGCCGTCATGGCCGATCTCCACGAGGCCGCCGTCATGGCGGGTGAAGCGCAGCGGGACCTCGGCGGTCACGGCGAGCGGCTCGGGTGCCAGATAGGTGGGCAGCAGCGGGTTGAAGCTCAGACCGTGCAGCAGGTCGGTGACCAGCAGCTCCTGGTGCTGCATCTCGTGGTGGCAGCCGAGCTCGACCAGCGCCGCGATGTCGTCGGCGTCGCCCCGCGGTCTGCTCAGGAGGTCCGACAGGCTGTCCTCGACATGGGCCCGGTAGGCGTTCACGGCCTCGCCGCCGGGACGCGAGACGAGGCCGCGGCGGTCGCGGGCGTGGCGCGGGCCGGCCTGGGTGTAGTAGGAGTTGAAGAGGAACGCGAAGCGGTCGTCCGGGCTGGTATAGTCCGGCAGGCGCGGCTTCAGGATGAATTCCTCGAAGAACCAGGTGGTGTGGGCGAGGTGCCACTTGACGGGCGAGGCGTCCTCCATGCTCTGCAGCATGGTGTCCTCGGGCGTCAGCGGCGCGGCGAGCGCGTCGCTGCGCGCGCGGGTCCGGGCGAAGAACTCTATCGCCTCGCCGGGCGGCAGGGGCTTCGGGGCGACGTTCATGCTGGTCCCTCCGTCGATGTCTTCCCGACAACCTGTCGCGCCCGGCGCCTGTCGCAACCGCGCGGGCGGGATTTCGGCACGGGGTGCGGCAATGCGCGCGGGCGTGCCGGGGTTCCGCCGCCGCGGGGCCGCGGCGGCGGTCCGCTCAGCCCAGGTAGCGGTTGACCAGCATCTCCAGCCGCTCCTGCCGGCCGGAGCGCGGCTCGGGATCGAGCCCCTCCTCGGTGACGCGGGCGGCGGCGCTGGCGAGGTCGCCGTCGAGCATGGCGCGGGCGGCCTCGGTGTCCCAGCCGGCATAGCGCTCGGCCAGCGCCTGTTCGAGCCCGCCCTCCTCGATCATCGCGGCGGCGGCCTTGAGGCCCGCGGCGCAGGTGTCCATGGCGCCGACATGGGCGAGGATCAGATCCTCCGGGTCGAGAGACTGGCGGCGGAGCTTGGCGTCGAAATTGGTGCCGCCGGAAGTGAAGCCGCCGGCCTTCAGGACCTCGTAATAGGCCAGCGCCACCTCGGGCACGTTGTTGGGGAACTGGTCGGTGTCCCAGCCGGACTGGTAGTCGTTGCGGTTCATGTCGATGGAGCCCAGCAGGCCGAGGCTGCGCGCGAGGTGCAGCTCGTGCTCGAAGGAATGGCCGGCGAGGATGGCATGGCCCTGCTCGATGTTGAGCTTCACCTCGGATTCGAGCCCGTATTCCTTCAGGAAGCCGTAGATGGTGCCGACGTCGTAATCGTACTGGTGCTTGGTCGGCTCCTGCGGCTTCGGCTCGAGCAGGATCTGGCCGTCGAAGCCGATCTGCCTGGCATAGTCCACGACCATCTGCAGGAAGCGGCCGTATTGCCGGCGCTCGCGGCCCATGTCGGTGTTGAGCAGTGTCTCGTAGCCCTCGCGGCCGCCCCAGAGGACGTAGTTCCGGCCGCCGAGCCGGTGGGTGGTGTCGATGCAGGCCTTCACGCTGGCGGCGGCATAGGCGAAGACGTCGGGGTCGGGATTGGTGGCGGCGCCCGACATGAAGCGGCGGTGGGAGAAGAGGTTGGCGGTGCCCCAGAGGCAGGCGGTGCCGGTCTCCTCCATCTTCGGTCCGACGTAATCGGCCCATTCGAAGAGCCGGTCGCGGCTCTCGGCGAAACTCGCGCCTTCGGGGCGCACATCGGCGTCGTGCCAGCAGAAGAAGGGCTGGCCGAGGATGCGGAACATCTCGAAGGCGGCGTCGGCTTTCTTCTTCGCGTTCTCCATGCTGTCCTGGGGATACCAGGGGCGGTCGAAGGTGCGGCCGCCGAACGGGTCGCCCCCCTCCCAGGCGAAGGAATGCCACCAGGCGACGGAGAAGCGCAGATGGTCGCGCATCGTCGTGCCGAGGAGCTGCGCGTCGGGGTCGTAATGGCGGAAGGCGAAGGGGTTCTCGCTCCGCTGGCCCTCGAAGCGGATCGGGTCGATGCCGTCGAAGAATGTCATGGGGCGTCTCCTCTGGTCTGTCGGGGACAAGTGCGGGGCAGGCGGGGCGGGTTCCCGGCCTGTCAGCGGAGCGCCCGGCCCTTGACGATGGCGTCGGCGCCCCAGCGGGCGCGGATGGCATCGGTGGCGCGCTCGGCCTTCGCGCGGGCGGGAGCGGCCGGGTCGAGGAGGTCGCCGGAGAGGTCGGCCCGGGCGGCGTCGGCGAGGTCGGAGAGTCCGACGCCGAGCAGGCGGAACGGGCCGTGCTCCAGCGCGCCGTCGAGCAGCGGCCGGGCCTCGCGGTAGATGCGGTCGGCGATCTGGGTGGGCTCGGCGAGCGCGTGGCGGCGGGTCAGCAGCCGGTGGTCGGCGCGCTTCAGCTTCAGCGTGACGACGCGGCCGGCGAGCCCCTTCGCCTTGAGCCGGCCCGAGACCTTCTCGGAGAGGCGCCAGAGATGGCCGTCGAGGATGTCGGGATCGGCGGTATCGGTGTCGAAGGTGGTCTCGTTCGAGAGCCCCTTGACCGGCGCGTCTGCGGTGACGCGGCGCATGTCCTCGCCGCGGGCGAGGTGCCACAGCCGGCCGCCCATGCCGCCGAACCGGGCTTCGAGGTCGCGCTTCTCCCAGCGCCGGAGGTCGGCGAAGCTGCGGATGCCGGCGCGCTCCAGCGCGTCGCGCGTGACCGCGCCGACGCCCCAGATGAGGGAGACGGGGCGGGGGGCGAGGAACTCCATCGTCTCGGCGCGGCCGATGACGGAGAAGCCGCGGGGCTTCTCGAAATCCGAGGCGATCTTGGCGAGGAACTTGTTGTGCGACAGGCCGACCGAGGCTGTGACGCCGAGCTCCGCCTGCACGCGCCGGGCGAGGCCGGCGAGCATCTGCGCCGGCGGCGCGCCGTGCAGCCGGCGGGTGCCGGTCAGATCGAGGAACGCCTCGTCGAGCGAGAGCGGCTCGATCGCCGGCGTCAGCTCCTCCATCATCGCGCGGATCCGGCGCGAGACGGCGGAATAGACCTCGAAGCGGGGCTTTACGATCGTCGCCTCGGGGCAGAGCTTCAGGGCCTGGAACATGGGCATCGCCGAGCGCACCCCCTTGATGCGGGCGATGTAGCAGGCGGTGGTGACCACGCCGCGATCACCGCCGCCCACGATGACCGGCTTGCCCTGAAGCTCAGGGTTGTCGCGCTTCTCGACGCTCGCGTAGAAGGAGTCGCAATCCATGTGCGCGATGGCGAGGTCGTGGAGTTCGGGATGGGACAGGGTGCGGGGACTTCGGCAGGCCGGGCAGCGGACCCCGCCCTCGAACCCGGTCAGACAGTCGCGGCACATGGCTGGCATGAGCCCAAGATAGGGGGAACGGACCGTCCATGACAGGGGCTTTCGACGGGCAGACATTCACCGGCGCCAAGGTCGCGATCCTGTCGAATGCGCGGATCGTCACGCTGCGCCGGGACGAGGCGCCGGGCCTGCCCTGGCCGGGGCACTGGGACCTGCCGGGCGGCGGCCGCGAGGGGCTGGAGACGCCGGAGGACACGGCGATGCGGGAAACCGAGGAGGAGACCGGGCTGCGGCTCTCGCCGGCGATGTTCGCCTGGCGGCGGTCCTACAGCCGGGAGGCGCGGCGCAGCTGGTTCTTCGTGGCGCTCTGGCCGGAGCTGACCGAGGCCGATCTCAGGCTCGGATCGGAGGGCACCGCGATCCGGCTCATGCCGGTGGCGGAGTTCCGCAGCCGCGGCGACACCGTCCTGCATCTGGTGGAGCGGCTCGGCGACTGGCTCGGGGGGTGAGCTATTCCGCCGCGAGGGGCTGCGCGCGGGCGCGGCCGAGGTCGCAGAGCCGGGCGACGACGCCGTCGAGCCGCTCGCGCAGTTCGTCGAACCCGGAATGGGGCGTCACCGTCTCCTCGTCCATGTAGAGGCCGCGGTCGATCTCGACCTGGATGGCGTGGCGCGCAAGGGCGGGGCGGCCATAGGTCTGGGCGATATAGGCTCCCGCGAAGGGGGCATTGCGGGAGATCGTGAATCCCGCATCGCGGAATTCCGCCTCGACCCGATCGACGACATCGGCCCCCGCCGCGGCGCCGTAGCGGTCGCCGAGCACGAGGTCGGGCCGGCGGCCGCCGACGGCGACCGTGTCGAGCGCCTCGTGGGGCATGGAATGGCAGTCGATCAGGATCGTCCGGCCGAAGCGGCTCTGCGCCTCTTCCACCAGCCGCGAGAGCGTGGCGTGATAGGGCCGCCAGACATCGCGGATCCGCGCCTCCGCCTCGGCCAGGGGGAGCTTGCCGCGGTAGATCGCCTGGCCGCCGGAGACGACCCGGGGCACGACGCCGAGCCCGGAGGCCACGCGGGGCGACAGGCTGCCGCGGCGCTGCCCCTCGATCAGCGCCGGATCGAGCTCGTCGCCGGCGCGGTTCACGTCGATCCAGGCGCGCGGCAGGTGCGCGGCGAGCAGCGGCGCGCCGTTGCGCGGCGCGGCGGCGAAGAGCCTGTCGACGAAGGCGTCCTCGGAGGAGCGGAGCTGGGAGAGGGTCAGGCTCGACCGGCCGACCAGCGCCTGCGGATAGGCCCGGCCCGAATGCGGCGAGGCGAAGACCAGCGAGGTGGTGACCTCGTCGGGGGCGTGGAGGGCATAGGCCCGGTCTGGAAGGGCATCGACCATGGTTCCGTCATGCGCCGAAAAACGGGGTTCGGAAAGCCCTTGAACAGCGGCCGGGCGGCATTTATAGACCCGCGAACCGGTTCGGCGCCCGGCGTCGAGGCGCCTTTCGTGCGTGTCGGATCGGGTCGAGGCGAGACGGGCGGTTAGCTCAGCGGTAGAGCACTTCGTTGACATCGAAGGGGTCACTGGTTCGATCCCAGTACCGCCCACCATCGCCGAAGGACATTCGCGCCGGTCGCCCGAGGCCCCGGCAGAGCCGCAATCACGGGGCGCGGGTACGCGCGCCGCGACAGATGGAGAGCGACATGAAGGTGCGCAACTCGCTCCGCTCGCTGAAGAGCCGCCACCGCGACTGCCGCGTGGTGCGCCGCAAGGGCCGCGTCTACGTGATCAACAAGACGCAGCGCCGGTTCAAGGCCCGCCAGGGCTGATTCGGCGCGATCCCTCCGGCGACGCCTGATCGGCGCGCCGGGACCGATTCCGGACGACATCCCACCCCGGCGGACCTCCGCCGGGGTTTTTCGTGGAAACGGTCAGGGATCGCCGGGGGTGAAACCGGCCGCAGCAGAAACGATAGAGGGCCCCGGCTGGACGTGGCCGGGGGTATCGGCAAGGCTTCGCCGCATCGATTGGACCGATCGGCAGGCGCATGCTACCGGCCCGACGACCGCAGCAGGGGACCGGGTACCGATGAAGAAAAAGATAACGCCTCTCGAACACGCCTACCGGCGGTTCCGTTCCGTCCTGCTGACGACGGTGGTGTTCAGCTTCTGCATAAACATGCTGCTCTTCGTCGGCCCGCTCTACATGCTGCAGATCTACGACCGGGTCCTGTCGAGCCGCAGCGAGACCACCCTCGTGGCGCTGACGGTCATCGCCGTCGGCCTGCTGGTCTCCTACGGGCTGATGGAATTCATCCGCTCGCGGCTTCTGGTCCGGGCCGGGATGCATTTTGACGACGCGCTCGGCGAGGAGACCTTCCGCCGGGTCATGAAGCAGCAGAGCCTGTCCCCCGGCGACCAGGCCCACGTGACCCTGGCCGATATCGACAGGATCCGGGAATTCATCACCGGGCAGGGGATCATCGCCTTCTTCGACGCGCCCTGGGTGCCCCTCTTCCTGGCGCTGTGCTTCCTGTTCCATCCGCTTCTGGGGCTGGTGGCGACCTGCGGCGCGGTGATAATCTTCACCCTCGCGCTGGCCAACGAGTTCATGACCAGGCGGCATCTGCGCGATGGCGCCCAGGCGGCGCAGGGGGCGAGCCACCTGCTGGCCTCGACGGTGCGCAATTCCGACGTGGTGCGCGCCCACGGGATGGAGCGCCAGGTCTGCCGCCGCTGGCTCGACCGCCACGAGCAGGTGCTCGACCATCAGGCGCGGGCCTCCGGCCGCGCCGGCATGATCCTCTCGACCTCGAAGTTCATCCGCATGAGCCTGCAGGTCGCTATCCTCGGCTGCGGCGCCTATCTGGCGCTAGAGCGCCAGATCTCGCCGGGGATCATGATCGCGGCCTCGATCCTCATGGGCCGGGCGCTGGCACCGGTGGAGCAGGCGGTGGCGCAATGGAAGCAGTTCGTCGCCGCGCGCTCCGCCCATCAGCGGCTGAAATTGCTGTTCGAGACGGTGCCGCAGGAGGCTGAGCGCATCGAACTGCCCGCGCCGCTCGGCGCGATGAGCGTCGACAAGCTGGTCTCGGTGGTGCCGGGCACGCGGGAGATGCTGTTGAAGAACGTCAGCTTCGGCGTCGAGCGGGGCGAGACCGTCGCCGTGATCGGCCCGTCGGGCTGCGGCAAGTCGACGCTGGTGCGCCATCTCGTCGGCGCGGCGCTGCCGGCGGGCGGCGTGGTGCGCCTCGACGGCACCGACATGCGGCACTGGCGCCCCGAGCAGCTCGGCCGCCACGTCGGCTACCTGCCGCAGGACGTGGACCTCTTCCAGGGCACGGTGGCCGAGAACATCTCGCGCTTCACCGAGAAGGCGGAGGATGCCGACATCATCCGCGCGGCGCAGCTCGCCGGCGCGCACGAGATGATCCAGGCCCTGCCGCAGGGCTACGAGACCGATATCGGCGATGGCGGCCGGGGGCTTTCGGGCGGGCAGCGCCAGCGCGTCGGCCTTGCCCGCGCGGTGTTCGGCGGGCCGTCGCTCGTGGTGCTGGACGAGCCGAACTCGAACCTCGACTCGATCGGCGAGCAGGCGCTCGTCACCTGCATTGGCGCGCTGAAGGAGGCGGGCACGACGGTGATCCTCGTCACCCACCGCACCAACCTGCTGAAACTGTCGGACAAGACGGTGATGATGCGCGACGGCGCGGTGGAGAAGGCCGGCGCGACGCGGGAGCTCTTCGGCCAGCCGAAACCGGTGGAGACGCCGGCCAACCGCCCCGCGGCCGCGAGCGGCGAGGGCGGCGAGGGCGGTGCCCGCCGGATCGGCGGCGCGGCGCTGAGCGTGCCGCAGACATCGGCCTATTGAGCCCGGCGAAGACAGGAGAGATTTGAGAGATGGCGATGCTGCGTTCGACCCGGCCGATCACCCTTGCCGGCTTCACGGTGATCTTCATGACCTTCGGCGTCTTCGGGGGCTGGGCGACGGTCGCCAAGCTCGACAGCGCCGTGGTGGCGCCGGGCACGGTGGCGCTCGACGGCAACCGCAAGGTCGTCCAGCATCTCGAGGGCGGCATCGTCTCCGAGATCCTCGTCGGGGAGGCGGACCGGGTGGCGACCGGCGACGTGCTGCTGCGGCTCACCGGGGTGGAGGCGTCGTCGAATCTGGAGGTCATCTCCAATCGCCTGGCGATCGCCGAGATCGTGCAGGCGCGCCTGCTCGCGGAACGCAAGATGGCCGATTCGTTCGACCTTCCCGAGGGGATCGGGGCGGAGATGCGCGAGGAGGACGTGATCTCGGCGCTCGCCGACCAGCGCGACCTCTTCGCCGACCGCCGCTCGGTGCGGCTGTCGCAGGTCAGCATCCTGAACGCCCGGATGGCGCAGACCGAGGACCAGATCGAGGGGCTCGGGAGCCAGAAGGGGGCGCTCGAGAAGCGGCTGGAGAATTACGGCGAGATGGTCGACCGGATGCGCGGCGGCGGGGAATTGGGCCTGGTGCAGAAGAACGTGCTGAGCCAGCGCGAGGACGAGCTGATCAAGATCGAATCCGATCTCGGCGGTATCGTCTCCGAGATCGCCCAGGCGCGGAGCTCGATCGGCGGGATGAAGCTCGAGGCCGTGCAGGTGGAGCAGGAATATACCGAGCGGGCGAATACCGAGCTCGAGGAGATCCGCAGCGAGATCGCCGAATTGCAGGAGCGCCAGAAGGTGGCCATCGATGTGCTGGAGCGCACGGCGATCCGCGCGCCGGGCAACGGCACGATCCAGAACCTGAAGGTGCATACGGTGGGCGAGGTGGTGCGGCCCGGCGAGGACCTGATGGAGCTCGTCCCCGCGAACGAGGAACTCGTCATCAATGCCCGGGTGACGCCGATCGACATCGACAGCGTGGTGCCCGGCATGGTCGCAGAGGTCCGGTTCAGCGCCATCAAGAGCCGGCTGACGCCGATCATCACCGGCGAGGTGGAGAGCGTCTCCGGCGACGTGATCACGCCCGAGAACCCCAACGAGCAGCCCTATTACCTGGCGCGGATCGATGTCAGCGACGTGGAGTTGCCGCCGGTGGTGGCGGAGAAGATCTCCGCCGGCATGCCCGCCGAAGTAATCGTCAAGTCCGGCGAACGCCGGGTGATGGATTATCTTTCCTCGCCGCTGATGGACGCGCTGAGAAAGAGCCTCATCGAGGAATAGCGCCGGCGCGCCGCCTGCGGGCCCGCCGGTCCCACCGCGGGTCCGCTCCGCACGCGGCGGAGGAGCGCGACCGCGTCGGGCGGGTGCGGGGCGGCTGGGCGGTCCGGCGTCAGGGGGTCGCGAGCTCCTCGCGGAGCCAGGCGAGCAGCGCCTCGGCCTCCCCCGGGACCGGCGCGCCGCGCGCCGCGGAAGACCGAGATCTCGGTCGGCCGGAAGACGATCTCACGGCAGACCGGGACCAGCTTGCCGTCCGCGATCAGGCCGGCGACCGTGCGCCGCCAGCCGAGCGCGATCGCCTGCCCGGCCACCGCCGCCTGCAGCACCAGCGGAAAGCTGTCGAAGCCGATTGTGCGGGCGCCGCGCGGCGCGGCATGGCCGATGGCGGCGAACCAGTCGGGCCAGTCCATCCAGTCCTGCGGCACGATCCGGTGGCAGAGCAGCGGATACCCAGCCAACCCGTCCGGCGACAGCGGCAGCGCGCCGGTCTCCACCAGCCCGGGGGCGGCGACGGGGAAAATCTCGTCAGAGGCGGTGAAGGCAAGCCGCGCCGATCCCGAGGGACGCCCGCTGGACTGGATCGCGACATCGAAGGGCGCGGCGCTCGCGGTCAGTGGCCCGAGGGCGCTGACCACGCGGACCTCCAGCCCCGGATGGCGCTCGTGGAAGCGCGAGAGCCGCGGCATCAGCCAGTAGAAGGCCTCGCAGAGCTGGCATTGCAGCACCAGCCCTCCCGGCTGGCGGGCGCCGCGCAGCCGCGCCGCCTCGGCCGCGATATCGGCGAGGGCGGCGCCGACGATCCGCCCGAATTGCCGACCCGCCCCGGTCAGGAAGACCGCCCGGTTGCGGCGCTCGAAGAGCGCCACGCCCAGATCGGCCTCGAGCGCGGCCACCTGATTGCTCACGGCGGTCTGGGTCAGCCCCAGCTCCGAGGCCGCGGCGGTGAAGCTCTCGTGCCGCGCCGCCGCCTCGAACGGGGCCAGCCGGGAGAGCGGCGGGAGGGGGCGTCGATCCATTCCGGGGGCTCATGCAATGCCGACCTTTCCTCATTTTATGCGCCGGACGAAACCTGTTTTCCATCCTTCCTGGCATGGGTCTTCGACAGCAGGGGTGCGGTGGCGGGGGGCGGACGGGGGATCGCCGCGATCCTCGTCGCGGTCTGTCTCCTCTCCGTCTCGGATGCGCTGGTGAAGCTCGCCGGCGACCGGTTCGGCCTGGCGCAGATCGTGGTGTTGCGCTCGCTGGTGGCGGCGGGCCTGCTCGCCGCGAGCCTGCTGGTCGCGGCGGGGCCGGCGGCGCTGCGGCCGCGGCGTCCGGGCTGGGTCTGGGCGCGCAGCCTCTGCCTCGCGGCGATGTGGCTGTGCTACTACGCCGCCCTGCCGTCCCTGTCGCTGGCCCTCGCGGCGGCCTGCTACTACACCGCGCCGGCCTGGATGGCGGTGCTGGCGCGGCTGCTTCTGGGCGCGTCCATCGGCGGGCGCGGCTGGGTCGCCATCGGCCTTTCCCTCGCCGGCGTCGTGCTGGTGGCCGATCCGCAGGCGGCGGGTCTTTCTCCCGCGCTGCTGCTGCCGCTCGCCGCGGCGCTGTTCTATGCGCTGGCCGGGATCGTGACCTGGAGCCGGTGCCGGGAGGAGACGGCCGGGGCGATGGCGCTGAGCCTCAATCTCTGTCTCTGCGCCGTGGCCGGTCTCGGACTCGCCGTCCTGGCGGCGCTCCCGCCCGCGGGCGGGGGCTTCGTGCTGGCGGTCTGGCCGGATCTGGGGCCGGCGGAATGGGGGCTGGTCCTCCTTCTCGGCGCGCTCCTGGCGATCGTCACCACCGTCGTCGCGCTGGCCTACCGGGTAGCGCCGACGCCGGTGGTCGGCGTCTTCGACACCGGCTATCTGGGATTCGCAGCCCTCTGGGGCGCGGTGGTCTTCGCCGACATCCCGACGCCGCGGGACGGCGCCGGGATCGCCCTGATCGCCGCGGGGGCGATCCTGGCCTGTTCCCGGCCGCCCCGAAGGGCCGGCGCCGGGGGCCGGCTCAGAGCACCTCCGCCGGCGTGACGGCGTCGCGCCCCTGAGCCTCGCCCACGGGCCTGTTGGTCAGCCGCCCGGCCTGGACGTTGAGGCCGGAGGCGAGGTGCGGATCGTCCTGGCAGGCCCGTTTCCAGCCCTTCTCGGCGATCGACAGCATGAACGGCATGGTCGCGTGGCTAAGCGCCTGGGTGGAGGTGCGCGGCACGGCGCCAGGCATGTTGGCGACGCAGTAATGCATGATGCCGTCGACCTCGAAGGTCGGGTCCTGGTGGGTGGTCGGTTTCGAGGTCTCGAAACAGCCGCCCTGGTCGATGGCCACGTCGACGAGCACGGCGCCGGGCTGCATGCCGGCCAGCTGGTCGCGCTTGACGAGCTTCGGCGCGGCGGCGCCGGGGACGAGAACGGCGCCCACCACCATGTCGGCGGCGGCGACGAGCTCGGCGGTGCCGGTGGCGGAGGCGTAGGCGGTCTTGAAGGTGGTGCCGTAGACGTCGTCGATGTAGCGCAGCCGCGGCAGGGAGCGGTCGAGGACGATGACGTTGGCGCCCATCCCGGCGGCGACGCGGGCGGCGTTGAGGCCGACGACGCCGCCGCCGATCACCACGACGCGGGCCGGGAAGACGCCCGGCACCCCGCCCATCAGCACGCCGCGGCCGCCATTGGCCTTCTGCAGCGTGTAGGCCCCGGCCTGCGGCGCGAGGCGGCCGGCGACCTCGGACATGGGCGCGAGCAGGGGCAGGCCGCCCTGCCGGTCGGTCACCGTCTCGTAGGCGATGCAGGTGGCACCCGAGGCGATGAGGTCGTCGGTCTGGGCGCGGTCGGGGGCGAGATGGAGATAGGTGAAGAGGATCTGGTCCTCCTTCAGCATCTTGCGCTCGCCGGCCTGGGGCTCCTTCACCTTCACGATCATATCGGCGGTGGCGAAGACCTCCTCCGCGTCGGCGGCGATCCGTGCGCCGGCGGTCTCGTAATCGGCGTCCGAATAGCCCGCGCCGTCGCCGGCGCCGGACTGGATCCGGACCTCGTGACCGTGGGAGACGGCCTCCGCCGCAGCGGTGGGCGTCAGGCCGACGCGGTATTCCTGCGCCTTGATTTCCGTGGGGCAGCCGATCTTCATGGGGGGAACGCTCCTGTCAGGGTCTCGTGTCCCGATACCGTGACAGCGCCCTGCGGCGAGGGGAAGGGCAGGAACCCTCAGTCGAGGGTCCGGGCGACATGGGCGGCCACCGCATCGAGCGCCTCGCGGGCCTCGGGGAGCTCGCGCGGCCAGAGCGGCCAGAGATGCCAGAGCCCTGGCCAGCACCGGCTGGCGACGTCGACGCCCTGCAGAGCGGCGGCGCGGGCGAGCAGGAGGCCGTCATCCTGCAGGATCTCGGCGCCCGCGGTCAGGACGAGGGTTGGCGGCAGGCCGGAAAGGTCGGCGAGGAGCGGCGAGATCTCCGGGTCGGCGGGGTCGGACGCGCCGAAGGCCATCCGCGCGAAGCCGCGGTCGCCCGCATCGTCGTTCATCGCATCCGTCGTCCGGGTGCGCGTGGTGGAGCGCCCGGTGCGGTCGGTGTTGGGGGAGACGAGGGAGAGCCCGGCGATGCGGCCGGGGCGGCGGAGCGCCAGGATCAGCGCGAGCTGACCGCCGACGCTGTCGCCGACGACATGGACGGGACCGTCGAGCGCGTCGAGGACGGCAAGGCAGGACTCGCGCTGGGCGGGCCAGGGATGTTCGGGGGCGAGGGGATAATCGGGAGCGACGATCCGGCGGGCCGCGACCCTGGCGAGGTGGGAGACCGCCGCGCCGTGGGTGTCGGGCGAACCCATGACGAGGCCGCCGCCATGCAGCCAGAGGATCGTGCCGGCGCTCTCCGGACCCGCCATGCCGCAGGCGACGCCGCCGAAACTCTGGCGGGGCAGGGACACGATCGGAGCGAAGAGCCGGGCGAAGGCGGCCCGCATGGCCTCGGGCGTGCCGTCGATTTCCGTCCGTGCGATTCGCGCCAAAAGCGAATCATGCGCCGCATCAATGGGCATCGGACGCCCTGTTTCCTGTCAGGGGCTGCAACAATTGAAATCTTTCGACAAGGGCTCGGGTGCGAATCATGTCCTTTTCGGCAGGTATTGGCTGTCAAGCCTACATCTCCTGCCTATTCGGCTCTTAATCTCTCCCTGCGACCGGGACGCGAGGTCGGGGACATTAGGATTACCTAGTCATTCCCCTCGACGTTTCGATCACCAACGGATTTCACCTCTCGATCCCGCGTCCCGGTTCGCATTCTCAGGAACAGATAGAGCGGCAGGCCGCAGCTGACGCCGATGCAGAACGTCGCGGGAATCGCGACGAGGCGCGGCCAGTCGCGGCTCGCCGCCGTCTCGGCGAGAATCCAGACGGTCAGCGCGATGGCCGAGATCGTCAGATCCCAGACGAGGCCGGTGGTGGAGGCGTTGACGTACCAGGCGTCGATCATCTGTCCGAAGGAATTTCCCTGGCCCAGATAGGTCAGGAACCAGGCCATCGGGTGCACCGCGCCCCAGGCGGCAAGGGCGAGGAAGGCCCAGCGCATCCACCGGGGCATCAGAAGGTCCCGCTGACGCCGATCGTGGCGGTCCCGCCGATGTCGATATCGACGCCGCCGCCCGAGGCGGTGATGCCCGGCGTGACCGGCTCCGGCGCGTCTTCGGCCCCGCAGGCCGGAAGGGCGGCGAGGAGGAGGAGGGCGGCGAGACGGGTCATCGGAGACGCTCCTTCCAGAGGGCCACCTGCGCGCGCACATTGGCGGGCGCGGTGCCGCCATAGGAAGTGCGGCTGGCGACCGACTTGTCCACGCCGAGCACGTCGAAGACGGCATTGGTGATCCCGGCATGCACCGCTCGCATCTCCTCCAGCGTCAGGTCGGGCAGGTCGCGGCCCGATCCCTCGGCCAGCCCGACCAGGGTTCCGGTGACGTGGTGCGCCTCGCGGAACGGCAGCCCGGCCTCGCGCACCAGCCAGTCGGCGAGATCGGTGGCGGTGGAGAAGCCCTGCCCGGCGGCGGCGCGCAGCGCCTCCCGGTTCGCCTCCATGTCGGCGACCATGCCGGTCATCGCGGCGAGCGACAGCATCAGCGTGTCGGCGGCGTCGAAGACCTGTTCCTTGTCCTCCTGCATGTCCTTGGAATAGGCCAAGGGCAGGCCCTTCATCACCACGAGGAGCGCCGAGAGGGCGCCGTAGATGCGCCCGATCTTGGCGCGCAGGAGCTCGGCGGCGTCGGGGTTGCGCTTCTGCGGCATGATCGAGGAGCCGGTGGAGAAGCGGTCCGACATCGCCACGAAGCGGAACTGCGCCGACGACCAGATGACGAGCTCCTCGGCGAGCCGCGAGAGATGCAGGGCGCAGATCGAGGCCGCGGCGAGGAAGTCGAGCGCGAAGTCCCGGTCCGAGACGGCATCGAGCGAATTGGCCGCGGGCCGGTCGAATCCGAGCGCGGCGGCGGTTGCCTCGCGGTCGATGGGAAAGGAGGTGCCGGCCAGCGCGGCGGCCCCCAGGGGACATTCGTTCATCCGCCGGCGCGCATCCTCGAAGCGGGAGACGTCGCGGGCGAGCATCTCCACATAGGCGAGCATGTGGTGGCCCCAGGTGACGGGCTGGGCGGTCTGCAGGTGGGTGAAGCCGGGCATCACCCAGTCGGCGCCCGATTCGGCCTGTTCGACGAGCGCCGATTGCAGGGCGGTGATCCCGGCGACGGCCTGGTCGCACTGGTCGCGCGTCCAGAGGCGGAAATCGGTCGCCACCTGGTCGTTGCGCGAGCGCGCGGTATGGAGCCGGCCGGCGGCGTCGCCAATGAGCTCGCGGAGGCGCGATTCCACGTTCATGTGGATGTCCTCGAGCGCGACGGAGAAGCAGAACGTGCCGGCCTCGATCTCTGACAAGACGGTGAGAAGCCCTTCCCGGATCGCGCGCGCGTCTTTATCGGTGAGGATGCCCTGGGCGGCGAGCATCGCGGCATGGGCGCGGGAGCCCTCGATGTCCTGGGGCGCGAGGCGGCGGTCGAAGTCGATCGAGGCGTTGATCGCCTCCATGATCGCGTCCGGCCCGCCGGAGAAGCGGCCGCCCCACATGGCGTTCGAGGCGCTGTCGGACATGGGAAGACACCTTTCGGGGGGGGGATCGATGAAACTACTTGCCGGCGTTCTTTATCTGGGCCTTGCCACCGCTGCAAACGCGCAAGGTCTGGACGCGGTGGCGCTCGAGGGCGACATGCGCAAGCTGAACCTCGCCGCCGAGCCGGCGCCGGTGCCGGAGATCGAGATGGAGACGCCGGAGGGCGAGACCGCGACGCTCGACCGCTATGCGGGGCGGCCGGTGATCCTGAACTTCTGGGCGACCTGGTGCGCGCCCTGCCGCGAGGAGATGCCGGCGCTCGACGCGATCGCCTCCGCAGGCGACGTGGCAGTGGTCACGGTCGCGACGGGGCGCAACACGCTCGACGGGATCGAGCGCTTTTTCGAGGAGGAGGGGATCGCGGACCTGCCGATCCTGCTCGATCCGGACCAGTCCGCGGCGCGGAGCATGGGTGTTCTCGGCCTGCCGGTGACGGTGCTGATCGACGCGGCGGGGCGCGAGGTCGCGCGGCTGACCGGCGGGGCGGACTGGGGCGCGCCGGAGGCGGCGGCGGTGCTGGACGCGCTCGCGGGCCCGTGACACGCTCTTGAACGCGCCGCGCGGCAGATCAGATAGCGCAAGCCTGTTTCGAGGGATGTCCCCATGGACCCAGTCGGCCCCTTTCTTGCCGCGGCGGCCGCGTTCGGCGCCTATGTGCAATACGCGCGGTCGCGCCGGAAGCTCTCCGACATCCGCTCGGTCGAGCGCGCCTGGCTCGCCGCCTATCCCGCCGACGACGTGGGCAATGTCGTTCTGTCGAAGGACGGCCGTGCGGCGCTGGTGGAGACGAGCTGGGGCACCGGCCTCGTCTGCCGCGGCGGCGACATGGCCCGGCGGCTCGACGCGGCCCGGGCCGAGATCGACGACGAGGGTCTCGTCATTCGCCTTCCCGATCTCGATACGCCGCGGGTGCGGCTCAGGCTCGGGCCGACCGAGGCCGCGCTCTGGCACGAGCGGATCGAGAGCGCGTGAGGATCAGGTCCCGGCCTCCTTCGGCCCGGTCGCCTTGGCGATGAGGGAATTGAGGTTGTTGAGGGTGGCGACGAAGGATTCCACCGAATAGCCGAAGACGAAGGCGGTGAGATAGATCAGCGGCCGGCCGGCCGTCGGATCGAGGGCCATGACGTTGGAGGGCACGAAGAGCATGGTCAGCGTCAGGCCGGCGAAGGCGCCGAAGACGATCCGCGGCAGCACTTCGGCGATGGAGAAGCGCGTCACCTGCGGGTCGAGCACCCGCCACATGCAGAAGGCGAAGGCGCCGAGCGAGCCGTAGAGCGCCGGCAGCCACCAGTTCTGCACGATCGCCAGACGGTTGCGGACCCGGGCGGCGATCTCCGTGAGGCGGATGCTCGATTCGGTGACCGATTCGCGCTGCATCGGGTCGCGCCCGGTGGACTTCACCGCCTTCGGGAACTCGGTGAGGAAGAAGTCGATGAGCCGGCTGCCGCCGAGATTGTAGGCGACGAATCCGTCGCTTGCTCCCGGCGAACCGCCGGCCGCCGCGGGGGAGACGCCTTGGCCGGAGGCCCCGGCCGGCGCCGTCGGTGCGGCCGCTTCGAAGCTGCCGCTGGGCGCGGCGGGCGGCAGCGGGAGCGGCGGGCAGATCCGCGACAGGAGCCGGACGCGGAAGGGCGCGCTCCGGGCCGGACCGGCGCCGGCCTCGACGGCCACTGCCGCACCGCCATCGAGTCCGGCGACCCGCGTCGCGGCGACGGCGGCCGGTCCGTCCGGCAGCGGCGGTCTCGGCCCGGTCCAGCCGGCGAGGTCGCAGGCGACGTTCGCCGTCCGCTTGGGAAGCAGGGCCACCGGCTGGTCCTCGGTGACGAGGCCGACCATGCCTTCGAGCAGGCGACTTTCGAGCCGGTAATACTCGGCGAGCTCGTCGAGCTCCTTCTTGAACGACAGGATCGGCTCCGCGGCGACGCGCTGCGGATCGGCCACCGTCTCCTCGAAGAATCCCTCCATGTCGACGAGGCGCAGGACGGAGGCGGAATGGTCGAAGGCCTTGAACTCGTCCATGTCCGCGAGGATCACGTTCGCCCGGCTGGCCCAGTTGGAATAGGCGAGCGTGATCGAGGCGAGATAGAGGCCGAGGAGCATGAGCAGGACGGTGCCGGCGAATTGCCGCCAGCCGGCCCGGCGATGCGGCGACCGCCCGGCCAGAACCTGCGACAGGGTCTGCCTGTCGGTGAGGCCCGCGGCTTCGGCATGGGCGGCCTGGAAGGCGCTGTAGAGCCGGTCGCGGTCGGCCGGTTTCGGGGGCGTCCCGGCATCGGATTCGAAGGCCAGAAGGGCGGTGATCAGCTCGCCGTTCCGGCGCGAGCGGCTGCGCAGGAGGAAGTCGCGCAGCTCGCGCGCCTGCTCGAGCACGAGCGCGAACCCGGCATCGCCGGGCCGGCGCGGCGGGGAGCGCGCCTCCGCGTCAGTGCGCGACACCGGCCTTCACTCCTTCCGGCGTCTGACAGGCGCAGGCATGGCCCGACTGCACGAGGTCGATCGGCCAGCACCACGTGCCATCCGCGAGAACGCAGGCGCCCCTGGGCTGGGCGGTGACGGACAGGCCGGACAGGACGACGAGGATGACGGCCGCGAGGACCGCCCTGATGGAGACAATCATATCGGCACCGAAATGGACGTTGCGAAATGGTTAACAAAATACGCGCAACGGCCGATTCGGTCAATCGGAAGTGCCGAGCCCTCAGAGGCCGCTCTTGCGGCTCTCCTCGATGTAGATCTCGCGCAGACGGGCCGCGACGGGGCCCGGCCTGCCGTCGCCGAGGGCGGTGCCGTCGATCTCCACCACCGGCATCACGAAGGCGGAGGCGGAGGTGACGAAGGCCTCGTCGGCCCGTTTCGCCTCGTCCACCGTGAAGGCGCGCTCCTCGACCTTCATCTGCGCCTCGCGGGCGAAGCGCAGGACCGCGGCGCGGGTGATGCCGTGCAGGATCTCGGGGCCGAGATTGCGGGTGACGATGGTGCCGCCGACGACGATATAGGCGTTGTTGGAGGTGCCTTCGGTGACGCAGCCCTCCTCGACCATCCAGGCATCGTCGGCCCCCTCGGCCCTGGCGGCCATCTTGCCCATCGAGGGATAGAGAAGCTGCACCGTCTTGATGTCGCGCCGCCCCCAGCGGAGATCGGGCAGGGTGACGACCCTGATCCCGGTCTGCGCCTGGGGCGTGTCGGCGAGGCCGGGCTTCGACTGCGTGAACAGCACCACGGTCTGCGGCGTGTCGGGATCGGGATAGGTGAAGTCGCGGTCGGCGGCGCCGCGGGTGACCTGCAGGTAGACGAGCCCGTCCCCGATCCCGTTCTCGGCGACGAGGCGGCGGTGGATCTCGAGAAGCGCCTCGCGGGAGAGCGGCATCGGCATGTCGAGCTCGCCCAGCGACCGTTCGAGCCGGGCGGCATGGCCGTCGAAGTCGATCAGGCGCCCGTCGAGCACGCTGGTCACCTCGTAGACGCCGTCGGCGAAGAGGAAGCCGCGGTCGAAGATCGAGACGCTCGCCTCCTCCTCGGGGAGGAACGCGCCGTTGACGTAGACGATGCGGGACATGGGGCGCGCGCTCCTTTCAGCTCATCGCCCGCCGGTGTGGGTCAGGATCGCCGCCCGGTCAAGCGGCGGCGTCCCTGCCCGCGGACAGGGTTCGGGCCGGACCTGTTGCGAAGCCGGTGGAAACTATCTATCGCTCGCCGCGGCGCAGAAGAAACATCGTTGCGAGGTTCCATGTCCTTCAAGATCCAGCCGACGCCGCCCGCCCGTCCGAACCGCTGCCAGCTTTTCGGGCCGGGATCGCGGCCGTCGATCTTCGAGAAGATGGCCGGCTCCGAGGCCGACGTGATCAATCTCGATCTCGAGGACAGCGTGGCGCCCGACGACAAGGCCGAGGCGCGCCGCAACATCGCGCAGGCGATCGGCGACGTGGACTGGGGCAGCAAGCATCTCTCGGTCAGGATCAACGGGCTCGACACGCCCTACTGGTACCGCGACGTGGTGGATCTGCTGGAGACCGCCTCCGACCGGCTGGACCAGATCATGATCCCCAAGGTCGGCAACGCCGCCGATCTCTATGCGGTGGATGCGCTGGTGACGGCGGTGGAGGCGGCGAAGGGGCGCACGAAGCCCATCGCCTTCGAGGTCATCATCGAGACGGCGGCGGGGCTGGCGCATGTGAACGAGATCGCGGCCGCGACGCCGCGGCTGCAGGCGATGAGCCTCGGCGCGGCGGATTACGCGGCCTCGATGGGCATGGCGACGACCGGCATCGGCGGCACACAGGAGCAGTATTACATGCTCCACGAGGGCCGGAAATACTGGGGCGACCCGTGGCACTGGGTGCAGACGGCGATCGTCGCCGCCTGCCGCACGCACGGGGTGCTGCCGGTGGACGGGCCGTTCGGCGATTTCTCGGACGAGGAGGGGTTCCGGGCGCAGGCGCTGCGGTCCGCGACGCTCGGCATGGTCGGCAAATGGGCGATCCACCCGAAGCAGGTGGCGCTCGCCAACGCCGTCTTCACGCCGACCGAGGCGGCGGTGAGCGAGGCGCGGGAGATCCTCGCGGCGATGGAAGAGGCCACGCGCACGGGGCAGGGCGCGGCCGTCTACAAGGGCCGGCTGGTGGACCTCGCCTCCGTCCGGCAGGCGGAAGTGATCGTCCGGCAGGCGGAGATGATACAGGCTTCTTGACCTTCGCGCGGCGCCTGCCAATGTCGCCTCCAGGGCGATGGCGAAGGGAGAGGGACGGTGCACAGGGACGAGGCCGCCGCGCCTACCGTAGCCCGGGAGATTCCCCGCGATCTACCCGAAGAGATCTCCCGGCGGACGCTCTACAACTTTCCCCTGTCGATGGTCCTGGCCGATCCGCGCCGCGAGGATTGCCCGATCGTCTATGCGAACAAGGCGTTCACGGAGACCACGGGCTACAGCCCGGAGGCCGTGGTCGGGCGCAACTGCCGCTTTCTTCAGGGCGAGAAGACGGCCGACGCGGATCGCGCCGCGCTTCGCGAGGCGATCTCCGAGGGGCGGGAGGTCACGGTCGACATCCTGAACTACCGCGCGGACGGGACCACCTTCGTCAACCGGCTGATGGTGGCGCCGCTCAAGGACGACGAGAGCGGGCAGATCCTCTATTTCATCGGGGTGCAGATCGAGCGGACTCAGCCCCCGGGCCACGCCGAGCGGGCCGCCGATCTCGACGCGCAGCTCACCGAACTCCAGCATCGCGTGAAGAACCACCTCGCCATGATCCTGTCGCTGGTGCGGCTGGAGATGCGCAACCGCCGGCCGGACGAGGTCATCGACATCCTCGTGCGCCGGGTGGAGAGCCTCAGCCTGCTCTACGACGAATTCGTCGTCAGCGACGACAGGCGGCGCGAGAACCGGATCGATCTCGGCGCCTATCTGAGCCGGGTGGCGACCGCGGTGCATGGTCTCGACGGCCGGCCGACGGTGATCCTGAACATCGACTGCGCCTCGGTGACGACGCGGTTCGAGGATGCCGCGCCGGTGGGCCTGCTGCTCTCGGAACTCATGACCAACGCCTTCCGGCACGGATTCGGCGAGAGCCGCGGCGGCAGCGTCTGCGTCAGCCTGCAGGAGGTCGAGGAGAGAGCGGGGCGGGTGCGCCTGCTCGTCACCGACGACGGCGACGGGTTCGACCCGGCGGACTGGCCGAGCGGCGAAAGCCTCGGCGGGCGGATCGCGCGCCAGCTCATCGAGCGGATCGACGCCGATCTCTCGGTCGAGAGCGACGCGGCGGGCAGCCGGATCGAACTGACCTTCGCGCCTTGAACTCGTGCGATGCCGGCCCTAGTGGGTCGGGCATGGGCCAGGGAGGTCTTCGATGACGCAATATCTCGATTTCGAGAAGCAGCTCGCCGATCTCGAGGGCAAGGCCGAGGAGCTCCGGGCGATGGCCGAATCGGACCGCGACGTGTCCGACCAGGCCAAGGCGCTGGACGAGAAGGCCAAGACCCGGCTGAAGAGCCTCTACAAGGCGCTCACCCCCTGGCAGAAATGCCAGGTGGCGCGTCATCCCGAACGGCCCCATTGCAGCGACTACATCGCCGAGCTCTTCACCGAGTTCACGCCGCTGGCCGGAGACCGCAACTTCGCCAACGACCGCGCGGTGATGGGCGGGCTCGCCCGGCTCGAGGGGCGCGCGATGGTCGTGATCGGCCACGAGAAGGGCAAGGACACCAAGTCCCGGCTGGAGCACAATTTCGGCATGGCGCGGCCCGAGGGCTACCGCAAGGCGATCCGGCTCATGGATCTCGCCGACCGGTTCGGCCTGCCGGTGGTGAGCCTCGTCGACACGCCCGGCGCCTATCCCGGCAAGGGCGCGGAGGAGCGCGGCCAGTCGGAGGCGATCGCCCGGTCGACCCAGCGCTGCCTGCAGCTCGGCGTGCCGATGGTGACGGTGGTGATCGGCGAGGGCGGCTCCGGTGGGGCGGTGGGCTTCGCCACGGCGAACCGGGTGGCGATGCTCGAACATGCCGTCTATTCGGTGATCTCGCCCGAGGGCTGCGCCTCGATCCTGTGGAAGGATGCCGAGAAGATGCGCGAGGCGGCCGAGGCGCTGCGGCTGACGGCGCAGGATCTGCAGAAGCTCGGCGTGATCGACCGGATCATTCCCGAACCCGTCGGCGGCGCGCAGCGCGCCCCGAAGGAGGCGATCGGCCGCGTCGGCACGGAGATCGGCAAGATGCTGGGCGAGCTCGAGGAGATGGACGCGGACGCCCTGCGCCTCGCCAGGCGGCGGAAATTCATCGAGATGGGAACGAAGGGGCTCGTCGGGTCCTGAGACCCGGCGGGGCTATTTCCAGGGATCCTGCCCGAGATCGGGCAGCGCGCCGAGCGCCTCTGGTCCGAGCTTCGTGACATAGGCGACCTCGGTGCCGTTGAGCCGTACCAGCGCCAGGTCGTCGACGGACAGGAAGACGCGGCGGCCGTCGAGCTCGGCCTCGATGCCGGCATAGGAACTGTCCTGCGCGATCACGAGGTCGGCGACCTGGCCGATCTCCGTCCAGTCCTCGCCAAGGGTCTCGAAGATCGTCGTGCTGGTCCAGCCTGCCCGGCCCTCTTTGCCGACCCGGTAGAGAGTGGCGCCCTCGAAGGCGCGGCCGGGGATCATCTGGCTCCTGGCGGTTTGCAGGACGGTCGCGCTCGCGGGTGCGTCGCCGCCGCCGCCGCCGCTCTGCTCCTGCGCAGCGGCTCCGGAGATCGACAGGGACAGCAGGATCGCGCTCGTCGTCAGGGCTTTCATCGTCACCTCTCCACTCTTCACCGGATCTTGAGCGGGAACGGCGCGTTCGCTGCTTCTGTTCCGCCTGGCGGTCAGGCGGCCGGGCCCTCCGGATCGGGAATGGACTTGCCCTTCCGCACCGCTGAACGCTCGTAGAAGCGCTCCAGATAGGCCGTGGTGTTGGCGTGGTCGGTCCAGCCGACGAGATCCTTCGCCCCGTAGAAATCGAGCGCGTTCAGCCAGGGGGCGATGGCGATGTCGGCGATGGAGAAGTCATCCACGACCCAGTCGCGGCCGTCGAGCCGGCGGTCGATCACGCCGAGGAGCCGCTTCGCCTCGCCGATATAGCGCTCGCGCGGATAGGGATCGGCCACGTCCTTGCCGCCGAGCTTCACGAAATGGCCCATCTGCCCGAACATCGGCCCGAGATGGGCGACCTGCCAGGAGAGCCATTTCTGGACCTCCCAGCGCGCGCGGCCTTCGCCGCCGAACCTGCCGGTCTTCTCCGACAGGTAGGTCAGGATCGTGTGGCTCTCCCAGAGGCCGATCGGCGCGCCGTCCGGCCCGTCGGGGTCGATCATGGCGGGGATCTTGTTGTTGGGGCTGAGCGAGAGGAACGCCTCGCTTTTCACGTTTTCATCGTCGAGCGGCACGAGATGGGGCTCGTAGGGCAGGCCGACCTCCTCGAGCATGATCGACGCCTTCACCCCGTTCGGCGTCGGGTAGGAATAGAGCTGAATCACGCCCGGGTCGTCGGCAGGCCATTTCCGGGTGATCGGGAAGTCGTCGAGACCGGTCATCGGTGTCTCCTTCGAGTCGGTGTCGCCTGTGTTGCGAGGCCACCTAGCCGCCATCTCGCGCAGGTCATGTGCGCTGGGCGCGGGGCGTCCGTGCACTATCGTTGTGAGGCAGACCACAGGAGGTTTGCCATGGCCCCGCGCGCCGTCTGGACAGGGCAGATCAGGCTTTCGCTCGTCTCGATCCCGGTCGAGATCTACGCCGCGACGACATCCGGCCCGCGGGTCTCGTTCCGCCAGATTCACCAGCCCTCCGGCAAGCGGGTGCATTACGAGAAGACCGTGAAGGGGATCGGGCCGGTCGAGAGGGACGAGATCGTGAAGGGCTACGAGACCGGCGACGGAGAGTACCTGCTGATCGATCCCGAGGAGCTCGACGAACTGAAGATCGAGACATCGAAGCGCCTCGAGCTGTTGCAATTCGTGGGCCAGGACGAGATCGCGCCGCTCTACTACGACCGCCCCTACTACGTGGTGCCCAGCGACGATCTGGCCGAGGACGCCTACCGCGTGGTGCGCGACGCGCTCCGGGCGGAGAAGAAGGCGGCGCTCTGCCAGATCACGCTGCGGGGCAAGGAGCATCTGGCCGCGATCCGGCCCTGCGGCGACGGGCTCCTGCTCGAGACGCTGCGCTACGAGGACGAGATCCGCGACGCCGCGCCGATGTTCTCGGAGATCGCCGACGAGGCGGCGGACGAGGAGATGCTCGATCTCGCGCGGGAGCTGATCGGAAAGAAGACCAGGCCCTTCGACGCCGGGGCCTATTCCGACAGCTATTACCGCGCCGTCATGGAACTCATCGCGGCCAAGCGCGAGGACGAGAGCGCCGATGTCGCGGAGATCGGCGGGCAGGACGCGGCCGAGGGCGAGAACGTGGTCGACCTGATGGGCGCGCTGAAGAAGAGCCTCGCCAAGAGCGAAGGCGGGTCGGGCAAGACCGACGCGAAGGGGTCGAAGGGCTCCGGCGGGAAGAAGAGGAAGAAGAAGGCCTCGTGATGGCGGACCGGCTGAAGGATTACAACGCGCGGCGCGACTTCGGGAAGACCTCCGAGCCGCGGGGCGAGGCCGGCGCGCCCCGCGGCGAGGGGCTCTGGTTCTCGATCCAGAAGCACGACGCCTCGTCGCTGCATTACGACCTCCGGCTCGAATCGGACGGGGTGCTGCTTTCCTGGGCGGTCCCGAAGGGCCCGGCGCCGGTCACCGGCGAGAAGCGGCTGGCGCAGCGGACCGAGGACCATCCGCTCGATTACGGCGATTTCGAGGGCACGATCCCCGAGAGGGAATATGGCGGCGGCACGGTGATGCTGTGGGACCGCGGCACCTGGACGCCGCGCGGCGACGTGGCGGAGATGCTCGAGAAGGGCAACCTGAAGATGGACGTAGCCGGCGAGCGGATGCGGGGCGGCTGGGCGCTGATCCGCTTCGCGAAGGGAGGCGACGGCGCGTGGCTGCTGGTGAAGGAGAAGGACGACCATGCCGGCGACGACGCCGACGCCGACGCCCTGACGGCGGGCTTCGACACCTCGGTCGCGACCGGGCGGAGCATGGAGGAGATCGCCGCCGCGGAGGCGCGCGGCACCGCGCCGGAGCGGTCGCGGAAGGCGCCGGAATTCCGCAAGCCGCAGCTTGCCACGCTTGTCGAGGAGGCGCCGGCCGGCGCCGGCTGGGTGCACGAGACGAAGTTCGACGGCTACCGGGCGCTCGCGGCGATAGGCAAGGGCGGCGTCACCATGTGGACGCGGAACGGCAAGGACTGGACGGAGAAGTTCGCGGCGCTCGCCGGCGCCTTCGATCCGCTGCCCTGCGACGCCGCGCTGCTCGACGGCGAGGTGATGGCGGCGAGGATTCGCGGCTCGGCCTTCTCCTCGCTGCAGCGGGCGCTGAAGGAGGGCGGCGATCTGGTCTTCTTCGTCTTCGACGCGCTGGAGATCGACGGCGAGGACCTGACGGGCCTGCCGCAATCGGAGCGCCGCGAGCGGCTGGAGCGCCTGTTCCGAGACGTGCCGGCGGAGGGGCCGCTCAGGCTCTCGGACCAGGTGGTCGGGCAGGGGGCGGAGGTCTTTGCCGCGGCCTGCCGAGACGGGGCCGAGGGGATCGTGTCGAAGAAGCGGGACGCGGCCTACAAGGCCGCCCGCACAAGGGCCTGGCGCAAGGTGAAATGCACCAGGCGGCAGGAATTCGTGGTGGGGGGCTATTCGCCGTCCGACAAGAACCGGCCGTTCTCGTCGCTGCTCGTGGGCGAATACGGGCCGGACGGGCTACGCTATCGCGGCCGGGTGGGGACGGGCTACGCGGAAGAGGATTTCGACCGGCTGTCGACGGGATTCCGCCGGCGCAAGACCGCGCCCTTCGTCGATGCGCCGCCGGACGTGGCGCGGGACGCCGTCTGGGTGACGCCGGAGACGGTGATCGAGGTCGAGTTCACCGAGTTCACCGCGGACGGATACGTGCGGCACGGCGCCTATCAGGGAATCCGGGAGGACAAGGCGGCCGACCGGGTCTCGCTCGAGACGCCGGATGCCGCCGGCAAGGACGCCGGGGCGCAGCAGGGGGAGGACCACGACGTGGCGGGTATCGAGATCACCTCGCCCGACCGGGAGGTGTTCCCCGATTCGGGCTGCACCAAGCTCGACGTGGCGCGGCACTACGAGCGGGCGGGCGAGCGGATGGCGGAGATCGCCGGCCACCGGCCGCTGTCGCTGGTCCGCGCGCCGAAGGGGATCGGCGGCGAGACCTTCTTCCAGAAACACGCCACGAAAGGGTTTCCCGATGCGATCCGGGAGATCGAGCTGGAGGAATCGGACGGCGGGACGGCGACCTACATGTATGCAACTCGGGCCGAGAGCTTCGTCGCCGCCGCGCAGATGGGCACCATCGAGTTCCATGTCTGGGGCAGCCGGATCGACCGGCCGGAGCGGCCCGACCGGATGATCTTCGACCTCGATCCCGATGCCGGGCTCGGCTGGGGGGACGTGCGCTCGGCAGCGGTCGATCTGCGCGACCGCCTCGCGGATCTGGGGCTGGCCTCGGGGGCGCTGGTGACAGGGGGGAAGGGGGTCCATGTCTGGGTGCCGCTCCGGCGCGACCACGACTGGAATCTCGTGAAGACGTTTTCGAAGACCCTGGCGCATGTGATGGCCGAGGCAGAGCCGGGCCGGTTCATCGCCACCATGTCGAAGCGGAAGCGCGAAGGGCGGATCTTCGTCGACTGGCTCCGCAACGAGCGCGGGGCGACCGCCATCGCGCCCTATTCCCTGCGCGCGCGAGAGGGGGCGCCGGTGGCGGTGCCGGTGACCTGGGACGAGCTCGGTGCGCTCGAGGCGGCGAACGGGTTCACCATGGGGGCCGTGAAGGAGCGGCTGGCGGAGCCCTGCCCCTATCTGGCGATGGCCGAGGATCTGCAGCGCCTGACCCGCGACGTGGTCGAGCGGCTGGAGGCGCAGGCCGGAAGCTGAGATCCCCGCCGGCGCGCGAAGCCGCGGCAGAGCGCCAAGGCGAGGAGCGCGAGCGCGAGACCGGCGCCGCCGGCGGGGAGGGAGATCGCGGGAATGTGCGGCTGCGGCCCCGCGGTACCGATCGTACCGCCCGTCGCGGGGGGCTGGTGCTGCGCGGTGTCGCCCGAGGCGCCCGCCGGCAGATGGGCGGACCCGGCCGGGACCGGAAGGACGGGGGTTCGGAAGATGCCGGCGCCCGCCGCGCCGGGCGCGGACAGAAGCCAGATCGGGCCGACCGCTCCCCCGGCAGGTGCCGCGTGGAGTCCGATCCAGCCGCCATGGAGCGCGGCCGGCGTGCCGAGCAGGGCGAAGGCGCTCTCGACGGCGGCGTCGTGCTCCGCGCAGGTCGGCAGGCTCTGCACCTTGCCCGGATAGGTGCCGCCCAGAACCTCGATGCAGATGCGGGAATACGTGTCGGGCCGGTCCGGCCGGGGTTCGTATCGGACGCGGTAGGTGGTGGGGGCGTCGAGCGCGCCGCAGGAGAGCGGGGCGCCCGGATAGGTCCAGGGGCAGGGCGGGCGGGGGAGCGTCTCGGTCGTAGCCATGGCGCCGAGAGACGCGCCATGGAGGTAAGGCCCGGTTTCGCGGGCGGTCTTTACGCTTCAGCAAGGTGTCCCCGCCCGGGGCGGGCGGGGGATCGCTCAGTGCTCGGCGCGGGCGAGCTGCCCGGCCAGGTGGTCGGCCTGCCGGATCGCCAGGGCGACGATGGTGAGGGTGGGATTCTCGGCGGCGCCGGTGGTGAACTGGGAGCCGTCGGAGATGTAGAGGTTGGGCACGTCATGCGTCCGGCCCCACTTGTCGACCACTCCGTCCTGCGGGTTCTCGGACATCCGGTTGGTGCCGAGATTGTGGGTCGAGGGATAGGGCGGCGTCGGCAGGGTGCGCGTGGCGCCGACCGCATCGTAGATCTCGGCGCCCTTGCGATAGGCATAGTCGCGCATCGCCCGGTCGTTGGCGTGATCGGAGTAGTTCACATGGGCGACCGGCATGCCGAAATCGTCGGTGACCTCGGGGTCGAGGGACACGCGGTTGTCGGACTGCGGCATGTCCTCGCCGACGATCCACATGCCCGCCATGTTCTCGTAATGGTCGAGGGCGGTGGTGAATTCGCGCCCCCAGGCGCCGGGATCGAGGAAGGCGGCCATGAAGGGCAGGCCGAGCGAGAGGGTCTCGAACTCGAAGCCGCCGGAGAAGCCGCGCGCGGGGTCGTGATGGGCCTCGTCGGTGATCACCCCGGCCATCGTGGTGCCGCGCCACATGCGCACCGGCTTGTCGAAGATGCCGTAGACCGACCCCGTCAGGTGGCGCATGTAGTTGCGGCCCACCTGCCCGGAGGAATTGGCGATCCCGTCGGGAAACATCGACGAGGTCGAGTTGAGGAGCAGACGCGGGCTCTCGATCGAGTTGCCGGCGACGCAGACGACGCGGGCCATCTGCTTCTGCTCGTTCCCCTCGCCGTCCATGTAGACGACGCCGTCGGCGCGCCCGTCCGCGCCGTGCTCGATGCGCAGGACGTGGGAGTTGGGCCGGACCTCGAGATTGCCGGTGGCCTCGCCCGCGGGGATGTCGGTATAGGCCGAGGACCACTTGGCCCCCCACTTGCAGCCCTGGAAGCAGAACCCTGTCTGCTGGCAGGGCGGCCGGTCGTCGTGCCAGTCGGAATTGATCGCCATGTGTCCGGTATCGACGTTCCGGTAGCCGACCTTCCGGGCCCCGGCCTCGAAGACCTTGAAGTTGTTGTTGCCGGGCAGGCCGGCGCGGCCGCCGGTGCGGGTGACTTTCAGCTTGTCCTCGGCCTTGTCGTACCAGGGCGCCATCTCGTCGCCGTCGATCGGCCAGTCGAGGAGATTGGCGCCCGCGACCTCGCCATAGGTCGTCTTGGCCTTCCACTCGTGCGGCTGGAAGCGCAGGGAGGCGCCGGCCCAGTGGATCGAGGTGCCGCCCACGGCCTTCACGATCCAGGCGGGAAGATTGGCGAAGTCGCGGCTGACGCGCCAGTCGCCGGAGGTGGTGCGGGCGTCGGTCCAGGCGAGCTGGCCGAAGCTCTCCCATTCGTCGTTGACGTAATCCTCGGGCAGGTAGCGGCCGCCGGCCTCCAGCGCGACCACGGAAATGCCTTTCTGGGCGAGTTCGTTGGCGAGGACGCCGCCGCCGGCGCCGGTGCCGACGATGACGACGACGCTGTCGTCCTTGAGTTCAAAGGGTGCTGACATGGGTGTCCCTCCCGTCTTGCGGGGTCAAATCCAGGAAATGTCGTCGAAGCCGCGGTCGATATATCCGCCCTTGGAATAGGACTCGCCCTCGTAGCCGAAGATCGGCCAGAGTTCTTTCTGGTTGTAGAGGCCGGTGACGAGCCCGCCGCGGATCTCCTGGAAGAAGTCGGTGTCCTGCAGCGACCGGAGCACCTCGACGCGGTCGGATTCCCAGCCGATCCGGAGATAGTCCCCGCCCGTCATGTCGCGGGCGCGCGCGTCGAGCTCCTCGATTCCCGCCTCGGCGCGCTCCGCAAGCTCCTGGGTATCGTAGCCCTTGACGGCGGTGGCGTAGAAGCGGTCGGCGACCTTGTCGTGGGGATAGATGTCGCGCGCCAACTGCACGAGGGTGGCGAAGCTCTGCGGTTCGAGCGCGCGCATCTCCGTCGCCCAGGCGGCGTCGCGCCCGGCGACGTAGCCCGCGCCGCAGACGAAGGCGCCGATGGCGGTCGCCCCCTGCAGAAGCTGCCGCCGGGTCATGTCCCGGGGGCGTCGGGTGAGTGTGGTCATGTGGGGGGTCCTCCCTCTGGCTGGGCCGGGCCGGGCGCGCGGGCCCGGCCGCGGGCCTCACTTGAAGCGGCCCGAGCGCTCCAGAACCTCGATCTGGTAGCCGTCGGGATCGGCGATGAAGAAGAAGCGGGCGACGAGCTCGCCGCCCGGCGCGAAATCGACGATCTTGCGCGGCTCGAGGCCCGCCTTCGTCAGCCGGTCGTGCTCGCCGTGAAGATTGGCGACGGAGACCGCCAGATGGCCGTAGCCGTCGCCGAGATCGTAGGGCTCGCTGCGCCCCTTGTTCACCGTCAGCTCGAGCTCGAAATCCGATTCGGCGTTGCTGAGATAGACGAGGGTGAAATCGTCGAAATCGAGGCGGTCCGCGATCTCCAGCCCGAAGGCCGTGCGATAGAACCGGATCGACCGCTCCTCGTCGAGGACGCGGATCATGCTGTGGATTGCCTTCGCCATGTGGTCTCCGTGCCGGCGCGACGTGTCGAGACCGCCAGTGTGCACGGACCGGGCCGGGGATGGTGGTACCCGGTTACTACCGGGCCGCCGGGCCGCTCCGACTTTGGTCGGATTCGCTCACGCCGCGGCGCTGGCCCCGGATGTCCGGCCCGCTCTGCCGCTCTCCAGGAACAGGATGCAGGCCGAGCGCAGGATCGACGTGAAGTTCATCGGCGCGCCGCGGCTCGCCCAGACCTCTTCGTGGAGGGTGGCGATGAAGCCGGGAAGGGTGGCGCCCTCTTCCCGCGCCATCCGTTCCAGCACGGACCAGAAGACGTTCTCGAGCCGGATGCTGGTGCTCTGGCCGTTGAGGCGCAGGCTGCGCGTGGTGCTGACATAGAGGTGCGGGTCCTGCCCGGCGTAGATCTGGCACATATGGGTCCTCCTCCCGGCCCCCGGCGAATCCGGCGGGGGGCCGATTCCCCGACACTATCCCCCGGAACCGCGCCGCCCGCCAAGTTTGTTGCGGCAGAGCGTTTCGGCGCGCAAGGAAGCTGCAGCTGCCGGGCGTCTCCGACGTCGGGCGATGCGGCGGGCAAA
>CAWHJL010000010.1:0-24714 GCA_963829665.1 uncultured Alphaproteobacteria bacterium | reverse complement strand
TTCGACGAGAGCCTGCGCTCGAAGTTGCACAGCACCAACCCGCTGGAGCGCGTCAACAAGGAGATCAAGCGGCGCACCAACGTCGTCGGCATCTTCCCCAACCGCGAGGCCGTCGTTCGCCTCGTCGGCGCGCTCATGCTGGAGCAAAACGATGAGTGGGCCGTCAGCCGCCGCTACATGCCCGTGGAAAAACTGACAGGCCTGTGCAACGATAACCCTGATGCTGCTCGCACATGTGCGCGACGAAGTCGCCGGTCCGGAGGGCGACGATGAACGCGTCTGAGGGCGGCTCCGATCGGATCGGCGCACGGCACCGCGCTCGCAAGGCAATCCTGTACGTCCGCCAGTCCTCCGCGCATCGGGTGCAGCACAACGGCGAGAGCCGCGTGCTGCAACATGCCATGCGCGACAGGCTGGTGGCGCTCGGCTGGTCGAAGATCGACGTCATCGACGAGGATCTCGGCCTCTCTGCGGCGGGCGGAACGGCGCGGGCCGGGTTCGAGCGGATGGTGGCCGAGGTCTGCCTGGGCAAGGTCGGCGCCGTCGCAGCGCGGGAGGTCTCGCGCTTCGCCCGCAACAGCCGTGACTGGCAGCAGCTGGTCGAGATGTGCCGAGTGGTCGATACGCTCCTGATCGACCAGGAGGCAGTCTACGCGCCGCGACAGGGCAACGACCGGCTGCTGCTTGGGCTCAAGGGCAGCCTGAACGAGTACGAGCTCGACCTCCTCCGGCAGCGGTCCCTGTCCGCTCGGCTCACGAGAAGGCGCGGCGGGGCGAGCTCCTCGTTGCCGCGCCTGTGGGCTTCGTGAAGGTCGAGGGTCGGCTTGAGAAGGACCCCGATCGCCGCGTGCAGGAGGCGATCCGGCTCGCGATCGACAAGATCGCCGAGTTGGGCAGCGTGCGCCAAGCCCTGTTGTGGTTCCTCGAGCATGAGCTCGAACTGCCGACGCGGGTGAACGGCGGTCCCGTCACGTGGCGCCGCCCGCATTATGCGACGCTGCGCGCGTTCATCGACAACCCGGCCTATGGCGGCGCCTACGCCTATGGCCGCACCGGCGTGTCGATCCAGTACGATGGCGCGGGCGCCAAGGCGCGCCCGCGGCGCAGGCCGCGCGCGGAATGGCTGGCGCTCAAACCCGGGGCGCACGAAGGTTATGTCGACTGGGACCGCGCGGAGGCGATCCGGAAAATGGTGAGCGACAACGCCTCGACAGCCAGCAGCCGCGGCGCGCCGAAGAAGGGGTCTGCACTGCTGGCGGGCATCCTGCGGTGTCGGCGATGCGGGCGGAAGCTGACCGTCCAGTACACCGGCACCAAGCACGACATCCCCCGCTACAGTTGCGTGCGTGGGCGGATGGACTACGGCGAGCCGTCCTGCATCGCGTTCGGCGGATTACGAGTTGACGACACGGTCGCGGCGGCACTGCTCGCCGTCGTGCAGCCCGCCGCGATCCAGGCCGCCAAGGACGCGGAGGAGCAGGTGGCGGCGCGACGCGACGAGGCCCGTGAAGCGCTCTGCCGCGACCTGGAGGCGGCCCGATACGCAGCCGGCCGCGCCTTCCGCCAGTACGATGCCGCCGATCCGGAGAACCGCCTCGTCACGGGCGAGCTGGAACAGCGCTGGAACCGGGCTCTCGAGCGCGTCGCCGAGATCGAGGCACGGATCGCGGAGCACGATCAGGCAGCCGCGACGTCGACACCTGCCACGCTGTCCTTCGACGCGCTCGCAGACGACCTCCAGGCGGTCTGGTCCGCCCCGGGCACGGATGCGCGGCTGCGCAAGCGGATCGTGCGCACCGTCATCCACGAGGCCGTCGCCGATATCGACAGTGACGCGGCGGAGATCGTGCTGACGCTCCACTGGATGGGCGGCGCCCATACGGAGCATCGGCTTCCCAAGCGCCGGAGGAGACAGCGCAACGCCACACCCGACACCGTCGTCGATGCGGTCCGCACACTGGCCCTCATCGCCAAGGACGACGTCATCGCCGGCCTGCTGAACCGCAACGGCCTGAAGACCGGCAACGGCAACCGATGGACCCGCGAGCGGGTCACCGCGCTGCGGTCGAGCTATCGCATTCCCGTTCACCGTCTTGCAGAGGACGGCCAAGGCCCATGGCTCAACCTGACCCAAGCCGCCGCCCTGGTCGGCGTCGCGGCGAAGACCCTGAGGCACGCCGCCGACCGCGGGAAGATCGACGCGCGGCACCCGCTTCCGGATGGACCGTGGCTGTTCGCACGGTCCGATCTAAACGCCGATGCGGTCCGCGACCTCGCGTACCGCGCCCGCACCGACCGCAAACACCCCGCGGGACCACCAGATCAGCAAGAAAACATATTCCCACCATATACATAGAGAGGTGTGCGTTGTGACGAAACGTTGTAGTCCTCGAACCACCCCGGCGATCAATCCGAGAACGGTGGCGGCATCCGGGAGCGGCGTCAGATGGACGTAGTCCCGTTTCAGCGTCTTTACGAACGCTTCCGAGATGCCATTGCTCTGCGGGGCTTTTCACCGGCGTGAAGCAGGGCTTCAGGCCGAGTTGGCTTGCGAAGATGCGCGTGTCCCTGGCGATGTAGGGTGATCCATTGTCGCGGGAGTGTCAGGGACTCTGTGTATTTGGCCGCCGGCCCGATTCCTTGATGACCGCTTTCAGCCCTTCATCGGGGTGAAGCGATCCTCGAACATTATGGCGAACTGGTTCACCGCTGTCAGCCACCCCCGCACGTTCCGGGAGGTTTTCTCGTGGCCGCGGATGGCGAGGTAGATCAGCTTCTCGGCGGCCTTTTCGGAGGGGAACGAACCGCGCGTCTTGATCGCCTTCCGGATCACCCGGTTGAGGCTTTCCACGGCGTTCGTGGTGTAGATCACCCGGCGGATTTCGGGGCTGAACGCGAAGAACGGGATGACCTCCTGCCAGGCGCGGCGCCAGGCCTGCGCGATGGAGGGATACTGCCGGCCCCATTCCTCGTCGAAGGGTGAGCCGGACCGAGCGATCCTTCCGGTGGAAGGATTGCCCGGCGAACAGCGCGTCCCAGGCCGTCTCGGCGGTGTCCGCGCCGTAGACCTCGCGGAGCCCGGCAGCCACCGCCTTGCGATCCTTCCAGGAGCAGAAGTTCAGGGAGTGGCGGACCAGATGCACGATGCATGTCTGCACCGTGGTCTCGGGAAAGGCGGCGGTGATCGCCTCGGGGAAGCCCTTCAGCCCGTCCACGACGGCGATCAGGATGTCCTGGACCCCGCGGTTGCGCAGCTCGTTCATGACGCCGAGCCAGAACTTGGCGCCCTCGTTCTCCGCGATCCAGAGACCGAGAACCTCCCGGGTGCCTTCCGAGGTGATACCGAGGGCCAGGTAGACGGCGTCCGCCACGGGCCTCGGACCGGTGGCGGCCTCGTGGCGAACTCTTGACGATCCGGCTGTCCTTGTCGCGGATCTTCACCCTCAGCGCATCGAAGATCACCACGGGATAGACGGCGTCCAGCGCCCGCGAGCGCCATTCCTTCACCTCGTCGAGAACCGCATCGGTCACGCGGCTGATCAGGTCAGGGGAGACTTCGATCCCGTAGAGGTCCTCGAGATGGCTGCGGATATCCCGCACGCTCATCCCCCGCGCATACATGGCGACGATCTTGTCATCGAGCCCGTCGATCCGGGTCTGGCCCTTGCCGATCAGGCGCGGCTCGAAGCTGCCATCCCGATCGCGCGGAACGTCGATCTCGAAAGTTCCGGTCTCGCCCTTCACGGTCTTGCGCCCGGTGCCGTTCCGCCGGTTCGGCTGCACCGGCGGGGGCGTCTCACCGGGTTCGTAGCCCAGGTGATCCGTCAGTTCCGCTCCCAGCATCCGCTGCATCAACGCTCTCTTGAGCCCTTGCATCAGACCGCCGTCGCCAAGCAGGTCCTCCGGCCGCTCGCAGCCCTTCAGCAATTCGTCGATCAGGTCGTCGTCGATCTTCTTCGTCATGGTCTCGTCATCCTCGGCCACGGCTCCTCCACCCAGCATCAGACCTCGCCAACGATACAGAAGGTTCGGCGCCACGCCATTCCGGCGGGCTACCACAGAGATGCTGGTGCCGTCCTCCAGCGTCTCCTCGACGATCCGCAGCTTCTCTGCGGCCGCCCACCGGCGCCAACGGCCGCCATCGGTAATGATCTCGTAGTCAGACATAAGCACGTGCTCAGGGATATTCCTAAGCCTCCATGGTTATGCCTGAGTGTCCGGGCGAAACGGGGGCCAGTTCAGCGGGCGAGATCGTAGGCCTCCGGGTGGACGCTCGAGGAAAAATCCCGTCTGTTTGCATGCTTATGGTTCATCCCACGCCAACAAGTTCCTGCTCCCGATCATTTTTTCGCGACAGCGGCTTTCGGCCAAGATTCACCGGCCATAGCTTCCTCTCCCGGGCCAGGGGAGAGGAATTTATTCGTGCCACGATTCGTTCGCTTCGACGAGGATACCCGTGCACAGCTGCGGCTCGCGCGCATGGCCTCCATCGGCCGCATTGCCGAGGCCGCCAGGAACTTCGGGGCGGATCTCGCCCTGCTGGCCGGGGATACCTTCGATGCCGAAACGCCCCCTCCCAAGACAATCCGGCAGGGCCTCCAGGCCATGGCGACGGAGTTTGACATCACCTGGGTTCTGATGCCCGGGAACCATGACAGTCTCGCCGCGACGGAACTGTGGGACCGGATCGGGGCGGAATGTCCGGAGAACGTCATCCTCGCCCTGGAGCCGAAGCCGATCTGGATCGGCGAGGAGATAGTCATCCTCCCCGCGCCGCCGACGGTGCGGGACCCCGGGGCGCCACCTGACGGCGTGGATGGACGGTGTCGCGACGGGGGAGCGGACCAGGATTGGTCTCGCGCATGGCGGCGTTCAGGATTTCGGATCGGACGAGGACAGCCTTGCCGTCATTCCGCCCGACCGAGCCGATCGGGCGGGGCTCGATTATCTTGCTCTGGGCGACTGGCACGGGCGCATGTGGATCGGCCCGCGGACCTGGTATAGCGGTGCGCCTGAATTGGACGGGTTCAAGGGCCATGACCGTCCCGGGTGCCTGCTCGTCGACCTCGCCGCGCGCGGGGCCAGCCCCGATGTGTCGCCGGTCCATGTCGGGATTTACCAATGGTGCGACCTCGATATCGATCTCCGACCCGGAGACGATCCGGCCATGCTGTTCGACGCCGCGCTTCCAGCCGATGGCCGGAGCCACGCCCTGGTAAGGCTGCGCGCCTCGGGGCGGGCGACGCTGTCCGAGCGCGCAGCGCTCACGGCCGCCCTGGCCGGTGCCGCGGACGATTTCATGCATTTCGAGAGCGATCTCGACGAGCTGGAGATCGAGCAGGAGCCGGGGGATCTCGAAGAGATCGACAATGCGGGCGCATTGCGCACCGCGGTGAACGGGCTGTTTGCCCGTGGGGAGGCGGATGGCCTGTCGGACGAGCACAAGAAGGATCCCGGATGGCGCTCGCGCGCCTCTTCCAGTTCGCCCAAGAGGAGGCCGGGTCATGAAGCTTCGTAGCATCAGCATCGGGAACGTTCGCAAGTTCGCCGGACAGGAGGCCCGTCTCGGCCCGTTCTCGGACGGTCTGCGCCCCTAACGAAAGCGGCAAGTCGACCTTCTTCGACGCCCTCCACGCGCTTTTCTTCACAAGCTACACCACGACGGCGGGGAGGTGAGGGCGCTCCAGCCCTATACGGACGGCGCGGTGCGCGTCGCCGCCGAACTGGAGATCGACAACCAACTCTACCGCGTGGAGAAGAGCTTCATCAACCGCAAGACGGCGAAGGTGACCGAAATCGCCTCCGGCTGCGTGATCGGTTTCGAGGGCGAGGCCGAGGAGTGGATCAAGACCAACATCCAGAGCCGGGCGATCGGCCCGGCCGGTCTGCTCTGGGTCCGGTAGGGCACGTCCGGCTTCGGCCCGCAAGGCGGAAGCCAGAAGGAGAAGGCGGAGCGGGAGCGCCTGAAGGAGGCGCGACAGGAACTCATGTCCTCGGTCGCAGGTCAGATCGACACCGTGACCGGCGGGCGGCGCATGGACGCGATCATGCGACGCTGCCAGGCCGAGATCGACAAGCTCGTCACGACCAATCTCAAGCCGAAGGCAAGCGGCCCCTAGGGGGCTCAGGAGGCGGAAGTCGCCGATCTCTCGGACGAGTGCGAGCGGCTGCGCGGCTTGGTGCGGGATCTCTCGCAGGCATTGGCCGACAAGCGCCGGCCCATGAAGGAGCTCGAAAGGCTTTTCGACCCGCAGGACGAGGCCCGCCGCGCGGAGAACCTGGCCAGCGCCAAGGAGGATGTGCGGCTCGCGACGCAGCATGCCGCGGAGATCGAGACGGCCGGGCGCGAGCACAAGCTCATGGAACTCGAGGCGGGCAAGGTCCGCGACGACATCGCCCGCATCGACGAGGTGAGGGCGCGCCGCGCCGCCCGTGACCAGCGCATCGCCACGCTCGAGACCAACCTCTCGGAGGCCGAGGAGGATTCTCAGGCGGGCCGAGGGGGAGGCCACGGCGGCGGGAGAGAATCTCTGCCACGCAATCGCGAAGCGCGACGACTTGGCGCGCCGCCTGCGCGAGACGCGCACGCAGGCTGATCGCCTGTCCGGCCTGGAGACGCTCAAGGGCCTGAAGACGCGACGGAAGCAGGCGGAGGTGCTCGAGTCGGACCTGGCAAAAGCCCGAAAGGCGATCCGCGAGGCGCCGCTGTCGGAGAAGGACCTTGAAGGTATGGAAACGTTGGAGCGCCGCCGCGCCAGCGCCGTTCTGCGTCGGGAGGCGGGGGCCGCGAGCTTCCGGTTCGACTACGAGGGCGACAGGCGCGCCTCGATCGGCACGGAGGAGCTGGTCGGGGGAGAGGCCCGGGCGATCCTGGAGGAGACCCGCGTCTCGCTGCCCGGCATCGGCTGCGTCGTGCTCTCCCCGGCGGCGGAGGCGGTGGCGGGGGATGCTCCCGATGCGCTCGCCGCAGAACTCGGCTCGCGGCTCTCTTCGTTTGGCCCGGCGGATCTCCCCGCCGCCCGCGAGGCGGTACAGAAGGCTGCGCGGGCCCGCTCGACCGAGGCCTCGACGAGCTCCGCCGTGGCGGCCATCGTGCCCGAGGCCAAGAGACACTGAGGGAGCGCATCGCGCGGCTCTCGGAGGCTCTCGATGTCGATCCCGCGGGCGACGATGTTCCCGAGACGGGTGCATCGGGCGAGCAGGTGGACGTGGACGGGCTCGAGGCAGAGCTCGAGCAGGCCGAGTTGGATCTGGAAATGGCCCGCGCGCTGTCCGAGAAAAAGGGCCGGGCGCTGAACGCGGCCAACCAGGTCGCGGGAGAGGCGCGCACAGAGCTGCGCGTCGCGACGGAGGCGTGCAGGGACGATCCGGCGCCAGAGGACGAGGAGGCGGCCCGCAACGACCTCGCGCGCAGCCTCGAGGAGCGGTCCGAGAAGTTCGAGACGGCAAAGAGCGACCTGAGCGAGATGCGGATTCTTCGCCGGACCTGAAGCTCGCCGAGGCGCATCTGAAACGCCTGCGGAGCGTGCGCGACAAAGCCGCGGAGGAGAAGGCCGGAAAGGAAAAGGATCTCCACGAACTGGAGGGGCGCATCCGAGCGCGGGCCGATGACGGAGTCGAGGAAAAGCTCGCGGAAGCCGAGGAGGCCCTCGATCGGGCCATGGCCCGCAGCGCCCGCTACAAGATGGAGGCGGATGCCCTCGTCGAGCTTCGCTCCGAGCTGGAGCGGGCCCGGAGGGATGCGGAAGTGCTCGACCGCGTCGAGCAAAGCGCGGCCCGCGGGCGCCGCCTCGGCCGTGGACGATCCTGGCGTGGAACACCTCGCCCGATATCGGCTTCGACAGGTCGATCAATCCCTACCGCGGCTGCGAGCACGGCTGTATCTACTGCTTCGCGCGACCGAGCCACGCCTATCTCGGCCATTCGCCGGGGCTCGATTTCGAGACGCGGCTCGTCGCCCGGCCGGATGCGCCGGCGATCCTCGAGCGGCAGCTTCGCGCGGCGGGCTACCGGCCGGACGTGATCGCGCTGGGCACGAATACCGATCCCTACCAGCCGATCGAGCGGGACTGGCGGATCATGCGCGGAATCCTCGAGGTGCTGCAGCGGTTCCGCCAGTCCCGCTCGATCGCCACCAAGGGCGCGATGGTCGAGTGCGACATCGACATCCTGTCGGAGATGGCGGCGGCCGGGCTGGCGCGGGTCGGGATCAGCTTGACCACGCTCGACGCCGCGCTCGCCCGGACGATGAAGCCGCGCGTTCCCGCGCTGGCGCGGCGGCTCCGCGCCATCGAGCGGCTGGCCGCGGCGGGGATCGAGGTGCGGGTGATGGTGTCGCCGGTGGTGCCGGGACTGACCGACGCCGAGATCGAGACGATCCTGGCCTCGGCCCGGGACGCGGGGGCGGTCGCGGCGAGCTGGGTCATGCTGCGGCTGCCCTTCGAGGTGGCGACGCTCTTCCGGGACTGGCTCGAACGCCATGCGCCGGGGCGGAAGGAGAAGGTACTCGCCCGCCTGCGGGAGATGCATGGCGGGGAGCTCTATTCGGCCGAGTGGGGCCGCCGGATGCGCGGCGAGGGGGTGCATGCCGAACTGATCGCGAAGCAGTTCGACCTCGCGCGCAGGCGGCTCGGCCTTGCCGACGCGCTGCCACAGCTGCGGCGCGACCTCTTCGATCGAGGTGCCGCTGGGGACGGACGCGCAGCCCTCGCTGTTCTGACCGCGGATCAGCCGCGCCGGCGGCCGCGGCGCTCGCGCTTCGGGGCGGCGCCCTCGCCGGTGCCGTCATTGGCGGAGGAGAAGCCGCCGAGCTTCGCCTCGATCTCCGCGAGCGACGGCCTGTCTCCGGCCGGTCGGGTCTCCAGCGCCTCGCGCATCGCCACGAGATGCGCGGGGGTGGTGCCGCAACAGCCACCGATGATCCGCGCGCCGCAATCGCGCGCGAGCACGGCGTAATCGGCCATCACCTCGGGCGTGCCGTCGTAATGGATGTGGCCGTCGACGTATTTCGGGATGCCGGCATTGCCCTTGGCGATCACCGGGCGGGGCGCGCCGGCCTCGGCGAAGCCCAGGACGGTGCGCAGCAGATCGGAGGCGCCGACGCCGCAATTGGCGCCGAAGGCCACCGGCGCGGGGTCCATCTTCCCGACCAGCCTGGTCATGTCGGCGGAGGTGGTGCCCATCATCGTGCGACCCGCGGTGTCGAAGGACATGGTCCCGCACCAGGGCAGGCCGACGCGGCTCGCCGCCTCGGCGGCGGCGCGGTATTCCTCCGGCGCCGAGATCGTCTCGATCCACAGGACGTCGACGCCGCCCGCCTTCAGGCCCTCGGCCTGTTCCTCGAACATCTCCACGGCGCGCTCGCGGGTCAGCGCGCCCAAGGGCGCCATGACCTCGCCGGTCGGGCCCATCGAGCCCGCCACGATCACCTTGCGATCCGCGCGATCGGCCATCTCCCGGCCGATCTCGGCCCCGGCGCGGTTCAGCTCGATCACCCGGTCCTGCATCCGGTGCAGCGACAGGCGGCCTGCATTGCCGCCGAACGTGTTGGTGAGGAAGATGTCGGAGCCGGCCTCGATCGGGCCGGCATAGAGCGCGCGGATGGTCTCGGGCTTCTCGACGTTCCAGACCTCGGGGCTGTCGCCCGAGCCGAGACCCATGTTGAAAAGGTTGGTGCCCGTGGCCCCGTCGGCCAGGAGCCAGTCGCGGGTGGCGAGAAGCTCGCTCAGCGCATCGGCCATGCAGGTTCCTTTCATGTGCTCACGCGGGGCATAGGCCAGTCGCGCCCGCCCCGCAAACGCCGATCGTGCTGTCTCGCCGCGGATCAGGCCTGCAGTTCCTCCTCCGCCTGTCGGCCGAACCGGGCGAGGTCGGAGCGGAGCATGTCGGGCGTGCGCCCGAGATCGGCGGCGACCCGGTCGAGGAGCGCCGCCTCGCCCTCGGTCGCGAAGTCGAGCTTCACGTATTCCCTGACCCGCTCGGCCGCCGAAGCGCCCTCGAGACCGGCCTCGGCCACCGCCCATTCGGCGAAAAGGCGGTTGCGCCGGGCCCGCAGGCGGGTGCCGAATTCCGCCTGGCGGACCCATTCCGCCTCGAAGGCGCGTTCCCTGTCCTCGAAGATCGTCATCGCATCCTCCCCCCGCATTCCACGGCAAGATAGCATATCAGAGATGGGACGACGCGGCACCCGGCTCAAGGGCGGCTTCTTGTGAGCGCGGGCAGTTTGCCATATAGGCGGCGCTGACATCCGAAGGGACCCCGCCACATGGCACGCCGCAAGAAGATCTACGAGGGCAAGGCCAAGATCCTCTACGAGGGCCCGGAGCCCGGCACGCTGGTGCAGTATTTCAAGGACGACGCCACCGCCTTCAACGCCGAGAAGAAGGCGCGGGTGGAGGGCAAGGGCGTTCTGAACAACCGCCTGTCGGAGTTCTTCATGAGGGGGCTGGCGCAGATCGGCGTGCCGACGCACTTCATCAAGCGGCTCAACATGCGCGAGCAGCTGATCCGCTCGGTGGAGATCATCCCGCTCGAGGTGATCGTGCGCAACTTCGCCGCCGGGTCGATGTCCACCCGCCTCGGCCTCGCGGAAGGGACCGCCCTGCCGCGGCCGATTGTCGAGTTCTGCCTGAAGGACGACAAGCTCGGCGATCCGTTGGTCAGCGAGGAGCACATCATGGCCTTCGGCTGGGCCACGCAGCAGGATCTCGACGACATGGTGGCGCTCGCGCTTCGTGTGAACGATTTCATGTCGGGCGTGATGCTGGCCGTCGGCATCAAGCTCGTGGACTTCAAGATCGAGGTCGGCCGCGTCTGGGAGAACGACTTCCAGAGGCTCATCGTCGCCGACGAGATCAGCCCGGATTCGTGCCGGCTCTGGGACATCGAGTTGGGGCAGAAGCTCGACAAGGACGTGTTCCGCCGCGATCTGGGCTCGCTCAGCGACGCCTACACCGAGGTCGCGCGTCGGCTGGGCGTCCTGCCCTCGAACGTGACCCATGCGGCGAAGCCGACGCTGATCAACTGATCGACTGACCGCGCGGCGGACATTCTCGACACGGACGGAGACGGGGCGGGATCCATGAAGGCACGGGTGATCGTGATGCTGAAGGACGGCGTTCTCGACCCCCAAGGCGAGGCGATCCGCCATGCGCTCGGGTCGCTGGGCTTCGCGGGCGTCGAGGGCGTGCGCCAGGGCAAGGTGATCGAGCTCGATCTCGCGGCGGGCTCCGGCGAGGTTGAGGTGCGCGCGATGTGCGACAGGCTGCTCGCGAACACGGTGATCGAGAGCTACCGGATCGAGTGGCCGTGATGCGGCTGGCGATCGACATGGACGAGGTCCTGGCCGACACCCACAGCGCCAAGGCCGCGCTCTACGCGGATCTCGGTTACTCCTGGAGGGAGGACGAACTCGCCGGCCGGCGGTTGAAGGACCTGGCGCCCGCGGAGATCGAGGCGCAGGTCGAGGGCAAGATGCACCAGGGGCTCTTCTTCGCCGAACTCGAGCCGATCGAGGGCGCGAGCGAGGCGGTCGGGGCGCTCGCCCGGCGGCACGAGATCTTCGTCGCGACCGCGGCGATGGAATATCCGGCGAGCTGCGCGCACAAGATCGCCTGGATGAACCGGCACTTTCCGGCCATCGACACGATGAACATCGTGTTCTGCGGCGACAAGGGGATCATCGCGGCGGATGTTCTGATCGACGATTCGCCGCGCCATTTCGCCGATTTCGGCGGGATCGGGGTGTGCTTCACGGCGCTCCACAATCTCGGTGCGGAGGTTCCCTACCGCCTCGACGCCTGGCGCGACGCCCCGGAGCTACTCGACCGGATCGAGCGGGAGCGCGGGGGATGAAGGCCGTGGTCCTCGTCTTTCCCGGCTCGAACTGCGATCGCGACCTTGCGGTGGCGTTCCGCGCCGCCGGCTTCGCGACCGAGATGGTCTGGCACAAGGAGACCGATCTGCCCGCCGGCATCGATGTGGTGGGCGTGCCGGGCGGCTTCTCCTACGGCGACTACCTGCGCTCCGGGGCGATCGCGGCGCGGTCGCCGGTCTGCGCGGCGCTCGCGCGGCACGCGGAGCGGGGCGGATACGTGCTCGGCATCTGCAACGGGTTCCAGGTCCTGACCGAGAGCGGACTTCTTCCCGGCGCCCTGATGCGCAACCAGCGGATCAAGTATATCTGCCGGCGGGTGTCGCTGCGGGTGGCGAACGGCGACAGCGCCTTCACCTCCGCCTACGGGCAGGGCGCCGCCATCGAGATCCCGATCGCCCATCACGACGGCAACTACACCGCCGACCCGGAGACGATCGCGCGCCTGCGCGGCGAGGGTCTGGTCGCCTTCACCTACGCCGACAATCCGAACGGATCGCTGCACGACATCGCCGGCATCCTGAGCCCGAACGGCCGGGTTCTCGGCATGATGCCGCATCCCGAGCGGGCCGCCGATCCGGCGCTCGGCCCGGCGGACGGGCGGGCCCTGTTCGCCGGCCTCGCCGGCGCCGCCTGAGCTTGTTGGAGGCAGGGGCGAGCTGTAGCCTGCGGCAATGACTGAGGTCACCGACATCATCGCCCAGCGGCAGGCGCGGCGCCGCCTGATTCTGCGCGTCGGCGCCGTGGTCTTCTTCGCCATCGCGATCTGCACCGTCTGGATCACGAATGCGCTCCTCACCGAACGCTTCACGGACAGTACCCGGAACCGCGCGGAGGTCCGCCTCGCGCTCTATTCCGGCAACCTGATGAGCGCGCTGCAGCGGGCGGGGGTGGTGCCGCTTCTGCTCAGCCGCGACCCGGCACTGATCGGCGCCCTGACCTCGCAGGATTACAGCCAGTCGACCCAGCGGCTGATCTCGTATCTCGACGAGATCGGGGCCTCCTCGCTGATGCTTCTCGATGCCGGGGGGCGGGTCGTGGCCTCCACCGACCGCAGCCTGCTCGGCACCGACATGCAGGCCGAGCCGTTCTTCGTCGCCGCGCAGCGATCGCCGGACACGGTGTTCACGGTGTCGCGGCGCGAGACCGGGGCCTTCGCCTTCGACTATTCGCGCCGGATCGAGGTTCAGGGCGAGCTCGCCGGCGCGATCATCGTCGGCGTCGATCTGAAGCAGTTCGAGGAGAGCTGGGCGGGGTTCGCGGATGCGGTGTTGGTCACCGACAGCAAGGAGCAGGTCATCCTGGCGACGGAAAGCCGCTGGCGGGGCCTGACCGAAGAGGAGGCGCTGGCGCGGCGCACGGCCACCGGGGCGATCCAGCGGGCGATCCGGTCGACCGCCGAATGGACGGTGGCGCCGATCGACGCCTATGTCGGCGGCGAGGCGGTGATGCGGCAGAGCACGCGGATTCCGTTCCAGGGCTGGCGGATGACCAGCTTCACGACCTATTCGAGCGTCCGCGAGCAGGTGAACGGCGTGCTCGCGCTCGAAATCATGGGCTTTGCGCTGATCCTTGCGGCGATGTCGTGGCTCGTCAGCCGCAAGGCGCTGTCGCGGCTGACCTTCTTCCAGCGGGAATCCTACGAGCTCCGGCGACTCAACACCGCCCTCCAGCGCGAGGTGGCCGAACGCGAGCGGGCCGAGAAGAACCTCGAGGTCGCCGAGCAGACCGTCCAGCAGACCTCGAAGCTCGCCGTGCTCGGCGAGATGTCCGCGGCGGTAAGCCACGAACTCAACCAGCCTCTGGCGGCGATGAAGACCTATCTCGCCGGCGCGCGGCTTCTCGTCCAGCGCAAGCGGCTCGAGGAGGCGCTGTCGTCCTTCCACCGGATCGACGACCTGATCGAGCGGATGGGCGCGATTACACGTCAGTTGAAAAGTTACGCCAGGAAGGGGGGCATCGCCCTCGAGCCGCTCGATCTGCGCGACTGCTTGTCTTCGGCGCTGGCGCTCATGGAGCCGCAATTGCGGCGCGGCGAGGTGAAGATCGAACGCACCGTGCCGCCCGAACCGGTGCCGGTGGTCGCGGACCACATCCGGATCGAGCAGGTGATCGTAAATCTCCTCAGGAACGCGATCGACGCCACGCGGGAGGTCGATGAGCCCAGGATCGAGATCCTTCTTACCGGCGGCGTCACGGCGAGCTTGACGGTTCGTGATAACGGGACCGGTATCGGTGATCTCGACCAGCTCTTCGAGCCGTTCTATACCACCAAGGCGCCGGGCGACGGCACCGGCCTCGGACTTGCGATATCCTCGGGGATCGTCGGAGATATGGGAGGGCGGCTGACCGCCCGGAATGCACGATCCGGGGGCGCCGTCTTCGAGATGCAGCTTCCCCTTCGGGAAGACGTGAAAGCAGCGGAGTGAGACAATGGCGCACGCCATGAAGATTGCCATCGTCGACGACGAGAAGGACATGCGCCAGTCGGTGAGCCAGTGGCTCGCCCTGTCGGGATACGATACCGACGTCTTCGCCACCGCGGAGGACGCGCTGAAAGGGATCGGCACCGATTATCCCGGAATTGTCATTTCGGACATCAAGATGCCGGGCATGGACGGGATGGCGCTCCTGAAACGGCTGATGAGCCTCGATTCGGCGCTGCCGGTCATCATGATCACCGGCCATGGCGACGTGCCGATGGCCGTGGAGGCGATGCAGGTCGGCGCCTTCGACTTCCTCGAGAAGCCGTTTCACCCCGAGAAGATGACCGAGCTCGCGAAGCGCGCTGCCAACCACCGGCGCCTGACCCTCGACAACCGCGCGCTCAGGCGCGAACTTGCCGGGGGCGCGGGCATCATGAAGAAGTTGATCGGCACGTCGCCTGTCATGGAGCGCCTGCGCGAGGACATCCTCGATCTCGGCCAGGCCGACGGCCATGTCCTGATCGACGGCGAGACCGGCACCGGAAAGACCCTGACCGCCCATGCGCTCCACGCCGTCGGAGCCCGGGCACGGCAGAAATTCGTCCTGTTCTCCTGTGCCGGGCATGACGAGGCGCTGCTTGCGGCCCGGCTCTTCGGCCCGTCGGAGGCGGCGATCCCGCTCATCGAGGAGGCCCGCGGCGGAACGCTCGTTCTAGAGGACATCGACGCGCTGCCGAGCGGCCTGCAGGCGCGGCTGCTGGGCTGGATCAACGACCAGGGCGCCCCGGCCGAGACGCGGGTGGTCGCGATCTCGAACCTGAGCGAGCAGGGCAAGACCTGCGAGGACGTGCTGCGCCCCGATCTCTATTACCGGCTGGCGGCGATGAAGATCACGCTGCCGCCACTCCGGGCGCGCGGCGAGGACATCCTGACGCTCTTCACCACCTTCGCCGACCAGGCGGCGGAGGATTACGGGGGCGAGGCGCCGGAACTCTCCGCCCAGGAGGCCGCGCAGCTCCTGCAGGCGCCCTGGCCCGGCAATATCCGGCAGCTGACCAACGTCGCGGAACGTGCGGCGATGCAGAACCGCCGCGGCACGGGCACCATCTCGTCGCTGCTGATGGCCGGTGAGGAGGATACCGAGCCGGGCATGACCACGGAGGGCAAGCCGCTGAAGGAATACGTGGAAGCCTTCGAGCGGATGCTGATCGACAACACGATGCGGCGCCACAAGGGGTCGATCGTGGGCGTCATGGACGAACTCTGCCTGCCGCGCCGGACGCTGAACGAGAAGATGGCGAAATACGGGCTGAGCCGGTCGGACTATCTCGGCGACTGACGCGGGGACGGGGCCGGCGCGCGTCCGGAACCGCCGCCGCGACCCCGCCGGGTCAACCTCCGGCCGGCGCGGAGGGTCGTTTCCCGCGGATAGGGCCCATCCGGTCATTCGTTTGCGGGCCCATCGGCAGGCATTGTGTTTCCTGCATGTCGACCTTTATACTCCTTTCTCAGGTTGTCGGCGAATGCCGATCAATCTCGCGTTGAATTCTCCGACGGCGACCCGAACTCGGGGCCGGTCGGACAGACCCTTGTCCGAGCCATCCACGCATGCGCCGGGCACCCGTTCATTGGCGTGGCACCGCCGCGCCGGAGTAGTACCCGCGATGCGCCTTGCGATCGAGACAGCCCGCATGATCCTTCCGCCCGGCCGGGCGGAAGGATCGGCGGCTCCCGCAGCCGCGTCCGCGCAGAACGAACGTCCCCCCGGAGAATGCGTCGGGCCCAACGCGCCCGGTTCGACCGCGGGGATGCGGAAAAAGAACACATGGCAAAGAAGATGCTCATCGACGCCACCCATGCGGAGGAAACCCGCGTCGTGGTGGTCGACGGAAACAAGGTCGAGGAATTCGACTTCGAGTCGGAGAACAAGCGTCAGCTCGCCGGCAACATCTACCTAGCGAAGGTCACGCGGGTCGAGCCGTCGCTGCAGGCGGCCTTCATCGATTACGGCGGCAATCGCCACGGGTTCCTCGCCTTCGCGGAAATCCACCCCGACTATTACCAGATCCCGGTCGCGGATCGTCAGGCGCTTCTCGACGAGGAGCAGGCGGCCGCGGATGCCGAGCGGAACGCGGCCGAGGCCGCCGAAAACAGGAATGGCGGAGCGAAGGCCGCCCGCACCCATTCCGATGACGCGGTCGAGGCGCGCGACGCCGAGATCTCGGGGGACGAGGCCGCCGAGGCCCAGACGGCCGAGATCGCCGCCGGCATTCCGGGCATGGACGTGGTGGACGTGGTCGGCGACGACGATGGCGCGACCAGCCCCGAGGAGTCCGCGCGCGACGACCGGTCCGACGGGCGAGACGAGGCGGCAGGGCGCGACGCGACCCGGCACGACGAATCGATCGAATCGGTGGCCGACGACGACGTCGCCGACGAGGTCCGCCCCGCTCGCAAGCCCAAGGCCAAGCGCTACAAGATCCAGGAGGTGGTCAAGGTCCGCCAGATCTTGCTCGTCCAGGTCGTCAAGGAGGAGCGGGGCAACAAAGGCGCGGCGCTGACCACCTACCTGTCGCTGGCCGGCCGCTACTGCGTGCTGATGCCCAATACGGCGCGGGGCGGCGGGATCAGCCGCAAGATCACCAATGCCGCCGACCGCAAGAAGCTCAAGGACATCGCCGCGTCGATGAACGTGCCGAAGGGGGCGGGTCTGATCATCCGCACCGCCGGCGCGAAGCGGACCAAGACCGAGATCAAGCGGGACTACGAGTACCTGCAGCGGATGTGGGAGCAGATCCGCGAACTGACGCTGAAATCGGTCGCGCCGGCGCCGATCTACGAGGAAGGCAACCTGATCAAGCGCTCGATCCGCGACCTCTACAACCGCGAGATCGACGAGGTCTGGGTCGAGGGGCCGGAGGGCTATCGCACGGCCAAGGACTTCATGAAGATGATCATGCCGTCCCATGCCAAGAACGTGAAGCACTACACCGACCAGCTCCCACTTCTCGCGCGGCATCAGGTGGAGAGCTATCTGGGGGCCATGTTCAACCCGACGGTTCAGCTGCCCTCGGGCGGCTACATCGTGATCGGGGTGACCGAGGCGCTGGTGGCGATCGACGTGAACTCGGGCAAGGCGACGCGCGAGGGCTCGATCGAGGAGACAGCCTACAAGACCAACATGGAAGCGGCCGAGGAGGTCGCCCGTCAGCTGCGGCTGCGCGACTTGGCCGGCCTGATCGTGATCGACTTCATCGACATGGAGGATCGCAAGCACAACGCCAATGTCGAGAAGCACTTCAAGGACAAGCTGAAGACCGATCGCGCCCGGATCCAGGTCGGCAAGATCAGCGGCTTCGGCCTTCTGGAGATGTCGCGGCAGCGGTTGCGTCCGGGCATGCTCGAGGCCACGACCCAGCCCTGTCCGCATTGCCACGGCACCGGGCTTCTGCGCTCCGACGACAGCGTCGCGCTCGCCATCCTGCGCCAGCTCGAGGAGGAAGGGACGCGCAAGAAGACCAAGGAGGTCTGCGTCACCGTTCCCGTGGCTGTCTGCAACTACCTGATGAACCACAAGCGCGAGCACGTGGCCCTGATCGAGGCGCGCTACGGCATGGCGGTGCGGCTCGAGGCCGACCCGGCACTGGTCAGCCCCGACTTCAAGCTCGACAAGCTCAAGCATCAGACCATCCGGACCGTGGAGCCCTCCGCCGCGATCACGGCCTCGCTCTCGGGAATGGATCTCGTCGAGGAGGAGGAGCCGGTCGAGGTGGACGAGACCGAGGCGCCCCCCGCGCCCGACGCACCCGACGCGCCTCAGGAGGAGGCGGCCGCCGAGGAGAAGCCGAAGAAGAAGCGGCGGCGGCGGCGGCGGCGCGGCGGGTCCGGCAACGGCGGCGGCGACGCTCCGTCCGGCGACGAGAGCGCGCGGACCAGGCCCGAAGAAACGCGCAATCCGGAGCCGCAGGAGCAGCGCGCCGAGGCGCAGGAGCACAGCGGGGAGGCCGAGGCGGATCAGGCCGGCTCCGAATTGCCTGCGGAGGAGGCGCCGGCACCGAAGCGTCGCCGCACGCGGTCGCGCAGCAAGCCCGCCGCAGGCCGCGCCGAGCCCGCCGCGTCCGGTCCCGTGCCGAGCGAGGTCGAGGAGCGGATTGCCGAGACCGCGCCGGTCGCCCCGGCGACGCCCGAGGCGCCCGCGGAGCCGGCATCGGAGTCCCGCCCGGCCGAACCTGCCGGGCCCGAGGAGCCGGTGACGTCCGACGAGCCTGCAGCGCCGGAAACGGCGGAGCGAGAAGTCGAGACGCTGGAGACGAAGTCGGCCGTCGCCGCTCCGGACCCCGCGGACCGGGAGCCGGAGATGGCAGGGTCGGATGCGGAGGCCGACGAAGAGCAGTCGAAGCCGAAGCGGCGCGGATGGTGGTCCCTGCGCAAGTAGGACCCGGGACATTTTAGGCATTTTGACGGCGCGGAAGGGTCTTCCGCGCCGTTTTCCGTCGCCCGCCGGTGGCGTGGCGCTTCGGTGCAAACCGGATGTCAACCGCGCTCCGTCATGGTCCTCGCGAGATCGGAGACCACGGAGACTGGATGACCTACCGCGCGAACTTCGCCGCAGCCGGACTGGCCTGCGCCCTCATTCTGTCCGCGTCGCTTGCCTCCGCGGAGGGCTACTCGCTTCTGGGATCGAAGGCGTTCCTGCAGGACCGCGCGCCGCAGAGCATGGTGATGCAGGCCTCCGCGACCGCGTCCGGCAAGGGCGCGCCGAGCCTGTTCCGCGGCCGCGACGCCGGCATCTTCTTCGAGCGAAGGGCGCGCGGATCGGTCGTGTCGCGACCCCCGAACGATGCGCTCGCCACGCCGATCCCGGCCTTCGGCTCGCAGGCCGACCGGGTGCGCCACCTGATCGCGCGGGCGGAGGCCGGCCGCGACGGCTATGACGCGGTCCAGCACGGCGCCAGACGCCGTCCGCACAAGAAGCCCACGGCAATGACGATCGCCGAGATCGACACCTGGATCAGGGCGACTCCCGGTCAGCCGCACGCGATCGGGCGCTACCAGTTCATCCCGGCCACGCTCCGCCGGCTGGTCGGGCAGGCCGGCATCCGGCCGCAGGAGAGATTCACGCCGGACCTACAGGACCGTCTCGGCGACATGCTCCTCGCGGAAGCCGGCTACGCCGAGGCCGCGAGCGGCCGCCTGAGCCGGCACGCCTTCATGAACAATCTCGCCAAGATCTGGGCCGGCCTGCCGAACTCGACCGGGAAGTCGCATTATCAGGGCTATGCCGGCAATGCCGCGACGATGACATGGGCGCGCTTTGACGCGGAGATGGAGCGGATCTTCCGCGGCTGATTCTCATCCCTTGCGGATGTAGTAGCGGCGTTCGGCACCGGCTTCCTCCGAGGCGAGCAGGTCGTGTCCCGCCTCGGCGCAGAAATGAGGCACGTCGACGATCGCGGCGGGATCGTCGGCGCGGATGCGCAGGACCTGACCCGGAGCCAGGTCGCGAAGCCGCTTGCGGGCCTTCAGGACGGGCAGGGGGCACAGCAGGCCGAGGGCGTCGAGATCGGCGTCGAACTCCATGTCCCCCCTATCGCTTGCCTTTCAGGCCCTTGTCCACGGCGATGTGAGCCGCGAGCGGCGTGACGGGCGCCCGCCGCTTCGTTAGACCGGCAGCATGATCGGGTTCGACATCATCGACGCCGGGCTCGCGCCCGCCATGCTGATCGCCCTGGCGGCGGGGGTGCTCTCCTTCCTCAGCCCCTGCGTCCTGCCGATCGTGCCCCCCTACCTGGCCTATATGGGAGGGATCACGCTCGGCGATCCCGCCCGGTCCGGCCGCCGGGCGGTGCTGCCCGCGCTGTTCTTCGTACTCGGATTGTCGACCGTGTTTCTGCTCATGGGCTTCACGGCATCGGCTTTCGGCGCGTTCTTTCTCGACTACCAGACGGCCTTCGCCCGGGTCTCCGGGCTGGTGGTCATCGTGTTCGGCCTGCATTTCCTGCACGTCCTTCGCATCCCCGTGCTCGATAGGGAGATGCGGCTCGATGCCGGGGACCGGGGCGGATCGGCGTTCGGCGCCTACGTGCTGGGGCTGGCCTTCGCCTTCGGCTGGACGCCCTGCATCGGGCCGCAGCTCGGCGCGATCCTGAGCCTCGCGGCGTCGGAGGCGAATGTCGCGCGCGGCACCACGCTGCTGGCCGTCTATGCGGCCGGTCTTGGCGTTCCGTTTCTGCTGGCGGCGGTGTTCCTGCAGAAGGCCACTAGCGTCACCAACCGGCTCAAGCGGCACATGGGCATGATCGAGCGGGCGATGGGCGTGCTCCTGATCCTCGTGGGCGGCGCGCTTCTGACGGGCGCCTTCTCGGCCTTCTCCTACTGGCTTCTGGAGACGTTCCCGGGCCTCGCCCGGCTCGGATGACCGGCGGCCGGTAGGGTCGTGCCACGCCCGGGCACTGTCAGGTGCGGTGGTCGCGGACCCTTTCGAGAACGAAGACGCGGATCGACGAGGCGAGCCCCACGCCCGGATCGCGGGCGGCGTCGATCTCGGCGGCCAGATCGTTCAGCGCGCGCCCCTCGCGGGCCGCGATCGCTCGAAACTCCACCCAGAACTCGTCTTCGAGTGAGACGCTGGTGAGGTGGCCCTGGATCGACAGGGAGCGCTTCCGGGGGCGTCCGCTCATTCCTCACGCTTGTGGCCCTCGAGCGCGGCACGGAGTTGTTCGGCCTCGGCGCGCATCCGGTCCCGCTCCTCCTTCGTCCGCCCGAAGGCGACCGCGTTCTGGTTCGCCCGCGTCTTCTCCGCCTCCCGGACCCTGGTCTTCCGCTCCCAGTTGAGGTTGACAACTTTCGTCACGATTTCGGCCCGATCATCTTCTCGGGGCGGACGACCTCCTCGAAGGTCTCCGCGTCCACGAAGCCGAGGTTTACCGCCTCCTCTTTCAGCGTGGTGCCGTTCTTGTGCGCGGTCTTGGCGACCGTGGTGGCGTTGTCGTAGCCGATCGTGGGGGCCAGCGCGGTGACGAGCATCAGGCTCTCGCGCATGAGACGGCCGATGCGCTCCTCGTCCGCGCGGATGCCGGAGACGCAATTGTCGGTGAAGGCCCGCGCCGCGTCCCCCAGAAGCTGCATGCTCTGCAGCACGTTGTAGGCGATCATCGGCTTGAAGACGTTGAGCTCGAACTGCCCTTGGGAGCCGGCGAAGCCGACCGCCGCGTCGTTGCCCATGACATGCGCGGCGACCTGGGTGATCGCCTCCACCTGGGTCGGGTTGACCTTGCCCGGCATGATCGAGGAGCCCGGCTCGTTCTCGGGCAGCATCAGCTCGCCCAGACCGCAGCGCGGTCCGGAGCCCAGCAGGCGGATGTCGTTGGCGATCTTGTAGACGCCGGCCGCCACCGATTTCAGCATCCCCGACATCTCGACCATGCTGTCGTGGGACGCCAGCGCCTCGAACTTGTTGGGCGCGGTCTCGAAGGGCAGGCCGGTGATCCGCGCCATGTTGCCCGCAACCTCCTCGGCCCAGCCGGACGTGGTGTTGAGCCCGGTGCCTACCGCCGTTCCGCCTTGGGCGAGCTGGTGGATGCGCGGGAGCGCGCCGGTCACCCGCTCGATCCCCATCCGCACTTGGTGGGCATAGCCCGAGAATTCCTGGCCGAGCGTCAGCGGCGTCGCGTCCATCGTGTGGGTGCGGCCGATCTTGATGATGTCGCGGAACGCGTGTGCCTTCTGCTCCAGCGCCGCGGCGAGCGTCTCTAGACCGGGGATCAGCACGTCCCGCGCGGTCATCGCCGTGGCGATGTGCATGGCGGTGGGGAAGGTGTCGTTCGACGATTGCCCCATGTTGCAGTGGTCGTTGGGGTGCACGGGGTCCTTCGACCCCATTTCGCCGCCCAGCATCTCGATGGCGCGGTTCGCGATTACCTCGTTGGCGTTCATGTTGGACTGGGTGCCCGACCCCGTCTGCCACACGACCAGCGGGAAATGGTCGTCGAGCTTGCCGTCGATCACCTCCTGCGCCGCGGCGACGATGGCGTCGGCGATCCCGGCGTCGAGCTTGCCCTTCGCCTTGTTCGCCTCCGCGCAGGCGCGCTTGACGACGCCTAGGGCCCTGACGACGGCCACCGGCTGAAGCTCCCATCCGATCGGGAAGTTCTGCAGCGAACGCTGGGTCTGCGCGCCCCAGTACCTGTCGGCGGGGACCTCGAGCGGTCCGAAGCTGTCGGTCTCGGTGCGGGTGTCGGTCATGCGCGCGAGTCTCCCTGGCGTCGGTTGCCGCCGGGATAGCGCGGCCCGCCGGGGGCGTCCATGACCGAGGCCGCTACTTCCGGAACTTGTCGAGACTGACGATCTCGGCTTCGCGCTTGGCCGGCGGTTCTCCAATCGGATCGCCGTTCACGTCGCCGTCTCCCTCGCCGTCGTCGATCTCGATCATGGCGGCGGCCGAGCCGCTGTCGCCCTCCTGGGTCTCGAACCGGAGGCCGAACTCCACGGACGGGTCGACGAAGGTGCGGATCGCGTCGAAGGGGATGTAGAGGGGCTCCGGGCTGTCGCCGAAGTTCAGCGTCACCGCGAAGCCGTCCTCGGTCACGCTGAGCCCGTCATACCAGTGCTGCATCACCACGGTCATCTCGCCGGGATAGCGGTCCGACAGCCAGTCGGCGATCTCGACGTCCGGATGCATGGTGTCGAACGTGATGAAGAAATGATGATCGCCCGGCAGGCCCTGCTCCTGGACGTCGGAGAGAACCTTGCGGATCAGGCCGCGCATGGCGGCGTGCATCAGGTTTCCGTAGTCGATGGTGCGAGCCATGTCGTCCTGCTGATGTTCGCTATCGGTTCGAGCATAAGTGATTCGGCCGCGATGAAAAGGCCGGAAGGGTTAATCGGCGGGCGCCCCGCACCGCGGCGCGATGTGACAAGACCGCGCGTGCCGCGACGCGGCGGGGGCTTTCCTTCCCGTCGAGGCCGTGAGATAGCGAGGCGCCAAACGATGCCCTCCGAGGAGACCCCGATGGAGATTCGCGAGGCCTATACCTTTGACGACGTGCTGTTGCAGCCGGCCGCTTCGAACGTGCTGCCCTCCACCGCCGACACCCGAACCCGGGCGACCCGCGAGATCGCGCTCAACATCCCGCTGCTGAGTTCGGCGATGGATACGGTGACGGAGGCGCGGATGGCGATTGCGATGGCCCAGGCCGGCGGGATCGGGGTCATTCACCGCAATCTCGGCGTGCAGGAGCAGAGCGACGAGGTCCGGCGCGTGAAGCGCTTCGAGAGCGGCGTGGTCTACAAGCCGATCACGCTGCGTCCCGACCAGACGCTGGCCGACGCGAAGGCGCTGCAGGAGCGGTTCCGGGTAACCGGATTCCCGGTGGTTGACGCGACGGGGCGCGTGGTCGGCATCGTGACCAATCGCGACATGCGCTTCGCCTCCGACGAGAAGACGCCGGTGAGCACGATGATGACGAGCGAGCGGCTCGCGCTTCTCACCGAGCCGGCCGATCTCGAGGAGGCGAAGAACCTGATGAAGGCGCGGCGCATCGAGAAGCTCCTCGTCACCGATGCGCAGGGCCGGTTGACCGGTCTTCTGACCCTGAAGGACACCGAGCAGGCGGTGCTGAATCCGGCAGCCTGCAAGGACCGGCTCGGCCGGCTGCGCGTCGCCGCCGCGACGACGGTCGGGGATGCGGGCTTCGAGCGGTCGGAGGCGCTCGTCGATGCGGGCGTCGACATCGTCGTGATCGATACCGCGCACGGCCATTCCGCAGGCGTCGCAGAGGCGGTCACCAGGGCGAAGCGGATATCGAACGAGGTCCAGGTCATTGCCGGCAACGTGGCCACGGCGGGGGGTGCGCGGGCGCTGATCGATGCCGGCGCGGACGCGGTAAAGGTCGGGATCGGACCGGGTTCGATCTGCACGACGCGGATGGTCGCCGGGGTGGGCGTGCCGCAGCTCACGGCGATCATGCAGACCGCGGAGGCGGCCGGAGACGTGCCGGTGATCGCCGACGGCGGCATCAAGTTCTCCGGGGATTTCGCCAAGGCGATCGCCGCGGGCGCCTCCTGCGCGATGGTGGGCTCGATGCTCGCTGGAACGGAGGAAAGCCCGGGCGAAGTGATCCTCTACCAGGGCCGCAGCTTCAAGGGCTATCGCGGGATGGGCTCCCTCGGCGCGATGGCGCGCGGCTCAGCGGATCGCTATTTCCAGAAGGATGCGGCCTCAGACAAGCTCGTGCCTGAGGGCATCGAGGGGCAGGTGCCCTACAAGGGCGCGGCGTCCACCGTGGTCCACCAGCTCGTGGGCGGCCTGCGCGCGGCGATGGGCTATACCGGCTGCGCGACCGTCGAGGAGATGCGGAGAAACTGCGAGTTCGTCCGCATCACCAGTGCGGGCCTCAAGGAGAGCCACGTCCACGA
>CAWHJL010000009.1:0-28218 GCA_963829665.1 uncultured Alphaproteobacteria bacterium | reverse complement strand
GCAGGCCCCGCCGCGTCTTCGAAGCCAGGTCCTTCAGGAACAGCTGGTTCATGGTGCCCTTGAGCCCGACATGCAGATCGCTGATCTCGCCCTCCGCCAGGGTCGCGATCCCCGCGCCGTGGAAGGCCAGCTGCTTGTAGAGCGTGGCGACATCCGCCTGATCGCGGCTAAGGCGGTCGAGGGCTTCGCAGAGGATCAGGTCGAACCCGCCGCGGGCGGCGTGGTCCAGTAGGCTCTGCAGGCCGGGGCGGTGCAGCGAGGCGCCTGAGATCGCCATGTCGGTGAAGGTCTGCACCACGGTCCAGCCATCGCGCGCCGCCCGCTCCATGCAGAGCCGCACCTGGTCTTCGATGGAGGCGCGCTCTGCATGGCAGAGGAGTAGCGAGCGTAAATGGCGACGCGCATGAGAGAGGTTTCTGACATTGATGAGTGAACTTAGCGCACACCTGAACGCCAGATCAAATGGTGAACGCTGAGGTCTGCAGTATAGTTAAGCGGTCTAACACGGGCGGAGAGCGGCCATTTGCCGCCTACGCCACTAATCTGGCCGCCGTAGTCAAAGCGGCCATTCGAGACCGAGTGGATCTCAACTGCTGGCGCGACGATGTCGAACGCGAGCAGCGAACACCAGTTTCATTCAGACCGCACGCGTTGAACCTCGGCCGATCCTTCGATTGCGCCTTGTGTCACCGAAGTGAAAGGGTGTCTCGGCATCGCGGTTTCATTGGCTTCCACCCGCGGCGGAACTCACATTGGCCGCGACTGGAACCGCAACGACGCTGGACCGTAGGGCCTCGGGCGGGCACCGCTATCAGGCAAGAATCCAACTGCATTCCTGTGTGCACCGCGCCGCCGAGGCACAGCGTTCATGCCGTGGAGCGCCGAACGCTGCCAATGCAAGCCCGTAGCGGACGCCGCGACCGCACCAAGTGCCAAGGCGGCCCAGGCCCCCGCCGCGCCGAGGCCGACGAGCGACGAGATCAGCATCGCCGTGAGACCGACGCCCCAGTGCCCGACCGCGAGCAGCGCGAGCGCCGCCAGTGGCTGCCCCTGCGCCTTGAGCGTCGCGCAGATCATGTGGGCGGGCACAGCCGCCGCCAGAGCGAGGCCGGCCAGCGGCACGAGGCGCGCTGTGTCGGCGATCACGGCCGGATCGTCGCTGCCGATCGTCATCGTCATCAGGCTGGCGATCCGCCGCGGCGCGGCGCAGAACGTGAGCACCAGGAACGAGATCAGGGCGGCCCCGCAGGAGACGATGGCGGTGCAGGCGTAGGCTTGGAGGCGGGGCGTGGCGCGTCCCGAGAGATAGGCGACGCGGATCGTCGTTGCCTGCCCGATGCCGGCGAGCAGCAGGTAGCACGCGCCCATTGCGCGGAAGGCAAGGGTATGCGCGATCAGCATGCCCGGCGTGATCAGGCCGACCACCAGCGTCGAGACGAGGAACACGCCGGTCTCGGCGACCGCACCGAGGCCCATCAGCATGGCCGGGCCAGCGAGGCGCAGGAGCTCGCGCGGCGCCAGCACGCGCTCGGTGCGCGGCGGATCGCGGAAGCTGTCGAACGAGCGCGACAGGAACAGGTAGGCGGTGGTCGACCCGCCGAGGCCGATGGCGACGACGAGAGAGGCGAGCCCGGCGCCGGCGACGCCCATCCCCTCGATTCCGAAGCCGCCCGACATGAACAGGTGGTTCAGGATGGCATTGGCCGGCAACGCGGCGGCGATCGCCACGACCGCGAACCGCGAGCGGCCCGTCGCGCTGAGGACGTGGCGCGCCATCGCGAACAGCACCAGCAGCACGAAGGCGCCGGCCATGTAGTGCGCGTAGGCCCGCGTCGTACCGGGCGCCTCGAGCCGCAGTCCCAGTGCCAGCAGGAGGTCCGGGGTGAACCACACGGCGGTCGCTCCGGCGGCGGCGAGGAGACAGACCAGCAGCGTCACTCGCTGGACGATGGTGCAGACGCGCCAGCTGACGCCGGCTCCGATGGCCGCCGCCGCGACGGGCGCGACGATCGCCGAGAAGCCGACGGTGAAGTTGAACAGGATCGAGTAGAGGTCGCTGACGACAACGACGGCGCCGAGGCCGGTCGGGTCGAGGCGGCCGATCATCACCACGTCCGTCAGCGACAGCAGCATGTTCATCACGCCGATCGCGGCGATGGGGGAGGCGATCCGGACCAGCTGGCGCACCTCCCTGCCCACGCGTATGATGCGGACGCGCGCGGGCGAGCGCCGGACGGCGGTCAGATCGAAGAGCGCCGCGAGGGGCGCGTGTGGGCGGATCATGAGCATTCGTCATCTCCCCGTATCGCGCCGCCGGGTGCGTCCCCGGCGGCGCTGGCCGTCATCCGGCCATGCGCTCCGGCGCGGCCGGGGCAATGTTCTGGTTCAGGCGGAAGCGGTTCTCGGGGTCGTAGCGCGCCTTGATCGCCGCCAGCCGGGCGAAATTGGCGCCGTAGGCCTCTGTCACCCGGCCGCCCTCGTCGGCCGGCATGAAGTTGACGTAGACGCCTGCCGACTGCGGCGAGAGCGCGTCGAAGAGGTCGCGCGCCCAAGCCTTGCAGGCGTCGTCCCTGGCGGGATCCTGCCAGCGGGTGTGGATGTTGACGACGAAGTGCGGCGCGCGCTGGACGAAGGCGGTGGCCTCCGGCGCGACGCGGGCCATCGCGCCGCCGAGATGGGCGACGAAGATCTCCGTTTCGGAATCCGGCAGGCGGTGCACCGCGTCGATGATCGCGCCCACCGCCGCCTCGTCGAGCTCCATGAGGTCGTGCGACTTCCAGTAGTTCCGCGCGCCGGGGATCAGCAGCGGGTCGAAGGTCTTCTGGAACTCCGCGAAGGGCTGCACGCCGGCCACGGCCGCAAGCGGGTCGCGGATCGCCCGGAGCGGCGCGATTGCAGCCTCGCCCTCCGCCGGGTCGCCGGCGTAGCAGAACGCCAGCATCGCGATCCCGGTGCCGTGCGCCGCCTCGGGCAGGAACGGCAGCGGCGGTGCGTTGCGGACGACGATCCAGGTGGTCAACTCGTCCGGGCCGTCGCTGGTGAGCTCGCGCTGGAGCGCGAAGAGCTCGCGCGCCCGGGCGAGCGGCAGGAAGACGAGGCCGGATAGCAGCTCCGGCCCGACCGCATGCGCCTGGAACTCGAAGCGGGTGACGATGCCGAAGTTGCCACCGCCGCCGCGCAGCGCCCAGAAGAGGTCGGGGTTCTCGTCCGCCGCCGCACGCAAGTGTTCCCCGGAGGCGGTGACGATCTCGGCCGAGACCAGGCTGTCGATTGTCAGCCCGTGCGCCCGCGTCAGCCAGCCGAAGCCGCCGCCGAGGGTCAGCCCGGAGATGCCGGTGGTCGAATTGATGCCAGTCGGCACCGCCAGCCCGTAGGGTGCCGTCGCCGCGTCGAGGTCGGCGAGCGTCGCGCCCGGCTGGACGTGGACGCGGCCCGTCTCGGGCTCGACGCCGACCCGGTTCATGCCCGAGAGGTCGATCATCAGGCCGCCGGCGGTGACCGCGTTGCCGGCGATGTTGTGGCCGCCGCCCTTGACCGAGATGAGCGCGTCCGTGCCACGGGCGAACTGCACCGCGGCCGAGACATCCTCGGCGTTGGCGCAGCGCGCGACCAGCGCCGGGCGCTTGTCGATCATGCCGTTCCAGATGGCGCGGGCGGCGTCGTAGCCGTCGTCGTCGGGCTGCAGCAGCGCGCCGGTCATCGCGGTGCGCAGACTTGAAGTCGCGTCGGCGGAAACGGTGCGCGTGCCGCCGTCGAGGGTGGTGAGGGTGAGGTCGGTCATGTCGTGCGTCCTTCGTTCGGCGCCCGGGATACGGACGCAGGGGATTCGCCGCGGCCCGAGACCGGGCGCGGAGGGAGGGCCGTGTGCGCGGCCAGCTGCGGGAGGGGTGGCCGGCGGCCGGTCAAGCCGCCGGAGCGTTGCTCAGTGCGAGTGGAAGTCCTTGGCCTCGGGGGTCAGGACGATGGTGTTGATCGTCAGCCCCGCCTCCTTGAACGTGTCGATGCTGCCCGTCTTCTCGCCGGTCTCGAGGTCGATGACGGAGATCGAGCCGTCGTTCATGCCCTCGATGTTCAGAAGGCTGTTCTGCACGTAGGCGCGGCTGCCGTCCTCGGAGAACACCAGGTGGTGCGCCCCGCCCGCCGCCTCCGCCGCCCAGAGGTGCCTGGGCGCAAGCGGGTCGGAGATATCGAAGGCGTTGAGGTGCCCCGGCATCGCCGAGGTGATGTAGGCCCGGTCGCCGGCCGCGTTGAAGTAGACCTCGAGCGCCATGCCCTGGCCCAGTTCGTCGAAGCGGAACTCCTCGCGGAAGGTGAATTCCTCATGAGCCGGCTGCCACTCGGCGAGCCACAGGCTGCCCTCCATGTTCGTGATGTAGACGAGCGGCGGCTCGACGCCGGGGACGAAGAACGCCTCCACCGGTCCCGCGCCGGAGGGTGACGGCGCGTTCGACACCTTGTGCGTCGACAGGATCTTGCCGGTGCTGGGTTGCAGCACCACGATGTCCTCGCCCCACTCGGGCGCCTCCGAGTAGGGATTGGCGGTGCTCGTCACCAGCTGCCGGTCGATCGCGTCATTGGTTGCGATCCCGTGCGGCCAGGGCGCGGGCATGGCGATCGTCTCCAGCACCTCGTCCGTCTCGGCGTCGCCGACGATGACGACGGACGAGCCCATGCAGGTCAGGTACCATTTGCCCTGCGCCTCGGAGAACGAGACGTCCTCGCCCACCTCGCAGTCCGCCACCTCCACCGAGCTGTGGCGGTAGGGGAACTCGGTGACGTCGAAGACCCGGAGCTCGGGCGTGACGAGCGAGGTCACGTAGGCCTTCGTTCGCGCCGGATTGTAGAAGATGTGGTGCGAGTGGAACTCCGGCGGCAGCGGGATCTGCGCCAGGATCTGGCCGTAGTCCGACGAGGCCGGGTCGAGTTCGATGATGGCAATGCCGTCCTGCCGCTGGCTCTGGTCGGCGCCCTTGGTCTCGTAGAGGACGAGGGCCGTCTGCTCGGCCGAAGCCACGCCCGCCGCGAGTGCGAGGGCGCTGGTTGCGGCGCCGAGGATGGTGCGTGTGGTGCGGTGCATGATCTGTCTCCTGGTCTGATGGGGGTTGACGGCGGCGCGCTCAGCGACGCCTGACGCGGGTCGCGCCGCCCGGCCGGTGCTCGCGGAAGAGGCCGGCATCCTTCAGCAGATTCTCGTCCAAGCGATCGAGGCCATGGAACTTCCCGCGACGCTTGAACTCGTCCCGGTGAGTCTGGGCTCGGCGAACGAGCGTAGGCCCCCGTCCGGGGCCCATGTTCAGCACGAAAAGCGCGCCGCCGGCGGTCCGGCGGCCGATCTTCATGTCCTCGGCGGGGGTGGTCATGGTAGTCTCCTGTCGTTGATGCCGGATCGCGGGGGCTCTGTGCCCTGTGGCGCATCGGGAGCCGGCCGCTCACGGGCCGTGACGATGAGCTACGGGGCGGCGGCGATTCCCGGAATTGCCGGGCGTCCGGGACGGGCTGCCGTTCGTCCGGAACAGCGTGAGGGGGACAGCGAGGGTTATGGAGGGCGACATCCTGACCGACGTCCTGCGCGCCGTGCACATCTCGGGCGCGATCTTCTTCGATGTCCACGCCGCCAGTCCCTGGGCGTCAGAGGCGCCGCACAGCCGCGAGATACGGGCGCTGGTGATGCCCGAGGCACAGCACCTGATCGAGTACCACGTGATGGTCAGCGGCTCGTGCTGGGCCACCCTGGTCGATGGCAGTGCACCGCCGGTCGAGGTCGGGCCCGGCAGCATCCTGATCTTCCCGCATGGCGATCCGCACGCGATGTCGAGCCAACCCAACGCACGGGCGACGCCGGACCTGTCGACCTTCGCGCCGGGGACACCGGAGAACCCGCGGCCGTTCTTCCTCAACCCGGGCGGCGACGGGCCGAAGAGCGCGCGGATCATCTGCGGTTTCCTCGGCTGCGATGCCGGGCCGTTCAACCCGCTGCTCCAGGCCCTGCCCCGCGTGCTGCACGTCGCAGACGGGGCCAGCGCCGAGGGCGGCCTGATCGGCACCCTCATCGAGGCCACGGTGCGCGAGAGCGAGACGCGGAGGCTCGGCGGCGGCGGCGTCCTGTCGAAGCTCGCCGAGCTGATCTTCATCGAGGCGATCCGCCGCTACGCCGAGACGCAGCCTGACGAGGCGCGGAACTGGCTCGTCGGGCTTCGCGAGCCGCTGGTTGGCCGGGCGCTGCGGGCACTGCACGCCGAGCCGCGTCGCGCCTGGACCCTGCCGGAGCTCGCGCGCGAGGCCGGCGCCTCTCGCACTGCCCTCGCCGAGCGCTTCGCAGAGCATCTCGGCATGCCGCCGATGGCATACCTCGCCGCCTGGCGGATGCAGATCGCGGCGGGCCTCCTGTCGTCCGGGGCGCTGCCCGTGGCCCAGATCGCCGAGCGGGTCGGCTACGAATCCGAAGCCTCCTTCGGCCGCGCCTTCAAGCGCACCACCGGCATGGCGCCCGGCGAATGGCGCCGCGGCTTCCATGCCAAATGGGAATCGCCTTCCCCGCAGGCAGATGCTGGCCTCGCCGCGTCCTGATGCGCAGGAAGACCACCCGACCGCCGCGGGTCATTGCAAGTGGATTGTCCTGGTGATCCCGATCGCGTCAACGAAGGCGCGGTCATGGCTCGCGACGAGAAGCGCACCGGTATAGCCGCGGAGCGCGCCTTCCAGGGCTTCGATGGAGTCGAGATCCATGTGATTTGTCGGCGCGTCGAGCAGGAGGAGTTCGGGGGGGGCGCCGCGGATAGGCCATAGGCAAGAGCCGCCCGGAGCCACATAGCACTGACACACTCCGCCGTGCCGCCTCGTTGCGGAAGCCAAAGCGGGCGAGCGCCGCGAAGGCGGCGTTCGTCGAAAGTGACGGGCTGAGGCGCTGCATGGCCTCGATCAGCGTCTCGGCGTCACGCAGGATCGCCGCGTGCTGGTCGAGCATCGCCATATACGCATGGCGTGAGACGCTGCCTGCATCCGGCTGCTCCGGCCCCGCGATCAGCCGCATCAACGTCGTCTTGCCGGCCGCGTTCCGACCGACGAGCGCCACCCGCTCCGGCCCCTGGATGGTCAGCGTGGCCGGGCCGATCCGCCGAGAGCCGCGGGCCACGAGAACGTACCGTAGACGCGGTTTGCGCGGCCGTGACCGTCGCCGCGCCTGCAGCTCTCGCTGCTCCTGCGTCCCCGCTCGACGCTGCGTGAAGGGACCCGTGTCAGCTGGCGCCTCGGCCGGGTCGCGTCGCGCTGCCCGGCCCTCAGCGAACTTCAACGAGGCGCAAGCCCGAGCACGTCAGTGACCGTCTGTGCTCGGGGGGCCAAACGAGGTGGAGAGGATCAGTGGGGGTGGGTGTCCTCGGCCTCGGGGGTCAGCGCGATCATGTTCACGGTGAGGCCTGCGTCCTTGAACGTGTCGATGCTGCCCGTCTTCTCGCCGGTTTCGAGGTCGATGACGGAGATCGAGCCGTCGTTGATGCCGTCGATGTTGGCGAGCCCGTTCTGCACATAGGCGCGGCTTCCGTCCGGCGAGAACACCAGGTGGTGCGCGCCCGGCGCGGCCTCGGCGGCCCAGAGGTGCCGAGGCTTGCGCGGGTCGCTGATGTCGAAGGCGTTCAGGTGCCCTGGTGCCGCCGTGGTGACGTAGGCGCGGTCGCCCGCGGCGTCGAAGTAGACCTCGAGCGCCACGCCCTGCTCCAGCGAGCCGAAGTCGAAGACCTGGGCGAACGTGAATGCCTCGGCGTCGGGCTGCCACTCCGCCATCCAGACCGTCCCCTCTGTTGCGGTGGTGACGTAGGCGAGCGGCGGCTCGGCGCCTGGCACGAAGAAGATCTCGACCGGTTCGGCCCGCGACGGCGAGGGCTGGTCCGACACCTTGTGGGTCGAGAGCACCTCCTCGGTGCTGGCCCGGAGCACGGTGATCGTCTCGCCCGCGTCGGAGAAGTCGGCCGGGTTCGAGGTGCTGGTCAGCAGGATGCGGTCGATCCCGTCATGAACGGTGATGCCGTGCGGGTACGGCTCGGGCAGCGCGATGGTGCGCAACGGCTCATCGGTGTCGGCGTCGCCGACGACGACGTTGGCGCTGCCCATGCAGCTGAGGTACCAGCGGTCGAGCGTCTCCGAGAAGGTGACGTCCTCGAGCACGTCGCAGTCCGGCACCGGCACGACCTTCGGCCGGTAAGGGAACTCCGTGACGTCGAAGACCCAGAGTTCCGAGCGTCCGAGCGAGGTGACGTAGGCGCGGTCGCGGGCCGGATTGTAGAAGATGTGGTGTCCGATCAGGTCGGGCGGCAGGTCGATCCGCGCGAGAATCCGGCCGTAGTCCGGCGCCTCGGGGTCGAGTTCGACGAAGGCCAGCCCCTCGTGCCGGAGCGCCTGAGCGCCCTTGGTCTCGTAGAGCACGAGTGCCGTCTGCTCGGCCTCCGCGGCGGGGCCACTGACGGAGAGCGCGGCGACGAAGGCGGCGGTGGAGATGATGCGTTTCATGGGTGGTTTCCTTCTGGCTGGTGAGGCGAGGTTGCCTCCGGGGATGCGATCGAGGTCGGCGAGCTGGTCCCGGCGGAGACCGATGTCCCGCAGCTGATGGTCGCTGAGATGCGCGAGGCCGATGGGGCGGGGGCGCGGCACGGGAGGTCCCGGATGAGGCGCGCCGGCAAGCCGGGGCGGCCGCCCTCCAAGCGGGGTCCTCTCGAAAGTGTCATCTTCGGGCTCTCGTTCTGTTGCTGCGCCCCCGCTCTCGGCGCGGTGTCCGGCGGACGGCCCTGGGGCCGCCGGCGGGTCAGGAGTGGGCCACGAACCAGACGTTCATCGGGTCGTGCGGCAGGACGTGGCGGGCGACCTCGGCGAAGCCCGCGTCGCGCAGCATCGCCTCAGCCGTCTCCCAGCCCCACATCGTGCCGAGCCCCTCGCCGCCCTGACCCAGCGACACCGGGGTGCAGTGGGCGCAGGAGATCGCGTAGAGGAACGCCGCCATCGGGAAGTCGAGGTTGTTCTCGAGCCGGGCCGAGCCGCCGATGTCCTGCATCAGGTAGATGCCGCCCGGCCTGAGCGCGCCGTGAAGACCGCGGATCAGACCGGCCGGGTCCTTCTGGTCGTGCACGGCGTCGAACGAGGTGACGAGGTCGAACCGCGCCCGCTCGTCGTAGCCGGTCAGGTCGCGCGTTTCGAAGCGGACGTTCTCCAGTCCGGCGCGCCGCGCGACCTCTGTTGCATGGGCGATGGCCTCTGCCTCGAGATCGTATCCGGTGAACCGGCTGCGCGGATAGCGCCCGGCCAGCGCGATCAGCGCCGCGCCTTGGCCGCAGCCCGCATCCAGAACCTCGATCCCCGCCTGGAGCCGCGCTTCGAGGCCCGGCACCAGCGGCAGGACGTGATCGAAGAGTCCGGCGGTGACGGTAATCGCGCTGTCCTCCGCCATCATATGGTGGAAGCAGGGATAATCGCCGTAACGCATCCCCTCGCCGGTCTCGAAGCAGGCCAGCAGCCGGTCCTGCACCTGCCCGAGCAGGCCAACGTGCTGCGCATAGACCGCCATGTTGCCGAGCGAGGCGCCGCGGGTCAGGCTGGCGGCATGCTCTGCCGGCAGGGTATAGGTGCGGCGCTCGGGATCGAACGCGACGATCCGGGCGGTGACCATCACCGCCAGCCATTCGCGCACGTAGCGCTCGGCCAGCGCCGCCTCGTCTGCGATCCCGGCGCTCGTCGCGGGCGGCAAGGCGGCCATCGTGTCGAAGAGGCCGGTGCGGTGGCCGATGCCGACCATGACGGCGGTCGCGCCGTCGTTGATCAGGCCCGCCACGCGGTCGAGGAAACCCTCCGCCGTGGCGGCGTCGAAGTCGGTCGTCTTGATGTGCTGCGTCATGGCTCGCTCCAGGGCTGTCGATGGCCGATGCACTGGATTAGGTCGGAGCGTTCGCGTTACGAAGGGGCGTTCCGGACGAGAACGGGCCGAATCCGCCAGGTGCGCCCATGACCACCGCGAAACCCGAGCCGACCTTTGCCCTGCTGGTGCTGCCCGAGAGCACGCCGGCCTCGATCTACGGCCTCTACGAGGTGTTCCTCTCGGTCGGGCACGAATGGGAGATGCTGACCGGCGAGAAGCCGGCCGGAGGGCGCATCCGGCCGCGGATCGTCGCGAGGGGCGGCGTGCCGCCGCCGAGCCGCTTCGGCGTCCCGATCGCGCCGCACGGGGGGCTGGGCGAGGCCGACGTGGTGATCGTCTCCGATCTCGCGCTGCCGATGAACGTCGACCCGCGCGGGCAATGGCCGGTCGAGGCGGCCTGGCTGCGCGAGCGCCATGCTGCCGGCGCGATGATCTGCTCGGTCTGCACCGGGACGGTGATTCTCGCCGAGGCGGGTCTGCTCGACGGGCATACCGTCACCACCCACTGGGCGATCGTGGACCTCATGAAGGCGTATTACCCGTCGGTCGAGCTGGCGCCGCAGCGCATACTGACCCCTTCCGGCGAAGGCGGCCGGATCGTGACCAGCGGCGGTGCGTCGGCCTGGGCGGACCTTGCCCTGCATCTCGTCGCCCGCTTCTCCGGCGGGACCGAGGCGGTTCGGGCGGCGAAGATCTTCCTGCTCGGCGATCACAGCGACGGGCAACTGCCATTCGCCGGCGCACGCCGGTCTCAGCGCCATGACGACGCAGTTATCGCCGAGGTGCAGGCCTGGATCGCCGACAACTACCACGCCGAGAACCCCGTCGCGCTGATGACGGAGCGGTCGGGACTGCCTCCCCGGACCTTCACCCGTCGCTTCCGAACGGCCACGGGATATGCCCCGATCGACTACGTGCAGACCCTGCGCATCGAGGAGGCCAAGCAGCTCCTCGAGACCGGCACAGCGCCGGTCGATTCCATCGCCTTCGACGTGGGCTACGAGGATCCGAACTCGTTCCGCCGCCTCTTCAAGCGGATGGTCGGCGTCACCCCCGCGCGCTACCGCCAGCGGTTCTCCCGGATCGCGAGAGGCGCGACCACCGGCTGATGCGCGTGCCGCGCTGTTCTGGCGCAAACGGCTGCTTTTCCGCCGTTCCCGCCCTCGTTCGACCGCAAAGGCGGGAGCATGGCCCGGCGGATCGTCATTCGGACCCGGGACCGGGATCATGACCGCGCATTCCAGGGATATCCGCTCCGCCGGCCGCGCCGACCCTCACGAGGCTGCGTCCGGCATCGGGGGCGTCGCCTCGCGCCCGGACGCGGTGCTCGCCCGCTGGAGAGGCACCGGCAGGATCGTCGGCGCACTGGCGCACTGGCGTTCGTCGCCCGTGACGGCGAGATCGTCTGCCAGCGGACGGCGGGCTACGCCGACCGCGAGGCCGGCGCATTGGCGAGCGAATGCAGCATCTTCCGGCTGGCGTCCCTGACAGAGATGCTGGCCTCGGCGGCTGCGCTGGCGCTGGTCGCGAGGTGTACACTATCGCTTGACGATCCTGTCGCATGTTGGCTGCCCTGCTTCACCTCAACCCGCGGATTCATCCAGCGCGAGCTTCCTGATACCTTCCGTCTGGCCGGTCGCCCGGTGGAACCTGCCATTCTGCGCTCAGCGCTTCGCTCCGACGCGGATCCGAAGCGCGTTTTCAGCCGGCGTGCGCCGTGCTGCCGATCCGGTCGCGGAGCCAATCCCGCAGGGCCACCACGGCCTCGCTGTCGGCGAGTTCGGGCGAGGTCACGAGCCATTACGACGACGACGCCCGTGCCGACGCTCCGACCGGGAGGAGCAGGCCCTCACGGACATCGTCCTCGATCAGCAGCGTCCGGCCGAGCGCGAGGCCGAGACCGCCGATCGCGGCCTGGATCATCAGGTCCGAACGGTCGAAGCGCATCTCGCTCCGGGACAGCAGGTCCGGCCGGTCGGTCAGGCGGGCATAATCCGCCCAGGTGGCTCCGGTCCCGTCACGCTCCGCGGTCGCATCGCCGAGAAGGTCCGGCCCCGCGGGCAGAGCATCGCCCGCGGACCGCGCCGCCGGATGCGCGGCGGCGATGACCGGTTGCAGGGTGCACGCTACCAGGCGGGTCGCATGGAGGCCGGGATACGGTCCCCGGCCGAAGCGCAGCGCCGCGTCCACGCCCGGCCGGTCGAGCGGCGCCAGACCTTCCCGGACATCGAGCGACAGGTCGAGCTCGGCGCCCGTCGCATCGTGTAGCCGGGCCACGAGCCACTTCATTGCGACCGAGGACGTCACCGAGAGCCGCAGAGCCGCCCCCGAACTGGAACCGACCGCGCGTGCCGCCGTCAGGGCGCGCCGCATCTCCTCCGCTGACCGGACTGATCCTTCGCACAGGATCGCCCCGGCGCGCGTCGGACGGATGCGGCGCGTCGTCCGCGCGAAGAGCGACAGACCGAGAAGACCCTCAAGGGCCCGGACGCGGTGGCTGACCGAGCTCGGATCGAGGTCCAGCGCCTGCGCCGCAGCCGCGAAGCTCCCTTCCCGCTCGATCGCGGCGAGCAGCAGGACCGACTGCATGAGCCGGTCGAGGCCGTCATCGGCTGGCTCATTCATGATGCGGGTCCATGCATTGATGGGCCAGGCGTGCTTGGTCGAACAGGGTCTTCATAGCATCATCCATCATCAACCAGAGGAGATCGGGCAATGGCCAAAGATGAGCTCGCTACACCATCCGACGTGACCATCCACGTCGTGAACGCCTTCCCGAAGAACGGTGCCGGCGGAAACCCTGCCGGTGTCGTCCTCGACGCGGACGCGTTCAGTTCGGCGGACATGCAGGACATCGCCACCCGGGTCGGCCTCGCCGAGACCGCCTTCGTGTCACGCTCGGCAACCGAGGGCGCACGGCTCGACTTCTTCACCCCGACCCGGCGCATCGCCCATTGCGGCCACGCCACCATCGCGGCCTTCGCGCTGATGCTGTCGCAGGAGCGCATCCGCGAGGGGACCACGTCGAAGGAGACGGTCGACGGCCCGCGGCGGATCATCCTGCGCGACGGTCTGGTTTTCATGGGGCAGCTGGCGCCGGTCTACCGCGCGCCGAAAGACTGGGCCCGGGATGGTGTCGACCTTGGCGCGGTTCTGCCCGCCCTGGGGCTCGATGCGGCACGGCTCGACGCGAGAGCGGAACCGCGGGTGGTCAGCACCGGCAATGCCTTCCTGATCGTCGGCGTCCAGAGCGCCGCTGATCTGGCGGGGCTGAGGCGGGACTTCGAGGCGATCGAGCGCATCAGCGACGCGCTCGACCTGATCGGGGTCTACGTCTTCACGACCGATGGGCTGGAGCCGGGGGACGACGCCACAGCCCGCATGTTCGCCCCGCGTTACGGCATCCGCGAAGAGAGTGCGACGGGTATGGCCGCGGGTCCGCTGGCCTGCTTTCTCCACGACCAACTCGGCGTGGGGGCGAGGCGCGTCGTCATCGAGCAGGGTCGCCACATGCATCCCACCGCGCCGAGCCGGATCCTTGTTGATCTGGAAAGCGGGCCCGGAGGCATTTCGCGCCTGATGGTCGGTGGTGGCGGGCAGATCAGCGAGTCCTTCACGCTTTCGCGGTGAGGCCGGACCCACTCGGCCGCCGGAGGCCCGCGGCACGAGATCTGGCGGCGGGACTCTGCGAGGCGCGATCAGAACCGGCAGATATCAGCGATGATCTGCCAAGGCACGTGAGAGTAATTTATCAACCACAGCACTTGCGTCGCAGGCGGAGCCGGCCGGCATGACCGAACGTCCGCTGGCACCCCTGCGCTGCGGCGGCCGCCGGCTCAGCCAAAGGCAGGTAAAGGGCCGACCTCTACCCGTCGACCAGCTGCCAGAACCCGTATTTCCGCCCGTGCTTCTGTTTGAGCTCTTCCACGAAACGGGAATGCGAGGGAATGGCACCGTAATCACCGGTCGATGCATCGGTCGCCTGGCATTCGGCGAGGTGACGCGCGGCATGACGGTAGCGTTTGGATTTCGCGCCATCGAGCGTATCCCGGATCATGGCGCGGCGCATCAGTGTCGCGGCCAGCGGGTGCTCGAATTCCATGGCATCCGAGGCCGTTGTGAGCGTGGGGTAGGAATTGCCGTCCAGATCGTCGGCCCGGGCGATCACGAGACGTGCGGCACGGTCATGCGCGGGCCAATCGACGAGGAAACTGATCGCCGCGCCGAGGTGAGGGTAGGCCTCCGCGATGTCCAAGGCCTTCTCTTCGGCCTCGATATCGTCGAAATCGGGCAGCAACTGCAGATGCTGTCGAAGGCTGGACGCGCTGAGCGTCTGCTCGAACCGGTCCCACAGGTGAACCTTGAGCTCCTCCACCTTTCCTTGCCAGACACTCCTCGTAGACCTCATCGAGGCCATGGTGGAAAATCCGGAAGGACCTCGCATCTTCGGTGGCCCGGGCGCGGGTCACGACGACGAATGCTTGGTCGACGCGGCCAGCATCCAGCAATCTGCAGGCCACGTCCCGCGCGATGGTGCCGTAAGTCAGCTGTTCCGGGGAGTAGCGGGCCATGTAGGCATCGACGTCACCTTGCGCGTCGGCCACGTCCGCCAGGATCACCGACCGGGTGAGGTGCTTGTTGCGCCGAACACTGTCCTCAGGAGACGAGGAGAGCCCGTAGCGTCGGTAGGCCTCCAGCTCCTGCTAGCTGAGCGGAGCCTCGGCCCAGTTGTCCGTGATCGTCCGAAGATGGTCGAGACCCTCGTCACCAAGAGCGTCCGCCGTCGCCGGAATGATCCCGTCGAACTCGCCGTAGCCCGCCTCGGCCACGGCGTCGAGAATGCGGTCCGCCAGCGTGACGCGATCCATCGAGATCCTCGGCGACACCGTTGAGATAATCTCCACGGCCTCGCGGAGGACGTCCCCGATCGCGCCATTGCTGTCATCGGTCCGCTCGTGGATCGAAGGGGCCAGTTGCAGGAACGACCAGAGCAGTTCGAAGGCGACGTCGGGATCGTGCGGGGCAACCGTGTCTTCGATCATCCGCAGGAGGCCTTCGAGATCCTTCACCAGGGCCTTCTGTCCGCGCCAGTCGACGAAGCCCGACGCGCGTCTTAGCGAGGCGAAGCGCTTCCGGATATCCGCCGCCACTTCCTTCGGGCCTTGGGCCGCGCTGAGTTCCAGCCGCGCCCGGCGTTGAAGGGCTGCGCTACCTCGCACGAGTTCCATGACCAGCGCGGCGAGCTTCTCGGCCCCTAGCTTCTCGAGGTTTGCCGTGTTCAGGGTCTTCTTCGACATTCCGCGCGACGGACCCGGTTCGAGTGCTGCGGTGCCGAGACTGCCTCACCGTGGTTGCCGCGGCAATCATGAAGGGTCGGTTCCGGGGCCGCACCCGGCAATCGCCGGATGCCGGCATCGGACTGGTCGCAACACATCGGCAGACCGGGGCGTATTCCGTTGAAAACTCGGCTCGGCGGCCGCGTTGCTTCCGTCCCGATGTTTGCGACGCGTGCGCCTGACCTTCCTCAGCAGGCGATTTCCGGGACTGGAAGGAGCTTTGCGAGCTTCCGGAGGTTCTGGGCGGTGGCTCCGAGGTGGAATTCGTCTCGCGCGCCGTTCGGGCCCCGCAATCGAAGGCGGCTCAGGCCCAAAATGCGCTTCAAATGCGCGAACAGCATCTCCACCTTCTTACGCAGCCTGCATGATATCGCGTAATCGGGGGACTGGGCGATCGCACGTGCCCGGTCCCGTGATGGTTCGAAGATCGACCGGAGGATCTTGCGCGCGGGCTCCTTCGGGCAACAGCGTGTCTTCAACGCGCAGGTATCACAATCGGCCTTGCTGGCCCGGTAGCGGAGCATGCCGTCCTCGTCGGGTTTCTTCTCGCGGGGCTTCGTGAAGGCCCGGCGGCTTCGCTTCAGCTCCTCGCCGCCCGGACAAGTGTAGACGTCGGCCTTGGCTTCGTAGGTGAAGTCAGCGCGCTCGAATGTTCCGTCCTTGCGCCCCGACTTGTCGACCACCGGGATATGGGGTGCGATGCCGCGCCGCTGGTCCAGCCAGTCCAGCATGGCACCGGTGCCGTAGGCGGTGTCTGCGATTAGCCGTTCCGGGGTGAGGCCGAAGGTATCATTCACCCGGTCGATCATGGTCCAGGTAGTGTCCCGAGGGATGGTGTAGGAACTGGCGTCCACCTGCTTCTTCATAGCTGGTGTCGCTCGTTCACTGAGCGGCGATCATGGCCGCATCAGGGTTATCGTCGCACAGGCCTGTCAGTTTTTCCACGGGCATGTAGCGGCGGCTGACGGCCCACTCATCGTTTTGCTCCAGCATGAGCGCGCCGACGAGGCGAACGACGGCCTCGCGGTTGGGGAAGATGCCGACGACGTTGGTGCGCCGCTTGATCTCCTTGTTGACGCGCTCCAGCGGGTTGGTGCTGTGCAACTTCGAGCGCAGGCTCTCGTCGAAGGCCATGTAGGCGAGGACGTCGTGCTCGGCCGCGTCCATCAGTTCGGCGACATCCCTGAACCGGTCACGCAGGCTGTCGGCGACCTCGCGCCACCGGGCGTGGGCCTGGTCCCGGTCCTTCTCGGCGAAGACGGTCTTCACCACGGCGCTGACCACCGGCTTGTTGGCTTTGCTCACGCGAGCCAGGAGATTGCGCTGAAAATGCACCCGGGGGCCGTTGAAAAAGGCGCGATCTGCTGATTCCATCTTCATGGCGGCATCATGTGGAGGGTGGCATGATCGGCAGTCGGACCCGAGATCAGTTGGAATTCTTTGTCTGCGGATCGGCTCGCGTGACCTCGTCCCCGACGATCACATCCTCGCCCGCGTCGACCGGGTTATCGACCTTGGCTGGCTTCGCGCGGAGGTGGCCGATCTCTACGCGCCAGGTGTTGGCCGACCGGGCATCGATCCGGAAGCCGCGGTCCGCCTGATGCTCGCGGGCTTCCTGCTCGGCATCGTCCATGACCGGCGCCTCCTGCGAGAAGCGCAAGTGAACCTGGCGATCCGCTGGTTCGCGGGCTTCGGCTTGAACGACAGGCTGCCGGATCATTCCTCGCTCACGCGCATCCGTCAGAGATGGGGCGCCGATCGGTTCCGGCGCATCTTCGAACGCACGGTGCGGGACTGCGTCGGCGCCGGGATCGCCAAGGGCGAGGTCGTGCATGTTGATGCGTCTCTGATCCGGGCCGACGTGTCCTGGGAGAGCCTCGTGGTGCGTCATGTCGATGCGGTGGCGACTGAGAACGGCGATCCTGTGCAGGAAGCGGAGACGGTTCGGGCCCGCAACTCGAAGAAGACCGGCAAGTTCAAGAAGGTCTGCCTCACCGATCCCGATGCGAGCATGGCGACGTCAGGGCGCAACCGTCGCCTGGAGCCCAGCTACAAGCAGCATGGCGTCGTGGACGATGTCTTCGGCGTGGTTCTCGACGTCGAGGTCACGACCGGGGAAGTGAACGAAGGCGAAGAGATCCTCGCCCGCCTCGATGCTGTCGAGAAGACGACCGGGACCAAAGTCGAGACGGTGACGGCGGATGCCGGCTATGCCTATGCCAAGATCTACGGCGGGCTCGAACGCCGGAAGATCGCCGCCGTCATTCCGGCCAAGGCCGAACCGATCCGCAGCCCGGTCCCGATGCGCCGGTTCCGCTACGACGCGAAGCACGACATCCTGAAATGCCCCCGGGGCAAAAAGCTCAAGGCCGGACGGGCCATCAAGCATGGGCGCTTCTTCACATCCCGGGCGCGCGACTGCCGCGGATGCGATCTCGCCCGTCTCTGCCTGTCGAAGGGGCGCGTGAACAAGGCCGTCGTGCTCGGGAATGATTACCCCGCCCTTCTGCGCGCGCGACGCCGTCGCGAGAGATGGTCGGAGGAAGACCGGGACCTCTACCAGCGCCACCGCTGGCGGTCGGAGGGCTACCATGGCGAGGCGAAGACCTGGCATGGGCTCGCCCGCGCGGTCCGGCGCGGTCTCCAGAACATGCGTATCCAGGCCTTCCTCACGGCGGCAGCGGTCAACCTCAAGAGGCTGGCGGCTGCGCTCTGCTCGGCGCTCGCACGCATTCTGTCGATTGCAGCTGGATGGGCCCGTTCGACGGCGCCGATGAACGCGAATGGCGAAAACCAGCCTGACGTTCAAGAAAGGGAACCGGCCATGGCAGCGTAGGCCGCAGCGGCCCGTTCTCGGCGCAATTCTTCAACGGCCCCACCCGGCAGCGCTGCCATCCGGCGCCCAGGACCTTGCTTGCAGCGGCCTTGAGGCCCTCGTGCGCATCGCTGATTACCATCTGCACGCCCCGCAGGCCGCGGCGGGTCAGCGAACGCAGGAAGTCCGCCCAGAACGTCTCGGCTTCGGAGGGCATGACCGTGATGCCGAGTATCTCGCGGCGGCCATCCGAGTTGACTGCGACGGCCACTATCACCGCCATCGAGACAACCCGACCGCCCTCGCGCAGCTTCACGTAGGTGGCGTCGAGCCACAGGAAGGGCCAATCGCCCTCCAGCGGTCGGTTCAGGAAGGCCTGGACGCGTTCGTCGATCTCTTCGCAGAGCCGCGAGACCTGGCTTTTGGAGGTGCCCGTCAGCCCCATGGCGCGCACCAGGTCGTCCACCGCTCGAGTGGAGACGCCGTGGATGTAGGCTTCCTGCACCACCGCCATCAGCGCCTTCTCCGCCGTCCGCCGCGGCTCGAGAAAGGTCGGGAAGTAGCTCCCCTTCCTCAGCTTGGGAATGTTCAGCCCGATCGTCCCGGCCCGCGTATCCCAGCGGCGCGGCCGGTAGCCGTTGCGCTGGTTCCCCCGGTCCGGCGTTCGCTCGCGCAGACCGGCCCCGCACACGGCGCCCACCTCGATCTCCATCAGCCGCTGCGCCGCATCCTGGATCAGCTCACGCAGAAAATCGGTGTCGTCGCTCTTGGAGATCGCCTCCGGAAGGTTGATCATAGCCTCGGTCATCGTGCTCTCCTTCGTTGTCTTCGGTCGTCGAACAACCTCAGACTACGAAGACGCGCGATGGCCGCCAGCCCGGCCACGCGCTGCGCTACGCCAAGGGCTTCGCGCGCGGCCTCCTACACCACGGAGTGGGGCACTACCGATGATGGCGTCCAGCGCCCGCGAGCGCCATTCCTTCACCTCGTCGAGAACCGCATCGGTCACCCGGCTGATCAGGTCAGGGGAGACTTCGATCCCGTAGAGGTCCTCGAGATGGCTGCGGATATCCCGCACGCTCATCCCCCGCGCATACATGGCGACGATCTTGTCATCGAGCCCGTCGATCCGGGTCTGGCCCTTGCCGATCAGGCGCGGCTCGAAGCTGCCATCCCGATCGCGCGGAACGTCGATCTCGAAGGCCCCGGCCTCGCCCTTCACGGTCTTGCGCCCGGTGCCGTTCCGCCGGTTCGGCTGCACCGGCGGGGGCGTCTCACCGGGTTCGTAGCCCAGGTGATCCGTCAGTTCCGCTCCCAGCATCCGCTGCATCAACGCTCTCTTGAGCCCTTGCATCAGACCGCCGTCGCCAAGCAGGTCCTCCGGCCGCTCGCAGCCCTTCAGCAATTCGTCGATCAGGTCGTCGTCGATCTTCTTCGTCATGGTCCATGCTCCTGTCGCTCTCAGCATGGACCGGCGGGGTCATACACAGAAGATCGGACACTCTCTCGGGGTGGGCCTTGCGCCACCAGTTGCGCAACAACTCCAGCAGCCCCGGCGACAGCATGACCTTGCGGTCCTTGCGCCCCTTGCCCTGCTCGACATGGATCAGCATCCCGTCGCTGTCGTCGTGTCGAAGACGCGCCTCCGGCACGATGTCGCCGATCTTGAGGTTGCAGACCTCGGCGGCCCTGAGGCCCGCGCCATACGAGATGCTGAGCGCGGCGCGGTACTTCAGCCCGGGTTGCGGCGCGGCCATCAGCAAGTCGGCGACTTCCTCGACGCTGAACACCACGGGCAGCTTCCGCGGCTCGGTGCGGAACTGCATGTACCGCTTCATCTCCTCGCGGCCGCAGGTCATGCCGAAGAAGAACCTCAGCGCCACGATCCGCATGTTGAACGTCGATGGCGTGACACCGGTATCGGTCATGTGAAGCTGGTAGGCGCGCAGGTCGTCCGGCGTGGCCGTGTCCGGCGAGCGACCGAGAAACGACGCGAAATCCTTGACCGCCCGGATATGGGCCTTCTGCGCCTTCTCGCCCATCCCGCGGATACGCATGTCCTCGATCATCCGCGCCCGCAGCGGCGAAATCCTCTCCTCTGTCATGGAACCCTCCTATCTGTCGATTGAGAGATCCCAATCGTCAGGCAGGCGCGCCCATTCCCAAATGCGCGGAGATCAGATCAACGCCCGACACCCGCCAGGAGTGCAAATGCCGCGCAGCGGCTTTGTCCTTGGGCCGTGAACGACGGGCAGCCAGTATAGCGGGAAGCGACATTTTCGCGCCGCCGCGGGCCCGCTTCGATTCCCAAATTGCCTGACATACCCATGGAGTTCGATCGGAAAAAAACGGGCGCGTGTAGACTTCTACATACACTTCACATCAGGCCACGCTGGCCAATTCCGCAGCTTTGCGTTGCTTCAACGTCGTCCGGTGCTGGAGAAAGAAACGCAACATTTCACGCGACGCGTCCGGACCGGCAGAATCGGTAAACCGACCGGCCCGGCTTCCCCCGGACCATGCGTGACCGGCCTCCTTGACGACCCAGAATTCCGTGAACGATCGTCCTTTTCCCCGGCGATGCGATAGCCTGACAAACGGATGTCCGCCATGCCTGCGGCTGGTCAACTCGGTGCGGCGCAGGTCCGTATAGGCGTCGGCGGCGCGCGCCGCGACAAAACGCCCGTTCCTGACATGCACGACCCTGTCCTCTTCGCCGTGGAAATTGATCGTGGGCATCGGACCGGGGGATCGGTGGCCAGGCGCACCGTGCCTCATGGCGAACGCGGCCGTCGTCGCGTCTTGTGCCGCGCCCCGGGCCAGTCCTGAATGGGCACAAACCGCGGCAAAGATGTCCGGATAGGTCGCCGCAAGGATCAACGCCATCGACGCCCCCGCCGACAAGCCTCCGACATACACCCGCGCAGGGTCGGCCGGTGCGGTGCTCAGAACATCCCGCGTCAGACCAGCCAGAAGAGCGGGTTCCCCTGCGCCCCGGCCTTGATCGCTGCGCCGATACCAGTTCCAGCAACGGTTCTGCTGCACGCGGCGATCCTGCGCCGGATAGACGACGATGATACCCAGTTCCTCGGCCAAGGCGTTCATGCCCGTGCCGGCGGCGAAATCGTCCGGTGTTTGCCCGCATCCGTGCAGCATGACGAGGAGGGGTAGCGGCCGCACTGCCTTGCTGGCGCAAGCGGGAAGGTAGAGTTTGTAGACTAGGCTGCCGACGGCACAGTCGTGTGTCCGCCATCGAAAGGACGCCCCCCGGGGCACTGGCATCCGCGACCGGGCGGTCGCGGTCGAAGGTCTCGCCTTCTTCACATACTCTACCGACGATCTCGTGCCGACCGTCACGCGATCGAGCCGTCGGTCGGCACCCTTCGACGCGGTATGCGATTTAAGGCTCGCTTTCACCTTTGGCGGTTTCGGCAGCATGGCACTAGTCACCTGGCCGATGGCCGTTGCCGCGGCTTTGCGCATCCGCCTACGACTGCGTGCTTGCGCCTCTTTGAACGGATTGAACATGCGGCTCATCTGCTTTGATTGGTCCGTGCAGAACTGTCGGACGCTTTTCACGCTGCGTGGTTCTCGGTGAAGTTGCGGACATGTCGACGTCTCTAGCTGCGATCAGTGACTGAGGACACCGCAGAATGGTCTAGGCGACTTTCGGTCGATCTCCACCCGCTGAACGTTTGCACGAGTGACCGCCTCACGGTAGCTACCCCGCAGCAAGCGACTGCTGAAAAATGTTTGGAATGGGCCGCTCACGACTCCCATGGAAGTTCCGATGGTCGCTGTTGTTCGGCGCGATGATAGGCGAGACCGCGCGGTCTCATAAGAGCGCGAACAAGCTGTCGTATTTCGGGTAATCCAGCTTCACCCCGTGGTTTTCAGGCCTCTTGCGAGCTCCGCGACATGCGCCGGACCGACTTCGCAACAACCGCCGATCACAGTCGCGCCCATCGCGGCCCACGACTGGGCGAAGGCCGTGTACGCTGCCGGATCAAGGTCCGTCCGGCGCTGCAGCAGATCGACCGTCGCTCCTATGCGGTCGAACGCCTGCGCGATTCCCGTGAAGCCATTCGCATAAGCGCCGAATTCATTCGCCATTGCCGCCAAACCGGGCAGGCCGCTGGTGATCGCCTCCGGGGGGGAGCAGTTCAGTAGAACGCAGGCTGGCCTGAAATCCTCTACGAGCGGGGCGATGGCGGCAAGTGGTTCACCGGAACGAAGCCGGTTACCCTCATCGTCAGCGACGCTCAGCGCGAGCCAGACCGGCTTGCCGGTAATCGCCGCCCCCATGAGCGCGCCTTTCGCCTGGTCCACCGACGACATCGTCTCGAGCAGATGGAGGTCCACATGGGCCGCATGCAGCCTTGCCAGACGCGCATAGATTGCAGCGGCCTCCTCCGCGGGTGGCGCTTTGTCTGGCTTATAGGAAAATCCCAGCGGACCAAGCGAACCGGCCACCAGACCGCGTCCATAAGCATCTCTTGATCGGCATGCGATCTCGCAAGCCGTCCGGCTCAATTCGTCTAGCCGATCGGCAAGACCATGCGCCTCGAGTTTGTCCGGGAGCACTGAGTAGGAATTCGTGGTCGCGACCTCGGCACCGGCGGCAAAGAAATCATCATGGACGGCCCGCACCAGGTCCGGGTCATCGAGCAACGCTTGGACCGACCATAGAGATGTTGCCCGCCCGGCTCGCTTGACGAGCTCCTGTCCCATGCCGCCATCGAGGATCGTGATACCCATTCCGCGGCTCCCTTCAGTCGGATGTCTCTCAACATATTGTGCGGAGGTGAGTGCCATGGAAGGAAAGACCCGTTCGTCACGGATCGAACTAGGGCTCCCGCCCACCCTCGAATAGAAATACCTTCCGGTTGTCGTCGGCGCAGCGAACCGGGACGCCTCTTCCCGAAGTGAACGATACCACCACTGCTGCAGGGGCACGTCCGGGCGTGTGCAAAGGCCGCTTCGGGCGGTGTATGTCGGTGACCCTGGGCCAAAACGTCGATTTCGAGCCCGCATCGACCAATGCTGTGATGCAGATGAATGGCGGCTTCGGCGAAACGCGTAGTCTCTATCTACTTTAGTTGCCTCGCCGGTTGCGAATCATGCGAGCGCACGTCGTTCTGATTGCCCCCTCACCGGTGCGGTGAGAGGGCGTTGTCTCGGCCGCTACGTTCGACAGGGTCACACTTCTCAGCTGCCCATCTCTGTCTTGAACGCGTCGAAGTCGATTTGCAGGCCGTTGAGGATCGTGGACCAGTGGCGCGTCAGCGCTGCTTGTCCCACGGCCTCCTTGATCTCGCCCTCGGTTGCCCCGGCGGCGCGAGCCGCTTCGGTATCGGCAAAGACGCAGTACTGGCATGGGATCTGCGCCCCCACCGCGATATTGATGAGCGCCTTCACCTTGGGAGACAGTTCCGTCTTGTCGCTGAACTCCATGTCGCGGGTCATGATCCAGGCACCGCGAATGCCGTGCTCTGGATATTCCTGCATGAAGGTCGGCACGAAACCGAACGCGTCCTTGATCTCGGAATAGGTCTCGGCGGCGGTTTCCTGTGCGGAAACAGGGGCTGCGAAGGCGGACGCCGCGACAACGGCGGCCATAACCAAAGTTCTCATTTTCTTCTCCTGATCTGATCGGTCGGTGAGCGTCGGACGAGCCTGCCCGGGCCGAGAAATTATTGGCCCGCTCCGGGGGCCAAAACCTAGTCGACCGCCGGTCAGGCGCGGTGTCGGAGAAGTTCGTGAGCAATCCCGGTTCATTGCGCGATGCTGCCGCCCGCGGCTCATTCTGGGAACCGAGTGCAACTGGACCTGCGGTGCAGCGGAATGGGGCTCAGCCGTGCGGGGCCGGTGTGAACAGAAGCTTGATGTAGGACCTCAGCAGGACGATCTGCTCGGCCAGCACCTTCGGCTCGCCGACCGCGCGGGACATGACAATGCCCCCCTCGACGGTACTCGAGATCATGTCCGCGACCGTCCTGAGGTCGACGTCGTCGCGTGGCGGATAGATCGCCGCGATCTCCTGCAGCATGCCGAGAAACCGCTCGCGCCAGATCAGGATGGCCTCACGGTTGAGCGTCCGCACGTCGCGGTCGAACATCCGTTCGGAATAGGCAACGGTCGCAACGAGGCAGCCGGGATGCCCGTTCGGAAGATCGCCCATCATCTCCGACAGCATCTTCAGCCCGATCAGGAACGAATGCAGCGGGTCGCCGTGGAGTTCGCGCGCCCGGCTGAACACGTCGTTCAGGATGGCCTCTTCGGTATCGAGGTAGCGTTGCAGGAGGGCCCGCGCGAGCTCGTTCTTGTCCTTGAAATGGTAGAAGAACCCGCTCTTGGTGATCTCCGCCGCGGCAATGATCTCGTCGATGGAGGTCGCGCCAAAGCCCTTGGACAGAATGCCCGCTTGCGCGATGTCGAGAATGAGGTCCCGTTTAGACCTGACCTTTTCCACGGCGTTCCCCTCGCATCATGGGCAACTGTACCAAGGGTAGGGTTGCCGGCATGCGACCCCAAAGCGCCCGGCCGCTCCCATCTCCGCGCCTGATGAAGAATCAGGCTGTTGTGGAAGGCGCATGTACCTGACCACGGGTTATCTATTCCGGAAAGTCTGCATCGTCCATCTTTCGCTGCATCACCGCCGGCAAATGTAAGCGGACACATCAGCAAGAGGAGGGTTGGCACCATGGCGTTCGACATCATCGACGGCCGAAGCTGTCCCGGCACACTGGGGCAAGGCCTGACAAGGCGCTGGAGGGCATTCCTCTGGCACAGATGCCTGCACGAGCAGGCCCGGATAGTCGAGGAGTTCGACGACTTCCGCCGCCTTGACATCGGCCTGCCACTCCGCGGGGCACCGGTCCGCCAAGTCTATTACCACTGGTAGGAGGGCACCATGTCCACCCCGTCCTTTCCCGCTCAGGTGCCGGGCCGCTATTTCCTGACCGAAGGCGGCGTTGAAACTGAAATGATGTACAAGTGGGGCTTCGACCTGCCGGAATTCGCGATGTTCCCGCTTCTGGAGAAGCGCGACTCGGCCGAAGCGATCCGCGGCATGTATCGCCGGTATCTCGATGTCGTCGCCCGATACGGACATTCCGCGCTGATCGGCGGGTTCGACTACCGGGCCAGCCCCGACTGGGGCGCGAAGCTCGGCTATTCGCCTGCCGCACTTGCCGAGGCCAATCTGCGCTCAATCGGGTTCCTGCGCGACATGGCCGCCGAATATGCCGGCCAAATCCCGCAGGCGCTCTTCTCAGGCTATGTCGGCCCGCGCGGCGACGCCTACAGCCTCAACCGTCGCACGACCGTCGACGAGGCGGAGGAGTATCATGCCGTACAACTCGCGACGCTGAAGGAGGCGGATGTCGACCTCGCTTGGGCGGTCACGTTCAACAATCCCGCCGAAGCCATCGGCGTCGTCCGGGCCGCGCGCCGGGTCGGCCTGCCGGTCGCCGTGTCCTTCTCCCTCGACAGCACGCATCGGCTAAACTCCGGCGTTCCGCTGGCGGAAGCTATCGCGATCGTCGATGCCGCGACGGACGGATACCCGGCGTTCTTCTCGCTCAACTGCTCGCATCCGTCCGAGTTCGAACCGGCGCTGGACGGGGGCGCCTGGACCCGCCGCATCCGCTCGATCCGGCCGAACGCCGCGAAGATGGACAAGATCTCGCTCTGCAAGCTCGGCCACCTGGAGGAGGGCGACCCGAATGAGCTCGGTCGCCTGATGGCCGGTGTCGGCCTGCGCTATCCGCACATGGATGTCTGGGGCGGTTGCTGTGGCACGGGGCACGTGCATCTGGACGAGATCGCGCGCCACCTGCCGCAGCCGGTGCCGGCATGAACATCGAGAGGCTGAGGGCCGACACGCCGTCCTGCGCCAGCTACGTCCACGCCAACAATGCCGGGGCGTCGCCGACGCCCGAACCGGTCCACAGGGCGGTGTTGCGGCACCTGGAGCTGGAGCGGCGGATCGGCGGCTATTCCGCGCAGGAGGCGGCGGCGAAGGACCTGGCCGCGTTCTACACCGAGGCGGCGGCACTGATCGGGGCCGCTGCCGACGAAATCGCCTTCGTGGAGAACGCCACCCGCGCCTGGGACATGGCATTCTACGGCATGGCCTTCGCGACGGGCGACAGGATCCTTACCCACGCGTCGGAATACGTGTCGAACGTCCTCGCCATGCTGCAGCGGGCCAGGGCCACCGGCGTAGAGATCGATTTCGCGCCGAGCGATCCGACCGGCCAGGTCGATGTCATGGCCCTGGAGGCGATGATCACGGCCCGCACCAGGCTGATTGCCGTCACCCACGTTCCGATGAGCGGCGGCCTCGTGAACCCCGTTGGGGCGGTCGGTCGTGTCGCGCGCCGACACGGAATTCCCTTCCTGCTCGACGCTTGCCAGTCCGTCGGACAGATCGACATCGACGTGACCCGGGTCGGCTGCGACATGCTCTGCGCGACGGGGCGCAAGTTCCTGCGGGGCCCGCGGGGAACCGGATTTCTGTATGCCCGAAAGGAGATCGCCGAGCGGTTGGAGCCGCCCTTCATCGATCTCCGGGCCGCCGACTGGACGGCCGCGCAGGCCTATGCCCTGCATCCCGCCGCGCGCCGTTTCGAGACGTTCGAGCGTCACGTCGCGGGTCAGATTGGCTTGATGGAGGCAATCCGCTATGCTCGCGCGATCGGCTTGCCGAAGATCGAGGAGCGCATCACAGCCCTCGCCGAGAACCTTCGCCAGCGTCTCGGCCGGTTGCCGGGGGTCAGGATACAGGACACGGGCGCACGCCGCTGCGGGATCGTGACCTTCACCCTGGACGGCGAAGCCCCCGACCAGACGGCCCTGCGCCTCAGGCGGGCGGGCGTCATGGTCTCGGTTACACCGCGCGCCTATGCCCGGATCGATTTCGGGGAGCGGAGCCTGAATGCCGTGGTTCGCGCCTCGTTGCATTGCTTCAACGACGCCGACGATCTCGACCGGCTGATCGCTGCCGTTGCCGTTGCCGGTCCGAATCCGCCGCCCAAGCGAGGAACCGGTCATGCTGGATGATCCCCTCGACACGAGCTGCGCCTATCGGGGCCGAACGCTCCGAACCTCCCTCCGAGAGGAAGAGCAGTCACTCTTGCAAAGCGCGGCGAAATGCTGGTTTGTCCCGCACTGCGGTCGTTGAATGAAGACGACCGGCGCATGTGTCCAAGCGCCGCTTCGGCGCTCGCGAAACATCGTGACTGACTCAGGCGAGGCGGTAAAAAGGCAATGACTATTCCCACATCCCTCGCATCGAAGCAGCCACATTGATCGGCGCGGGTCGCGGCATCTGATAATCTTCAGCCCGATGCATCTGCGGCCGACATTGTACCAACTCGAATTGCCCCAGCATATCGTTTGAGATGAACCGCGTGCGAAGAGCGCGGACGTGTCGATCCCCGTTGGACCTCTGCTGGGTAACGTAGAACCGGCATGGTATGCCGAGTGTCAGGCTGTCCTTCGCCCTCGTCATGGCGACGTAGAGCAGCCTGCGCTCTTCCTCGATCTCGGCGGCGGTCCCGAGATCGGAAGGAATACACCCGTCAACGGTGTTCAGGATGTAGACTGCCCGCCATTCCTGTCCCTTGGCGGAATGGATGGTGGAAAGGACGAGGTAGTCGTCGTCCTTCAGCGGGGGGCCTGCCTGATCGCTGCTTGCATCGGGCGGATCGAGGGTCAGTTCGGTCAGGAATGCCTCTGCTGAAAGGTAGCTGGCGGCGATCTCCTCGAGCTGCAGAAGATCGGCGCGGCGCGGCTCCGCGGTATCCCTGCGGCGGAGGCCGTCTGGCCGAGGGTGAGGCGCCAGTCGTAGATCATGCGCTATGGCATGCTCTACGGTCATTTCGGATTTCGAGGTCCTTTCGGCGGACGATACCGGCCGGCGTCGTGATCGGTCTGACGCGGAGAAGATCCGCATCGTCGAGGAGAGCTTCCGCGGGCACCGCCAGGGCTCTGCGACGGCGCGCCGATACGGGCTCTCGCGTTCTCTGCTGACGCGGTGGCGGAAGGAATACCGGGAGGGGCTGCTCGGCGGCGGTGCCCCGGCTTTCATGCCACTGCAAATCGGGTCCGAACCGGCCCCCGCCACCTCGACGGCGACCGAGACGCTGGCGGTCGAGGAGAAG
>CAWHJL010000008.1:0-296258 GCA_963829665.1 uncultured Alphaproteobacteria bacterium | reverse complement strand
CTATCCCGCGACCCCGGACGGCCGCTACTTCGTCTCGAAGGGGCGCCTCTGGCGGCGCACCGATCCGCGGCTCGCGGAGGCCGATCGTCGCGCGGCGGTGAAAGAGCTGATGCGGGCGCGGCGGGAAGTGCAGCGCGCCGAGACCACGGCGGCCGAGCGCGACGCACGGGAGCGGGTGGATGCGGCGAAGCGCGCCCTGGGCGAGCGAGGCCCCGTCTGGTGGGACGACGGCACCCCGGACGAGAGCCGCATGGCACCCTGGACCAGCTCCTACGCCGCGTGGTGGGACGGGCTGGCGGAGGAGGAGAAGGCAAAGGGAAACCCCGCCTAGCGCCCGTGGCTGCGGTCGTATCCCGACCGGGGCGGGGGCGCTCCGGCCGCGCCGGAAGGGGCGGACACGATCATCGCGAGGGGATGGCACTCCGCCGCGTCGGAAGAATGCTCCGTTCCGCAATCGCCGCCGGGACAGGCGCTCAGCACGGCGAGGAGATCGAATTCGGCGCGAAGATCGAGATGGTCGCCGGCCCGCGCAGGACTGGCCTTCATGAAGTAGCGCCCCTCCCCGACGGTGAAACCGGTGCACATGAAGACGTTGAACACGTCGTGCACCAGCGGTTCCGCCGCGCCGAGCGGCAGGCCGGTCGCGTCGGCGAGCGCGCGGGTCAGGTTGGAATGGCAGGTGCGGTGGTAGTGGCGGCCTGAAAGAAGGTGGGCGGTGTAGGGATCGCACCGGGTTCCGATCACGTCGTGGACCCGGCCGCCATGGGGGTCGGTGCCGTACCAGCCGAGCAAATCGCGGATGATCGTCGCCATCGGCCGGAGATGGGGAAAACCCGACCAGAGCCGGTCGCCGACGCCGAGATGGCTGCCATGCAGCGCCCGCGTCTTGCCGGAATAGAACCGCTCGCCGGGATCGTCCGCCGCGAAGAGGTTGAGGTCGCCGACCTGCGACCCTTCGGTGCACAGGATGCGCAGGACGTGGCCGGCGGGAACACGGATCGCTCGGGCGTCGCGGGGCGGCACGACGATCGACGCGATTTCGGTCAGGCCGGACCCGGCCGCCGCGAGTGTGTCCGCGTCCGGGGATGGCAGCGCCTCGACGGGATAGCAGAGGACCGGGGCGACCGCGCGCCGCGCCTCCGCGTCCGGCGGCGCCTCAGCCATCGCAGACCTGGGCGCCCGCAGCGTTGCGCAGAGGGATGCCGGCTCCGCCCTCGGCGACGACCAGGAAGTAGCAGCCCGCATCGTCCCGGACGAGGAAGGCCGGATCCATCCCCCGCGGCAGGGCGGCCATGGCCGCGGGCGAGATATTGCGCAGGCGACCTTCCTCGTCGTATTCGGAGAAGATGCAGCCGCTGAGGAGGATCGCGGCGATGGCCAGGGTTCCGAAGGTCCGCACGTCATCCCTCTCAGACAGGTTCACGGTCGCGCGACCGTATCAGGGGCCCCCTTGCCGTCAAGCCGAGGCGGATTGCTCAAGTTTCACCCGTTCCGTCGCGTGGCATTAACGTCCCGTTCAGGCGGGCGGCGGAGATTTACGCGAGGTAGCATCGAGACCCGGGAGAGGGTCGAGAGTCTCGCCATCGCCGGACCGCTCGCCCTGGTCCGCAGCGTCGCGCTCCCTCGGCGGCCGACCTGCCCGAGCCCGTTTGCATGACCCGTATGCCGATCCGGACGCGCCGGTCGGACCCGAACCCGCATTCGCGGTGACGTCGATGCAACGCCTGGCCAAGGATCAGCGGGCCTTCCCCGACCACCACGCCGCCAGAGGCGCACCGAATGCCGCGGACCGGGGCTCCGCCAAGAACCCTGCCGGCTCCGCGCAGGTCGCGCGCCCCGATCCCGCCCCGTTCCCCGAACCGGCGGAGGCGCGGAGCCGCGATCGGCGCGCCTGACCCGAACGGCCCCGGGTTTCCCCCGCCACCCCCCTGTCCTATAGACGTGGCGAAAGATCGCCGTAGATGTCGGCGAGGCGCAACGCGGCGAGGACGGAATGAGCGACAGATCGCACGACAAGGACGTGGCCTTCATACAGGCGCTCGCCGAACTCCTGCGCGAGAACGATCTGACGGAACTCAGGGTCAAACGCGATTACGGCGAGGACGACAGCCTCGACGTCCGCGTCTCGCGGATGGGGCCGGGCCCCGCGGTCATGGAAGCGCCCCGCTCTCCGCAGGCGCAGGCGGCCCCGCCCCAGGCGGAGCAGGCGCCCGGCGCGGTCACCGAACCTGCGGCCGATCCCGGCGCCGTCGCCTCGCCGATGGTCGGCACCGTCTATCTTTCGCCCGAGCCCGGCTCCGCCCCCTTCGTGTCGCTCGGCGATCAGGTCGCCGAGGGCGATACGCTGATGATCGTCGAGGCCATGAAGACGATGAACCACATCCCCGCGCCGCGCGCCGGCAAGGTGACGAAGATCCTGGTCGAGGACGGCGCGCCCGTCGAGTACGGCGCGCCCCTCGTTGTCCTCGGGTGAGGCTGGGCCATGTTCGACAAGATCCTGATTGCCAACCGCGGAGAGATCGCGCTGCGCGTCGTCCGCGCCTGCCGCGAAATGGGAATCGGCTCGGTCGCGGTCCATTCGACTGCCGACGCGGATGCGATGCATGTCCGGATGGCCGATGAATCGGTGTGCATCGGACCGCCATCGGCGGCGCAGAGCTACCTGAACTTTCCCTCGATCATCTCCGCCTGCGAGGTGACCGGCGCCCAGGCGATCCATCCGGGCTACGGCTTCCTGTCGGAGAACGCCAATTTCGTGCAGATCGTGGAGGATCACGAGCTGGTCTTCATCGGCCCGAAGGCCGAGCACATCCGCATCATGGGCGACAAGATCACCGCGAAGGACACGATGAAGGCTCTCGGCGTGCCCTGCGTGCCCGGCTCAGACGGCGCGGTGCCCGACGTCGCCACCGCCCGCAGCCTCGCGAAGGAGATGGGATTCCCGGTGATCGTGAAGGCGACGGCAGGCGGCGGCGGGCGCGGCATGAAGCTCGCCCGGAGCGAAGCCGAGCTCGAGAGGGCGTTCCAGACGGCGCGTTCCGAGGCCAAGGCGGCCTTCGGCAACGACGAGGTCTATCTCGAGAAGTATCTCGCCCGGCCGCGCCATATCGAAGTGCAGGTCTTCGGCGACGGCAAGGGCGGCGCGGTGCATCTGGGAGAGCGGGACTGCTCGCTTCAGCGCCGGCACCAGAAGGTCCTCGAGGAAGCCCCCGGCCCGACCATCACGCCCGAACAGCGCGCCGAGATCGGTGGGATCTGCGCCGATGCGGTGGCCCGGATCGGCTATGCCGGGGCCGGCACGATCGAGTTCCTCTACGAGGACGGACAGTTCTACTTCATCGAGATGAACACGCGCCTGCAGGTCGAGCATCCGGTGACGGAGGCGATCTACGGCGTCGATCTCGTCCGCGAGCAGATCCGCGTCGCGGCAGGCGAGCGGATGAGCTTCGTTCAGGACGAGATCGTTCCGCGCGGCCACGCGATCGAGGTCAGGATCAACGCCGAGAAGCTGCCGAGCTTCGCCCCCTCCCCCGGCCGGATCACCCAGTACCACGCGCCCGGCGGACTGGGCGTGCGGATCGATTCCGCGCTCTATGACGGCTACCGCATTCCGCCGTACTACAATTCGCTGATCGGCAAGCTGATCGTGCACGGGCAGGACCGGCCCGAGGCGCTCGCCCGGCTCGAGCGCGCGCTCGGCGAGCTGATCGTGGACGGTGTCGATACCACGGTGCCGCTCTTCCACGCGCTGCTGAGGGAGGAGGCGATCCGGACCGGGGAATATACCATCCACTGGCTCGAAGAATGGCTAAGCGCGAACGTGGAGTGACCGGGACCGCCCTGACCCCGGACCTCGTCCTCTCGGCCTACGCGCAGGGGGTGTTTCCGATGGCGGAGAGCCGGAGTTCCGCCGACATCTTCTGGGTCGATCCCCGGCGCCGGGGCATCCTGCCGCTCGGCGGCTTCCATCTCTCCAGGTCGCTGCGGCGCACCCTCAGGCGGCGACCGTTCGAGCTGAGCTTCGATCGCGACTTCCGGGGCGTCGTCACTGGTTGCGCGGACAGGACGGAGACGTGGATCAACGAGGAGATCGCGGGCCTCTACCTCGCCTTGCATCTGCGCAGCGAGGCGCATTCCGTGGAGGTCTGGGAAGGAGAGGCCCTCGTCGGCGGGGTCTACGGGGTGACGATCGGTGCGGCGTTTTTCGGGGAATCGATGTTCTCCCGGCGAACCGACGCGTCGAAGATCGCCCTCGCCCATCTGGCCGACCGCCTCATCACCTCGGGATTCGTCCTCTTCGACACCCAGTTCCTCACCGACCACCTCGCATCGCTCGGCGCGATCGAGATCGACCGGCGGGACTATCTGCGGCGGCTTGCCCGGGCGATCCGGACGACAGCGTCCTTCGACCGGACGACGCCCGTGCCCTCGCCCGATCAGGTGGTACAGCGCATCACCCAGATGTCGTAGCGGGGATGGTCGAGCGGGTTCAGCGCCGGCGCCGCGGCGACCATCCAGCCGGCGAATGCCGGTGCGTCCCTCTCCGGCTCCCGGATTGTCAGGTAGGCATAGGCGTTGCCGGCCGGGTTGGTCTCGGGGTAGCGGCATTCCGACAGGGTGACGTCGAGGCGGCCAAGCCCGCGGGTCTGCCCGACGCCGATCTCGATGTCGCGCACCCGCCCCGTGAGCTTGTCGAGGCCGCGGAGCACTGCGGCGCTGCCCCGCGTGACGCGCTCGTTCTCCTCCTCCGTCACCTCGTCCCGGTCGAGGGGGATCACCACGCCCTGCTCGCGGTCGCGCCGCAACTGCTCATCGGACCCGAACAGCTCCTCTGCGCCCTGCAATGCGTCCTGGGCGCCGGCCTGGCCGGCGATACAGAGCAGCAGAATCGCGGCGCGGATCATTCCGGGCTCCACGCCTCGTAATCGGAGCGCGGCGGTGTCTCGGAGCGCCGGATCGATCCGGCCGGCGCATAGGCGGCAGGCGTCCCGGTCAGGTTCGGAAGATGCGGTTTCTCCCAGGACTGGTGCTTGATCGGGCGCTCGGTCGGCGGCTCCGACCAAGTGTAGTGCAGCCATCCGTGCCATTCCGGCCCGATCCGGCTCGCTTCCGCCTCGCCCGAATAGATCACCCAGCGGCGCTTCTTGTCCTTGGACTGGTAGAAGACATTTCCCGCTTCGTCCTCGCCGACTTTCGTCCCGTTTCGCCAGGTGTGGATCAGGGTATTGAGCGTGGCGCCGTGCCACCAGGTCACGGCCTGCAGGAGCCGGTTGAGTTTGCTCATCGTCCAACGTCCTCTTTCGACCACGACCGATATGGCGGGTGCGGGGACCGCCGTCCAGCGCTCGTGTTCCGGGGCGCCCCCGACGGCACAGCTCCCCGGCGCGGAAGACGGAACCCGCTCCGCCCCCGGGGTTCAGCCGGCGGTCGCCGATTCCTTCTGGTCCGCGTAGATCGTCAGCGGCGCGGCGTCCGAAGTCACCGCTTCCTCGTTGACGACGATCTCCTCGACACCGTCGGTCCCGGGCAGATCGAACATCGTGTCGAGCAGGATGTCCTCCATGATCGAGCGCAGGCCGCGGGCGCCCGTCTTCCGCTCGATCGCCCGCTTGGCGATGGCGGCGAGCGCGTCGTCGGTGAAGCTCAGCTCCACGTCCTCGAGTTCGAAGAGGCGCTGGTATTGCTTGACGAGAGCGTTCTTCGGCTGCGTCAGGATGGTCACGAGGGCATGCTCATCGAGATCCTCGAGGGTCGCGATCACCGGCAGGCGCCCGACGAATTCGGGGATCAGACCGAATTTCAGGAGATCCTCGGGTTCGAGCGAGGAGAGCTGCTCGCCGATCCCGGTATCTTCCCCGGACTTCACGTCGGCGCCGAAGCCGATGGCCGATCCCTTGCCCCGCTGGGCAATGATCTTCTCCAGCCCGGCGAAGGCGCCGCCGCAGATGAACAGGATGTTGGTGGTATCCACCTGCAGGAATTCCTGCTGCGGATGCTTGCGCCCCCCCTGCGGCGGAACGGATGCGACGGTGCCCTCCATGATCTTCAGGAGCGCCTGCTGCACCCCCTCCCCGGAGACGTCTCTCGTTATCGACGGATTGTCCGACTTGCGGGTGATCTTGTCGACCTCGTCGATATAGACAATGCCGCGCTGCGCCCGCTCCACATTGTACTCGCTGGCCTGCAGGAGCTTCAGGATGATGTTCTCGACATCCTCGCCGACATAGCCGGCCTCGGTCAGCGTCGTCGCGTCGGCCATGGTGAAGGGCACGTCGAGGATTCGCGCCAGGGTCTGCGCCAGCAGCGTCTTGCCGCAGCCCGTCGGACCGATCAGCAGGATGTTGGACTTGGCGAGCTCGATCTCCGACTTGCCGGCATTGTTGAGCCGCTTGTAGTGATTGTGGACCGCGACGGAGAGCACACGCTTGGCGATCCGCTGGCCGATCACGTAATCGTCAAGGACCTGGCAGATGTCCTTGGGCGTCGGGACGCCGTCATTCGACTTGAGCCCCGAGGATTTCGTCTCCTCGCGGATGATGTCCATGCAAAGTTCGACGCATTCGTCGCAAATGAACACGGTCGGACCTGCGATCAGCTTCCGCACCTCGTGCTGGCTCTTTCCACAGAAAGAGCAGTAGAGCGTGTTCTTACTGTCGCCGGAATTGTTCGCCATGCCTAATCCTTCGGGGCGTCGGGCCCCTCTCCTAGCGCGTCAAGCTCTGGTCGGCCAAATCTAGGCCAGCCCCGTTTGACCCGCAATCGCAAAAACCGTTACCCGCGCCCCGGGAGGCTCGCGCTGCGGGGCGTTACTTACGTCGTCGCCTCGTCTCGATCCTTCCGGTCCTCGACGATCTCGTCGATGAGCCCCCAATCCTTCGCCTCCTCGGGCGACATGAACTTGTCCCGCTCCAGGGCGTCGTGGACGGTCTGCAGGTCTTGGCCGGTATGCTTGACGTAGATCTGATTCAGCCGGTCCTTCAATTTCTGCGTTTCCTGAGCGTGGATCATGATGTCGGTCGCCTGGCCCTGGTAGCCGCCGGAAGGCTGGTGCACCATGACACGGCTGTTGGGGAGGGAAAACCGCATGCTGGGCGCACCGGCGGCGAGCAGTAGCGAGCCCATCGAGGCGGCCTGGCCGACCACCAGCGTCGAGACGGCCGGGCGGATGTACTGCATCGTGTCGTAGATCGACAGGCCGCTCGTCACCACGCCCCCCGGAGAATTGATGTACATCGATATCTCCTTCTTCGGGTTCTCGGCCTCGAGATGGAGAAGCTGCGCGACGATCAGGCTCGACATGCCGTCATGCACCGGCCCCGAAAGGAAGATGATCCGCTCCTTCAGCAGGCGGGAGAAGATGTCGTAGGCCCGCTCCCCCCGCGAGGTCTGCTCGACGACCATCGGAACGAGGTTGTTCATGTAGTGTTCGTACGGGTCGCGCATGACCGGCCCTTTCGGATTTGCCTGTATCTAAGTCGGAGGAGTCTTAGTCGTGGTGGCGGACAGCCGCAAGGCGACCGGATGCCCTTCCGCAGGCGCTAGACCGCCGCTTCCATGATCCCGACCAGCACCTCGGGGGCCAGGGGCACAGGGTTGCCGCGCATCGACGAGGAGGTCGCCGCCGCGTCGGCGACGGCGGGCAGCGCCGCCGGCTCGAGGCCGAGCTCGCCGAGGCCCCGGAGCCCGTTCCGACGCGACCACCGCGCGATGTCGTCGCCGAGCGCCGCGGCGATCCAGCCCTCGACCTCCGCGATCCGCGCGGGCACGGCGCCGGCCGCGCGGTTGGCAGCGAGGACATGCGGCAGCAGCGCTCCGCACACGGCGCCGTGCGGGGCGCCGGCCCAGCCGCCGATCGGGCCGGCCAGCCCGTGCACGGCGCCGAGGCCGGCATTGGCCAGGCAGAGCCCGCCGCAGAGGCTCGCCACAGCCATGTCGTCCCGCGCGGCGGTGTCCTCGGCATTCATCAGGCGCGCGAGGGCCGCGAGGCCCTTCGGGATCGCGTCCCGCGCCAGGGCGTCGGTCAGCGGGGTCGCCTTCGGCGAGAGATAGGGCTCGATGAGCTGCGTGATCGCGTCGAGCCCGGAGGCCAGTGTGACCGCCCTAGGGCAGCCATCCGTCAGGGTCGGATCGACGACGGCGAGATCGGCCAGCATCCTGGGGTCGCGGAGCGAGACCTTTCGCCTTGCCTCCGGCACCGAGAGGACCGCGTTCTTCGTCACTTCGGCACCGGTCCCGGCGGTGGTCGGGATCGCGAAGAAGGGTAGCGGGGCGACCTCCAGCGGCCGGCCTTCTCCCACCGCCTCGAGATGCCGCATCGCGCCGCCCGCGGCCGGCGCCAACGCCGCGGCGGCCTTCCCGGCATCGATCACCGCGCCGCCGCCGAGGGAGACGACGGCCTCGGCGCGGTGGTCCCGCGCCGAGGCAACGAGACTCTCCACCAGCGCCACGTCCGGCTCCGCGGCGACCGGCCGGCGCAGGACCCGGACGCCGCGCGCCGCCAGCGCCGCCGCCAGCCACTCGGATCGGGATGGGGTGGCGCCCTGGACAAGGAGGACGCGCCCCCCGAGGGCAGCGACGCGGTCCGGCACCGCGGCGGCGGCGCCCCTCCCGAACAGTATCTCGCCCGCCGTGAGGAAGCTGTAGGCCATCGGGTTCTCCTCCGCTGTCTCGTGTCGCGCGATGAGGGAGAGGGGCGGGCCCGGTGTCAATGGCGGGCTCAGACCCAGATACGGGCCCGCCCGGCCAGCAGGCGCAGGCCGCGCTCGGTCTCCTCCGATACCGGAGCGTGGCGCGGCGCGTCCGCCAGCGTGGCAAACCAGTGCTCGGGCGGGTTCCGGCCCCGGCGGTTGCCCGGAAAGGCCAGGCCGCGCAGCACTGCCTGCGCCGGGGGCGGAAGGCGATCGGGTATCTCGATGCCGTTCAGCGTCGCCCAGACCCCGGTCCAGAGGCGGCCGGCGGACCACGGGTTGTAGCCCCCTCCCCCAAGCACGAGCAGCCGCGGCGCCAGTCCCATCAGCTCGCGCACCAGGCGCCAGTGCATGCCGTTCGACAGCGACAGCCTCGAAAGCGGATCCTCCTCGACCGCGTCGGCGCCGCATTGCAGGACGATCGCCTCGGGTCGATGGCCGGCGACGCGCGGCAGCACGAGCCGGTCGATGGCCGCCGCCATGTCGTCGTCGCGTGCCCCTCGCGGCAGAGGCAGGTTCCATACATTGCCCGCGCCGCGATCCTCGAGCGCGCCGGTGAAGGGCCAGCGCCGCGCCTCATGGGTGGAGACGATCAGCACCTCCGGCTCGTCACGGAACGCCGCCTCGACCCCGTCGCAATGATGCGCGTCCACATCCACATAGGCGACGCGGCGGGCGCCATGGTGCCGCAGGCTCAGGATCCCGAGCACCGGATCGTTCAGGTAGCAGAAGCCGTTCGCCCGGTCGGGCAGACCGTGATGGGTGCCGCCCCCGGGGTTGTGCACGATGCCCCCGGTCCGGAGCAGGCCGCCGGCCATGATCGAGCCGCCGGCGGCTGTCGCCGGGCGGCGGAAGACCTCCGGGTAGACGGGGTTTGCCGCGGTCCCGAGACCGTGGCGACGGCGTGTCTCCTCGTCGACACGCCCCTCCGCCTCCGCCCGCTGCAGCGCCGCGACGTAGCGCCCGGTATGCCAGGCCGTGAGCGCGGCGGGCTTCGCGCGCGGCGAGGTCAGGTATTGCGCCACCGGCAGCCAGCCGAGGGCGCGGGCAAGATCCATGACCGTGGACACCCGCGGAACGCGCAGCGGATGGAGCGGTCCATAGCTCGACCCGCGATAGATCTCCGATCCGATGAAACGCGGCGTCACGCCGGGCCGGACCCGACGCCGCGCGCCGCGGCGGAACGCCTGCCGGGGATCGCGAGCGCCACCTGCGTCGCTGGGGGTACGGGGACGCACACGCATAGAGGGATCGTGCAATCGATGCCGAAACTCCACGTTGATCTAGGAGTTGACCTAGGATCCTTCACATCGATATAAATATATTGGGGAGTCAGACCTTCAACGAAGCTTGATCGAACGGAATGCGGGCCTAGACTGAGCTAGCCGCCGAAAAAACCAGAGCGTCAAGCGGCGCGCCGCAAACGGAGCAGGCGAGTGATGGGAAAGGTTGCGGAAACCGGACAGGCGATCGACATGGCCCGGTCGGGCAAGCGCGACATGCGGACGCAGTTCGCCGCGCTTTGCTGGCGCCGCCGCCGGGACGATATCGAGGTTCTCCTGGTGACGACGCGGACCACCGGCCGCTGGGTGATCCCGAAGGGCTGGCCGATGGACGGCAAGACGCCCGCTGAATTGGCCGCGACCGAAGCCTGGGAAGAGGCGGGCGCGGTCGGCGTGGCCTCGGAGCGCTGTCTGGGTGTCTTCACCTACGTCAAGGACCTGCCGGACCTCGATCTGCCGGTGGCCGTCGCGGTGTTTCCGGTCGAGGTCACGAAATTGCTAGACGACTGGCCGGAGAGAAAGCTCCGGCGGCGCCGGTTCGCCACCGTCAAGAAGGCCTCGAAGGCGGTGTCGGACCCCGCACTCTCGCGGCTGCTGCTCGATCCGGAACTGCCGAATCTCCTCCGCTGACTGCGCCGGCAAGCCGCTCCTCGCTGAAGACTGGACCTCCGCCGTGATCCGCTATGCCCTCAGATGCCCGCAGGACCATCGCTTCGACAGCTGGTTCCGCTCGGCGGGCGGATACGAGGAGCTCGTCTCCTCCGGCAGGATCACCTGTCCCGAATGCGGCTCGGACCGTATCGAGAAGGCGCCGATGGCGCCGCGGCTCGGGGCCGCGCGCCCGACGGAGTTGCCGCTGGCGCGGCTGAGGCGCAAGGTCGAGACCGAGGCCGATTACGTGGGGGCCGGCTTCGCTTCCGAAGCGCGGTCTATCCACGCGGGCATGTCCGCGAACCGGCCGATCTGGGGCGAGGCCCGTCCCGGCGAGGCGCTGGATCTGTTGCGCGACGGCATTCCCGTTCTCCCGCTTCCCTTCGCGCCGCGTTCGAAGACGAACTGAGCGCGGCGTCTTCCCCGCCGTCCGACCGGCATCCTTGCCGGAAATGAGGCGTCCTGCCCGATCCGGCATCGCATTCCGTCGATCGGACTCCGATTTCCGCCCGCGGCCTCTTGCACGCCCCATTCACCGACACTAAAACGCCGCCACCGTTGGGGTGTAGCCAAGTGGTAAGGCATCGGTTTTTGGTACCGTGTACCGTAGGTTCGAATCCTACCACCCCAGCCAATGGCCGCCCCGGACCCCCGAAAAGCCCAAGAAAATAGGGACTCCAGGTCCCTGTCAAAAACCGCTGTGTCACACCCCGCCGGAACTGTGACACAAGGTGTGACACATGCCGCGCCGGGATCGCGCTCGGTGCGCCCGGCCGGACGGCCCCGGCCGGCCGGGCCCTATCTTCAGCGGCGCGGCCGGATCTACTACTTCCGCAAGCGCTTACCCTACGTCATCCCCCGCCGGGGCCGCAAAAAGTTTCTGTGTCTTTCGCTTCGAACATCCCTTCTGTCCGAGGCGATGGGCCGGGCGGCCCGTCTCCTCGCCCTCGTGGAACGCGAAGAGACAAGACGAATGACCGACCCGGCTCTCCAGGCCCTGCCTGCCGAACAGATCACCCTGATGTTGACCGAGACCCTCCGGCAGGAACTCGCCCGCATCGTCCGTCAGCAGGACCGGGGCCCCGCCCTCGGCGACGACGAGATAGATGCCCGCATCGACTGCCTCGAAGAGGAAAGCCGCCAGCTCCGGCGCCGGGCGGGTAGCCAGAATTACACCGATGTTGCGGAGCCGCTCCGCGCGGCGGCCGAGGGTCTCGGGATCTCGTTGCCCGCCACGATCCCCAATGATCTCGGTCGGCGTGCCATCGATCTGATCCGGGATCTCAAGGACGTCGAGGGCAAGTCTCTCGACGGCGAGGATGCGCGATCCGTCGCGACGCCGCTCGTCTCCCGCTTCACCAGCGCGCCGGTCGACACCTTCATGACCAGCCGGACCGTGCAGCTTTCGGAAGCCTGGGAGCGGACGCTGAAGCTCTACCCCACGAAGAGTATGAAGGGGAACATCGACGCGATCGCGAAAGTCGCGATCGAGTTCTTCGGCGATGTGCCGGTGGCCATGATCTCCAAGCTCAAACAGGAGGAGTTCTTTGCCTGGATGGCACGTCTTTCCAAGACGCGGGGACGAAGCCATGGCAAGAACCGATACACGGAACAGGCCAGACGTGAGGGCCGTCCCGTCAAGGAACGTCGGCAACTGTCGAAACAGGACGAGATCGACATCGCCGACGCCAAGGACGAGGCCGAGACCGAAGCGATCGGTGCCCGGACCGACATCTGCGATCTCGAGAAGCGCGCGCTGCTGGTCGAGAAACTCCAGCCGCAGCTCACCCTGACGACGCTGCAACGCAACCGCGACGCGCTTAACCGCCTCTTCAAAGCGGCCGCGGACCTCGGTTGCCAGGAGGCCCCAAATGCCATCTCCTACAGGGAGGTCGAGCGCGCGATCGCGGCCGCTGCACCCGACGATCCTCTCTACATTCGCGTGACGAAGTCCAAGCTGCGCATGCCATGGACCGAGGAGCGCCTCACGCAATTCCTCACCTGTCCGATCTTCACCGGCTGTGCGTCCGAGCATCACCGACCTGGCCGCGCGATACCCGGCCTTCGTCCGCACGGACGCATGAGGGCACCCGCCGGGCTCCTGGGGCCAAGACCCGGCGCTTGACGACGACAGCAGCGAACACGCGGCCAATGTCGCGGGGCGGGCGCCGAAGGAAGCCAGATGACATGGCCTTTCCTGCCGTCCGGTCCGCATCCTCCCCGACATCTGGGTGTGGACCCAGCAAGCCAGGAGGAAACAACATGGAAGAGGTTCGTGCGTTCGTCGGTCTCGACGTCCACAAGGCGACGATCTCCATCGCGGTCGCAGATGCGGGGCGAGAGGGCGAGGTCCGCCATGTCGGGACGGTCGAGAACGTCCCGGAGGCCATCGCAAAGCTGGTGCGCCGCCTCGGCCGCCGGCACGGGGCCGTCGAGTTCGTCTACGAGGCGGGGTCGTGTGGCTACAGCGTCCAGCGCCAGATCGCCGGGATGGGGTTCTCCTGCCGTGTCTGCGCGCCTTCATTGACGCCCCGCAAGCCAGGCGACCGGATCAAGAACGACCGGCGCGACGCGAACGCGCTGGCACGCCTGCTGCGGGCCGGCGAGTTGACTTACGTGTGGGTGCCGGACCCGTTGCACGAGGCGCTACGCGATCTGGTCCGGGCCCGTCACGCGGCGGCTCAGGACGTGCGCCGCGACCGCATCCGCATCCAGGCCTTCCTGCTCCGCCACGACGTGCGTTTCGAGGGCAAGGCGTGGAGCACACGGCATCGCAAGTGGATGCTGAACCGCCACTTTGCGCATCCGGCCCAGCAGATCGCGTTCCAGTTCTACCTCAACGCGCTCGAACGCGACGAGGACCATAAGGCCGGCGTCGAGGGACAGATCAAGGAACTCCTCGCTGCTTCGCCTTGGGCGGCGCAGATGCAGGCCCTCCAGGCGCTCAGGGGCGTCGGTCCCATCGTCGCGGCCACGGTTCTCGCCGAAGTCGGCGACTTCTCCCGCTTCGCTCATCCGCGCCAACTGGTCGCCTACTTCGGACTCGCACCCGGCGAGCACAGTTCCGGCAGCACCGTTCGACCGCGCGGCATCACCAAGGCGGGCAGTTCCATCGCGCGCTCGGTTCTGTGCGAGGCGGCCTGGAACTATCGCACGACGCCGAAGGTCGGCGTTTGGATGAAGCAGCACCGTCCGCCCGTGCCGCAGGAAATCATCGCGCTGGCGTGGAAGGCGCAGCTGCGGCTGCATAAGACCTACCGTCGGCTCAGCGCGCGCGGCAAGCGCTCGGTGGTCGTCACCGCCGCCGTCGCCCGCGAACTTCTCTGCTTCATCTGGTCGATCGGCCAGCGGGTGCCGATCGGCGCCTGAGCTACGCATTCATCAACGCTCCGCATCAGCGAGGACGTCGGGAGCGGTAGAGGGGATCCTCGAGTTCATGTTGGACAGGTGACAACGCCCACGTCCGTGGCCAGAACGAGGCAGCCCTCCGACGCACCGTCATCATGGGGTATCCAATCCCCGAATAGGAGTCTGAGCGACCGTCGATATTACCCGGCGTCCTCACCTATGCGGATCGTGCCATATCAGGATCGCCACCTGCCGAAGGGGGAATTTCTCCTGCGGCCAGAACCGTTGACAAAGGCCATAGGAGACATGAACAATACCTCCGTCCTCGCCCTCGAACCCGCCCTCCGCTCCCGCCACGCCGGCGCAATGGTCTGCGCCTTCTTCGACACGGACGCGCACGGCCTCTGTGAAATCCTCGAGGGCCTGGGAGAGTCCGATGCAGTCGATGTCGCGCTCGACCTCATGACGCTGGACCGGGCGGCCCCCGGCGACCCGCGGGAACTGATCCTCATGCTCAACGAGGTTCTCGAGGCCCTCGAAAGCGTGCCGTTCCTCGTCGTGCTTGCACGCGGAAATGGCAGGGCTCGGGCCGCGGGACCTGCAAGGCGGCATCCGCTGATATGGCGCGCGCCTCGCGGATCTCGTCGATCGTCTTCGCGGCTGAACCAACCTGGCGCGCGGCGTCCGCGCGGCGCGCCAGCTGTCAGGGGATTGGGGAGCCAGCTGGCTATAGGTGGCCGCTCGGCTAACTCGTTGACCCAGCCACTGTGCTTGCGCCCACCATGATAGGCGAACATGTTTCTCCCGAAGGACACGCAGCTGCCTGCAAGCCCTCTCGTCGGCCCTCGTCCGCGGCGCCAGTGCCGGGACAGAAACCGCTTCAGCCACCAGTCCTGCCGGCGTTCATCCCGGCGCGTGCTCGGCAATCCAGTCGCGCAGGAAGGCTATCTCCGATTCCTGAGCTTCGATGATTTCCTCGGCAAGCTGCCGCAGGTCGGGATCTTCGCCATGCTCCAGAACGATCCGTGCCATGTCGATGGCGCCCTGGTGGTGACCGATCATGCCGCGGGCAAAATCGATGTCTGCGTCACCGCTGAACTCGATCTCCATCGCCGAATGCATCGCCATGTTGGCGGCGCGGTAGGCTTCGGCCGCCGGCAAATCCTGCGCCTCTGCGGCCCCCACCCCGCTGCCGTTGCCGCCTTCAGCGTCGTGGCCGTTCATCATGCCGGAGCCGTCCGTCATGCCGTGACCCTCGGTCATGCCATGATCCTCCCCCGACCCTTGTCCGCTCTCGGACGACCCACCGTTCTGCTTGTCGGCGCCTGCGCCGTTCATGAGATGATCCGGCCCCTGGCCCGGCGCATCTTCCTGGGCGACGCTGGCCCCGGACATGCCGAGGGCAACGAGGGCAACAAGTGCGGCTGTGCGGGCGCCGCTCCCGACGGTCTTCGGCATCCGTATCTCCTCCGGTGAACTGTCTGCATCGGCGCGCGGCGGATCTCTGTTACCTGGAGCGGAGAATCCTGATCCTCGGGCACCAGAGAGATAGACGTTCCACCTGCTGGAAGGTCAAGGTGGAGGATTCGCTTCACCGGCGCGGCGCGCGGTTCGCTTCGCCCGTCTTGCGGCTCTGCCGCGGCTGGCCTACGCGTTGGGACGATGAAGGCGCTTCTCGCATCCTTCCCGCCGGCGTGCCCGAGGATCTGTGGGCCTGCCATACCGCTCCCACCGGCGGGTATGTCGTCGAGGATCACGTGCCGTTCGTTGCCGTCGAGATGCTCCTGACAGAGCAGCCCGACATCGACGGCATCTCCGTTCCGGGGATGCCGACCGGATCGCCCGGGATGGGGTCGGACCCGGCCGCGGTTCATAATGTGATCGCCTATGGCGGCGCCGTCGGGGGCGACGCCGTCTCCCACACTGCGAGGACGGACCGATGAGCTGGCGCTGGCTGGCTGCCGCAGTGGTCGCGGCGAGCCTCGCGGCGGTGGTTGCCTTCCCCCGCATCGGGGCGGAAGGCGCATTGCTCCAGCCAGACGATCCGCAGGTCGTTGCAGCTGGGGCCGATCTCTACGCCGAGCATTGCGCGGCGTGTCACGGCGCAAACCTGGAAGGACAGGACAACTGGCGGAGACGCGGCACCGACGGCCTTCTCGCCGCGCCGCCGCACGACGAGACCGGCCATACCTGGCATCACGCCGACGGGGATCTGTTCGAGCTTACCAAGCGCGGCCCCGCGGCTTTGATCGGGGCGGACTACGCCAGCGCGATGCCGGCCTTCGAGAGGGTTCTGTCCGACGGCGAGATCGTCGCCGTGCTCTCCTACATCAAGTCTCGCTGGCCGGACGAGGTCCGGCGGCGGCATGACGAGGTGAACGCGAGCCAACAGGAGTAGCTTGACCTTGCTCCGCCCGCGGCCCCCCTGGATGGCTGCGAGGGTCCGCAGAATGGACTTGACCTTCCAGTCACTGGAGGCCCCATGAATGGGCCTCACTGAGTGCAAGGAGCGAGTCGATGCGCGTGTCCGAGGTAGCCGCCGACCAGGTGGCGATAGTCCGCGACCCGGTCTGCGGCATGACCGTCGATGCCAAGGCGGGTAAGCCGCGCCATGAGCACGCGGGCCACGTCTATCATTTCTGCTCGGCCGGCTGCCGCGAGAAGTTCGTCGCGGAGCCCGACGCGTATCTTGAGGCCACGGACCCGGTCTGCGGCATGACGGTCGATCGCTCGACGGCGCAGCACATGGCGAAGCACGGCGGCGAGCGGTTCTATTTCTGCTCCGCCCGCTGCCGGGAGAAGTTCGAGGCCGAGCCCGAAGCATGGCTCAAGGGCCCGCCCACGCCCGAGCCGATGCCCGCCGGCACCATCTACACCTGCCCGATGCATCCCGAGATCGAGCAGGTGGGCCCCGGCGACTGCCCGATCTGCGGCATGGCGCTGGAGCCGAAGGGCGTGCCCGCGGGCGACGAGGGGCCGAACCCCGAACTCGTCGATTTCCGCCGCCGGTTCTGGATCGGCGCGGCGCTGACGGTGCCGCTGTTCATCCTCGCGATGGGCCCGATGATCGGCCTTCCCGTGGCTGTCTGGATCGGCGAGCGGACCACCCGGTGGCTGGAGCTGATCCTCGCGACGCCGGTGATCCTCTGGTCCGGCTGGCCGTTCCTGCTGCGCGGGGCGAAGTCGTTCCGCACCATGAACCTCAACATGTTCAGCCTGATCGGCATGGGCGTCACCGCGGCCTACGCCTTCAGCGTGGTGGCCGTGATCGCGCCGGGCCTGTTCCCGGCGGGCTTCCGCGACCATTCGGGCCAGGTCGGCGTCTATTTCGAGGCCGGCGCGGTGATCGTCGTCCTCGTCCTGCTCGGGCAGGTGCTCGAATTGCAGGCGCGGGAGCGTACGGGCTCGGCCATCCGCGCGCTGCTCGACCTCGCCGCGAAGACGGCGCGGATCGTCCGGCCCGATGGCAGCGAGGAAGAGATCCCGCTGGAGGATGTCCAGGTCGGCGACCGGCTGCGCGTGCGCCCCGGCGACAAGGTCCCGGTGGATGGCGCGGTGGTCGAGGGCCGCTCCTCGGTCGACGAATCGATGCTGACGGGCGAGCCGGTGCCGGTGGAGAAGACGCCGGGCGACACCGTGACCGGCGCCACGATCAACGGCACCGGCAGCCTGGTGATCGCGGCCGAGCGGGTGGGCCTCGACACGATGCTAGCGCAGATCGTCGAGATGGTGGCGACCGCGCAGCGCTCGCGCGCCCCGATCCAGAAGCTCGCCGACAGCGTCGCGGGCTGGTTCGTGCCGGCGGTGATCGCGGTCGCCGCGATCGCCTTCGTCGCCTGGGCGATCTGGGGGCCGGCGCCGGCGCTGGCCTATGCGTTGGTCTCCGCCATTGCTGTGCTGATCATCGCCTGCCCCTGCGCTCTGGGCCTGGCCACGCCGATGTCGATCATGACCGCGACGGGACGCGGCGCGCAGGCGGGGGTGCTGATCAAGACCGCCGAGGCGCTGGAAACCTTCGCCAGAGTCGACACGCTGATCGTCGACAAGACCGGCACGCTGACGGTCGGCAAGCCCGAGCTGGTGGCGGTGCTGCCGGAGGCGGGGCACGACGAGGCCGAAGTGCTGCGCCTCGCCGCCAGCCTCGAGCGCGGATCGGAGCATCCGCTGGCCGAGGCCATCGTCCGCGGCGCCGAGGCGCGCGGCGTGGAGCTGGCCCCGGCAACGGATTTCGAGGCGGTCACCGGCAAGGGCGTCAGGGGCACGGTGGACGGCCGGGCAGTGGCGCTCGGCAATGCCGCGATGCTCGACGAGTTGGGGATCGAGGCCGCGGCCTCGACGCAGGCCGCCGACGCCCGGCGCGACCAGGGCGAGACGGTGATGTTCGTCACCGTGGAGGGCGCCGTCGCGGGCCTCGTCAGCGTCGCCGACCCGGTGAAGGAGACGACGCCGGCGGCGCTCAAGGCGCTGCACGAACTCGGCTTCCGCATCGTCATGGCGACGGGCGACAACGACCGCACCGCCCGCGCCGTCGCCGGCCGCCTCGGCATCGACGAGATCCGCGCCGACGTCCTGCCCGAGGACAAGGCCCGGATCATCAAGGAGATGCAGGACGCGGGCCGGATGGTCGCGATGGCCGGCGACGGCGTCAACGATGCCCCCGCCCTGGCGCAGGCGAATGTCGGCATCGCCATGGGCACCGGCGCCGACGTGGCGATCGAGAGCGCGGGCTTCACCCTGGTCAGGGGCGACCTGACCGGCATCGTCCGCGCGCGGAAACTGTCGCTCGCGACGATGCGCAACATCCGCCAGAACCTGTTCTTCGCGCTGGTCTACAACGCCGCCGGCGTGCCGGTGGCGGCGGGGCTGCTCTATCCCGTCTTCGGCCTCCTGATCTCGCCGATCTTCGCGGCCGCCGCGATGAGCCTGTCGTCGGTCTCGGTGATCGCCAACGCCCTGCGCCTGCGGGGCGTGCGGCTGGATGCGCCCGCGCCGTCGGAGCGCACCGGGTGATGCGGGCGGTGCGCTGGCGCGAAACCGCCTTGTATCCATCGCTCCGGGAAAAGCTCGCCCACAGTAGGCGTTGACGCCGGAAGGCGATTGCCTTCCTGCCTCGTGAGGGAGGAGACGCGGGGAACACGACATGTCGCTCTGGATCAAGGTGCTCGCGGCGCTTCTCGCGCTCGGCTTCGGGGCCTGGCTCCTCTGGGGCCCGCCCGGCCTCGCCGAGATTGTGACGGCCGACCGGATCGAGCGGCTCGTCGCCCGCGCCGGGATCTGGGGTCCGCTGGCCGTCGTCGGCCTGATGACCCTCGCCGTGGTGATGAGCCCGATCCCGAGCGCTCCGATCGCCGTGGCCGCGGGAGCCGGCTACGGCCACGTCTGGGGCACGATCTACGTCATCCTCGGTGCCGAGATCGGTGCCCTCATCGCCTTCGCGATCGCCCGCACGCTCGGCCGCGAACCCCTCGCCCGCTGGTTCGGCGATCGCCTCGACGCCGGCCTCCTCGGGTCGCAGAACGCGCTCACGGCGACGGTTCTCCTCAGCCGGCTCATGCCCTTCGTCTCGTTCGACCTGATCAGCTACGCTGCGGGGTTGAGCTGCCTGCACCCGTGGCGGTTCGCCCTCGCTACGCTCGCCGGCATCATCCCCGCCGCCTTTCTGCTCGCGCATTTCGGCGCCACGGCGGCCGACGGCCGGTCATCCGTCTCGACCTTGGCCATTCTCGGGATCGGCGTGCTCACCGGGGCGCCTGTGGTTTGGGCCGCATTCAGGGGAACACGGAGGTGAACGGCGCCGGAAATGCCAGCCCGAAGGGCGTTCGCCGAAGCGGCGCGCGTTTCGGAAGGCCGAACAGGCCAGCCGGAAACCTCCGGCCGGTCACCGGGCAGACCTAAGCTGGGCAATCGCTCACCCCCGAAACGGTCCTGGTTGTGGAGATCATCCGGGATGAGACGATCGTGTCTGAGGCGAGCCGTGCCCCATGATCTCGCGCCTTCCGAGATCGAGGGCTGGGTTGATGACGCGAAGAAGGGGATAGAGAACGCCTTGCGAACCAACCCTCTCGATGTGCGCCAGCAATACGAGATGCGGGTGAAGGACTTCCAGGAAGCCTACGGCGAGGCCATGCTGGAGCTGCGCGCGTGAAAAAAGCTTCAGGCCTTCATGGAGCGGGAGGACGACAATTGATCCGGACGCTTCATGACGATAGTGACCCCCGGCGGGGTGTAGGAGCGCCGACCCTCGGAGAGGTCAGGGCTTGATCAGGCGGCCATGGCGGGCCGCGTTACGGTGGGATTGTCGGTGACGCGGGCGCGGGTTTCGAGCGACATGTAGCGCCGGGCGACCGCCCATTCGTCGTTGGTATCGAGCATGAGCGCGCCGACGAGGCGAACGATGGCGTCGTCGTTAGGGAAGATGCCGATGACGTCGGCGCACCGCTTTACCTCGCGGTTCACCCGTTCCAGGGGATTGGCGCTGGCGATCTGGGTCCAGTGTTCACGGGGGAACGACATGTAGGCCGGGACATCGTCGGGGGAGGCGTTCATCAGGGCACCGAGCTTGGGCTGCTTCTTCACGTAGGTGGCGGCGAGCCACAGGCAGGGCCATCCCCCTCCAAAGGCCGAGACAGGAATGCGTTCACCCGCTCGTCGATCTCCGCACCCAGGCGGCTGACCTGCCTCTTGGACATGCCGCCCGCCCCCATGACGTTGACCAAGTCATCGATCCGACCGCGTCGAGACGCCGTGGACATAGGCCTCCTGAATCGCGGCGACCAAGGCCTTTTGGTACTGTAACCTGATGTCTGGAAATTCATTTGACGATGGCGCCGTGTGTCCCTGCCGGGGCCGGCCCCGGTAGGAGCGATCCATTCCGGTATTCCATGGAGTTGCTACACCACCATGGAGACAGGCGAATGGACGGGCAGAAGGATAGGACGCTCGAGGCTCTCCTGGAACATCCGATCGAACACGCACCGGCCCGCCATGGGCCTCCGGCCGATCGATGGCGGCCATCATGGTGACGAAAGGGATTCGCGAGCGCTCGCGGGTGTTATTCAAGCTGATATCTACGATGGAGAGCAGCTTGGCACGAGACCTGATGTCGGACGCGGAGTGTGCGATCTTCGAGCCTTCATCTTGGCGGTCCGCGCACCGAACGGGGCAGTGTCCCTGGTGGTGGTGCAGGAGGTTGCACGCGGAGCCTCCGGCGGAGCGCAGCGCGCGGCCGTGGGGGACGCTGTCGGTCACCGCCGATCTTCGGAAAAGGTTCGGGTCGCAGGATCTGGAACCGGCAACGGAGATGACGATGACAGAATGGCGCCGACCGCGCTGGTTGAGACTGAGGCGTGAGCGCGCCACGGTTCGAACGCGGCCGAAGGCAGACGGCGACCTCGTGCGCGAAATGCCTGCCTTCGCGGCTGAGCGGATCATGGAAGCCGAGGGGGAGGCGCGGACCTGCGCGGCCAGGGGTGAGCGCTCGCCGATGCGGGAGGTCCAGCGCAACGGCTGCCGCGACCGCGATTGGGATACCTGCGCCGGGCGGATCGCGCTGGAAAGCCCGAAGCTGCGCAAGGGCAGCTACTTCCCCGTTCGCGGTACTAACCCTCGAACTGAGTCGCACAGCGGAAAAGGCCGGTTGAGCAACCCCAGGTCTAGAAATTGCGCGAGGCGCTGATCACGCCTCCCGGCATTCCCGTTTGATGTAGGCCTTCCCGGCGGCCCGTTTGTCGTCGATGTCGACCGCCACGGCGCTGACGAGGCGCTCGAGTGACTCCTCGTTCGGAAGGACCCTCGCCCTGGCCGTGCGGCGTTTGAGCTTCTGCTGGACGGTCCGCTCGATGGGGTTGGAGGTGCGGCAGCCGGCGGCGGTGAAGGCCGGGCAAGGAGAAGACGGCCAAACCCTCTGGCACGGCCTCTTCCAGCCATGCGGCGAGAGCCGGAGCGGTGTCCCGGTCGTCCGCGACCAGCTCTTCCAAGACGGATTCGGCCCTGGCCAGCGAGCCGGCGTTCCAGACCTCGCGCAGCCCGGCACCGATGCGCTTGCGGGTCTTCAGGCTCGGGGCATGATGAAGGGCGATCCGGGCGAGATGGTGAGGAGGATCAGGAAACTCTCCGGTGGAGAGTTTTCCCGACGAACGGCAGCGTAGCCATGTCGCGCCGCCGGGGACAACCCTGCGAGCGGCCCGCTGGGCGTCGCTGCCGAACCGTCAGAAACGTTCCAAGGCTTACGAGGCGGCTCTGTGCTCACAGGTCCCCGTCACCATTCTGGAGCGAGTTCCTGCGCAGCCTCGCTGATCGCGGCCTGCGGGGCGCGAAGTTGGTCATCGCCGATGACCTGAAGGTCCTGCGGGCTGCAGCGCGCCGCGTCGTCAACGGTGAGCCATCCACATGGGGTAATCGCGGGAGCGAGTTGCCCCGAGGGCGCTTCAAGATCTCGGAGGGCGGCTGTTCCCCGATACGATGGAAATAACGGGCTCACGACTGGTTGCCGGGCCCAGGCATCGAAGGGAGAACAGCCATGGAAGACTATATCGGCCTCGACGTGTCGATGAAAGAGACCGCCGTTTCGATCCGGCGGGGCGGTCAGCGTGTGTGGCGAGGGAAGTGCCTCACCGACCCAGTGGCAATTGCGGCACTCATTCGCAAACGGTCGCCGGCGGTGAAGCGTGTCGTGTTCGAAACCGGCCCGCTGTCTGTGTGGTTCTATCACGCGCTCAGCGCCAGAGGGTTGCCGGCGATCTGCATTGACGCGCGGCATGCCAAGGCAGCGCTCGACACGGCACCGAACAAGACCGACGCGAACGATGCCGACGGTCTGGCTCATCTTGCCGAGGTCGGGTTCTTTCGCGAGGTGCGCGTGAAAGGGTTCGACAGCATGCTGACACGCACGCTCGTCGGGGCACGCAACCAACTGGTCCGGATGACCACCCAGCTTTCGAACCAGATCCGCGGCGTCATGAAGACATTCGGCCTGCTCGTTCCCGCCGGCAAGGGAAGCACATTCGAGCGGAATGTCCGCAACCTTCTCGCCGGTCAGGCGGAGCTCGCGGCCATCGTCCTGCCGTTGCTGGAGGCCTGGAGCAGCCTTCGCACGCAGGTGGCGGGCCTCGGGACACGGCTCGTCGCAACCGCACGCCAGAGCACCGATTGCCGCCTTCTCATGTCGATCCCCGGCGTCGGCGCGGTCACCGCCACGTCCTTCGTCGCCGCCATCGAGGACCCGGCCAACTTCAGAAACTCACGCTCCGTCGGGGCCTGGGTCGGCCTGACGACGCGCCGCTACCAATCCGGAGAGGTCGACTATGACGGCCATATCTCTCATCGCGGCGACCGGCATCTGCGCTGGCTGCTCTACGAGGCTGCGGCGATCATCCTGACCCGCGTCCGGGCCGAGAGCAACTTGCGCACATGGGGGCTCGGGCTGCGCGAAAGGATCGGCTTCAAGCGGGCCGCTGTTGCGGTGGCACGCAAACTGGCGGTGATCATGCATGCGATGCTCAAGACCGGCGAGGTCTTCGAGCCGCAACCAGGAGCCTATTCCGTTGAAAAACTTGGCTCGGCGGCCGCGTTGCTTCCGTCCCGATGTTTGCGACGCGTGCGCCTGACCTTCCTCAGCAGGCGATTTCCGGGACTGGAAGGAGCTTTGCGAGCTTCCGGAGGTTCTGGGCGGTGGCTCCGAGGTGGAATTCGTCTCGCGCGCCGTTCGGGCCCCGCAATCGAAGGCGGCTCAGGCCCAAAATGCGCTTCAAATGCGCGAACAGCATCTCCACCTTCTTACGCAGCCTGCATGATATCGCGTAATCGGGGGACTGGGCGATCGCACGTGCCCGGTCCCGTGATGGTTCGAAGATCGACCGGAGGATCTTGCGCGCGGGCTCCTTCGGGCAACAGCGTGTCTTCAACGCGCAGGTATCACAATCGGCCTTGCTGGCCCGGTAGCGGAGCATGCCGTCCTCGTCGGGTTTCTTCTCGCGGGGCTTCGTGAAGGCCCGGCGGCTTCGCTTCAGCTCCTTGCCGCCCGGACAAGTGTAGACGTCGGCCTTGGCTTCGTAGGTGAAGTCAGCGCGCTCGAATGTTCCGTCCTTGCGCCCCGACTTGTCGACCACCGGGATATGGGGTGCGATGCCGCGCCGCTGGTCCAGCCAGTCCAGCATGGCACCGGTGCCGTAGGCGGTGTCTGCGATTAGCCGTTCCGGGGTGAGGCCGAAGGTATCATTCACCCGGTCGATCATGGTCCGCACCGAACCAACCTCGGCTTGGCGGATCGACCGGGTCGCCTCCACGTCGAGGATCACGCCGTTGTCGGTGTCGATCAGGTAGTTGGTGGAATAGGCAAAGTAGGCCGGACCTCCCCGAGCCCCGGTCCATTGCGAGGCAGGATCGGAATGTGACGTGAACTTCGGCTCCACCGGGCTCGCTGCGCCGAAGGCGGCATCATCGAGTGTTTCCAGGTATTCCCTGACAGCCCGGGGCGCCTCTTCAGGATCGATGCTGCCCGGCTGCCAGTCCGACTTCGGAGTCGAGTTCTGCCGGTTCGCATCAGCCTGAATGATGCTGGCATCCGCGGCGAGGCGCTGACCGCTCGCCAAGCCCTCCGCGATGCACCGCGCCACCACGGTCTCGAACAGGTGCCGCAGCAGGTCGCTGTCGCGGAAACGACCGTGGCGGTTCTTGGAGAAGGTCGAGTGATCCGGGACCGAAACGGTCAGATCAAGGCGGCAGAACCAGCGATAGGCGAGGTTGAGGTGAACCTCTTCGCAAAGGCGACGCTCGGACCGGATGCCCATGATATAACCAACCAGTAGCATGCGGATCATCAGTTCCGGATCGACCGACGGTCGTCCAGTGGAGCTGTAGAATGGCGCCAGGTGCTGCCGGATGCCGGTCAGGTCGACGAACCGATCCACAGATCGGAGCATATGGTCTGGCGGCACATGCGCTTCGATCGAGAACTCGTAGAAGAGCGCGCTTTGCGCTTCCTGCCGGGACCCCATCATCGCCGTTCACCTCCGCCTGTTACAGCCAAACTGAATCAGCGGTCACCCCTTCGGGCAAGTCGAGTTTTTCAACGGAATAAGCCGCAACCTGACATCCAGCGGATAGCGTTCGGGTTCCGAACGCTGGAGGCGTCCCTGCCGGGACGTGGGCCGGGCCATTCCGTTGATGGGGTTGCACCATCGTTCAGACAGAGTGCGTCATCCACATTGAAGGCTCTTCCCGCGACGCCCAACATGCGGCGGCCCATGCCGACCGCGGAGACAACCATGCATCCGGCAGGCACGCATTCAGGCGGGTGGCGCTTGACGCGAGAAAAGCGATTAGACAACCCCATCAGTGGCGACCCATGGCTCACCATCGACGAGCGGGGCGGCGAGTTCCTGACCCGCCCGCTGACCGGCGACCGGCCCTGTCTCTGGCTGAACGCCACCTACCTGAAGGTGCGCCAAGGCGGGCGGATCGTGCCGGTCGCGGCCATGATCGCCGTGGCCGCACATACGAGGGCCGTCGTGAGATTATCGAGGGCTGCGTCCCTGGTGATGGTGTAGGAGGCCGCGCGCGGAGCCCCCGGCGTAGCGCGAGCCGCGCGGCCGGGAGTGACGCTGGCGGCCATCGCCGGTCTTCGGAGAAGGTTCGGGTTGCGAGACCTGGAACCGGAACGGAGATCGACGATGACCGATGGAAGAATGGCGCTGATCGAGCTGGTTGAGAAGCAGGCCGACGGCGACCTTGTGCGCGAGATGCTGGCCTTCGCGGCCGAGCGGATCATGGAGCTGGAGGTCGAGGCGCGCACGGGCGCCGCGAAGGGCGCGCGTTCGCCTCTGCGCGAGGCCCAGCGGAACGGGAGAGTGTCCGATCTTCTGTGTATGACCCCGCCGGTCCATGCTGAGAGCGACAGGAGCATGGACCATGACGAAGAAGATCGACGACGACCTGATCGACGAATTGCTGAAGGGCTGCGAGCGGCCGGAGGACCTGCTTGGCGACGGCGGTCTGATGCAAGGGCTCAAGAGAGCGTTGATGCAGCGGATGCTGGGAGCGGAACTGACGGATCACCTGGGCTACGAACCCGGTGAGACGCCCCCGCCGGTGCAGCCGAACCGGCGGAACGGCACCGGGCGCAAGACCGTGAAGGGCGAGACCGGAACTTTCGAGATCGACGTTCCGCGCGATCGGGATGGCAGCTTCGAGCCGCGCCTGATCGGCAAGGGCCAGACCCGGATCGACGGGCTCGATGACAAGATCGTCGCCATGTATGCGCGGGGGATGAGCGTGCGGGATATCCGCAGCCATCTCGAGGACCTCTACGGGATCGAAGTCTCCCCTGACCTGATCAGCCGGGTGACCGATGCGGTTCTCGACGAGGTGAAGGAATGGCGCTCGCGGGCGCTGGACGCCGTCTATCCCGTGGTGATCTTCGATGCGCTGAGGGTGAAGATCCGCGACAAGGACAGCCGGATCGTCAAGAGTTCGCCACGAGGCCGCCACCGGTCCGAGGCCCGTGGCGGACGCCGTCTACCTGGCCCTCGGTATCACCTCGGAAGGCACCCGGGAGGTTCTCGGTCTCTGGATCGCGGAGAACGAGGGCGCCAAGTTCTGGCTCGGCGTCATGAACGAGCTGCGCAACCGCGGGGTCCAGGACATCCTGATCGCCGTCGTGGATGGGCTGAAGGGCTTCCCCGAGGCGATCACCGCCGCCTTTCCCGAGACCACGGTGCAGACATGCATCGTGCATCTGGTCCGCCACTCCCTGAACTTCTGCTCCTGGAAGGATCGCAAGGCGGTGGCTGCCGGGCTCCGCGAGGTCTACGGCGCGGACACCGCCGAGACGGCCTGGGACGCGCTGTTCGCCGGGCAATCCTTCCACCGGAAGGATCGCTCGGTCCGGCTCACCCTTCGACGAGGAATGGGGCCGGCAGTATCCCTCCATCGCGCAGGCCTGGCGCCGCGCCTGGCAGGAGGTCATCCCGTTCTTCGCGTTCAGCCCCGAAATCCGCCGGGTGATCTACACCACGAACGCCGTGGAAAGCCTCAACCGGGTGATCCGGAAGGCGATCAAGACGCGCGGTTCGTTCCCCTCCGAAGAGGCCGCCGAGAAGCTGATCTACCTCGCCATCCGCGGCCACGAGAAAACCTCCCGGAACGTGCGGGGGTGGCTGACAGCGGTGAACCAGTTCGCCATAATGTTCGAGGATCGCTTCACCCCGATGAAGGGCTGAAAGCGGTCATCAAGGAACCGGGCCGGCGGCCAAATACACAGAGTCCCTGACACTCCCCGGAACGGATACCGCGACCGCGATTGGGACACCCGCGCCGGACGCATCGCGCTGGAGATCCCGAAGCTGAGGAAGGGCAGCTACTTCCCCAGCTTCCTCGAGCCGCGCCGAACGGCCGAGAAGGCGCTCGTCGCGTTCGCCATTGTCTCTCGGATCAATGGCGTTCCAATGGCTCACTCCAGGAGGCCTACGTCCATGGCGTCTCGACCCGGTCCGTGGACGACCTGGTCAAGGCCATGGGCGCGGGCGGCATGTCGAAGTCCCAGGTGAGCCGCCTCTGCGTGGAGATCGACGAGCGCGTGAACGCCTTCCTCTCCCGACCGCTCGAAGGCGCCTGGCCCTACCTCTGGCTCGATGCGACCTACCTCAAGGTCCGCGAGGGCGGGCGCATCGTCAGCCGTGCCGTGATAATCGCTGTCGCGGTCAACGAGGACGGCAAGCGCGAGGTGCTGGGTGTCGCCACGGGCCCTTCGGAAGCGTTCGGCTCCGCCTCAACCCTTCTGGACGGACTTCCTGCGCGGCCTCGCCGACCGCGGCCTGCGGGGCGTGACGCCGGTGATCGCCGACGATCACAAGGGCCTGCGCGCGGCAGCTCGCCGGGTGTTCGATGCCACGCACCAGAGGTGCCGGATTCACTGGATGCGCAATGCGCTGGCCCATGCCCCGGCCAAGCAGCGCACGGCGGTCGCGGCGATGCTGAAGACGATCTTCGCGCAGGAGAACAAGGCCGATGCCGAGGCTCAGTGGGACGCCGTCGCCGATGCACTGCGCGAGAAGAACGAGAAGCTCGGGGCTTTCATGGACGCCTCCCGGGACGACGTCCTGGCCTACATGTCCTTCCCTCGCGAGCACTCGACCCAGACCGCCAGCACAAACCCCCTCGAACGGGTAAACCGCGAGATCAAGCGACGCGCCGATGTCATCGGCATCTTCCCGAACGATGCGGCCATCGTTCGGCTCGTCGGTGCGCCGATGCTCGAGACCAACGACGAGCGGGCCGTGGCACGACGCTACATGTCGCTCGAAAGCCTCGCCCGCCTCACCGACACTTCCAACGTCAGGCTGCCCGCCGTGGCGTCCTGATCAGCTCGGACCTCCCGAGGACCGGCGCTCCTACACCATCCCGCGGGACACGATCTTATCGAGTTGGGTATTGGCCCATCCGAGCCGAGACGTTCTGGACCGAGTTCCCGAGATCCCTGCGCGCCCGGAGCCTCGGCGGGTCAGGCTGGTGATCAGCGACGCTCATTCCGGCCTCAAGGCCGCCCTCGCCCGCGTCTTCGAAGGTGAGGCTTGTCGAACGGGCAGTGCTGCCGCGTTCACCGGATGCGGAACGCGCTGGCTCCTGTCTCGCGCGGCCAGCACACCGTCGCTGCCGCGATCCGCCAGGCCTTCGATCAGTCCGACCGGACCCATGCCGGCGAGACCTGGCGCAAGGGGGCCGAGCGCTTGCGCCCGCGATGGCCCAAGCCGGCCGACCTCGTGGAAGCCAGCGAGCATGAGGTGCAGGCCTACATGTCCTTCGGGGCCGTTGAAGAACGCCGATTTCGGACGGCGGCGAGGCGTTGTCAGGCCGCGCATGCCCCGACTGCCGTGGACTTGGCGAGCGGCTCTCCTTGCGCCATCCAAGGTTTCCGGAGCGCCGCCAGGACGAGGCACGCCAACACCGGGGAGGGCCCGCCGAGGGCAGTCGCGAGCCGCTTGAGGTTGACCGCTGCGGCGGTGAGGAACGCCTGGATGCGGATGTTGTCCAGCCCACGGCGCACGGCGCGAGCGAGCCCGTGCCAAGTCTTTGCCTCGCCGTGGAAGCCCTCGGCCCGCCAGCGGTGACGAGCGTAGAGGCGGTCTTCCCGCTCGCCCCATTGCAGCCGCCGGCGCCGGGCGCGCAGGAGGGCGGGATGATCGACGTTGAACACGACCACGCGGGCATGGCGCGAAGGGCTCACGCAACGCGCCCGCAACGGGCATTTTGCGCAATCCTTCGCGCGGGCATGGAAGTACTGGAAGCCCCGATGCGGCTTGCCCTTGGGCCGCAGGGTCTTCCCTCTGGGGCAGTGCGCGAGGTTATGGCGGGCGTCGAACCTGAACCGGCGCGTCGGAATGGTCTTGCCGGGACGTTGCTCGGCCTTGGCCGGGATGACGGCGTCGATCTCACGATCCTCCAGGCCTGCAAAGACCTTGGCGTAGGCATAGCCGGCATCGGCCGTGACGATGTCGATGGCGGCGTCGGTCGCGACCGCGTCCAGGCGGTCGAGGACGACCTGCCCCTCGTTCACCTTGCCGGTCGTGACCTCGACGTCGAGGATCACGCCGCATACGTCGTCCACCGCGCCGTGCTGCTTGTAGCTCGGCTCCATGCGGCGCTTGCGGCCCGACGTTGCCAGGCTGGCCTCCGGATCAGTGCGCGAGATCCGCTTGGCCCGCCCGCTCGGTTTGCGTGACAGGCCCACCCCCTCCGTGCGGCTCGATCCGTCGGGCCCGCCATCGGCATCCTCGCCGTCCTTCCGGCCAGCGTTGTCGTGGGCATCGGCGACTTCATCCAGATGCCGCTCGACCATGCTCTCCCAGGACACGTCGGCCCGGATCGGAGACGCATCCACATGTACGATCTCGCCCTTGGCGATCCCGGCGCCCATGCAGGCCCGCACCGTGCGTTCGAAGATGCGCCGGAACCGATCGGCGCCCCATCTCTGCCGGATGCGCGTAAGCGACGAATGATCCGGCAGCCTGTCGTTCAAGCCGAAGCCCGCGAACCAGCGGATCGCCAGGTTCACTTGTGCCTCCCGCAGGAGGCGCCGGTCATGGACGATGCCGAGCAGGAAGCCCGCGAGCATCAGACGGACCGCGGCCTCCGGATCGATCCCGGGTCGACCAACGCCTGGCGCGTAGACATCGGCAACCTCCCCGCGAAGCCAGCCAAGGTCGAGAACCCGGTCGACGCGGGCGAGGATGTGATCGTCGGGGACGAGGTCACGCGAGCCGATCCGCAGACGAAGAATTCCAACTGATCTCGGGTCCGACTGCCGATCATGCCACCCTCCACATGATGCCGCCATGAAGATGGATCACCAGATCGCGCCTTTTTCAACGGCCCCCCTTCCCACGACAGCACCGCGCCAAGCTGCGCAGCACGAACCCCGTCGAGCGCCTGAACAAGGAAGTGAAGCGCCGGGTCGACGTGGTTGGGATTTCCCGAACGAGGCCTCCCTCATGCGCCTGATCGGCGCCGTGCTCTTCGAGCAGAACGACGAAAGGCAGACCTCGTGCCGCTACATGATGGTCGAGGCCCTCGCCCGGATCGACGCCGAGGAGATCGACCCAATTCTCGGCATAACCACGAAAGCCGCGTGATCATCCTCTCGGGCCATCCGGGAAATCAAACCAGATTGATGGACGGGACCGGCACGGCTTTTACATCAGGTATCTTGTGTAAAGCGTAACGATACTCGGCATTCGCTGCGCCGCCACCTGCTTTTCTCAGGTGGCCGGGCTTCAGACCAACGCCACTACTTGGTCGATCCTTACGGCTTGCGCCGGGCCGTAACGCTCCACATGCAGTGACATCAGGCGGCGTGTGCGCCGATGCCCGAGATCGCCTGAATCAGCGAATCCTCCGTCACCGCGTCGCGATCGAAGATCGTCACCAGCCGCCCCTCGTGCATCGCCGCGATCCGGTCGGAGACCTGCAGCACCTCCGGCATTTCCGAGGAGATCACGATCACCGCCAGCCCCTGCGCCGCCAGTTCCCGCAGCAGCGAATGGATCTCGGATTTGGAGCCGACGTCGATGCCTCGGGTCGGCTCGTCCACGATCAGCACCTCCGGGTCCATCGACAGCCACTTTCCGATGACGATCTTTTGCTGATTGCCGCCCGAGAGATTGCCGACCATCGCCCGCCAGGACGGCGCTTTGATCTCCAGCCGCTCGCGGTAGTGTTCGTAGATTTCAACCTCCCGCGCGCCGCTGACGAAGGGTCCGTTCCGCATCCGGTCGATCTGCGGCAAGGTGATGTTGTCGCGGCAGTTCATGCCCAGGACCAGCCCCTGCTCCTTGCGGCTCTCGGGCACCAGGCTCAAGCCATGGGCGATCGCCTCGACGGGGGAGCCGATCTCCACCGCCTCGCCGTCGAGCCGCACCGTCCCGGCCGAGCGGCGCCGGAGCCCGAACAGCGTCTCGGCGATCTCGGTCCGCCCCGCGCCCACCAGGCCGTAGAATCCCAGCACCTCGCCGGCGCGGACCTCGAAGCTCACGTCGCGGAACAGATGCCCGCAGGACAGGCCCTCAACGGCGAGCCGCACGTCCCCCGTCCTGGCCCGGTGATCCGCGCGCGACAGGTCCAGCGAGCGGCCGATCATCATCCGCGTCACCTCGTCCTCGTCGGTCTCCGCCGTTGTCACCGTGCCGCGATAGCTGCCGTCGCGCAGGATCGAGATCCGGTCCGTGATGCGGAAGATCTCCTCCATGCGGTGCGAGATATAGACGATCCCCACCCCGCTCTCCTGCAGCGAGGCGATGATGTCGAACAGCACCACCTTCTCGGCATCGGTCAGCGAGGCGGTCGGCTCGTCGAACACGACCACCTTCGCGTCATGGGTCAGCGCGCGGGCGATCTCCACCAGCTGCTTCTTGGCGATGGAAAGCTGGCGCACCCGCGTCCGCGGCCCGAAATCCACGTTCAGCCGCTTGAGGATCTCGCCCACCCGCGAGTCGAGCGCCCCCCAATCGACGAAACCGAACCGGCGGCGCGGCAGCTCGCCGAGGAAGATGTTCTCGGCCACCGTCATGTCCTCGGCCAGGCTCAGCTCCTGGTGGATCAGGATGATCCCGGCCTCCTTCGCGGCGATCGGCGTGGGCAGGGTATGCGCCGTGCCGTCGATGACGATCCGGCCCGAATCGGGCTGGTGCATCCCCGCCAGCACCTTCATCAGCGTGGACTTGCCGGCCCCGTTCTCGCCCATCAGGGCGTGGACCTCGCCGGGGCGCAAATCGAAATCCACGCCGTCGAGCGCCCGGACGCCGGGAAACGTCTTCACGATGCCTTCGAGCTTCAACACGGGTGTGGTCATAGCCGGATCTCCTCGTCGCCGCCGCGCATCAGGTACTTGTCGAGGACGAGAACCAGGATCAGGATCGAGCCCAGCACCACCAGCACGTAGAAGGCCGGCACGCCCAGAAGGTTCATCCCGTTGCGCAGCATCCCGATCGCCAGCACCCCGCCGAGCGTGCCGATGATCGAGCCGAAGCCCCCGGTCAGCTTGGTGCCGCCGAGCACCACCGCGGTGATCACCCACAACTCGAATTCGCGGCCCAGATTGGGCGTCGCCGCCCCCATCTGAGTCGACAGCGTGATCCCCGCCAGCGCGGCGAGGAAGCCCAGGATCATGAAGTTGATCATCATGTGCGGCCCGACCCGGATGCCCGCGTTCACCGACGCCTCGCGGTTGTCGCCCACCGCATAGGTATTGGCGCCATGCACCGTGCGGCTCAGCAGGACATGCGCCAGCGCGGTGAAGGCGAGGAACACGATGGCCAGCGTCGGCACCCCGGCGACCGAGGAATAGGCGAAGTCCGAATAGGCGAAGTTCGTGGCGAAGAAGGACTGCTCCTGGGTATAGACGAAGACCAGGCCGCGGATGCCGAGCATTGCGCCCAGCGTCACGATGAAGGCGTCCACCCCCGTCTTCCAGACGATGAACCCGTTCAGCGCCCCCACCGCCACGCCCACGAGCAGCCCGGCCAGGACCGCCGGCAGGATCTGCCAGTTGCCCCAGGCGGCGAAGGCGCCCCAGCCCATCACGTCCACGGTCACCGACGCGGCGAGCGCCAGCGTCGCGCCCACGCTGAGGTCGATGTTGCCGTTGATCATCACCAGCGTCATGCCGAGCGCGATCAGCCCGATGGTCGAGGTCTGCACCAGGATGTTCTGGAAATTGCCGATCTCGAAGAAGCGCTCGGTCGCCAGCGAGAAGAAGACGAAGATCACCGCCACGAAGACCCAGATCGGGTTTCTGAGCAGCTTGGCGAAGGTTGCGGATGACAGCATGTCTACCTCCTCAGGCGATGGGGGACAGAAGGCGGCCGCGCTTGCCCGCCACGTCCAGCCAGACGGCCAGGATGATGACGATCCAGGTCACGATCCACTGCGCGTAATAGGGATAACCCAGAAGCAGCAGCCCGTTCTGGATGAAGCTCAGGATCAGCACGCCGATCACCGTGCGCCAGATCGTCCCCGACCCGCCCAGAAGCGAGGTGCCGCCCAGGATCACCCCGGCCAGCACCAGCAGTTCGTAGCCCTGGCCGACATTGTTCTGGCTGCCCATCACCCGGCTGCCGAGGATGATCGCGGCCATGCCGACGCAGGCGGCCGAGATCAGGTAGGTGGCAAAGACCACCCGCCCCCGCCGGATGCCCGAGAACACCGCCGCCGTGGGGTTGCCCCCCACCGCATAGACCCGTCGCCCGAACGGCGTGTAGGCGATGACCACATGCAGCACGATCGCGAGCAGGGCGAACAGCACGATCGGCATGTCAAGCCCGGCGATGTCGCCCCGCCCGAAGACCCGGAACCAGGTCGTCCCCTGGCTGGCGGAATCGATGTCCACGTTCTGCCCGCCGGAATAGATCAGCGTCAGACCCTGGATCGCAGACAGCATCCCCAACGTCACGATCAGCGAGTTCAGCCGCAGGAACCCCACCAGCGCCCCGTTCACGCAGCCGAGCGCGAGCACCGCCAGCATCATCGCCGCGATCGCCGGAAAGGCGCCGATCTTGTCGTGCAGGTCCACCACCATGACCGTGCCGAAGGACAGCATCGAGCCGACGCTGAGGTCGAGGTTGCCCGACAGGACCACCACCGTCACCCCCAGCGCCATCACCCCGATCACCGCGCCCGAGCGCAGCACCGCCTCGATGTTGGAGCTGGTCAGGAACCGGTCCGAGGACAGCCCGAACACGAGGATGAACAGGATGAAGGCGATCAGGATGCCCTGCCCCGCCAGCACCTGCCGCAACCGGGCGCGGGTATCCGGCCCGGGCGCGGCGGTCTCGGGATCGCGCGCCCGCGGCGCGGCGATCGTCTCGGTTTCACTCTCGGTCATGGCAGTGTCTTCCCCCCGTCGGTCCTCGCGCTCCGTCCCGTCCCGTCATCGCCGCCGGGGAAAGGCGCCCCTCCCCCGGCCCGCGGCCCCTCCCGGCCGCCCGGCGATCAGAACACCGGCTTGTCGAACTCGGCCATGTTCTCCTGGGTGATCTTCGGCGTCTCGAAGTAGTTCAGCGCCGGCACCTCGCGGCCCTCGACCACGGCGATCGCGGTCTCCAGCGCGTTCTCGGCGTCGTCCACCGGCGACTGGTAGATCGAGCCGTAATACTCGCCCCGTTCCATCGCCTCGTAGCCCACGGCGAAGTTGGTGGCGCCGATGAAGGCGATCTCCTCGGCCCGGCCCGCGGCCTTGGCGGCGTTCAGCGCGCCGACCCCCATGTTGTCGTCGCCGGCATAGACGCCGTCGATCTCGTCGTATTTCACCAGGAAGTTCTCCATTACCCGCTGCGACTTCTCGCGGTTCCAGTCGCCGGGCTGGGTCTCCACGATCTCGACGCCGGGGCAGGCCTCGGGAAGCCGGTCCTCGAACCCCTTCTGCCGCTCGATCGCCGTGGTATAGCCCGGCTGGCCCGAGATCTGAACGATCCGGCCCTCGGCCTCGGCCGGGTCCTGACCCTCCTCGGCCAGTGCCTCGCACATCAGCTCCGCCGAGGAGGCGCCCTGCTGGATGTTGTCGGGCCCCGAGAACGAGGCGATGAACTCGGCCCCCTCCTCGGCGATGTTGGAATTGGTCACCACCACCGGGATGCCGGCGCGGTCGGCGGCGCGCACCGCCGGTACCACGGCCTGGCCGTTGGTCGGCCAGATCACGATCACGTCCACCCGCTGCTGGATCAGGTCCTGCAGCTGGGCGATCTGGCGCGCCACGTCGCCGCCGGCATCGAGGACGATCGCCTCGACATTGCCCCGTGCCTCGGCGGCGGCGATGAAGGCCTGCTCGTAGGTCGTCTGGTAACTGTCGACGCCCACGTTGTTCTGGGTGATGCCCACGGTGATCGTGTCGTCCTGCGCCAGGGCCATGCCGGCCAGGGCCGTGCTGGCGACCAGCGCCGTCAGGGTCGTCTTCATCGTCGTCCTCCCATGATCCGTTCCGCCCGGGCCTTTCGGGCCGGCCCGTGTCGTGCCGACCTCAACATGCCCCGGTCGCGCCCGGCGCGATCCCGGGAATTTATCCAATATGGATATGATCAGGTCCGATATGGATAAATGTTGCGTGTAACCCCGGCCGCGAGCCGGCCATCCTCTTTGGGGACCGACCACGATGACACGCAGATCTCCAGAACGGATGCCGACGCCCGCCATGCCGAAAGACACCGTCGATACAAGCGCGACCCAGCCGGGCATCACGGCGCCGGAGCGGATTCGCGGCGTCATCGACTTCTTCGACACCTTCCACCTCGAGATGGAGGGGGTCGTGGCACGCACCGTGCCGGCGCCGCATTTCCGCATCGCCGCCCATGTCGCGCTCGGCCACCTCGATGGGCGGATGGTCACGTCCTCCTCGGCGATCGCGGCCTCGGGCGTGCCCTACGCCACGGCGACACGGCGCCTGGGCGAAATGATCGCGGCCGGCCTGATCGAGCAGCGGGCCCGGACCCGCACGGGGCGCAGCTTCACGCTGCACCCTTCGGCCGAGCTTCTCGCCGGCCTCGCCCGCTTCGCGGATCGCGCGCCGCGGCTGGCGGCGGACCATCTGGGCTCCGGCACGGGCGGGACCGAATACTATTTCGGCAAATCCTATCAGGCCAGCCGCGTGATCGGCCCCGTCCAGCCCCTGTCCCAGCCGCTGCAGCTGCCGGGCGGCGTGCACGTTCTGGTCCACGGCGACCCGACCTTCCTGGCCATGTCCAACCTCAAGCGCCAGTTCGAGCAGGCCGTCGGCTGCCCGATACGTCAGCGGGCCTTCTCGATTGACCGTTTGCGCGACGAGGCGCTGCGCGACGCTGGGCGCAAGACGTCACGCTACGACATCGTCGCCGTGGACCTGCCCTGGGTCGGCGAATTCGCCACGAAGGGCGTCCTGACGCCGCTCGACGAGATCATGGCGATCGACCGCGTCGACCCGTCGGATTTTCACACCGCCGGCTGGCAGGCGGCCCATTGGGGCGGGCGCCCCTATGGTATTCCGAACCAGACCACGCCGGAGCTGCTGTTCTATCGCACCGACCTGTTCACCGAGGCCGGACTCGCCCAGCCCCAGACCGTCGATTCCGTCCTCACCGCCTGCGCGGCGATGCACGATCCGCGCCGGGGCCGCTACGGCATCGCCTTCAACGGCGCCCGCGGCACCCCGCTCGGGCACCAGTTCATGATGACCTGCGCGGGCTTCGGGCAGCCGATCCTCGACCTGCCCAAGGTCGCCGGCGGCTTCGGAGCCATGAGCCTCGCCGAACGGACCAGCCGCCCGATGTTCGACCAGCCCCGCGCGCTGGAGGCGGCCGAGTACCTGCTCGAGATCCTGCGCTTCGCGCCGCCCGACATCCTGTCGATGTCCTGGTACGAGCGCGTCCGCGCCTATGCCGCGGGCAAGGTCGCCATGGCGTACGGCTACACCCTGCTCGCCCCCTATTTCGACTCCGACCCCGATTCGCCGGCCTACGGCCGCACCGGCTACCTGCCGCATCCCTCGGGAGCCGGGGCGCCGCAGGTCGCGCCGGTCGGCGGCTACCTGCTGGGCATCCCCGCCAACATCGCGCCCGAGCGGCGGGAGGCGGCGGTGGAGGCGCTGATCGCCTTCACCTCCGCTCCCGCGCAGAAGAGCGTGGTGCTCGCCGGGTCGCGCAGCCAGCCTCGTTACTCGGTGGGCGCCGATCCCGAGGTGCGCGCGCTCTCGCCCGTCTTCGAGGCGGTGGACGGCATGTCGTGGCGCGATGAGCTGCAATTCTGGCCCCGTCCCCCGGTCCCCGCGATCACCCGCATCGTGCAGGTCTGCGGCGAGGAGCTTCACGACATGCTGCGCGGGATCGTCACCCCGCGCGAGGCCCTGGCCCGGGTCCAGACGCGCGCCGAGGCCGCGCTTACAGAAACCTGAGGAGGACAAAAGATGGATCCCAACCGCCTGAAGGGCAAGAACATCCTCATCACCGGCGCGGCCCGCGGCATGGGCGCGGCCAATGCCGAATGCTTCGCCGCGCAGGGGGCGAATGTCTGCCTCGGCGATCTGGATCTGGACGCGGCCGAGGAGGTGGCCGGGCGGATCAACGGCGCCGGAAACGGTAACGCGATCGCCCGCCGGATGGACGTGACCCGCCGCGAGGACAACGCCGCCGCCGTCGCAGCCGTGGTGGAGGAATGGGGCGAAATCAACGTGGCCATGTTCAATGCCGGCCTGAACAAGCCGCGCTTCTTCATGGACATCGACGAGGACAACTGGGACCTCATCATGAACGTGAACACCAGGGCGATGTGGCTCGGCATGCAGGAGACCGCGCGCCAGATGATCGCGCAAGGCAAGCGCGACTATCCCTACAAGCTGATCAACGTCGGCTCCATCGCCTCGCGCAAGCCGCTGGTGGATGTCACCGTCTACTGCACCTCGAAATACGGCTGCCTCGCGCTCACCCATTGCGGCGCCATCGGCCTGTCCGAGCACAACATCACCGTGAACGGCTACGCCCCCGGCGTGGTGGTCACCCCGCTGTGGGAGCAGCTCGACAAGGATCTCGTCGATATCGGCTTCAAGCAGAAGGAGGGGCAGGCCTACGAGGACATCGTCCGCGACGCGCTGCAGATCAAGCGCGTCTCCTACCCCGACGACGTGACCGGGACGGCCGCCTTCCTGGCCTCTCCCGACAGCGATTACATGACCGGCCAGATGATCCACATCGACGGCGGCTGGTGCATTCAGTGACCCCGCCGGGGGTCCAGCCCCCGTTTCAAACTCCGCCGGGACTCCGACGGGAATCCGACGCAGTTCCGACATCCGTTTTCTGCCCCATGGGAGGCCCCGATGAACAAGCTGAACCCCGCCCTGACACCGAACGTCCTGCAGCCCTTCGACCTGGAGCCGAACTGGCAATGGGGCAGCCGCCTGCCCGCCTGGGGCCACATGAGCGTCGATTACGAGCGCCGCGTCGATCACGACCGCCTGCGCCGCTACCGCCTCGCGCGCACCCGCCAGGCCCTGAAGGCCTCCGATTGCGGCACGCTCTTGTTGTTCGATGTCAACAACATACGCTACGTCTCGGCGACCAAGATCGGCGAGTGGGAGCGGGACAAGATGTGCCGCTTCTGCCTGCTGACCGGCGACGACGCCCCCCATGTCTGGGATTTCGGCTCCGCCGCGATGCACAACAAGAAGTATTCCGACTGGCTGCTGGAGGACCACTGCCGCGCCGGCGTCACCGGCATGCGCGGCACCATCCCCCCCTCCGTCGGGCTGATGAAGAAATACGCCGAGGAGATCGCCGGCCTCATCGAGGATGCCGGCATGAATGACATGCCCGTCGGCGTCGACTACGCCGAGACGGCCATGTTCCACGCCCTGCAGGAGGCGGGCCTGAAGGTCGTCGACGGCCAGCAGGTCATGCTCTCGGCGCGCGAGATCAAGAACTGGGACGAGATCCAGCTGCTGACCCAGGCGGCCAGCATGGTCGATGGCGTGTACCACATGATCTACGAGGAGCTGAAGCCGGGCGTGCGCGAGAACGACATCGTCGCCCTGTCCAACAAGATGCTCTACGAGATGGGCTCCGACGACGTCGAGGCGATCAACGCCATCGCCGGAGAGCGCTGCAACCCGCATCCGCACAACTTCACCGACCGCTACTTCCGGCCCGGCGACCAGGCGTTCTTCGACATCCTGCAAAGCTACCAGGGCTACCGGACCTGCTATTACCGGACCTTCAACATCGGCCGCTCCAAGCCGGCGCAGGTCGATGCCTATGTGAAGGCACGGGACTGGCTGGACGCCGCGATCCAGGCGATCAAGCCGGGCGTGACCACCGACCAGGTGGCCAAGCTCTGGCCCACCGCCGAGAGCCTGGGCTTTCCCGACGAGCTGTCCGCCTTCGGGCTGCAGTTCGGCCACGGGCTGGGGCTGGCGCTGCACGAGCGGCCGATCATCTCCCGCGCCGTCAGCTTCGAGCATCCGATGGAGATCCAGACCGGCATGGTCTTCGCGCTGGAGACCTACTGCCCGGCCGCCGACGGCTATTCCGCCGCGCGGATCGAGGAGGAGGTGGTCGTCACCGAGACCGGCTGCGAGGTGATCTCGCTGTTCCCGGCCGAGGAGCTGCCGATCGCGAACCGCTACTGACCGCGCCGCGCCGGGGCCGCGGCCCCGGCGCCGCATCCATTGAAGATCGACGGGGGGCACCCCGACCGGGGAGGACCAGATGGCCGAGGCCACGCACAATACCGAGGACTACATGCGGATGTATCGCCAGATGGTTCGCATCCGCGCCTTCGAGGACAATGCCAACCAGCTCTACCTCTCGGCCAAGATGCCGGGGCTGACCCACATGTATTCGGGCCAGGAGGCGGTCGCCGTGGGCATCTGCGAGGCCCTGACGCCGGAGGACCACATCACCTCGACCCATCGCGGCCACGGCCATTGCGTGGCCAAGGGCGCCGAGTTCGAGCCGATGTTCTGCGAGCTTCTGGGCAAGGAGGCGGGCTATTGCCGCGGCAAGGGCGGCTCGATGCACATCGCCGACCAGTCGAACGGCAATCTCGGGGCCAACGCCATCGTCGGCGGATCCATGGGCATCGCCACCGGCGCCGCGCTCAGCCACAAGATGCTGGGCGACGGCAAGGTGGCGGTCTGCTTCTTCGGCGACGGCGCGACGGCCCAGGGCCTGTGGTACGAGGTTATGAACATGGCCGCGCTCTGGTCCCTGCCGGTCATCTATGCCTGCGAGAACAACGGCTACTCGGAATACACCAGGACGGAGGAAATCGCCGCCGGCTCGATCACCGCCCGCGCCGAGGCCTTCGGCATCGAGAGTTTCCAGGTGGACGGCCAGGACGTCCTCGCCGTGAACACCCTTGCCTCCGATCTCGTCCAACGCTGCCGCAAGGGCGAGGGGCCGTTCTTCGTCGAGCTCGACACCTACCGCTACCACGGCCACCACGTCGGCGACATCAACCGCGACTACTACCGCTCCAAGGACGAGGAGCAGGAGTGGAAGCAGACCCGCGACCCGATCACCGCCTTCGGCAAGTGGCTGGAATCCGAGGGCATCGTCAGCGCCGAGGATCTCGCCGCCCTCGGCGATGAGGTCAAGGCCGAGGCCGAGGAGGCCGTCGCCTACGCCGAGAAGGCGCCCTACCCCGACGGCTCGGAGGTGGACATGCACGTCTATACCGACCGCGCCCACGCGCTCGCCTGAGGAGAGACAGATGCGACAACTGACCCTGGGCAAGGCCGTCAACGAAGCCATCGCGGAGGAGATGCGGCGCGACGACCGCGTGTTCCTCATGGGCGAGGACGTGGCCGAGGCCGGCACGCCGTTCAAGATCACCTCCGGACTCGTCGAGGAATTCGGCACCGGCCGGGTGATCGACACGCCGATCTCCGAGCCTGGCTTCGTCGGCATCGCGGTCGGCGCGGCGATGACCGGCACCCGGCCGATCGTCGACCTGATGTTCGGCGACTTCCTGTTTCTCGTCATGGACCAGCTCTGCAACCAGGCCGCCAAGATCCACTACATGTCCGGCGGCAAGCTGAACGTGCCCATGGTCCTGCGCACCAATCTCGGCGCCACGCGCCGCTCGGCCGCCCAGCACAGCCAGTCGCTGCACGCGCTCGCGGCGCACATTCCCGGTCTGCGGGTGGCGCTGCCCTCCTCGGCCTACGAGGCCAAGGGGCTCCTGAAGACCGCGATCCGGGACGACAACCCGGTGGTGATCTTCGAGGACAAGCTCATGTACAACGACAAGGCCGACGTCCCCGAGGAGGAATACACGATCCCCTTCGGCGAGGCCGCGGTGCTGCGCGAGGGGGGCGACATCACCCTCGTCGGCACCTCGTCGATGGTGCAGGTCTGCCTCAAGGCCGCCGAGGCGCTGGAGAAGCAGGGAATCGGCGCCGAGGTGATCGACCCGCGCACCATCGTGCCGCTCGACGAGGCGACGATCCTCGACTCGGCGAAGAAGACCTCCCGCGCCATCGTCGTCGACGAGGGCCACCGCAACTTCGGCACCACCGCCGAGATCGCCGCCCGCATCACCGAGAAGGCCTTCTACCATCTCGACGCGCCGGTGCTGCGCTTCGGCGCCATGGACGTGCCGATCCCGTTCTCGCCGGCGCTCGAGGACCTCACCGTGCCCACGCCCGACCGCGTCGCGGAGGCGGCGGCGAAGCTCTGCCGCGGGGAGCTGATCCATGCCGCGTGAGGTCATTATGCCGGCCCTCGGCATGGCCCAGGACGAGGGCCTCATCGTCGCCTGGCTCAAGTCCGAGGGCGAGGCGGTGGAAGAGGGCGACGCCCTCTTCGAGGTCGAGACCGACAAGGCGACCATGGAGGTCGAGGCGCAGGGCGCGGGCTACCTCACGAACCTCCGGGCGAAGGCCGGCGAGAGCGTGCCGGTGGGCGACGTGATCGCCCTCATCTCCGAGACCGCCGAGGGCGAGGCCGGGAGCGACGAGGCCGGGCAGGAAGAGGCCGGGCAGGAACCGGCCGCGGAGGAAGAGGAGGAGGACGCCGCCGCCGAGGCAGTCTCGGGGCGCGAGATCATCATGCCCGCGCTCGGCATGTCCCAGGATACCGGCCGCATCGTCGCCTGGCTGGTCTCCGCCGGGCAGGCGGTGGCCGATGGCGATCCGCTCTTCGAGGTCGAGACCGACAAGGCCACGATGGAGGTCCCCTCCGACGCCGACGGATACGTCGCGGCGATGTACGCGGAGGCGGGGGACGACGTGCCCGTCGGACAGGTGATCGCGGTGATCTCGCCGGAGAAGCCCGAGAATCCGGTGGTGGGCAAGGCGCCCCCCGCCGCGAAGGGCGAGGCGGCGCGCGACGACGCGAAGGCCCCCGATGCCGCCCCGGAACCCGAGAGCACCCCGGCACAGGCCCCGGCTTCTCCCGGCGGCCGGATCCTCGCCTCGCCGAAGGCCCGGCGCCTCGCGGCGGAGCGCGGCATCGACCTCGCGCGCCTGGTCGAGGCCGGCCTCTCCCAGCCGTTCCACGCCGCCGATCTCGACCGCGCGGAGGCGCAGCCCGCCGCCGCAGCCCCCGCCCCCGCGGCCGGAACCGCCCTCTCCCGCCTCCATGTCGCGGCGCGCGCGCCGGCCGGGGCCTATGACGCCTTCGCCGCCTGGGCCGGGCGCTCGCCCCTGGCCGCCATGGCCGCGGGCAGCCTGCGGCAAAGCGCAGGCGCCGGCCACGTGCTGATCGACCTGCGCCGGCCCGGCGAGTCGCCGGCGCGGCTGAGCGATCCCGACCTCGCGCGTCCCGCGCCGGACGGGGACGGGGCGCCCGCCCTCATCCTGCGCGATCTCGCCGCCACCCGCCTGACGGCGATCGAGGCCGGCGCGGGTCCGGTTCCCGTCCTGACCGCCTCGCGCGACGGCGGCGACATCGTCCTGTCGCTCGCCGCCGATCCGGACGCCATGGACGAGGCGGCCGCGACCGGCCTCGTCGCCGGTCTCGCCGACCGGATCGCCGACCCGATGCGCCAACTCTTCTGAAGGACCCGATGCCATGAAGGACCATATCTGGACGGACGACCGCCTGAAGACCGATCTCTACATCGGCGGCGCCTGGCGCGAGGGGGCGGACGGCGCGCGGTTCGACGTCCTGAACCCCGCAGACGAGACCGTCATCGCCTCGGTCGCCTCGGCCGAGATCGCCGACGCCGACGCCGCGCTCGATGCGGCGCAGGCCGCCTTCGCCGAGTGGGCCGGCCGCACGCCCCGCGCGCGCTCCGAGATCCTGCGCCGCGCCTGGGAGCTGATGACGGAGCGGCAGGAGGAGTTCGCCCGCCTGATCACGCTGGAGAACGGCAAGGCGCGGGCCGACGCCATGGGCGAGGCCGCCTATGCGGCCGAGTTCTTTCGCTGGTTCGCCGAGGAGGCGGTGCGCGCCGACGGCCTGATCACCCGCGGGCCCGCCTCCGGCGCCCGGATCGTCGTGCAGCACAAGCCGGCCGGCATCGCCGTCCTGGTGACGCCCTGGAACTATCCCGCCGCCATGGGGACGCGGAAGATCGCCCCCGCCCTCGCCGCCGGCTGTCCCGTCATCATCAAGCCGGCCTCCGAGACGCCGCTGACCATGCTCGCCCTGATGCCGCTCCTCGAGGAGGCCGGCATGCCGAAGGGGCTGGTGAACGTCCTGCCCTCGCGCAGGACGGGCGCACTCGTGGATCACCTCCTCCATGATCCACGGGTGCGCGTCGTCTCCTTCACCGGCTCCACCGGGGTCGGCCGCAAGCTGCTCCACGCCGCCGCCGACCAGGTGCTGAAACCGGCCATGGAACTGGGCGGCAACGCCCCCCTCCTCGTCTTCGACGACGCCGATCTCGACGTCGCGGTGCAGGGCGCCATGCAGGCCAAGATGCGCAATCTCGGCGAGGCCTGCACCGCCGCCAACCGCTTCTACGTCCACGAGGCCGTGCACGACGCCTTCGTCGACAAGCTCTCCGCCGCGATGTCGGCGCTCACGCTCGGCGACGGACGAGAGGAGGGCGTCGATGTCGGCCCGCTCGTCAACGCCGACACCCGCGACAAGGTCGTGGCCTTCGTCGCCGACGCCGTGGACAGGGGCGCCCGGATCGTCTGCGGCGGCACCGCGCCCGAGGGGCCGGGATACTACTACCCGCCCACCGTCCTGGCCGACGTGCCCGAAACCGCCGAATGCGTCCGCGACGAGATTTTCGGCCCCGTCGCCGCGATCCAGCGCTTCACCGACACCGAGGACGTGATCGCGCGGGCCAACGACACCGAATACGGGCTCGTCGCCTATGTCTTCTCGGGCGATTTCCGGCGCGGGATGCAGGTCTGCGAACGGCTCGATTACGGGATGGTCGGGCTCAATCGCGGCCTCGTCTCCGACCCCGCGGCCCCGTTCGGCGGCACCAAGCAATCCGGCCTCGGCCGCGAGGGCGGCCACGAGGGCATGCTCGAATTCATGGAAACCCAGTACATCTCGGCGGAGTGGTGAGCATGGTCACGGCATCCCCCTCGACCCGCAAGCGCGCCCTCGAGGCCGGCATCGACATCGACGCCCTGGGCGAGAAGACCGGCCGCAAGCACCTGGCCCACGAGGACGTCGACCGCGCCGCCTCCGGCGCGGCCCCGGCGGACGATCCCCCGCGGGCCGGCCACGCCCGCTACTGGGACGTGGACCACGCCGTCCACGGCCCCGTGAGGCAGGAGGATCTCGGCCGCATGGCCCGAATCGCCGCCGCCAATCTCGGCGCCGCGAACGCGATGATCCCCCAGGTCACGCACCACGACAGCGCCGACCTGCGCGCGGTGGAGGACTTGCGCGCCCGGATGAAGCCCGAAGCCCAGGCCCGCGGGGTCCGGTTGACGGCGCTGGCCGTCCACGTCGCCGTGCTCGCGCGGTGCCTGGTCGAGTTCCCGCGCTTCAACGCCTCGCTCTCGGCGGATGGCGAGACGCTGGTGGTGAAGGATTACATCCATGTCGGGATCGCCGTGGACACGCCCGACGGCCTTCTGGTGCCGGTCATCCGCGAGGCCGACCGCAAGGGCCTGTGGCGCCTCGCCGCCGAGATCGGCGATCTCGCCGCCCGCGCCCAGGCGAAGAAGCTGAAATCCTCCGAGATGGGCGGCGCCTCGATGACGATCTCCAATCTCGGCGGCATCGGCGGCGAGGGGTTCAGCCCGATCGTCAACCCGCCGGAGGTCGCGATCCTGGGCGTCACGCGCGCGTCGATCCGCCCGGTCTGGACCGGCTCGGCCTTTGACCCCGTGCCGACTGTGCCGCTCGATCTCAGCTACGACCACCGGGTTCTGAACGGCGCCGACGCGGCCCGCTTCATGACCCGCTATGCCGCGCTGATCGCCGATCCACGGCATTTGGTGCTACCTCACCGGCCGATATCCGGCGAAGCCTGAGTTCGAGGAAGCGCGGAATACCGAGCTCGCACAAGTCACGGCTTTCTCAGAAATCTTCGCCGCGTGCATGAACGAGCTTAGCAGTTACCGCTGCCTCGCCTTGCGATTGGCGTAGCGCCGGTCGCGTTCGGCTTTTCGGGCGGCCTCGTCCTGAACGACACTTGAGGTTCGGCGTTTCGCAGCCTCCTGGCGCGCCTCGACTTCGGCTCTGGCTGCCGCATCGGCTGCGGCCTCTCGTCGGGCCGCGTCGGCACGAAGACGCTCCCCCTCCTCAAGCTTTGCCCGCTCGCGTTCCGCACGTCGTTCGTCCCTGGCGGTGGCTATCGCCAGACGCTCGTCCTGCCGCGCCAGGCGGGTCGGTTCTGCGGCTTCCTTTGCGGCACGATGGGCGCGGAGAAGAGCAGCTTTTGCTTCAGCAGCGGCGTTGCGGCGATCGGTGAGGTCATTGTCTCTGGTGTTTTTCAAATCTGTGTTCCGGCGGAGGTATCGTTGAGGTGAACCGGATCGTCGTCATGGCGCTTCAACTTCAGCGTTGAATGCGCGCGCGGTGCGGTTCTCGAGAGTTCAGACCAGGTTCGCGAGAGGGCGCCTGAAGGCGTCCTCTCGCAAGCTCGGATCGACCGCTCAGTCGAGCTGAAGGTTCGTTGCCGATTGCCGACCGTCACGACCCGACTCGACCTCGTAGGTGACGTTCTGATTGTCATCCACCGAGGTCAGGCCTGCACGCTCGACGGCAGAGATATGAAGAAAGACATCCTTGCCGCCCGTCTCGGGAGCAATGAAGCCGAAGCCTTTGGTGGCGTTGAACCATTTCACGGTGCCATTGGCCATCGTGAGATCTCCTGTAGTTTTCAACCTGTTCGCGGAAGTGCAACAGCGTGGCGCAGTTGGCCAAGATCGAGTTCGCTGAAGTCCGGAAGGAAAGCAGGGGATCGATAGAGGGAACGCAGCCCGATCCTCGTTACAGATCGCAAACCACTTGTCCATCGGTGATTGCGTGTGCCGGATTTGAAACCTTGCTAAAATGGTATGGCGTCAAACCCGGCTCTCGCCCGTGTTGACCGAAGGCCCAACGCCATAAAACAGCCAGGAATGCAAATTTTTGCGCTGAGATTTTCGTATCCGTTTGCCGACCTCTTGCTTGACGGAGACCTGAAGCACCGGTGGAGCGGGAAAGTCGCCCGCTGTGGGAGATGTGGTGACGAAACAGCTTACCTGCGCGCGGCCGGCGCGGGACCGTAGGGATTGCGTGCCGGTGCACCCGCGCCGGCGAGGTCGGAGAGGAAGGTCTTGAAGCGAGTGAGCATCGGGAAACTCCGTTGGGGCCACATGATGACGCGGAGCGACCCGCGTTCGAATCTCATATGGCCCCGCTCCTGCCTCGACACGAGAGAGCGCCGTCGCAGGGTGCTATGACGATGGTGCATGGCGCAAAGGTTTTGATGATCCTGCCCCGAAAGAGTGGACGGGGTCAGGCCGCCCTGCGCTCGATGTCGGCTGGTGATCTGCAGCCTATCGCGGAATGCGGGCGCCGTGAATTGTACAACCCTACGACACAAAACCCATGTGACGGCGACCGGTGGCTACGAGGCAGTTGTCGCCTATCGCTGGCACCCCTGGTTCGGACGGACCGTTCACGTCTGGGAGGTAATCGAGCGGCGCGCCGAGGCCTTGGCGCGGTGCCGGCCACGAGAGGCCTCGACCGGTGTCGTCCAGGAGCTTCCGGTCTGGATGCTGGATGCCGGGACATGCGGGACGATGCGGTTGGCGTCAGTGCCTTTGGCGTCGGCAACGGCCCTCGGCGCGCTTCGATCGCTTCTCGCCGACAGGCTGACTGACGGCTCCATCGGCGCTGAGGCTCCGGGGAGTACGGGAATAGGCTGTGACGATCACCAGACCGGAGATCGTCATGCCGCACCCATCGCGCCGCCCGCCGCTGCAACTGGACCTGTTCGAACGGGACGGGTCGCTCCTGCCGCCGGAGGTGCCGCCCTGGACGGCGATCCCGAAGGAGACGCGAACGACGCTGACGGAGCTTGTGACGCGGATGCTGCTCGCACATGTGCGCGACGAAGTCGCCGGTCCGGAGGGCGACGATGAACGCGTCTGAGGGCGGCTCCGATCGGATCGGCGCACGGCACCGCGCTCGCAAGGCAATCCTGTACGTCCGCCAGTCCTCCGCGCATCGGGTGCAGCACAACGGCGAGAGCCGCGTGCTGCAACATGCCATGCGCGACAGGCTGGTGGCGCTCGGCTGGTCGAAGATCGACGTCATCGACGAGGATCTCGGCCTCTCTGCGGCGGGCGGAACGGCGCGGGCCGGGTTCGAGCGGATGGTGGCCGAGGTCTGCCTGGGCAAGGTCGGCGCCGTCGCAGCGCGGGAGGTCTCGCGCTTCGCCCGCAACAGCCGTGACTGGCAGCAGCTGGTCGAGATGTGCCGAGTGGTCGATACGCTCCTGATCGACCAGGAGGCAGTCTACGCGCCGCGACAGGGCAACGACCGGCTGCTGCTTGGGCTCAAGGGCAGCCTGAACGAGTACGAGCTCGACCTCCTCCGGCAGCGGTCCCTGTCCGCTCGGCTCACGAGAAGGCGCGGCGGGGCGAGCTCCTCGTTGCCGCGCCTGTGGGCTTCGTGAAGGTCGAGGGTCGGCTTGAGAAGGACCCCGATCGCCGCGTGCAGGAGGCGATCCGGCTCGCGATCGACAAGATCGCCGAGTTGGGCAGCGTGCGCCAAGCCCTGTTGTGGTTCCTCGAGCATGAGCTCGAACTGCCGACGCGGGTGAACGGCGGTCCCGTCACGTGGCGCCGCCCGCATTATGCGACGCTGCGCGCGTTCATCGACAACCCGGCCTATGGCGGCGCCTACGCCTATGGCCGCACCGGCGTGTCGATCCAGTACGATGGCGCGGGCGCCAAGGCGCGCCCGCGGCGCAGGCCGCGCGCGGAATGGCTGGCGCTCAAACCCGGGGCGCACGAAGGTTATGTCGACTGGGACCGCGCGGAGGCGATCCGGAAAATGGTGAGCGACAACGCCTCGACAGCCAGCAGCCGCGGCGCGCCGAAGAAGGGGTCTGCACTGCTGGCGGGCATCCTGCGGTGTCGGCGATGCGGGCGGAAGCTGACCGTCCAGTACACCGGCACCAAGCACGACATCCCCCGCTACAGTTGCGTGCGTGGGCGGATGGACTACGGCGAGCCGTCCTGCATCGCGTTCGGCGGATTACGAGTTGACGACACGGTCGCGGCGGCACTGCTCGCCGTCGTGCAGCCCGCCGCGATCCAGGCCGCCAAGGACGCGGAGGAGCAGGTGGCGGCGCGACGCGACGAGGCCCGTGAAGCGCTCTGCCGCGACCTGGAGGCGGCCCGATACGCAGCCGGCCGCGCCTTCCGCCAGTACGATGCCGCCGATCCGGAGAACCGCCTCGTCACGGGCGAGCTGGAACAGCGCTGGAACCGGGCTCTCGAGCGCGTCGCCGAGATCGAGGCACGGATCGCGGAGCACGATCAGGCAGCCGCGACGTCGACACCTGCCACGCTGTCCTTCGACGCGCTCGCAGACGACCTCCAGGCGGTCTGGTCCGCCCCGGGCACGGATGCGCGGCTGCGCAAGCGGATCGTGCGCACCGTCATCCACGAGGCCGTCGCCGATATCGACAGTGACGCGGCGGAGATCGTGCTGACGCTCCACTGGATGGGCGGCGCCCATACGGAGCATCGGCTTCCCAAGCGCCGGAGGAGACAGCGCAACGCCACACCCGACACCGTCGTCGATGCGGTCCGCACACTGGCCCTCATCGCCAAGGACGACGTCATCGCCGGCCTGCTGAACCGCAACGGCCTGAAGACCGGCAACGGCAACCGATGGACCCGCGAGCGGGTCACCGCGCTGCGGTCGAGCTATCGCATTCCCGTTCACCGTCTTGCAGAGGACGGCCAAGGCCCATGGCTCAACCTGACCCAAGCCGCCGCCCTGGTCGGCGTCGCGGCGAAGACCCTGAGGCACGCCGCCGACCGCGGGAAGATCGACGCGCGGCACCCGCTTCCGGATGGACCGTGGCTGTTCGCACGGTCCGATCTAAACGCCGATGCGGTCCGCGACCTCGCGTACCGCGCCCGCACCGACCGCAAACACCCCGCGGGACCACCAGATCAGCAAGAAAACATATTCCCACCATATACATAGAGAGGTGTGCGTTGTGACGAAACGTTGTAGTCCTCGAACCACCCCGGCGATCAATCCGAGAACGGTGGCGGCATCCGGGAGCGGCGTCAGATGGACGTAGTCCCGTTTCAGCGTCTTTACGAACGCTTCCGAGATGCCATTGCTCTGCGGGGCTTTTCACCGGCGTGAAGCAGGGCTTCAGGCCGAGTTGGCTTGCGAAGATGCGCGTGTCCCTGGCGATGTAGGGTGATCCATTGTCGCGAGAGTGTCCGATCTTCTGTGTATGACCCCGCCGGTCCATGCTGAGAGCGACAGGAGCATGGACCATGACGAAGAAGATCGACGACGACCTGATCGACGAATTGCTGAAGGGCTGCGAGCGGCCGGAGGACCTGCTTGGCGACGGCGGTCTGATGCAAGGGCTCAAGAGAGCGTTGATGCAGCGGATGCTGGGAGCGGAACTGACGGATCACCTGGGCTACGAACCCGGTGAGACGCCCCCGCCGGTGCAGCCGAACCGGCGGAACGGCACCGGGCGCAAGACCGTGAAGGGCGAGACCGGAACTTTCGAGATCGACGTTCCGCGCGATCGGGATGGCAGCTTCGAGCCGCGCCTGATCGGCAAGGGCCAGACCCGGATCGACGGGCTCGATGACAAGATCGTCGCCATGTATGCGCGGGGGATGAGCGTGCGGGATATCCGCAGCCATCTCGAGGACCTCTACGGGATCGAAGTCTCCCCTGACCTGATCAGCCGGGTGACCGATGCGGTTCTCGACGAGGTGAAGGAATGGCGCTCGCGGGCGCTGGACGCCGTCTATCCCGTGGTGATCTTCGATGCGCTGAGGGTGAAGATCCGCGACAAGGACAGCCGGATCGTCAAGAGTTCGCCACGAGGCCGCCACCGGTCCGAGGCCCGTGGCGGACGCCGTCTACCTGGCCCTCGGTATCACCTCGGAAGGCACCCGGGAGGTTCTCGGTCTCTGGATCGCGGAGAACGAGGGCGCCAAGTTCTGGCTCGGCGTCATGAACGAGCTGCGCAACCGCGGGGTCCAGGACATCCTGATCGCCGTCGTGGATGGGCTGAAGGGCTTCCCCGAGGCGATCACCGCCGCCTTTCCCGAGACCACGGTGCAGACATGCATCGTGCATCTGGTCCGCCACTCCCTGAACTTCTGCTCCTGGAAGGATCGCAAGGCGGTGGCTGCCGGGCTCCGCGAGGTCTACGGCGCGGACACCGCCGAGACGGCCTGGGACGCGCTGTTCGCCGGGCAATCCTTCCACCGGAAGGATCGCTCGGTCCGGCTCACCCTTCGACGACGAATGGGGCCGGCAGTATCCGTCGATCGCCCAGGCCTGGCGCCGCGCCTGGCAGGAGGTCATCCCGTTCTTCGCGTTCAGCCCCGAAATCCGCCGGGTGATCTACACCACGAACGCCGTGGAAAGCCTCAACCGGGTGATCCGGAAGGCGATCAAGACGCGCGGTTCGTTCCCCTCCGAAGAGGCCGCCGAGAAGCTGATCTACCTCGCCATCCGCGGCCACGAGAAAACCTCCCGGAACGTGCGGGGGTGGCTGACAGCGGTGAACCAGTTCGCCATAATGTTCGAGGATCGCTTCACCCCGATGAAGGGCTGAAAGCGGTCATCAAGGAACCGGGCCGGCGGCCAAATACACAGAGTCCCTGACACTCCCGAACGCGGCGTGGGATCGCGACCAGTCCTCGCAGGCCCGCCGCCCGCATGAGCCGCGCGATACGGTGGCGACCGACGCAACGCCCCGCCGCGCGTGGAACGCCGTGAACGCGCGGCGGGCCATGGCATCCACCGCTTGTCCCACGTGGGCGCAGCCGATGTCCCCGAGAAGGGCCCGGTTCTCGATGCTCCGTTTGCTCTCGGGACGGTTCCGCCAAGCGTAGCAGCCGCTGACCGACACGCCAGGCACGGCGCAGATCCTGCGAACGGGCCAGAGAGGGCGATGCTCATCGACGAACCCAAACGTCATCGGGAGCCCTTTCCGAAGAGCGCGCCACATGCGCCATTGGTTCAAGCACAATGGCGAGCGCGGCTTTTTCTAGGATATCGCGCTCCATCCCGGCCTTGTGGACTTCACGCTTCAGCCGGGCATTCTCGCAGCCAGGTCCGCTGGAGACGGGGCTTGAACCTGCGGAATGGGGCGCCGCGCAGGGCCCGACTCCAGCGCATCGAACCGGCGTATTCATCCGAAGGACCGTCTCGTGAAACCCGAGTCCCTCGGCCACTTCGATGATCGTCAGGCCGCTCGTCCGGGCGCGGTCTACCGCCTCGCGCTTGAAGGCATCGGGGAAAGGGCGCCGCTTCTTGCTCTCCATCGAACACTCCTCTCTCGGCCCGAAAGCCTGTCAGGGGTGTCCACTCAAGAGGGGCAGGATCAACTGCGGCATCGTAGCCGGTGACAGGGCCGAGGCCGTGGGATCCAGACCGCTTCGGTCGCCCACTTTGGAGGTGCGCATTGCGCGCATGGGCCAGGTGACGTCCCCTTGTCACCGTCGCGCAGGCCGGTATCGACCCCGCCGCCGGCATCAGCCTTGGCGCCGAGACCGGTCGTGCACTAAGACTGAAATCGGACCACCCGCAAGAGGCAGGCCGGATCGAGTTGTCCACGCATCACGCAGCGAGGCCCAGAATGCATGCCCGCCCTCTCTCTCTTGCGCTGCTCACCGTTTTCCTGGCCGCCCTCGCCGCCGCCTGCGCCCGTCCGCCCGACCTTGTCGGCGTCGTCGATCCCGCCGTTCCCGCGAATGTCTTCGCGCAGGTCACCCGGCAGAAGCTGTTCATCACCACGACGCGGGAACCGTCCCCCCTCCTCGGCACGTTCTACTCGGCCGAACGCGCCCCCGATCTCGGCCTCGCCTCGGTCGAGGTCACCATCCCGCCCAACCACGTGGTCGGGCAAGTCGAACGGCCGAAGCGGCTCCCACCCGACCCCCGAACCGAGTTCACCGTCGTCGAGCCGCTGATCTATCGCTCCGACGCGTCCTTCATCTCCGAGATCGACCGCGAACTCGCCAGGCGCCCGCCGGGACAGCGGACCGTGCTGCTCTTCGTCCACGGCTACAACAACACCACGAGCGACTCGATACTGCGGCTGGCGCAGTTCATCGAGGATGCGAACTACCAGGGCGTGCCGGTGCTCTTCACCTGGGCCTCCGCCGCGAAGGCGCCGCGCTACGTCTACGACCTCAACAGCGCGCTGGTGGCACGGGTGAGCTCAAGGATATCTCCGACATCCTGACGCGGACGCGGGCCGAGAGGTTCGACATCTTCGCCCATTCGATGGGCACGTTCCTGACGATGGAAGGCCTCGTCGATGCGGTGCAGGCCGGCACGCTCGACCGGCGCGCTGCGATCGACCATATCGTTCTGGCGTCGCCCGACATCGACATCGACCTGTTCCGCACGCAGATCGAGCTCCTGCCGACCTCGATCCGCGAGCGGATGTATCTGCTCATCTCGCGGGATGACCGCGCCCTGCTGGCGACCCGCCGAGTTGCGGGCGGCGTGCCGCGCGTCGGCGCCGCCGACGCGGCATTGCTCGAGGAGTTCGGAGTGACCGTCATCGACCTGTCCGAGATCGCGGATTCCAGCGCGGGCAGCCATTCCAAGTTCGTGGGCTCCCCGGAAGTGGTCCAGCTCATTGGCGCCGGCCTGAACCGCGCCGGCCGCTTCGACCAAGGCGCTTCCCCGGGGCTCGATCAGCTCCTATTGAACGTCCCTATCCGAATCGTCGGTCGGTGAGATCGGGGGGAAATCCGCCGATGACGGTCGCTCCCGGACGGCCCCGGTTGGCGCCGTGCTCGATGACCTGGATCGTCCGACCGTACATCCCCGCGCCGGCGAGATCCCCGGCCTTGCGGAGGTCGGACCCGTCAGCATCGAGGCAGGTGGCGTCTGCCCGGGCTATGACGATGACCTCGGTCGCGATGGCGCCCGTCCCGGCCATCGGCCGAGGCATCGGCCGCTGACACGGTGGATGGCAGCCCCCGGCCTTCGGGCGTCAGCGCGTTTCGGTCACGAGCCAGGTCGCGATGCCCGGAAAGAGGGTGAGCAGGACGACCGCCGCCACCAGCATCAGGAAGAACGGGATTACCATGCGGGTGATCTCGAAGATGCCGCGCCCGGTGAGGCCCTGGATGACGAAGAGGTTGAAGCCGAGCGGCGGCGTGATCTGCGCCATCTCGACGACGATGATGAGGTAGATGCCGAACCAGATCGGGTCGATGCCAACCGCGGCGACGGCCGGCATCACGACCGAGGTGGTCAGCACCACGATCGAGATCCCGTCGAGAAAGCATCCGAGTATCACGAAGAAGACCGTCAGGACGGCGATCAGGCCGCCCGCGCCCAGGCCGGTGTCGGAGATCAGCGCGGCCAGCTGTCGCGGCAATCCCGAAAATCCCATCGCAGCGGTCAGGAACGCCGCACCAAGGAGCAGCAATCCGATCATCGCCGAGGTCCTGGTGGCCGCCATGAGTGCCTCGAAGAGGCCGGTGCGATCGAGAGAGCCGGACAATGCGGCGATCAGAAGCGATCCGGCGACTCCCAGCGCCGCCGCCTCGGTCGCGGTCGCGACCCCGGCGTAGATCGAGCCGATCACTGCCACGATCAGCCCGATCACCGGCAGGAGCAGCCGCAATCTTCGCAGCTTCTCGCCCAGGCCCAGCCGGGACTCGACCTCCGGATCGGAGGTGCGGTCGAGGCTCGAGGCGATGGCCACATAGGCTGAGAACATCGCCATAAGCATCAGGCCCGGAAGGATTCCGGCGATGAAGAGGCGGTTGATCGAGACCTGCGCCGCCACGCCGTAGACGATCATGACGATCGACGGCGGGATCAGCAGACCCAGGGTCCCCGATCCGCCCAGAGACCCGATGGCGAGCCGGTCATCGTAATTGCGTGCCTTGAGCTCGGGCAGCGAGATCCGTCCGATCGTCGCCGTGGTTGCTGCAGAAGAACCCGAGACTGCCGCGAAGACGCCGCAGGCCAGGACGTTGACGTGCAGCAGGCCCCCGGGCAGTCGCCCGAGCCAGGGCGAGAGCCCCTCGAACAGGTCGCGCGCCAGGCGCGTGCGGTGAAGGATCTCGCCCATCCAGATGAAGAGCGGCAGCGCGGTCAGCGTCCAGCTGGCCGAGTTGCTCCACATCACCGTGGGAAAGACCGCGCTGACCGGCGTGGACGTGAAGAAGAACACGACCACCAGCCCCGCGGCAATCAACGCGACCCCGACCCAGACACCGAGTGCGAGGAGGACGAAAAGCACGCCCGCCAAGGCTGCCGACTGCGCCACGATATCCATCAGAGCCCTCCCTCTTCGCCGGAGGGGTCCTCGATTTCCACCGGCCAGCCCAGCAGCAGCCGGACGAGACGCTCCAGGAATGCCAGCGCGAAGAGGACAGAGCCGACCGCCATGGCCGACTGGGGAATCCAGAGCGGCACCGCCACGATACCCTGGCTGACCTCGCCGAAGCGGTAGCTTTGCCACACGAAGACCGAGATCGACCAGGCAGCCCAGCTCATGAGGGCCGTCGCGACGGCCGACGCGGCGATATCGGCCACGTGGCCCATCCCGTCCGGCATGACCTGCCGCAGCGACGTGACGCGAATATGCGCTCCGTGACGGAGCGTGGCCGGCAGCGCCAGGAAGATCGAGGCGCTGAGCGCCCAGGCCGCGAAATCGTCGGCGGAGGGGATCTGCCGGCCGACCAGCCTCAGCGCGATCTGCGCAAGGATGATTGCGGCAATCAGCGCCAGCGCCAGTGCGGCGAGGTAGCCGCAGATCCGGAAGGCCATGCGGGTGACGATCATCGGGTGTCTCCGGATCGCGGGGCGGGGAACGGGGGCGGCGACGCGCCCCCCTCGATCAGTTCAGCGCGTCGACGACCGTCTGCCCCTGCTCGCCGGTTGCCACCAGCCATTCCTCGCGCATCGTCTCCGCGATCCGTTGCAGATCCTCCTCGAGCCCCGGGGGTGTCTCGGAAACGGTCATGCCGTTCTCGGCCAGCTGGTTGGTGTAGTCCTCGGTCGCCTCCTGCGCCATCTTCCAGCCGCGCTCCTCGGCTTCCGCGGCGGCCTCGGTCAGCGCGGTTCGCTGCGCCTCGTCGAGCCGGTCGAAAGCGCCCTGGTTCACGACGATCATGTTCTTCGGAATGAAGGCGCGGACATCGTAGTAGTAATCCACGTAATCCCAGGCTTGGCTGTCCACGCCGGTCGCGGGCGAGGTGATCATTCCGTCGATCACGCCAGTCGAGAATGCCTGCGCGACCTCGGGCGTCGCCACGGTCGCCGGCACCGCGCCCAGAAGCTCGGCGAAGCGGGCGGTCGAGGGGTTGTAGGCACGAAAGCTGACACCCTCGAACGATGACGCATCCTCGACCTCGGTGCCCATGTAGATCCCCTGCGGCGGCCAGGGATGCGCCCAGAGAAGCATGAGGCCGTCCTCGGCCAGCAACTCCTCGTAGATCGGGCGCGTGGCCTCCCACAGCGTGCGCGCCTCCTCGAAGGTGGTCGCCAGCAATGGCACCGCGTCCGCGCCGTAGATCGGGTCTTCATTGCCCAGGGCCGAGATCAGCACCTCTCCGGCGGGAACGATGCCGCGTTGGACGCCCCGCACCAGTTCGGACCGGCCGAGCAGCACGCCGTTGCCAACCACCTCGATCTGGAACTCGCCGTCCGTGCGTTCGGAGACATCGTCGGCGAACTGGAGAATGTTCTGGGTCAGGTAATTCCCTTCGGGGGCCTCCGCCGATATCTGCCAGTTCTGCGCAGAGGCCGCGGTGCCGGCGGCGATCAGTCCGGCAGCGGCGAGGATGGCTCTGTTCATGGTCTACTCCCTATTCAGGTCGCGTCTCGACGCAACTCTCTTCGCTTGCGCCCGGATCAGCCAGAGGCTTCGGGCAAATCCCGCTCGCTCAGCGCCCAGATCAGCGAGAACGTGTCCGCCTCCCGCACGCTGCCCCGGAATTGATCGCGCAGTCGACCGAGCACGCGCTCGGCCGCATCCGGCGAGACTGTGTCGACCAGGATCATCGGCGCGAGGATCCGCCCGTGAGTCTCCTCGGCCGGCAACGGCGTCGACAGGTCCGGATCGGGGACCAGGAACTGCGCATGCAGAACTCCATCCCCGGGGGCGAGACCCTCCAGCGAGACCGTGGTTCCCGGCTCCAGCTCCACCAGAGCCAGCGCGCTTCCCCAGCCGAAGCCGACCTCGTCCCTCATGGCCATGACGCGCCGGCGGGTGTTCCGCATCCGATTCAGGTTCCGCACCGACCACTCGGTCTGGTTCTCGAAGGCCCGGCGGTAATCCGCCGAGCCGAAACAGTCGAGCCCCGACGCCCGGTAGAGTGCCAGGTAGCGTCGCGCGGAGGGCGACCGGGAGCGATACCGCTGGGCGCCGCTGAAGCCCTCGATGGCGACGCGCTCCTCCATGTGTTCGTGATCGTACCAGGCGTTGAAGTCCGCCTCGTGATCCGGATCCACGTCGGTCCAGACCAGGAGTTGCGCGGCTGTCCCTGCGGTGTTCATCGGTCTCCATTTTCGTTCGGATTCGGCGAACTCGGCGCATCATGAGGTGCCATGCCCGTGAGCATCGGCGATATCGCCATGGGGTGCAATGTCCGAAGCCTACCGGTGTCTTCCTCCTGGCCGGAGCTCGAATTCACCAAGACCGGGCCGATCCGACCCCCGCCCGGATCGAATGGCTGGACTTCGATCTTCGGCCTGTTCCCGAGAGGGCCGCGACGGCCCGTGCCGCGTCGCGTCCGGCGGCACCATCCCTGCCGACTGCGAGGCCTGGCCGGACGCCACCGCAAGCCGAGGCGCGCGGCTGCCCGCCGGGAACGACCGGAGCACCCATCGCGAGTCCGGGGACCATCCCCGCCAGCGTCGTGGCACTGCGGACATCCAACCCGGCGGTTTGAGCAACCCGGCCTACCCGTTCCGCGAACCTCGACCGGACCGCTTTGCAGGAGGGCTGACCAAGTCCTCGTCTTACCTGCTTTGGTGACACATTGTCTTCTCACCTGCTGCCGAGAGGCGAATGATCGTCTTTTCGTCCATCGCTCTGTTTTCAAGGTGCCCGGCTTTGCGGCATGGGGCGCGAGAGACTCGCTCGCGAGGGGAGCGATCCCGAAATCCTGCCCGAGGTTGACGATGCGCGCCTGGCACCATCTCTATCCCGCCATGCCGGCGTTTCATGGCCGGGAGCAGCTTCGGGCCGGTTTCGGCGCGCTGCTCGGGATCAGCCTGTGCGCCATGGCGGTGGGCCTTGGTGTCGGGCTCGGCGCCCCCTCCCTGTATCTCGTCGCGCCCCTTGGAGCGACCGCGGTGCTGGTCTTCTGTGTCCCGAACTCCCCTCTCGCCCAGCCGTGGTCGGCAATCGTCGGCAACGTGACGGCGGCGCTCGTTGCGCTGCTGGCGATCCGGATCGTTCCGGGTCCCTGGTCGGTCGGCGTCGCGGTCGGGGCGGCGATTGCCGCGATGATGGTCGTTCGGGCGCTTCACCCGCCGGGCGGGGCCGTGGCGCTGCTGACGGCACTCGACCCGGCACCGGCTCTGGAGGCCGGGCCGCTCTTCGCGCTGATGCCGGTGGGGCTCACCACGACGGTTCTCGTTCTGGGCGCCGTGCTCTACAACCGCGCCACCGGTCGCGTTTACCCGTTCCGCCAGCCGGAGACCGACGAGGCGGGGGAGCCCGCATTGCGGCTGGGGCTGTCGAACGCGCAGCTCGGCGATCTGCTCGACCGGTTCAACCAGTCGACCAACCTCGGCGTGGCGGATCTCGGCCGCTTGCTTGCAGCGGCCGAAGCGGAGGCCGTCCAACACCGCTTCGACGGCACGACTTGCGCCGACATCATGACCACCGGACTGGTTACGGTGCGCCCCGACACGCCGCTCGCGGAGGCGGCGCGGCGCTTCCGCAGCCATGCCATCAAGAGCCTTCCCGTCGTCGAAGACGGCATGAAGCTGCGCGGTCTCGTGCTGCAAGTCGATCTTCTCGATCCGGTGGCTGCTCAGAACCGCCCCATGGCCTGGAAGCAGCGCCCGCCCCGCCGCAAGGTGGCCGATGTGATGCGTCCCGCCGATCGTGCGGTCTCTCACGACATGCCGGTCGGAGCGCTCCTCAACCGGCTGGCGGCGCAGGGAAGCGAGGTCATTCCGGTGACCCGGGAGGGGCGACTTGTCGGTATCCTGACCCGCTCCGACATCATGCGACTGCTGCTCCACGGGGCGCAGCAACGCTCCGCGGCGTAAGGCGCTGCTTGAAAAGTCAGCGTGCGGACCACATCATCCTGACAAGCGAGGACGGCCTCGCCCGGCCAGACGGCCAAGCGCGCGGGACGGCCCGATGACCAATCGGAGCCATCCATGCGCAGCACCGCAGATCGTATTCGTCAGGCCATCAGCTTCGAGATCATCGGCTTCCTGATCGTCACGCCACTCTTCGCTTGGGCGTTCGATCATCCCATGGGCGACATGGGTGTGCTGGTCGCGCTCGGCGCCACGGCCGCGACGACCTGGAACTACGCTTTCAACCTGGCCTTCGATCATGTGCTGAACTGGCGCCGAGGCGATGTCCGCAAGACCCTGCCGCTACGGGTCGTTCACGCCGTGCTCTTCGAAGCGACGCTTCTGGTGCTGCTCCTGCCCGTCTTCGCGTGGTGGCTCGATGTCTCGCTTGTTGCCGCGCTGCTGATGGAGCTCTCCTTCGCAGCCTTCTACATGGGCTACGCCTTCGTCTTCACCTGGGTTTACGATATTATGTTCCCGCCGCAACGAAGCCAGCGAACCGCGTGATGATGGAAGACGAGGCTGACAGAGATTCTGCGCCCTGCTTCGCCCATCTCCTCGTCGACGGGCATCCGGTCGATCCGGACACGGCGCGGGACGTCGCGCGGTTCCGGCGCGCCGAGCGGACACGGCTGGTCGCAGCACGCGCCCTCTCTTCGGCAGACCGCGAAGAGGCGACAGCCGCACTCGTCGATGGGCTCGGGAAGGTCGTCGCCCCCCGGCCGGGCATGACGATCGCCGCCTACTGGCCAATCCGGGGCGAGCCGGACCTCCGGTCGTGGATGACCGCCGCTGATGCCGCCGGAGCGCGTGTAGTGCTCCCGGTGGTGGTCGAGGAACATGCCCCCCTGGAGTTCCGAACCTGGTCGCCGGACTGCCGGATGACGCGCGGCGTCTGGAATATCATGGTGCCTGCCGAAGGCGAGGCTCGCCGCCCCGACCTCGTCATCGCGCCGCTCGTGGGTGTCGACGAGGCGCTCTATCGCCTCGGCAATGGTGGGGGATACTACGACCGCACGCTGGCCAGGATCGACCCGCCACCGCGGCGCATCGGCGTCGGGTTCGCCGGCTGTCTCCTGCCGACGATCTTCCCGATGCCTTGGGATGTGCCGATGGACGAGGTGTTGCTTTCGGACGGAACGCGACGGACCCGCTGACGCCGCCCGCCGTTTGATCCTGCCCCGAAAGAGTGGACGGGGTCAGGCCGCCCTGCGCTCGATGTCGGCTGGTGATCTGCAGGCTATCGCGGAATGCGGGCGCCGTGAATTGTACAACCCTACGACACAAAACCCATGTGACGGCGACCGGTGGCTACGAGGCAGTTGTCGCCTATCGCTGGCACCCCTGGTTCGGACGGACCGTTCACGTCTGGGAGGTAATCGAGCGGCGCGCCGAGGCCTTGGCGCGGTGCCGGCTACGAGAGGCCTCGACCGGTGTCGTCCAGGAGCTTCCGGTCTGGATGCTGGATGCCGGGACATGCGGGACGATGCGGTTGGCGTCAGTGCCTTTGGCGTCGGCAACGGCCCTCGGCGCGCTTCGATCGCTTCTCGCCGACAGGCTGACTGACGGCTCCATCGGCGCTGAGGCTCCGGGGAGTACGGGAATAGGCTGTGACGATCACCAGACCGGAGATCGTCATGCCGCACCCATCGCGCCGCCCGCCGCTGCAACTGGACCTGTTCGAACGGGACGGGTCGCTCCTGCCGCCGGAGGTGCCGCCCTGGACGGCGATCCCGAAGGAGACGCGAACGACGCTGACGGAGCTTGTGACGCGGATGCTGCTCGCACATGTGCGCGACGAAGTCGCCGGTCCGGAGGGCGACGATGAACGCGTCTGAGGGCGGCTCCGATCGGATCGGCGCACGGCACCGCGCTCGCAAGGCAATCCTGTACGTCCGCCAGTCCTCCGCGCATCGGGTGCAGCACAACGGCGAGAGCCGCGTGCTGCAACATGCCATGCGCGACAGGCTGGTGGCGCTCGGCTGGTCGAAGATCGACGTCATCGACGAGGATCTCGGCCTCTCTGCGGCGGGCGGAACGGCGCGGGCCGGGTTCGAGCGGATGGTGGCCGAGGTCTGCCTGGGCAAGGTCGGCGCCGTCGCAGCGCGGGAGGTCTCGCGCTTCGCCCGCAACAGCCGTGACTGGCAGCAGCTGGTCGAGATGTGCCGAGTGGTCGATACGCTCCTGATCGACCAGGAGGCAGTCTACGCGCCGCGACAGGGCAACGACCGGCTGCTGCTTGGGCTCAAGGGCAGCCTGAACGAGTACGAGCTCGACCTCCTCCGGCAGCGGTCCCTGTCCGCTCGGCTCACGAGAAGGCGCGGCGGGGCGAGCTCCTCGTTGCCGCGCCTGTGGGCTTCGTGAAGGTCGAGGGTCGGCTTGAGAAGGACCCCGATCGCCGCGTGCAGGAGGCGATCCGGCTCGCGATCGACAAGATCGCCGAACTGGGCAGCGTGCGCCAAGCCCTGTTGTGGTTCCTCGAGCATGAGCTCGAACTGCCGACGCGGGTGAACGGCGGTCCCGTCACGTGGCGCCGCCCGCATTATGCGACGCTGCGCGCGTTCATCGACAACCCGGCCTATGGCGGCGCCTACGCCTATGGCCGCACTGGCGTGTCGATCCAGTACGATGGCGCGGGCGCCAAGGCGCGCCCGCGGCGCAGGCCGCGCGCGGAATGGCTGGCGCTCAAACCCGGGGCGCACGAAGGTTATGTCGACTGGGACCGCGCGGAGGCGATCCGGAAAATGGTGAGCGACAACGCCCCGACAGCCAGCAGCCGCGGCGCGCCGAAGAAGGGGTCTGCACTGCTGGCGGGCATCCTGCGGTGTCGGCGATGCGGGCGGAAGCTGACCGTCCAGTACACCGGCACCAAGCACGACATCCGTCAGAGATGGGGCGCCGATCGGTTCCGGCGCATCTTCGAACGCACGGTGCGGGACTGCGTCGGCGCCGGGATCGCCAAGGGCGAGGTCGTGCATGTTGATGCGTCTCTGATCCGGGCCGACGTGTCCTGGGAGAGCCTCGTGGTGCGTCATGTCGATGCGGTGGCGACTGAGAACGGCGATCCTGTGCAGGAAGCGGAGACGGTTCGGGCCCGCAACTCGAAGAAGACCGGCAAGTTCAAGAAGGTCTGCCTCACCGATCCCGATGCGAGCATGGCGACGTCAGGGCGCAACCGTCGCCTGGAGCCCAGCTACAAGCAGCATGGCGTCGTGGACGATGTCTTCGGCGTGGTTCTCGACGTCGAGGTCACGACCGGGGAAGTGAACGAAGGCGAAGAGATCCTCGCCCGCCTCGATGCTGTCGAGAAGACGACCGGGACCAAAGTCGAGACGGTGACGGCGGATGCCGGCTATGCCTATGCCAAGATCTACGGCGGGCTCGAACGCCGGAAGATCGCCGCCGTCATTCCGGCCAAGGCCGAACCGATCCGCAGCCCGGTCCCGATGCGCCGGTTCCGCTACGACGCGAAGCACGACATCCTGAAATGCCCCCGGGGCAAAAAGCTCAAGGCCGGACGGGCCATCAAGCATGGGCGCTTCTTCACATCCCGGGCGCGCGACTGCCGCGGATGCGATCTCGCCCGTCTCTGCCTGTCGAAGGGGCGCGTGAACAAGGCCGTCGTGCTCGGGAATGATTACCCCGCCCTTCTGCGCGCGCGACGCCGTCGCGAGAGATGGTCGGAGGAAGACCGGGACCTCTACCAGCGCCACCGCTGGCGGTCGGAGGGCTACCATGGCGAGGCGAAGACCTGGCATGGGCTCGCCCGCGCGGTCCGGCGCGGTCTCCAGAACATGCGTATCCAGGCCTTCCTCACGGCGGCAGCGGTCAACCTCAAGAGGCTGGCGGCTGCGCTCTGCTCGGCGCTCGCACGCATTCTGTCGATTGCAGCTGGATGGGCCCGTTCGACGGCGCCGATGAACGCGAATGGCGAAAACCAGCCTGACGTTCAAGAAAGGGAACCGGCCATGGCAGCGTAGGCCGCAGCGGCCCGTTCTCGGCGCAATTCTTCAACGGCCCCACCCGGCAGCGCTGCCATCCGGCGCCCAGGACCTTGCTTGCAGCGGCCTTGAGGCCCTCGTGCGCATCGCTGATTACCATCTGCACGCCCCGCAGGCCGCGGCGGGTCAGCGAACGCAGGAAGTCCGCCCAGAACGTCTCGGCTTCGGAGGGCATGACCGTGATGCCGAGTATCTCGCGGCGGCCATCCGAGTTGACTGCGACGGCCACTATCACCGCCATCGAGACAACCCGACCGCCCTCGCGCAGCTTCACGTAGGTGGCGTCGAGCCACAGGAAGGGCCAATCGCCCTCCAGCGGTCGGTTCAGGAAGGCCTGGACGCGTTCGTCGATCTCTTCGCAGAGCCGCGAGACCTGGCTTTTGGAGGTGCCCGTCAGCCCCATGGCGCGCACCAGGTCGTCCACCGCTCGAGTGGAGACGCCGTGGATGTAGGCTTCCTGCACCACCGCCATCAGCGCCTTCTCCGCCGTCCGCCGCGGCTCGAGAAAGGTCGGGAAGTAGCTCCCCTTCCTCAGCTTGGGAATGTTCAGCCCGATCGTCCCGGCCCGCGTATCCCAGCGGCGCGGCCGGTAGCCGTTGCGCTGGTTCCCCCGGTCCGGCGTTCGCTCGCGCAGACCGGCCCCGCACACGGCGCCCACCTCGATCTCCATCAGCCGCTGCGCCGCATCCTGGATCAGCTCACGCAGAAAATCGGTGTCGTCGCTCTTGGAGATCGCCTCCGGAAGGTTGATCATAGCCTCGGTCATCGTGCTCTCCTTCGTTGTCTTCGGTCGTCGAACAACCTCAGACTACGAAGACGCGCGATGGCCGCCAGCCCGGCCACGCGCTGCGCTACGCCAAGGGCTTCGCGCGCGGCCTCCTACACCACGGAGTGGGGCACTACCCTGGACGGGGTGATGCGGCTGTCGCGGGCACAGTTCGAGGCTCTCTTTGAAGGCCTGGATTGGAAACGGGTGATGGCCCGTCGCGTGGCGGCTCCGGTGGTGGCCGGGTAAGGAATTGCCATATTTTACTGGGTCATCCGGTCCCTGCGGGGTATGATCGGCCATGCCGTCGCCCCTCGACCCGAGCCTTCTCGAGGCCCTTCCCGCCGATCTGCGGGAGGCCGTCGAAGCGCAAATCGAAGCGCTCGGCCCGCGGAGCGGGCCGCACGCCTTCACCTGGATGCGGAGAACGCCGAGGGCAGCGCCTTGGCCGTGCATGCCGTGTTCTCCGAGATGCTCCCCACCGTCCCGGCCGACGCGCGCTATGCGCTGGTCCGCGCGGCGGTGTCGCGGCCGGACGATTTCTACGCTGAGCTCGGCTGTGCCTCGCTCCTCGACGCCGCCGCAGAGGTGCGGCAGGGCGCGGCGGACGGCCTGTTCGACCGGCTGGAGGCGGGCCGGCTTTCCGCGCAGGTACGTAAGCGGCGGCTGCGCCCCACGGCGTTTCAGCTTGTGGACTTGAAGTTCCAGGGCAGGAGGTCGTCGATTGCGGAGTGGGGGTGACCGCCTGCGATCGCCTCGAGGGTTGCCTTGAGGTAGGCAAAGGGCTCGACCCCGTTAATCTTCGCCGTTTCGATCAGCGACGCGATGCGGCCCCACGCTTTGCCGCCCTCATCGTGGCCCGCGAAGAGCGCATTCTTGCGGTTCAAGGCTATCGGCCGGATCAGGTTCTCCACGCTGTTGGAGTCGATCTCGACGCGGCCGTCATGGAGGAACGTCTGAAGGCCGTCCCAGTGACGGTGGATATAGGCGAGCTTCTCCCCCAGACGGGACTTGGCCGAGACACGCAGGCGCTGCTCCTGGAGCCACTCGCCGAAGGCCGCGACCAGAGGTGCGGTCCGCACCTTTCGTGCCGTCAGGCGCTGGCCGGGGTCGATGCCCCGGATGTCAGTCTCCACGGCGTAGAACTCGGCGATGCGCCGCAGGCCCTCGGCGGCGATCTCTGAGCCGTCGCGATCGAAGACCTCCTTCAGCTTGCGCCGTGCATGCGCCCAGCAATGCGCCACGCGGATCGGACCTCCGCCTTTCCGGGATGGGCGCGTGAGGCGATTATAGCCGGTATAGCCATCGAGTTGCAGCGTGCCGTCGAAGCCGCGCAGGAACCTCTCGGCGTTCTGTCCGCCCCGATCTGGCGCGTAGAAGAAGACCACCCCGGGTGGATCTTCGCCGCCCCAGCCGCGATCGTCGCGGGCAAGGGCCCAGAGGTAGCCGGTCTTGGTCCTGCCTCGCCCGGGGTCGAGGACCGGCGCCGAGGTCTCGTCCATGAACAGCTTGGTCGATGCCTTGAGGTGCTCGGCCAGCCGCGCGACGACGGGCGCGAGATGGAACGCAGCGACGCCCACCCAGTCGGCCAGGGTGCTGCGGTGGATGTCGATGCCGGAACGCGCGAGGATCTGGCTCTGGCGATATAACGGTAGATGGTCGGCATACTTGCTGACCAGCACGTGGGCGATGGCGCCCTCCGTCGGCAGGCCACCGGCGATCAGGGCCGCCGGCGCGGGCGCCTGCGTGACACCGTCGGTGCAAGCACGACAGGCATATCTGGGACGGACGGTGACGATCACGCGCAGCTGCGCGGGCACGATGTCGAGCCGCTCCGTGCGATCCTCGCCGATCTTGTGCATCTGTCCGCAGCCGCATCGCCATTGTCTCTCGGACCATAGCGTTCCAATGGCGATCACTCCAGGCTGTCAGGCGCGACGACCCGCTCGATCCGCGGCAGACCCTCAGGCAGGTTGCCGCGATTGCGCCTGGCCGGTGCCGACTTGCGGCGCGGCGCCTCGTCCGAGGTGGTCCGGCTGCCGTGCTGCTCCTCGACTTCGGCCACCGCGGTCTCGAGATCCTCGAAGGCCAGTTGCCGGTCGTCTTCGCTCAGCTTCTCGGACTTCTTGCCATGCACCGCATGGTTCAGTTCGGCGACCAGGTTCTCGAGGCGCTTGACGATCTCTTTGAGGCTGGTCGCCTCGTGCTTGAGGTCGCGGTTCTCGCCCTTGAGTTCATCGTGCTCGCGCAACAACGCGGCGACGATGTCGCGCTGATCCTCGGGAATGGCCGAGAGGTCGATCCGGGCGGTAGAGAACATGGCACGAGAATATCCCGAACCGCCCGGGCACGCGCGCCGGTTCGACCGGGTGATTCACTCTGCCGCAGCCGGCTGCCGAGCCTCCAGCGCCCGGACCTTGCGCCAATCCAGCCCGGCGAACAGGGCCTCGAACTGCGCCCGGTTCAGCGTCATCACGCCGTCCCGGATCGCCGGCCATGCGAAGGCGGTCTCTTCCAGCCGCTTGTAAGCCATCACGAGCCCGGTCCCATCCCAGAACAGGATCTTCAGCCGGTCGGCCCGCTTGGCCCGGAACACGAACACCGTGCCGGTGAATGGGTCTTCCTTCAGCGTCGATTGCACCAGCGAGGCTAGCCCGTCATGGCCCTTGCGGAAATCGACGGGCTGCGTCGCCACGAGAATCCGCATCTTGTGCGACGGCAACATCACGAGGGCGCTCCGAGCGCCCGAACGATCTCGGAGATGCGCGTGGCCGGCGTATCGGCATCGAGGTGGACCGTGACATCGCCGACGCTGATCTGGACCTCGGCCATGACGGGAATGTCGGCGGCATCGCAAGGCGGAGGCTCGGCGTCGCACACCATCAGAGGCGCGAAAACGGCCTCATCCCCATCGGCATCTGCCGCCGGCAGGACCAGGTCGCCGTCCTTCGCCAGGCGTCGCCAGGCAGAGAGCTGGTTGGCTTGAATGCCGAACCGCGCCGCCACCTCGTTGACCGTCGCGCCCGGGCGAAGGGTCTCGGCGACGGCCTGCGCCTTCACCTCGTCCGGCCAGCGCCGCTGCCCGGACGCGTAGATCTCCACACCCAGCGATCTGAGAAACGCATTCGTAGCACACATTGCGAAACGCACTCCCGGCCTTGCGATGGGAATGGCCTCGCATTGGCAGGCACAGCGAGGAAGGTGGGCGCCAGACAACGCTTACGCAGGTACTGGCAAGGCTCACGATCATGCGAAGCTGGCTGGTCGACGAGGCGCTGAAGGGGCGGGTGGACGACCTGCTCCGCGCCGCCATGCGCGCGGGAGTCGCTGCCCCGGAGCGGGGAAGCCATCGGAAAACCCATCGCATCGTCGCCAGCATGGTCGACGGGTCCTCCGTCCCGCCCGGCTGAAGCCCTTCGCTCGAAAGAGGAAAGGTGGATGCTGGAATGGTTGCAGTCGAATGGCCATGTCGTGGCGTGGAGGATGTGACCGGGACGAATACTCGGCTCCAAGCCGCCTCCGCGTGACCGATCAGGGCTGGGGCGCGGCATTTTCCAGGGCGCGTTCGGCTCCGGCCGCAATCGTCATCTCGTCATACGGCTTGAACACAAGGGGTGCGTCGTAGCCCAGGGCGACGGCTTCCGCTCCGTAGCCGGTGGTGAAGACGAAGGGGATTCCCCTCTGTCGGAGGATGTCTGCGATGGGGAAGCTTCGCGGCCCGCCGAGATTGATGTCGAGGAAGGCGAGATCGATGGCATGCGTGCGGGCAAGCTCCAGCCCCTCCTCAAGCCGTCCGACCCTGGCCGCGACCCGTCCGCCCAGGTCCTCGATGATGTCGCACAGGTTCAGGGCGATCAGGGCCTCATCCTCCACGACCAGGCAGGAGAGATCCTCCAGGGCAGTCAATGGGGGCGTCTCATTCGGTAAAGGAAGGTTCGGCCGCGGGCGCGATATCCGCCTCCACGCGGCACTGCAGGCCGGCGGGGTCGAAGTGCAGATCGACGCGTCCGCCGAGTTCGGCAGCCAGGGCACCCTCGATCATGCGCGATCCGAAGCCGCGCCGCTCGGGCTTCCTTACCGGCGGCCCGCCATGTTCCGACCAGGTCAGTGACAGGCGGGTCGATCGGCCGTCGGCAGCAGGGCTCGTCTCCCACGCGATCCGGACCTTGCCATCCTGCGACAACAGCGCGCCGTATTTCACGGCATTGGTGCACAACTCGTGGATCGCCATGGAAAAGGAAACGGCGGTACGCGGCGGCAGGAGAAGATCCGGCCCGCACAGCGTATAGCGAGTTGGGTCGAGACCGCAGGCATCGAGCGAGGTTTCGATGATGTCGGCCAGCAGCGTCGCGCGCCAGTTCTCGCGCATCAGGAGGTCCTGCGCCTGCGCGAGTGCCCCGAGCCGGCTCTGGAAATCCGACAACATCTCCGGGGCTTCCTTCTCGCCACGGAAGCTCTGGGTGGCGACCGATCGGACGATGGCGAGGGTGTTCTTGACCCGGTGGTTGAGCTCGTCAGCAAGGAGCCTGCGGCTGCGCTCGACCTCGCGGATCTCGTGGATATCCGTCGCGGTGCTCAGCCAGCGGAGGGCGCCGCTGCTCTCGTCGGGAACCGGCACGCCCCGGACGAGCACGGTCCGGTAGCCTTCGCCGTCCCGCCAAATCCGCACCTCGGTCTCGTAGGACTCGGGGCTGGCCAGGACCACGGATCGCTGGCCGAGGAGACCGTCCCGGTCTTCGGGATGAACGTAGTCGATCCAGTGAATCAGCTCGAAGGTGGCCGGGTCGGCCCCGGTATAGCCGAACCAACGCGCATTGAGGTAAACGGTCCGGCCATCCGGTCCGGTGCTCCAGGCGATCTGAGGCAGGGCATCCATCATCAAGCGGAAACGGGCTTCGCTGGCCCGAAGCTCCTCGGCCGCCACGGCGCGCTGATAGGTCGGCCATAGCCGCTCGGACAGCGCGCGTACGAGATCCACCTCGTAGGGGAACCAGTGCCGGGACCGGTGATCGAGCACGAGGACGCAGGCGTTGTCGCCATCCGACATCTCGATGCGCAGCGCGAGCACCGACCGGGCCCTGCGGATCGCGGAGGGTTTCGGATGTGCCGGTTCCACCTCATCCTCGGGGCCATGCAGGAGGAATACACCATCGGCGTGCAGCTTGCTGGTCACGCCGGGCCAGTGGGTCTCCATGGCAATCCGCCGTGGTATCGTGGGGGTTCCCTCCGCGATCCATTGCTCCTCGATGCGGAGATCACCCGTCGCAGGATCGAGCGTGCCGATCGCGACGGCCCGGGCGGTGAGCTCGGCCGCCATCCGGGCGCTGGCCCGCGTGAGGATCGCGCAGGGGCTCTGGGTGGTCCGCAAGGTCTCGTTGAGGCGGTCCATCGCGCGGCCGCGCCGGGCATCGAAGACGGACTGCGTAATTTCCTGGCAGGGACAGAAGAAGCCCATGACCTCGCCGGCACCGTCGCGGACGGGCGTGTAGGAGAAGGAGAAATGCGCCTCCTCGGGGTAGCCGTTGCGCATCATGACGAGTTCGATGTCGTCCATCTGGACGGCCGTTCCCGCATAGGCCTGCTTGACGATCTGCGCGAGGTCCTGGTCGTAGACCTCCGGCCAGACCTCGGCGAAGGCCTTCCCCATCGCGGCGGGGTGCTTGCGCGCCAGGATCTCGGCATAGCCGTCGTTGTAGATGGTGGTTTCCTCCGGCCCCCAAACGACGAACATCGGATGCCGGGAATGCAGTGCCAGGTCGACGAGGGTGCGCAGGACCTGCGGCCAGCTTTCCTGGGGGCCGATCGGGGTCGTGCTCCAATCGAGCTCGTGAAACACCCGGCTCGCCGACATCCACCGGCTTTCCGTTTCGACTGCTTCGTCTGGACCGAGCCGGGTCGGAGCCATGGCCACCTCGTAACGCCTTATACTCGCCGGATTCGCGCGGGGTATTCACCCCTAGGTCGATACCGGAATTCGAACCAGGGCCCTCGCGGAACCCGTCTGTCAATGGACGACACGATTTCCCCAGACAGAGCCCCAAGGAAAGTCGCGTCCCCTGCGACCTGAAAGGATGGCGCGATGAAGATCACTCTGATCGCGCTCTGTACCTTCTAAAGCCTTGTCTGTTCCGCCGCGGCCGCGGGCTAAACATCTGCTACCCTCCGTGATGCGGCTAATCGCTTCGTTATCGGTGCGTTCCCTATGGCGATGACCGCACCTCACCCTGAACCGGCCCCGGGTGGATGCAGGCAGACCTTGAGAGACGCCTTGCTGACCTCGATGCCGACGACAGGCCTGTCCGGCTGCTCATGAACGGCGCTCGCCTTTCCTATGATCCGGGAGATCGCTGACTCCCGATCATCTGTTCAGGCTCAAACCGCAATCGGGGACCGGCCCAGCTCTGCTGCGGCCCTCAAAGGCCCGGGGGCCGACGGCCCAGTCCCTGCCCGGACATCTCACACCGCAGTCACTCCGGGGAGACGTTCCGCAGGCGGTGACCTCCCACCGGAAAGATAAAAGGGGGCCTTTGGTCATGGGTGCGGTGATGAGGCCGCGAGAGAGACAGGAGACGAACCGATGAGCACGCAACCCGAGCTGACCGACACCGAGATCGCCATCCGCCCTCATGAAAGTCATGCATGACGCGCATTTGACGCGGTGTCGCCGAACGGCCAAGTGAGGTCGCAAACCGCCGTGTGCGGCGCCGCGAATGGCGCAGACGTGGCGGAAGCACCGAGACACGAGGCGACGATGTCCGAAGAAGACGACGAAATCATCCTGTCCGAACTCGACGACGAGGAACTCGTCCAGCAGATGATGGACGATCTCTACGACGGGATGAAGGAAGAGATCGAGGAATCCGTCAACATCCTCCTGGAGCGCGGCTGGGAACCCTACCGCATCCTGACCGAGGCGCTCGTCGCCGGCATGACCATCGTCGGCCACGATTTCCGCGACGGCATCCTCTTCGTGCCCGAGGTGCTGCTCGCCGCCAACGCCATGAAGGGCGGCATGAAGATCCTCAAGCCGCTCCTCGCCGAGACCGGGGCGCCAAAGATGGGCAAGATGGTCATCGGCACCGTGAAGGGCGACATCCACGACATCGGCAAGAACCTCGTCGGCATGATGATGGAGGGGGCCGGGTTCGAGATCGTCGATCTCGGCATCAACAACCCGGTCGAGAACTACCTCGAGGCGCTGGAGCGCGAGGAGGCCGACATCCTCGGCATGTCCGCCCTGCTCACCACCACCATGCCCTACATGAAGGTCGTCATCGACACGATGAAGGAGAAGGGCATCCGCGACGATTACATCGTCCTGGTCGGCGGCGCCCCCCTCAACGAGGAATTCAGCCGCGCCATCGGCGCCGACGCCTATTGCCGCGACGCCGCCGTGGCGGTCGAGACGGCGAAGGATTTCGTCAAGCGCCGCCACAACCAGAGCGCGGCGGCGCGCTGACCCCTTGGAGGCGACCTCGCGCCCCCATACCTGATTGCCGGGAGGTCTCCATTGATGCCCCATGCCCGCTTCGCCCTGACCCTCGCGGCCGTCATCCTCGCCGCCGGCCTGACGATCTGGGCCGCCGCGGCGATCGGCTCCGGCCCGGCCCTCTGGCTCCTTCCGGCCGTCATGGCGGCCGTCCTCGCCCTGCGTCTCGGCACGCGCCCGCGATGACCGATCTGCCGAGCGACGCAACCCTGACCGACGCGGGCCTTGCCCCGGCGGGGGGCGGCCGGGTGCTGGTCGTCGCCTGCGGCGCCCTGGCCCGGGAAATCACGGCCCTGATCCGCCTGAACGGCTGGACGCACATGGATCTCGCCTGCCTGCCGGCGATCCTGCACAACAGCCCCGACCGCATCCCCGGCGCGGTCCGCGCGGCGGTGGCCGAACACCGGGATCGCTACGACCGCATCTTCCTCGCCTATGCCGATTGCGGCACCGGCGGCGCGCTCGACCGGCTCTGCGCGGAGCTCGGGCTCGAGCGCCTGCCCGGCCCCCATTGCTATGCCTTCTTCTCGGGAACGCCGGCCTTCCTCGAACGCGCGGAAGACGAGGTCACGGCCTTCTATCTCACCGACTTCCTCGCCCGCCAGTTCGACGCCTTCGTGATCCGCCCCCTTGGCCTCGACCGGCACCCGGAGCTGCGCGACGCTTATTTCGGCCATTACGAGAAGCTCGTCTATCTCGCCCAGACCGAGGACCCCGACCTCACGGCACGGGCCCGTTCGGCGGCGGAGAGGCTCGACCTGCCCTTCGAGCGGCGCGCCACTGGCTACGGCGATCTCGCGCCGGCCCTGGCCCGCGCCTGAACGGTCAGGCGGCCTTCGCGGCGACGATCCGGATGCGCTCCACCATCGCCCGTAGCCCGTTCGACCGCTGCGCGGAGAGATGATCGTCGAGCCCCAGCCGCGCCAGCTCGCCGCCGGCGTCGATCCGCGGCACCTCGGCCACCGGCTCGCCGGCATAGAGCGCGTGCAGCACGGCGATCAGCCCCTTGACGATCATCGCGTCCGAATCGCCGGCGAAGTCGAACCGTCCCGCTTCGACCCGGGGCACCAGCCAGACCTGGCTCGCGCAGCCCTCCACCTTCGTCGCCGGCACCTTCAGCGCCTCCTCGAGCGGCGGCATCGCCCGGCCCATCTCGATGACGTGCCGGTAGCGGTCCTCCCAGTCGTCGAGGAACTCGAAGGTCTCGGCAATCTCCTCGAAGGCGGGGCTGGCCATGGCGGAACTCTCCCTGAACGTCGCTCCCGAGGTAGGCGCGCCCGGCGCGAGGGACAACCGGAGGCGGCGCTTTTCAAAGCCCGGCGCATCAGCTAATCGGGACCCCAGTCACGAGGTCCGGGGGATAAGATGGGCAGATTGGCGATGCTGCTGGTTCTGTGCGCGGCGGCCGGCTGCGCCCGCGGCCCCGAGGGTACCGTGCCAGCGTCCGGCGCCGCCGTGGCGACCGACACCCGCCCGTTCATCGCGCAGATCCTGCGCGCGGAGTTGTCGACCACCCCCACGAATACCGTCCTCACCGCCACCGGCCTCGCCCCGGTCCAGGGCTATTGGGTTGGCGCGCTCGTACAGGTCCCCACGGACGATCCATCCGTCCTCTCGTTCGCCTTTCGCGCGGCGCCCCCGGCCGGTCCTGCCCGTGTCTCCACGCCGCGTTCACGAGAGGTCACCGTGGGGATTGCGCTCTCGCCGGAGATCCTCGCCGGCATCCGCGAGATCCGCGTCGCCGGCGCCGAGAACGCGCTCTCGGTCCGCCCCTAGATCTCGAAGACGACGACCGAGCGGCCCTCCGCCCGGAGCCCGACCCGGCCCTCCATGAGCCGCGCCGCGTCCTTGCCGAAGACGGAACGCCGCCATCCCTTCAGCGCCTGCACCTCGCGCTCGCCCGCCGCGATCAGGTCGAGGTCGGCCGAGGTCGCGATCAATTTCTGCGCCACGCCCGATTCGTCGGCCTTCGCCTTCAGCAGGACGCGTAGCAGATCGGCCAGCGCCGGATTCACCTGGATCGTGTCACGCGACCGGTCGGGCACGGGATAGTCGGCCGGGTCGGTCTCGAGCCCCCGGGCCACCGCGGCGAGGATGCCCTCGGCGATCTCGCCCTTGCGCGCCTCCCTGAGAAGCAGCCGCGAGCGGCCGAGATCCGTCTCGGTGCGCGGCTTGGTCGAGGCCAGCTCGACCAGCGCGTCGTCCTTGAAGACGCGGCTTCGCGGCACGTCCCGCTCCTGTGCATAGGCCTCCCGGAACGCAGCGAGTTCCTGCACGAGGGCGAGGAACCTGCCGGAATTGGTGCGCGTCTTGACCCGCCGCCACGCCTCCTGCGGTTCGACGACATAGGTCGCCGGATCGGTCAGAACCGCCAGCTCCTCCTCCACCCAGTCGGTGCGGCCGGTGCGGGCGAGCTCCGCTTCCAGATGCTCGTAGATGTCCCTCAGATGCGTCACATCGGCGAGCGCGTAGGCCTTCTGCTGATCGGTCAGTGGCCGGCGCGACCAGTCGGTGAAGCGGGAGGACTTGTCGATCTGCGCCTTCGCGATACGCTTCACGAGCGTCTCGTAGCCGACCTGCTCGCCGAAGCCGCAGACCATCGCGGCGACCTGCGTGTCGAAGAGAGGCTGCGGGACCACGCCCTTGTCATGCACGAAGATCTCCACGTCCTGGCGCGCGGCGTGGAACACCTTCACCACGCCTGCGTCGCGGAACAGGTCGTAGAGCGGCTCGAGGGACAGATCCCCCGCCAGCGGATCGACCAGCACCGCGTCCGCCTCCGCATCCCCCGGCACGGCGAGCTGCACGAGGCAGAGCTTGGAATAGTAGCTCCGCTCGCGCAGGAACTCGGTGTCCACGGTCACGTAGGGATGCGACCGGGCTCGGGAACAGAACTCCGCGAGCGCCTCGGTATCTGTGATGGTGATCATGTCGGGGAACGGAATTTGGACACTGGGTCCGGGCCTGATAGGACGGTCGGGCCGGGAAGAAAAGGGTGTCTCACGGCAGCAGGACGGGCCGCGGGTCGCCCTCCGCGACACGGCGCAGGACTGCCGGATAGAGCCGGTGCTCCATCGCCAGCACCCGCGCCGCAAGCGTTTCCGGCGTATCCCCCGCCGCGACCGGCACTCGCGCCTGCCCGCGGACGGGCCCGTCGTCGAGATTCGCCGTCACCTCGTGAACGGTGCATCCCGCCTCCCGGTCCCCGGCGGCGAGCGCCCGGGCATGGGTGTCGAGGCCGCGGTATTTCGGCAACAGCGAGGGATGGATGTTGAGCATTCGCCCGTGCCAGCGCTCGATGAACGGCGGTGTCAGGATGCGCATGAAGCCCGCCAGGCAGATCAGATCGGGACGCGCCGCCTCCAGCGGCACCGACAGCGCCGCCTCGAAGGCGCCGCGATCGCCGGCATAGGGGCGGTGGTCCACCGCGGCCGTGGCGATTCCCAGCCCCGCCGCCTTCTCGAGACCGCCCGCGTCGGGATCGTTCGACAGGACGAGGCAGGGCCGCGCCGGGTGATCGCCCACCATGCTCCGTGCCAGCGCCGCCATGTTCGACCCGCCGCCGGAGACGAGGATCGCCACCCTCATCCGAAGAGCGTGCCGCGATAGCCGACGCCCTCGCCCTCCGCGACCCGGCCGATGCGGTGGACCGGGTGCCCCGCCTGCGCGAAGATCGCCGCCGCATCCTCCGCCGCCTCCGGCGCCACCACGGCGACGAGGCCGATGCCGCAATTGAAGGCGGTCAGCATCTCGCTCTCCGCGACCCCGCCCGCCCGGGCGAGCCAGCCGAAGACCGCGGGCGGCGTCCAGGCCGACAGGTCGATCTCCGCGCCGAAGCCGCCGGGCAGCGCGCGCGGCAGGTTCTCGGTCAGCCCGCCGCCGGTGACATGGGCGAGCCCGTGGACGCCCCCCGCCCGGATCGCGGCGAGCGCCGCCTTCGCATAGAGCGCCGTCGGCGTCAGCAGCGCCGCGCCGAGCGGCGCGTCCGCGAAGGGCGCGGGGGCGTCCCAGCCGAGCCCTTCCCGCTCCACGATGCGGCGCACGAGGGAATAGCCGTTGGAATGGATGCCGTCAGAGCCGATGCCGAGAAGCACGTCGCCGGCCGTCACGTCCCGCGGTATCTGCCCGCCGCGCTCCATCGCGCCGACAGCGAAGCCTGCCAGGTCGAAGTCGCCCGGCCCGTACATTCCCGGCATCTCCGCCGTCTCGCCGCCGATGAGCGCGCAGCCCGACCGCGCGCAGCCCTCCGCGATCCCTTCCACGACCCCGGCCGCCACCTCGCCGTCGAGCTTGCCGGTGGCGAAGTAGTCGAGGAAGAACAGCGGCTCCGCCCCCTGGCAGACCAGATCGTTGACGCACATGGCGACCAGATCGATGCCGATGCCGGCGACCGAGCCGGTGTCGATGGCGATCCGGAGCTTGGTGCCGACCCCGTCCGTCGCGGCGACGAGGATCGGGTCGGCGTAGCCCGCGGCCTTCAGGTCGAAGAGCGCGCCGAACCCGCCGAGCCCGGTCATCGTACCGGGCCGCTCGGTGCGCCTCGCCGCGGGCTTGATCCGCTCCACGAGCGCGTTGCCGGCCGCGATGTCCACGCCGGCCTCCGCGTAGGTCAGCCTGTCGTCCGTCGCCATCTCGCCCCTCCGGTTGCGCCCTCGCGGTTAGCGCAGCCGCCCCGTCCCTGCAACGCGCGCGCGGCGACGTCTTTCGCAGCCGGCGCGCCTCTGCTAAGCCGCACCCATGGCGGGCCTGTAGCTCAATTGGTCAGAGCAGAGCGCTCATAACGCTTTGGTTGGGGGTTCAAGTCCCTCCGGGCCTACCAAATCCCATGATTATTCCTCTTTCTTCAGTGCGTTAGAGGATTTCGTGACAAACCTTGCGGGGTGGTTCGTCAATTTCTGTTCCGCTTTTGCCCCGCTCGGAAGGCTGGCGATGGCGGAGTCCGCTTTCGCGTGGCGTCCGAACCTCTCGCAGTATTTCTGAGCTTCCCGGATATCCCGGTGCCCGCTCACGGCCATGACCTTGAAGACGTCGCCCTCGACCTCCGCGATGCGCCGGCAGATCGCCTTCCGCAGCCCATGGGCAGAGCAAAGCGGCAGGCCCGCCTTGTCGCACCACTTCCGCATGGAGCTGCCGAGGCCGCTGGCGGTGCGGCTCATGCCGCTCTCGGTCTCCAGGAAGGTGAAAGCGTCGGGCCGGACGTGGCGCAGCGTCTCCGCCAGGTAGGGATGGATCGTAATGCTCACCCCTACGCCGTCCGGGTTCCTCTTCGTCTTCGGGCGTCGGTACACAAGGCGCCCATCCCGGACGTTGCCCCTGCCGAGCTGCACCGCATCGCACTTCGCCGCCCCGGTGTAGAGCATGAGCGTCATCGCGAGGTGCGCCGGACTCGCCGTCGGCACCGCTGCCAAGGAAGACCACGCGATCCATCTCGATCCCGATGGCCGAGTTCATGTCGCGCCGCACCGCGTCTTCGAGACCCGCCCAGGTCGATCCCGACCACCACCTGCCCGTTGCGCGGGGGAAGATCGCCGGTCTCGCAGGTCAGCCATTCGTCAGGCGTCAGCAGCATGTCGCGGGCCTCGCCGCTCACGCGCTCGTTGCGGTTGTAGAGCCGGAAGCTCGTCAGGGTGGAGCCGCCCCGCGCCACCGCCCGCCGGGCGTTCGCTTGCACCATTCGATCGAGGAGCCGAGGCCGCGCTTCGCGCCGGGGTTCGCCTCGAGGAGGCTTTCCTTGTCGTCGACAGGCAGGCCCGGTGCGGGCCGGTGTTCCTGGACATAGGTGCCGGGTTGCGAGTTGTCGATCCACTGCGAGAACGGGTGCGCGTCGTCGGCCGCCGAGGTCGAGATGATCAGCCCCTTGCCGCCGCGCTTGCCGAGGCCGGAGAGGAGCGCCGCTTCGAGGTCGTTCCCCTTGTCGAGCGGCCAGTGCCCGCGCTCGTCCATCAGGATCAGTGTCGGCGCGGTGCCGAGAGCCGACTTGCCATCCGCCGCGATGGCGCGGACGAAGTGCCCGCCCCCGTCGCCCTCATACTCGATTTCGAGGCGGGGCGAGCGCCGGAAGGTCAGGTCCTTCTGCACCTCCTCCGGCAGCGACTGCGCGAAGCCGGAGACGAAATCCCAAGCGCGGATCGGCTGGTCCCGCGTCCGGGCGGCGATCAGGATCTCGCGCTTCGGCTGGCGGTCCCACTTGCCGAGGAGGGCGCCAAGGGCGACGCCTGCCGAGAGCGCGGTCTTCGCGTTGCCCCGCCCGATGGACAGGACCGCGATCTGCGTCTCGGGATCGAGGGCGCCCTTCACGAAGCGCTTCTGAAACGGTGCCAGGTCGCCGGCCTTCGGGCCGTCGGGAATCTTCAGGCTTTCGAGGAAGCGGATGGCGGACGTCGCGGGTTTCATGCCAGCACCTCCAGAATCTCGGCGGAGGTGAAGACGAAATCCGCCCGGCAGCGGCGGGCCAGATCGAAGTCCGATAGCTCGACCACTCGGATCTCGGAGCGCACCTTGCGAAAGGCAGGAAGGATGCCGGGAAGGAAGGTTAGCTCGTCGGGGGCGACCCGGTACACGGCGCCGCCGGTCGTCCTGCGAAGGGCGTGGAGACTGGCCAGAGGAACCGACGACGTGACGAAGACGAAATGCTCGTGCCCCGGGAAAGGATCGAAGGGCGCAGGCGCCTTCTCCTGCCACCCGCTTCTTCCCCCCGACATGCGAGGGAAGGCCCGACGCTTCCCACTCCGTATCCACGCGGTGCCCCTTGTCGTGGGGCCAGGCGCCTTCCCGCAGGGTTCGCACCTGCCCGTGGTTCAGGAGACCGCCTTGCCGGCTGCGTCTTCTCTGCCCTGACCACGTCCCCCGAGTTACTCCTCGGTCGGAGGGATGTAGTTGCCGCGCTTCTGGCAGGGGCCAGTCGGGGCCGCGTCCTGCCGGGCCCGGTGAGTTCCCCGGAGTGTGTCCCGTCGATATCGCTCGATGGTCAAAAGCGGAGCGGCCATGCCTTCGCGGTGGGGATGTGCCCCCTCATGCGTGGGTCTGCTCTCCCACCGCTCTGGCCATGGCTTCCCGGTTCCCGCGCGCGCCGCTCAGGCTCTGCGGGCCGGGCGCCCCTTACGTGCTGCCCTCCTCGATCAGGATCGGTTCATCGTTGTCGGGCTCGGAAAAGAGGTCCGAGACCAGCCGGCGCATCATGCCGAGCTGCTTTTCCGAGGGCCGCCAGTTGCGGCGCCGGGCCTGCATTCGGATCGAGGCGGCGAATTCCCGCGCCCTGGCGTTCTCTGCGCGCCCCTCGATCGTCGGCATGTGAAAAACCAGTTCATCGACGTTCCGGGGAGCCGTCATGCCACGACCTCCCCTTTCAGGACGCCGAAGATCGCGAATGAGGCTGTCAGGTACGCATCATCGTCACAGAGGCTCCGCAGGGCCGAGTAGGCGAGCGCCGCGCGCTCTTTCTCCGACAGAGGGGCCATGATCAGCGCCTCGAAGGCGTGCCATGACCGCGCATCGCCCAGGGTGAGCGAATAGCCCAGCACCGCGACACCGATGCGTGGCGCCGGGAAAAGAAGGCCGTTGCCTCGGAGTGCGCTTTCGGAGTATCTTCCGCGGCGAGGGGATGCATTTCCTCAGACGTTTCAGCCCCGGTCGAGCCCGCCAGCTCGCCGGGGTTTTCGTTTGCCCGGTCGGCGAGCGAAGGGTTCGCCACTGACCGAAATTCCCCAGCGTCCTTAAGGGACGATTTTCCGGGGTTCGCCATCGCACCCCCTTGAACCGCGGTGGCTGTCGGCAGCCCTCCGGGCCTACCAGACGCCGAATTTATCGCCGATTTTCCCTTGTTTTCGTGAGCTATGGGGGCCGGCGTTGTCGCATGACTGCGACTTCGGGCGATTCACAACGTGACTCCCCGAAGTTGGGCGAGGCGCATGAGCAAGCCCCCTGCCGCCCGCTGCCGCACGACGAACTGGTCCAGCTATAACGGCGCGGTGCGCAAGCGCGGCTCGATGCTGATCCGGGCAGACCGGGAGTTGGCCCGGCTGGCGCCTCGGGAAGACCGTCTCGGCCGGACCGGGCATCCCGTCGGAAGGGCCGCGCCGCCCGTGCGCGGCGGCCCAGCAGGCGAGCGTTCTCGGGGCATGCGCCACGCCTTCCAGGGCATCAGCTTGTCCACCGGCGCACGGGAAACGGTCCGGAAGCATCTATGGCCGGGCGATCCGCGCGGTCGGCCGCCGCGGTGACATCGCGTGCGAGCGCGTCCATCGCCTCGTGATGCGACAGGAAGACCCGGCCGGTGAGGTGCTCCAGGAACGACGATTTCGCCAGGCGATCCATGACCGGGCCTTTCACCTCGGACAGGTGCAGCGCCACGCCCTGATCCTCGAGCCGGTGGAGCACCAGCTCCAGGCTCTCCAGGGCGCTGGCATCGACCCCGTTCACCGCGGCGCAGTTCAGCACCAGATGGAGCACCTTCGGCCGTTCGGCCACTGCGCGCTGGATCACGTCCTCCACCGCACGGGCATTGCCGAACCACAGGCTCTCGTCGATCCGGAGGGACAGCACCTCCTCGGCGCAGACCACGTCATGCCGGAGCACGTTGCGGAAATGCCGGGTGCCGGGCACCTGGCCGATCACGGCCACATGGGGCCGCGAGCTGCGCCACAGGTGCAACAGCAGCGACAGCCCGACCCCGGTCAGGATGCCGGCCTCCACGCCGGCGACGAGGGTGGCGGCGATGGTGCCCCCCATGGCGGCGAAGTCGAAGCGCGAATAGCGCCAGGTGCGGCCGAGCGCGCCGAGATCCACGAGGCTCAGCACCGCGACGATGATCGTGGCGGCGAGCACCGCCACCGGCAAGTGGAACAGGAGCGGGGTGAGGAACAGCGAGGCCAGAGCGATGCCCAGGGCCGTGAAGGCACCCGCCGCCGGGGTCTCGGCGCCGGCGTCGAAATTCACCACCGAGCGGGCGAAGCCGCCGGTGACGGGATAGCCGCCCGAGATCGCGGCCGCGAGGTTCGACATGCCGAGGCCGATCAGTTCCTGGTCGGGCCGGATCGATTGCCGCCGCTTGGCCGCCAGCGTCTGCGCCACCGAGACCGATTCGACGAAGCCGATGATCGAGATCAGCGCCGCCGCCGGCAGCAGCGTCGCCCAGAGCGCCGGGTCGAGCGGCGGCAGTGACAGCGGCGGCAAACCGCGCGGGATGTCGCCCATCACCGCCACGCCGCGCGCCTCGAGGCCGAGCCGGACCACCGCCGGGATCGAGACCGCGACCGCGAGCACGGGTCCGGTGCGCGCCAGGAGCGTGGCCGCGCCATCGGGCAGGCCGAGCCGCCGCAGCGCCGGCCGCAGCCCGCTGCGCGACCAGGCCAGGAAGGCGGTCGCCGCGGCGCCGATCGCCAGGGTGGGCGGGTTTGTCTGCCCCAGCGCGCCGGCGAGCGAGCGGCCCAGTTCGACCAGGTTGTGCCCGCCCGCCTCGATGCCGAGGATGTGGCGCAGCTGGCTCGCCGCGATCAGCAGCCCCGAGGCGGTGATGAAGCCAGAGATCACCGGGTGCGACAGCAGGTTCGCAAGAAAGCCCAGCCGGAACACCCCCATCAGCAGCAGGAACAGGCCCGATAGCAGCGCGAGCGCCAGGGCGGCGGCGACGTATTCCGCGCTTCCCGGTGCCGCCACTGCGCCGGCGGCGGTCGCGGTCAGCAGCGAGACCACCGCCACCGGCCCCACCGCGAGGGTGCGGCTGGTGCCGAACACCGCATAGACCACGAGCGGCAGGATCGAGGCATAGAGCCCCACCACCGGCGGCAGCCCGGCCAGCATCGCATAGGCCAGCGATTGCGGGATCAGCATGATCGTCACGATCGCCGCGGCGACGCCATCGCCGAGGAACGCCTGCCGGTCGTAGCGGCGGCCCCAGTCGAGGACAGGAAGGTATCCGGCCAGCCTGCCCATGGATCAGGTCTCGACCGGGAGATCCGCGGATTTCCATGCGGCCAGCCCGCCCTCGATGAGGTCGGCGTGATAGCCCATCCGCCCGAGCGTGTCCGCCGCCAGCGCGGCGCGGCCGCCCGAGGCGCAGAGAACATGGACGCAGCCGGACTCGCGAAGCGCGGTGAGCCGCGGCTCGGCGGTTTGCGCGGTCGCATCCGCCCGCGTCTCGAGGAGGCCGCGCGGGATGTGCAGGGCGCCCGGGATACAGCCCTCTTTCTCCAGTTCGGCCGGCTCGCGCACGTCGAGGATCAGGTCGCCCTTGCGTGCCGCTTCCTCCGCCAGCCCGGGAGAGATTGCGGCGACGCGGCTGCGGGCGTCGGCAACGAGGTCTTTCATCGTCATGCTCATGGTCGTATCGCCTCAGAATCGGTCGACGGGCAGTTTCAGATAGACGTGGCCATCGTCCTCCGCCGATGGCAGGCGGCCTCCGCGCAGGTTGACCTGCAGTGCCGCCAGGATGCGGTCGGGCAATGGCAGGGTCGCGTCGCGCTCATCGCGACGTCTGATCCAGTCCTCGCGGTCCGTGCCATCCTTCACGTGCCGGTTCCCGGCCCTGTGCTCGGCGACCGTGGCCTCCCACATCGGCTCGTCGCGCGCCTCGGCCCCGTAATCGTGGCCGACGAAGAGCCGCGTTCCGGACGGCAGCGCAAGGATCTCCTGGATCGAGTCCCAGAGCTGGCCGGTGTCCCCGCCCGGGAAATCGGCGCGCGACGTGCCGACATCGGGCTGCATCAGCGTGTCGTGGGTGAAGGCCGCATCGCCACAGACATAGGTGATCGATCCCAGCGTATGGCCCGGCGACAACATCACCCGCACCTCCAGCTCGCCGATCCGGAACGTCTCGCCTTCCGCGAACAACCGGTCGAAATCCCGCGCCGGGTCGAAGACGCCGGGCATGTTGTAGATCTCCTCCCAGAGCCTTGCGATGTCGTGCACCTTCTCGCCGATGGCGTTCGGTGCGCCGGTCCGTTCCCTGAGGTGCGCCGAGGCCATGACGTGATCGGCGTGCGGATGGGTGTCGAGCACCCATTCCACCTCGAGACCGTGCTCCCGCACGAGGTCCAGCACCTGATCCATGCTCTCGGTCGAGAAGCGGTAGTGCTTCGGGTCGAAGTTCCACGCAACGTCGATCAGCGCCGCCTTCCTGGTCGCAGGGTCGGCGCAGACATACTGGATCGAGCCGGTATCGGGCTCGTAGATACCCCAGACGTCGGGGCTGCCCGGACCCTGCGATGCGGAGTGCCGCACAACACGCTGTTGCAGACTGGAAGTGCTCATCGGGTTGCTCCTTTCGGTGCGAAGATCTCGAGGGACGTGCCGCGCGCGCCGAGCCAGAGGCCGGCGAGCATCGCGGGCAGGAAGACCAGCGTCCCCGGGGCCATGAGCGGCAGCGCCGTCCAGGCCGGTCCGGGGCAAAAGCCGCCGATCCCCCAGCCGGTGCCGAACAGCGCCGCGCCGAGGATCAGTTGCCGGTCGATCCGGGTGCTCGTCGGAACGTCGAAGGCAGGCTCCAGCAGCGGCGCCGTCCGGCGCCAGACGAGGCGATATCCGATGAAGGCGGTCACGGTCGCCCCGCCCATGACGAAGGCGAGGCTCGGGTCCCAGCTTCCTGCGATATCGAGGAAGTTCAGCACCTTCGCCGGGTTCGACATGCCCGAGATCACGAGGCCCAGGCCGAAGACGAGGCCGCTGAGAAAGCCGAGGGAGAGACGCATCACACCCCCCCTGCAACGTGGCGCAGAACGAAAACGGTGGCGAAGCCGGCGGCCATGAAGGTCGCGACCGCGGCCAGCGAGCGGCGGGACAGGCGGGCGAGGCCGCAGACGCCGTGCCCGGAGGTGCAGCCGGAGCCGAGGGCGGTCCCGATCCCGACGAGCAGGCCGGCGATCGCCATGCCGGCGAGGTTGGAGGGCACGCTCTGCGCGACGGCACCGTCGGCCAGCATCAGCACGAGCGGCGCCACCATCAGGCCCAGCAGGAAGGCCAGCCGCCAATCCCTGTCACGCGGGGTGCCGGGCATCGGCAGGACCGCGCCGAGAAGTCCCTTCGTGATCCCCGAGATACCCGCGATCCGCCCGAACAGGCCCATCACCATGACGGCACTGAGACCGATCAGCACCCCGCCGCCGAGCGAGGCCCACGGCGTGAACGCCGTTCGCAGTTCCATCTCCATCGTGACTCTCCGCACTATTGTCAGGCGCTTGCGTCCGCCGCGCCTCTCGGATATATTAGATAAATGTAAATCAGTCAAGGCTAATGTAATGGAGCCGGACATGGACAAGTCCGTTGCCGCCCTCCAGGAGCGGGCGGATCATGTGGCAGGCCGCCTTGCCCTTGTCTCGAACGCGAAGCGGCTGCTGATCCTGTGCGAACTCGTGAAGGGCGAGCGCTCGGTGAGCTCGCTGCAGGCCGCGGTGGGGCTCAGCCAATCCGCCCTGAGCCAGCACCTCGCCAGGCTGCGCGAAGGCGGCATGGTCGACACCCGCCGGGAGAGCCAGACGATCTACTACCGCATCAGTGATCCGGATCTCGAAGTCCTGATGGCCGCGCTCTACGAGGCCTTCTGCAAGGAGGTCTGAGCACCGGCCCACCGGCCCGGTGCGCGCGCTGCTACTCCAGCGCCTCCACGCCCAGGGGACCGCAGCGGGCAAGATCGGACGGGCCGCATGGCTGCAATTCCCGCGCAATGGCGCGCAGCGCGGTGCGCAGGCCCTCCTCCAGCGTGGGATGGTAGAAGGGCATCCGCAGCAGGTCATGGACCGTCAGCTCCCGGCCGATGGCCAGCGCCAGGAGATGGCCGATATGCTCGCCCGCCGGCGCCGCCATCTCGGCGCCGAGCAGGCGCCCGTCCCCGGGCGCCGCGTAGAGCCGCAGCAGCCCGCAATTCTCCTGCATCGTCCGGGCGCGACCCTGGCTCGCGAAGTCCACTTCGCCGGTCAGGGTCGTCTCCGGATCGAGATCCCCGGCCCTCCGGCCGACCGAGACGATCTCCGGGCTGCAGAACACGACGCTCAGCGGAACGCGCCTGCAGAAGCGCAGCGGGTCGTCGCTGGTGGTGTTGAGCCCGGCGATATGGCCCTCGTCGGCCCCCTCGTGCAGCAGCGGATTCATGCCGTTGGCGTCTCCCGCCAGCATGACGGGACCGTCGCCGATCTGCATCGTCGAGGCGTCGACCTCGGGCATTCCCGTCGCGTCGAGGGACACGCCCAGGGTGTCGAGCCCGAGCCCTTCGATATTGGGGCGCCGCCCCACGGCCGCGACGACCCGGTCGACGACGACGCTTCCGCCGCTCCATCGCATATCGATGGCGCCATCGGCGTCGGCAAGCTCGACCTCGACGCCGAGATGGATCTCGAACTCAGCGGCGAGGGCCTCCCGCGCCGCCTCCGCCACTTTCTCGTCCGAAATTCCGCCGATCCGCCCGCCCCCGTCGAACGCGTGGACCTCCAGCCCTAGCCGCGCCAGGGCCTGCGCGATCTCCGCCCCGACGGCGCCCAGACCGATCACCCCGATCCTCGCCGGCAGGTCCTGCTGCTCGAAGAGCGTGTCCGATGTCAGGATCCGGTCTCCGAAGGCGCGCCAGGGCCCCGGCACGACGGGGCTGGACCCGGGAGCCAGCACGATCCGCTTCGCCTCGATCACGCGGTCGCCGACGATCAGCCGCTCCGGGCCGTCCAGCCGCGCGTGACCCTCGATGCTGCGCGGGCCGAGATCCCCGGTCGCCGACAGGACTCCGGCGACGAAATGGTCCCGAAGCTTCCGCACCCGGCGCAGGACGGCGGGAATGTCGGCGACGAGCGCCTCTCCACCCCGGATGCCGAACTCGTCGAGTTTCGTGCGGGCATGGAAGGCATTGGCCGCGGCGATCAGCGCCTTGGAGGGCATGCAGCCGACGCGGGCGCAGGTCGTGCCGTAGGGTCTCCTGTTGATCAGGACGAAATCCTCGGTCTGCCTGCGCACCTCGCGCAACGCGGCCAGTCCGGCGGTGCCGGCGCCCACGATTGCGACGTCGACCCGCTCGACCGGCTTCTCCCCCCGGCTGGCCTCGGCAGAAGCGGCCATGCTCATCGGTCGCTGCGTCGATCGACGTAGCCCCGCACGAAGTCCCTGAGGCCCGGCGCGTCGCACTCGAAGCCCATGGAGGTGGCCTTGTCGATGACCTCGTCCCCCGACATCCCCTGCTCGACCCCGCGATGCATCATCACCATCGCGCCCGAGCGCTTGCCGGAGGCGCAGTGCACGAGAACCGGCCCCGGTAGGGCCTCGGCCTTGTCGCGGAACCCGTCGACCAGATCCTCCGACAGCTTCTCCCCTTCGACCGGGTGATGCAGGTATGCCAGTCCCGCCGCCTCGGCGCGCTCGCGCTCCTCTTCGGGCGTCACATCCTGTTTCTCGCTCGCGGTGCGCATGTTCACGACCGATCTGAAGCCCTCGTCGGCGGCGCGCTTCAACTGGTCTGCGCCGGGCGCGAACTTCGCCACCGTGAACCGGTCGTCGATCTTCACTGCGTTTTCCATCGCTGTTCCTCCTCCTGTTCGGGGATTTCCGCCTCGAAGCCAGCCTTCTTCCGGCCTTTCAGCTGCCCGGGATGTTGCGCATATGCTCGAAGCCGCTCGCGGCGAGGACGCTCGAGGCGATGCATTCGCCCTCCTCAAACCTTCTGTTCCGGGTAGGAAAACGTAGATGCCGGATGCCTGTTCCAGGCTTTGCGAACAGAGAGTAACAGCGGCATCCTGTAAGCGAATAACCGGGATATTTTTCTGCTCGACCGGCTGAAGGGGCATCCCATGAAAGATCGGGGGGGGGTCACCGGATACCCTCGGAAAGTCCATCCCAGCCCGTTCCCCGGCAGGTCCGGTCAATCCCGAGGCATCGGCCGGAGGGCAGCCGCAACCTGACCGAAGAGACGATCGCGGCCCAGAGGATCGCCCTCGCGAACGGCAAGAGCCGCAGCCGCAAGCCGAGCGACTAACCTCCCCTGCCCCGCCAGGCAGACCTTTTCTCCGCCGCCGCCGGTCCGCCAGCCGCCCCCCTCGCGCCGCGAGCACGAGAAGGGCTTCCGGCGCCGCCGGCGCGCGCGTCGGCGACGGTTGACCCGACCCGGCATTTGTCCCTTAACCGTCCCGACGCACCGGCCACGGGGGCCGGCGCCCCGAAAGGAGGATCATCATGGCAGTCAAGGTCGCCATCAACGGGTTCGGCCGCATCGGCCGCAACATCCTGCGCAGCATCATCGAGACGGGCCGCGACGATATCGAGGTGATCGCGATCAACGATCTCGGCCCGGTCGAGACCAATGCCCACCTCCTGCGCTTCGACAGCGTGCACGGCCGGTTCCCCTCCGACGTGTCCTCGGGCGAGGACTGGATCGACGCCGGCCACGGCCGGATTCGCACCACCTCGATCAAGGATCCCAAGGAGCTGCCCTGGTCGGACGTCGACATCGCGCTGGAATGCACCGGCATCTTCACCTCCCGCGAGAAGGCGGCGTTGCACCTGGAGAACGGCTCCGACCGCGTCCTCGTCTCCGCGCCCTGCTCGGAAGCCCACAAGACCATCGTCTACGGCGTCAACCACGACAGCCTGACGGCCGAGGACAAGGTGGTCTCGAACGCCTCCTGCACCACCAACTGCCTCGGCCCCGTCGCCAAGGTTCTGCATGACGCGATCGGCATCGAGCGCGGCTTCATGACCACGATCCACTCCTATACCGGCGACCAGCCGACGCTCGACACGCTCCACAAGGATCTCTACCGCGCGCGCGCCGCGGGGCTGAACATGATCCCCACCTCCACCGGCGCGGCGAAGGCCGTGGGCCTCGTCCTGCCCGATCTCCAGGGCAAGCTCGACGGCGTCGCGATCCGCGTGCCCACGCCCAACGTCTCGGTCGTCGATCTCACCTTCACCGCCAAGCGCGAGACCTCCGTGGAGGAGATCAACGATGCCATGCGCAAGGCGGCGGACGGCGAGCTGAAGGGCATCCTCGGCTATACCGACCACAAGAACGTCTCGACGGATTTCAACCACGATCCCCGCTCCTCGATCTTCCACACCGACCAGACCAAGGTGATGGAGGGCACGATGTGCCGCATCCTGTCCTGGTACGACAACGAATGGGGCTTCTCGAGCCGCATGGCCGACACGGCCGTGGCGATGGGCAGGCTCTGACCGACCCGCCCTGCCGGCGATTGCGGCGCCGCTCCCGTCCGGGGGCGGCGTTTTTCTTTGCCCCCGGCCTATGCGCTGCATGCAAGGCGGGCTTCGAGCCGCGGCCCTTTTCTGCGCTGCGGCACGGGGCCAGATCGGTGTCGAACGCAGCCAATGGAGGCCCCGATGAGCCATCTGATGAAACGCCTGAGCCAGCATGCCAGCTATCTCCGCACCCGCCGCGAGATCGCCGCCATGTCCCCGGAGGTCGCCCGTGACCTCGACATCGACCGCACGAAGGCCGCCGATTACGCCGCCCGCTCCGTCTACGGCCGGTAGCACCCACGAAAGGAGGCCCCCGATGGGCTATTACCTGCAAGCGCTCCGCGACCGCGCCCGCTACACCGAACTGCGCCGCGACATCGCCCGGCTGACGCCGGAGGATTCCCGGCGCATCGGCGTCGACCGCGCCGATGCCGAGCGCATCGCCGCGCGCCACGTCTACGGCGCCTGATCGCCGCAGGCCGCCGGCGGTCTCCGCCGCCGCGGCCCGCCGGACGGGTGCCGGTCAGTCGGCCGGAACGTACCGGGTCGTCAGGGTGTAGTCCTTCCGCGGCCCTGACACGCGCCATTCGGAGCGCCATTCCGGCCAGGCGCCGAAATCGTAGAGCACCCGGTAGAGATCCGGCGCGCAAACGTGCCGCCCCTCGGGCGTCAGCACGCCGAGCTCGAAGGTGTGGAACGGCCGCCCGTCGGCGAAGACGACGCAGATCCGGTTGCCCTCCTGGCGCCAGACATGGCTCTGCTCGGCCGCCATCTCCCGCCCGTCGAGGGTCAGTTCTCCCCGCTCCCGGTAGAACAGCGTCGCGCCTTCGGGCCGGAACAGCGCGTCGCCGCGGAACCGCCCCTCCCGGTCGCCCTGCGCGTCGCGGATGCGGCGGTCGAGCCGCCAGCGTCCCGCGAAGTCCTTGAGCCCGAGTGCCATCGCGCCTCCTTGCCGCGCCGTGGCAATGGGTCTAGGACCCGCGCCGGCAGCGCAGGATAACATCGAGGTGAGCGTCCATGATCCCCCGCTATTCCCGCCCCGACATGGTTGCGGTCTGGGCGCCACAGTCGAAGTTCCGCATCTGGTTCGAGATCGAGGCCCATGCCGGCGACGCAATGGCCGATCTGGGCACCATCCCGCGGGCGAACGCGGATGCCGTCTGGGCGGCAAAGGACACCGAGTTCGACGTCGCCCGGATCGACGAGATCGAGGCCGAGACCAGGCACGACGTCATCGCCTTCCTCACGCATCTCTCCGAGATCGTGGGCGCCGACAATGCCCGGTTCGTGCATCAGGGCATGACCTCCTCGGACGTGCTCGACACCTGCTTCAACGTCCAGCTCACCCGCGCCGCCGACATCCTGATCGCCGACACGGAGGTGCTCCTGGCCGCCCTGAAGCGCCGCGCCTTCGAGCACAAGGACACGCTTCGCATCGGCCGGTCCCACGGCATCCACGCCGAGCCGACGACCATGGGTCTGACCTTCGCGCGCTTCTACGCCGAGATGGATCGCAACCTCTCCCGCCTGCGCGACGCCCGCGCGGAGGTCGCCACCGGCGCGCTCTCCGGCGCGGTCGGCACCTTCGCCAATATCGACCCGAGGGTGGAGGAGCATGTCTGCGCCAGGATGGGCCTCGTGCCGGAGCCGATCTCCACCCAGGTCATCCCCCGCGACCGCCATGCCGCCTTCTTCGCCGCGCTCGGCATCGTCGCCAGCTCCATCGAGAACATCGCCACCGAGATCCGCCACGGCCAGCGCACCGAGGTGCTGGAGCTCGAGGAGTTCTTCTCCAAGGGCCAGAAGGGCTCCTCGGCCATGCCCCACAAGCGCAACCCGGTCCTGTCGGAGAACCTGACCGGCCTTGCCCGCCTGGTGCGCATGGCGGTGGTCCCGGCGATGGAGAACGTGGCCCTCTGGCACGAGCGCGACATCTCCCACTCCTCGGTGGAGCGCAATATCGGCCCCGACGCGACCGTGACGCTCGACTTCGCGCTCGCCCGCCTCACCGGCCTGATCGACAATCTCGTCGTCTATCCCGAGGCGATGCTGGCCAATCTCCACCGCCACAAGGGACTCGTCATGTCCCAGCGCGTGCTTCTCGCCCTGACCCAGGCCGGCGTCAGCCGCGAGGACGCCTACACGCTCGTTCAGCGCAACGCGATGAAGGTCTGGCAGGAGGGCCGCGACTTCCGGACCGAGCTCGAGAACGACGCCGACGTGACGAGGGCGCTGCCGAAGGAGCGGATCGCCGAGACGTTCGACCTCGAGTACCACACCCGCCACGTCGACACGATCTTCGCCCGGGTCTTCGGCGAGCCCTGATCCGACCGGAAATGTCGCGGCGCTTTTTCGCTGACGCAGGGGCAGGCCGTGCTAGGATCGGCGCATCCACATCGGAGATCGCCATGAAGACGATTCTGACCGCCCTCGTTCTCGCCGCCATTCCGGCCCTTTCCTCGGCCGCCTGCGACTGGCACGACACGGCCGCCATGTCCTGTGCCGAAGGCACGGTCTTCGACGCCGACGCCCAGCGCTGCGTGCCCACCACGGGCTGAGACCCGGTTGCGCCGCCACGCCGTCCCGCGTCCGGTAAGCCGGTCTTAACGGCCGTGCCCTAGGGTTCTCGCCAGGCACACGTGAATGGCGAGGCGACGAATGGGAACGGAACTGGCGGCCCGCCCGGGAACCGAGGCAAATCGTCCGCGGAAGGCGGTCGCCTCCGCCGCCGGCACGCTGTCCAGGCGGCAGAAGGCCGCGATCGTCGTGCGCCTGCTCCTCGCCGAAGGCGCCACCCTGCCGCTCTCCGAGCTTCCCGAGACCCTGCAGGCGGAGCTCACCACGCAGATCGCCAGCATGAAGTTCGTCGATCGCGAGACGCTGCGCGAGGTGGTCGAGGAATTCGCCGCCGAGCTCGACGCCATCGGCCTCACCTTCCCCGGCGGGCTCGAAGGCGCGCTCAAGGTGCTCGACGGCGCCATCAACGCCGATCTGGCCGCCCGGCTCCGCGCCCAGTCCGGCGCGCTCTGGGCGAACGATCCCTGGGACGCCATCGCCGGCGTCCCCGCCGCGAGGATGCTCGAGATCCTGCGCTCGGAGAGCCCGGAGATCGGTGCCGTCATCCTGTCCAAGCTCGACATCGCCAAGGCGGCGGAACTTCTCAACAAGCTGCCGGGCCCCGAAGCGCGCCGCCTGACCCTCGCCGTCAGCGAGACCGCCGCGGTCGCGCCCGAGACGGTCGCCCGGATCGGCGTCGCGCTCGCCGCCGAGATGTCCGCGGAGCCGCCCCGGGCCTTCACCTCGGCGGCGGCCAAGCGGCTCGGCGCGATCCTCGATGTCTCCTCCGGCCCGACCCGCGAGGATATCCTCGCCGGCCTCGCCGAGGAGAACGCGGCCCTGGCCGAGGAGGTGCGCGCGGCGATCTTCACCTTCGCCGACATCCCCGCGCGGCTCGACAAGCGCGACATTCCGAGCATCGCCCGGGAAGTCGAGCAGGGCGAGCTGATCCGCGCCATCGCCGCGGCGCAGGCCGATGCGGGCCTCTCGGACGCCGCCGCCTACCTCCTCGACGGTCTTCCCGGCCGCCTCGCCGACATGATCCGCGAGGGCGCCGAGGAGGCCGGCGAGGTGCCGACGGAGGAGGCCGAGGCCGCCTACATCTCCGTGGTGCGCGGCATCCGCGCCATGTCCGATCGCGGGGAGATCAAGCTCGTCACGCGCGCCGCCGCTTGAGATCGGCGCCCGGCGCTTCTATTGCTCGCCGGCACGCAGGACCGGAACGGGCAGGCAGGTGGCGAAGAAGGACAGCTCCGATCTCGGCGACGCGGTGCTCGACGCGGTGTTCCGCGCCCTCCTGAGCGCCGTCTTCGCCCTCCCCTACCCGACCCGGGTGCGGACCGTCGGATGGCTCACCGGCCATGTCCTGGCGCCGCTCGCCGGCTGGCGGCGGCGCATCCGCGCCAATCTCGCCCTGGTCCGGCCCGACCTGCCGCAAGCGGAGGTCCGCCGGCTGCTGCGCGCCGTGCCGGACAATGTCGGCCGGACCATCATCGAGATCTACAGCGGCCGCGACTTCAAGGCCCGCCTCGCGGGCACGCCGCTCTCGGGGCCCGGCGTCCCGGCCCTCGCGGAAGCCCGCGCCGCCGGTCGGCCGGTGATGCTGGTCACCGCCCATCTGGGCAATTTTGACGCGCTCCGCGCCACCCTCTTCGCCCACGGCTACCCGCTCGCCGCTCTCTACCGGCCGATGAACAACCGCCGGTTCAACAGCCACTACGTCCGCGCCCTCGAGGAGATCGGCACGCCGCTCTTTCCGCGCTCGCGCTCGGGCATCGCGCGCTATGTCCGCCACCTGGCCGATGGCGGCATCGTCGGCATCCTGACCGACCTCTATTCCTCGCGCGGCGTCGACGTCACCTTCTTCGGCCAGCCGGCCCCGACCTCGCCTGCCGCCTGCACCTGGGCCTTGCGCTACGACGCGCTGGTCCTGCCCTGCTACGGCATCCGGCGGCCGAACGGACTCGATTTCGACGTGATCGTGGAGGCGCCCGTCGCCCACGGCGACCCGGTCGCCATGACGCAGGAGATCACCGACCGGCTCGAGGTCACGGTGCGCGCGCACATGGAGCAGTGGTTCTGGATTCACGACCGCTGGAAGCCCGAGCGGCGGGCGGCGCGGTCCTGATCAGTCGATGCGCGCCGCGCCGAGGATCGGGCCCGGCCCTTCCATCTGGACGATGATCGCCGCGGGCCCCTCGGCCTCGAGCTCTCTCTCCCACGTCCCAGCGCCGTCCCATTCGCCGACGATCTTCCAGTCCTGCACCACGTTGGCGTAGTCGATGACGCTGCCGGCGTTCTCGCCGGCCTCGATCGCCACGCGCTTGTGCGGCTCGAAGGTGACGAGCTGGACGAGGAGCGGCCCGCCGAGCGGACCGTCGGGGCGCGCGACGATGCGCACGCTCCCGCCGCTGCGCGTCACCTCGATGTCGACCGGGTTGGCGGCGACGCTGTGGGCCTGGACCAGGTCGGCCACCTCCATCGCCCGGCTCCCGATCACCCGGTCGGCGCCGCCGACGATCATCTGCGGCGTGTAGATCGTGCGCTCCCCCGCGGCGCGGGCATAGGCCTTCTGGCGCTCGGTGAAGGCCGGCTCGGCGAAATCGTCCGGCCAGCCGATATAGTCCCAGTAATCCACATGCAGCGCCAGCGGCAGGACGCCGGGCTTCTCCGCGAGCTTCGCCAGGAGGGCATCGGCCGGCGGGCAGGAAGAGCAACCCTGCGAAGTGAAGAGCTCCACGATCACCGGCTGGTCGTCCTCCGCCTCGGCCGCACCCGCGGCCAGCAGGGATGCCGCGATCAGGGTCGTGCGGGCGAAGGCGCGCATGGGTCTCTCCTGCGGGGGCAAGCTGGTTCGAAACCTCTAAGTCGCCGCCCGGAACCATGCCAATCAAGGTTTTGCGACGAGGGCGGCCCGGCGACGGACCGGCTTCTGCATACCGTTGCATACGAATTGGAAACCGACTACGTCGCGTCTAGATATTGCGCAAGCCAGTTCTTGAGATCCGCCAGGACAAGGAGACCGCCATGCCGATCGAGGTCGGACACGATTCGAGCAAGACCCGCCGCACCCTGGAGGTCGACGGCAAGAGCTACGCCTATTACTCGCTCGCCGCCGCGACAGAGGCGGGACTCGGCGATTTCTCGAACATGCCGAAATCCCTCAAGGTGCTGGTCGAGAACCTGCTGCGCTTCGAGGACGGCAAGACGACGACCGTCGACGACGTGAAGGCCTTCGCCGCCTGGGCGGAAAACGGCGGCCGCTCCGATCACGAGATCGGCTACCGCCCCGCCCGCGTACTGATGCAGGATTTCACCGGCGTGCCCGCGGTGGTGGACCTCGCGGCCATGCGCGACGGGATCGAGAGCCTCGGCGGAGACGCGCAGAAGATCAACCCTCTCAATCCGGTGGATCTCGTCATCGACCACTCGGTGATGATCGACGAATTCGGCAATCCGCGCGCCTTCCAGCACAACGTGGAGCGCGAATACGAGCGCAACATCGAGCGCTACACTTTCCTCAAATGGGGCCAGAAGGCGTTCCGGAACTTCCGCGTCGTGCCGCCCGGCACCGGCATCTGCCACCAGGTCAATCTCGAATATCTGGGCCGCGCCGTCTGGAACGACGAGGACCAGAACGGCGAACTCGTGGCCTATCCCGACACGCTGGTCGGCACCGACAGCCATACCACGATGATCAACGGCCTCGGCGTCCTCGGCTGGGGCGTCGGCGGCATCGAGGCCGAGGCCGCGATGCTGGGCCAGCCGGTCTCGATGATCATCCCCGAGGTCGTCGGCTTCAAGCTCACCGGCGCGATGCCGGAAGGCACCACCGCCACCGACCTCGTGCTGCGCGTCTGCGAGATGCTGCGCGAGAAGGGCGTGGTGCAGAAATTCGTCGAATTCTACGGCGACGGGCTCGACAACGTGCCGCTGGCCGACCGCGCCACGCTCGGCAACATGTCCCCCGAATTCGGCGGCACCTGCGCCTTCTTCCCGATCGACGACGAGACGCTACGCTATCTTGGCCAGACCGGCCGCGGCGAGGACACGATCAAGCTCGTCGAGGCCTATGCCAGGGAGCAGGGCCTGTGGCGCAATGCCGGCGACGAGCCGGTCTTCACCGACACGCTGGAGCTCGACATGGCGACGGTGAAGCCCGCCATCTCCGGGCCGAAGCATCCCCAGCAGCATATCGACCTCGACGCTGCGGCGGCGAAGTTCCACGCCTATATCGAGGAACAGCGCAACGGCGACGGCCCGTCCGAGAATGCCGAGGTCCGCTGGGAGGCGGAGGGCGGCCAGCCGGCGCCGAAGAAGATCCCCGGCGACAAGGGCCACCACAAGCGCGCCCGCGTGACGATGGAGGACATCGACGGCGAGGAGAAGACCTTCGAGCTGCATGACGGCTCCATCGTCATCGCCTCGATCACCTCCTGCACCAACACCTCGAACCCCTACGTGATGATCGGCGCCGGCCTCATCGCGCGGAAGGCGCGCGAGCTCGGGCTCGACCGCAAGCCCTGGGTCAAGACCTCGCTGGCGCCGGGCAGCCAGGTCGTGTCGTCCTATCTCGACGCGACCGGCCTTCAGGAGGATCTCGACGCCATCGGGTTCAACCTCGTCGGCTACGGCTGCACCACCTGCATCGGCAATTCCGGCCCGATCCGCGAGGAGCTGTCGAAGGCGATCGCCGACAACGACCTGATCGCCTGCTCGGTCCTGTCCGGCAACCGCAACTTCGAGGGGCGCATTTCCCCGGACGTGCGCGCGAACTACCTCGCCTCCCCGCCGCTGGTGGTGATCTACGCCCTCGTCGGCGACATGAACGTGGACGTGACGCAGGAGCCGATCGGCCAGGACAAGGACGGCAACGACGTCTTCCTGAAGGATCTCGTGGCCGTCCCAGTCCGAGATCGCCCAGCTCGTCGAGGAGACGGTGACCTCCGACCGCTTCAAGGAGAAATACGCCGACGTCTTCGAGGGCGACGAGCGCTGGCGCGACATCGACACCACCGACGAGAAGACCTACGACTGGCCGGCCGGCTCGACCTACGTGCAGGAACCGCCCTTCTTCAAGGACATGGACCGGGAGCCCGGCGCGATCGCCGATATCGAGGGCGCGCGGATGCTCGCCCTGCTGGGCGACATGGTCACCACCGACCACATCTCCCCCGCCGGGTCGTTCAAGGAGACCTCTCCCGCCGGCGCATACCTCACCGAGCACCAGGTCAGCCCGCGGGAATTCAACTCCTACGGCTCGCGGCGCGGCAACCACGAGGTGATGATGCGCGGCACCTTCGCCAATATCCGCATCCGCAACGAGATGCTGGACGGGGTCGAGGGCGGCTACACCAGGGGTCCCGACGGCAGCGAGATGCCGATCTACGACGCCGCGATGAAATACATCGAGCAGGGCACGCCGCTCGTCGTCATTGCCGGTCAGCAATACGGGGCGGGCTCGTCGCGCGACTGGGCGGCCAAGGGCACCGCGCTTCTCGGCGTCAAGGCGGTGATCGCCGAGAGCTACGAGCGCATCCACCGCTCTAACCTCGTCGGCATGGGCGTCCTGCCCTTCGAGTTCACGAACGGCGAGGGCCGGGAAAGCCTGAAGCTCACCGGCGACGAGACCTTCTCGATCACCGGGCTGGAAGAGGATTTCGGCCCCGGCGCGGTGGTGCCCTGCACCATTTCCTATGCCGACGGATCGACGAAGGAGATCGAGATCAAGAGCCGGATCGATACCGGGATCGAGATCGACTACGTCAAGAACGGCGGCGTGCTGCACTACGTCCTGCGCCGCCTGGCGGATACCGCCACCGCCGCCTGACCCTGCCCGGCCCGCTCCGGCGGGCCCGGCTCGTGGCGCGGAGGATCGGGTGGAGCCGTCTCCGGCGACACCGCCCGCCTCCGCACCGGCGCGCGGCGCCCCTGCCGCGCGGCCGACCTCTCCGCCGCTCCCGCGACCCGGCCCGCCTCCGCCCCGTCAGCGCCGCCGCCGCAGGGCGTCCAGGCTCACCGGACCGGCCCCCGCGAAGACGAGGTAAAGGAAGATGAAGCAGTAGAGGATCGCCGCGTCGCCGCCGTTGTTCACCGGATAGGGGCCCTGCGGCGCGTGGGCCAGCCAGTAGGCGAAGGCCATCGTCCCCGAGGCCAGGAACGAAGCCCACCGGGTGAAAAGGCCCACCGCGATCAGCGCGCCGCAGACGAGCTCGATCGCCCCCGCCGCCCAGATCAGCGTGAACGGCTCCGGGCCGCCCTCGCCGGGCGGAAATCCGAGCAGCTTCTGCGACCCGTGGGCGAGGAAGATCAGCCCCGCCACCAGCCGCAGAAGGCTCAGCACCAGCGGTGCGGCGGAGGTCGGTCGGTCGAACATGATGGCGGCCCCTGTCAATGATCGGCTCCCGGTGCCGCCGCGTCCGCGACACCCGAGCCCGTTTCCGTCGATAAGATCGCCCCGGCCGGCCGATCCGCGCCCGGGCGCCGGTCAGCCGCCGCCGGCCGCGCCCTCTCGCGCCTCGGCGAGCGCCGGCCGGAGCGTGCGCGCCAGCGTGCGCTCCGTCACCGGACCGGCGACGCGGGCCACGATCCGTCCCTCGCCGTCCACCACGAAGGTCTCCGGCACCCCGTAGACCCCCCAGTCCCGCGCCGTGCGCCCCTCCGGATCGGCGGCGGTGGCGGCGTAGGGATTGCCGAGTTCGGCGAGGAAGCCGAGCGCCTTCTCCGGGTCGTCCTTGTAGTTGATGCCGTAGATCGGCACCCCCTCCGTCTCCGAGAGCGCCGAAAGGTTCGGATGCTCCACCCGGCAGGGCGCGCACCAGCTCGCCCAGAAGTTCACGAGCTTCGGCCCGTCCGCCGCCAGCGCCTCCGCGGTGACCGGCTCGAACCCGCCGAGCGCGCTCACCGACAGCGCCGGCGCCGGCTCGCCCACGAAGGTCGACGGCAGCGCGTCCGGGTCCTCGCGCTGCATGCCGGCGTAGAAGAGCCCGGCGAGCGCGGCGAAGATCACCGGCGGCACCACGGCGAGGATCGGCAGCCTAGCCATGCCGGCGCGCCTCCGCCCGCTCGAGGGCCCGCCGGATGCGGGCCGCGCGGAGCAGGCTGATCGCCACGAGCCCGCCTATCAGCACGGCGGAGAGCCCGTAGGCGAGTCCCACCTCGAGCGCGTATTTCCCCAGATCAGGCATCGGCCATCCTTTCCCTGAGCCGCAGCGAATGGAGCCGCCGCGCCCGGATTTCGGTGCGGGTCCGCAGGAGAACGAGCGCCGCGAAGAGCGTCACGAACCCGGCGATGCAGACGAGGAGCGGATACCAGAACACATCCGCCACGTTCTCCTGCGCATCCATGCTGAGCGAGGCGCCCTGGTGCAGCCCCTGGTTCCAGAAATTCACCGCGTAGCGCGACAGCACCGCGAAGACCGAGCCCACGAGGCACAGCACGCTGGTCAGGTCGGCGGCGGTGTCGGGATCCTCCACCGCCTCCCAGAGCGCGATATAGCCCAGATAGAACAGGAACAGGATCAGGAACGAGGTCAGCCGCGGGTCCCAGGCCCACCAGGTCCCCCACATCGGCTGTCCCCAGACCGCCCCGGTGACCAGCGCGATCAGCGTCATCGTCATCCCCACGGGGGCCGCCGCCCGCGCGGCGAGCGCGCTCACGTGATGGCGCCGAACGAGCCAGACGAGCGAGGCCACGAGCATCATGAACCACGAATTGATCGCCATCAGCGCCGCGGGGACATGGAGATAGATGATCTTCACCGTCGATCCCTGGCGGTAATCGTCGGGCGTGAAGAAGAACCCCCAGACCAGCCCGGAGATCAGGCAGAGCGCCGCCGCCGCGCCGAGCACCGGCATCAGCAGCCGGCTGGCGCCCATGAAGCGGCTGGGATTGGCGTAGGACCAGAGCGACATCGCCATCGGCTTATCCCGTGGCCGCGGGGCCAACAAGGGAGCGGTCGGTCACACCTTCGTCTGGCCGCGGCCGGGCCTCCGGGCGGACGGGGACGCGGCCCGGCCTCACCTGAGGCTCACCCGGAGCGCCGCCGCGGCGGCGAAGGGCAGCCCGGCGAGGCAGCCCAGCGTCACCGCGCCCAGAAGCGCCAGCGGCGGGCCCGGGTCGAGCCCTTCCGCCCCCCGGCGCGCCACGTCCGCCCCGAAGACCAGCGTCGGCACGTAGAGCGGCAGGACGAGGAGCGACAGCAGCAGCCCGCCGCGCCTGAGCCCCACCGTGAGCGCCGCGCCGAACGTGCCGATCAGCGACAGCGCCGGCGTGCCGGCGAGCAGCGAGAGCGTGAGCCACAGATGTCCGGGCCAGGGCAGGTTCAGCAGCACCCCCAGCGGCGCCGCGGCCAGCGACAGCGGCAGCCCGGTGGTCAGCCAGTGGGCGACCGCCTTGGCGAGCGCGATCCCCTCCATCGGCACCGGCGCCGTCGCCAGCAGGTCGAGCGCCCCGTCCTCCCGGTCGAGCGCGAAGACGCGGTCGAGCGACAGCAGGCAGGCGAGCAGCGCGCCGACCCAGAGGATGCCGGGCGCGATCGGCGCGAGCCGGGCGCTGTCGGGGCCCACCCCGAAGGGCACGAGCACCGACACGATCAGGAAGAAGGCGAGGCCGAGCCCGAAGCCGCCGCCCGCCCGCACGGCCAGCGCGAGATCGCGCGCGATCAGGCGGATCATGCGGTGGCATCGGCGAGGAACGGGTCGTCGGCCCGCGCCCGGTAGGGCGTCACGTCGAGCGTCTCGCCCTCGAGGCCGAGGTCGATATGGGTGGCGAGGATCGCCGTGCCGCCGCCCGCCAGGTGGCGGCGGACGATCTCCGCGAAGCGGGCGGTGTTCTCCGCGTCGAGCGAGATCGTCGGCTCGTCGAGGAGCCAGACCGGCCGGCCGGTGACGAGCAGCCGGGCGAGCCCGAGCCGCCGCCGCTGCCCGGCCGAGAGATGCTGGACCAGCCGGTCCCCGAGCGGGCGGAGCGCGAAGGCCTCCGCCGCGTCGTCGCCGGCGCCTTCCCCGTGCAGCCCCGCCCAGAAGGCCAGGTTCTCGGCCACGGTGAGCTGCTCCTTCATCCCGTCGGCATGGCCGCCATAGGCCATCGCGTCGCGTCCCGGCGCCACCTCGCCGGCCATCGGCGCCTGAAGCCCCGCGAGCGTCCTCAGCAGCGTCGTCTTGCCCGCCCCGTTCCGGCCGCGCAGGATCAGCGCCCGCCCTTCCTCGACGTCGAACTCGAGCCCCGACAGGATCGGCAGGCCGCCGCGGCCGACCGTGAGGCCCGTGGCCCGGACCCTCATGCGGCCGGCAGGAGCGCGGCGCCGACCCGGCGCCCCTCGCCCAGGAGCACGTTGTAGGTGCGGCAGGCCTGCGCCGAGGCCATCGCCTCGACGCCCACATTCGCCGCGTCCAGATCAACGCGGAACGGTTTCGGCAGGTAGTCCATCTCCCGCCCGGTGCCGACGAGCAGCACGTCGATCTCGTCCGCCTGGGCGAGGATGCGCTCCCGGTCCTCGTAGCCGCCCCAGGAGCGCAGCATCCGCGGCAGGAGCAGGACCGCGCCCTCGCGGATCTCGCCGCCGATGCGGAAGAAGTCCGGGCCGTAGCCGTCGATCGGCGTCGCGCCTTCGAAATCGACCTCGATGAGTTGCATGGGACGCCCCTCCTTCGAGCCTGACCTATGTCCTCAGCCGAAGACCGGCAACCCGGCGAGCGCCGCCACCGCGATCACCACGTAGGCGACGCGGCGATAGGTCTCCTCCCGTCCGGCATCGAAGAGCCGCTGGCCGATCCAGGCCGCCCCGCCATAGACCGGCGCGAGCAGCACCCCGGCGGCGATCTCCTCCGCCCCGAACGCGCCGCGCAGCCAGAGCACCGGCAACAGCGCGACGCTGGTCGAGGTCAGCACCACGATCGTGTTCGCCCGGCTGCGCTCGGCGCCGTCCGGACCGGCGAGTTGGAAGAGCACGAGCGGCGGCCCGTTCAGCCCCGTCGCGCCGCCGAAGAGCCCCACCAGCGCGCCCACGCCGAGCCAGGCCGGCGGCCCCGCCCGGCCCCGGTAGCGCAGCCCGGCGACGAGCGCGACGAGGGTGGCGAGCACGGTCAGCGCCATCGCCCAGCGCACCGTCTCGGGATCGAGGAGGGTGAGCGCCAGGGTGCCCGCCGGCAGGCACAGCAGCGCGGGCGCCAGCATCCAGGCCACCGCCCGCCGGTCGGCGCGCCGGATCGCGCGCGGCAGCACTGTCGCCGCCGAGCCCAGCGCCGACAGCGCCATCAGCCCGATCGCCGCCGCCGGGCCGACGAGGGCGGCGTAGAGCGGCACCGCGATCAGCGCCGAGCCGAACCCCGCGAATCCGTAGACGAGCCCCGCCAGCCCCGCGACGAGGGCGAGCGCCGCCACTCAGGCGTCGATATCGGCGAATTGGGTGCCGGCGCCGGTCTTGTCCGGCTTCGACCAGTCGCGCTTCACGCCGAGGAAGAGCACGATGTTCTTGGCCACGAAGACCGAGGAATAGGTGCCCACGATCACCCCCCAGGTGATCGCGAAGACGAAGCTGCGGATCACGTCGCCGCCGAGCACGAGCAGCGCGATCAGCGCGATCAGCGTGGTGCCGGAGGTCATCACCGTGCGGCTCAGGGTCTCGTTCACGGAGAGGTTCATCACGTCCCTGAGCCCGCGGCTCTTGTACTTGATGAGGTTCTCGCGCAGCCGGTCGAAGATCACCACCGTGTCGTTGATCGAATAGCCGATGATGGTCAGGATCGCCGCGATCGTCGCCAGGTCGAACTGGATCCTCAGCACCGAGAAGATGCCGATCGTCAGCAGCACGTCATGGAACAGCGCCGCCACCGCGCCGACCGCGAACTGCCATTCGAAGCGGAGCCAGATATAGACCAGGATCGCCGCGAGCGAGGTCGCCACGGCGAGCAGCGCAGTGCGGATCAGCTCCGACGAGACCTTCGGCCCGACCGATTCCACGCTGGTGAACTCGATCGACGGGTCGACCTCCTTCAGCGCCTGCTCGACCGCCGCGATCGTGTCGGCCGAGGCGCTCGCCGCGTCCGATTGCGCCGCCACGCGCACCATCGCCACGTTCCGCTCCGGCCCGAAGGAAGGATCGAAGACCTCGGTGATCAGCACGTCGCCGAGGCCCAGCGGCGCCATCGCCTCGCGATAGGCACCCACGTCGACGGGCTGGGTCGATTCGGTGCGGATCGTCGTGCCGCCCTGGAAGTCGATGCCGAAATTGAGCCCCAGCGCCAGCCAGGCCACAACCGACAGCACCACCGCGACGCAGGAGGCGCCGAAGGTGAGCCGCGCCTGCCTGAACCAGTCTATGTTCACGTCGTCGGGAATGAATTTCACGGGCTTCATGGCTCAGACCTCGATGGTTTTCGGGCGCCGGCGGTCGAACCAGGCGACGATCATCGCCCGCGTCACCCAGATCGCGGTGAAGACCGAGGTGATGATCCCGAGCGCCAGCGTCACCGCGAAGCCCCGCACCGGCCCCGACCCCATCATGAACAGGATCGTGGCGATGATGAAGGTGGTGATGTTGGCGTCGACGATCGCCGAGAGCGCCCGCTCGTAGCCCTGCGAGATGGCGCGGCTGGGGCCGCGCGCCGTCCGCTGCTCCTCCCGGATGCGCTCGAAGACGAGCACGTTGGCATCGACCGCCATGCCGATGGTCAGCACGATCCCGGCGATCCCCGGCAGCGTCAGCGTGGCGCCGATGAGCGACAGCAGCCCGAAGATCAGCGCGACGTTGATCAGCAGCGCGATATTGGCGAACAGTCCGAACAGCCCGTAGGCCAGCGCCATCATCACCATCACCGCGACGAAGGCGACGAGGCAGGCGATGCGCCCGGCCTCGATCGAATCCTGCCCCAGCTCCGGCCCCACGGTCCGCTCCTCGAGGAAAGTGAGCTTCGCCGGCAGCGCGCCGGCGCGCAGAAGCACGGCGAGCTCGGTGGATTCCTCCACGGTGAAATTGCCGGTGATGATGCCGTTGCCCGAGGGGATGTGGCTCTGGATCACCGGCGCCGAGATCACCTCGTCGTCGAGCACGATGGCGAAGGGCGAGCCGATGTTCTCGGCGGTGTAGTCGCCGAAGGCGCGCGCGCCGGTCGGGTTGAAGCGGAAGCTCACCGCCGGGCGGTTGTTCTGGTCGAAGGTCGGCTGCGCGTCGGTCAGCGTCTCCCCGGAGACCACGGGCGTGCGCTCCAGCACGTACCAGATCCCCTCCTCGTCGATCGAGGGCAGCAGGATGTTGCCCGGCCCCGGATCGGCGTCGGCGTCGCCCGCGCGGCGGATCACCGGGTGGAAGGTGAGCTGCGCGGTGGTGCCGATCAGCGATTTCAGCTCCTCGGCGGAGCCGATCCCCGGCACCTGGATGAGGATGCGGTCGGCGCCCTGGCGCTGGATCGTGGGCTCCCGCGTGCCCACCTCGTCGATCCGCCGGCGCACGATCTCGAGGCTCTGGCGCACCGTCTGGTCCTCGGTCGCCACCTGCGCGGCCTCCGAAAGCCCCACGGACACGAGCGCCCCGTTCCCGGTCTGCGTGCCCTCGACCACCAGATCGCTCTGGCCGGCGCCGCCGAGCGATCCCACCGGCTGGGCGAGCCCCCGCGCGATCTCCATCGCCCGCGCCAGCCCGTCGGGATTCGACAGGCGCACCTCGAGGCGCGCGCCGCCGCCATCGACCCGCCGGATCGTGCCCACCTCTTCCCGTGCCGCCCGCAGCGCGTCGCGCAGCGCCGGCCAGAGTCCGTCCATCCGCTGCGCATAGACCTCGTCCACCTGCACCTCGGCCAGAAGCTGCGCGCCGCCGCGCAGGTCGAGCCCGAGATTGACCAGCCCCGAGGGCAGGAAATCCGGCCAGCCCGCCGCCTCCGCCTCGCGCTCCGGGCTCGCCCCCTGCGCCGCGATGGCGTCGCGGGCGTCGTTGGCGCGCTCCACCCGGCCGTAGAACAGGTTCGGCATGGCCATCAGGATGCCGAGGGCGACGAGCCCCCAGATCACGACGCGCTTCCAGAGCGGCATCTGCAGCATGGGTCGGCGGCTCCGGGTCGGTGAGGTCGGGGAACGGGCGGGAGGATCAGGCCTCGGCGGGTTCGGTCTTGTTCCGCACCGTGGCGATGGTGGACTTCACCACCCGCACCTTCACGTTCTCGGCGAGTTCGACCTCGATCTCGCCGTCCTCGCGCACCTTCGTCACCTTGCCGACGAGCCCGCCGGCAGTCACCACCTGGTCGCCGCGACGCAGCGCCTCGACCATCTTCTGATGCTGCTTGACCTTCTTCTGCTGCGGCCGGATCAGCAGGAAGTACATGATGGCGAAGATCAGGATCAGCGGCAGGAAGCTGGCCAGGGCGCTGCCGGCGCCGCCGCCGGCCGCCTGCGCGAATGCGGGCGTTGCGAACATCTCGTCTCCTTCTCGCGTCGGGGCGCGCGGGCCCGGGAAAACCGGCCTCCTCCTAGCCTCGCCCCCGGCCCTTGTCCAGCAAGCCCCCGCCGCGCGATGCTCACGACCATGACAGCCCGCGCGCTCCTCCTCCTGCTCCTCGCCCTGCCCGCCCGGGCCGATCCGCCCCCGGACCCGGTCCTGCGCATCGGCGGCCAGATCGGCCGGCCGAGCTGCACCGCCGTGCTCGTCGCGCCCAAGGCGGCGCTGACCGCCGGCCATTGCGCCCGCCGCGATCCAGTCAAGCTCTATTCCGGCTGGGAGGACGGCCGCGCCGCGGCGATGCGGCGGGCGGGCGCGGCGCGGCGCCCCCGGCTCGACCCCCTGAAGGCCAATCTCTACCATCTCGACCAGGCCCGCCTGACCCTCGCCAGTCCGTTCCCCGGCATCGCCCCCGCCACCCCGGGCCCGCCGCCGAAGGTGGGCTCAGAGGTCACCGTCGTCTCCTTCCCGCGCGGCGCCGCCGCGGCGCGCACCGCCGACTGCCGAATCCTCGAGCGCCCCCGGACCGAGATCGTCCTCGACTGCCCCGCCGTCGCCGGCATGTCCGGCGCGCCGATCTTCCAGAACCACCGCCTGGTCGGCATCCTCACCAACCGGCTCGGGCGCGACCGCTCGTTCGGGACCGTGCTGGCGCCGGATCTCCTCGACTGAGCCGCGCCTCTTCCCCCCTTTCCGCACATCGGGCATACCGCGCCCAAAGGAGGCCGCTTCATGCACGACATACGCCTGATCCGCGAGGATCCCGCCGCCTTCGACGCCGCCATGGCCCGCCGCGGGATCGCCGGCGCCGCGGCGCCGCTGCTCGCCCTCGACGAGGCCCGCCGCGCCGCGATCCACGCCGCCGAGACCGCGAAGGCGGAGCAGAACGCCGCCTCGAAACGGATCGGCGAGGCGAAGGCGCAGGGCGACGAGGCCGCCTTCGAGCGGCTGCGCACCGAGGTCGCCGCCAGGAAGGCCGAGACCGCCGACCAGGAGGCCCGCGCCCGCGAGCTCGACGCCGAGCTTCTCGAGCAGCTCATGGCGCTGCCCAACGTCCTCGCGCGAGACGTGCCGGAGGGCTCCGACGAGAGCGACAACATCGAGGTCAAGCACCACCTGACCCCGCCGCACATGCCCCATGCCCAGGAGCATTTCGACCTGCCCGTGGCGCGCGGGGAGATGGATTTCGAGACCGCCGCCAAGCTCTCGGGCTCCCGCTTCGTCCTGATGTCGGGCCGGATCGCCCGCCTGCACCGGGCGCTGGCGCAGTTCATGCTCGACGTGCACACCGCCGAGAACGGCCTCGTCGAGACCATCCCCCCGGTCCTCGTCCGGGACGAGGCGATGCGCGGCACCGGCCAGCTTCCGAAGTTCGGCGAGGACAGCTACCGTACCACCGACGGCTGGTGGCTCGTCCCCACCGCCGAGGTGCCGCTGACCAACATCGTCGCCGGCCAGGTGATCGACGAATCCGACCTGCCCCGCCGCCACGTCGCCCACACGCTCTGCTTCCGCTCCGAGGCCGGATCGGCGGGCAAGGACACCGCCGGGATGCTGCGCCAGCACCAGTTCGAGAAGGTGGAGATGGTCTCCGTCACCCATCCCGACGCCTCCGAGGACGAGCAGCTGCGCATGCTCACCTGCGCCGAAGGCATACTGGACCGGCTGGAGCTTCCCTACCGGGTGATGAAGCTCTGCGACGGCGATACCGGCTTCGGCGCCCGCCGCACCTTCGACATCGAGGTCTGGCTGCCGGGCCAGAACCGCTACCGCGAGATCTCCTCGGTCTCCAATTGCTGGGACTTCCAGGCCCGCCGCATGAACGCCCGATACAAACCCAGCGACGGCGGCAAGCCGCAATTCGTCCACACGCTGAACGGGTCCGGGCTCGCCGTCGGCCGCACGCTGATCGCCGTTCTGGAGAACGGCCAGCTGCCGGACGGGACCGTGGAACTGCCCGAAGCCCTGTGGCCCTACATGGGCGGCGTGGAAAGCCTGTCTTAGGTCCGAGCGGTTTCCCGCGCGGAGGCGATCTCCGGGGACGGGGCCCCCGCCGATACTTTCGACCGCACCGCCCGTCCCGAAACGGCAATCTGCGCCGGAGCCCAGAACATGGGCAGGAAGCGTATTGCCACGAGCGCCACCGCGAAAGCTACGGCCGGAGCGCCGAAGAAGAACAGGGCGTATCCGGGTTCGCCGACCCCCCCGAAGGCCATCTTCCAGACGAACCACAGAAGCGAGATCACGGTCGTGTGGGAGAGGAACGCGAGATAGGCGGCGTCAGACAGCGACGCCACCCGCCTTCCCCAATCCAGTCCGACGGCGACGCGGCTGAGCCAGAGCGCATAGACGGCAAGCGCGGCACGTCCGGCGATGTTGTAGGCCTCTGCCACCATGCCGATCTCGGCAAAGGGCTTCCGGAGAAGGCCGGTCTGCACGGCCACGAAATAGACAAGGATGGGCAGCGCGGCCCATAAAACCGCAGCGCGAATTTCTATTCCGCCGCAGATACGGTAAAGCAGGCAACCGCCCAGCATGAAGAGCAGGATTGTTTCCCTATAGAGAACAGGCGCCATCGAATCGTAGAGTGTCAATCCGAAGACGACGGCGAATGCCAGCGTGACGATCGAGAGACGCATCCGCGTCAGCGCTATTACGATCGCGCTCGCGACGAACAGGTCCCGAAGAAATTCGATAATCGGTGTTCCGGGCTCGCCGTAGAGAAAGAGCACCCTTTGAACGATGAGTTCTGCGTAACCTATTTCGCTCATTCGATCCATCGCGCCGAATGAAGATCCGGTTAGCGCGAAGCCAATCTGCACCAGGGCGAGAAACGCCACGTTCCAGACAAGGGCGGGCACGAAAAGGGTCTGGAATCGCAGGAGAATATGGCTGCCGAATGTCTTCCTTGAAGCGCTGGCCGCAATCAGGAACCCGCTGATGAGGCTCAGTGTCGACACGCTTGCCCGGCCAAGAACGTCCACCTCGAACTGGGCGAGGCCTCGGATCAAATGAGGAAAATTGTCCGGATCGAACCCCGGATTAACGTGCACGCTCATCATCAGAATAATGCAGATCGGGCGCAGGAAACTGATCTGCAGGGATAATGTCGGATTCATATAATACAACCGCCGAAAAATAATCGAAAGAATTGATCCGTTAATATCGGAGCACAGTAGGAAATTCCCATCATGGACTCAAGATCGGTATTTCTTCGGCGACGTTATTCTCGTCTAGGTTGTTTAGTGGCGGAATTGCGGGAATTCCCCATCGGAAGATTCAGGAGGGTCGGCCCGTGTCTCGGGAAGACGCCCTGCCGGAGCGGCCGTAACGTCTCCGATCTCCCTGTGCAGATCTGTCTGTGCCCCGACCCAGGCGCATACCGGCCATGCAGAAACGGCTGTCCTCCGCCGCACCTTCTTCATTGGCGCGCAACACTTCGCCGCATAGATACGCTCGAAATGAATCGGACGCCCGCCATGCCGTATCTTCGCCTCCTCGCCGCCCTCGTCTTCGTCCTCCTGCCCCTCGTCGCCACCAGCCTCGGCCTTCTCGACGCCGGAGCCGTGCCGCGCCCGTGACCGCGACCGGCGGCGCGTGCCCGCCCGTCCGGCTTCCGGGCGGCCGGCGCGCGCCTGCGTTCCATCGCGGTGCCGTGTTCGGCGGAGCCGCGCCGGGCGCCTGACTGTCCCCCGGCGGTTGTCCGCGCCGCCGGGCGGGATTCGTTGGCGCGGCGCCGCGCCGCGCCTAGATCGGGGCGACCTCACAGGGGACGAGACCCATGACCTATCTCCGCATCATCGTCGCCCTCGCCTTCGTGCTGGCGCCGGTCGTCGCCGCCGGGCTCGGCTGGTTCGACGTCTTCGCCGCGGTCCGGGTCTGAGGCCGCACCCGCTGGCCGCCCGCTCTGGCGCGGCGGGGCCCCCGTCCTACCTGCTCCGGCATCTTCCCCGGAGCGTCCATGCCCTATTTCCCCCTCCTCGCCGCCCTGGCCTTCGCGCTCTCGCCGGTCGTGGCGGGCAGCTTCGGCGGCTTCGCGCCCGATGCCTTCCCGGTGCCGCAGGATGACCCCCCGGTGCAGCCCGCAGGCTACGCCTTCGCGATCTGGGGGCTGATCTACCTCTGGCTGGTCCTCCACGCCGCCTATGGCGCCTGGGCGCGGCGCGACGATCCCGGCTGGCGCCCGGCGCGGCCGCCGCTGACGCTCTCTCTCGCCCTCGGCGCGCTCTGGATTCCCGTCGCCAATGCCTCGCCGCTCTGGGCGACGGCGATGATCTGGGCGATGCTCCTGCCGGCCCTCGTCGCGCTGCTCCGCGCCGGCCGGGGCGATCCCTGGCTCCTCGACGCGCCTCTCGGCCTCTATGCCGGCTGGCTGACCGCGGCCTCCGCCGTCTCGGTGGGCCTCTGTCTCGCCGGCTGGGGCGTCACCGGCCCGGTCGCGGCGGCGCGGCTGGCGCTGGTCCTCGCCCTGGTTGTCGCCGCCTTCACGCTCCGGCGGCGGCCCTCTGCCGGCTATCTGGCCGCGACGAGCTGGGCGCTCGCCGCCATCGCCGTGCAGAATCTCGGCGAGATCCCGAGCCTCGTGGTCGCCCCGCTTCTGGGCATCGCCGCCCTCTGCGCTCTGGTCTTCGCGCGGCTTACCGCCTGACGCGGACCCCGACGGGACTCCGACAGGAATCCGACAGCCTATTTCAGGTGTTTCCGGAGCCTCGAAGGCGTCGATTTCGTCCGCCCGCGATAGGGATTCTTCTCCCCCTGATCGCGCATCCAGAGCCGGATCGGGGTTCCCGGCATGTCGAAATCCGCCCTCAGTCCGTTGATCAGGTATCTCTCGTAAGCCTCTGACATGTCTCTTGGATTCGAGCACATCACCGCGAATCCCGGAGGCCGGGTCTTGGCCTGAGTCATGTATCTGAGCTTGATCCGCCGCCCGCCCGGCGCGGGGGGCGGATGCGCCTCCACCATCGCCCCGAGCCACTGGTTCAACTTCGATGTCTGCACCCGCCGGTTCCAGACATCATACGCCGCCATCACAGATTCCTGCAATCTTTCCATACCCTTGCCGGTCATCGCTGAGATCGCAACGAGCTGCACCCCGCGAAGCTGCGGCAGAAGCTGGTCGCAGGCCTCCCGCAGCGCCCGCAATTTCCGAACCTTCTCAGGCTCCTGGTCCCATTTGTTGACGGCGATCACGACCGCCCGCCCCTCCCGCTCGGCCAGATCCGCGATCCTCAGATCCTGCTGCTCGAACGGGATCGCCGCATCCAGCAGCACGATCACCACCTCGGCGAATTTCACCGCCCGCAACCCGTCGGAAACGCTGAGCTTTTCGAGCTTCTCCTGGACTTTCGCCTTCTTCCGCATGCCCGCCGTGTCGAAGATCCGCACCGGCACGCCGCCCCAGTCCATCCGCGACGAGATGGCATCGCGGGTGATCCCCGGCTCGGGTCCCGTCAGCAGGCGATCCTCGCCCAGCAAACGGTTGATCAATGTGGATTTTCCCGCGTTCGGCCGACCCACGACGGCGATCTGCAGGGGCTTTTCCGGGGTCGGCACCCGGGCCTCTTCGGGATCCACGTCGACCTCCGGCTCGGTCGCCGCGATCTCCGCCTCGCTCGCCTCTGCCACTGGCTCCAGGGCTCTGAAAAGCTCCGATATTCCCTCGCCGTGCTCCGCCGAGAGCGCGATCGGCTCGCCGAGCCCCAGTCCCCATGCTTCGATCAGCCCGCCCTCCGCGGCCCGCCCCTCGCACTTGTTGGCCGCGAGGATCACCCGCTTCGCCCGTCGCCGGAGGATCTCGGCGAAGATTTCGTCCACCGGAGTCACGCCGGCCCGCGCGTCGATCAGGAAAAGGCAAACATCCGCCATGTCCACCGCGCGCTCGGTCAGCCGGCGCATCCGGCCCTCCAGGCTCTCGTCGGTCCTGTCCTCGAGGCCCGCGGTGTCGATGACGGTGAAGATCCGGTTGCCGATGCGTCCCTCGCCCTCGCGCAGGTCGCGCGTCACGCCGGGGCGGTCGTCGACGAGCGCCAGCCGGCGCCCGACGAGGCGGTTGAAGAGGGTGGACTTGCCCACGTTGGGCCGCCCGACGATGGCGAGGGTGAAACTCATGCCGCGCTCCCCGACCCGGATCGACACCCGCCCCTACACGCGCCCTCAGCGGATGGCCAGAAGGCGCCCTTCCGTGGACACGACATAGAGCGTCTGCCCCGCCACGGCGACAGTCGTGGCCGCGCCCTCGGGGAGCTCGATCTCGCCCACCAGAGCCCCTCCCGCGGGGTCGAAGGCCCGCAGGCGCGCATCGGACGATGCGACCCAGAGGCGGCTTCCGGCCAGAACCGGCCCGTAATGCGCGAAGACCGCCTGCCGCCGCTTGACCAGCGGTTTCTTGTAGAAGGGCAGGTCCACCCGCCAGATCGGCGCTCCGCCGGCGGCGTCGAGCCGGACGAGTTCGGCCTGGTCGGTCACGGCGAAGACCGACCCGCCCGCAACGACCACCGGCGACATCGCCCCCTCCTCCGCCGACCAGAGCAGCTCGCCGGATCCGAGCGAGATCGCGTCGATCCGGCCCGACGGAGACCCGGCATAGACCGTGCCGCCGTCGATGACCGGATCGCCGGTCAGGTCGGTGATCGCGGCGTAGACGCGGCCGAGCCGGGAGCCCGCGACCGTCGTCGTCCAGTTCTCCGTGCCGCCGGAGAGCATGCCCCGGAGCTCCCGCGAGGAGAAGGGCAGGACGATGCGGTCGCCCGAGACTGCGGGCGAGGCACCGCCGGTGACGCCGGACGCGTCGGGCGTTCCCTGCTCGGTCCAGTCGATGCGGCCGTTTCCCGCGTCGAGCGCCCAGCCTGTGGCGTCCCGCCCGACCACATAGACCCGGCCTCCGCTCACGGTCGGGGCTCCCGCCGCGGCGGCGCCGATATCCTGCGCCCAGACCCTGCCGCCGGTCGCGGCGTCGAGCGCGATCACCTGTCCGAAGGCGGTCGAGACGTAGAGGCGATCGCCCGAGACCGCGAGCCCCGCGCCCGAGGCGTCGTCCACCGGCTCGCCCGCCGGCGAGACGTTCGCCGCCCAGAGCGGCTGGCCGGAGGTGGAATGGGCCATCACCCGCGCGCGGCTGTCGACGGTGAAGACCCGGCCGTCGGCGACCACGGGAGCCGCGGTAATGCGGTGCCGCCGGTCCTCGCCCTGCCCGATATCGGCGGCGAAGACGAGGCGCGGGGAGGCCGAGAGCGCCGCATGGGGCATGTCGTGATCGGCGCGCGCCGCCTTGTGCGTCCAGTCGTCGAGGGCGACCGCGGCCGGCAGCGAGATCGGCTGCGCGCGGTTCGCCGGTGCCGCCTCGCCGCGCACATCCGAACGCTCGCCGGTCAGGATCACGTCGTCGCTGCAGGCGCCGAGTGCGACGAGAGCCGCGCCCGTAAGAAGGCCGATCCGTCTCATTGCTGTGGTCCTCTCATCCCTCGGCGGTGCCCAGCGAGCCTCCGAGGGCGACAATCAGTTGCTGTGCGCGCTGCCGCAAGTCCCGCCCGGCCGCGCCGTCCCGGAGAATTCCGCGAAGTGTCTCCAGGGCCTCATCGGTCTCACCCTGCCGGATGCGGACCAGCGCCTGCTGCTCGAGGGCGAGCAGCCGGAACGGGGCGCCGGGGATCGTCAGCGGCTCGAGCCGGTCGAGCACCTCCCCGGGCTCGGCCCGATCCTGCAGGAGCATCGCGGCCTTCAGACCGGCGAGGTTGCGATAGAGATCGGGAATCGTCTCGTCGCCGGCAATCTCCTCAAGCCGTTCCAGCGTCTCCGCGACCACGGCGTCGGACTCGAGCGTGTCGGCCGCGACCATCGCCACCAGAGCGCGCTGCGCGCCGGTGGCGTCGATCTCGGCGAGCGCGGCGCGCCGGGCCTCCGGGCTGTCGCGGTTCAGCGCGGCGAGGAGGCGGTCGCCGAAGGCGCGGGCCTCGGCGCGCGCCTCGAGCCGCTGCCACTCCACCCAGGCGGCGGCGGCGACGAGCACCACGACGACGAGGACCGCGATCCATCCGTAGCGGCGCAGGACGCCGAACAGCCGGTCCCGCCGAACCTCCTCGGAGACCTCGTTGATGAAACTGTCCCTGTCGCTCATCCGCCCTCCGGAACCGGGATCCGCCGCCTCTTAGCGTGCTCCATCGCCGGATGCAAAGAGCGGGGCGGTGACGCAAATTTCAGCCACTTGCAGAGCTGTGCGTGCTAGGAGGCAGGCTGACGCAACGTCCGGGCGGGGGCGGTTTCCTTCGAGCCGCCAAATCGCTAGTTTCAAGGGAAAGCAGGCAACCGCCCCCATGCGCCTCGTTCCGATCCTCACCGCCGTTCTCGTCGCCGCCGCGCTCTACCTTCTGGTCTTCGAGCGCGGCCGGGTCATGGACTTCGCCGGCGCGACGGACCGGGCGGTCGCGGCGGATACCGGTCCCGCCGCCGCGCCGGACCGGGCCGCGGCCGGCTCCCCGGCCGGCATATCCGTCGTCGCCCTCCGCTCCGAAGCGCGGATGATCGACACCGCGATCGTCCTGCGCGGCGAGACCGAGGCGGCGCGGCAGGTCGACGTCCGGTCGGAGACCTCCGGCAAGATCGTTTCCGTTCCCCTGCGAAAGGGCGCCGCCGTGGATACCGGCCAGATCCTCTGCGCGATCGATCCCGGCACCCGCGAGGTCGCCCTCGCCGAGGCGGAGGCGCGGCTTGCGGAGGCCCGCGCCTCCCGGCCCGAGGCCAGGGCCCGCATCGCCGAGGCCGAGGCGCGGCTCGAGGAAGCCCAGATCAACCTCAACGCCGCCTCGCAGCTCGGCGAGGGCGGGTTCGCCTCCCGGACCCGCGTCGCATCCGCGCGCGCAACCGTCGAATCGGCCCGCGCCGGCATCGAGGCCGCCCGCTCCGGGCTGCAATCGGTGAGCGCGAGCATCCAGAGTGCGGAGGCCGCCGTTGCCGCGGCCGAGACCGAGATCGACCGGCTCGAGATCACCGCGCCCTTCCCGGGCCTTCTGGAATCGGACAGCGCCGAACTGGGCACGCTCCTGCAACCCGGCGGTCTCTGCGCCACCGTGATCCAGCTCGATCCGATCAAGCTGGTGGGCTTTGTCCCCGAGGCGTCGATCGGACGGGTGGAGGTCGGCGCCCGCGCCGGGGCGCGGCTGACATCCGGCCGGCGGGTCGAGGGCGAGGTGACCTTCCTGTCGCGCTCGGCCGACCCGGAGACCCGCACCTTCCGAACCGAGGTCTCGGTCCCGAACGACGATCTCTCGATCCGCGACGGGCAGAGCGCGGAGATCCTGATCCAGGCCGCGGGGCGGCGTGCGCATCTCCTGCCGCCATCGGCGCTGACCCTCGACGATGACGGCGATCTCGGAGTGCGGACGGTGACGGAGGACGGCACCGCGGGCTTCGTCCCGGCCGAGATCATCCGCGACGCGCCGGACGGGGTCTTCGTCGGCGGCCTGCCCGACCGCGTGGCGGTGATCGTCGTGGGTCAGGACTACGTCACCGAGGGCGTGCCGCTCGACGTCACCTGGCGGGAGGCCGGCGGATGACCGGGATCATCGACTGGGCCGCCGGCCATGCCCGCATGGTGCTGGCCTTCATCGGGCTCTCCATCGTCGCCGGCTGGCTGGCCTATACCGGCCTGCCCAAGGAGGGCGAGCCCGATATCGAGGTGCCCGCCCTCTTCGTCTCGGTGCCCTTCCCTGGGATCTCCGCCGAGGACAGCGAGACGCTGCTCGTCCGGCCGATGGAGACCGAGCTTTCCGGGCTCGACGGGCTGAAGACGATGACCGCCACCGCCGCCGAGGGCTATGCCGGCGTCGCGCTGGAATTCGAGTTCGGGTGGGACAAGACCCAGACCCTCGCCGATGTCCGCGACGCGCTGAACAGCGCCGAGGCGAAATTTCCCGAGGGCGCCGAGCAGTACACGATCAACGAGATCAATTTCTCGGAATTCCCGATCATCATCGTCAACCTCACCGGCGACCTGCCGGAGCGCACGCTCCTGCGCGTCGCCCGCGATCTGCAGGATCGCCTCGAGGCGCTCGAGCCGATCCTGAAGGCGCCGATCGCCGGGAGCCGCGACGAGATGGTCGAGGTGGTGATCGATCCCCTCCGGCTGGAATCCTACAACATCACCGCCGCCGAGCTCACCGAGGTGGTGCGCAGGAACAACCAGCTCATCGCCGCGGGCGAGGTCGAGACGCCGGACGGCGCCTTCGCGGTCAAGATCCCGTCGAGCTTCGACGACCAGCGCGACATCTACGACCTTCCGGTGAAGGTGAACGGCGACCGGGTGGTGACGCTCGGCGATCTGGCCGACATCCGCCTCACCTTCGAGGACCCGACCGGAACGGCGCGCTTCAACGGCGAGAAGACGGTGGCGCTGCAGGTCGTCAAGCGCCGCGGCTACAACGTCATCGACACCGCCGAGCTGGTGCGGGAGGAGATCGCCGCCGCCGAGGCGGACTGGCCGCCGGTCCTGCGCGACGCGATCGACGTGGGCACGTCGAACGACCAGTCGCGCCAGGTCTCCTCCATGGTCAGCCAGCTCGAGGGCTCGGTCCTGACCGCCATCGCCCTCGTCATGATCGTCGTGCTCGGCACGCTGGGGATCCGCTCCGCGCTCCTCGTCGGCTTCGCCATCCCGACCTCGTTCCTGCTGTGTTTCATCCTGCTCGGCGTGATGGGGATCTCGGTGTCGAACATCGTCATGTTCGGCCTGATCCTCGCCGTCGGCATGCTGGTCGACGGCGCCATCGTGGTCGTCGAATACGCCGACCGGCGGATTTCGGAAGGCGCCGGGCCGATGAGCGCCTTCACCGAGGCGGCGCGGCGCATGTTCTGGCCCATCGTCTCCTCCACGGCGACGACGCTCTGCGCCTTCCTGCCGATGCTCTTCTGGCCGGGCGTCGCCGGCGAGTTCATGGGGATGCTGCCGGTCACCCTCATCTTCGTGCTCTCGGCTAGCCTCGTCGTGGCGCTGATCTACCTGCCCGTCATGGGCGGCGTCGCGGGACGCCTCAGTCGCATCTTCGACCGCTCCTCGGCGCTGCTCCGCCGCACCCTCCCCTGGTCCCTGCGCGCCGCCCTGCTGCTGCCGGGCGCCGTCCTCGTCTTTCTCGGCGCGATGCAGGCGCTGAACCCCGCCTATCTCGTCGACGCGACCGGGCTCGGCCGGTTCGCCGTCCTGCCCGGCGCGCTCCTGTTCCTGGCCGGCGCGATCCTGACCGCCGTCGCGATGGGCGCCGCGCGGCCGACCGCCCGGCCGCGCCCGGTCCGCGCCGGGCGTCGCCGCACGCCCTTCGGCCGCGTCATCGCCGCCATCGTCGGCACTCCGGTGATGCCGCCGGTGGCGATGGCGACGGTCATCGGCTTCGTCGTCTTCACCTTCGGATATTACGGCCAGCACAACACCGGCACCGAATTCTTCGTCGAGAGCGAGCCCGAACAGGCGCTGATCTATGTGCGCGCCCGCGGCAATCTCTCGCTCGAGGAGAAGGACGCGCTTCTGCGCCAGGCCGAGGAAGTGGCGCTCTCCACCACCGGCGTGGAAAGCGCCTTCGCCTTCGCCGGAGAGGGCGGGATCAACAACAATACCGGCGGCGGCGAGGCGCCCCTCGACACGATCGGCCAGGTGCAGACGGAACTCGTCCCCTGGGACGAGCGCCCCGGTTTCGCCCGGCGCACCGGCACGCCGCTGGCCGAGCTCGACGGCGACCGGGTGCTCGCCCGGCTGGAAGCCGGGCTGGCGGAGATACCCGGCATCCGCACCGAGACGCTGAACCTCGCGATGGGTCCCGCGAGCGGCAAGCCGGTGCATCTGCGCCTGATGGGGCGGGACTGGGACACGCTCGAGAGCGCCGCCGAGACGGTCCGCGGCAAGTTCGAGCGCACCCCCGGCCTCATCGACATCGGCGACAGCCGGCCGCTTCCGGGCATCGACTTCGAGATCACGGTGGATGTCCGCGAGGCCGGCCGCTACGGCGCCGACGTGGCCACCGTCGGCGGCATGGTGCAGCTCGTCACCCGCGGCCTTCTGCTCGACACGATGCGCGTGGACAGTTCCGACGAGGAGATCGACATCCGCGTCCGCCTGCCCGAGGCGGACCGCGTCCTCTCCACTCTCGACGCGCTGAAGGTCCGCACCGCCGAGGGCCTGGTGCCCCTGTCCAATTTCATCACCCGCCGCCCGGTGCCGAGCCTCGGCCAGATCGACCGGATCGACCAGCGCCGCTACTTCGACGTCACCGCCGATGTCGCGCCGGATCTGCGCAAGGCGGTCCGGAACGGCGACACGCTCGCGCTCCTGCGCCCCGCCGGGCCGGCGCAGGACGGCGCGGTCACCGTCGAGGAGACCCGCTACGCGATCACCTGGCTGGCCCAGGGGGCCAGCGCCGGCGCGCTGGACAAGGCCGCCCGCGCGGGCGATCTCGCCCTCTCCCCCGTCAATCCCAACGAGCGCATCGCGCTCCTGACGGACTGGCTGGAGAGCGCCGATCCGCTGCCCGCCGGCATCGCCTGGGAATGGACCGGCGACCAGGAGGACCAGGCGGAGAGCCAGGCCTTCCTGCAATCCGCCTTCCTCGGCGCGCTCGGGCTGATGTTCATCATCCTCCTGGCGCAGTTCAACAGCTTCTACAATTCCGTGCTGGTGCTCGCCGCGGTCGTCATGTCGGTCGCGGGCTGCCTCTGGGGCATGCTGATCCTGAACCAGCCCTTCTCGATCATCATGACCGGCACCGGCATCGTGGCGCTCGCCGGCATCGTCGTGAACAACAACATCGTGCTGATCGACACCTACCAGGATTACGGCCGCTACATGCCGAAGATCGAGGCGATCGTGCGCACGGCCGAGGATCGCATCCGCCCGGTCCTGCTGACCACGATCACCACCATCGCGGGCCTCCTGCCCATGGTGCTGGGGCTCAGCCTAGACTTCATCGGCGGCGGCTACACCCTCGACAGCCCCACCGCGCTCTGGTGGAAGCAACTCGCCACGGCGGTGGTCTTCGGCCTCGCCATCGCCACGGTGCTGACCCTCGTCTTCACCCCGGCCTCGCTCGCCTTCCGGGTCTGGCTGGGCCGCGGCGCCTATAGCGGGATGCGGCGGCTGCAGGCGCTGGCCGCACGCGACGTCGCCGCCGATCTCCGTCTCGCCCGCGCCGCCCGCAAGGTGAAGAATCCCGAGATCATCTGGGACACGGAGACGCCGGAGCCCAGATACCTGCCGCATCCGACGCAGCTCGAGGCCGCCGAGTGACGCCTGCTCAGGCGGCTTCCTCGCTCGCTTGTCGCGTCCACAGCCGGGCATAGCGGCCGCCGCGCGCCAGCAGCGCCTCGTGGCTGCCCCGTTCGACGATCCGCCCCGCCTCGAGCACCGCGATCTCGTCGGCGTCGACGATCGTCGAGAGCCGGTGGGCGATGACGAGCACGGTCCGCCCCCGCCCCATCGCCCTCAGCTCCGACTGGATGCCCATCTCGGTCTCGGTGTCGAGCGCCGAGGTCGCCTCGTCGAGAAGCAGGATCGGCGGATCCTTCAGCAGCGTCCGCGCGATCCCCACGCGCTGTTTCTCGCCGCCGGAGAGCTTCAGCCCGCGCTCGCCCACCTGCGTGTCGTATCCCGAGGGCAGTCCGGCGACGAAGTCGTGGATCTTCGCCGCCCGCGCCGCCGCCTCGATCTCCGCCCGGCTCGCCTCCGGCCGGCCATAGGCGATGTTGTAGAGGATCGAATCGTTGAAGAGCACCGTGTCCTGCGGCACCACGCCGATCGCGGCGTGCAGGCTCTCCTGGGTGACCTCCCGGACGTCCTGGCCGTCGATCCGGATCGCGCCGCCGCTGACGTCGTAGAAGCGGAAGAGCAGCCGGCCGATCGTGGACTTGCCGGCTCCCGAGGCGCCGACGATGGCGAGCGTCCTGCCCGGCGGCACCCTGAAATCGACATCCCCCAGCACCGGCCGCTCCGGGTCGTAGCCGAAGCGCACCTTCTCGAAACGGATCTCGCCGCCCCGGACGGCGAGCGCCCGCGCGCCCGGGGCGTCGCGCACCTCCGCGGGCTGCTCGAGAAGCCCGAACATCTGCCCCATGTCGACGAGAGCCTGGCGGATCTCGCGGTAGACCGTGCCGAGAAAGGTCAGCGGCCCGGTGATCTGGATCATGTAGGCGTTGACCATGACGAAATCGCCGGTGGTCATCTCGCCGGCAGCGACGCCCATCGCCGCCATCACCATGATGGCCACGAGCCCGGCGGTCATCAGGATCGACTGCCCGGCATTCAGCGCGGCGAGCGAATAGGAGGTCTTCAGCGCCGCCGCCACGTAGCGGCCCATGGCGCCGTCGTAGCGCATCGCCTCGCGGTTCTCGGCGCCGAAATACTTCACCGTCTCGAAGTTCAGCAGCGAATCCATGGATTTCTGCGCCGCGTCCTGATCCTCTCGGATCATCTCCCGGCGGAGCTTCACCCGCCATTCGGTGACCGCGAAGGTGAAGCCCACATAGGCGGCGATCGTCGCCGCGACGACGGCCAGGTACCAGGGGTCGAAGAGCACGGCGAGGACGATCCCGACGAGCGTCAGTTCGAGCGCCAGCGGGCCGATGGAGAAGAGCAGGAAGCGCAGCAGGAACTCCACGCCCTTGATCCCCCGCTCCATCACCCGCTGCAGCGAGCCGGTGCGGCGCTGGATGTGATAGCGCAGCGAGAGCGCGTGGATGTGCCGGAACGTCTCGAGCGCGAGCGCGCGCAGCGCCCGCTGCCCCACGGCGGCGAAGAGCGCGTCCCGAAGCTGCTGGAAGCCCACGTTCAGCGCCCGCGAGACACCGTAGGCCAGGGTCAGCCCCACGGCGCCGGCGCCGAGCATCCAGGCCGCGTCGTGCCCCTCCCCCGCCAGCCGGTCCACCGCGGCCTTGTAGAAGAACGGCGTCGCCACCGCGATGAGCTTCGACAGCAGAAGCGCGGCCAGCGACAGCACGACCCGCCGCTTCACCCAGGGCTCTCCCGGAGGCCAGAGATAGGGCAGCACGCGCAGGATCACGGCGAGACCCTCGGCCTCGAACTCGTTCTCCTCGGGGGCTGGCGCGGAGGCTCGCTGGAAGGAACGCATGCGGAGGGTTTAGGTCGGGCGCCGCGGTTTGCAAAGCGCCCGCCCAAAGCGCCCCCCTTGCCCCGACGCCCGGCCGCGCGTAGCTCCCGCCATCTCGCCCCGAAGGAGATCCGCCCGCCATGACGACCGCCCCGCGCTCGATCTGCGTCTATTGCGGCTCCCGCGACGGCGCGGATCCGCGCTTCGCCGCCGAGGCCGCGGCACTCGGCCGCAGCATCGCCGAAGCCGGCTGGCGGCTGGTCTACGGCGCCGGCGATGTCGGCCTGATGGGCCGGGTCGCCCGCGCCGCGCAGGAGGCGGGCGGCGACACGTTCGGCGTCATTCCCACCCATCTGCTGTCGCGCGAGGTGGGCAAGCGCGACCTCGCCCGTCTCGTGGTCACCGAGACGATGCACGAGCGCAAGAAGGTGATGATCATGAATGCCGACGCGGTCGTCGTCCTGCCGGGCGGCGCCGGCTCGCTTGACGAATTCTTCGAGGCGCTCACCTGGCGGCAGCTCGGTCTTCACGACAAGCCGATCCTCGTCATCGACGTCGGCGGGTTCTGGGGGCCGCTCCGGGCGCTCGTAGACCACGTGATCGAGGCCGGCTTCGCGGAGCCGGGTCTCGCCGAGTTGGTCGCCTGGATGCCCGACGCCGCGGCGGCGATGGCCGCACTCAGAGTGCGGCTCGCCGCCTGACCCTGACCCGCCGCCGCGAGGCGATCGCCTCCCCCGAATAGAGCGCGAGCGCGGACCAGATGAGCGCGAAGGCAATGCCGTGCCAGGGCGTGAACCGCTCGCCGAAGAGCGCCACTGCCAGCAGGAACTGGAGCGTCGGGTTCAGGTACTGGATGACGCCCACGGTCGCCATCGGCAGCCGCCGCGAGGCGATGGAGAACAGCAGCAGCGGCAGCGCCGTCACCGGCCCCGTCGCCATCAGCAGAAGCGCGGTGGTGCCGTGGAACGCGCCCGAACCCGGCACGGCAAGCCAGAGATAGAGCAGCCCCAGCGGCGAGAGCAGCAGCACCTCCGCCGTGACGCTGACCATCGGCCCGAGCGAGACGATCTTCTTGGCGATACCATAGAGCCCGAACGTGCCCGCGAGCATCAGGCTGATCCAGGGCGTGACGCCGAGACCGAGGATCAGCACCATGACCGCCACCGCCGCCATCGCGACGGCGACGCGCTGGACCCGGCTCAGCCGCTCGCCGAAGATCAGCGCGCCGAAGGCGACCGAGACCAGCGGGAAGATGTAATAGCCCAAGCTCGTCTGCACCACGTGCCCGGAGAGCACCGAGAAGATGAACAGGAACCAGTTGCACGAGATCGCCGCCGCCGCGAAGGCCACGAGGCCCAGCTCGCGCGGCCGGGCGAGCGCGCGCAATTCTCCCAGCCGCCCGCGCGCCGCGAGGATGCCGCCGAAGAACAGCGCCGACCAGACCGTGCGGTGCGCGAGGATTTCCAGCGCCGGGGCCTCCGCGAGCAGCTTGTAGAAAAGCGCGCAGAGGCCCCAGATCGTGCAGCAGGACACCATGGCGAGCACGCCCGCCAGGGCGCTTTTGCCGCTCTCCGCCACCTCGCCGTTGCTCGTTCCCGTCACGGCCATGTCCCGGTCCCGTCTTGACGCTTGCCTGTCCATGCCCCCACCTATAGCGGTCTCCCGTCCGGCACCATGGCGGGCGACGGAACGAAGGAGGCTGGCCCCGTGCTCCTGCTCATCGACAATTACGACAGCTTCACCTGGAACCTCGTCCACTATGTCGGCGAGCTCGGCGCCGAGACGGAGGTGGTGCGCAACGACGCGCTGACGGTCGAGGAGGCGCTGGCGAAGCGCCCCTCCGCGATCCTCCTCTCTCCCGGCCCCTGCGACCCGGACCGGGCCGGCATCTGCCTGCCCCTCGTCCGCGCCGCGGCCGAGGCGCGGCTGCCGCTGCTCGGCGTCTGCCTCGGCCATCAGGCGATCGGTCAGGCTTTCGGCGGCCGCGTGGTGCGCCATTCCGAGATCGTCCACGGCAAGGCCGGCATCATCCACCACGAAAGCGGCAGCGTCTTCGCCAACCTGCCCACGCCGCTCTCGGCCACCCGCTACCACAGCCTGGTCGTCGAGCGCGCGAGCCTGCCCGCCGAGCTCGAGATCACCGCCGCGCTCGAGGACGGCACGATCATGGGCCTCGCACATCGCGAGCTGCCGATCCACGGCGTCCAGTTCCACCCCGAATCGATCCGCTCGGAACACGGCCACGCCATGCTCCGCACCTTCCTCGACATGGCCGCCGTCCCGGCATGAGCGCCGATCTGAAACCGCTGATCGCCGCCGCCGTCGACCGGCCCCTGACCGAGGACGAGGCGCGCACCGCCTTCGACCTGCTGTTCGACGGGGAGGCGACGCCCTCCCAGATCGGCGGCTTCCTGATGACCCTGCGCGTCCGCGGCGAGGCGGTGGCCGAATATGCCGCCGCCGCCGCCGCCATGCGCGCCCGCGCCAGGGCCGTGCGCGCGCCCGAAGGCGCCATCGACATCGTCGGCACCGGCGGCGACGGCAAGGGCACGCTCAACATCTCCACCGCCGCCGCCTTCGTCGTCGCCGGCGCCGGCGTGCCGGTCGCCAAGCACGGCAACCGCAACCTCTCCTCGAAATCGGGCGCGGCGGACGTCATCGCCAGCCAGGGCATCGAGACGATGGTGGGCCCGGAGGTGGTCGAGCGCGCGCTCGCCGAGGTCGGCATCGGCTTCATGATGGCGCCCATGCACCACCCCGCCATGGCCAACGTCATGCCGACGCGGGTGGAGCTCGGCACCCGGACGATCTTCAACATCCTCGGGCCGCTCACCAACCCCGCCGGCGTGAAGTACCAGCTCACCGGCGCCTTCTCCACGGCCGTGCTCGCGCCGATGGCCGAGACCCTCGGGCGGCTCGGCTGCATCCGCGCCTGGCTGGTCCATGGCGGCGACGGCACCGACGAGCTCTCCATCGCCGAGCCGAGCACGGTGGCGGTTCTGGAGGAGGGCCGCGTCTCGATGCGCGAGGTCGCGCCGGAGGATGCCGGACTGCCGCGCCACCCGTTCGAGACCATCATCGGCGGCACGCCCGAGGCGAACGGCGCCGCCTTCCGCGCCCTGCTCGCGGGGGAGGCCTCCGCCTACCGCGACGCGGTGCTCCTCAACGCCGCCGCGGCGCTCCTCGTCGCCGGCCGCGCCGGCAGCCTCCCCGAGGGCGTCGAGATCGCCGCGCGGAGCATTGACAGCGGCGCCGCGCAGTCCAAGGTCGAGGGGCTGGCGCGGATCTCGCCGCGCGCCGGCTGACTCGACGGGCTGCGGTCCGGGGCTATCCGTTTCCTGTTCCAGAACGGATCTGTTCCACGAGACGGTTCTTCCGCCTCGCGGCCGCCGCCGGCGCCTCTCTGCCTGAAACCGGCCCGACAGCCTGCTTCAGGCCCGGTTCGAGGCCCCCTCCGACGCGCTCTTTCTCGCCCTCCGGGGCCGCGCTCCCGGGCGGCCCGCCGGACCGGACGACCTGGGGATCGCCCCCGGCGCCCGCACCGGGTTGAGCATCAGCTCGCGAACACCGCCTCCATGTCGCGGAATCCCTTGATCTCGATCGGGTTGCCGGAGGGGTCGCGGAAGAACATCGTCCATTGCTCCCCCGGCTCGCCCTCGAAGCGCACCGTCGGCGCGATCACCCAGTCGGTCTCCGCCGCCTCCAGCCGGTCGCGGAGCGCCCGCCAGTCGTCATGGGCCAGCACCACTCCCAGATGCGGCATCGGCACCATGTGCGCGCCCACCCGGCCGGTCTCGGCCGTGGCGAAGGGCTGGCCCAGATGCAGGCTGATCTGGTGGCCGAAGAAGTCGAAATCGACCCAGGTCTCGGTCGAGCGTCCCTCGGTGCAGCCGAGAACGCTGCCGTAGAAGGCGCGCGCCGCGTCGAGATCGGTGACGTGATAGGCGAGGTGGAATGGCGTCGGCATGGCGGATCTCCTTCCTTTCCGCGCCTAGGCGAAGTCCCGGCGCGCTGCAACGGCTGAACCTGCCGCCCGGTCGTGCATTGGTCCACGGGCAAGAGACGGAGGCGAAGATGAACGCGTTCTTTGAAGGGCCGGGGCCGATCCTGCGGACGGTGGTGGTGGGGATCCTGGCCTATGTGGCGGTGGTGGCGACACTGCGGATCTCGGGCAAGCGGACGCTGGCGAAGCTCAACGCCTTCGACCTCATCGTGACGGTGGCGCTCGGCTCGACGCTGGCCTCGACCATCCTGTCGAAGAGCACGCCGCTGCTCGAGGGGCTGGCGGCCTTCTGCACGCTGGTCGGCGTGCAATGGGTGGTCGCCTGGGGCTCGATCCGCTCCGAGGGCTTCGCCAGCCTCGTCCGCTCCGAGCCGACCCTGCTCATGCGGCGCGACGAGGTGCTGGCCGGCGCGCTCCGCAAGGAGCGGGTGACCCGCGACGAGCTGATGACCGTCGTCCGGCAGAGCGGCGCCCACGCCCCGGAGAATGTCGAGGCGGTGATTCTCGAGACCGACGGATCGTTCAGCGTCATCCCCCGGGAGGGAAAAGGCAACGATCCAGACTTCGCCACCGCCGGGCTCCAGCAGGCCGGCGGCTGACGCCCTCGGCCATTGTGCCCGTGGCGCGCGTCGCCTACCGTCCGGGCGACAAGACGGGAGGCCGAGATGTCCGAAAAGTCCTACGGATTCGACACGCTGCAGGTTCATGCCGGCGCGCGGCCGGACCCTGCCACCGGCGCGCGGCAGACGCCGATCTACCAGACCACGGCCTATGTCTTCCGCGACACCGACCATGCCGCCGCGCTCTTCAACCTCCAAGAGGTCGGCTTCATCTATTCGCGGCTGACCAATCCCACGGTGGCGGTGCTGCAGGAGCGGATCGCCACGCTCGAGGGCGGCGTCGGCGCGGTCTGCACCTCGTCGGGCCATGCCGCGCAGATCCTCGCCCTGTTCTCGCTGATGGGGCCGGGCAAGAACGTCGTCGTCTCCACCCGGCTCTACGGCGGCACGGTCACGCAGATGACCCAGACCATCAGGCGCTTCGGCTGGTCCGCGAAGTTCGTCGATTTCGACGACCTGGACGCCGTGCGGGCCGCGGTGGACGAGGACACCCGCGCGATCTTCACCGAATCCATCGCCAATCCCGGCGGCTACATCACCGATCTCGACGCGATCGGGCAGATCGCCCACGATGTCGGCCTGCCGATGATCGTCGACAACACCTCGGCCACGCCGTATCTCTGCCGCCCCGTGGAGCATGGCGCCGCGCTCGTCGTCCATTCCCTGACCAAGTTCCTGACCGGCAACGGCACCGTCACCGGCGGCTGCGTCGTCGATTCGGGCAATTTCGACTGGTCCGCCTCTGGCAAGTTCCCCTCCCTCAGCGAGCCCGAACCGGCCTATCACGGCCTCACCTTCCACGAGACGTTCGGCCCCCTCGCCTTCACCTTCCACGGCATCGCCGTCGGCCTGCGCGACCTCGGCATGACGCTGAACCCGCAGGCGGCCCATTACACGCTCATGGGCATCGAGACGCTGTCGCTGCGCATGGAGCGCCACGTGGCCAACGCGGTGAAGGTGGCCACCTGGCTGGAATCCGATCCGCGCGTCGATTACGTGACCTATGCGGGTCTCGAAAGCTCGCCGTATTTCAGGCGGATCGCCGCGATCTGCCCGAAGGGCGCCGGCAGCCTCTTCACCTTCGCGGTCAAGGGCGGCTACGAGGCTTGCGTGCGGCTGATCGAGGCGGTCGAGCTCTTCAGCCATGTCGCCAATCTGGGCGACACGCGCAGCCTCATCATCCATTCGGCCTCCACCACCCACCGCCAGCTCGACGAGAACCAGCAGCGCGCCGCCGGGGCCGATCCGAACGTGGTGCGCGTCTCCATCGGCATCGAGGATCCCGACGACCTGATCGCCGATCTCGACCGGGCGCTCGCCGTCGCCACCGGCTGAGCCTCAGGGCCCGTCGAGGCCGAAACTCGCCCGCACCGTCGCGGTCACCTCGATCTCGCCGGGCGCCACCGCGATGTCGGCGGCGCCGGCCTCCATCCGCATCATCATCTGCGGCGGCCCGCCGCCGTCCTGCTCGACGATCTGCAGAACCGCTCCGCGGGTCCGGCCCGCCGCCTCGGCCACCCGCTCCGCCTTGCGAACCGCGTCGGCCACCGCCCGGCTCAGGGCCTCCTCGGCAGCGGCGCGGGGATCGCTCAGCCGGAACCCGATCCCGTCCAGCCGGTTCGCTCCCGCGGCGAGCGCCGCGCCCACGACGCGGCCGATCTCCTCCGGCCGCCCGATCTCGACCGCAAGCAGGCTCTCGGCGCGGTAGCCGGCGATCTCGCGCCCCGTCCCCGGCCCGGCCGGCCCCTCGGCATAGACCGGCGCGAGGCCGAGCGTTCCGGTCTGGATCGCCGCCTCCGCGATTCCCGCCTCGACGAGCGCGCCGATCACCGGCCCGATCCGCGCGGCGAGCGCCGAGACCGCGTCCTCCGCCGCCTCCGCCTCGGCGACCACGCCGAGCCGCAGATCGGCCCGGTCCGGCGCGCGCGACACCTGCCCCTCGCCGGTGACGACCACCCGCGGCCCCTCCGTCCCGACCGCCTCCTGCGCCGGCGCGGCGGCCGCCATGCCGAGCCACAGGATCACCAACAGCGCTCTCATTCCGCACCCTCCCCGGTCAGTGCCGCATCGCCTCGCCGTCCCGACAGGTTTCTTCCCTCGCGCCGGAACCTGGGATAGACTTGTTCCAAAAATGGCCTCGAGGCTGTGCCGGAAAAGGCACGCATATGATAGAGCAGAAACATGAACACGCCCTTTGCGCTCGATCTGTCGCGGGACGGGGTGCGCCTCCTGCGGGAGAGCGGGCCGGACGAGACCGTGGTCGGAGAGGTCCGGCTCGACGATCCCGATTTCGACGCCGCGATCGAGGCGCTGCGCCAGGACGGCGAGACGCTGGCCGGGGGACCCGTGGAGGCGACGGTGCGCGTCCCCCATTCCGAGGTTCTCTTCACCACCATCGCCGCCGAGGACTCAGCCGTTGCACCGGAAATGCGCGTCCGCGCCGCGCTCGACGGGCTGACGCCCTATCCCCTCGACGAACTCGCCTATGACTGGACCCCCGGCGAGGGGGCGGTCATCGCCATCGCCGCGGTCGCCCGCAAGACGCTGAGGGAAGCGGAGGACTTCTCCGCCGGCCACGGCTTCCGGCCGGTCCGCCTCACCGCGCCCCCCGCCCCCGGCATCTTCCGCCCGGCTCCGGATTTCGGCCCCGCCTCCCGCGCCGCCGCGTCGCCCGCGTCGTCCGCGTCCCGGGCGCGCTCCGGGGCGCACCCGCCGGAGCCCGCTTCCGGCACGGGGTCCAGAAGCGGCGGCGGGCCGGCGAGCGCGCCGTCCCGCCTCGATACGCTGCCGGCGCGGATCGCCCTCCGCCCGGGCGGCCCCGCCGGGTCTGCAGCCGCGAGGGAGACCGCCCCGGAGGCCGGCGGACACAGCGCCCGCGCAGCCGCCGAACCGCCCGCACCGCGCAGATCACCCGCGCCGGTCGCTCTGCGTCCCGACGCGGCCGGCCCGGCAGCGGCCCCGGTCGCACCGGAGCGCGGTCGGCAGGCGGCGCGGCGGGTCCGGCCCGCGCGGGCGGCACGCCGGCCGGCGCTTCCGGTGCTCGTGGGGATCACCCTCGCGCTGCTCCTCGCCGTCGGGCTCTGGTCCGGCCGTCCGGTGACGGATCCCCGCGCCGACGACGCGGAAACGAGCCGGGCGCTGGAGTCCGGGCGGTCCGCGACCGATCCGGATCTCGCGACGGCGCCGGCCGCTCCCGATGGCGCCGCGGCCGCACCCGAGGCACCGCCAGCAGCGCCGGAAACCGATCTCGCGGAGTTCCCCGCCCCCCCGGAGCCCGCGGCCGGCCGCGACGATCCGCAGCGTCTTCCGGCGGAGGCGCCCGCCAGCGAGGCCGGCACGGCGAGGCTGCGCTCCGCCGCGCCGGCCGCCGAACCGGCGCCCGAAACCATCGGCTCTGGCCTCCCCCCCGGCGGGGCGGTCCGCGTGACCGCCGGCCGGCCCGCTGCGGTGCCCCCCGCCAGGCCGGACCGGCCGGAGGCGCGCGCCGCGACCGGAGAGGCGGCGCGCGTCGCCGCCGGGCGGCGCGCGCTGGGTCCGCGCCCGAGGCCGGGCGGCCTCGTCCCGCCAGCGGCCGAGGACGGCCGCGCGCTCGGAGCGGACACGGCGCGCGCCCTCGCCGCCTCGCGGGTCGGCGCGGCCGGCTCGGTGGACGCCGGCGATCTCGCGCTCGCCCGCGCCGTTCTCGATGACGTCGATGCCGGCGCCATGCGGGCGGAGCCCCCCGGCACGGCCGGAACCCTCCGCGCCTCCCCCGGTCCGCGCGCCCGTCCCCAACGCGGCGCATCGGTCGCGCCCCTCCCGCCCGATACTGCCGGCCCCGATAGCGCCGCCCCCCCGGACACGGCGCAGAGCGCCGAGATGCGCCGGGTCGCGGCGGCGATCGCGCCGGACGTGGCCGCCTCCGATCCGGCGGCGGTGTCCCGCTCGCTCCGCCCCGATTCCCGGCCGCGCGTCCAGCCCACCCGCAGCCCGGACGCGAGCGGTCCGGTCCGCGTCGCCACCGTCGGCGAGACCTTCACGCCGCGCTCCGCCACCAGCGGGCCGGTCGCCTCGCGTGCCACCGAGACCCGGGCGCTGCGGCTCAACAAGCTGAGCCTGATCGGCGTCTACGGCTCGCAGTCCAACCGCCGCGCTCTCGTCCGCCTGCCGAGCGGGCGCTTCGTGAAGGTCCAGGTCGGCGACCGGGTCGATGGCGGCCGGGTGAGCGCCATCGGGCAGAGCGAGCTGCAATACGTGAAGGGCGGGCGGCCGATCGACCTGACCCTGCCACAAGGCTAGGCGGCGGGCCGCGCGCCCACTAGACAGGCCACAGTCCGGCCCGGTTGGCGGCCGCGCGACGGCTGCATGATGGAGACGAGATGGAATCCTTCCTGTTCCAGGCCCTAATCTATCTCGGCGCCGCGGTCATCGCGGTGCCGATCGCCGCGCGGCTGGGTCTCGGATCGGTGTTGGGCTACCTCTCCGCCGGCATCCTGATCGGCCCGGTGCTCGGCCTCGTCGGCTCGGAAACCCAGGACCTCCAGCACTTCGCCGAGTTCGGCGTGGTGATGATGCTCTTCCTCATCGGCCTGGAGCTGGAGCCGAAGGCGCTGTGGAACATGCGCCACCGGCTTCTGGGTCTCGGCGGCGTGCAGGTTCTCGCCACGGTCGGGCTGGTGACCGGCGCCGCCTACCTGCTCGGCCAGCCCGCCAACCAGGCCTTGGCGCTCGGCATGATCTTCTCGCTCTCCTCCACCGCCATCGTGCTGCAGACCCTGAACGAGAAGCAGCTCATGCAGACGGCGGGCGGGCGGTCCTCGTTCTCGGTCCTGCTCACCCAGGACATTGCCGTGATCCCGATGCTCGCGCTCCTGCCGCTTCTCGGCAGCGGCGCCTCGAGCGGCGGGAGCCACGGCGGCGAAACCGGTGAATCGGGCGGCATCGTCGGCGCCGAGACCACGGCGAGCGATCACGCCGAACGCGTCTCCAACATCATCGAGAACCTGCCGGGCTGGGGCATCACCCTGCTGACTCTTGCCGCGATCGGCGCCATCGTCGTCGCCGGCGTCTTCGGCACCCGGCCGGTCTTCCGCTATATCCACCGCGCGCGGCTCAGGGAGCTCTACGTGGCGCTGGCGCTCCTCATCGTCATCTCGATCTCCTTCGTGATGACGCTGGTGAATCTCTCGCCCGCCCTCGGCGCCTTCCTCGCCGGCGTGGTGCTCGCCAACTCCGAGTTCCGCCACGAGCTCGAATCCGACATCGAGCCGTTCAAGGGGCTGCTTCTCGGCCTTTTCTTCATCACCGTGGGCGCCGGCATATCGTTCTCGCTGTTCTTCGAGAAGCCCTTCGTGATCCTCGGCCTCACGCTCCTGCTCATGGCGGTCAAGGGCGCGGTCCTGCACGCGCTGGCGCACATGTCCGAGCTCGGGCGGCGCAACCGCTGGCTCTTCACCCTCGGTCTCTGCCAGGCGGGCGAGTTCGGCTTCGTGCTGACCTCCTTCTCCCTGCAGACCGGAGTCATCACCAGCCGGCTCAGCGAGCTCGTCCTGCTCGTCATCGCCATGTCCATGCTGCTGACGCCGCTCTTCTTCATCGTCTGGGAGCAGATCAACAGGCGCCTGAGCGAGGGCATGGCCTCGACCCAGCCGGAGGCCGACGAGATCGACGAGCAGTCGCCGATCATCATCGCCGGCATCGGCCGCTTCGGCCAGGTGGTGAACCGCATGCTGCAGCTCGCCGGCTACGACACCACCGTGCTCGACCACGACCTCGACACGATCCAGCTCATGCGGAAGTTCGGCTTCAAGGGCTTCTTCGGCGATCCGACTCGGCCCGAGCTGCTGCATGCCGCCGGCCTCGACAGCGCCAAGGTGCTGGTCTGCACCATGGACGAGCCGCAGAACGTGACCGCGCTGGTGAAATACGCCCGCAAGGCGCGGCCAGACCTCCACATCATCGCCCGCGCCTACGACCGCAACCACGTCTACGAGCTCTACCGCGCCGGCGCCGACGACATCGTCCGCGAAGTGTTCGACAGCTCGCTCCGCGCCGGCCGCTACGTGCTGGAGAATATCGGTCTCAGCGAGTTCGAGGCGGCGGAGCTGGAACGCGCCTTCTTCAAGGTCGACCGCTCGGCGCTGCGCGAACTGGCCGAGCTGTGGAAGCCCGGCGTGCCGATCTCCAAGAACGAGCCCTACATGGAGCGCGCCCGGGCGCTGAACGCCGAGCTCGAGAGCGCGCTCTCGGCCAAGTACGACGAGCTTCGCAGCCGGCGCGCCTTCGACGAGGATCTGGAGGAAGAGGACGACCTGCCCGAGAACGATCCCGACCGGGACGCGGATGCGCGCGTCGCCTGAGACTGTCGCCGGAGCGCCGGAACCGGCGACCGGGCCTAGGACAGCCGCGGAATGTCGCCCTCCGCCCGCGCTGCGTGGAACGCCGTCTCCCAGGCGTCGAATCCGCCCGCGGCGATGGCCGCCCGCATGCCGGCCATGATCTCCTGGAAGTAGTGCAGGTTGTGCCAGGTCAGCAGCATTCCCGAGATCATCTCGCCCGCCCGGAAGACATGGTGCAGATAGGCGCGGGAATAGGACCGGCAGGCCGGGCAGCTGCAGTCCGCGTCCAGCGGCCGGGGATCGTCGGCGTGGCGCGCGTTCTTTAGATTCACCACGCCGCGCCGGGTGAAGGCCTGCCCGGTCCGCCCCGAGCGCGACGGCAGCACGCAATCCATCATGTCGATGCCGCGCTTCACCGCGCCGACGATGTCGTCCGGCTTGCCCACCCCCATGAGGTAGCGCGGGCTTCCGGCGGGCAGCATGTCGCAGGCATGGTCCAGCACGCCGAACATCGCCGCCTGCCCCTCTCCCACCGCCAGCCCGCCGACCGCATAGCCGTCGAAGCCGATCGCACGGAGCGCCCCGGCCGATTCCTCCCGAAGCTCGCGCGAGACGCCCCCCTGCTGGATGCCGAAGAGCGCATGGCCCGGCCGGTCGCCGAAGGCCGCCTTCGACCGTGCCGCCCAGCGCATCGAGAGCCGCATGGCGCGCGCCACCTCGGCCTCCTCGGCGGGCAGTTTCGGGCATTCGTCGAAGGCCATCACGATGTCGGAGCCGAGGAGCCGCTGGATCTCCATCGACCGCTCGGGGCTGAGCACGTGCCGCGACCCGTCGACATGGCTGCGAAAGGTGACGCCCTTCTCGGTGAGCGTCCTGAGATCGGCGAGGCTCATCACCTGGAAGCCGCCCGAATCGGTGAGGATCGGCCGCTCCCAGTTCATGAACCGGTGCAGCCCGCCGAGCCGCGCGATCCGCTCCGCGCCGGGCCGCAGCATCAGGTGATAGGTATTGCCGAGCAGGATGTCGGCGCCGGTCTCGGCGACGCTCCCGGGCAGCATCGCCTTCACCGTCCCGGCGGTGCCCACCGGCATGAAGGCCGGCGTGCGGATGCGGCCCCGGGGCGTCGCGATCTCGCCCAGGCGGGCAGCCCCGTCGGTGGCCTGAAGGGTGAAGGAGAACCGGCTCATGCTCCGCGTCTCTAGCGGCCCGGCGCGGGGGTGCAAGGGCTCAGGCCCGCGCCTCGAAGATGTTGATCCGCGCCGGAACCCGCATCTCCCCGTTCCGCTCGAACGGCGCCAGCGCGCGCCCGATCTCCTCCTCCACCGCCCGCCGCTCCGACTCGCCCGCGCCGTGATGGGTCAGGATCGCGCTCGCGCCCCCCATCCGGGTGGCGAAGTCCGCCGCCCCGGCGAGGCCCCCCGGCGGCGTCAGTTCGAGCGCCACCGCCTCGCCCCGCGCGTCGCGCCAACCGGCCTCCGCCAGCAGCCGCTCGACCGCGCCGATCTCGCGGAACCGCATCGGGCCGGGCCCGTCCGCATCGTCCGGCTTGTCGCCGACGATCCGGGCCGCCGCCGCGCGGGGCAGCGCGAACCACGGATTCTCCTCGGCCGCCGCCCAGGCCGCGAACAGGAGCCGGCCTGCCGGCGCGGCCTGGCGGCGCAGGTTGGCGAAGCCCGCCCGGCTGTCGCCGAAGAACATCACGCCGAATTGCGACACCACCAGGTCGAAGGCCCCCGGCCCGATTGCGTCGCGCTCGGCATCCGCCTCCACGAAGCGCACGCCCGCCGGCGCCCGGCGCGCCAGCGCGAGCAGCGGCGGCGAGATGTCCACCGCAAGGACCTCCGCGCCCCGCGCTGACAGCGCCCGCGCCAGCGTGCCCTGCCCGGTCCCGACCTCCAGCACCCGCGCGCCCGGCACCGGCGCGGCCCGCGCCACCAGCAGCTCCGTCACCGCCGCGTGATGCCGGTCGAGCCGCTCGGCGAGCGAGGCCCAGCGCCTCCCGCCGGCGCCGCCCCAGTATTCGTGCTGGTCCTCCCCGCTCATGGCGCCACCTGACCAGAGAGCACGGAACCCCGCCAGTCCTTTTGCCTTTGTTCCCCGCCCGTGGCATCCAAGCCCGAGACATCCGGAGGACACCGACATGACAGACCCCCTGCGCCTCGGCTGGGAGGAATGGGTGGCGCTGCCTGATCTCGGCCTGCCCGCGCTCAAGGCCAAGATCGACACCGGCGCGCGGACCTCCGCGCTCCACGCCTTCGAGATCGAGCCCTTCGGCCCCGCCTCCAAGCCCAAGGTGCGCTTCCTCGTCTATCCGGTGCCGAACCGGACGGATTCTCGCCATCCCCTGCTCGGCGCAGATCGTCGACCGTCGCGAGGTGACCTCCTCGAACGGCGAGTCCGAGCTGCGCTACGTCGTCGGCTCCCGGATGCGGATGGGCGACCGCGTCTGGCCGGCGGACGTGACCCTGACCGACCGGGCCGCCATGCAGTACCGGATGCTCCTCGGCCGCCAGGGCATCCCCGAGGACGCGGTCATCGCCCCCGGCGACAGCTTCTGCCAGCCGCAGATCGGCTACGAGGTCTATCACTCCGCACGCGTGCGCGAGGTCGCCCCCGACCGGGCGCTGCGCATCGCCGTCCTGAGCCGCGAGAGTCACAATTACTCGACGCGGCGGATCATCGCGGAGGGCGAGGCGCGCGGCCATGCGGTCGAGGTGATCGACACCCTGCGCTGCTACATGACCCTGAACCCGCTCGCGCCCGACATTCATTACGACGGCAAGCGCCTGCCCCGCTACGACGCGGTGATCCCCCGGATCGGCGCCTCGATCACCCCCTACGGCACCGCCATCGTGCGCCAGTTCGAGACCATCGGCACCTGGTGCCTGAACGGCTCCGCCGGCATCACCGCCAGCCGCGACAAGCTCCATGCCCATCAGGTCCTCGCCCGTCAGAAGATCGGGATGCCGGTGACGGCCTTCGCCTCGAGCCCCAAGGACACCACCAACCTCATCGGTCTCGTGGGCTCGGCGCCGCTGATCGTGAAGCTGCTGGAATCGACGCAGGGCAAGGGCGTCGTCCTGGCCGAGACGAAGAAGGCCGCCGAGAGCGTCATCGACGCCTTCCGCGGCCTGAAGGCGAATTTCCTGGTCCAGCAATTCGTCAAGGAGGCCAATGGCGAGGACATCCGCTGCATCGTCATGGGCGGCCGCGTCGAGGCGGCGATCAAGCGCACCGCCGCGCCGGGGGAGTTCCGCTCCAACCTGCATATGGGCGGCTCCGCGACGCCGGTGAAGATCACCAAAGCCGAGCGCGAGACCGCCGTTCGCGCCGCCCGCGCCTTCGGCCTGGGGCTCGCCGGCGTCGACCTGCTGCGCTCCTCGGAAGGGCCGAAGGTGCTCGAGGTCAATTCCTCCCCGGGTTTCGAAGGGGCGGAGAAGGCGAGCGGCAAGAATCTCTGCGGCGCCCTCTACGACATGATCGAGAAGCGGGTCCGTCCGGTGCCGGCGCGCAAGTCGCGCCGGAGCAAGGTCGGATGAGGGCTGCGACGCGCGGCCTTCGCGCCGCTCTCGCCTGCCTTTTCGTCCTCGCCGCCACCCTCGCCGCGGCGCAGGAGGGCGGCGACCCGCCCGGCACCTATTACCGTGTCGAGGCGCTCAATCCCGGCCTCGCGCCGCGCCCGGACTGGATGGATTTCGCCACCCCGCAGGGGGCGCTGGAAAGCTTCCTCGACGCGCTCGACCGGGGCGACGCCGCCGCCGCCGCCCATGTCTTGAACCTCGCCGACATCCCCCCCGCCGAACAATCCGGCCGCGGGCCGGAACTCGCGCGCGAACTCGGCAGCGTCCTGCGCCGCCGCGCGGTGATCAGCTGGGCCAAGCTCCTCGAACGCCCCGACGCGCTCGATGCGCGGCAAAGCTCCTCCGTGGCGATGGCGGGCGAGCCGCGCCGCTCGCTCCTCATCGGCGTGATCGACGAGGGCGCGCGCGAGGCCGCGATCCGCCTCAACCGGGTGCGGCCCGCGGAGGGCGATCCGGTCTGGGTGTTCTCGAACCGCACCGTCGATCAGATCCCCGCGCTCTACGACCGCTACGGGCCGACCCGGATGGAGCGGGCGCTGCCGCCGTGGATGAAGCGGGAGACGCTGCTGGGCCTCAAGCTCTGGGAGCTCGTCGGCCTGCCCCTCGCCTTCCTCGCCGCCTGGATCGCCGGCGCGCTGACCCGCCGCCTGTTCCACGCGCTCTCGGCGCGGGCCACGGGCCTGCGCGCCCGCATCTTCCTCCACGCCGTGCGCTGGCCCTCGATCATCGTCGTCTGCACCACGGTCATCCTCTACGCCGCGCTCGTCATCTTCTCCGTCTCGGCGACGATCGCCTCGGTGCTCACGCCGATGATCCTGATCGGCTACGTGGTCGCGATCCTGCTCTTTGCGGTGTCCGTCCTCGACACCCTGCTCGACCGGATCGTGACCTTCGACGCCGACAAGCTCGCCGATCCCGATCACTCCACCGCGCGGACCTATGCCACGCTCCTGACGGCGGGCCGGCGGGCGCTTCTCGTCGCGGGGTTCGTCCTCGGCATCGGCATCGTGCTCGCCTCCGCGAACCTCTTCCGCACGCTGGGCTTCTCGCTTCTGGCCTCCGCCGGGGCGCTCACCCTGGTCATCGGCTTCGCGGCCCGGCACGTTCTCGGCAACATCCTCGCCTCGCTGCAGATCGCCATCAACCGCTCGGCGCGGATCGGCGACCAGGTGGTCTTCGACGGCGAATACGCCACCGTGGAACGCATCCACTTCACCTTCGTCCAGCTCAAGACGATGAAGGACAACCGGCTGATCGTGCCGGTCAGCAGCTTCGTCAACGACCAGTTCGAGAACTGGTCCATGGTCGATGGCGGCATGACCTGCCACGTCCCCGTCACCTTCGCCCAGACCGCCGATCTCGCCGCCATGCAGACCCGCTTCCGCGGCCTCGTCGAGGACGAGCCGCTGATCCCCGACAAGGACAGCGCCCATGCCTGGGTGATGTCCCAGGACGCGCTCGGCATCACCGTGCGCTTCCAGTTCCGGGTCGAGGACCCGACCGAGACCTGGAGCACCGAGCGGCGCATGCAGGAGCGCATCCTGAAGTCCGCGCAGGACCTGCAGGCCGAATCCGGCAGGACCGTCCTGCCCGAGGCGGTGGCCGGAACCGGCGGCTGAGGCACTGGACGCCCCGCCCGGAATTCCTTATGTCTTCTGTCGGCCATTCGGAAGGAAACGTCATGTCCGAGATCGATCAGCTCGAAGGCGCGCCGCTCATCAAGCCGTCCTCCACCGACCATCCGCTGCACGAACGGATCGTCGAGGCCTGCCGCACGGTCTACGACCCCGAAATCCCGGTCAACATCTACGATCTCGGCCTCGTCTACACGATCGAGATCGACCAGGAGAACGCCGTCGACGTCACCATGACCCTGACCGCCCCGGGCTGCCCGGTGGCCGGCGAGATGCCCGGCTGGGTCGCCGACGCGATCGAGCCCCTGCCGGGGGTGAAGCAGGTCGACGTGCAGATCACCTGGGACCCGCCCTGGGGCATGGACATGATGTCCGACGAGGCGCGCCTCGAACTGGGCTTCATGTAGGCCCGCCGCGCGTCGCGCCGGCCCGACCGGACGGCCGAAAGCGCCGCGAGGCCCCCTATCCGTCGCATCACCATTCTGTCATGTCCTTGTCCCAGAACTGGGACCGCACGGGGGGCGAGTGTCGCTTCCAGCCCAGCACAGAGGGAGATGACGTAATGGTGACCCGCATCCTGACCGGAGCCGCCGCGCTCCTCGCGGCGCTGCCCGCCTTCGCCGCCCAGCAAGACGGCGGCGGCGAGACGATCGATGTCGGCGCGCGGCCGCAATATCTCGTCGAGCTGCTCGAGGAGGGCCCGCTGAAGGACGAGCTCGCCGCCTGTCTCGGCCAGCCGATGAGCCGCACCGCCTTCTCGATCGGCCATCGCGGCGCGCCGCTGCAATTCCCCGAGCACACGGTCGAGGGCAACCGCGCCGCGGCGCGGATGGGGGCCGGCATCCTCGAATGCGACGTGACCTTCACCGCCGACAAGGAGCTCGTCTGCCGCCACGCGCAGGACGATCTCGCGACCACGACGAACATCCTGACCACCGATCTGGCCTCCAAGTGCACCTCCGGCTTCACGCCGGCCGAGGGCGACACGGAGGCCGGCGCCGAGTGCCGCACCTCCGACCTGACGCTCGACGAGTTCATGACCCTCGATGCGAAGATGGATTCGAGCGACCCCACCGCCCGGACGGCGGAGGCGTTCCAGGGCGGCGTCCCCTCGTGGCGGACCACGGCCTACGAGAACGGCACCCACCAGATGACCCATGCCGAATTGATCGAGCTCTTCGACAGCCTCGGCGCCGACTTCACGCCGGAGCTCAAGACCCCCGTGGTCGAGATGCCCTATGACGGCATGAGCCAGGGCGACTACGCGCAGAAGCTGATCGACGAGTACAAGTCGGCGGGCATCGACCCGTCCCGCGTCTGGCCGCAGAGCTTCCTCTTCGACGACATCCTCTACTGGATCGAGAACGAGCCCGAATTCGGCAAGCAGGCGGTTTATCTCATCGACGACAGCTCGATCGAGGGGCTCGACGGCATGGATCCCGCGACCTGGGGCTTCGATCCGGCCGAGCTGAAGGCGCAGGGCGTCAATTACGTGGCCCCCGGCATCCCGTTCCTCGTCACCCTCGACGATCAGGGCGAGATGGTCCCGTCCGAGCTTGCCAAGGCGTTGAAGGAGAACGACATCGGCATCATCGCCTGGAGCCTCGAACGCTCCGGCCCGCTGACCGACGGCGGCGGCTGGTACTACCACAGCGTCGCGGACGCGATCCAGAACGCGGGCGACTACTACACCGTGCTCGACGTGCTGGCCGAAGACGTGGGCGTCGCCGGCGTCTTCTCCGACTGGCCGGCCACCGTCACCTTCTACGCGAACTGCAAGGGCCTCTGAGGCCCCGCCGAACCACGGAAAAGGGCGGCCGCGAGGCCGCCCTTTTTTTCTGGATTGCCGAGGTCTTGCGGTGCCGTCTTCATCCGGTGCCAAAGGCCTTCGGTGTTTCCCGGGCCTTCGCCCGTTCGCGGCTGAAACGCGCCACTGGCGCGTTTCCGGGACGCCGCTTTGCCGGGGCTCCGCCCGTTCGCGGCTGAAACGCGCCACTGGCGCGTTTCCGGGACGCCGCTTTGCCGGGGCTCCGCCCGTTCGCGGCTGAAACGCGCCACTGGCGCGTTTCCGGGACGCCGCTCACCCTTTCAGGAAGTCCAGGAGGTCTCGGTTGAGCTGTTCGGCATGGGTGGCGGTCAGCCCGTGCGGCGCGCCCTCGTATTCCTTCAGCGTCGACTTCTTGATCGCCTTCGCTGCCGCGCGCCCGGCCGTGTCGATCGGCACCACGTCGTCCCCGGTGCCGTGGACCACGAGAGTCGGGATGTCGAAGGCCTGCATGTCGGGCCGGAGATCGGTCTGGCCGAAGGCGTCGATGCAGTCGAGCGTGGCCTTGGGCGAGGCCATCATCGCCATGCTCCAGGTCCAGTCCATGACCCCCTGGCTGACATCGTTGCCGTAGAATCCGGGGATGAAATCCTTCATGAAGGCGGCCCGGTCCTTGCGCACGCCGTCCTTCATCTGGCCGAAGACGCTCTCGTCCACCCCGTTCTCGTTGTCGCCGGTCTTCTTCATGAACGGCGCGATCGAGGAGATCAGCGCCGCCTGCCGGAGCTTCTGCGTGCCGTGCCGCGAAATGTAGCGGCTGACCTCGCCGCCGCCCATGGAGAAGCCGCAGACCGTGGCGTCGCGCAGGTCGAGCGCCTGGATGACGGAGCCCAGATCGTCGGCCATCGTGTCGTAATCGTAGCCCTTGAACGGCTGGCCCGACCGGCCGAACCCGCGCCGGTCATAGGCGATCACGCGGTAGCCCGCCTCGGTCAGCGCCAGCGCCTGGTGTTCCCAGCTGTCGGCGTTGAGCGGCCAGCCATGGATCAGGACCACCGGGCGCCCCTCTCCCCAATCCTTCACGTAGAGTTCCGTCTTGTCCGTCGTCTGCACGATCGGCATGGCCTGTCCTCCTCGCCGGTGATGGTTCGGAAGGCAAACACGGGCCGGGCGCGGGGCGTTCCCTTAGCGCAGCCGGGCCCAGGTCTGGCCGCGGCAGAAGCCGAGGACGCAGCCCTCGACGCGCAGCAGGTCGCCCTCGAGCGTCATCCTGGAATTGTAGGTCTTGTCGCGGTCCGGCGCCCAGATCTTGCCGTCGACATAGGCGCCGCCGCCGGCCGGCACCATGTCCCAGATCATCCGCCGGCCCACGGTAGGCGAGGCGATGGGCTCCCCGGACGGCCCGTAGGCGCGGGTGATCGTCCCGCAGATCCGCTCCCCGCACGGAGACAGCGCCACCAGGCCGAACTTGCCGTTGTCGTCGGCCTGCGTCTTCCAGGTGCCGAGCACCGGATCGGCAGCCTCGGCCGCGCCGGCGAGGCCGAGCATCGCCACACAGGCGAGAGCGAATCGTCTCATGGTTGTCCTCCGCATCGTTTCGCGGACAGCCAACGACCGCGCGCCGCCCCTGCCAAGCCTGACGGTGCGTCGCATTGGCAATCCGGTCGGCGCGGTGGCACAGACGGGGCCAGCGCGACAGACCGGACGGACACGCCATGATCCTCTACCCCGCCATCGACCTCAAGGACGGCCAGTGCGTCCGCCTCCTCAAGGGCGACATGGACTCCGCGACGGTGTTCGGCGACGATCCCGCCCGCCAGGCCGCGCGCTTCGAGGCGGCGGGCTGCGAATGGCTGCACCTCGTCGATCTCAACGGCGCCTTCGCGGGGCGCCCGGTCAATGCCGCCGCCGTGGAGGCGATCCTGGCGCGCGTCTCCGTCCCGGTCCAGCTCGGCGGCGGCATCCGCGACATGGCGACGATCGAGACCTGGCTCGGCAAGGGGCTCGCCCGGGTGATCCTCGGCACCGTCGCGGTGGAGGATCCCGGACTGGTGCGGGACGCGGCTCGCGCCTTCCCCGGCCGCATCGCCGTCGGGCTCGACGCCATCGACGGCCGCGTCGCCACCCGCGGCTGGGCGGAGAAGACCGACCGCCTGGCCGCCGATCTGGCGCTTGAGTTCGAGGATGCCGGCGTCGCCGCCCTCGTCTACACCGACATCGACCGCGACGGCGCCATGGGCGGCCCGAACATCGCCGCGACCGAGGCGCTGGCCCGCAGCGTCACGATCCCGGTCATTGCCAGCGGCGGCGTTTCCTCGCTCGCCGATCTGCGCGCGCTCCGCGACACCGGCGTGATCGCCGGGGCCATCTCCGGCCGCGCGCTCTACGACGGCGCGCTCGACCTGCGCGAGGCGCTGGCCGCGTTGGCGGGCTAGCTGCCGCCCGCAGCCGCCGCCGCGAAGCTCTCGAGCGCGCCCTCCATCTTGCCAATCACCTCGAGATCGTCCCCGACGTCGAGATCGTCGAGCATCCCCTCGACCTCCTCGTAGGCGACATAGGTCTGGCCGTCCTGCGCATAGACCAGCATCTTCAGCGGCAGGACCAGGCCGGCCATCGGATCGGCCTGCATCACCGGCGTGCCGAGCACGGGATTGCCGAAGATCAGCAGTTTGCTCGGCTCGAGCTCGAGCCCCGCATCCGCCGCCCCCTGCCCGTGATCGACGCTGGCGAAGACCGTGGCGCCGGCGGCCTCCACCGCGTTCTCGAGGCGGGAGAAGGCATCGTCCACGCTGCCCTCCGCCTGCATCCTCTCGAAATCCGCCAGCGCCGGGCCCGCGGCCAGAATCGCCGTCGCAATCAGTGCATGACGCATCGCTCTCTCTCCTCTGCGTTCGGTGTCGCGCCCCGCCTCCCGGTTCCCCTTTCCGCCGGGGCCCGCCCACGCTAACAGACCCCCATGCTGAAGACCCGCCTCATTCCCTGCCTCGACGTCGCCGAGGGCCGCGTGGTCAAGGGCGTGAACTTCACCCGTCTGCGCGACGCCGGCGACCCGGTGGAGGCGGCGCGCGCCTACGACGCCGCCGGCGCCGACGAGCTCTGCTTCCTCGACATCCACGCCACGCACGAGAATCGCGGCACGATGTTCGAGCTCGCCCGCCGCACGGCGGAGCAGTGTTTCATGCCGCTCACCATCGGCGGCGGCGTCCGCACCGCCGACGACGTGCGCGACCTGCTGCTTGCCGGCGCCGACAAGGTAAGCTTCAACTCCGCCGCCGTCGCCGACCCCGACGTGGTAGCCCGGGCCGCCGACCGGTTCGGCGCCCAGTGCATCGTCGTCGCCATCGACGCCAAGACCGTCGCGCCGGGACGATGGGAGATCTTCACCCATGGCGGCCGCCGGCCCACGGGCATCGACGCGGTGGACTTCGCCCGCACAATCGTGGCGAAGGGCGCGGGAGAGATCCTGCTGACCTCGATGGACCGCGACGGCACGCGGGCCGGCTTCAACCTGCCGCTCACCCGCGCCATCTCCGATGCCGTGCCGGTGCCGGTGATCGCGAGCGGAGGCGTCGGCACCCTCGACCACCTCGTCGAGGGCGTGACCGAGGGCGGCGCATCGGCGGTGCTCGCCGCCTCGATCTTCCATTTCGGCGAATACACCATCGCCGAGGCCAAGGCGCACATGGCCGCCGCCGGCATCGCCGTGAGGCCCGCATGAGCGACACCGCCCTCTCCCGCCTCGCCGCCACCGTGGAGGCCCGCCGGTCGGCCGATCCGGGCACCAGCTGGACCGCGACGCTGCTCGCGCGCGGCCCCGAGAAATGCGCCGAGAAGTTCGGCGAGGAGGCGGTGGAGGCGGTCATCGAGGCGGTGAAGGGAGATCCCGGCCGCCTGACCGCGGAGGCCGCGGACGTGCTCTACCATCTCCTCGTCATGTGCGCCGCCCGCGGCGTCACGCTCTCCGACATCGAGGCCGAGCTCGCCCGCCGGGAAGGCGTCTCCGGCCACGACGAGAAGGCGCGGCGCTGAAGGGGCCCTCTCTGGCCCGCCCTGGCGCCGGTCCCGCTGCTGACCCTGCGAACCTCTTCATGGCGGTCGCCTGGTACGGCCACCTGAAGTGGCCCGCAGCCCCCTCGGTCCGATGATCCTGACCAGCTGGGGCATCGCGCTGCTGGACTACTGCCTCGCCGTGCCCGCCAACCGCATCGGCCACCGCGTCTGGTCGGCGGCGGAGCCGGAGACCATCCAGGAGGTCGTCACGCTCCTCGTCTTCTCGGGCTTCGCGGTCACCTGGCTCGGCGAGCGGCTCAACTGGAACCACACGCTCGGCTTCTGCCTCATCGCCCTCGGCGCGGCGGTGATCTTCCCGAAGGCCCTCTAGCCGAGCTTCGAGGAGATGATGCCGGTGGCGAACCCGCCCATGCGAAGCTCGCCGAAGAGCCGCTGGTGCTCGATCTTCGGACAGCGGTCCATCACCACCTCGATGCCCCGCGCCCGCGCCGTCTCCGCGGCCGCCTCGTGCACCACGCCGATCTGCATCCAGATCACCTCCAGCGCCGGCATCACCTCGAGCGCCTCCTCCACGATCCCCGGCACGTGTTCGGAGCGGCGGAACACGTCGAGCATCTGCACGTCGCCGGGCAGGTCCGCGAGGCCGCCCACCACCTCCCGGCCGAACAGCGTCTCGCCGGCGAGTCCGGGATTGACCGGATCCACGCGGTAGCCCCGCCGCGACAGGTAGCGCGCGACGTAGTGGCTGGGACGGACGGAATTCGCCGAGACGCCGAGACAGGCGATGGAGGTCACGCGCGTCAGGATCCGGCGGAGATCGGCATCGGTCATGGGCGGAGCATCGCGCGGACGCGCGGCCGGTGCCACCCGAAAATGCCGCAAATGAATGTCACGAAAAAAAATCGCCCGGGCGCGAGCCCGGGCGAAGTGGTGGAACGAGGGACAGTGATCCGCGCCAGACGTTCCGCATCTAGCGCTGGGAGTGATGTGGGAGGGCAACAGGTTCGCCGAAAGATTGCGTCGCGCGATCGTGAACGCCTCAAGCTCGCGTGATCGCATAGAGCGCCACCGCCGCCGCGTTCGACACGTTGAGCGATCCGAACCGCCCCGCCGCCTCGATCCGCACCAGCCGGTCGCAGCTCTCCCGCGTCCGCGCCCGCAGGCCCGGCCCTTCAGCGCCTAGCACGAGGACGAGCGGCCGCGAGCCGGCCTCCGCGGCGCCGCCGCCGAGTCCGGTCTCGCCCTCGCCGTCGAGCCCGAGGCAGTAGAACCCCGTCTCCCGCAGCCGCGCGAGCGCCTCGGCGAGATTGCCGACCCGGAGATAGGGCTGCCGCTCGAGCGCGCCGGAGGCGGCCTTGGCGAGCGCTCCGGTCTCCGGCGCCGAATGTCGCGCCGGCGCGATCACCGCCCGCGCCCCGAACACCTCCGCGGAGCGCAGGATGGCGCCCACATTGTGCGGGTCCGTCACCCGGTCGAGCGCCACCACCGGCCCGCCGCCGCCGAGCGCCACGTCCTCGAGCCGTCCCCAGTCCAGCGGCCTGACCTCGAGCGCCGCGCCCTGATGCACCGATCCGGGGTCGAGCGGCGCGGGGAACCTGCGCGCATCGGCCTCTTCCGGCTCGATCCCGGATTCCGCCACAGCCGCGCCCAGCCGGCCGAGCGCGTTCGTCGTCGCCACCAGCCGCAGCTTCTCCCGCGCGGGGTTCTGCAGCGCGTCGCGCACTGCATGAAGGCCGAAGAGCCAGACCGTCTCGCGCGCGCCCGCGCGCCGCGCCCGCTCCTTCTCCACCACCCAGGTCGGTTTCTTCGCCATCCCCGCTGCCTGCGCCGCGCGGGCCGCGGGTTCAAGCGAAATTCGGCTTGACGCAGTCCGACCCCGAAGATACCTCCGCCGCCACGATGGGCGACAGGCCGCAAGGTGTGGCAGGGGACTGTAACTCCCTCGCGGAGACGCACGCCAGGTTCGATTCCTGGGTCGCCCACCACCCCCCTCGTTCCGCACCGGATGCAGGCGCGATGCGGCAGCCTCCGGCCCGCCCGGCGGGCTTTGACCCCCCTCGCCCCGCCGCGTAGAGAAGGCCGCGACAGGAGGGGCCATGACCGACGACGCCACGATCCTCGCCGCCGCGCGGAAGGTCCTCGAGACGGAAGCCGAGGCGCTCCGCCGCATGGCCGGCGACCTGCCCGCAGCCTTCGCCGCAGCGCTCCGCGCCATCCGCGCCGCGCCCGGCCGGGTGGTCGTCGCCGGGGTCGGCAAGTCCGGCCATGTCGGCCGCAAGATCTCGGCCACCTTCGCCTCCACCGGCACGCCCTCGCTCTTCGTCCATCCCACGGAGGCGAGCCACGGCGATCTCGGCATGATCGGCTCGGGCGACATCTGCCTGATGCTGTCGAATTCCGGCGAGACCGCCGAACTCGGCGACATGATCGCCTATTGCCGCCGCTTCGCCATCCCGATCGTCGCCATCACCGGCCGCGCCGGGTCCACCCTCGCGCGCGCCGCCACCCATGCCCTGGTCCTGCCGGACGCGCCGGAGGCCTGCCCGATGGGCATGGCCCCCACCACCTCCACCACGCTGGCGCTGGCGCTCGGAGACGCGCTCGCCGTCGCGCTGATGGAGGAGCGCGGCTTCACCGCCGAGACCTTCTCGGTCTTCCATCCGGGCGGCAAGCTCGGCGCCCAGCTCGCCCGCGTGGGCGGACTCATGCATGGCGGCGAAGCGCTGCCCCTCGTCGCCCGCGACACCCCGATGGGGGAGACGCTGATCGTGATGACCTCCAAGGGCTTCGGCATCGCCGCTGTCACCGATGCGGGCGGCCGGCTCGCCGGCGTCGTCACCGACGGCGACCTGCGCCGCAACATGGCCGACCTGATGACGCGAACCGCCGGCGACGTGGCCAATGCCGATCCGGTCACCGTCGCGCCCGACACGCTGGCCGCCGAGGCGATGGCGATCCTGCAGGCGCGCCGCATCTCGGTCCTGATCGTCGCCGACGAGGGCGGCCGCCCGGTCGGCATCCTCCACGTCCACGACCTGCTACGCGCGGGCGTCGCCTGATGCGCACCGCTATCCTGATCCCCGCCCGCCACGCCTCCTCGCGATTCCCCGGCAAGCCGCTGGCCAAGCTCGCCCTGCCCGACGGATCGCGAAAGTCGCTCATCCGCCTCACCTGGGAGGCCGCCGGCCGCGTCGCCGGCACGCCCGAGATCCATGTCTGCACCGACGACGCCCGCATCGCCGCCCATTGCGAGGGCTTCGGCGGTTCCGTCATCCTGACCCCGGAGACCTGCCGCAACGGCACCGAGCGATGCGCCGCCGCCATCGCGGCGGGCGGCATCGAGGCCGACGTGATCGTGAACCTGCAGGGCGACGCGCCGCTCACCCCGCCCTGGTTCGTCGAGGGGCTGATCGCCGCCATGGCGCAGGGCGAGAGCCCGGTCGCCACGCCCGTCCTGCGCTGCGACGCCACCACCTACGGCCATTTCGTCGAGGACCGGCGCGCCGGCCGCGTCGGCGGCACCACCGCGGTCTTCGACGCGAAGGGCCGCGCGCTCTACTTCTCCAAGGAGGTGATCCCCTGGCTCGACCCCGCGAAGGTCGCGCCCGATGCGATCCCGGTCTTCCACCATGTCGGCGTCTACGCCTATACGCGAGCCGCGCTCGCCGCCTACGGCGCGCTGCCGGAGGGCACGCTGGAGCGGCTGGAAGGCCTGGAACAGCTGCGCTTCCTGGAGCACGGCTGGCCCATCGCCTGCGTCGAGGTGGAGGGCCGCGACCGGGTCTTCTGGGAGCTCAACAACCCGGGCGACGTGTCCCGGATCGAACAGGCCCTGAGGGAGATCGAGACGTGAGCGTCACAATCCGAGACATCGAGATCGGCGGCGACGCCCCCATCGCGCTCCTCACCGGTCCCTGCCAGCTCGAAAGCCTCGACCATGCGCGGATGATGGCCGAGCGCATCGCCGAGGCCTGCGCGCCCACCGGCACCCGCTTCGTCTTCAAGGCCAGCTACGACAAGGCGAACCGCTCGTCGCTCGGCTCGCAACGCGGGTTGGGGATGGAGGAGGGGCTGTCGATCCTGTCGAAGATCGGCGCGGAGTTCGGCTGCCCGGTCCTGACCGACGTGCACCTGCCCGACCATTGCGCGCCGGCCGCCCAGGCCTGCGACATCATCCAGATCCCGGCCTTTCTCTGCCGCCAGACCGACCTGCTGCTCGCCGCCGGCGAGACCGGCGCGGCGATCAACGTCAAGAAGGGCCAGTTCCTCGCGCCCTGGGACATGGAAAACGTCGCCGCCAAGATCGCCTCCACCGGCAACGAGCGCATCCTGCTCTGCGAGCGCGGCGCTTCCTTCGGCTACAACACCCTCGTCTCCGATTTCCGCGCCCTGCCGATCATGGCGCGGACGGGGTATCCGGTCGTCTTCGACGCCACCCATTCGGTGCAGCAGCCCGGCGGACAGGGCGCCACCTCCGGCGGCCAGCGCGAATTCGCCCCGGTCCTGGCCCGCGCCGCCTGCGCCGTCGGGGTGGCGGCGCTCTTCATCGAGACCCACGAAGACCCCGACAACGCCCCCTCGGACGGGCCCAACATGATCCCTGTGGATCGGATGGCCGACCTCCTCGCCACGCTCCGCGCCATCGACGACCTGATGAAGGGCCGCCGGACCTGACCGGCCGCGCCGCGAAAGCCGGTCCGTCTTGACCTCGGTCAATGCCCGGCGCCGCGGCCCGGTGCCCTCTCGCTTCGGCTGGGCAGGGCAGCCGGGCGACACGGATCGGGGAAGCCGCCCGCGTGCGCGTACCGAGTGGCAGGAGGGAGAAAAGCCTACATGAGCGGCGAGATCTTCATCGAGGCGGACAAGGCACGATCCTTCGGCCTTCCGGTCTCGGAACACCTTTATCTGGTCTTCCGCGACACCAACGGCGACGAATACGTCCTGCGCTCGGGACCCGCCTCGAAGTTCTGGCCCTTCGGGGACATGCAGATCGAGGCGAACGTGCCGATGGCGGACTCGGCGGATGACCGCGACGGCGAGACCCCGCGGGAACGCTCGAGCACGGCGCTCGATTTCCCCGACGCCACCGATGACCGGGCCTGGGCGATCATGGTGAAATACGCGCAGCGTCTGGAGCGGGCCGACTACCAGTACGATCTCCTGAACGAGAACTCCAACGCCTTCGTCGGCGCCCTCCTCCACGCGGCGGGAGGCGAGCCGGAAGACCTGCTTCCCGTCGGCATCGACAGCCGGGAGGCCGTGGGGTTCACGAGCTGGCGCGACATCGTCGACGACGTGACCCCCCCGAGCGACTGGATCTTCCGCGGCACCGCGGGGCGCGATCACATGGTCGGCCTGCAGATCGACGAGGAGATCCGGACCTTCGGCGGCGACGACCGCGCCACGGCGGGGCGCGGCAACGATATCGTCCTGGCCGGGAGCGGCAACGATCAAATCTGGGGAGAACAGGGCAACGACCGGCTGGTCGGGGGGGCAGGCGCGGATGTCCTGAAGGGCGGAAGCGGAAACGACCTCCTGACCGGCGGCTCCGGCGACGACCGGATCGTTGGCGGACGCGGCAACGACCATCTGGTCGGCGGCCCCGGCAGCGACCTGTTCGCGTTCGAGGATGCCGGACGGGCCGAGGTCGACCGCATCGCGGATTTCGATGCCGGAACCGATCTGCTGCGATTTTCCGGTATCGACGATGCCGGCCAGATCGCTCTCGGCGGGGGAACGCGCGACGGCAACCCCTTCGCGGAACTGGAATGGGGCGATCATCGCCTGCGCCTCGTCGGCCTCGATGCCGACGACCTGACGACGGACAGCTTCGCCTTCGCCTGACGGCACCCGGATCGGCCCCGGTCCGCGCATCCGGGGCGCGCCCCTTGCGGCGGGGTCCCGCCGGGTCCTCGCCTCTACTGCCGGAACACCCTGACGCTCGGCAGCTCGGTCAGCGGCACCTGCAGGATGCGCATCGCCGCGAGCGAAAGCTGCGCCCCGCCGTCGCCGTCGAGCGGGATGAGCTCCACGGTCGCGGTCCGGCCCGTGTCCGCCACCTCCACGCGGCCCGACTGGCGCGAGGAGACGAGCCCGGTGCGCATCCAGATCCCCGGATCGGTGGGATCGCCGAGGGAGGCCGTGACCTCTCCCAGCGCCTGCCCCTCGCTTTCGGGCGCCGCCGTCGCCGCGGCGCGCTGCTCCTCGGTCGTGGTGTCGAGCGCATCGGCGGTGTTGGCACCGGAACGGGGCGGCGGGGCGGCCACCACGTCGGCGATATCCGGCGGCGTCTCCGGGGCGACCTCCGATTCTTCGCCGCCCGACAGGCGGTCCCGGACCGCCGAGACCTCCGCGCAGGCTCCGAGCAGAAGGAGCGCCATTGCAGCCGGGAACGAAACCAATCGCATGGGCTCAGCGTAGACCCGCCAAGGCCCCGAAACAACGGCCAAAGGCCCTTGTTGCCCCTCTGACGGGGTCATAGGTTTCCTCGCATGACAAATCCGCTGATCGACCCGTTCCAGCGCGCGATTTCGTATCTCCGCGTGTCCGTCACCGACAGGTGCGACTTCCGCTGCGTCTATTGCATGTCGGAGAACATGCAGTTCCTGCCGAAGAAGGAGCTTCTGACACTGGAGGAGCTCGACCGGATGTGCTCGACCTTCGTGTCGCTGGGCGTCCGCAAGCTGCGGATCACCGGCGGCGAGCCGCTGGTCCGCCGCGACATCATGACCTTCTTCCGGGCCATGGGCCGGCATCTGGACAGCGGCGCGCTCGACGAGCTGACGCTCACTACCAACGGCTCCCAGCTCCACCGCTTCGCGCAGGATCTCCACGACGCCGGCGTGCGGCGGGTGAACATCTCCCTCGACACGCTCGACGAGGCGAAGTTCTCCCGCGTCACCCGCTGGGGCCGCCTGCCGCAGGTGATGAAGGGGATCGACGCCGCCCGGACGGCGGGCCTGCACGTCAAGATCAACACCGTCGCGCTCAAGGGCTTCAACGAGGAGGAACTCTTCGACCTCGTCGCCTGGTGCGCGGAGCGCGACATGGACCTGACCTTTATCGAGGTCATGCCGATGGGCGATCTGGGCAACGAGGACCGGGTCGGCCAGTACTGGCCGCTCACCGATCTCCGCGCCCGGCTGGCCACGCGCTACACGCTCACCGACACGCCAAGGCGCACCGGCGGCCCGGCCCGCTACGCCCGGCTCGAAGAGACCGGGCAGGATATCGGCTTCATCACGCCGCTCACGCACAATTTCTGCGAAAGCTGCAACCGGGTCCGCCTCACCTGCACCGGCGAACTCTACATGTGCCTCGGTCAGGAGGACATGGCTGACCTGCGCACGCCGCTGCGGGCCTCGGCCGACGACAAGGTGCTCGAGAACGCCATCCGCGCCGCGATCTCGCTGAAGCCCAAGGGCCACGATTTCGACTATTCGCGACAGGACGTCTCCGGTCAGATGTCGCGCCACATGAGCCATACCGGAGGCTAGAGGCCCGTGTCGGCGCCGCCGCTCTTCCACGTCTACAGTCGCGGGGCGGCGATGGTCGTGCAGGCCTTCCTGCCCCGGCTCGCGCGCCGCTTCGTGGAGAAGGGCGGCGACCCCTCGCGCTGGCCGGAACGGATGGGTCACGACCCCGATGCCCGGCCCGGCGGCCCGGTGATCTGGGTCCACGCGGTCAGCATCGGCGAAATGACCTCGGCGCTGCCGCTCGTCGATGCGCTGCTCGAAGCGCGGCCCGACGCCACCATCCTGATGACCACGACCACGTCGAGCGCCGGCGCGCTCGCCGAGGCGCGCCTGCCGCCCGGCGCGGTCCATCGCTTCGCGCCCCTCGACCTGCGGGAGTCGGTGCAGCGCTTCCTCGACCATTGGCGGCCGGAGCGCGCGATCTTCCTCGAGAGCGAAATCTGGCCGGTGCAGATCATGGAGCTGAAGGACCGCGGCATTCCCTTCGCCCTGGTCTCCGCGCGGCTCACGGAACGGTCGGTGGAGCGCTGGCAGCGCTACGCGCCGAGCCTCGCGCGGGCGCTCTTCTCCGAGATGTCGCTGGTCCTCGCCCAGGACGAGGAGACGGCGGAGCGGGCCCGCATCCTCGGCGCCACCCGGGTCGAGGTGGCGGGCTCGCTGAAGGCCGCGGCCCGCCCCCTGCCCCTGAACGGCGCCGCCCGCAACAAGCTCCTGCGCGCCACCGCCGGCCGCCCGGTCTGGGTCGCCGCCTCCACCCATCCGGGCGAGGAGGCGGATGTGGTGGCCGCCCATCGCAGCATCCGCCAGCGCCACCCCGCGACCCTCTGCATCCTGGCGCCCCGCCATCCCGAGCGGGCGCCCGCGATCCTCGAGCTGCTCGACGGGGTGAACGTCGCCCAGCGCAGCCGCGGCACCCTGCCCTGCCCGGAGACCGAGCTCTACCTCGCCGACACGCTGGGCGAGATGGGGCTCTGGTACGACCGCGCCCCGATCGTCTTCCTCGGCGGCTCGCTGGTCCCCGGCATCGGCGGGCACAACCCGCTCGAGCCGGCCGCCTTCGGCTGCGCCATCCTGACCGGCCCCCATACCGACAACACCCGCGCCGAGTTCGACCGGCTGCTCGCCGCCGGCGCGGCGATCCGCGTCTCCGGCCCCGCCGAGCTCGCCCGCGGCGTCGTCCGGCTCCTCGGCGACGGGGCGAGCGCGATGGGCGCCAAGGCGCGCGACGCGATGGGCGAGAGCGGCCTCGCCGCGCAGGTCGCCACCGCCTGCCTGGCGCTCTGAGCGCGGGGCGCGGCGCCATGCCCGAACTCTTCGTCACCAACTACAATCCGCGCTATACCGGCGTCTCGGCCACCGCCGAGCGCATGGCCCAGGCGCATCTCGCCCGCTACGACCTCGCCCTCGTCGGCCACCCGCTCGCCGGCCTGCCCGCCCCCCTCACGCCGCGCGAGGCCCGGCGCCAGTGCCGCACCCCCGCGAACGGGCGGCGCTGCGCCGTCTGGCATGTCCGCCGCGACCCCGAGATGATCTCGGCCCTCCATGCCCGCGACGTGCTGCGCCTGCCGGTCCGCATCGTCTTCACCTCCGCCGCCAGGCACCGCCACTCAGCGTTCCCGCGCTGGCTCATCTCCCGCATGGACGCGGTGATCGCCACCTCGCCGGACGCCGCCGCCTTCTTCCCCGCCGTCGCCGCGATCCTGCCCCACGGCGTCGATCTGGCCGAGCACATGCCGGTCCCCGATCGCGACGCCGCCTGGGCCGCGCTTCCCTATGGCGGCACCCGCGGCGTCGCCACGATCGGCCGCATCCGTCCCGAGAAGGGCACCGACGTCTTCGTCGAGGCGATGATTCGCCTGATGCAGACCGACACCGGCACCACCGCCCTCGTCCTCGGCCTCACCAAGCCGCAGGAGGAGGGCTACCTCGCCGAGCTGAAGGCCCGCGTCGCCCGCGCCGGGCTCGGCGACCGCATCCTCTTTCCCGGCTTCGTCAGCCACGACGAGCAGCGCCGCATCCTGCCCGCGCTGTCGCTCGTCGCCAACCTCCCCCGCTACGAGCCCTTCGGCGTCGTGCCGGTGGAAGGCATGGCCGCCGGCACCCCCTTCGTCTGCTCCGACACCGGCCATTACCGCGCCTTCTCGGATGGCGGCCGCACCGGCCGCGTGGTCCCGCCGGGCGACGCGGACGCCGCCGCCGCCGCCATCGCCGGGCTGCTCGCCGATCCCGGACGCATTGAGGCGATGGGCCGCGCCGGCCGCGCCCGGGCGGAGGCCGAGCATTCCATCGCAGCCGAGGCCGACGGCGCGGCGGCAATCTACGAGCGCCTCTGGGCCGGCGAGGACCTCGCCGTGCATCGCGGCTAGGTCAGCGGCAGGCGCGATTCCGCGATCTCCACCCACCACGAACACCCCGCCGGGATCGCCGCGTCCGAGAAGTCGTAATCGGGCGAATGCAGCGGCGCCGTCTCCCCGTTGCCGACCAGGATGTAGGCGCCGGGCCGCGCCTCCAGCATGTAGGCGAAATCCTCGCCCCCCATGACCAGCTCCGCCGCGCCGCACTCTCCCGCGACCCGGCGCGCCGCCTCCGCCGCCAGCTCGGTCTCGGCCGCGTGGTTCGCCATCACCGGATAATTCCGCTCGTAGCGGACCTCCGCCCGCGCGCCGTGGGCCTCGGCCACGCCGCGCGCGATCCGGCCCAGCCTGGCCTCGGCCATGTCGCGCACGCCCGGGTCGAGACTCCGCACCGTGCCCTTCAGCGCCACCCGTCCGGGGATCACGTTGAACGCCTGCGAGGCGCTTTCCACCGCGGTCACCGACACCACGACCTGCTCCACCGGGTCCACCACCCGCGCGGCGATCGTCTGCAGCGCCAGCACGATCTCCGCGGCGATCACCACCGGATCGACGGTCTCGTGCGGCTTGGCGGCGTGCCCGCCCTGACCGATCACCCCGATCTCGAACACGTCCGTCGCCGCAAAGAAGGCGCCCGGCCGGATCGCGAAGGTCCCGAGCTCCAGCCCCGGCCAGTTGTGCATCCCGTAGACCTCCGCGATGCCGAACCGCTCCATCAGCCCGTCCCCGACCATCGCCTCGCCGCCCGCGCCGCCTTCCTCCGCCGGCTGGAAGATCGCCGCCACCGTGCCGTCGAAGGCGCGCGTCTCCGCGAGATAGCGCGCCGCCCCCAGCAGCATCGCCATGTGCCCGTCATGGCCGCAGGCATGCATCCGCCCCGGGACCTCGCTGGCATGGTCGGCGCCGCTGGTCTCGGTGATCGGCAACGCGTCCATGTCGGCCCTGAGCCCGATCGTGCGCCCCGCGCCATTCCGCCCGTGGATCAGGCCGACCACTCCGGTGCGCCCGATCCCCTCCTCCACCGCGTCGCAGCCGAAGCCGCGCAGCCGGTTGGCGACGAAGCCGGCGGTCTCCTCCACCTCGTAGAGCAGTTCCGGGCGCCGGTGCAGATCCTGCCGCCAGCGCGACATCTCGGGCAGCCATTCGGCGAAACGGGTCTTCGGGGGCATCGGCGCCTCACAGATGCGGATGGGCCGCCGGGCGGCTGCCGTCATGGAAGCGCGCCAGCCGGAACCGGGTCAGATCGTGGCCCGGGTCGCGGCCCAGCGCAAGGTCCGCCGCGCGGACGGAGAGCTCCGGGATTCGATCCCGTGCCGGCGGAGCAGCATCGACGACCAGGCGCCCCCCGCCACCATAACCGCCGACGCGCGGATGCGGCCCCGTTCCGTCGCCGCGCCGGCGATCCGGCCCACTTCCACGCCGACCACCACCAGTTCGGCCTGCCGCGGCATGTCCCCGTCATGGGCGATCGGCGTGGCGAGCGTGACGGGTCCACGGGGCGCGGCGGCACCGAGCGTGGCGCGACCCTTTGCCTCTCCACGGCAAAGCGCAAGCCGCTCAGTGCAGCCGCCGCTGCACCCGCCTGAGCGCGATCCAGACCCCTGCCACCACCACCGGCACCAGAAGCGCCGTGCCCACCGGCTTCGACATCCCCACCGCCGCCATCACCGGCGCCAGAGCATAGGCCGCGAGGCTCACCGCGTAGTAGCTGATCGCCACCACCGACAGCCCCTCCACCGTCCGCTGCAGCCGCAGCTGCAGGTCCGCGCGGCGGTCCATGCTCTCCAGAAGCGACTGGTTCTGCGCCGAGCGCTCCACGTCCACCCGCGTCCTCAGCAGCTCGCCGGCGCGCAGCGCCCGGTCGCTCATCTCCCCGAGGCGCCCGCGCGTCGCCTTCACCGTGCGCATCGCCGGATCGAAGCGGCGCATCATGAACTCGGCGAAGGTCTGCCGACCTTCCCAGCGCTCCTCCCGGAGCGCCCCGATCCGCTGCGACACCAGCGCCTCGTAGGCCTCCGTCGCCCCGAAGCGGAACGAGGATTGCGCCAGCACCGTCTCGAGTTCGGCCCAGACCCGCAGCAGCGCCTCGAGCGTCTCCGCCGGCCGCGTGGCATCCCCGGTCATGTCGTCCATCAGCCGGCTCAGGTCGCGGTCCATCGCCGCCATCATCGGCGACAGGTCGCGGACCCGCTGGAGCCCCAGCATCGACATCGCCTTGTAGGTCTCGATCTCGCAGAGCCGCTGCACGATCCGCCCCGTCCGCCGCCGCCCTGTGCCTTGCGAAACGAAGACCGCCATCCGCATGTGCCCGCCCGGATCGATGCGGAAATCGGAGGCCACCAGCGCCGCCCCCTCCAGCACCTCGCTGACCGCCAGGCTCTCGGGCACGAACCAGTCGCCAAGCTTCGCCGCCACCGCCTCCGGCCCCTCGGGGCGCGGCTCCAGCCGGATCAGCGCCGAGGTGAATCTCAGCCCCGGCGTCGCCGCCAGCCAGCCCGGCGGAAACACCCGGAACACGTCCCGGTCGAACGGCTTCTCCACCGCGCCCTCGCCGAAGATCGTGTAGCTCACGAACTCGGTATGGCTCTCCCATTTCAGGTGGTGGCGGCCGAGCTCCCCGAACCAGTGGGTGGCGTCCGGCGTCGGATGCTGGGCGCCGAACCGGTCGAGCAGCGCGATCAGATGCGCCCGGTCCGCCTCGCGGTCGCGGCGCGCCGCGTCCCGTTCCGGCTTGATCGCCAGATAGGCGGCGTAGGAGGACGCCCCGAGCGAGGGGAAGGGGCGCGCATGCAGCTCGTTGGCGAGCGCATAGCGCAGCGGATGGTCCTCGATCGCGGTCATCGCCCTCCCCCGGCCGGTCCGGTGCACTCTGTCACCCCGGCCGGGTCCGGGCAACGCCGCGCGCGACCTCGCGGCGTCCCCCCGAAACCCGGAGCGTCAGGTGGACTTCTTCGCCGCCTCGCCGGCCTTCTTCGCCGTCTTCTCCACCTTGGCCACCGATTCGTCGATCTGGGACTGCATGGAGCGGAACGCGTCCTCGTTGGCGTCGCGGGCGTTCTCGGCCATCTTCCGCATCAGCTGGAGCGCCTCCTCGACCGCCTCGTTCACCGCCTGGGTGCGCGCCTTCATGGCGTCGGGACCGGCATTCTCCTCGGCCCATTCGTATTGCTGCCGCGCCGAATGGGTCATCTTCTCGAAAATCTCCATCTGCTTGTCGAGCAGGTCCTTGTAGGCCTCGGCCGCGGACTTGTTGGCCTCCGACATGGCCTCGAAATTGCGCTGGTTGGCGCGGATCACCTGTTCCATGTCGAACATCTGCGCCTGCGGCTGCTGGAACATCTGCATCATCGTCTGCGGGTTCCACATCCGCGCGATCCGCTCGGGATCGAAGGCCTGCATGATTTCCCGCATGTCGAACGGATTATTGCTCTGCGCCATTGTCGTCCTCCTCCTTGGGCGGCCGGAGCGATGGGCCCGGCCCCGTACCGGAAAAGCTAGGGGGGGCCGCGGGCGCTTCAAGAAACCTCGCGCGCCGGCCCGCCGCGGGGCCGTTCAGGACGCGCGGGAACCCGATCCACAGCTTCGGGTTGGCGCGGCAAAAGGAGCGCGCCATAACCTATTTCCACAGCCTCTCGGCGGCCGGCTTCGCCGCGACCGCGATCAGCTACGGGCCGGGCCGCATGGGGTTCGGCCTCTTCGCGCCGGAATTCCGCGAGGCGTTCTCGATGTCCACCTCGGGCATCGGGCTGGTCTCCAGCCTGGGCTTCCTGGGCTTCTTCGCGGCCCTCCTCGTCGCCCAGTTCCTGCTCAACCGCCGCGGCCCCGAGGCGCCGGTTCTGGGCGGGATGGCCTGCGCCACCGCCGGAACCGTCATCGTCACCCTGGCGCCGAATGTCGCCGTGCTGGCCATCGGCGTGTTCCTCGCCGCCTCCAGCGCCGGCTTCGCCTGGACGCCGTTCAACGACGCGGTGCACCGCAAGATCCGCGACATCGACCGCCCCACCGCCCTGTCCGAGATCAGCACCGGCACCAGCATCGGCATCGCCCTCGCCGGGGCGGCCGCCCTCGCCATGGTGCTGAGCGGCCTGTCCTGGCGCCATTGCTGGGCGCTCTTCGCGGTGGCGAGCGCGCTGGCGCTCGTGGCCAACTGGGCGGCGCTCCGCGCTGTCGAGAAGGATCCCGAGGATCCCCCGACGGGCAGCTGGCGCGCCCTTTTGCAGATCGCCGCGCTTCCGCTCTTCGTCATCGCCTTCGTCTACGGCACGACCTCGGCCATCTACATCTCCTTCGCCGCCGACCACATGCTGGGCGCCGGCGGCGTTCCGGGCCTGCCGACGGCGGCGACCCCCGCCCTGCTCTTCATCGTCTACGGTCTCGCGGGCCTCCTCGGCCTGCTCACAGGAAGGGTGAAATCCGTCCTCGGCCTGCCCTGGCTGCTGCGCCTCCTGATGCTGAGCGGCGCCCTCTCCGTCGTTCTCGTCGCCCTGCTGCCTGCCCGCTGGATCGGTCTCGTCCCCTCCGCCGGGCTGCAGGGCGTGCATGTGATGATGACCAGCGCGGTCCTTGCCTTCTGGTCGGAGCGGCTCTTCCCCAGGCTGCCCTCGCTGGGATTCACCTCGGCGCTCCTCGCCATGGCGGCGGGCAGCGTGCTGGGCCCCGTGCTCGCCGGCCTCGCGGCCGGCGCGTCCAGCGTCGCGGCGATGTTTCTCGGCACCGCCGCGCTGCCGGCGGCAACGGCGCTGCTTCTGCGCGACCGCCATATCTCGGAGCGGCCCGCGCGGGCGGAGGCCACCGCGGGCTAGGACGGATGCGGACCAGGACGGAGCGCCGCGGCGCTCCGTCTCCCGCCGGCCGGCCTATTTCTTCTTCTTCGGCGGCATCAGGTCGGTGATCGTGCCCTCGAACATCTCGGCGGCGAAGTTCACCGTCTCGCTGAGCGTCGGGTGCGGGTGAATCGTGTGGCTCAGATCCACCGCGTCCGCCCCCATCTCGATGGCCAGCGCCACCTCCGAGATCAGATCGCCGGCATTGGTGCCGACGATGGCGCCGCCGACGACCCTGTCGTCCTCGGGATCGAAAAGCAGCTTCGTCATCCCCTCGGCACGGCCATTGGCCTGCGCGCGCCCCGAGGCCTGCCAGGGGAACACCCCCTTCTCGACCTTGATGCCCTGCTCCTTCGCCTGCGCCTCGGTCAAACCGCACCAGGCCACTTCCGGGTCGGTATAGGCCACCGACGGGATCACCTTGGCATCGAAGGCGCGCTTCTCGCCCGCGCAGACCTCGGCCGCGACCTTGCCCTCGTGCACCGCCTTGTGGGCGAGCATCGGCTGGCCCACCACGTCGCCGATGGCGAAGATGTGGCTCACATTCGTGCGCTGCTGGTCGTCCACCTCGATGAAGCCGCGATCGGTCACCTTCACGCCAGCCTTGTCGGCGCCGATCTTGGCCCCGTTCGGGGTGCGGCCCACGGCGACCAGCATCTTGTCGAAGGTCTCCGTCGAGCTCTCGCCCTTGTCGTCCTCCCAGGTCACCTTGAGGCCGTTCTTCTGCGCCTTGACCTCCGTTACCTTGGACTTGGTGTGGATGGTCATCCGCCCCTCCATCCGCTTCTGCAGGGGCTTGACCACATCCTTGTCGGCGCCGGGCAGGATCTGGTCCATCATCTCGATGACCGTCACGTTCGAGCCCAGCGCATCGTAGACGGTCGCCATCTCGAAGCCGATGATGCCGCCGCCCAGGGCGCAGAGCTTCTTCGGGATCGGGTCCAGCTCCAGCGCCCCGGTCGAGCTCACGACGCGCGGATCGTCATGGGGCACGAAGGGCAGCTTCACCGCGTCCGAGCCGGCGGCGATGATGCACTGGTCGAAGGTCACGGTCTTCTTGCCGTCCTTCGTCTCCACCTCGATGGAATTGGGGCCGGTGAAGGTGCCGGAGCCTTCCACGGTGGTGACCTTGCGCTGCTTGGCCATGCCGGCAAGCCCGCCGGTCATCTTCTTGACCACGTCGTCCTTCCACTTCCTGAGGCCGTCGGCATCGACCTTCACCTTGCCGAAGGACAGCCCGTGCTCGGCCATCTCCTCGGTTTCCGCGATAACCCGCGAGGCATGCAGAAGCGCCTTCGAGGGGATGCAGCCCACGTTGAGGCAGACGCCGCCGAGGGAGGAATAGCGCTCGATCAGCACCACCTTCTTGCCGAGATCGGCGGCGCGGAACGCCGCCGTGTAGCCCCCCGGCCCCGAGCCCAGCACCACGACCTCGCCGTGGATGTCGCCGGAGCCGGACCTGGTGCCCTCCGCCGCCGCCGGCGCCGGGCTGTCGTCCCCGGCCTTCTCCTTCGTCCCGGGCTTCTCCCCGGCATCGGACCCGCCCTCGTCGGAAGAGCCGCCCGCATCGCCCGACCCGGCCTCCTCGATCACCAGGATCACGTCACCCTCGGTGACCTTGTCGCCCTCCGACACCTTGATCTCGGTGATCTTGCCGGCGTGGCTCGATGGCACCTCCATCGTCGCCTTGTCGGATTCGAGCTCGATCAGCGGGTCTTCCTTCTCGACCGTGTCGCCGACCGAGACCAGCACGGCGATCACCGGAACGTCCGAGAAATCGCCGATATCGGGAACCTTCACGTCTGTCATTGCGGGCCCCTTACAGCATCAGCCGGCGCACGTCGCCGAGCAGGAATTTCAGATGCGCCGCGAAGCGCGCGGCCAGCGCCCCGTCGACGGCGCGGTGATCGTAGCTGAGGCTCATCGGCAGCATGTTGCGCGGCACGAATTCCTCGCCGTTCCACACGGGCTTGATCTCCGCCCGCGTCAGCCCGAGGATCGCCACCTCCGGCGCGTTGACGATCGGCGTGAACGAGGTCCCGCCGATGCCGCCGAGCGAGGAGATGGTGAAGGTCGCGCCCTTCATGTCGTCGCCCTTCAGCTTGCCGTCCCGCGCGGCACTCGACAGCTCCAGCAGGTCGCGGCTGATCTGCTCGATCCCCTTGCGGTCGGCATCCTTGATCACCGGCACCATCAGGCCGTTCGGCGTGTCCGCCGCGAAGCCGATATTGTAGAAGTGCTTCCTGATCATCTTGTCGCCGTCCGGGTGGATCGACGCGTTGAACTCCCAGTGCTTCCTGAGCGCCGAGACGCTGGCCTTGATCACGAAGCTGAGCAGCGTGACCCGGTAGCCCTCCTCCTTCGCCGCCGTGTCGAGCTCCTTGCGATACTTGTCGAGCTCGGTGATGTCGGCGCTCTCGTGGTGGGTGACATGCGGGATGTTCAGCCAGGAGCGGTGCAGCGCCGGCCCCGAGATCCGCTTGATCCGGGACATCTCGACCTCTTCCACGGGGCCGAACTTGGAGAAGTCCACCTCCGGGATCGGCGGAATGCCCATGCCGCCCTGCGCCGCCTGGCCGCCGGACGGAGCCCGCCCCTTCAGCGCCGCCTCCACGTCCTCGCGCAGGATGCGACCCTTGCGGCCGGTGCCGTTCACCTGCTGCAGGTCCACCTCCACCCGGCGCGCAAAGGCCCGAACGGAGGGCGAGGCATGCACCTTGCCCGAGCCGGTATCGACCTTGGTCGAGCTGCCCCGGTCGGGCTGGGTGCCCTGGCTGCGCGTGCCGCCGTCGCCATCGGAACCGTCGCCCCTGGCCGCGTCCCCTCCGGCGCTCTTCTCGGGCTCGGCCTCCTCGCCGCCACCCCCGGAGGAGCCCTCGTCGCCGCCCTCCTCGGCCTCCTCGACGATCAGGATCACCGTGCCTTCGGAGGCGCTGTCGCCCTCCTTCAGCTTCATCTCCTTCACCGTGCCGGCATGGCTCGACGGGACCTCCATCGTCGCCTTGTCGGATTCCAGCTCGATGAGCGGATCCTCCTTCTCGATCGTGTCGCCCTCGCTGACCAGCACGGCCACGACCGGGACCTCGTCGAAATCGCCGATATCCGGCACTTTCACTTCGGTTGCCATCGTCTTCCCTTCCCTCGTCTTTTCGGTCGCGATCAGTTCAGGCGCGGGTTCGGCTTGTCGCCCTCTATCTGATACTTCTTCACCGCCTTCTGCATGTCGGACTTCGTGACCGTGCCGGCCTTGTAGAGCTCGTGCATGGCCGCCGCGGCGATGTGCTCGGCATCGACCTCGAAGAACCGGCGCAGGTTCTCGCGGCTGTCGGAGCGGCCGAACCCGTCGGTCCCGAGCGTCACGAAGGGCTGCTCGACGAAGCCGCGGATCTGTTCGGGGAAGGACTTGATGTAGTCCGTCGCCGCGATGACCGGCCCCTTGGCGCCCTTCAGGGTCCGGGTCACGAAGGGCACCTGCTCCTCGTCGGTCGGGTTCAGGCGGTTCCACCTGAGGCAGTCCTGCCCGTCCCGCGCCAGCTCGTTGAACGAGGTCGCCGACCACAGATCGGCGGTGACGCCGAAATCCTCCTCGAGCATCCCGGCGGCCTTCACCGCCTGCATCAGGATCGACCCCGATCCCATCAGGTTGACGTGCTTCTTGCCGGGCTTGTCGACCTTCTTGAAGCGGTAGAGGCCCTTGATGATCCCCTCCTCCGCGCCGGTCGGCAGCTCGGGATGGGCGTAGTTCTCGTTCAGCAGAGTCAGGTAGAAATAGACGTCCTCCTGATCGACGAACATCCGCTGCAGCCCGTTCTGCACGATCACCGCCACCTCGTAGGAGAAGGTCGGATCGTAGCTGATGCAGTTCGGCACCGCGGAGGCCAGCACCTGGCTGTGCCCGTCCTCGTGCTGCAGCCCCTCGCCGTTCAGCGTCGTGCGCCCCGCCGTGCCGCCGAGCAGGAAGCCCCGCGTGCGGCTGTCGCCCGCCGCCCACCACAGGTCGCCGACCCGCTGGAAGCCGAACATCGAGTAGAAGATGTAGAACGGGATCATCGGCACGCCGTGGGTCGAATACGACGTGCCCGCGGCGATCCAGTCGGCCATCGAGCCGGCCTCGTTGATGCCCTCCTGCAGCACCTGGCCGTCCTTCGATTCCTTGTAATAGGCCATCTGGTCGGCATCGGCGGGCGTGTATTGCTGGCCGAGCGGGTTGTAGATGCCCACCGAGCGGAACAGCCCCTCCATGCCGAAGGTCCGGCTCTCGTCCGGCACGATCGGCACCACTCGCTCGCCGACCTTCTTGTCGCGCAGAAGCGTCGTCAGGCAGCGCACGAAGGCCATCGTGGTGGAGAATTCGCGCTCGCCGGAGGATTGCAGCTCCCGCTTGAAGGCCTCGAGTCCGGGGATCTCCAGTTTCTCGCAGGCGCTGGAACGGGCCGGGAAGGCGCCCCCGAGATCCTTCCTGCGATCGGCCAGATAGGCCTTCTGGGCGTTGTTCAGCGTCACGAAGGGCGCCTTGTCGATCTCGTCGTCCTCGACCGGGATGCGGAACCGGTCCCGCATCGCCTTCATCTGGTCGGCATCCATCTTCTTCGACTGGTGGGCGGTGTTGGCGCCCTCGCCGGCCGAGCCCATGCCGTAGCCCTTGACCGTCTTGATCAGCAGGCAGGTCGGCCGCCCCTCGACCTCGGTGGCGCGCTTGTAGGCGGTATAGACCTTCTGCGCGTCGTGGCCGCCGCGGCGCAGCGCGAAGATCTCCTCGTCGCTCCAGTCCTCCACCAGCGCGGCAGTCTCGGGATACTTGCCGAAGAAATGCTCGCGGATATAGGCGCCGTCCTTGGACTTGAATGTCTGGTAGTCGCCGTCGATCGTCTCGTCCATGAGCTGGCGCAGCTTGCCGGAGGTGTCGCGCTCCAGAAGCGCGTCCCAGCCCTTGCCCCAGAGGACCTTGATCACCTCCCAGCCGGAGCCGCGGAACGAGCCTTCGAGCTCCTGCACGATCTTGCCGTTGCCGCGCACCGGCCCGTCGAGACGCTGCAGGTTGCAGTTGATGACGAAGATCAGGTTGTCGAGCCCTTCCCGCGCCGCGATGTTGATCGCGCCGAGGCTTTCGGGCTCGTCCATCTCGCCGTCGCCGAGGAACGCCCAGATCTTGCGGTCGCTGGGCTCGATCAGCCCGCGGCCCTCCATGTATTTCATGAACCGCGCCTGATAGACGGCCATCAGCGGCCCGAGCCCCATGGAGACGGTCGGGAACTGCCAGTAATCGGGCATCAGCCAGGGATGCGGATAGGAGCTCAGCCCCTTGCCTTCCGTCTCGAGGCGGAAATTCGTCAGCTCCTCCTCGCTGATCCGCCCTTCCATGAAGGAGCGCGCGTAGATGCCGGGAATCACGTGTCCCTGGAAGAAGACCATGTCGCCGCCATGGGTGGCGGTGCGCGCGCGCCAGAAATGGTTCAGGCCCAGATCGTACATCACCGCCGACGAGGCGAAGGAGGCGATGTGGCCGCCGATCCCGTCGGTGGACTTGTTGGCCCGCACTACCGTCGCCATGGCGTTCCAGCGGTTGATCGACCGGATGCGCTTCTCCATGTCCGGATCGCCCGGTATCTCCAGAAGGTCGTCGGCCGGGATGGTGTTCTGGTAGGGCGTGGTGGCGCTGAAGGGGAGCTGCGCTCCCGCGGCGCGCGCCTGCGCCACCGCCTTGTCGAGCAGGAAATGCGCCCTGTCGGGGCCGTCGCGGGCGATCACGTCCTCGACCGCCTCCTGCCATTCCTGGGATTCCACCGGATCGATGTCGTCGCGCTGGTCCTTCATCGCGGCCTCCTTCGCAATGGTCCGAAGGAGATCGTTGCGCGAACAAAGGTCCGCGTCCTCGTCCTCCCCCGACTGTTCCTTTCCGATCTAGGTGCCGGCGGAGGCCCCGCCAGTCCGCGCTCCGCTTCCGCGACAATCCTCGCGGCACCCGTCGGCGTTCCGTTCGTGCCGATCAGACGACACCATTTCGAATCCGATGGCCAGACGCTTTTTCCCGCCGTCTTTCCCCCCGCCCGCGGAGGCGCTAGGAGGGGCCGGCCAGCCGAGAGGACTCCGCCCATGCGCAGCGCCAGCATCACCCGCCGCACCGCCGAGACCGACATCACCGTCATGGTCGATCTCGACGGGACCGGCGCCGCCGACACGGCCTCGGGCATCGGCTTTCTCGACCACATGCTCGACCAGCTCGCGCGCCATTCGCTGATCGACCTCAAGGTGAAGGTGGCGGGCGACCGCCACATCGACGACCACCACAGCGTCGAGGATACCGGCATCGTCCTCGGCCAGGCCCTCGCCGAGGCGCTGGGCGAGAAGCGCGGCATCCACCGCTACGGGCAATGCGCCCTGCCGATGGACGACGCCCTCGTCGCCTGCGCGCTCGACCTGTCGGGCCGGCCCTGGCTCGGCTGGAACCTCCCCTTCCCCGCCCCGAAGATCGGCAGCTTCGACACCGAGCTCGTGCGCGAGTTCTTCCAGGCGCTCTCCACCCACGGCGGGATCACCCTGCATCTCGACCTCGTCCGCGGCGTCAACGCCCATCACATCGCCGAGGCGGCGTTCAAGGCGGTGGCCCGCTCGCTCCGCACGGCGATCCAGATCGACCCGCGCAAGGGCCATGCCGTGCCCTCGACGAAGGGGGCGCTGTGATCCCCGCCGCGACCGTTAACCCGACAGGACTCCGACAGGACTCCGACAGGACTCCGACAGCGGGTCCGGGCCGATGTTAACGGTCCTGGTCGATACCGACAGCGGCAACCTGCACTCCGCCGAGAAGGCGTTCCAGCGCATGTCCCGCGAGGTGGACGGCGGAGAAATCCTCGTCTCGTCAGACCCTTGCACGGTGCGACGCGCCGATCGCGTGGTGCTTCCCGGCGACGGCGCCTTCCCCGCCTGCGCCCGCGCGCTCATGCGCGACCGCGCCGCCCTCTTCGAGGCCCTGCTGGAGGCGGTGGACCACCGCGCGCGGCCTTTCCTCGGCATTTGCGTGGGCATGCAGCTCATGGCCGACCGGGGGCTGGAATATGAGGAAACCCAAGGGCTTGGCTGGATCTCCGGCGATGTCGTCGCGATCGAGCCCGGCGACCGCAGGCTCAAGGTTCCGCATATGGGCTGGAACGACCTGGTGCTCGACCACCCCCATCCGGTGCTCGCCGGCATCGCCACCGGCGATCACGCCTATTTCGTCCATTCCTTCCACATGTCCTTGAAAAACGACGAAGAACGCCTCGCCCACTGCGACTACGGCACCGAGATCACCGCCATCGTCGCCCGCGACACCCGCATCGGCACCCAGTTCCACCCCGAAAAGAGCCAGTCCACCGGCCTCCGCCTCATCGCCAACTTCCTCTCCTGGAATCCTTGAGCGTACTGAGCCGAGGGCTTACGTTTACGGCGCCCTGATAGGAGCAGAGACATGTTCGGCATTCCCGGGAAACAGGCCGTCACCATGACGCCGGCCGCGATCCGCCAGATCCGCAAGCTGATGGATCGCGACGGCCATCACGGTCTGAAGATCGGCGTCAAGAAGGGCGGCTGCGCCGGCATGGAATACACGATGGATTATGTCGACGAGACCGACGCCAACGACGAGATCGTCGAGCAGGAGGGCGCGCGGGTGATGATCGCCCCGATGGCGCAGATGTTCCTCTTCGGCACGGAGATCGACTACGAGACCGGCCTGCTCGATTCCGGTTTCCGCTTTCGCAACCCGAACGTGGCTGATGCCTGCGGCTGCGGCGAATCGATCAAGTTCAAGGACGTGGAGGAGCTGTCCGTTGAGCGGAACGGCTGAGGGTCCGGCGGTTCATTCCGCCGGCTCGACCTCGTTCGCCCGGTTTTCCGCCTCAATCTCGGAGGCCCGTTTCTCGACCTGGTCGACGATGTGGTCGACCATCTCGGCATTCGACATCTTGTGGCTCTGCTTGCCGGCCAGATAGACCATGCCGGAGCCGGCCCCCCCACCGGTGAATCCCACATCCGTCATCAGCGCCTCGCCCGGCCCGTTCACCACGCAGCCGATGATCGACAGCGACATCGGCGTCTTGATATGCGCCAGCCGGTCCTCCAGCGTCTCGACGGTCTTGATCACGTCGAATCCCTGCCGCGCACAGGAGGGGCAGGAAATGATGTTGACCCCCCGATGCCGCAGGCCGAGGCTTTTCAGGATCTCGTAGCCCACGCGCACTTCTTCGACGGGATCGGCAGACAGGCTCACGCGAAGCGTGTCCCCGATCCCCATCCACAACAGATTGCCGAGCCCGACCGCCGACTTGATCGTGCCGGACATGAGCCCCCCCGCCTCGGTGATGCCGAGATGGATCGGCGCGTCCGTCGCCTCGGCGATCCCCTGATACGCCGCGGCGGAGAGGAACACGTCCGAGGCCTTCACCGAAATCTTGAATTCGTGAAAGTCGTTGTCCTCGAGAATCTTGATGTGGTCGAGCCCGCTTTCCACCATCGCCTCGGGGCACGGCTCCCCGTACTTCTCGAGCAGGTCCCGCTCCAGACTGCCGGCATTGACGCCGATGCGGATCGAGCAGCCGTGATCCTTCGCCGCACGGATCACCTCCTTCACGCGCTTGTCGTCGCCGATATTGCCGGGATTAATCCTGAGACAGGCGGCGCCGGCCTCGGCGGCCTCGATGGCCCGCTTGTAGTGGAAATGGATGTCGGCCACGATCGGCACCGGACTCTCGCGGCAGATCTCTCCAAGGGCGGCCGTCGTGTCCCGGTCGGGACACGAGATGCGGACGATGTCGGCCCCCGCTTCCGCGCAGTCGATGACCTGCTTGAGCGTCGCCCTCACATCCGTCCCGTCGGTATTCGTCATCGTCTGCACGGCGATGGGCGCGTCCCCGCCCACCGGCACGGAGCCGACCATGATCTGGCGGGACTTCCGGCGGTAGATATTCTTCCAGGGGCGAACGTGGTTCAGCGACATCGGGCGGGACTCCGGTTGGGCCGTTCGGGTCCTATCTAGGCAGATCCGCCAGGGCTGCCAACCAAGGCCCTCTCACTCCGGAGCCGGTTCCGGGTCTCCGCCGGGACGCTCCGGCGGATCGGCCCGGAGTTCCACCACCACCCGGGCGAGCGCGGTATCGGCGTCGGGATCGGCCACCTCGTAGGCTTCGGTCAGCGCCGAGGCCGCGAGGTCGAGCCCGCCCGTGACCGCGCCGGGGCGACCCGCCGGGCCGTAGGGCGTGCCGTTGACGGAGAAGTAGATCGCGCCCGATTCGCCCGTCCGCAACGTCGCCGGCTCCTCGGTTCTGGGCAGCACGAAACGGTCGCCCTCCTGCATGATCTTCTCGTAGATCGTCGTGCCTTCCGCGGATTGGATGCGCACCCAGGAGGGGCGGACCGCGAACACGACGACCTCAGGCGCGTTGTCCGCCACCACCTGCGGAGACGGTGCCGCGTCGTCCGGCACGTCGAGGGTCACCTCGCCCAGCGCCGCCATGACGGCCTGCTCGGTCGTGGAGAGGCCGGAGCCACCGTCCGGCCCGCCGTCAATCCGATGAACCGAGGGCGCGTCGGCGAAAGCCCCGCTCTCCGAAGGATCGAGGGTGGCAATGGGCCCGTCCCGCGCCACGAGAACCGGCACTTCGAGGGCTTCCGGCCTGTAGAGCCGGTCGAAGCCGCTTGCCGCGACGGCATCGGCCAGTTCCTCGGGATCGCTTCCGATCGGAACGGCGCTCTCGAGGGGATCGATCTCGGCGACCACGTCCGGGGTCTGCTCGACGGGCACGACCTGGACCTTCTGCACCTCGTTCAGCACCGCGTAGCCGCCGTATCCCAGAATTCCTATCAGGCCGAGCATGACGACGACCGATCCGATGGCACGGAACTCGATTCCGGAGAAAACGCCCCCGGAGGCCAGCGGCAGGCCGAGATGGCGGCCGCTGAACGGCCCGCCGTCCGCCGTCGGTTCGGAGCGCTTCGAGGGGATCACCCCGTGCCTGTCGCGCGCCGCGATGAACCCGCTTTCGGCACGAAACGCCCGGAAGGCCCATTCGGGATCGAGACCCAGATAGCGGGCATAGGAGCGGACGTAGCCGGCCACGAAACCCGGGGTCTCGAAGGCGGAGGGATCGGCATTCTCGATCGCGGCGATGTAGGTCGCCTTGATCCTCAATTCGCGCTGGACGTCGAGCAGCGACTTGCCGAGCGTCGCGCGCTCACCACGCATGACGTCGCCCAGTCTCGGATCGTGCTCGGCGAAGCCCCGGGGGTCGCCGACCTCCGTTCCCTCGTGCCGGAAACGCCCGACCATGTTCTGTCCTCTACCTGCGACTGCCCGCCCGAACCGTTACCGCCGACATCCGACGGATCGGTCCGCTGTTTGGCGATAGTATACCACGTGTCAACCAATGGTGAACATCGCTATTTTGCAATCATCCTACCCGGTCATCTGCCCGCGGTTCAGGGCGCACTGGGACCAGAGCCTGTCCATCGCGCCGACGAGCGCGTCCATCTCGCGCGGCCCGTGAACGGGAGACGGAGTGAAGCGCAGTCGCTCGGTGCCACGGGGCACCGTGGGGAAGTTGATCGGCTGCACGTAGATGCCGTGATCCTCGAGCAGCATGTCGGACATCAGCTTGCAATGGACGGGATTGCCCACATGCACCGGCACGATATGGCTGCCGTGGTCGATCAGCGGCAGGCCGAGCCCCTTGAGCCGCGTCTTCAGGATGCGCGCCTGGGTCTGGTGCCGCTCGCGCAGCGCGCGGTCGGTCTTCAGATGCGCGACGCTCGCCGCCGCGCCGGCGGCGACGGCGGGCGGCAGCGAGGTGGTGAAGATGAAACCGGGCGCATAGGAGCGCACCGCGTCGCACATCTTCGCCGACGCGGCGATGTAGCCGCCCATCACGCCGTATGCCTTGGCGAGCGTGCCGTTCACGATGTCGATGCGCTGCACCAGCCGGTCGCGCTCGCTGACGCCGCCGCCGCGGGGGCCGTACATGCCCACCGCATGCACCTCGTCTATGTATGTCAGGCAGCCGAACTCCTCGGCCAGGTCGCAGATCGCCTCCAGCGGGCCGAAATCGCCGTCCATCGAATAGACCGATTCGAAGGCGATCAGCTTCGGCACCGCAGCGTCGTCGGCCTGCAGCAATTCGCGCAGGTGGTCGACGTCGTTGTGGCGGAAGATCCGCTTCGCGCCTCCGTTGCGGCGCACGCCCTCGATCATGCTCGCATGGTTCAAGGCGTCGGAATAGATGATCAGCCCGGGAAAGACCTTCGGCAGGGTCGAGAGAGTCGCGTCGTTGGCGATGTAGGCGGAGGTGAACAGCAGCGCCGCCTCCTTGCGGTGGAGGTCGGCCAGCTCCGCCTCGAGCCGCTTGTGGTAGACGGTCGTGCCCGAGATGTTGCGGGTGCCGCCGGAGCCGGCGCCGGCCGCGTCGAGAGCGTCGTGCATCGCCGCCAGCACCGCCGGGTGCTGTCCCATGCCGAGATAGTCATTGCCGCACCAGACCGTGACCGGCCGCTGCGTACCATCCGGCCGCGTCCAGGTCGCATGGGGGAAGTTTCCGCGGTCGCGCTCGATGTCGATGAAGGTGCGGTAGCGCCCCTCGTCATGCAGGCGCTGAAGGGCGGCGTCGATGCTGGCGTCGTAGGTCACGCGGCTGGCTCTCTCCTGGCTGTCTGGCAAGCATAGCGATCGGCACGCCCGTGTCACGGGGGCAAACCGCCATCCCGGATGCGACCTTGGGATGCGGCCGCGGCGGGCTGGATTTCCGGGGCCGGACGGCTAGGGTCGCTCCCGACAGACATGTCCGTGAGGTCCGAATGAGTCTCGCCCCCGTTCTCGACCGAATCGACGCCGCCCTCCCGGAGGCGCTGGAGAGGGTGCTCGACTTCATACGCATCCCCTCGATCTCGACCGATCCGGACTACGCGCACAACTGCCGGGAGGCGGCGGAGTGGCTGGCGGCGGAGTTGCGGTCGCTCGGCGTCGATGCGGCGCTCCACGACACGCCCGGCCATCCGATGGTCGTCGGCCGGACCGGTGGCGAGGGGCGGCCGATCCTCTTCTACGGCCATTACGACGTGCAGCCGGTCGATCCCCTCGACCTGTGGGACCGCGACCCCTTCGATCCGGCGATCGAGGACATGCCGGAGGGTCGGGTCATCCGCGGTCGCGGTGCGGCGGACGACAAGGGCCAGTTGATGACCTTCGTGGAGGCCTGCCGGGCCTGGAAGGACGTCCATGGTAATCTGCCGGGCAATCTCGTCTTCCTGTTCGAGGGCGAGGAGGAATCGGGATCCCCGTCCCTCGTTCCTTTCCTGACCGAGAACGCCGATCTTCTCGACGCCGATCTCGCGCTCATCTGCGACACCGGCCTCTTCGCGAAGGACCGGCCCGGGATCGTCACCCAGCTGCGCGGCCTGCTGGGAGAGGAGGTGGTGATCCGCGGCGCCGACAAGGACCTGCACTCGGGCTCCTTCGGCGGACTGGCGGCGAATCCGATCCGGGTTCTCTCGCGGATCGTGGCGAGCCTCCACGACAGCACCGGCCGCGTCACGGTGCCGGGCTTCTACGAGGGGGTGCCTGAGCTTTCCGAGGCGTTCGCGGCCCAGTGGGAGGAGCTCGGCTTCGACGCCGGCGCGTTCCTCGCGGGCGTCGGCCTCTCCCTTCCCGCGGGCGAGACCGGTCGGACGCCGCTGGAGCAGCTCTGGGCGCGGCCGACCTGCGAGATCAACGGAATCCGCGGCGGCTATGCGGGTCGGGGCTTCAAGACCGTCCTGCCGGCGGAAGCTGCCGCGAAGATCAGCTTCCGGCTGGTGGGCGACCAGGACCCGCTGAAGATCCGCGAGAGCTTCCGGGCGATGGTTCGCGAGATGGTTCCCGCCGATTGCACGGTCACGTTCCACGATCACGGCGCCGCGCCGGCGAGCCGGATGAACATCGCCGACCCGGCCTTCGAGGCGGCGCGGCAGGCGCTTTCGGCGGAATGGCCCCACGAGGCGGCCTATATCGGCGCGGGCGGCTCCATCCCGATCGCGGGCTATTTCCAGTCGATCCTCGGACTGGACTCGATGCTGATCGGGTTCGGGCGCGACGACGACCGCATCCACAGCCCGAACGAGAAATACGACGTCGCCAGCTTCCACCGGGGCACGCGATCCTGGGCGCGCATCCTGGCCGCAATCGCCTGAACCGGCCTGCCCACCTTGTCCGCGGATAAGGTCTGCCTTTCTGACCTTTCGGCGGTATCGAAACATCCATCGGCTTGACGCCGTCGCGCCGATCCCGTCCCTGTCCTGCCGTGAAGATCATCATCGACACCGATCCGGGTCAGGACGATGCCGTCGCGATCCTGCTCGCCCTTGCCTCTCCCGAGATCGAGGTGCTGGGCATCACCGCGGTCGCCGGAAACGTGCCGCTCGACCTGACCTCGCGGAACGCGCGCATCGTCTGCGAGCTGGCGGGACGCCCTGACATTCCGGTCTGCGCCGGGGCCCGCCAGCCGCTGAGGCGGCGCCTCGTCACCGCGGAGCACGTCCATGGCCGCACCGGTCTCGACGGGCCGGTTCTGCCCGATCCGACAATGGCGCTCGACCGGCGTGGTGCCGTCGGCTTCCTGATCGACACGCTCCGCGCGGAACCGCGCGGAGCAGTGACGATCTGCGCCCTCGGACCGCTCACCAATCTCGCCCTCGCCCTCCTGAAGGCCCCGGACATCGCCGGCCGCATCGCGCGGATTGTCCTCATGGGAGGGGCCTATTTCGAGGTGGGCAACATCACGCCCGCCGCGGAGTTCAACATCTACGTCGACCCCGAGGCGGCCGACGTGGTCTTCCATGCCGGCGTGCCGCTGACCGTGCTGCCGCTCGACGTCACCCACAAGGCGCTGGTCACCCGGGACCGCAACGACGCGTTCCGCGCGCTCGGGACCCGCGTCGGGAGCGCGGTCGCCGCGATGACCGACTTCTTCGAACGCTTCGACAGGGAGAAATACGGCTCCGACGGCGCCCCTCTCCACGATCCGTGCGTGATCGGCTGGCTCCTGCGTCCCGACCTGTTCTCCGGCCGGGAGATCAACGTGGAAATCGAGACCCGCTCGGATCTCACCCGCGGCATGACCGTCGCGGACTGGTGGCGGGTCACGACGCGCCAGCCCAACGCGCTCTTCATCGGCGATCTCGACGCCGAGGGATTCTTCGGATTGCTGACGGAGCGGCTGGCGCGGCTGCGGGCGGCATGACCGCGACCGGCGCCCCCGATCGGCACCCGCGCGCCATCGGTCTCTGGCGTCCGGCCGCGATCGGCGTTAGCCATTCCGGCGCCTGATGGAGGGATGCGCGAGATGAGCGTGACATTGCGAATCGCCCGGCCCGAGGACGCACCCCGCGTGTTGCGCCTGGTCGCCGCGTGCCACGAGGAGGTGGGGCTGACCCCCGACCCCGGCGATCGCGATCGCGCCGTGGAGTCGCTGCTGTCGGGCGAGGTGCCGGGGGCGCTCTACCTCGTCGGACCGCCGTCGAGCCCGGTCGGCTACCTCTCCGTCTCCTTCGGGCATTCCATCTCGGCCGGCGGGACCGAGGCCCATATGGACGAACTCTACGTCCGGCCCTCGGTCCGGCGGCGCGGCATGGCCAGCGAGGCCCTCTCCGCCCTGGTCAAGATGCTCTCGCAGAACGGCGTCCGGGCGCTGCATCTCAGGGTGCCGGGAGAGCCTCCGGGGTTCCTGACCCGGCTGCACTTCCGGTCGGCAGGCGACACGCGCCTGACCCGAGCGCTCTGAACACACCCGCGAACCGGCCGAGCGGCTGAAAACGGGGCGCCGCATACCTATGTCGGAAGGGAAAGGAGGTGCCATGACGCTCACCCTGCCCTTCGACAATTCCTATGCCAGGCTTCCGGGCCAGCTTTTCGTCGCCCAATCCCCGACGCCCGTCAGCGCGCCCTCTCTCGTGGCGCTGAACCGCGAGCTGGCGGTCGAGCTCGGCCTCGATGCGACCGCCCTCGCCTCGCCGGAAGGGATCGCGACGCTCGCGGGCAACGAGCTGGCGGAGGGGAGCCGGCCGATCGCCCAGGCCTATGCCGGGCACCAGTTCGGCGGCTGGGTTCCGCAACTCGGGGACGGCCGCGCCGTCCTTCTGGGCGAGATCCTGTCTCCGGACGGCCGGCGGGTCGACATCCAGTTGAAGGGAGCCGGACGGACGCCCTTCAGCCGCTCGGGCGACGGCCGAGCCTGGCTCGGCCCGGTCCTGCGGGAATACCTCGTGAGCGAGGCGATGCACGCGCTCGGCGTCCCCACGACGCGGGCGCTCGCGGCGGTTCTCACCGGAGAGAACGTATTGAGGGAGGCCGTCCTGCCCGGCGCTGTCCTGACCCGCATCGCCGCCAGCCATGTGCGCGTCGGCACCTTCCAGTACCTCTACGCCCGGCAAGACGTGGAGGGATTGCGCGCCCTGGCCGATCACGTGACCGCGCGCCATTATCCGGATTCCGGCGGCCCGTTCGACCTCCTGCAGGCCGTGGTGGAGGCGCAGGCGCGCCTGGTCGCGACATGGATGAGCCTCGGCTTCATCCACGGCGTGATGAACACCGACAACATGTCGGTCGCGGGCGAGACCATCGACTACGGCCCCTGCGCCTTCCTCGACGGCTATCATCCCGAGACGGTGTTCTCGTCGATCGACCGGTTCGGCCGCTATGCCTATGCCCGTCAGGCCGACGTCGCGGTGTGGAACCTGGCGCAGTTCGCCACATCGCTGCTGCCGCTCATGGGCGAGCAGGAGGCGGCGGTCGAGCGGGCGACGGAGATCGTCAACGGGTTCACGGAAACCTTCCGCACGCACTGGCTGTCGCTCTTCCGCGCCAAGATCGGCCTGACCTCGGCCGAAGACGCGGATGCGGGCCTCGTCAGCCGGCTGCTCGACATCATGGCGGCGGACCGGGCGGATTTCACTCTGGTCTTCCGGGGCCTGGTCTCGGGAACGGCAGGCGACTGGATCACGGATCGGCCGTCCTTCGACGCCTGGCACCGGGACTGGTCGGAGCGCCGGGATCGCGACGGCGCGACACGGGACGCTCAGGACGACCTGATGAAACGCACGAACCCGGCGATCATTCCGCGAAATCATCGAATCGAAGCGGTGATCGCCGCCGCGCTCGACGGCGATCTCGCTTCGTTTCGCCGGATGCACGAGGCATTGAAGACGCCCTATTCGGAACATCCCGATTTCGCAGCGCCGCCGGCGCCGGGCGAGGAGGTGGCGGCGACCTTCTGCGGCACCTGACGGGCCGCCGCGGTCCGCCGCCTATTCCGTCACCGTCACCGCCTGCATCACGTCCGGTTCGCCGGAGACGGCGCCCGAGCCGGGCTCTCCGCGCTTGACGTCGTCGATCACCTCCATGCCCTCGGTCACCTCACCGACCACGGTGTACTGGCCGTCGAGATGGGAAGCGGGAGCAAACATGATGAAGAACTGCGAATTGGCACTGTCGGGGGAAGCCGAGCGGGCCATGCCGACCGTGCCGCGCTCGAAGGGGCGATCCGAAAACTCGGCGGGAAGATCCGGGAGGTCGGACCCGCCCATGCCGGCGCGCGACAGGTCTCCACCGGCGATCCCGTACTGCACATCGCCGGTCTGGGCCATGAACCCGTCGATCACTCGGTGAAACACGACGTTGTCGTAGGCGCCGCGCTCGGCGAGCGTGGTCAGCCGTTCCACATGTTCAGGCGCGACATCCTCGAAAAGGTCGATATGGACGGTTCCCTCGGCCTCGCCGCCGATCTCGATGTCGAGGCCGGTGGCGAGCGCCGGAGAGGCGGCGAAGGCGAGAAGAAGGGCGAGTTCACGCATCGGCGGCCACCTTGACGCTGATCATCCGGTCGGGATCGGCGGGCGGCTCGCCGCGCGTGATCGCGTCGACATGTTCCATCCCCTGAACGACCCGGCCGTAGACGGTGTATTGGCCGTTCAGGAAATGATTGTCGGAGAAGTTGATGAAGAACTGGGAATTTGCCGAGTTCGGATTCTGGCTCCGCGCCGCCCCGAGAGTGCCCCTGTCGTGCGGCATCTTCGAGAACTCGGCCTTGAGGTCGGGATGGCTCGACCCGCCGGTGCCGGCCGAGCGCAGGTTCCCGCCCGTCTCTGCGTTGCCGTGTTCGACATCCCCGGTTTGCGCCATGAAGCCGTCGATCACCCGGTGGAAGACGACGTTGTCGTAGGCCCCCTCGCGGGCGAGTGTCTTCATCCGCTCGCTGTGCTCCGGCGCCACCTTCGGCATCAGCTCGACGACGACGGTGCCGGCTTCCAGCTCGATGATGATCGTGTTCTCGGGATCGCTAATCTCGGCCATGCTGCTCCTCGCTTCTTTGCCGCGGCGATCCTAGGATCCCCGCCGAACGAGCGAAAGACCGGGTCGCTTGCGCGACGGTCGCGATCGCGCGATGACGGGAAGAAAGGCGCGAAGGAGCAAGGCATGGGCTGGAAATCGCTCGACGACATGGATCTCGAGGGCAAGCGGGTTCTGACGCGGGTCGACCTCAACGTCCCGGTGGAAGACGGCCGGGTGACCGACACGACGCGGATCGACCGCATCGTCCCGACCGTGACCGACATTCTCGACCGGGGCGGCACCCCGATCCTTCTCGCCCATTTCGGCCGACCGAAGGGAAAGCACGTCGAGGAAATGTCGCTGCGGCAAGTCGTGCCGGCCTTGGAGACCGCATTGGGCCGCCGGGTTCGGTTCGGCGAGGATTGCGTGGGCGAGGCGGCGCAGGAGGCGATCGCGGACGGCGAGGTCGTGCTGCTCGAGAACACACGATTCCATGCGGGCGAGGAAAGCAACGACGACGCGCTGGCGGACCGGATGGCCGAACTCGGCGACGTCTATTGCAACGACGCCTTCTCCGCCGCGCACCGGGCCCACGCTTCCACGGAGGGGCTCGCGCGCCGCCTTCCGGCGTGCGCCGGCCGGCTGATGGCAGAGGAACTTCAGGCGCTCGAGGTCGCGCTCGCGAATCCTGAGCGGCCCCTGATGGCGGTCGTGGGTGGCGCCAAGGTCTCCACCAAGATCGATCTCCTGTCGAACCTCATCCGAAGGGTGAACCACCTCGTGATCGGCGGCGGAATGGCGAACACGTTTCTCGCCGCGCAGGGGATCGACGTGGGCCGGAGCCTCGCCGAACACGAAATGACCGGAACCGCGAGGAAGATCCTGAGCACGGCGGACGAAGCGGGTTGTGAGATTCTGCTGCCGACAGACGTGGTGGTGGCGGAGGAGTTCAAGGCGGGCGCGCCGAGCGAGACTGTCGCCGCCGATGCCTGTCCCCCCGAGGCCATGATCCTCGACACCGGTCCCGATAGCGTCCAGCGCATCGTCAAGGCAATGGCAACCTGCAGGACGCTGATCTGGAACGGCCCCCTTGGCGCCTTCGAGATCAGCCCCTTCGACGCCGCCACGAACGCCGCAGCGACGGAAGCCGCGCGACTGACGCGCGAGGGACAGCTGACCTCGGTCGCCGGCGGTGGCGACACGGTCTCGGCGCTGAACAGGGCCGGCGCGGCGCGCGACTTCACCTATATCTCTTCCGCAGGTGGCGCGTTCCTCGAATGGATGGAAGGCAAGACCTTGCCGGGTGTCGCCGCGCTGGAGGCATGAGCGTCACGCTCGTGACGGGCGCCTCGCGGGGGATCGGCGCGGCGCTCGCGCGGCGCGCTGCCGAAGCGGGGCACGATCTTGTCCTGACCGCGCGGACGGAGGCCGACCTGACGGCGCTTGCGGAGGATCTGCGGGAGACGCATGGAGTTTCGGTCAGGGTGATCGTCGCCGATCTCTCCCTGGACGGCGCGGCCGACCGCGTCTGGTCCGAGGCCGGCGACGTGACACGGCTCGTGAACAATGCGGGTCTCGCCGCCCATGGCCCGCTCAGCGACGCGGCGCAATGGGAGAGGGAAGACCAGTCGATCCGAGTGAACGTGCTTGCGCCGACCATTCTACTCAAGCACGCGCTCGCGGAGATGCCGGGGCGCGGCGGCGGCAAGGTTCTCAACGTCTCGTCCGTTTCGGCGTTCATTCCCGGACCTGGAATGGCAATCTACCACGCGACAAAGGCCTACCTCCTGTCGCTTTCTGAGGCCGCCGCCCAGGAGGCGAAAGGGTCCGGCGTGACCGTGACCGCGCTCTGCCCCGGCCCGACCGAGAGCGGGTTCTCCGCGGCCGCGGGGATGAAGAGCATGCCGGTCGCGAGACTCGCGCCGCTACCCTCTGCCGCGGCCGTGGCCCGAGCAGGCTGGAAGGGAATGGAGGCCGGGCGGCGCGTCGTGGTGCCGGGCCTGCCGAACAGGCTGGTGGCCATTCTCTCGCGCGTCACGCCGCATGCGCTGCTGCTGCCGGCGACCCATGCGCTGATGTCGCGCCGTTAGCGTCAACGCGATTGCCACCTGGTCGGCCGGTCTCTAACCAAAGGCCAACGGATCCAGACTGGGAGCAGAGGATGAAAGCGACTCGCAAGGTTCAGCAAATCCTGGCCAATTACGAGGGCGAGACCCCCGGCGTGAAGGGCAAGCTGTGCCAGGTGCTCATGCACGGTCGGCTGAAAGGCACCGGCAAGATGATCATCCTGCCGGTGGACCAGGGCTTCGAGCACGGTCCTGCGCGGACCTTCGGACCGAACCCGCCCGCCTATGATCCGCATTATCACTACCAGCTCGCCATCGATGCGGGACTGAACGCCTACGCGGCGCCGCTCGGCCAGCTCGAAGCCGGGGCGGACACCTTCGCCGGCCAGATTCCCACGATTCTGAAAGCCAATTCGGCAAATTCCCTGATGTCTTCCACAGCGGGCAAGGATCAAGCCGTGACCGCCACCGTGGACGATGCCTTGCGGCTCGGATGTTCCGCGATCGGCTTCACCGTCTATCCCGGCAGCGATGCGCAGATCGGGATGTTCGAGGAGATCGTGGAGATGCGGCGCGAAGCTGCCGCCGTCGGATTGCCGACCGTCATCTGGTCCTACCCGCGGGGCGAAGCGATCTCGAAGGAGGGGGAAACGGCGATCGACGTCGCAGCCTATGCCGCGCAGATCGCTGCACTCCTCGGGGCCCATATCATCAAGATCAAGCTCTCGACCGACCACCTTGAAGTGCCCGAGGCGAAGAAGATCTTCGAGGACCAGAAGATCGACATATCGACCCAGGCCGCGCGGGTGAGCGAATGCATGCGCTCGGCCTTCGGCGGGCGCCGGATCGTCGTCTTTTCCGGCGGAGCGAAGAAGGGCGAGGATGAGTTGTACGACGATGCCCGCGCCATTCGGGATGGGGGCGGCAACGGCTCGATCATCGGCCGAAACTCGTTCCAGCGTGAGCGGTCCGAGTCGATGGCGATGTTCGACAAGCTGGTGAATATCTACAAGGGAAGCGAATAAGTCACGGTCCCCGGGAGGAGTGCAGGCAAAGGCGCATCGACATTTCCCAATCGGCATCGCCTTTGCCACCCTGCAGGAAACGATCGCAATCGGAACACACCCATGAAGACGCGCGGACGACGGCTGTCACTCGGGTTCGGCCTCTATATCCTCCTGACCTTCGCCCTCGGAATGTATTTCACCTTCGCCAGCGTCCAGGGCGATTTCGGCCTCCTGCGCCGTATGCAGATCGACTCCGATTCAATGACGCTCGAACGCGAACTCGCGGCCCTTCGGGCCGAGGTGGCCGAGTACCGATCCAAGACGCGGCGGCTTTCGGACGATTATCTCGACCTCGATCTTCTCGACCAGCAGGCGCGGGACATCCTCGGCTTCGCCCGCGCCGACGAAATCGTGTTGCGCTGACTTCCGGTCAGCCCCGGCTGCCGAACAGTTGGTCCATCATCACCGATGGTTGGGCGCAGCCCGCCTCGCCTACGATCCGCGCCGGCACACCGGCGACGGTCTTCATCGGCGGAACCTCTTCCAGCACCACGGAGCCGGCAGCGATACGGGAGCAATGGCCGACCTTGATCGCGCCGAGAACCTTCGCCCCCGCTCCGATCAGGACGCCATCGCCGATTTTCGGATGGCGGTCGTCGTCTTCCTTTCCGGTCCCCCCGAGGGTCACGGAATGCAGCATCGAGACGTTGTCGCCGACACTCGCCGTCTCGCCGATGACGATGGAATGGGCATGATCGATCATGATCCCCTTCCCGACACGCGCTGCCGGGTGGATGTCGACGCCGAATACTTCCGACGTTCGCATCTGTATGAAGTAGGCCAGATCGCGCCGCTTGCGCTGCCACAGCCAATGCCCGACACGGTAAGCTTGGACGGCCTGGTAGCCCTTGAAGAAGAGGAGCGGCTGAACGAAGCGGTGGCAGACCGGGTCGCGCTCGTATGTCGCGACGAGATCGGACCGGGCGGCTTCGCCCAGCCACGGATCCTCGGCATAGGCTTCGTCCGCGATCTCGCGGAGTATCTGCTCGGGCATCTCGCCGGACGCGAGTTTCAGGGAAAGGCGGTAGCTCAGGGCCTTTTCGATCGAGTCGTGATGGAGAACGGAGACATGGTAAAGTCCCCCCATCAGGGGTTCTTCCCGCGTCGCCTGCTCGCTCTCTTCCCTGATCCGGGACCAGACCGGATCGACGTTGGTCAGATGGTTCAAGCTGACGCTCATCACCCTTGCCCTCCGGCTGCTGCTTCGTGGCCGTGTATATAGGGTGCGGCACGGTGCTGCAAAACCGCTGCGTTCAGTCGAGCATCAATTCCATCCGACCCGCGGGCCCGGCTCCGTAAAGCGCCGAGAGCTGCGCGACTTCGGCGTATGCCCTGCCCTGCCCGTCGGCCTGCTGCGCAACCCCCTCGTAGAACCAATGCGGCTCGTCGACGATTGCCTCGCGCAGAACCCCCCCGTCACGAAGGATCCGTACCCTGTAGGCCTCTCGCTCCTCTCCGATCGGCACGTCCAGTTCGCCCCATTCGTCACCGCCGATACGTGTCCGTCGTATCCAGCTGATGCGGAGCCCATCTTCCATCCGGTCGGCGGAAAGCCAGACCGGCGAATAGGGTCGAAGACCGGCCCCGGCGAAAGCGCGCTCCGCGTGGACGTAGGACGTACTGCCGAGGGGCTCCTTGCCCGGTCCGATGCGATAATGACGCGCGACGCCGCGGAATGCGGCCTTCAGCCCGATCTGCCGCAAGGCTCCGTTCAGAAGAACGATACGGCTTCCCACCGGCCAGACCTCCGGCATGAATGCGTCGGTGCCGAGCTGGCCGCGAAGTCTCGTGGAGAGGTTCCAGGTTCGCTCGCCTACCAGCGCGGCATCCCGGAACTGCAGGATTTCCCATCGGTCGTCCGTTCCCGAGCCGATTGCCATGGCATTCGCGCCCGCAAGCACCGCCTCTTCGCCGGCCGAGGAGAACTCCCCCGAAACGAGCCTGATCCGCAGGGGATCGCCTCGGTCGACCGTTCCGACGGGACCCGCCTCGAGCGGCGTCTCGGTCGTTCCGAGTGTCGCAGGGGAGGCAAGAACGGTGTCCAGCCGGTAGCCGGCATCCTCTGGAGAAGCGTATACCGCGACATTGCCCGGCCACGGACGCGAGGCCGCCGCGATATGGGGCGCGTGGGGCACTTCCTCTCCCGTCAAGAGCGGAAGGTCGAGGAACGTCGTGAGCGGCGGGCCGGAGGGCGAGCGTTTCTTCTCGGCTCCGTGCGGGCGGCCCTCTCCCGGTTCGATGTCGGCGACAACATCCGGCCTGTCGTAGATCGCCGGTTCGACACGAACAGCCTCGATCTGCTGGAACTCGCTCTGTTCGACCCTGTCGATCCTGTAGTGCCCGCCCAATACCTCTATCACGTCGCCGGCGCCGAGATCGGACCGCGACGGGGGAAGACCGAACCGGATCCGGTCCTGGGCGACACGCGCCTCTGCCAGCCATCGCTCCGCAATGTCCTTGGCCTCGGTATCGAGAAGAACCAGCGGCAGCTCGGTTCGTGCGATGGTCTCGCTGCGGTCGCCGGGGAAGATCGCTTCCGTCGACGCCGCCTCGAAGCCTTCGGTGGACCCGACATAGCCGATCGAGATCCTGTCCCTTTGCTCCGCCTCCGGCGCGCGGGTCCTGAAAAGGTCGCCGGACTGATTCGGGTTCTCGACGATCTGCGATGGATCGACCGGGCCGGCGACCCGCGCGTCCCTCATCCGGAACAGCAGGCCTCCATCTCGTTCGATCGCGTCGAATCCGTAGCTAAGCATCAGCGGTTGGAGCGCGGCCCGGGCGTCGCCGATCTCGCCGACCACGAAGCCGCGCACCACGCCCACCAGCCGATCCACGTCTACGGCTTCGAGCCCCGATCTGTGGCAGATTTCCTCGACCACCGAGGCGAGCGTCCGGCTCCCTGCGCGGCCCGTCAACCAGTGTCCGCAGTCGTAGTTGGGGCCGTCACTCCAGACGGATCGCCGGCCCGGGAATTGGGGATAGGGCCGAGCGTCCCACGTCCACACATAGCTGCGATCAACATCCAGCATTCTTCCCGCATAGCGCGGCGAATCCGGATTGTGGCGCGGGTCGCGCCAGAATTCGGAATGGGCGCGCAGATACTGGACCTGGATATAATCGTCGCGCCGCCCGCTCGAATAATGGGGCAGCGTCGATTCCGAAGATTTCGGATCTAGGAACTTGTTCGGCTGATTGGTGCCCTTGTCGATCGCGGCGCAACCGAGTTCGGTGAAGCGGATCGGCTTCGACATCGGCACCCATTCGGTCGCAATGTCGCGCCGCTTTCCGTCCGGGCGATCATGGTGCGGCAAGCTCCACCACGAAACGAGGTCCTTGTAGCGGAACACCCAAGGTTCGCCGTAGGCTCCGTCGGTGATCGGAGTCCGGTCCTGAGAGGCGCGCGCGGCGACGTCGGCGTAGAACCAGTCATAGCCTTCTCCGCCCAGGATGTTCGCCTTGAGGTAGTCGAGGTTGTGGACGAATTGCCACTCGGCATCGCGCTCGTCTTCCCGCGCCCGCCAGTCGGAGAGCGGCATGTAATTGTCGATGCCGATGAAATCGATATCCGGGTGAGACCAGAGCGGGTCGAGATGGAAGAAGATGCCGCCGGACCCGTCCTGCGGGTGATAGCCGAAATATTCCGACCAGTCGGCCGCGTAGCTGATCTTCACGTCCGGACCCAGAATGCCCCGAACCTCTCCCGCAAGAGACTTCAGACCAGCGACCATGGGGAATCCGTCCGCCCCGCGGATCTGGGTCAATCCGCGCAACTCGGATCCGATGCAGAACGACTCGATTCCACCTGCAGCGGCGCAAAGATGCGCGTAGTGCAGAATGAAGCGACGATAGGACCATTCCTCCGGACCGTGATAGGATACGACCACCTGCGATGTCGGAAGGCGCTGCCCGTCGGGGCCATCCCGTGTCCAGCTTACGCTGAAATCTTCGGCTCGCGCCGACCCCAGATAGGCTGTCACTTCCGCATCCGCCTCGGAGGTGCCGTCCGGGCTTCCGCTTCGTCCCGGCGCGATGGAGGTGGTGATGCGCCCACGCCACGGCAGCCTCGGTTGCTCGATCCCGCCATGCGGATCGGTTTTTCCGTTTCCGTTCAGTTGATCCATGAGAATGAACGGGTAGAACATCACGTCCCGTCCCGCGGCGGTGAGTGCGCGGATGGCCTCGACGACGCTCTGGTCGGAGGGCGTGCCCCCGTATACCGGTTCGCCGTCCAGACGCGGAACCATGCGCGCCCGATCGCGATTGATGCCGCCGGCTCTCCAGGGCATTTCCCGGCCGTCGAACCGGACATCCTCCACCTTCGGCTCGGTTAGACAAAGCGAGCACCGAAGGTCGCCGCCGAACCAGGAGACGACGAGGGATACGGCCTTTGAACGGGGAATCTCCGCTTTCTGGCCTTCAAGCGCCGCGGCGAAGTCTGTCGCGGCAGTTCGGGTATGGACGTTCGCATATCGCGACACACCCGGCTCGAACTCGTAGCGGACGGGTGTCGTGGCAAGGGAATACTCGCCGGTCCCGGGAATCAGCGCGACGCCATGGACGTGGTGCGCCAAGTCTCTCCTGTTGCCGGTCCACTCGTTCCGGACCACCTCGAAGCTGAATTGAGGAACCCGGTTGCCGAACGGAGACAGGTCCAGGTCCTCGAGCACGACGTAGGCCAGCCCGCGAAACGCCGGAACGGCATCCGTCCCTTCCGTCGCCTCGATGAGAGGATCAGGCAATTGGTCCTGGCCGCCTTCATAGACCTGCGGGGCGAGATCGTCGCGATCGATCTCCTGTCCGTCCGCCCAGATCCGACCGATCCGCGCGATCCGTCCTTCGCAGATGCCGAGCGCCAGGGAGACGGTGTAGGTAAAGGTCCGCTGGGTAACCCCGGGAGCCTGGGGCCTTGCACCCTTCCCTGAGCCGCCCGCAGAATTCTCCACCTCCGTCACGTGCTCGCGGAAGCCGGCCGACCAGATGACGTGAGCCGGAACCCGGGTTCTTCCGTAGATTTGCGGGATCGGTTGCCCTTCCCCAGCCGATGTCAGTCTGAGCCTGTCGAGCCGCCCCTGTTCGACCGTCTGGCTTCCTCCTCCCATGACGGAACCGAGAACGGTGTTGTCGACCATCCGACCTACTGCCGCGCCGACGGCCTTGCCGACCACGGCGGTGCTCAATCCCAGCAGGCTGCTCCCTGCCGAGGCGCCAAGCGCGCCGCCGGCACTCGCCAAGACAATCGTCGCCATGTTCAGACCTCCGTGGGAAAGTCGAAGATCGCCACGAGACGCTGTCGCCAAGGCGCGCTCAGCGTGGTCTCGCAGACGCCGCGACCGCTATAGGCATGGACAAAGCGCGGCACGGGCGTCCGGGCCGTCGAAATGCCAAGATGCTTCGCCACGCTGGCCTCCTTCATCCGGAAAAGCAGGATGCACCCGGGATCGATGGTCGATGTGGTCCGTTCGACCAGAAGTCTTCGCGCTTCCAGAAGGAGGCGCTCGCTCTGCTGCGGCTCGTTCCAGTCCTGGGTATAGGGCGGAACCGGAGAGGGCTCCGTCCCGTGAAGATCCCTCCATACTCCGCGGACAAGACCGAGACAGTCGCATCCGAGGCCTCGGCAACTCGCCTGATGAACATACGGTGTCCCGATCCAGGCCCTGGCCGCTTCAACGATCGCGCTCACGAGTTTTCTCCGCCTTTGGGATAGGCATACAGCCAGTCTTCGCTGGGCAGGAACGGGAAGCCGCGATAGTTCACCAGGTTGTCGAACTTGGCGTGGCACATCGCGGTGCTCTTGTTGCAACCGGCCGTGACCCGGACCCGCGTTCCCGACCCCACCTCGCCGGGGAGCGCGTCCCAGAGACTCAGCTGTCGACCGTCGGCTGTCTTCTGGTCCGCCTTGACGAGTCGTCGGTCGCCCGCGGCGCCGCCGTCCAGGACTTCCACGGTGCCGCGGGCGAACCACCCGGCTGGCTTGGCAAGGTCCGGGAGCATGAGAAGGGTGCCCGCCGGCGGCGCAATCAAGGATACCTCTTCCGAATACGCAGCAGCGCCGAGATCGACGCTGCATTCCCGGTCGCCAAGCACGGCGCGACACTGCCGCTGATAAAGCCGTCCCTGCGGTTGGTTCAGTTCTTCCGTCAGACCCCGGAGTTCTGCACGAAAGCTTCCGCCGGACCGCTCGATTTCGCCGATCTCGCCCCTGAACTGAAGCCTTCTCTGCTCCGGGTCGGACCAGTTGACGAGCCAGATCTCGACCTTTGCCGCATCGAAGCGACCGGCCAGAATGTCCTCTTCTCTCAGGCCCGAATGGGTCAGGGCGCCCAGGGCTTCGCTGTTGTCGACGGCAAGGCCGGTCGTCTGTTCGACCGCGCTCGCCGTCGGCGCCTCGGTCGGCACGAAGCGCGCGTCGGCGAAGGCCACCGGTTCATCATGATCCGTGAATGCAAATTGGCATCCGTCGCTCCGAACGATCCTCCAACAGCGACAGAGCGTGGTCGTCCCCGACGCCAGATGTTCTTGCAGGTCACGCGCGCCAAGGCTCATATCCGCACCTCGATGACCGGAACGTTCGGCACCTGGCCCGCCTGAAACGTGTCGAGCGAGACATCCAGCCGGTCGATATCGAACCGCACCGGCACATCGAATTCGAATCCGGCAGAAACGAACGCGTTCGGCGCCGGCGCGACATCGAAGGTTATGTGGCCCGTGGTCGTGTCGAGTCCGACGCCGGAGCCGATCGGCCTGATTTCACCTTCCAGGCCGACGAGGACGGTCCCGTCCACCGGCTTCGTGATCGGTCGGACATAGGCCGTTTCGCCCGAACCGTAGGTCTTCGCGAGAGCAAAGCGCGTCGTATCGCCGTCACCGACAGCCAGGACCTGATCAAGGCAAGTCGGCGGCTGATCGAGCGGACCCGAACGATAGTCGGACCAGTCCTTCCAACGGAATCCGTGCAATTGTCCTCGGCGCTCCTCGAAAAAGGCAATGAGAGCCTCCAGATCCCGAAGAGACCGCAGACCGAGCCCGGCATCGTAGCGACGACGGGAATGCTGCCACGGAGTATTCCGCTCTTCGTAACCGTTAGCCAACGTCACGATCTCGGTTCGTCGCTCCGGCCCTCCTGCGGCACCGAAGCTGAGATCGGCGGGGAACCTGACCTCGTGAAATGCCATCTGGCGTCCTCCTCAGCTGTTGCGCGAGCCGCGGGACAGGGCCCGGCCCATCTGAGCGGCGATCTGGCTCTTGGATCGGCGGAAGCTTTCCACGTCAGGGGTCGAGATATTCATGACGACCCGGACCGGCTGCTGTCCGCCGGACTGCGAACGCACCCCGAGCCTTCCGTCGGCACCACGGGACAAGGGCAGGACGGCCTCGGGCCCCGCTTCCCCCATCAGTCCGGTGCCGCCGCGCATGGGAAACGTCGTCGGGCGATCGACGATGCCACCTGAAGCAAACGGCACGACGTGGCTTCGGGAGAATGCTCGCCCCCCGCCGAAAACCCCTCCGGACGCGAACGGCACAAGGCTCTGCATGGCACCCGAAAGGCCGGTCGCTACCGCCCCGCTCGCCTGGCGGAGCATCGGACTGACGGACGCCTTGTAGACAGACCCGAGCGCCGATTTCATCGTCCCCTTCAGGGATTGGGAGAAGCTGTCGCCATTGAAGACGAGGCCCTCGAGGCTGGACTTCAGGCCACGAGACAGGCCGCTTTGCAGGCCCGCCACTTCCTGTTTGGTATCGCTGACCGTCGTCTGCATCGAACGCATCGCGCCTGAAAACTCTGCCAGCACGGTGCGCGCGCCGCCGACGCTTCGCTCGAAAGCGGCGAGGTCTTCTTCGAAGCTTTCGATCTCAGCCATGTTACGTCCCTCTCGTGTGTCCCGTGTCGGGATGGAGTCTTCTCAGCTCCTGGAAGCGCGCCCGGCTCAGGGGCGCACTGCTTTCCCCCACCCCCAGCATCGCCATCAGTTCGGCGGGCGTCAGATCCCAGAATTCGCCGGGGGCGAGGCGGAGTTCGCAAAGTCCGGCTCGCATCAGGTTCGACCACGCGATTCGTGTCACCGGCCCGTCTCGAACGCGCGCGCCAGCAGCAGTCCTGCCGCTCTCGTCGCCTCCACGGGGCCACCGGCTATGTCGGCGTGAACGAGGTCCCGCGCACTTCCCGTCCAACCTCCGGCCCGCAGCCCCGCGGCGAGGAGGGCGAGGACCTCGCGCGCGGAATAGCGCCCCGCTTCGAACCGTTCGACGAGTTCGACGAAGGATGCCGCCGAGAGCTCTTCTTCCAGTTCCGCAAGGGCGCCAAGCGTCAGCCTCGCGTCGTGACGGACCCCATCGACGGTGATCGCCACTTCTCCTCTCCACGGATTCGTCATCAGATCGCCGCGAAGCTCAATCGTCCGGCCGAAGCCATGCTCAGTTCATACGTCGCTTCGCCGTCATGCGAGCCGGCATATTCGATCGAGGTGATCTGGAACGGCCCCTCCACGATGCCGAAATCGGGAACCACGACCTGGAAGCTCGGGGTCAGGCCATCGAAGAAAACCTGACGCGCCCTCGCATCGGTCTCCCCATCCTTGAAGACTCCCGATCCGGACAGAGCGGCACTGCGCACACCCGCGCCCGCCAGCACTTCTCGCCAGCCTTCGCTGTCGAGGTTGGTTGTGTCCACGGTTTCCGCATTGAAGGACAGTCGCGTCGCGCGGAGACCGGCGATCGTCTCGAATTGACCGGCATCATCGAGATCGATCTTGATGAGCAGGTCCTTGCCTGGTTGGGCAGCCATGTCGGTTACTCCAGATTGGTCGTGTCGTAGACGTGGGCGCGGAACCGAAGGTCGATCCGCCTTGTGCCGCTTCGGCGCATCCGGCGCGCCTGCGCCTGCCTGAACCAGAGGCCGATGACCTGGCCCCGATCGAGCTTGAGCGGCTGGTCGAGCAAGGCGTCCGAGATCGCTCCCGCGGCCGCCTTCGCGACCGCGAAACCGGGCTCGTTCGTCACCACGGCGATCTCGAAGTCGTGCCAGGCGCCGCGCTCGTCGAAGTCCGACCGGTCGCTCACCCGTTCCTCTCCCAGCGAGACGTAAGTGGCGGCCAACGTACCCGGGGGGACACCGTCGTAAATCTCGTCCCCGACGATATCGGCCAGCGCTGCGTCGCTCGACAACCTTTCGTAGAGAGCCGTTTGCAGCGCCGCGGAAACCGCATAGGTCATGTCACGCGCTCCTCTTCGGTCGTGCATCGAAGCCATCTGGCTTCGAGGTCCGCCTCCTGAACCGCGAGAATGGCGAACAGGCGGGCGCGATGGCGGAAGCGATGACCTGCGACAGGCCGCGAGGCGGAACCGACGGGACTGGCTCGGACCGTGATCGTCCAGAGCGAGCGGCTGATGCTCGCTGCTTCCCCTTCGATCTCCCGGCCGGACTTCGGTCGAAGTTCCGCCCAGAGCGTTCCCAACGGAACCCAGACCTCGCTCAAACCGCCCGATCCGTCGGGAACGAGTGACTTCTCCTCCAGAACGAGGGGCCACGTGAGTCTCGACGCGTCCATTACAGCGACCTCAGAACTCGCACATGGCGGTAGGGCGCGATGAGCGCTCTTACACCCTCGGGCATCGGTTCGCTTCCGCTGCGGTCCTCGTATCTCGCCGAGGCGAGCGTCACCGCCGCAAGCGCCAGATCCCCGGGGACGTCCTCCCAGCTCGGTCCGTAACCTGCCGAGAACGTGATCTGCGCCTCCTCCCCGCCGGAAATGTGCGGGAACGGTCCGCCGGTTGACTGGACCGCCGCTCGGGGTTCGTCCGAGACGAGCCGATATCGAGCCGCATCGAGAATATCCCTCCTGCCGTCCCGACGGTTGACGGCGACCTCCGAAACGGTCGTGACCGGCCCGCGAGGCAGGAACTGGCGATCCGGGCTTCCCCAACATTCCAGAGCGACGCGGAATTCTCTCTCGACGAGCGATCTACTCGTCTGCCGCTCGATCTCCGCCATCGCCGCCCGCAGGATGGAGGCCAGAAGCCCGTCCTGAAGCGAGTCCTCGCCAAATCCGCTGCCGAGCCGGAGATGGTCGCGAAGACCGGCGAGGGGGAGGCTCGATTGAGTGATTGCCGTTCTCTCGGTAAGGTACATTCGGCTTTTCCTCTTGCCGTCTCGTGGCAGATTGGGCGCCGCCGACAGGGGCAGCTCGCCGGGTCTGCAAGGCTCGACCCGGCGAGCTGCCCAGCCGTCACGATGCCGAGAAACGAAGCAGCTTGATGGCGCTGAAATCGCTCACATCGGCGCCCACTCGCTTCGTCGCGTAGAACAGCACATGCGGCTTGGCGGTGAAGGGATCGCGGAGAATCCGCAGGTCCGGACGCTCGGCGATCGTGTAGCCCGCCGAGAAGTCTCCGAACGCGACGGCGTCCGCATCGGGCCCGATATCGGGCATGTCTTCCGCGATGATCACCGGGTACCCCATAAGACGGGCGGGTTCCCCGGCCGCCAGGCCGTCGGACCAGAGGAAGCGGCCATCGGCATCCTTCATCCGCCGAATTGCCGCGGTGGTGCGCGAATTCATGACGAAAGTTCCGTTGGCGCGGTATTCCGCTCCGAGCGAATAAACGAGATCGACGATCGCGTCGGGGCCGGCGAAGTCGCCATCCGCAGCAGTGGCGACATAGCCGAGCTGGCCCCAGCTCCAGGATTCGTTCGGCACCGTCGGATGGTCGAGAAAGCCCCGCGGTTTCTCGTTTCCGTCGCCCTTGATGAAGGCTGCAGCTTCGGCGCGGGCGAAGCTCTCCGCGATCCGCTGGGCCAACCATCCCTCGATGTCGAATGCCGCATCGTCCAGCAGGCGCTGCGACGCCTTGGGCAGGGCGGAGAGTTCATTGAGCGGAATCGTGATCCTGTCGATCTGGGACGTGGTCGTCTCGCTGACGGACCCGACTTCGCTCGCCCAGCCCGCACCCATCTCGCTCGTATCGATGAGAACGTCGTAGGAGGTCGCTTCGACATTCACCACGTTGGCGATCCTGCGGATCGACGCGGTCGACAGCAGGGCCGATTTCACGTTGTTCGACGTTTGAGGATCCACGAGATAGCCGCCGTCTCCCGCGACAGCCGTGTTCATCGCCTTTCCATCAAGCGAGAGCGCACGCAGGCCGTCATCGTCGCCGGACCGGACATAGGCGCCGAACGCCGTCCGGTGCGGGGCTTCGATCTCGGTGCACGTCGCGAGGGCGGGGCGCGGGGCGCTGCGCGATTTCCGGTCCAGCATGGTCAGTCGCTCTTCCTGTTGGCTCAGTCGGTTGGCAAAGTCGGATTGAAAGGCTGTGATGTTTTCCACGAAGTCCCGGAGTGCGAACTTCATCTCCTCGGCAGCGGACACATCCGGTCCCTCCGCCCGAGCCTTGGTCTCGGTCGTCATAATCTGGTCCTCGAATTCGATTGGGTTCGGCGGCTTCAGCCGCCCGCCAGGTTCCGGCTTGCGGATCGGAAGGCCGCCGCCAACTCGCGTAGGTCGTCGATGGGCGGCGTCTCACCCTTCGCACCGACCCGCGCCTCGGCAAGCATCGGGAAGGTCACGAGCGACACTTCCCAAAGCTCGATCTCGTGCAGGATCCGGCCGCCACCGCTCTTTGATGCCTTTCTGGTCCTGTAACCGATCGACAGGCCGTCGATAGCGCCGGCAGCGACGAGCGCGGCTGCTTCCCTGCCGCGCTGCGTCTCGGGCAGGAGACGGCCTTGGACGAACAGGCCCCGCTGATCCTCGCGCACCTCGTCCCAGACGCCGATTGGCTCCCTCGGGTCGTGCTGCCAGAGCATCTTGACGCGGATATTCCTGTTCGCGAGCGCCGCCAGTGACTTCGTGTATGCTCCTGCGGACACAATGTCCCCGCCCTGATCCGACTCGCCGAAAACGGATGCGTATCCCGCAATGACGTGGCCATCGATCAGCGTGACGTCGCCCCCGTCCGGACAGAACTTCCGTTCGAGTTGCATGATTTCAGTCATCATCATTCCCCTGGTGTCGGAAGTCCGAGAAGAGATCTCTTCTCTGAGTCTGTCAGGAAGTCCGCACTGGCGATCCGCTTCCATTGAGCGTCCCTCTCTGCGGAAAGTGCGGGAATTTGGTCGAGATCGACGCCAAGCGACAACGTCTCGTCGACGAAGACCTCGAGCCATTGGCCGATGGCCGCGCTCACTCGGCTGGCGAGCGGCAGAACGGTCAGCCGATAGAACGCCCGATGGGCCTCTGCGTAGTTCGCGTAGGTCGCGTCGCCGGGGATTCCGAGAAGCATGGGCGGAACGCCGAAGGCCAGGGCAATATCGCGCGCGGCCGCCTCCTTCGTCTTCTGGAACTCCATGTCCGAGGGTGAGAACCCCATCGGTTTCCAGTCGAGCCCGCCTTCCAGAAGCATCGGCCGGCCGGCATTCCGCGCCCCCTGATGATAGCTCTCCATTTCGCCCACGAGCCTGTCGTATTGCTCGGGCGCCAGCATTCCGTCACCGCCCTGGTAGACGATGGCGCCAGACGGCCGGGCGGCATTATCGAGAAGAGACTTCGACCACTGGGACGCTGAATTGTGAACGTCCATTGCGGATGCCGCCGCGTGGATGGGCGAGAGGCCGTAATGATCGTCTTGCGGATGGAACGACTTCACGTGGCAGATCGGGGAGCGTCCGTCGACCACATCGAAGCGATGGTTCCGCGCGCCCACACTGTAGACGTAGGCGATGGGCCAGCCATCGTCACCCGGGGCGACGGCCATCCGCTCCGATCTCAGAACATGGAGTTCGAACGGCAAGCCGCCTTCGCCGACGGCTTCGAGATACCCGTTCCCGGTCAGAAGCAATTGTCCGAAGAGCGCCTCGAGCAGTTCCGCCCGCCCCTGTCCGGGGTTCGGCCGGGAAATTAGATCGAGCACCGGATGCGTGTCCATCCGTCCGCGGTCGCAATTGAGCACGAGTGGCAGAGCCGCGGCGGCTTCCGATATCATCTTGACCGACCGGAAGATTACCGGATTGCCCTGAAATCCGTTGCGGGTCAGGGTCACCGTATCGCGCCCGCTCCAGGCCACCCGGCCCGCACCGCCATAGGCGATCGCGGCGGTGGCGAGGCCGCCGGCGGCGCTCGCTTTGGTCCGATCCGGCTTTCTCTCGTTTCGTCTCAGAAACTGAAACATTCCGCTCCTCTCGCCCGTCTAAAGGCCGCGTATTCCCGGTCGCCCGGACCGGCCGCCAATCAGCGCACTGACTGCCCAGACGAGTGCATCGACCCGATCCGGAGAGCCCTGCCCCTGAAATCCCTGCACCGACATCTGCGCCATCTGCGTCTCCAGCGCCTCCCATCGCCCCAGGTGCAGAACGCAGCCCTGCTCGTAGAGCGCAGCGACCGGTTCCGCTCTGGCCACCTTGCCCCGGCTGGCGTGAACGGCACGGTAACTCACCGTACGGTCCACCTGCCGCAGGACCGCCTCGACGAGATCCCCGCCCTGGTTGACCTCCGCGACGACCCGGTCTGCCCGATGACGTTCGTAGGCGGCGATGACGGCGCGCGCCCAGCCGGCGGGCGACGCTCCGGAGACGCTCGCATCCTCCAGAATGACAACCCTGGATTGATCCGTCGTTTGGCCCGCGACGACGATGCCGCACGTATCGGCGTTCGGTCCGCCGGTTACGGGCGGATCGACAGCTACGACCACGCGCCCGAGCTCGGGGCACTCGGCGATTCGGCAATCGATCAATTGCTCGATGCGCCAGAGTGCGCCATCGATGTCCTCCAGCAGTTCTCCCTCGATCTCCTGCACGCCGAGGCGCGTGTTCCCGTACCTCTCGGTCACTTCCCGAAGAAACGAATCCGCGAGGTTTGCCCTGTTTGCCCAGGTTGCAGCGCGGGTTACACGGGTCGACGATGCGGCCAGCAGATCCTTCAACAGCGGAACATTTCGCGGAGTCGTCGTGACGCAGGCACGCGGCCTCTCGCCAAGTCGCAGGCAGAATTGCAGCATGTTCCATGCCTCTGATGCCCGCCGCCATTTCGCGAGTTCGTCCGCCCATGCGGCATCGAACTGGGGTCCCCGCAGGGTTTCGGGCTCGGAGGCGGAATAGGCCTGCGCGAATGCGCCGTTCGGCCAGACCAACCGACGACGAGAGGCATGCCAGACCGGCCGGCGATCGGGCGGGCTGCAGGCCATCAAACCCGATTCTCCAAAGACCATGATATCCCTCACCTGTTCGTGGGTCTCCCCCACGAGGGCGATCCGTCTTGCAGTGCCAGGGTCCAGGGGGCCCGGCCCCTCGGCCAGTCCGCGGACCCATTCCGCGCCTGCCCGGGTCTTCCCTGCGCCACGGCCGCCGAGAACGACCCAGGTTCGCCAGTCGTCCTGAGGCGGTAGCTGGTGATCGAGCGCCCAGAAACGGAAGAGGTAGGGGAGCGCGAGCAGGGTCGGCTCATCAAGGGTCTGAAGGAAACGTATCTCGGTCGAGATCGGCCCGGATGCGAGCAAGTCTGCTCCGCACCGTCTGTTCTGCGAACTGGAGATCGAGAGCGCGGTCGTTCGCGGTTCCACCCCGCGCTTTCCGAATGTCGTCAAGTCTCTTCCTCTCGTCGAAGACGGCTTGAATGGCCTTGTGGACGCCGGATAGCCGTTGTCGAAGCTCCGGTTCGGGAATGCTGTCATCCCCCGATTCCAGCCTTCGCCGCATCTCCACGAGGGCGAGCAGGATGCCTCTGAAATTCTCCTCCGCCGCGGCGAGCATCCCCTCGCCGTGCAGTTCGTGCTCGTGATACTCGGCCCCGGGGCCCATGCTCTCCCCCTCGTTCTGAGGCGCATCTGTGTTGCGCTCAGCGATGCGCTTGGTCGGCCTCGCGCGAAATGGCCGAACGACGAGGCTGGTCTACCGGGGGGAGTTTGAAGCTTTGCAGCGGGAGCGTACGCTACTCTCCGGTGCGGTCGGCTTCGATCGCGCGCCACCGCGCGACATTCGCGTTATGCTCCGACAGGGTGGTCGCGAATGCATGGCCGCCCGACCCATCGGCGACGAAATAGAGGTACTCCGTCTCAGCCGGCCGCGTCGCGGCTCGGAGGGCATCGAGGCCGGGATTGGCGATGGGAGTCGGCGGCAAGCCGTCGATCAGGTAGGTGTTGTAGGGCGTATCTGCCTGCAATTCGCTTTGTCGCAAGCCGCGACCCAGCGTTCCCTTCCCGTTGGTTATTCCGTAGATCACCGTTGGATCGGTCTGCAACTTCATGCCCTGCTCCAGCCGGTTCACGAACACGCTGGCGACCTGCTCTCGTTCCTCGGCCACTCCGGTTTCCTTTTCCACGATGGACGCCATGACGAGAGCGTCCTCGGGGGTATCAAAGGGCAGATCGTCTGCGCGATCCTCCCAGGCTTCGGCCAGCCGGCTCTTCTGTCGCGCCTCCATTCGCGCGACGAGGTCTCCCCGTGCTGTGCCCGCGGAAACCTCATAGCTATCGGGTGCCAGCCGACCCTCCTCGGGGACCGCATCGATCGAACCGGCCAGGAAGTCCACCGCACGGAGCGCGTCCACCACCTGCCACGCCGTCACCCCTTCCGCCAGCGCGACCCTGAACCGGGTATCCGATTTCTCCAGGGCCTCCGTATACTTGCCGGGCAGCTCTGATATCGTCGGGTCGAACTCTTCGGTGATCCGGAACGTGCTGGTCGAGGGGTCGAGTTCGCGAATCTCCAGTTCCTTGTCGTTCACCCCGATCCGGTAGACGACCTCCGTGCCGCACGTGCTCTGTCCGCCCCGCGTGATGATGTGGACGATCTCCTGCATGGAAGACCGCTCGGGAACGAGGAAACTGCCCGCCTTCAGGGCCGATGCCTTGTCAGTGTACTGCGCGCCCATCCGGAAGATCCGACCCGATGCGACAGCGTGCTGGCTCTCGAGGTCTTCCGACACGTCTCGCATCGCAGCGCCGGGTTCGACGCGCAGGCAGATCGCCTGGTCCAGTGGACCCGCCGACCTGTACGTGTCGACGCCCCATCCGATTACCCCGGCCAGCGCGAGAAGAACCACGATGAGAAGCGTCAAACCGCTGGAGGCAACATGCTTCCACATCAGTTCTCGGCTCTCCGGAAGATCAGGGCCGCGTTCGTTCCGCCGAACCCGAACGAGTTGGAGAGGACGACGTTGATCTCGCGTTCGGTCTTCGTCAACGGCGATAGATCGATGACGGCGCCCTCTGGAGGGGTGCGAAGGTTCAGTGTCGGCGGTGCGACCTGATCGCGGATCGCGAGAACCGAGAAGATCGCCTCAATCGCTCCCGCCGCTCCCAGAAGATGCCCCGTCGCCGATTTCGTGGAGGACATGGTCACCGATCTCGCGCTCTGACCCAGCAACCTCTGAACCGCCTCCATCTCGATCGTGTCGGCCATCGTCGAGGTTCCGTGCGCGTTCACGTAGTCGATCTGCGCGGGCTCGATCCCGGCGCGCTCGACTGCTGCGCGCATCGCGCGTTCCGCGCCCTCGTGATCGGGAGGAGGCGCGGTTATGTGATGCGCATCGCCGGACAGGCCGTAACCGATCACCTCGCCGTAGATCTTCGCGCCGCGCGCCTTGGCCCGCTCAAATTCCTCGAGGATCACGACGCCCGCGCCCTCTCCCATGACGAAGCCGTCCCGATCTGCGTCCCACGGGCGGCTAGCCTCCTCCGGCCTGTCGGTGTATTTCGTGGAAAGCGCCTTGCAGGCGTTGAAGCCGGCGATCCCGATCTCGCAGATCGCGCTCTCCGATCCGCCGGCCACCATCGCGTCGGCGTCCCCGAGCTGGATCAGACGCGCGGCATCGCCGATGGCGTGAGCGCCCGTGGAGCAAGCCGTTACGACGGCATGATTGGGGCCTTTGAAGCCGTATCTGATGGAAACCTGACCGCTGATGAGATTGATCAGCGATCCCGGAATGAAGAAGGGGGAGACCCGCCTCGGCCCCTTCTCGCTTATCATGACCGCGGTTTCCGCAATGGATTGCAGGCCACCTATGCCGGACCCGATCAGCACGCCGATCCGGTTCCGATCGTGCCCGTCATCGCTTCCGAGTCCGGAATCGGTTACGGCCTGTGTCGCCGCGGCCAGTCCGAACAGGATGAAACGGTCGATCTTCCGCTGCTCCTTCGGCTCCAGCCAGTCATCGGGATTGAAGGTACCGTCCGATCCGTCGCCTTCGGGCACCTCGCAGGCATACGTCGTTGCCAGGCGGGATGCATCGAAGCTGCGGATGGTTCCGGCGCCCGACCGGCCTTCCAGAAGCCGCGTCCATGTTTCCTCGACCCCGCAAGCCAGAGGACTGACCAGGCCCAGCCCGGTGATCACTACGCGCCGCATGCGACCTCGCCTTTCTACTCCTACGAGATGCCTGATACACGCCGGAAACAGGCGTTTAAAGGGTCGCCAGACGGCAGAAGACGCCCCGCCGATCCCACGCCGGACTGGGCTGCAGGGATCTCGGCCTTCCTGCGGTCCGGTTTCCGGGCAGGGCGCCGGAGCAGCCGACTTCTCGCCCGGCTGTCGCCCCCGGCTTCCCGGAACGAACGCAAAGGGCGCGACCCCCAGGCAGGATCGCGCCCCGAAATTTCCGTATCGCAGCGGACGGGATCAGGTGGCTTCTTTGATGTAGTTCACCGCATCTCCGAAGGTCTGGATCTTCTCCGCCGCGTCGTCGGGAATCTCGATGCCGAACTCCTCTTCGAAGGCCATCACCAATTCGACTGTGTCGAGGCTGTCCGCACCGAGATCGTCAATGAAGGAGGCGTTTGCGGTCACCTTTTCCTCTTCGACGCCCAGATGCTCGACAACCTTCTTCCTGACGCGCGTTTCGATGTCGCCTTCGCTCATGTCTCTTCCTTCTCGCTCGGGATAACCCGTCCACTGTCTGCCCCGTTCGGGACGCCTCGGTCGTTCGTCAAGCCACCTGTTCGGCCTCGATATCCCAGGCCTCCAAAAAGGTGCGCCGCCTATATCACACCGATGTACCTTGGCAAACGGTTTCACCCGAGGGCTCAGAGCATTGCCATGCCGCCATTCACGTGAAGGGTGGCACCCGTTACGTAGGCGGCTTCCGGGCTGGCAAGGTAGAGCACCGCGGCCCCGATCTCGCCCGCTTCGCCCATCCGACCCATCGGTACGCGGCCGAGGATCGCCGACCTCTGACCCTCCGTCAGCTTGGCGGTCATTGCTGTCTCTATGAAACCGGGGGCGACCGCATTCACGGTGATCCCCCGCCCGGCAACTTCCGCGGCCAGAGACTTGGAAAAACCGACGAGGCCAGCCTTTGCCGCCGCATAGTTCGCCTGGCCCGGGTTGCCCGTGCTCCCGACGATCGACGAAATGTTCACGATGCGACCCCATTTGGCCTTCATCATGCCGCGCAGGCTGGCCTGGCAGAGCTTTGCCGCGGCGGTGAGGTTCACGTCCAGCACTTTCCGCCAGTCCTCGTCGGACATTCTCAGCATCAGCTGATCGCGGGTGATCCCGGCGTTGTTGACGAGAATGTCCAGCGAGCCCATCGCTTCCGTCGCCCGTTTGGGAAGAGCGTTGAGGGCTTCCGCATCCGCCAGGTCGCAGGGAAGAACATGGGCGCGATCGCCCAGCTCGCCGGCAAGGGCGGTCAATGGATCTTCGCGCGTTCCCGACAGGCCGACACTCGCCCCCGCCCCATGAAGCGCCCGGGCAATGGCCTCTCCGATTCCGCCCGACGCCCCGGTCACCAGCGCCGCCTTTCCGTCCAGATCGAACATTCCTAGTCTCCCGTTTCCGTGGCGGATGCGACATCGCTCGCAACGCCGATGGATTTGGTCGAGATGGTGCGGTCGATCCTCCGGATCATCCCGGAAAGCGCCTTGCCCGCTCCGATCTCCCAAATTTCGGTCACCCCTTCCGAGGCCATCCGTTCGATACTCTCGCGCCACCGGACCGACGAGGTCACCTGCTCCACCAGCAGCCGCTTGATCCGTTCCGGCGTTCGTTCGGGCGCCGCGGTCACGTTCGAGATCACGGGTACCCGCGGGGCCACGATCTCGGTCGAGTCCAGCGCCTCTGCCATCCGCTCGGCCGCAGGCTGCATCAGCGAACAATGGAAGGGCGCGGATACTGGCAGCAGCAGGGCACGCTTCGCCCCGGCCTCCTTCGCAAGCGCGACCGCCCGTTCGACGGCTTCCCGGTGTCCGGACAAGACGACTTGGCTGGGGTCGTTGTCGTTCGCGGCCTCGCAGACCTGACCCTCGGCGGCCCTCTCCGCGAGGGATTTCGCTTCCGACAGACCGAGACCTAGGATTGCAGCCATCGCTCCGTCCCCCACGGGAACTGCTTCCTGCATGGCCGTCCCCCTGAGACGAAGGAGCCGCACCGCATCCGCGACCGGAATTGCGCCGACCGCGGCCAGCGCGGAATATTCCCCGAGCGAGTGTCCCGCGACGAACGCGGCGCCGTCGACCCTGGCTCCCTCGGACTCCAGCGCGCGCAGGGCGGCGATAGAGGTCGCCATCAGCGCCGGCTGGGCGTTCGCAGTGAGTGTGAGGGCGTCCGCATCCCCCTCCCAGATGAGGTTGGAAAGCTTCTCGCCGAGGGCCTCGTCCACTTCCTCGAAGACCTCCCTCGCTGCCGGATAAGTCTCGGCCAGGTCCCGGCCCATGCCGACCGCCTGCGCCCCCTGCCCGGGAAAGACCAATGCCAGCGCCATTTGCGCGTTCCTCCAGTTGCAATCGCCCCCGAGTACCGGCAACAGCCTCCCGGAGCAACGCAACCGATCGCTGCCCACGCCATCCCGGATGCCGCGAACCCTGCGCGTCCCGATGGTCTTGCCAAAGTGCGACGCAGCCGCTAAGGGCCGCGAACTTCCGCGAAGCACGCAGATCGGCGCAGCCTCTCGTGATCGGGGCGCGGAAGGTCATTCCCCGGTCTTTGAAATGCGCTCTTGAGAACAGGAAACTACCATGCCGCTCTACGAGCATGTCTTCATTTCCCGCCAGGACCTGTCGAACACGCAGGCCGAGGGACTCATCGAACATTTCGGCTCCGTGCTGTCCGACAATGGTGGCAAGCTCGTCGACAGCGAGTACTGGGGCGTCAAGACGATGGCCTACAAGATCAACAAGAACCGCAAGGGACACTACGCCTTCCTGCGCACCGACGCGCCCGCGCCGGCCGTGCAGGAGATGGAGCGCCTGATGCGTCTGCATGACGACGTGATGCGCGTGATGACGATCAAGGTCGACGAGCACGAGGATGGCCCCTCGATCCAGATGCAGAAGCGTGACGATCGCGACGATCGCCGCGGTCGCCGGTAAGAAGGAATCCCGCCCATGGCAGCCAAACCATTTTTCCGCCGCCGCAAGGTCTGTCCCTTCTCGGGCGACAATGCGCCGAAGATCGACTACAAGGACACCAAGCTGCTGCAGCGCTACGTCTCCGAGCGCGGCAAGATCGTGCCGAGCCGCATCACCGCGGTGTCGTCGAAGAAGCAGCGCGAACTCGCGCGCGCAATTAAGCGCGCCCGGTTCCTCGCCCTTCTGCCCTACGCCGTGAAGTAAGGAGGACCTACCCGTGGCCATGAATGTCATCCTGCTCGAGCGCGTCGCCAAGCTGGGCAATATGGGCGAGGTGGTTTCCGTAAAGGAAGGCTACGCTCGCAATTACCTCTTGCCGCAGAAGAAGGCGCTCTGGGCGTCGAAATCCAATGTTGACGCCTTCGAGCAGCAGAAGACTGATCTCGAGGCCCGCAACGAGGAGACGAAGCGCGAGGCCCAGGGCATCGCGCAGCAGCTCCGGGGCCAGCAATTCGTTGTCATCCGCGCCGCCTCCGACGGCGGTGCGCTCTACGGCTCGGTGTCGACGCGGGACGTAGCGGAAGCCGCCGCGGCGGACGGATTCGAGGTCGATCGAAAGCAGATCGCTCTGTCCGCTCCGATCAAGGAACTCGGCCTTCACACCGCGACCGTGACGCTTCACCCCGAAGTCGAGGTCGATATCGAACTGAACGTCGCGCGCTCCCAGGAAGAGGCCGACCTGCAGAAGCAGGGGAAGTCGATCCAGGAGCTCGCCGCCGAAGAGGAAGCCGCCGCGGAGTTCGAGATCCAGGAGCTCTTCGAGGATATCGGCGCTGCGCAGCTCGACGAACTGGAGACGCGCGACGAACAGGCAACCGAACAGCCTTCCGTACAGGAAAAGTCGACGCTCGACGCCAAGCTCGACGACAGGTGATGCCCGCTCCGTCTCGAAGGGAGGTCCCGTCCCGGCGGGACCTTCCTCGATGATTAAGGAGGCGCGCAGAAAGATGACGGACGGATGGACGCGAAGGCGAATGACCGTCCGTAGGCGGTCTTGCTACCCGGCGTTGCCCGCCCTAGAAACCGCAAATTCCGGACAGCGTCGTCCGGTCGGAATTCCCACACTGCCGATGAGGTTACGATGCAGGTCAACGAGACCGTGAACGAGGGCTTGAAGCGAGGCTACCAGATCACCGTCTCGGCCGATGAGCTCGACCAGAAAGTGAACGAGAAGCTGGCTGAAGCGCAGCCCGACGTCGAGATGAAGGGGTTCCGGAAGGGCAAGGTGCCCATGGCGCTGTTGAAGAAGCAGTTCGGTGACCGTCTGCTCGGAGAAGCGATGCAGGAAGCGGTCGACGGGGCGATGTCGAAGCATTTCGAGGACACCGGCGATCGCCCGGCCATGCAGCCCGACGTCAAGATGGTGGGTGACGACTGGAAGAAGGGCGAGGACGTCGAGGTCGAGATGACCTACGAAAAACTGCCCGAGATTCCCGATTTCGACGCCGGATCGATCGAGGTCGAACGCCTGAAGGTCCCGGCCGACGATGCCGCCGTCGACGAGGCGCTGAACTCCCTGGCCGAGAACGCGAAATCCTTCGAGACGAAAGAAGGAAAGGCCGAAAGCGGCGACCAGGTCGTCATCGACTTCGAGGGCTACGTGGACGGCGAGAAATTCGAGGGCGGCTCCGCCGAGGATTACCCACTGGTCCTCGGTTCGGACAGCTTCATTCCCGGCTTCGAGGAGCAGTTGGCCGGCGTCTCTGCGGGTGACGAGCTCGAGGTGAAGATCGCGTTTCCCGCGGAGTACCAGGCGCCGAATCTTGCCGGAAAGGATGCCGTCTTCAGCACGACGGTAAAGGAGGTCAAGGCGCCGAAGGCGACCGAGATAGATGACGCGATGGCGACGCAGTACGGCGCCGAAAACCTCGACGCCCTGAAGGCGCAGATCCGCGAACGCCTGGAAGCCGAGTATGGCCAGGCGGCGCGGCAGGTCCTGAAGCGCCGGCTCCTCGACATCCTGGACGAACGCGTGAGCTTCGACTTGCCGCCATCTCTCGTTCAGGCCGAAGCGGACCAGATCGCGCATCAACTCTGGCACGAAGAGAACCCGGACCATCAGGGCCACGATCACGAGAAGATCGAACCCTCCGAGGAGCACATGAAACTTGCCGAACGTCGCGTGCGTCTCGGTCTCCTCCTCGCCGAACTCGGGCGGAAGAACGACATCCAGGTCAGCGACGCCGAGATGACGCAGGCGGTGATGAACCAGGCCCGGCAATATCCCGGTCAGGAACGCCAGTTCTTCGAGTTCGTCCAGCAGAACCCGCAGATGCGCCAGCAGATCCAGGCTCCACTGTTCGAGGACAAGGTCATCGACTTCATCGTCGAAAGGGCGCGGATCGAAGAAAAAGAGATCACCAAGGACGAATTGCAGGAAGCCGTGCAGGCACTCGAAGAGGAGCAGGAGGCGGCCGCGACGACGTAACGCCGATCGTGCTAAAGAACCATTTTGGGCGGCGCGACCCTGAGACGGAATTCACGCAACAAGGTCTCCACGTCGTTGCCGCCCTCTCGAGCGAGCGCTCGAAGACCGAAATAGACCCGCGCCATTTCCTGATAGTAGCTGGTAAAGGCGTAGTTGGTGGCCGCTCCCGCGGCGGCCCCGACGACCGGCACCATCTGCGCGGCAAGCTTCTGGCCGAGAACCGCCGACAGACGCGGCGCCACGCGGGCGATTATGCCCCTGAGCGTCGCGCCGGTAAGGGTCACCCGCGCCGAGAGGAATGCCATATCCGTGCCGTCGTCGCGCGCGAGCGGCCCGGCCGCTGCGAATATCTGGAGGCAATGCGCCCGGACGGTCGGGTCTTCGGGATCGAAGCCGAGCTCCGCGGCGATGCCCTGGATCGACCGCAGCAGCATGGCGGTCGTCACCGGAAGCTCGGCCAACGCCGTCGGCAGACCTCCGGCGCCGCCCACGGCCCCCATCGCCGACGTCGCGACGGAATTGAGCCAGTCGGGCCGGTCGCGGACCCGTCCTCTGCTGAACGCGGCGGCGTCGAATGCGATCTCGAGCGCGCGGCGTGTCGATCGGTCGAGACCGTCGCGGACCGGCATCGGCAATCGTCCGAGAAGGTCCTCGGCGCGGCCGCCGACGAGGCTCAGCACCTGCATGCCCAACCCGTCGGCCTGCCGGAACCGCTTCGCGAGACGATCGAGCTCTGCCGCCGTCTCGGGCGACAATTCCTCGTAGGGGATGGGGTCGTTTTCCATGCTTCAGGAAGATGGTATCGCGACGGCGGGTTCCAAGACCCGTTCGACACGACCGCGAATTCCGCACCAGGCGCCGGCCTCGAGCGGAAGGCCGAGGACGCGATCCGGGTTCGTCGGCGCCGGCATCGTCACCCCTGGCAGCTTGCCGAAGCCGAATCGGCTGTAATAGGGGGCGTCGCCGACGAGCAGAACGCGGGAATGCCCCAGTCCCGCCGCCTTCGCGAGGCTGGACTGGATCAGCAGCGCGCCGAGACCTTCTCCCTGATGGGTGGGATGGACCGCGACAGGGCCGAGCAAGAGCGCCGGTGACGCGCCGACCCGAACCGGCCAGTACCGGATTGCGCCGCCTACGGCTCCGCCCTGGCGCGCCAGCAGGCAGAGCGGCGCGACGGGAGGGACGCCGTCCCGAAGTCGGTAGGACGACAGGAGCGTGCGACCGGGCGCGAAACTCAGATCGAAGAGCTGTTCGACCTCCCACCAATCCCCGGGCCGTTCCTCGGCCAGCATCCGCGCGCCTCCCGTCCGACTGGCGGGCCGCCTAGCACGGCGCTAGGTCCCCGGCAAATCGAAGGAGTCGCAATGTTCTACAGACCGGAAGACGGCCACGGGCTGCCGCACAATCCCTTCAGCGCCATCGTCTCGCCGCGGCCGATCGGCTGGATCTCGACGAAGGGCGCCGACGGCGCAGAGAACCTCGCGCCCTATTCCTTCTTCAACGCCGTGGCCTACACGCCTCCTCAGGTCGTCTTCGCCTCGACGGGCCGCAAGCCCGACCGCGACGGCACCAAGGACAGCGTCGCGAACATCAGGGAAACCGGCGTCTTCTGCTGCAACATTGTCGCCCGGGCCCTGGCGGAATCCATGAACCAGAGCTCCGGACCCTGGGACAGGAGCACCGACGAATTCGCCCTGACGGGCCTCGACAGGGCCCCCTGCGAGAGCATCGATTGCTCGCGCGTCGCGGCGGCACCCGCCAACCTGGAATGCCGGTTGATCCGGATCATCGACCTTGCCGGGGAGTCGAACCTTCTTGTCCTGGGCGAGGTCACCGGAATACACATTCGAGACGACACGCTGAAGGACGGTCGGTTCGACGTCCTGAGCTACAATCCCGTGTCCCGGCTCGGCTACCGCGACTATGCGGCGATCACCGAACTCTTCCAGATGACCCGCCCCAGCGGGTAACCGGCCGGCTCCGGACATCCGCGACCGGCGGCGGTGGACCGGCCGGCGCAGTCAGGGTAGCCCTGCCTTCGCAAGCAAGGGATCGGACATGACACGTATCGGTATCATCGGCGGATCGGGCATCTATGAGGTCGACGGGCTCGAGAATGCGAGCTGGCAGCAGGTCGAGACGCCCTGGGGCGACCCGTCCGACAAGATACTGACCGGCTCGCTCGGGGCCACCGCCCTGGCGTTCCTCCCGAGGCATGGGCGCGGCCACGTCCACGCTCCGACGGACGTTCCCTACCGCGCCAACATCGACGCGCTGAAGCGGCTCGGCGTGACCGACGTGATCTCGCTCTCGGCCTGCGGCTCGTTCCGCGAGGAGCTGGCGCCCGGCGACTTCGTTCTCGTCGACCAGTTCATCGACCGCACCTTCGCACGCGAGAAGAGCTTCTTCGGACGCGGATGTGTCGCCCATGTCTCGATCGCGCATCCGGTCTGCGACCGTCTCCGCGATGCGGTCGGTCGGGCCGCGCCGCATGCGGGCATCCGGCTCCACGAAAGCGGCACCTACCTCGCCATGGAAGGTCCGCAATTCTCCACGGCGGCCGAGTCGAGGATGTACCGGACCGCCTGGGGCGCGGACGTCATCGGCATGACGAACATGCCCGAGGCGAAGCTCGCCCGGGAGGCCGAACTCTGCTACGCTTCCGTCGCCATGATCACAGACTATGACAGCTGGCACCCGGACCACGGCTCGGTCGACATCACCGACATCGTCGCAATCCTCGCCGGCAATGCCGAGAAGGCCCGGGCGCTCGTCAAGGCGCTCGCGCAGGAACTCGCCGGTGCGCATCCGGCCTGCCCCCACGGATGCGACCGCGCGCTCGACCATGCCGTCCTGACCGGGCCGGAGATGCGCGACCCCGAGGTGGTGGCGAAACTCGATGCCGTCGCCGGGCGCGTGCTTCGCTAGCGCGGCTTTGCCCTGCCCTTCCGAGATGCTACGTGAGGCTCGACCGCCAGAGGGATTCCCGAATGCGCGTACAGAAGTCCGTCCGCGACTATATCCGGACGATCCCGGACTTCCCCAAGCCGGGCATCGCGTTTCGGGACGTGACCACGCTTTTCGCCGATCCGAGAGGCTTCCGGATCTGTATCGACCAGCTTCTGCACCCCTTCGCCGACGAGCGTTTCGACAAGGTCGCCGCGCTCGAGAGCCGCGGATTCATCCTCGGCGGGGCGATTGCACATCAACTGAACGTCGGGTTCGTGCCGATCCGGAAGAAGGGGAAGCTTCCGGGCGCGACGCTGTCGGAAGACTACCAGCTTGAATACGGCGACGCGACGATGGAAGTGCATGAAGATGCGTTCCGCCAGGGCGATCGCGTTCTTCTCGTCGACGATCTCCTGGCGACCGGCGGAACGGCAGAAGCCGGGATCAAGCTCTGCCGGCGGCTCGGCGCGCGAATCGTCGGATGCGCCTTCGTGATCGACCTGCCCGATCTCGGCGGCCGGGCGCGACTGCAGGATCTCGGCCTCCGCGTCGAGACCCTCTGCGCCTTCGAGGGAGACTGATCGATGCGGATGGGCCTCCTGCAATGCGGAGCAGTCCCCGAACCGCTCAGAGCGCGCCACGGGGATTATCCGGACCTCTATTCCCGGCTTCTCGGTCCCGGCTTCGAGTGGCAGGTCTTCAGGGCATTCGAAGGTGACGTGCCGGACGATCCGGGCGTCTGCGACGGTTGGTTGGTTTCCGGCTCGCGTTTCGGCGCGTACGAAAACCATGACTGGGTTTCTCCCCTCGAGGATCTGCTCCGCGCCATCCAGGGCGACCGGCCCCTGGTCGGCATCTGCTTCGGCCATCAGATCATCGCGCAGGCTCTCGGCGGCCGGGTCGAGAAATTCGACGGCGGCTGGGCGGTCGGCCGGCGCGCCTATGACTGGAACGGTGACTCGGTGTACCTGAACGCTTGGCACCAGGATCAGGTGGTTGCGCCGCCCGACGCCGCGGAGACGATCGCCTGGAACGGCTTCACCGCGCATGCCGGTTTCCGGATCGGGCCCAGGACCCTGACCATCCAGCCGCACCCGGAATTCTCCGCCGGCTACATCGCCGACATGATCTGCCGCGTCGCACCGGGGAAGGTGCCGGGTGATCTTCTGGAGGCGGCCCGCCGGGATCTGGCCCGTCCCATCGACAACGCCGCCACGGGTCGCCGCCTGGCCGCCTTCCTCCGATCCGCATGAAGGATTGGCTGGACAAGGCGCCGGACGCGGCGCGGGAATATCTGCGCGGTCGCCCGCCCGAGGAGATCGAATGCATCGTCTCGGACCTTCCCGGGATCGCGCGCGGCAAGGCGATGCCCGCGGGCAAGTTCGCGCGCCAGTCGCGTTTCTTCCTGCCCCGGACGATCTTCCATCAGACGATCACCGGCGGATGGGCCACCGTGCCCGTCCCGGAGGATGCGACTGAGCCCGACATGGTCCTCACTCCCGATTTCTCGACGGCCACCGCCGCGCCATGGACGGCCGACCGAACGCTGCAGGTGATCCACGACGCGGACCTGCAGGACGGTGGCCCGGTGCCGGCTGCCCCCCGAAACGTCCTGAAGCGGGTCGTGGCGGCCTATGCCGAGCGCGGCCTGACGCCCGTGGTGGCGCCGGAGATGGAGTTCTACCTCGTCGCGCGCAACACCGATCCCGCGGTCGAGGTCGAGCCCATGGTCGGCCGCACCGGCCGCCGCGCCGCGGCGCGGCAGGCCTATTCGCTCTCTGCCGTGGACGAGTACGGTCCGGTGATCGACGACATCTACGACTTCGCCGAAGCGCAGGGCTTCGAGATCGACGGCATCACCCAGGAGGGCGGCGCGGGGCAGCTCGAGATCAACCTGCGCCACGGCGACCCGGTGGTTCTTGCCGACGAGATCTTCTTCTTCAAGCGGCTGATCCGCGAGGCGGCCCTGCGCCACGGCTGCTTCGCCACCTTCATGGCGAAGCCCATCGAGAACGAGCCGGGCTCGTCCATGCATATCCACCATTCGATTCTCGACGGGACCGGCCGAAACATCTTCGCGACTGAAACCGGCGCGGAATCCGACGCCTTCCGCCATTTCATCGGTGGCCTCCAGCGTCACCTCCCGTCGGTCATGGCGCTTCTCGCACCCTACGTGAATTCCTACCGACGCTACGTGAAGGATTTCGCGGCGCCGGTGAACCTGGAATGGGGCCGCGACAACCGGACCGCGGGTCTCCGCGTGCCGGTTGCCGAACCCCAGTCGCGGCGGGTCGAGAACCGGATCGCGGGCATGGATTGCAACCCCTATCTCGGCATCGCTGCCTCCCTCGCATGCGGTCTGCTCGGTCTGACCCGAAAGGTCGAGCCCGGCCCGGAATGCGTCGGCGACGCCTACGACAACGAACCCGCCGTTCCGCGCGGCCTCTTCGACGCGCTGCAGCTTTTCGACGCCGCCTCAGAGGTTCAGGCCCTTCTCGATCCGGCCTTCGCCCAGGTCTACTCGGTCGTGAAACGCACCGAGTATGACGAATACCTGCAGGTCATCTCCCCCTGGGAGCGGGAGCACCTTCTGATCAATGTCTGAAAGACATTGGCGCTGCGGCATTTTCCGCTAGGCTTAGCGGCATGAGCAAACCGATCGGACATTGTCATTGCGGCGCCGTCCGGTACGCGTTCGACTGGTCGACCGTATCGGACCCCGACATCTGCCATTGCGAGGATTGTCGGAGGATCACCGCCTCCCCCTTCACCGGCTTCTTCGCCGTCCCGGATACCGGCTGGAGATGGACGGGCGAGATGCCGCGTCTCTACAGATCGTCCCCGGGCGTTCGACGGTGGTTCTGCAGCACATGCGGAACGCCGGTGGCCTATGCCACGAGCGATCGCCCGGACGAGACCCATCTCTACATCGCGACCCTTCTCGACCCTGCGGCCATCGAGCCCGAGCACCAGGCTTTCGCATCCGAAAAGGTCGCTTGGGTCGAGATGGCCCTCGACCTTCCGACGACCGGCTAGCCGCTCGATCCCGGCATCCGTCAACCGGGATCGAAGGCGAGTTCGCGCGCTTCGGGAATCAGAAGCTTGCGATCGAACTGTATTGTCGTTCGATCGCCGCACGTTTCGCGGGGTCGGCGTGTTCCGACTGCCCAGCCGGCTCGTCTGCATGTCCGGCGGCAATCCCGGCGATGCACCTCGCGAGGGGAAGGTCGTTTCGTTCCGGCGGACAGAGCACACCGCCTCGCCTGGAGCGGAGGCCTAGCTGTTCATCTTCTTGAGGACTTCCTGCATCTCAGCGAGCTGACGCCTGATCTCGTCGAGCTCCTTCTGGTCCTCCTGCCCCTTCTGTGGCGCCTCATCTTCCCCGCCGCGTTCCTTGAGATCGGGACCGGGCGATCCCGGCCAGCCCCCGGTCACAGCCTTCAGGAATGCCTGCTGCTGCGCCTGCATGGCCTCGAATCCGGGCATCGCCGACAGCGGGTTGATTGCCGCGCCCATCATCTTCGACTGCCCTTCGCGCAGCATGTCGAAACTCATCTGAAGGAATTGGGGGACGATCGATTGGGCCTGGGTCGTGTAGGATCTGACGAGATCGGTCAGAACCTCGATGGGAAGCACGCTTTCCCCCTTGGACTCGTGCTCGGCTACGATCTGGAGAAGATACTGGCGCGTCAGGTCATCGCCGGATTTGAGATCGACGATCTTGACGTCACGTCCGTCACGGATGAACCCGGCAATGTCTTCCAGCGTTACGTAATCGCTGGTCTCCGTGTTGTAGAGCCTGCGGCTCGCGTAGCGCTTTATCAGAAGCGGTTTCTGCTCGTCTGCCATGGCGCTCTCCGGCGAGTTCAATCGACGAAAGCCTATGCGGCCCATATGCGAAAAGAAAGGGCGAGCCGAAGCTCGCCCAGTCATCTCGCCGCCAGGGAGGAGGAAGCGGTCGAGAAGTTCTTGGTCCCCTGACCCCTACGACGTGGCCTTCTTCGTCTCGCTCGACGCCTTCTTGGCGGCGGACGCGGACTCGTCGGTCGCCTTCTTGGCAGCGGCGGTGAAGTCCTCGGACATGTCCTTGCCGGCGGCAAGCATCAGTTCGACCGTCTCCATCTGGACCTTCTTCGCGATTTCCGCGAATGCCGCCATGGTTTCAGCAGTCATTTCCGCCTGAGCGGACGCGAAATCGGTCATCGCCTTGCCGTAATCGGCCGGCTCGTCGCGAACGACAGCGGCGTCGTTCATGCGCGAAAGCGTTTCCTTCGTCCACTTCGTCGAGATCTCGGTCGATTTCTCGACCGCGTCGATCGCGACTTTCGACATCCGCTCGCCGAAGGAGGCGTAGGACTTGAAGGTGTCCTGATAGGCGGACATGTCGCTCGGGAACGCCGCCATCATGTCCTGCATGATCCTGGTGTAGTCGGGGTTGGTGTTCGTGGCCATGGGACCTCCATGAATTGACATTGCACGTTCGAAGTTCAGTCCGGGGCTTGCCGACCCTCTTGTCTGCATCTCCAGAACAAATAGTCGCTGCGTTGCGGCACTTCAAGCATGATTTTCTGCGTTGCAGCACAAACTTGCCGACAGAGCGTGTCCGAATTGGAAACCGCTCACCGGTCCGTGAAGACGGCGCCTGCGATCCTGGCATTGCCGGAACCCCTTCGGCCCTCGGCTGTCGCCACCTCGCCGGGGAAAGGAAAACGGACTCTCCCGCCTCGTCCGGCAGCGAAGTCTGCGGTCCTGCGTGCGGAGCTTCAGCCGGCAGGCTCTTCCACGACATACGTGCCGGGGGCGTCTGCGAGGATCTCGGCATTCTCGCCGGGCTGCCGCGCCTTCACCTTCCGCCCGGACCGGCTCGAGAGCCATTCCTCCCAGCGCATCCACCACGTTCCCTGATGGAATTCCGCCGCCGCCCGCCATTCCTCGGGCGTTCCGTCCCAGTCGCCGTTCGTGTAATGCCCGTATTTCTGCTTCGAAGGCGGATTGACGATCCCGGCGATGTGCCCGGACTCGCTCAGAATGAAGGTCTTGTCCTTCGATCCCATCTTCTGGATGCCCCGGAATGAGGATCGCCACGCCGCGATATGATCCGTCTCGCAGGCGATGGCGATCAGCGGGACCGTCACGTCTTCCAGCGACACGGTCTCGCCGCAGATCTCGAATCCGTCGGTCGCGAGCCTGTTCTGTTGGCAAAGTCCGCGCAGGTACTCGACCGCCATGTCCCGCGGCAGGTTGGTGCCGTCGCCGTTCCAGTAGAGGAGGTCGAAGGCCGGCGGCGTCTCGCCCATCATGTAGTTCCGGACAGCAGGCTTGTAGACTAAATCCTTCGAGCGCAGGAAGCTGAAGGTCTGGCTCATGTAGTAGCTGTCGAGGTAGCCGTTGCGCTGGACCTCCTCCTCGATGCCACCGACGAAATCCTCGTCCAGAAAGACGCCGACCTCGCCCTGATCCGAGAAATCGGTCAACATGGTGAAGAACGTCGCGGACTTGATCGACTTGTCGCGCCGCTTCTTCATCACGCCGAGCGCCATCGACAGCGTCGTGCCCGCGATGCAGTAGCCGACCGCGTTGACCGTCTTCTGGCCGGTGATCGTCTTGATCTGCGAGATCGCCTCGAAGATCCCCTCCTCGACATATTCGTCGAGCCCCACATCGGCATAGGACGCGTCCGGGTTCTTCCAGGATGCGACGAAGAGGGTGTACCCCTGTTCGACGATCCAGCGGATGAGGCTGTTCTTCTCCTTGAGGTCGAGGATGTAGAACTTGTTGATCCAGGGCGGGAATATGACGAGCGGCGTGGCATGCACCTGCTCCGTCTGCGGCGCATACTGGATCAATTCCATCAGTCGGTTGCGGTAGACCACCTTCCCGGGTGTGGTCGCGAGGTTGCCTCCGATCTGGAAGGCCTCGGGGTCGGCCAACGTGACGATCAGTTCGCCTTCGTTCCGCTCCAGATCCTTGACCAGGTTCTCGAGCCCGTCGACGAGGCTCTGACCCTCCGTTTCCACGGCCCGCGCCAGCGCCTCCGGGTTCGTGCCCAGAAAGTTGGTCGGGCTCATCATGTCGACGATCTGCTGGCTGAAATACTGAAGCCGCCGCTTGTCCTTCGCGTCGAGACCATCGATGCCGCCGACGGCGTTCTGCACGAGTTCCGCGTTCAGCAGGTATTGCTGCTTGAGGTAGTTGAACATCGGATGCGACTGCCAGGCGTCGTCCTTGAACCGCGAGTCGCCATCGACGATGTCGGCCGGAGGCGTCAGGTCGCCCCGCATCAATCTGTGCTGCGCATCGACGTAATGCGTCAGCGTCTTGCCCCAGTAGTTGATCTGCGTCTGGAGTATCTTGGTCGGGTTCTCCATCATCTCCTTCATCATGGCCGTGCCAGCCTTGAAGTAGAGGTCCTGACCGGGACTCTGGAGCGAGGCAGGGAGCGCCCGCTTCTGGCTCAACGCCGATGCGAGACGGGCGGAGAGTTCCTCGAGACGGACGAGATTGTTCGTCAATTGCTCGGAATATTCCGCCACTTTCGTCGCATTCGCCTGATCTTTTCTTGCCATAGCCCCCTCCCGACCTTAATTGCTGCACAGCAGCATAATTCGCCGCGGCCGCAATTTGGTTTCTTGCCCGCCGTGACGGACTAGAACGTAGCAGAGCCAATCGGGAAATAAACCCGGATCGGGGCCTGCAGGAAAGGATTGCAATGCATATACCGAGCGCCTTCAGTTACGATCTGATGGAGACTGCCCGCGTGACGAACCAGTGGCTTGGTGCGTCTGCGCAGGCGTTCGGATCCTACCCCGCCACCGGCCTCATTCCGAACCCGATGTTCCAGATGATCTCGGCATGGGGCGACGTGACGGAACGGGCCTTCGACCGCATGGTTGCCCGCCCGGACTGGGGCATCCAGACGGTTGTCGCCGAGGACGGTCGCGATCACGTGGTCCAGATCGAGAAGGTGCTCACGAAGCCGTTCGGCGACCTCACCCGGTTCCGCGTCCATGGACGGCCCGAGAAGGACCGGCGGGTCCTGCTCGCCGCCCCCATGTCGGGCCACTACGCCACCCTCGTCCGGTCGACGGTCCAGTCGCTCCTGCCCGATTGCGAGGTCTGGGTGACGGACTGGCACAATGCCCGCGACATTCCCGTCTCCTGCGGCAAGTTCGACATCGAGGATTACGCCCAGTATCTCATCGACTTCATGCGCGAGGTCGGCCCGGAGACCAACCTGGTCGCCGTCTGCCAGCCCGTCCCCCTCGCCCTCGTCGCGACCGCCTGGCTGGCCGAGCACGAACCGAAGAGCCAGCCCAAGAGCATGACGCTGATCGGCGGGCCCGTCGATCCCGACGCCGCCGCCACCGACGTGACCGATTTCGGGCGCCGGGTGACGATGGGCCATCTGGAGCGCATGGTGACCCAGCGCGTCGGCTTCAAATATGCCGGAGCGGGCCGCATGGTCTATCCGGGCCTGCTTCAACTCGCCTCGTTCATCTCGATGAACGTGGACACCCATACGAGGGCCTTCACGGACCAGATCATGCGAAGCGCGAAGGGGCAGGCGGGCGATCACGACAAGCACAACAAGTTCTACGACGAATACCTGGCCGTGATGGACATGACGGCGGAGTTCTACCTCTCGACCGTGGACCGCATCTTCAAGCGACGGGAGATCGCGAAGAACGACTTCATGATCGGCGACCAGCCCGTGGACATCGGCAAGATCACCGATGTCGCGACGATGATCGTGGAGGGAGAGAACGACGACATCTCGGCGCCCGGCCAGTGCCTCGCCGCCTTGGAACTGCTGCCGAATTTGCCCGAGGAAAAGACCGCCGTGCATCTCGAGCCGGGCGCGGGCCATTACGGGATCTTCGCCGGCCGGTCCTGGCGCGACCACATCCGCCCGCTCGTCCTCGACTTCATCGATCAGAATGCCGGCCGGCCCGGGACACGGCGCGCCGCAAATGCGGAAAGCGCGCCCAAGCCGCGCTCGAAATCGTCGCGCACCGGCACCCATTCGACCCCCGTCTGACCGCTCTCCGCCGCGGACATCCGATAGCGGTCTCCGGATCGTCCGCCTCGGCGGGGCCGGAGACCGATCGGAAAAATTCGCCTCCGGTGAAGCCAGGCCGCAGACGGCGCGGGACGACGTTCCGGGATTGCGGCCCGACCCTCAGGGTTTGTCAGCCGCATCCCGGATGGCGGCTTCGATCAGGGCGAGACAGGGCGCTGTCGAGAACCTGTGGTCGGCACCTTTCACGAAGGTCAGCCGCACGTCGCCGCCCAGGTGATCGAGAAGGCGCAGCGCCGTTTCGCGGCCGACGTCGGCATCCTCCGTTCCCTGCAGGAGGCGGACCCGACCCATCCGCGGCGGTGCCCGCCGGAGAACCAGGTTGTTTCTGCCCTCCTCGATCAGCCGCTTCGTGATCACGGTCGGCGCGCCGTACTCGCTCGGGACGACGATCCGGCCGTCCCGTTCGAGCGCCGCCTTCTGGGCCTCGTCGAACCCCGCCCACATGCTGTCTTCGGTGAAGTCCGGGGCCGCGGCGATCCCGACAAATCCCGAGACCCGGTCGATCCGGCTTGCGGCGATAAGAGAAATCCATCCGCCCATCGACGAGCCCGCGAGCACGAGCGGCCCCTCCGTCAGCGCCTCGATCGCGGCCACGGCATCCGCCGCCCAGTCGCCGATGGCGCCTTCCTCGAACGTGCCCGAACTCTCCCCGTGACCCGAATAGTCGAGCCGGAGAAATGACCGTCCCTCCGCCTTCGCCCAGCTCTCGAGATGAACGGCCTTCGTTCCGCCCATGTCGGACCGGAACCCTCCGAGGAAGACGATCCATGGTTCCCGGCCCGCGATCCGGTTGAAGGCGATGCGGCGGCCGTCGGGCGTGTCGATGAACTCGGTCATGGGGCAGCGTTGTCAGCATCCTGTTCGCCCACGTCAAGGCGGGCCGCGGCGGCAGCGATCGGGGACATCGCCGCGGAAGGCCGGAGCGTGACGGCCGCACCTGGATTCGAAGCGACCGCGCCGAGGCGGCCCGATCCGAACGGCACCGGCCCGATCTCCGTGTCCGGGACGGCGAAATCTCTTCGGGCCACGCCCCATGTCCTGGCGTATCGGTGCGCCGGAAGGATCGGTGCCGCTGCCGGCGCCGCCGCGGCAGCGTATCGCCGGGACACGTCACGGCTATGCTCCACATGCATGGCTCCCGCCATTCGCACCCCTTGCCCCGGGGCGCCCCGAGGGCGACATGGGGTCGGGCGGTGACAACCCTGACCCCAAGCCATTAACAGCTCGGAAGGTTTCACCATGGCATTCGTCACGAGATCCTCCGTCAGCACGATCGCCATGCCGTCCTATCCGGAATTCGTGGCGATGATCGCGCTCATCATGGCGCTCAACGCCGCGGCGATCGACGTCTACATCCCGGCGCTCGCCGATATCGGCACCGCTCTCGGCGTGGCGACCGAGAACCGGCGCCAGCTCGTCATCGGCAGCTACGTGATCGCGTTCGGGGGCGCGCAGGTGATCTACGGCCCGCTCTCCGACCGCTTCGGCCGTCGGCCGATCCTGTTCGCGGGGCTCGCCATCTACCTCGCCGGCGCCGTGGCCGCCGTCTTCGCCCCGACTTTCGAGGCCCTCCTGGCGCTGCGCTTCGTCCAGGGCGTCGGCGCCGCGGCCACCCGGGTGATCGCCCTCTCCGTGGTCCGCGACAGGTTCTCCGGGGCCCGGATGGCGAGCGTCATGTCGCTGGTGATGATGGTCTTCATGGTCATGCCGGTCTTCGCGCCCAATCTCGGCTCGCTGGTGCTGCTGTTCGGAAACTGGCGCGAGCTTTCCGCGGTGATGTGTCTCTTCGGCCTCCTTGCGCTCGTCTGGAGCGCAGCGCGCCTGCCCGAGACGCTTGCGGAGGAGAATCGCCGCGCGCTCACCGGCGCCAAGCTTTCGGAGGCCCTCCGCATCATCCTGACCAGTCGCATCGCCTTCGGCTACACCCTCGCGACCGCGGCGTTCTTCGGCGTGCTGTTCGGGTTCATCGCCCAGGCCGAGCAGGTCTATACGCAGATCTACGATCGCGGCCCGGCCTTCACGCTCTATTTCTCCGTCGTCGCCTGCTTCATGGCGGCCTCGTCCTTCGCCAATTCGCGGCTGGTGGCGCGGTTCGGCACGCGGCGCTGCTCCCAGGCGGCGCTCTGCGGCTTCATCGCCATTTCCGGCCTGCACCTCGCCCTCGCGCTGGCCTTCGGCGGCGCGACGCCGTTCTGGCTGTTCCTGACCCTGCTCATCGCGATGATGTGCTTCTTCGGTTTCGTCCCCACGAACTTCAACGCGCTGGCCATGGAACCCCTGGGCTGCGTCCCCGGCATCGGCTCCTCGGTGCTCGGCGCGGCCCAGACTCTCGGCGGCGGCCTTCTCGGCTCGGCGGTGGGCTACCTCTACGACGGCACGATCATCCCGATGCTCACTGGCTTCCTCGTCCTCGCGATCCTCTCGCTGGCGCTGGCCGCCTATGCCGAGCGCGGCCGGCTCTTCGCGGCCCCGCGCCACCGCTGAGCTTTGACGATCCGCGGGAACCGGGCGATATGGGGCGGATGACAGATCCCCACGAACCGCCCGTTCCGGCGGTGAGCCGTCCGATGCAGGGCCTTCCGGCAAGGGTCTCCGGCCACCCGGTCCCTTCCGACGATCTCGCGCTGGCCTCCCAAAGCCCCGGCGGGGCGAGCGTCTGCGGCGGCGCTCCCGGCGAGGCCATCGCCCGGATCACCCTCCGCGCACTTCCCGGCGAGCGGACGGACGGTCTCGCCATGCGGGCCGAGACCGAGGCGCGGCAGGCCACCGGGATCTGCGGGCTCGGATGCCGGATCGCGTTTGACGGGGTCGCCCCGGCGGAGGGACAACCCCCGCAGCCAGCGAGGGAATCCCGCCGGTCGGACGGGAGCGCGCCGGCGGCGATGTCCGTCCTCGAGTCCCGCGTCGGAAAGCCGCCGCGCCATTTGGGCCTCGATTTTCCCGACGCGCCCGCAACCGATGCCGCAGGCATCTTCGGCAAGCTGCCCGAGCGGGCCCTCGGCTGATGTTCCACCTGCCGGATCGCCTCGACGTGCTGATCGTCGGCGCGGGCCTTTCGGGCATCGACGCCGCGGTCCGCATCGGCGAACGCCACCCGTCGAGATCCCTCGCCCTGATCGAGCGCCGCGCCGATCTCGGCGGAACCTGGGATCTGTTCCGCTACCCCGGCATCCGCTCGGATTCCGACGTGGCGACCCTCGGCTTCCCCTTCCACCCTTGGCGCGGCGACGAGGCCATCACAGCCGGTTCCGACATCAAGGCCTATATCGCCGAGACCGCCCGCGCGCACGGCGTCTCAGACCGCATCCACTACCGGCATGCGATGGTTTCCGCCGGTTGGTCGTCCGAAACCGCCCGCTGGACGGTCACGCTCGACACGCCGGAAGGGCCGCGTCGCGTCGCCTGCCGCTTCCTCTACCTCTGCACCGGCTATTACAGCTACGCCACCGCCCATGTCCCGAACTATCCCGGCCGCGACGACTTCCGCGGCCGGCTCGTGGTCCCGCAATTCTGGCCAGACGATCTCGACTGGCACGGCAAGCGGATCGTCGTCATCGGCTCCGGCGCCACCGCGGTCACCCTCGTTCCGACGCTCGCGCGGAATGCCGAGGTGACCATGCTCCAGCGCTCGCCGAGCTACATCGTCGCCCTGCCCTCCCGCGACCGTCTCGCGGCGCGCCTGCAGCGCCGCCTGCCCGAAGGCCTCGCCTACCGCCTGACCCGCGCCAGGAATATCGGGCTCGGCATGTTCTTCTACCAGCTCGCCCGCCGCTTCCCCGGCCGGATGCGAGAAATGTTCGTCGGCAATGTCGCGAAGGCCCTGCCGGCAGATTTCGATGTCGACCGGCACTTCCGCCCGGCCTACGACCCCTGGGACCAGCGCGTCTGCATCGCCCCCGACGGCGACCTCTTCGCCAGCCTGCGGGAACGCCGCGCCCGCATCGTCACCGACCGGATCGCCCGGCTCGAGGCCGACGGAATCCGGCTCGAAAGCGGGGACCGGATAGACGCCGACATTATCGTCTCCGCCACGGGTCTCTCCGTCGAACTCTTCGGCGCGGCAACCCTCTCGGTGGACGGCGTCCCCGCCGACCCGGCCGGGCGCCTCACCTACAAGGGGGCGATGCTCGACGGCCTGCCCAACCTCGCCCTCGCCTTCGGCTATACCAACGCCTCCTGGACGCTGAAATGCGACCAGATCGCCCGCTACGTCGCGCGGCTTCTCGCGCATATGGACCGTACCGGAGCCGACTGGGCGATGCCGCAGGCCGCGACCGGGACCCGGCGCGAGGACTTTGTCTCCCTGACCTCCGGCTATGTGCGCCGCGCCCGCCACCTGACGCCGGCTCAGGGCGCGGCGCCGCCCTGGCGTGCGCACCAGAACTACCTCCGCGACCTTCTCGCCTTCCGCCTCGCCCCCGTCGCCGACGGCGCCATGACCTTCGGCCGCGCCCCCGGACCACGGGGTTGACACACGACGCGGCCCGGGCGCAGAAGTCATCCGAGTGAAAGAGTAAGGTTTGCGCCGTGTCGGCCGAACCGCCTCGAACGACGAGCGATCCCGATGCCCACATCCCCCGGCCTGCGCGTCCTCGCCGCCAGCGCGACGGTGCTCGGTCTCACGGCCGCGACGCTCATCCACGCCTCCATCGCCTCCGGGCGCGACGACCTCTCGCCAAAGGACGCGGCCCGCGTCGCCGAGGTAACCGCGCCGACCACCGATTTCAGCGCGCCGGAACCGTTCGAGATCATGTCCGGCGGCGCCGGCACCTCGAAGAAGCTGCCCAATCGCGACGCCTTCTCCCAGTCCTCCGCGAACATCACCTTCGCCCAGGAGGAACGCTTCAAGCTCGGCAACGCGCTCTTCCGCAAGCAATGGGTCGCCGCCCCCTCCTCGACGGAAGCCTCCGACGGCCTCGGGCCGCTCTTCAACGCCCGCGCCTGCCAGAACTGCCACCTGAAGGACGGCCGCGGCCATCCGCCCGCCGAGGGCGAGCCGGCCGTGTCGATGCTGATCCGCCTTGCCCGCCCCGCCGCCACCACCGAGGAGACGGCGCGGATCGAGAACTTCCTCGCCCCTGCGATCCCCGACGATACCTATGGCGGCCAGCTCCAGACCGCCGCCATTCCCGGCCTCCGAGCCGAGGGCGGCGTGGAGATCACCTATGAGGAGCGCCCCGTGACACTCGGCGACGGCACCACCGTCACCCTTCGCGATCCCTCCTACGCCGTGACCGATCCGGCCTACGGGCCCCTTCATCCCGCCACCACCCTCTCTCCCAGGATCGCCAACCCGATGATCGGCATGGGCCTCATCGAGGCGATCCATCCCGCCGATCTGCGCGCACTGGCCGACCCCGAGGACCGCGACGGCGACGGTGTCTCGGGCCGCATGGCCCGGGCGAAGGGGCACACCTCCACCGACCCGCGTCCCGGCCGCTTCGGCTGGAAGGCGCAGTCGGGCAGCGTGCGCGAGCAGGCGACCGAAGCCTTCGCCGGCGATATCGGCATCTCCTCGCCCGACCTGCCCCGCGCCCACGGCGACTGCACGCAGGACCAGCCCGCCTGTCTCACCATGGCCACCGGGGGACAGGCGGCGCTCGGCGAGGGCGAGGCGCCCGAGAAGGTGATCGACCTCGTCACCTTCTACTCGCAGAACCTCGCCGTCCCCGCCCGCCGCGACGTCGACGATCCGAAGGTCCTGCACGGCAAGGAACTCTTCTACGAGGCGCGCTGCACCGCCTGTCACCGCCCGAAATTCGTCACCCGCCGCGACGCCGCGAACCAGGCCCAGTCCTTCCAGCTCATCTGGCCCTATTCCGACTTCCTGCTGCACGACATGGGCCCCGGCCTCGCCGACGGGCAGCAGGTCGGCGTCGCCACGGGCCGGGAATGGCGCACCCAGCCGCTCTGGGGCATCGGACTGACCGGAACCGTCTCCGGCCGCACGACCTTCCTGCACGACGGCCGCGCCCGCTCGCTCGAGGAGGCGATCCTCTGGCATGGCGGCGAGGCAAGCGCGAGCCGCGAGGCCTATGCCGCGCTTCCCGAACCAGACCGAGACGCCCTGATCCGTTTTCTGGAGTCCCTATGAGACCCTTGCTGGCCGCCGCGCTGCTCTTTCCGCTTCCCGCTCTGGCCGAAGCGCCCGAGCCCGCCGCCATCGGTGCAACGCTCGATGCCGCGGCCGCCTCCATCGCCGGCGGATACGGAGACCTCGCCGCCGCCGCCGACGATTTCGAGGCGGAGACCGCCGCGCTCTGCGAGGTGCCCTCCGAGGAGGCGCTGGCGGCCGCCCGCGCCGCCTTCGCGGATGCGGTCATGGCCTGGTCGCGGATCGAGCTCGTCCGCTTCGGACCGATCCTCGAGGACAACGCCGCCGAGCGCATCTTCTTCTTCCCCGACCGGCGCGGCATCGGCGAGCGGCAGGTGCGCTCCACCCTCGCCGAGAAGGATCCCGGAGCCACGGACCCGGCCTCGCTGGCAGGGAAGAGCGTCGCGCTCCAGGGACTCGGCACGGCCGAGATCCTGCTCCACGGCAGCGGCTCGGAGGAACTCGCCGAGGGTGCGGAATATCGCTGCGCCTTCGCGGAGGCCGTCACCGGCCGCATCGCCGCCACTGCCGCGGAGCTCGCCGAGGCCTGGGCGGCGGAGGACGGCATCGCCACCCGCTTCGCCGAACCCGACCCGGATTATCCCGATTTCCGCAGCCAGGACGATTCGCTCCGCGCGCTTCTCGGCGTCTTCACCAACGGCATCGAGTTCGTCCGCGACACCCGCCTCGCGCCGCTGACCGCGGAGGGCGCCGATCTCGACGATCCGCAGGGCGCGGCCTGGACCCGTTCCGACCTGACCGGCCGCGCCCTCGCCGCCGATTTCGACGGGCTCGCCGGCCTCTATGACGCCAGCGGCTTCGAGCGGCTCGACACCGCCGACGCACTCTGGGGCGAGATCGCCTTCGAGTTCGACAATCTCGACGCCGCGCTGGAGCGGTTCATTCAGGGGTCGGACCGGCGCCGTGACGACATCCAACTGGCGGCGTTCATTGCCGCCGGGCTTCACGACACGTTCGCGGGGCGCGTCGCACCGGCACTGGGCCAGACGGCCGCCTTTTCGGTCACGGACGGAGACTGAGGATGCTCGGACGCCGCATCTTCCTTGCCGGCCTCGGCGCCGGCCTCGCTTTGCCCGCCGCGGCCGGCGCGCGCCCGGCTCCGCTCTACGCCGCCGCGTTGATCGAGGGCGACAGCTTCGGTGTCGCGGTGCTCGACGAATCGGGCCGCATCCTGCGCCGCATCCCCCTCCCCGCCCGCGGCCATGACGTGACCGTCAGCCCCGACGGCGGCTGGCTCGTCGCCTTCGCGCGCCGTCCCGGCACCGTCGCCGTGGCCTTCGACCCGGCCGGCCGGCATGAGCCCGTGACCTTCGCCACGCCCGCGGACCGGCATTTCTACGGCCACGGGGTCTTCACCGCAGACGGCCGCCTGCTGATCGCGACGGAGAACGATTACGAGGCCGGCCGCGGCGTCCTTGGCCTCTATGACGCAACCGACGATTTCGCCCGGATCGGCGAATGGGATGCCCACGGGATCGGGCCGCACGATCTCGCGCTCCTGCCCGGCGGTCGCACCCTCGTCGTCGCCAATGGCGGCATGGACACCCATCCCGATTACGGCCGCGAGGTCCTGAACCTTGCCACGATGGAGCCCTCCGTCGCCTGGCTCGACGCCGCCGACGGCACCCTCCTCGAGCGTCACACCCTGCCCGCCGACTGGTCGCGCCACTCCACGCGGCACATGGACATCCTGCCCGACGGGTCGGTCTTCGTCGGCTGCCAGTGGCAGGGCGCGGCGGCGGACTGCCCGCCGATGCTGCTGCGCTTCCGCCGCGGCGAGGGGCATCGCCCGCTGCCGCTCGGCGAGGCGGCGGAGGCGGCCTTCGAAGGCTATGTGGGCTCCGTCGCCACCAATCCCGCGGAAGGGCTCGTCGCGCTGACCTCGCCGCACGGCGATGTCTGCGCGGTGGTGGAGGGCGCGAGCGGACGTCTTCTCCGCCTCGACAAGCAGACGGATGTCTGCGGCGTCGCCCGCGACGGGCGCGATTTCGTGGTTTCCAGCGGAACCGGCGCCTTCGGCGCCTCCCGTCACGACGGCCTCGCCTTCGACAACCACATCCTGCCTCTGTGATTCCGAGTAATTGACTCGGTTATGGGCCGCATCTATGGAATGCGTAAGACCGACAGAAAGTATCGGACATACCGATCCATCACTCCGGGGACAGCCATGACCATCGCACGACCGACCCTAATCGCTCTCGTGGCCGCCGGTCCGGCCCTTGCCGGCGACATCGACCGCGACGCCATCGTCTCCACCTATGCCGACATGGCGCGGGCGGGCTACACGGACGCGCTGCAGACCGCGAAGGCGCTCGACGAGGCGGTCGCGGACCTGGCGGAGACCCCCTCCGAGACAACCCTCGCCGCCGCCCGCAAAGCCTGGATCGCCGCCCGCGTGCCCTACCAGCAGACGGAGGCGTTCCGTTTCGCCAACCCGATCGTCGATGATTGGGAAGGCCGCGTGAACGCCTGGCCGCTCGACGAGGGCCTAGTGGATTACGTCGCCCCCTCCTACGGATCGGAAAGCGACCTGAACGGTCTCTACGCCGCCAACGTCATCGCCAGCGACACCCTGGAACTGAACGGCGAGCAGGTGGACCTCTCCCCGATCACTCCCGCGCTTCTGCAGGACACGCTCCAGGAGGCCGGCGACGTGGAGGCCAACGTCGCCACCGGCTACCACGCCATCGAGTTCCTGCTGTGGGGGCAGGACCTGAACGGCACGGACCCCGGCGCCGGCGACCGCCCCGCCACCGACTTCGCCACGGGCGAGGACTGCACCAACGGTCATTGCGACCGCCGCGCCGAATACCTCACCGCCGCCGTCGACCTCCTCGTCTCCGACCTGGAGAAGATGGTGGCGAACTGGCAGCAGGACGGCGCCGCGCGGGCCTCGATCACAGGCGAATCCCCGGATGCGGCGATCTCGCGCATGCTCTCGGGACTCGGCTCGCTTTCCTATGGCGAGCTCGCCGGCGAGCGCATGAAGCTCGGCCTCCTGCTCCACGACCCCGAGGAGGAGCACGACTGCTTTTCCGACAATACACACGCCTCCCACCTGAACGATGCGAAGGGCATCCGGAACGTCTATCTCGCGCAGTACGAAGGCCCTGACGGCGACGTGACGGAAGGCCCCTCGCTCAGCGATCTTGTCGCCGCCAAAGCTCCCGACCTGGACGACGAGATGCGGTCCCGCCTCGACGAGACCCTCGCCGCGATGCAGGCGATCGCGGATGCCGCCGAGAACGGCGAGGCCTACGACCAGCAGATCGCCGAGGGCAACACCGAGGGCAACGATCGCGTCCAGGCCGGAATCGACGCGCTCATCGCCCAGACCCGCACCATCGAACGCATCATCGCCGAGCTCGACCTCACCGGCGTCTCGATCGCCGGATCGGACAGCCTCGACCAGGCCGGCGCCGTCTTCCAATAGGCCCGGCCGATCCCGTGCGGCGGACCGTCTTGTCCGCCTCGCAATCCTTCCCTATCTTGGTGTCGAGACCGTTGGGGTGCCCGTCCGGGCTGAGAGGCGTAAAGCCAACCCATCGAACCTGATCCGGGCCATGCCGGCGTAGGGAACGGACCTCCATCGGGCGCCACGCCCGGTTCCCGCTCCGCTCCGTTCGGCCTGACCCGGTTGCGGAGGGACCCGATGGCACGCACGCCCAAGATCCTGATCGTCGCGGGCTCCGACAGCGGGGGCGGCGCCGGAATCCAGGCCGACCTGAAGACCGCCTCGGCCCTCGGCGTCTATGCCGCGACCGCGGTCACGGCGATCACCGCACAGAACACCCGTGGCGTGCAGGCGGTGGAGCCTCTCTCCGCCGCCATCGTCACGGCGCAGATCGCCGCGGTCCTTTCCGACATCGAGATCGACGCGGTAAAGATCGGCATGCTCGGCACCGTCGACGTGACCCTGGCCGTCGCCGAGGCGCTCGCCCCGTTCGCCGGCCCGATCGTTCTCGATCCGGTCATGGTCGCGAAGTCCGGCGATCCGCTCCTCGCCGGCGACGCCGAGGTGGCGCTCCGCGACCGCCTCCTGCCGATGGCCCATCTCCTGACGCCGAACCTGCCGGAGGCCGCCCGCCTCCTTCGCCGCCCTCCGGCGCGCTCCCCCGAGCAGGCGGAGAGGCAGGGGCGGGCGCTCCGCGACCTCGGCGCCGATGCGGTGCTGATGAAGGGCGGCCACGCGGACGGCTCGACCTGCACCGATCTCCTCGTCGCGGCCACGGAGACCCGCCGGTTCGACGCCGCCCGCATCGACACGCCGAACACCCACGGAACCGGGTGCAGCTACTCGTCGGCCATCGCTTCCTGCCTCGCGCGCGGCCTCCCGCTCGCCCTCGCCGTCGCTACCTCCCATGCCTGGCTCCAGGACGCCATCGCCGCGGCCGACAGCCTGGAGGTCGGCAAGGGGCACGGCCCCGTCCACCATTTCCACGGTCTCTGGCCATGAGCGCGCCCGTGACCATCCTCGGCGCCGGAATCGCCGGCCTCGCCGTCGCCACGGAGCTCGTCCGGCGCGGCGTCCGGCCCCGGATCGTCGATCCCGCCGGGCCGCCCGGTCCCCACGGCTGTTCCTGGTGGGCCGGCGGCATGATCGCGCCGTTCTGCGAGGGCGAGTCCGCCGAGGAGCCGGTGGTCCGTCTTGGCCGCGAGGCCGCCGACTGGTGGGTGGCCGCCGGCGTTCCGCTGGCCCGCTCCGGTTCGCTCGTGGTGACGCTGGCCCGCGACCGCCGCGAGCTCGACCGCTTCGCCCGCCGGACGGAGCGCCACCGGCGCCTCGATCGGGACGGGCTCGCGGCCATCGAGCCCTGCCTCGCCGAGCGATTCGACGCCGCGCTCCATTTCGCCGACGAGGCCCATCTCGCCCCCCGCGAGGCGCTCGCCGTCCTCGTCAAAGCCCTGGCCGCCGAGGGCGTGGAGATCACGCGCGACGCCGCGCCGACCGGCCGTATCGTCGATTGCCGCGGCCTCGCCGCCCGCGACCTTTTACCCGACCTTCGCGGCGTCCGGGGCGAGATGGCGGTTCTCCGCGCGCCGGGGGTGGAGATCGCCCGCCCCGTGCGTCTTCTCCATCCGCGGCATCCGCTCTATGTCGTGCCGCGCGGCGACGGCGTCTACATGCTGGGCGCCACCCAGATCGAGAGCGCCTCCCGCGCTCCCGTCACGCTCCGCTCCGCCGTCGAGCTGCTCTCCGCCGCCTACGCTCTCGACCCGGCCTTCGGCGAGGCCGAGGTCCTGGAGCTCGGCGCCGACGCCCGCCCGGCCTTCCCCGACAACCTGCCCCGCGTCGTGGAGCGCGACTGCCGCATCCACGTCAACGGTCTCTTCCGCCACGGCTTCCTGCTGGCGCCGGCACTCGCCCGGCAGACGGCCGACCTGATTCTGAACGACACGCCCCCGGAGCTCGGACATGCAGATCACGCTGAACGGTGACACCCGCGAAATCGCGTCCCTGACCCTCGCCGCCGCGCTCGACGAGCTCGGCTACGGCGGCGCCCGCGTCGCCACCGCCGTCAACGAGACCTTCATCCCGTCGAAGTTGCGCGCGTCCCGCGAACTCTCCGAAGGCGACCGGCTGGAGGTCCTCACCCCCCGTCAGGGAGGCTGACATGCCCACGTTCTACGGCACCGAGATCGCCTCCCGCCTGATGCTCGGCACCTCGCAATATCCCTCCCCCGGATCGCTCCGGGAGGCGTTCCTGCGCTCCGGCGCCGGCGTCGCCACCGTCTCGCTCCGCCGCGAATTGGCCGGAGAGGGAGCGGGCGCCGCCTTCTGGGAGCTCGTTCGCGATCTAGGCGTGCCGGTCCTGCCCAACACCGCCGGCTGCCATTCGGTGCGCGAGGCGGTCACCACCGCCCGGATGGCGCGGGAATATTTCGAGACAGACTGGATCAAGCTCGAGGTCGTCGGCGACGAGGACACCCTCCAGCCCGACCCGTTCGGCCTCGTCGAGGCCGCCCGCACCCTTACCGGCGACGGGTTCAAGGTCTTCCCCTACACCACGCAGGACGGGGTGCTGGCAGGGCGCCTGCTCGACGCGGGATGCGAGGTGCTGATGCCCTGGGGCGCGCCCATCGGCACCGGCCTCGGACTCAACGACATCTACGGTCTCCGCACCCTCCGCGCCCGCTTCCCCGACGTGCCGATGGTCATCGACGCCGGACTCGGCCTGCCCTCGCAGGCGGCCCGCGCGATGGAGCTCGGCTTCGACGCCATTCTCCTCAACACCGCCGTGGCGAAGGCCGGCGACCCGGCCGCCATGGCCCTGGGCTTCGCCCGCGCCCTCGAGGCCGGCCGCCTCGCCTACGAGGCCGATCCGATGGAGCCCCGCGACATGGCCGCCCCCTCGACCCCGCAACTCGGCCTCGCGGTGCTGGAATGACGTTGCCCCGCTTCTACCCGATCTTCGACGATCCCGCCTGGCTGCCCCGCGCCCTGCCCCTGGGCGTGCGCCTCTTCCAGCTTCGCCTGAAGGACCTTCCCGAGGCGGTCCTGACCAAGAAGATCGCCGCCGCCCGCGACCTCGCCCGCGCCCATGGCGCCACGATGGTCGTCAACGATCACTGGCGTCACGCCATCGGGGCGGGCTGCGAATGGGTGCATCTCGGCCAGGAGGATCTGGACACCGCCGACCTGCCCGCCATCCGTCGGGCCGGTCTCAGGCTCGGCGTCTCCACCCATGACGAGGCGGAGCTCGACCGCGCCCTCGCCTGCGAACCCGACTACGTGGCTCTCGGTCCGGTCTGGCCGACGATCCTGAAGAAGATGAAATGGCACGCGCAGGGCCTCGACCGCGTCCGCGCATGGAAGCTGCGGATCGGCGACATCCCCCTTGTCGCCATCGGCGGCCTTTCGGTCGCCCGCGCGCCCGACGCCTTCGCCGCCGGGGCCGACATCGTCTCGGCGGTCACCGACATCACCCTGAACGCCGATCCCGAGGCCCGGATCGCCGAATGGCTAGAGGCCACGCGATGAGCCGCTACGCCCGCCAGATCGCCGTTCCGGGTTTCGGTCCCGCGGCGCAGGACCGGCTGCGCGCCGCCCGCCTCCTCGTCGTCGGCGCGGGCGGGCTGACCGCGCCGGTCCTGCAATATCTCGTCGGCGCCGGGGCGGGCCATGTCCGCCTCGTTGATCCCGACCGCGTCGACGAGACGAACCTCCACCGGCAGACCCTCTTCCGCTCCGCCGATATCGGCCGCCCCAAGGCCGAAGCCGCCGCCCGGACGATGGCGGCGCTCAACCCCGAGACCCGCATCGACCCGGTCGTGGCCCGGCTCGACCCCGCCAACGCGGCCTCGCTTGCCGACGGGATGGACGTGCTCCTCGACTGCGCCGACAGTTTCGCGGTGAGCTACATCCTCTCCGACACGGCCCGCGACCGTGGCCTGCCCCTCATCCACGCCTCAGTCGTCGGCACCGAAGGCTATGCCGGCGGCTTCTGCGGCGGCGCGCCGAGCCTGCGCGCGGTCTTTCCCGACCTGCCCGAGCGGATGGGGTCCTGCGCCGAGGACGGCGTCCTCGGGCCCGTCGTCGGCGTGATCGGCTGCCTTCAGGCGCAGATGGCCCTCGCCCTCGCCGCCGGGCTCGCCTCGCCGCTCGGCCGGCTCGTCAGCTTCGACGCCGCCACCTGGCGGACCGGCGGCTTCTCCTTCCATGGCGCGGAGGAGCCCGACCGCCACCGCCCCTTCATCGCACCCTCCGAGATCCGGGAGGGGGACTTCGTCGTGGATCTCCGCGCCGAGGAGGAAGCGCCCCTCCTGCGCCCGGATGCCAGGCGCCTTCCGGTCTCGGCCTTCGGTCCCGGCGGCCCGGAACCCGATCCCGGCCGGCGCGCCGTCCTCTGCTGCCGCTCGGGGCAGCGGAGCTGGTCCGCCGCCGACCGCCTCGCCTCCGTCTGGGACGGAGAGATCGCCCTCGTCGCCCTCGGAGACCCATCGTGAGACACCTTCTGGCCGCCCTCCTTCTCCTCGCCGCCCCCGCCGCCGCGCAAGACGGGCCCGACGAGATGACGATCGTCCTCGACTGGTTCGTGAACCCCGATCACGGGCCCATCGTCCTCGCCGACGAGCTCGGCTACTTCGCCGACGAGGGTCTCGCCGTGGAGATCGTCGCCCCGGCCGATCCCTCCGACCCGCCGAAGATGGCCGCCGCCGGCCGCGCCGACCTCGCCGTCTCCTACCAGCCGCAGCTCCACCTCCAGATCGCCGAGGGCCTGCCCCTTACGCGCGTCGGCACCCTGATCGCCAGCCCCCTGAACTGCCTCCTCGTTCTCGAGGACGGCCCGGTGAAGGAGATCGCCGATCTCGCCGGGCGCAGCGTCGGCTTCTCCGTGGCCGGGGTGGAGGAGGCGCTGCTCGCCGCGCTCCTCGGCGAGGCCGGTCTCTCTCTCGACGACGTGGAGCTGGTCAACGTCAACTTCTCGCTCTCCCCCGCCCTCATGTCCGGCCAGGTCGATGCCGTGATCGGCGCCTACCGGAACTTCGAACTGAACCAGATGGAGATCGAGGGGCGGCCGGGCCGCTGCTTCTATCTCGAGGAGCAGGGCGTGCCGATCTATGACGAGCTCGTCTATGTCGCCAATCCCGAGACGATGGACGCGGACCTCCTCCGCCGCTTCCTCGCCGCGACGGAACGCGCCACGCAACACATCGTCAACCACCCCGAGGAGAGCTGGACGACCTTCGCCGCCACCTCCGCCGAGCTCGACGACGAGCTGAACGAGAAGGCCTGGACCGACACGATCCCCCGTTTCGCGCTTCGCCCCGCCGCCTTGGACCACGGCCGCTACCGCCGATTCGACGCCTTCCTCGCCGAGGCCGGCCTCATCGAGACGGCCCGCCCGGTCTCCGAGCTCGCCGTCGATCTGGGCGAGCGGGAATGAGCTACGGCAGGACCTTCCCGCTCTGGCGCGCGGCCGCGGGCGCGGAATGGCCGGCCTACACGGGCCACGCCTTCGTGGCGGGCCTGAAGGACGGCACCTTGCCCCGCGCCGCCTTCCTCCATTACCTCGTGCAGGACTACCTCTTCCTGCTGCACTTCTCCCGCGCCTGGGCGCTCGCCGTGACCAAGGCCGAAACGGTCGCGGAAATGCGCATCTGCGCCGCCACCGTCCACGCCCTCATCGACGACGAGATGGCGCTCCACATCCGCAGCTGCGCCGAGGCCGGGATCGACCTCGCCGCGCTGGAAGCGGCCGAAGAGCGCCCGGAGACCATCGCCTACACCCGCTACGTCCTCGATGCCGGCCATGCGGGCGATCTCCTCGACCTCCTCGCCGCGCTCGCGCCCTGCGTTTTGGGCTATGGCGAGATCGGCGCCCGCCTCGGGGCGGAGGCCGGCGCAACATCCTATCGCGACTGGATCGACACCTATGCCGGCGCCGAATACCAGGCGGTCTGCGTGACGGTCGGCGAGCTGATCGACGGCGCCGCCGTCCGCCGCCTCGGCGCCGATCCCGAGCGGAGCCCCCGCTGGCCCGCCCTCTGCCACCGCTTCCGCACCGCCACGCGGCTCGAGACCGGCTTCTGGGCGATGGGGCTCTCGCCGTGAGCGGCGCCCTCGGCGTCACCCTCTCGGGCCACGCCCGGATCGGCGGGGCGCCGGTTTTCGGGCCGCTCTCGGTGGACGTCGCGCCCGGAGGCTGGACCTGCCTCCTCGGCCCCTCGGGCATCGGCAAGTCCACCCTCCTGCACCTCGTCGCCGGGATCGCCGACGCGGTCTCCTTCGAGGGACGCATCGCCGCCTCCGACGGCCGCCCCCTCGCCGGCCGGGTGGCGTTCATGGCCCAGTCCGACATGCTGATGCCCTGGCTGTCGTCGCGCGACAACGTCCTGATCGGCGCCCGCCTCCGCGGCGAGCCGGCCGACCCCGCCCGCGCCGACGCGATCCTCGCCCGCATGGGCCTCGAAGGTTTCGAGACCCGCAAGCCCCGCGCCCTCTCCGGCGGTCAGCGCCAGCGCGTCGCCCTTGCCCGCACGCTGATGGAGGACCGGCCCCTCGTCCTTCTCGACGAGCCCTTCTCCGCGCTCGACGTCGCCACCCGCACGAAGATGCAGGACCTCGCCGCCGCAGAGCTCGCCAGCCGCACCGTCTTGCAGGTGACCCACGACCCCGCCGAGGCCGCGCGCCTCGGCCAGACCATCCTGCTGATGCGCGCGGACGGGATCGAGGCCGTCCCGCCCCCGGCAGGCGCCATCCCGCGGCCCGTCGCCGATCGCCGGGTCCTCGACCTGCAGGCCGAACTCCTCACCCACCTGAGGGACGGTGCATGATCCGTCCGGGCGGGACGATCCGCACCGCCGCCTCCGGGCGCGCCGTCTTCGCCGCCGCCCCTGCCGGCGTGCCGGTCGCGCGGTGAGGCGTCTCCTGCCCCTCCTCGCCGGCCTCGCGATCTGGCAGGGCACGGTCTGGGCGCTCGCCATGCCGCCCTTCATCCTGCCCGGCCCCCTGCGCGTCGCCGGGACGCTCTGGGCCAGCCGCGTCACCATCGGCGAGAACGCCCTCGTCACCATGGCCGAGGTGCTCGCGGGCCTCCTCCTCGGCGCCGTCCTCGGCTGGGTCTCCGCCATCGCGCTGGCCATGTCCCACTGGGCGCGGGCGACGCTGCGGCCGATCCTCGTCTTCTCCCAGGCGGTGCCGGTCTTCGCCCTCGCCCCGATCCTCACCCTCTGGTTCGGCTACGGGATCGGCTCGAAGATCGCCATGACGCTGCTCATCATCTACTTCCCGGTCACCTCGTCCTTCTTCGACGCGCTGATGCGCACCCCCCCCGACTGGCTCGCCATGTCCCGCGTCATGGGCGGGTCGGACTGGTCCACCATGCGCCGCATCCGCATCCCCGCGGCGCTGCCGGGCTTCCTCTCCGGCCTGCGCCTCGCCGCCGTCTACGCCCCGATCGGCGCCATCATCGGCGAATGGGTCGGCGCCTCGAAGGGACTCGGCTACCTCATGCTCTTGGCCAACGGACGTGCCAAGACCGACCTCATGTTCGCCGCCCTGCTCGTGCTCGCCCTCTTCACCATCCTGCTTCACCGGGCCGTCGATCTCGCCGCCACGGCAATCCTCCGCCGCCGCGAGGGCTGAGCCGCGTTGACATCGCCCGGCCGCCTCAACACGCTCGGACCGAGCCGCCCGGAGTTGCCATGCCCCCCGATCCCGCCCCCGACCGCCCCGATCCGCCGCGGATCACGCCGCTCGGTCTCGACGGCCTCCTCGTGACCTTCGCCGACGAGATCGGGGAGGAGGCGAACCGCGCCGCCATCGCCTTCCGCGCGGCGATCGACGCCGAAGGCTGGGAGGGCGTGACGGAGACCGCGAGCTCGCTCACCTCCGCCTATCTCACCTTCGACCCCGCCGCCGCCCGATTCGAGGATCTGTCCGACACGGTGGAGGCCCTCCTGGCCTCCCGCGACTGGTCCGCGGAAAAGCTCCCCTCCGGGCGGCGCCGCGTCACCATTCCCGCCTGTTTCGAGGGCGACCACGCCCCGCAGCTCGCCGACGCCGCGACGCTCACGGGACTCTCTCCGGAGGCGGCCGTGGAGGAACTCTGCGCCGCCCCGCTCCGCGCCCTCGCGGTCGGCTTCGCCCCCGGCCAGGGCTATCTCGGCACCCTCCCCGAACACTGGAACCTCGACCGCCAGAAGGACATCACCCCGAACGTCCCCGTCGGCGCGGTAGTCGTCGCGGTGCGCCAGGCCATCATCTTCGCCACCACCACCCCCACCGGCTGGCGTCAGGTCGGCATGACGCGCTTCCGCGCCTTCCGCCCCGACGACGCCGAAGACCCGATCGCCATCGCGCCCGGCGACGAGGTGCGCCTGCGTCCCGTCTCCGCCGCCGAACTTGACAGGCTCCAGCCCCCCGATGGCGGGGCCGAATGGGAGGAGATCGGATGAGCGTCACCGTTTCCCGCGCGGGCCCCGGAATCACCGTCCAGGATCTCGGTCGCCCCGGCTATATCGCGCAAGGGCTCTCCCGCGGCGGCGCCGCCGACCGCCACGCGATCCTCGCCGCCGCCGCGCTGCTCGAGCAGGACCCCACCGCGGCGCTCGAACTGCCCCCGGTCGCCCTGACCCTGACCTTCGACGCGCCCGCCCGCATCGCCCTCACCGGCGCGACCATGCGTGCGTCGCTCGCGGAGTCGCAGCTCGCCTGGAACGCCAGCCACCGCGTCGAGGCGGGCCAGAGCCTGACGCTCGCGCCCGCTGCGGGCGGCTACGGCTACGTCTCCTTCGGGGGCGGGATCGCCACCGAGGAACGGCTCGGCAGTCGCTCCGCCCATCTCGCAGCCGGTCTCGGCCGTGCGCTCGAGACCGGCGACAAGCTGCCCCTCGGCGAGGATGCGGGCACCGCGACGAACCGCGTCCTCGATCCCGAGGCCCGCACCGACGCCCCTCTCCGCCTCCTGCCCAGCGCCCATACCGCGCTCTATTCCGAAAAGACCCTCGCCCGATTCGAGGCCACGGATTTCACTCGCGACGGCCGCGGCAACCGTCAGGGCGTGAAGCTCACCCATACCGGCGACCCCTTCGCCACCGATGCCAACCAGCTCTCCCTGGTCTCCGAGATCGCGCGTCCCGGCGACATCCAGATGACCGGCGACGGCGTGCCCTATCTCCTCGGCCCGGAATGCCAGACCACCGGCGGCTATCCCCGGATCGGCGCCGTCCTGCCCCAGGACCTGCCCCGCGCCATCCAGGCCCCGGCCGGCGCGGCGCTCCGGGTCCGCTTCGTCACCCGCACCGAGGCGCTGTCGGACTGGCTCGCGGAGGCCGATCGCCTCGCGCGGATGCGCAAGGCCGTCAGGCCGCTCACCCGCGACCCCCGCGACATCCCCGATCTCGGCCGCTACCAGCTCATCTCCGGCGTCACCGCCGGCCGCCCCGACCAGGAGGATCGCCCATGACCCGCGTCGACCTGAATTCCGACATGGGCGAGGGCTTCGGTCCCTGGCGCATGACCGACGACGACGCGCTCCTGGATATCGTCACCTCGGCCAACATCGCCTGCGGCTTCCATGCCGGCGACTGGGACACGATGGCGCGCGTGATGGCGAAGGCCGCCGAAAACGGCGTCGGCATCGGCGCCCACCCGGGATTTCCGGACCTGCAGGGCTTCGGCCGGCGGCAGATGGCGATGGATCCGCGGAGCGTGGAGCGGATGGTGCAGTACCAGCTCGGCGCCGCGCAGGCCCTCGCCCGCTCGGTCGGCGCCGAGGTCCGGCACCTGAAGCTCCACGGCGCGCTGTCCCACGCCGCCGTGGCGGATGCCGAGATCGCCCGCCACGCCCTCGGCGGCGCGCTCGACGTCGATCCCGATCTCACAATGGTCGTCCTCGCCGCGACCGGGCTCGAGGAGGCGGCGAAGGCCCTGGGCTGCGCCTACGCTGCCGAGATCTTCGCCGACCGCGGCTACAACGAGGACGGCACCCTGATCGCGCGCGGCAAACCCGGCGCCATGATCACCGATGCCGGGGAGGCCGCCGAGCGCGTCTCGCAGATGGTCCGCGAGGGCGCGATCATCACCCCCGGGGGCAAGCGCATCGAGACCCGGATCGACACGATCTGCCTGCATGGCGACGAGCCTTCCGCCGTCGAGGCCGCCCGCACGCTCCGCGCCCGGCTGCAGAGCGACGGCGTGGAGGTCGCCCGGTTCTGAGGGCTCCCCCGCGATCCGGCGCTCCCCCGGCGCGTCTCCGGAAGGCAAGGAGGAGCGGGGCGCGCGATCGGCGCCGCCGGGCGTCAGCCGAGCCCGATCTCGGCGAAGTGAGCGGCCATGTCGCGCTCGGGCCGCGGGCCCACATGCCCGATCACCTCCGCCGCGGCGGCGACACCCATCCGGCCGCAGATCTCGGGCGGCCGCCCCTGCCCGTAGCCATAGAGGAACCCGGCAGCGAACTGGTCCCCCGCCCCCGTCGCGTCGACCGGCACCACCCGCTCCACCGGCAGCTCGATGCGCGCGCCGTCCGCGACCACGATCACCGGGTCGCCAGACCGGGTGCAGACGACCATGCCGCATTCCGCCGAGGCCCGGTCGAGCGCGGCGTCGAGACCGCTCTCGTAGAGCGCGGTCCATTCCTTCTCGTTGCCGATCACGAAGTCCATCTCGCCGGCGATCAGGCGCTGGAAGTCGGCCCGGTGCCGCTCGGTGCAGAACGGGTCCGACAGGGTGATGCCGGCGCGCCCGCCGGCGCCGTGCATGAGCTCCGCCGCCCGGCGGAAGGCCGTCTTCCCCTCCGCCTTGTCGAACAGGTACCCCTCGAGGAAGACGATCCCGCCGTCCTCGAAGGGCGCCTCCGGCACGTCGTGCGCGGCCAGGTCGGCCCCCGCGCCGAGATAGGTGTTCATCGACCGCTCCCCGTCCGGCGAGACGAAGATCATGCAGCGCGAGGTCGGCGCCTCCGCCGGGGCGGGCGCGTTCGGGAAGGCGATGCCGTCCGCCTCCATGCCGCTCGCATAGGCCCGGCCCAGCGCGTCGTCCCTGACCTTGCCGATGAAGGCCGTCTCGACCCCCAGCCGCCCGAGCCCGGCGATCGTGTTCGCCACCGACCCGCCCGGCGTCTGCGTGCGGTCGCCCATCGCCGCGTAGAGCAGCTCGGCGCGGCTCCGGTCCACGAGCTGCATGATCCCCTTCTCGATCCCCATATGGTCGAGAAAGCTGTCCTCGGCGTGCGAGATCACGTCGACGATGGCGTTGCCGATGCCGATGACGCGGGCGTTCATGTTTCGGTCTTCTCCTCGTAGGGGCAGAGATCGCGGATCAGGCAATCCGGGCAGCGGGGCTTCCGCGCGAGGCAGACATAGCGCCCGTGCAGGATCAGCCAGTGGTGGGCGGAGAGCAGGTATTCGGCCGGCACGTTGTCCTCGATGGCGCGTTCCACCGCCACCGGGTCCTTGCCGGGCGCGATCCGGGTGCGGTTGCCGACCCGGAAGATGTGGGTGTCCACGGCCTGTGCCGGGTGGTGCCACCACATGTTCAGCACCACGTTCGCCGTCTTCCGCCCCACCCCCGGCAGGCTCTCGAGCGCCGCGCGCGACGACGGCACCTCGCCGCCGTATTCCTCCACAAGGATGCGGGAGAGCCGGATGACGTTCCTGGCCTTGTTGCGGTAGAGCCCGATCGACTTGATATATTCGGTGAGCCCCTCCTCGCCGAGCGCCAGCATCTTCTCGGGGCTGTCGGCCACCTCGAAGAGCGGCCCCGTGGCGCGGTTCACGCCCGCATCGGTGGCCTGCGCGGAAAGCGCCACGGCGACGACGAGCGTATAGGCGTTGAGATGCCTCAGCTCGCCCTTCGGCTCCGGTTCGGCGGCGTGGAAGCGGGCGAAGATCTCCCGCTGGAGAATGTAGGGCAAGGGCCGGACCATGCGCCTTTGTCTGCCCCGCAGGCTCTTCGGTGGCAAGCACCGGTCCGTGAGTATTTGGGAAAGGGCGAAGGGGCCGAGGATTGCGCAGGCTTCGGGTCGCGGACCGCGCGGCGGGCGGATAGATTGCGGGCATGGACAAGACAGCCGTCATAGCCCCGATGCCCGACATCGAGACACGCTACCACTGGCAGCTCATGCGGCGCGCCATCGCGCGGCTCGACGCGGGCCGCGACCTCAGCCTCGAGGAGATCGCCGCCGAGATGGGTCTCAGCCCCGCCCATTTCCAGCGGCTGTTCTCCCGCTGGGCCGGGATCAGCCCGAAGCGTTTCCAGCAATACCTGACCCTCGGTCACGCCAAACGCCTGCTGGAGGCGCGTCACACGACGCTCGCCGCCGCCGACGGGGCGGGCCTCTCGGGCTCCGGCCGGCTGCACGACCTCTTCCTGCGCTGGGAGGCGATGAGCCCTGGCGACTACGCCCGCCGCGGCCGCGGCCTGGTGATCCGCTGGGCGCGCGCCGAAGGCCCGTTCGGCCCGATGATCGCCATGGCCACGGATCGCGGCCTCTGCGGCCTCGCCTTCACCGGCGAGACCGGCGAGGACGCCGCCATGGCCGACCTCGTCGCGCGCTGGCCGGAGGCCGCCTACCGCGAGGATCCGGCCGCCCTCGCGCCGCATCTCGCCGCCCTCGAGGCGGGCCCGGGCGAGGTCCGGCTCCACCTCATGGGCGGCCCGTTCCAGATCAAGGTCTGGGAGGCGCTCCTGCGGGTGCCCGAGGGGCGCGTCACCACCTATGCCGAGATCGCCCGCGCCGTCGGCCACCCGAAGGCGAATCGCGCGGTCGGCACCGCGGTCGGGCGCAACCCGATCTCTTGGCTCATCCCCTGCCACCGGGCGCTCCGCGCGAGCGGCGGGCTCGGCGGCTACCACTGGGGGTTGCCCGTCAAGCGCGCCCTTCTCGCGGAAGAGGCGGCGCGCACCGGGTTCTGAAATGCGCGAAATCGCGCCGATGTGATCGCCTCATGGAGGTGTCGCTGGCCCCGATCGGTGTAGAACGCCCGCGAGATGTGCGTCTCCCACCAATCGAGGACCCCATGAACTCCCTCAGACTTCCCCTTCTTCTGGCCACCGCGGGAACGCTCGCGCTCACCGCCTGCGTGCAATCCACCGCGACGGGCACCGGGCCCGGCAATCCCAACCGCGTCCGCACCGGCGCGCTGATCGGTGCCGCCGCGGGCGCGCTGGCCGGGGCCACGCAAGGGGACGACGCCAACGACCGGTTCCGCAATGCCGCCATCGGCGCGACCATCGGCGGCGGCGCCGGCGCCGTCACCGGCGGCTTTCTCGAGCGCCAGGCGCAGGAGCTCCGCGCCCAGCTCGGCGAGGGGATCATCATCCAGAACACCGGCGATTCCCTGATCGTGCGGATGCCCCAGGACATCCTCTTCGCCACCGACAGCGCCACGCTGGCGCCGTCGATCTATGGCGACCTGCGCCTGCTCGCCTCGAGCCTCAACCAGTATTCCGCCTCCCGCATCGAGGTTCAGGGCCATACCGACAATACCGGCACCGCCGCCTACAACCAGCAGCTCTCCGAGCGTCGCGCCCAGTCGGTCACCAGCCTGCTCATCCAGAACGGGGTCAGCCCCTCCCGCCTGCGCTCGGTGGGCTACGGCGAGAGCCAGCCCATCGCCTCCAACCTCGACCCGTCGGGCCGGGCGCAGAACCGGCGCGTGCAGGTCGTCATCCGGCCCTACGAGCAGACCCGCTGAAGAACCGGGCCCGCGGCACGCGCCGCGGGTCCGCCGCGACCGGCTCGGGGATCGCGCCGCAAGCCGCCTTCATCTCTCGGATCGTCCCGGTCACCGATCGCGCCAAGCGTCGCGAAATCTTCGCTGCGAGGCAAGGGGACGGCGCGCCGCGCCGTCCCCGCCTTCGTCTCAGGCGTTGACGAACTTCTCGGCTCGCTCCGCCCGCGGACTGCCCGCCAGGCTCAGCCCGACGAAGAGCGCCAGGTTGACGATCAGGCCGAGAATGCCGGGATCGATGTCGAGCGGCGTAGTCCCCCCCTGGAACACCGCGAACCAGGTGTTGACCGCGATGCCGACGACGAGGCCCACCGTCGCGGCGAGGCCGGTGGCGCGCCGCCAGAACAGGGCGCCGTAGACAGCCGGCACGAACTGCACGATCGAGCCGTAGGCCCCGAGCAGGAGCTGCACCAGTCCCTGCGCCCCGAAGACGGCGAGGTAATAGGCGGCCGCTCCGATGACGAGGACGGCGAGCCGCATGGTCCAGAGGAGGGCCGACTCGCCGATCCCCGGATGGACGGGCTGCACCACATCGCGCCCGAAGGAGACGCTGGCGCCATGGGTGATCGCGTCGCTCGACGACATCGCCGCGGCGAGCGCGCCCGCCCCGATCAGCCCGTAGACGAGGCCCGAGACGCCGAGCTTCTCGGTGATCATGTAGGGCAGGATCTCGTCCGGCGAGGCGACCTCCGCGGGATCGACGACGCCGATCGCGGCGAAGCCGATGAACAGGATCGGCACCAGGAACAGGGCGAAGACCGGATAGACCAGCACCGTCTGGCGGATCGTGCGCGTCTTCGTGACGTAGCTCTTGGTGAACAGATGCGGCCACATCAGGAACCCGGCGAGCGAGACCAGGATCGAGGTCGTGTAGCGCGTCGCCGACATGGTCGATCCCTCGGTTCCGATCAGCAGGTGGTCGGGATTGTCCGCGGCGATGGAGCGGAACATGTCCGCCGGCCCGTCATGGAGCGTGTAGACCAGCGTGATGCCCACGACCCAGGCGATGACGAACATCATCGCCCCCTGCAGCACGTCCGACCAGGCCGCACCGCGCACGCCCGAGGTCATCACGTAGATGCAGACGATCCCGTAGGCGAGCCCGGCGCCGGCCCAGAACGGGATGACCCCGTCGGTCATCACGTTGAACACGTAGGCCATGCCCTTGATCTGCAGGGTCAGGTACTGGATGAAGGCCAGCACCGCGACGATGCCGACGACGACCTGCAGCAGCTTCGAGCCGTAGCGGTCGTGGAGCAGGTCGCCCATCGTGTAATAGTTGCCAGCTGCGCCCAGCCGCGAGATCTTCGGTCCGATCACGTACCAGGGCAGAAGGCCGATGGCGGTGTAGATTAGGATGTAGTAGGCTGGCGCGCCCCGCGAATAGGCCCAGCCCGGCCCGCCGAGGAAGGCGAAGGCAGAGAACACCGCGCCGCCCATCAGGAACCACATCACGATCAGATTGAAGTTGCGGTCGCCCACCGCGTATTCGTCCACCGAACTGCGCGACCGCCCCTGCCCCGCCCGCAATCCGATCCAGAAGGCGGCGACCAGGTAGACGCCCATGACGAGGAGCGCGGCGAGCCAGTCAGTCATCGTTCTCGCCCCTCTTTTCGTCGCGGTTCTCGCCCCTCTTTTCGTCGCGGAGGTAGAAGATCAGCACGCCGACGAATTCCGCCGCGATCACGGCGACGATCCAGGCGAGCCCGAAGGGCAGCCCGAACAGGATCGGCTCCACCCTGTTGAAGATCGCGAAGACCGGAAACAGCACCAGGAGCAGCACCACGACCGAGAAGATCACGAAGCCCCGGTGCTTGCGGAGAGGATCGTCCATCACGCCGTCCCTTCGTTCAGTTCGCGCTCGACGAGCGTCGTCCACCAGCGCACGCCGAGCGGAATCAGATCGTCGTTGAAGTCGTAATGCGGGCTGTGCAGGTGCCGCCCGCCCTCGGCCGGCCCCGCGCCGAGCCAGGCATAGGCGCCGCGCCGGGTCTCGAGCATGTAGGCGAAATCCTCAGAGCCCATCGACGGCGGCAGCTCGGCCACCGCGTCGAGCCCTGCCGCCGCCGCCGCGTCCGCGGCGCGCGCGGCCTCCGCCTCGGTATTGACCGTGACAGGGTAGGAGCGGCGGTAGGCAATCTCCGCCTCCACGCCGTGCAGGGCGGCGATCCCGTCCACCATGGCCCGGATACGCGCCTCCGCATGGTCGCGGATCGCGGCCGAAAGCGTGCGCACCGTGCCGGCCAGGCGCAGGGTCTCGGGGATCAGGTTATAGGCGTCGCCGGCATGGATCTGCGTGACCGAGATCACCAGCGCGTCCGAGGCCGACACCGTGCGGCTGACGATGGTCTGCAGCGCCGCCACCAGCGCCGTGCCGGCCACGACCGGGTCGCGGGTCTGGTCCGGCATCGCCGCGTGCCCGCCCCGCCCGGTGATCGTCACGTCGAACGTGTCCATAGAGGCCATCATCGGGCCCGGCATCGCCGCGAACCGGCCAACCTCGAGCCCCGGCCAGTTGTGCAGCCCGAAGACCGGGGCGTCCCCGATCAGCTCCATCAGCCCCTCCTCGACCATCCGCGCACCGCCGCCGAACCCGTTCTCCTCCGCCGGCTGGAAGATCAGGTAGACGCTGCCGTCGAAGTCCCGCGTCCGCGCCAGGTGCCGCGCGGCGCCGAGCAGCATGGCGGTATGGCCGTCATGGCCGCAGGCATGCATCACCCCCGGCGTCTGCGAGGCATGGGCCACGTTCGTCGCCTCCTCGATGGGAAGCGCGTCGATATCCGCGCGGAGCGCTATCGACCGGCCCGGCCCGCGGCCGTCGATCCGGGCCAGAAGCCCGGTTCCGGCAAGATGCGCGACCAGCTCGGCGCCGATCTCCTCCAGCCGCGCGGCGATGAAGTCCCGCGTCCGCTCCTCCTCGAAGGCCAGCTCTGGGTGGCGGTGCAGCTCCCGCCGCCAACCGACGATCTCGTCCAGGTCCTCTAGCGCATCCTTCGGCATCGACCGCTCCTTCTCATGCTGGCCAGATCTTGCGCGGCGCCGCCCGCTCCAGCTCCGCCGCCGAGGCGAGAACCTCCCGATCGGCGTGCCGGCGCCCGGCGATCTGCAACCCGATATGTCGCCCGTCCATGATGGTTCCCCACGGCACGGAGGCAACCGGCTGCTGGGTCAGGTTGAAAGGATACGTGAAGGGCGTCCAGTCCGGCCAGCGGGACATGGCCGAGTCCGCCGGCACGTCGTGGCCCGCGGCGAAGGCGGGGATCGGAACGGCCGGGCTGAGGATGAAATCGTAGTCGGCCTGGAACGCCGCCATCCGTGAGGCAAAGGCGAGCCTGGCCTGTTCGGCGGCGATCTGCTCCACGGCCCCGAGCGCGGCGCCCGCCTCCGCCTCGGCCAGCAGGCCGGGATCCATGCGGTCACGCTCCGCCTCGGGCACCTGCGCCACGATCCATGCTGCCCCCGCCCGCCACAGCGCGTCGAAGATCGCCAGCGCATCGCCGGTTTCGGGGGCGTCCTCGACCACCTCGGCCCCGGCGGCAGACAACGCCTCCGCTGCCGACGACAGGGCCGCGTCGATCTCGGGATGAACGGAGACCGAGCCGGCCTGCCGCCAGAGCGCGATCCGCCGTCCGGCGACACCGTCATCCAGTGCCGCGATCCAACCCGACCTGTCGGGCGGTGCGAGGGTCGGATCGCGCGCGTCGGGCTGCGCGATCGTCTCCATCATCAGCGCGCAATCGCGGACCGAGCGGGCCATCGGCCCGAGATGCGACAGCGGGCCCATCGCGCTCGGCGGCCACTGCGGCACGCGGCCGAAGGTCGGCTTCAGCCCGGCGAGCCCGCAGAAGGCGCAGGGAATCCGGATCGACCCTCCGGCATCCGATCCCTGGTGCAACCAGCCCATCGCCAACACCGCGGCGGCAGCGGCGCCGCCGCTGCTGCCTCCCGGGGTGAGCGAGGCGTCCCAGGGATTGCGGCAGATGCCGGAGTGCGGGCTATCCGTCACCCCCTTCCAGCCGAATTCCGGCGTCGCCGTCTTGCCGACGATGACCGCTCCGGCGGCGCGCAGATGCGCCGTCAGCGGCGCGTCCTCACGGGCCGGCGCATCGCTCGTGGTGAGCGAGCCCTTGCGCGTGGCGTGCCCCCGCATGTCCGCGAGGTCCTTGATCGTGACCGGCAGCCCGTCGATCGGCGACTGCGGCCGCCCGTCCCGACGCCGGCGCGCGGCCTCCTCCGCGGCCGTCCGCGCCCCGGCGGGGTCCACCGAGGCGAAGGCCCCGAGCGAGGCGTTCCGGGCCTCGATCCGGGAGAGGGTCTCCTCGACCGCCTCCACCGACGACAGCGTGCCGTCCTCAAGGCACCGAACCAGGTCGGTGGCGTCGGATGTTTCCGTCGGCGGAAGCGTCATGTCTCGTTCGTCGCGGGAAAACCTATTCGCTGCAACCTGAGGTGACAGCGCCGCGCGGCAACCCCCACGCCGGAATCGGCGCGAAGATTCGGCCCCGCCCCCCCATCGTTTCACGGCGGAACGGGGGAGGTTTCCGCGCGCGCCGAATCGCCGGCAGCCGCGCCGCATCTCCACAGCGTTCGTCCGGCCCCGGCGTTTCCCCGGCCGCGAGGCTAGAGCGCCTGCCTCCCGCCGACCCGGACCGGAGGGTCGGTCGGTCGGAGCGGGGCTTCACAGTCGATTGCGCGTCTCCGGCGGAACCAACTCTTCCCCTGTCGGTAGAGCGAATGTGATCGTTCCCATTTCGAAAGTTGCGCATGTCCATAACGCACCCACACGGCGAATCGGCGAGGGGAGGAGCCATCGTCCTGGCCGCTTTCGCGTCCTTCCCCGTCGCCTGCTTCAGCCTGACCCTCCTGACCGATCTCGCCTATTGGGCGACCGCCAACCTGATGTGGCAGACCTTCTCGGCCTGGCTCCTCTTCGCCGGACTCGTCGGGGGCGGCCTTGCCCTCGTGGCCCGGATCGTCCTTCAGGCCCTGCGCCCCGGGCGCACCGTCTGGTCCGTGGCGATCGTCAACCTGCTGGTGCTGGTTGCGGCCTTCTTCAATTCCCTCGTCCATGCCGGCGACGGCTGGACCGCCGTGGTCCCCTGGGGGATCGCGCTGTCCGCTCTCACCGTGCTGCTCATGCTCGCCTCCGGCCTGCTCGGCGGCGCGACCACCCGTCGCTGAGGAGATACCGATGACCAGAACATTCTCCGCTCTTGGCGGGCTCGCCGCCACCGCCGCTGCCGTCGCCCTCCTCGCGGGGCCGGTCTCCGCGCAGCAATCCGGCGACTTCGACATCTCCAGCCAGATCGGCCCCGACCCGGTCCTGCCCGATCCCGACTTCGTCAATCTCTGGCCGAGCATGAAGGTCGCCGAAGTGGTGGGCTGGCAGGACGGGCAGGCGCCGCAGGTGCCGGAGGGTCTCGAGGCGACCGCCTACGCCACGGATCTCGTCAATCCGCGCACCGTTCACACGCTCCCCAACGGCGACGTGCTGGTGGTGCAGTCGCGCGGCCCCTCCGGCGAGCCCAAGTCGCGGCCGAAGGATTTCATCCGCGGATGGATCATGTCCTACGCCCACGGCTTCGGCGGCGAACAGCAGGCCGAGAGCAACCTCATCACCCTGCTGCGCGACACCGACCGCGACGGCACCGTGGACGAGCGCTCCGACCTGCTCACCGGACTCGATTCCCCCTTCGGTGTGGCCTGGATCGACGACACGCTCTACGTCGCCGCGACCGACGCGATCCTCGCCTATCCCTACGAGCTGGGCCAGAAGAGGATCACCGCCGATCCCACGGTGCTCACTCCGCTTCCGGGCGGCCCCATCAACCACCACTGGACCAAGGATCTCGCGCTCAGCCCGGACGGCTCGAAGCTCTACGCATCGGTGGGCTCGAACTCCAACATCGTGGAGAACGGCATCGAAGCCGAGAAGGGCCGCGCCGCGATCTGGGAGATCGACCGGGCCACCGGCGCCGCGCGCGTCTATGCCTCGGGCCTGCGCAACCCGAACGGCCTGACCTTCCATCCCGAAACCGGCACGCTCTTCGCGGTGGTCAACGAACGCGACGAGCTCGGTCCCAACCTGGTCCCCGACTATCTCACCTCGGTGCAGGAGGGGGCCTTCTACGGCTGGCCGTGGAGCTATTACGGCGACCACGTGGACGCGCGCGTCATGCCCCGCCGGCCGGACATGGTCGAGCGCGCGATCGCGCCCGACTACGCCCTCTCGAGCCACGTCGCGGCCCTCGGGCTGACCTTCTCCCACGGCTCCGCCCTTCCCGAAGCCTATGCCCACGGCGCCTTCATCGGCGAGCACGGCAGTTGGAACCGCGACCACTTCAACGGCTACAAGGTGGTCTATGTGCCCTTCGAGGACGGCAAGCCCTCCGGCATGGCGCAGGACGTGGTCACCGGGTTCATCGAGGGCGACCAGGCCCACGGCCGTCCGGTCGGGACCGGCATCGACGGCACGGGCGCGCTGCTCGTCGCGGACGACGCCGGCAACACGGTCTGGCGCATCGCCAATGCCGACGGCTCGACGACCGATGCGCCGGTCGGAACCGACGGCAATCGGGCGGCTCGGTCGGCCGGCGCGGACCGGTCGGGCAACGACGCCGGCAAGCGCGCGTCATCGGACCGGGGCGAAGGCGGCTCCGCCGCCTCGGGCTCGGCATCCGCGACCACGGCCGATCCCGAACCGTCCCAGACCGAGATCTCCAACGCCGTCCTGCCCGAGGGAACCGTGGCTCCCTAGGACCGGGCGTGCAGCGCGCCCTGCACGCGCCGTAGCGGCTCCGGCGAAGCCGGGCCGCCCGGGAGGTCGACCCATTGGCGGCCCGGTTCGCTCGGGGGAAGACAGCCCCGACGGCTCCCTCTCAGGGTTCGGGATGGGGCGGCGGCGCATCCCCCTGCAGCCCCTCCACATAGGCGGCGAGGCGCAAAAGCGGCAGCGGCGCCGGGCTGGCCTGCCCGTCCCCGGCATCGAAGGGCACGAGCGTTGCGTCGGCCATGCCGGGTCCGAAGACCGGCATGATCTCCCCCGCCTGGCCCTGCCGGTAATAGCCGTCGACATAGCCCATTACATGGGTGCGCGGATAGCCCTGCCACTCGGTCGAGAGGGCGGTCAGATCCGCCGGCCGCCGCTCCAGCCCGGCGGCCAGCGGGCCGTCGCCCCGCCCCGCCGCGCCGTGGCACGGGGCGCATTGCGCGACGTAGAGCGCCCGGCCCGAAGGTTCCCGCGCCGCCGGCGTGCAGGCACCGGCGAGAAGGGCGAGAACCGCCGCGACCGCCCCGGCCGCGGGAAGGAGCCCCCTCATTTCGAGACCAGAACGGGGATCTCGGTCTCGGCCAGCAGGGACCGCGTCACCGCCCCGATCACCCAGTCATAGGCCCGCGAATGGCCGAAGGCGCCGGAGGCGATGAACCCCGCTCCGAGTTCACTGGCCTCGCGGCGGATCACCTCGGCGATCCCGTCCTTGCCGGGCGGGCGGCGGGTGACGGTCACGTTCAGGCCCCGCCGGTCGAGCGCCACGGCGAGGTCGTTCACCGCCCCCTCGGCGAGGTCGTCGCCCGTCTCGTGGCCGACGCGCAGAAGCGTTACCGCCGCCCCCTCGTCGAGCAGCGTCGCCGCGTCGAAGGCGGCCCGCGTCGCCTCCCGGGTGGGGCTCCAGCCGATGACCGCGGAGCGCCCGAGCGGCGCCGGCTCCACGGCCTCGGGAATCACGAGGACGGGGCGCCCCGCCTGCCGGACGATGTTCTCCTGCAGCTCTCCCCGCCCGTCGCCGGAATCCGACCCGGCCGCCGGCATCAGGATCAGGTCCGACGCCCGGACATGGTCGAGCAGCCGCCAGGCGAGCGTGTCGACGCTGCACTCCACCCGGCGCCACTCGCCCTGTACCCCTTCCGCGAGGCAGGCCGCCGAGAGATGGTCCTCCAGCTTGGCATAGGCCTCCTCCATGCCGGCGCGGCTGTCCATCAGGATCGGGCCCGCCATGTAGGGGCTGAGGGGGATGAAGGTTCCCAGATCGGGAACCGCGGCGATCCCGGTGAGATGCGCTCCGGTCGACCGGGCGAGCGACGCCGCCCACCGGGCGACCGAGCGCGCCTGCCGGTCGCCGACGAGGCAGGCCGAGATCGTTCTGAGGGGCATATCCGCATCCTTCTCTTCGGAGATATGCGGAATCCTAGCCTCCCGTTGCGGCGGCGACATTGACCCAAATCATGCCCCCCCGCCGGCGCGACACGGCACCCGACAGGGAACGGTCTGCAGCCTGCCGCATCGGGACCGCGCCCGCGCGGACCGTCCGCGTCTGCCAGCCTGACGACCCTGCGGCCAGAGGAAGGAAAACCGGCCGGGAGGTCCCGGCCGGTCGGAAACGGAGCTGGCCCGGAGCGGGCGCTCCGGCCGGATCAGTGCAGCCGCTCGCGCACCGTCTCGATCGAGCGGTCGATGAGCCGGTCGGACCGCTCGGCGTCCATCTGCGCCGTCAGCACCTGCCGCGCGGCCGCCACGGCGACCTCCACCGCGCGGTTGCGGACCCGCCGCTCCGCCTCGGCCTCGGCCTGCGCGATCTGGTCCTCCGCGGAATCGAGACGGCGCTCGACGGTCCGCTCCAGATCCTTCTTCGCCTGTTCGGATTCGGCCTTCGCCTCCGCCCGCGCATTGGCGACGATGCGGTCGGCCTGCTCCTGGACTTCCTTCTGCTTGCGCTCGTAGGAGGCCAGCAGCGTCTGCGCCTCCTCCCGAAGATCGCGCGCTTCCGCCAGATCCGCCTTGATGCCCTCCACCCGCTTGTCGAGCATCGAGGCCATCATGTTCGGCACCTTGTAGTAGACGAGCACGGCTAGGAAGATCAGGAAGCCGAGCGCCACCACGAAGTTGGTGTTGTCGAGCGAGAAGAAGCCGTGCTCCTCCTGCGCGAATGCCGGCGCCGGCAGCAGGAGCGCCGCCGCGACGAGGATGCGGGTCATCATGCGCGGGCCTCCATCCTGTCGTTCACCGCCGCGGTCACCTGGCCGCTGTCGGCCAGGCCGCCCAGCGCCTCGACGAGCGCCTCCGCGGTCTCGCGGGCGACCTGCTCGACGTTCTCCACGGCATGGTCGCGGATCTCGCCGATGCGGCGCTCGCTCTCCTTCTGCTTCTCGGCGATGCGCGAATCGGCCTTCTCGATCGCCTTGTCGAGCTCGGCGCGCATCTCGGCGCGGTTCTCCTCGGCGATCCGGTTCGCTTCCGCGCGCGCATCCGCGAGCGCCTTCTCGTAGGCGCGTTCCGCCTCCGCGGCCTTGAGCTTCAGCTCCTCCGCGGCGGCGATGTCGTTGGTGATCGTGCCCTGCCGTTCGGCCAGCACGCCGCCGATCCGCGGCAGCGCGATCTTCGTCAGGATGAAGTAGATCGCCGCGAGCGCGAGGATCAGCCAGAAGATCTGGTTTGGATAGGTCCCGAAATCGAGCTGCGGCATGCCGCTGGCCGTGGCCTCGCCCTCGCCCAGGACCGATTGTGTCGGATCGGTTGCCATCCGCGTCCTCCAGAGAATGGGTCGGCCGGGCGCCCCGTTCGGCGCCCGGCATCGGAGACGTCAGGTGTGGCTCAGACCGCGAACATCAGGAGCAGGCCGATCAGGAACGAGAAGATCCCGAGCGCCTCCGCGAAGGCGATGCCGATGAACAGCGTCGCGGTCTGGCCGGCCGCGGCCGAGGGGTTGCGGAGCGCGCCCGACAGGAAGTTGCCGGCCACGTGGCCCACACCGATGGCCGAGGCCCCCGAGCCGATGCCCGCCAGGCCCGCACCGATGAATTTGCCGAGTTCTGCGACGTCGCCTTCCATGGTCTCTCTCCTTGAATTCTGGAAGTTTTCCGAAGGGGCGCACGGGTCCGGCCCGCACGCCGTCGTTGCGAGGCGGTCAGTGACCGGGATGCAGCGCGTCCTTGAGATAGACGCAGGTGAGGATGGTGAAGATGTAGGCCTGGATGAAGGCCACCAGCAGCTCCAGCGCGTAGAACAGCGAGATCGCCAGCACCGGCACCACCGCGACCAGCCCCAGCGCGCCGGCGAAGCCCGCGAACACCTTCAGCACCGCGTGGCCCGCCATGATGTTGCCCGCAAGTCGGACCGAATGGCTGACGGGGCGCACGAAATAGGAGATCAGCTCGATCACCGCCAGGATCGGCCTGAGCATGAGCGGCGCCGATGTCACCCAGAAGAGGCCGAGGAACTTGGTCCCGTGCTTGACGAAGCCGAGCGTCGTCACGCCGATGAAGACGGCGAGCGCCAGCGGCACGGTGACGGCGAATTGCGAGGTCGGCGCGAAGGAGGTCGGAATCAGCGCCAGCCCGTTCGCCATCACGATGAACATGAACAGCGTCATGATGTAGGGGAAGTACTTGACCGCGTCCCGCCCGGTCACGTCCTCCACCATCTTGTAGACGAACCCATAGGTCAGCTCGGCCACCGACTGCGCGCGCGAGGGGATCACGTTGCGCCCCCGCGTGCCGATCACCAGCAGCAGCGCAGTGCACAGCACCGCGATCGCCATCCAGAGCGTCGCATTCGTCACCGTGAACATGCCCACCGGCCCGTCGTGGAAGAGCGGCTGCACGACGAACTGGTCCATCGGATGGATGTTGAACGCGCTCTCGCCGCCATGCCCGCCGGCGGCCGCCGCGCCGCCATGGCCGCCGCCGTTCTCGACCAGCGTCGCCGCCTGTTGCTCAGCCATCCTCGTCCCTCTTCTCGCCCGCGGGCGGCGCCCCGCCCAGATCGACCCCTTTCGCGGTCCTGAGCATCACGTTGATGCCCGCCGCGAGGCCCAGGAATATGAACAGCACCAGAAAGATCGGCATCGTCCCCAGGAAGGTGTCGAGGCCGTATCCGATGCCGAAACCGATCGCCAGACCGGTGACAAGCTCGATGACCATCCGCCAGGCGAGTTCCGCCCCCGAATAGCCCTGACCCGTGCTGGGCGGCGCCGGCGCGTCCTTCCGCCGCCGCTCGGAGAGACGCTTCTCCAGCGCCTCCATCCGGGCGCGCGTGACGTCGTCGACCATCGCAAGCGGACCCCTCAACGGTTGGGCGGACCCTAGGCAGGGGGCGCGGGATCGTCAATGGCCCTCGTCTTCTTTGATATCAAAGGCTTGTGCGGCACTGGCCGGCGCCCGGCGAAGCGCGTATATTTAACGGAACGGTTGAACGACAGGGAAATCCGCGATGGCCCGCGACCTCGACGCCGTCTTCCAGGCGCTCGCCGATCCGACGCGGCGCGCGATCCTGTCGCTGCTTCTGGAGGACGACATGTCGGTGACCGACGTCGCTCACCCCTTCCCGCTATCCCTTGCGGCGATATCCAAGCATCTCGGCATCCTGAGCCGGGCCGGCCTCATCTTCCAGGAGCGGCGCGGCCGGGTCGTCTGGTGCAAGCTCGATCCGCATGCACTCCGCGCGGCCAGCGTTTGGATGCAGGGATTCGGACAGTTCGAACCCCTGAACCTCGACGCCTACGAGCGGTTCCTCGCCTTCGAGGGGCTGGCCGACCCGCCCGACATCCGGTCCTGACGGAACCGGGAGCGGCCGGGCTCCTTCCCCCAGCGATGCCGGACAGGAGAATGAGATGAGCGACGACAGCTGCCTGACCAAACGGCTCTCGGCCCATATCGATCTCACCGAGAACGAGCGGTCCTTCCTGTTGTCGATCGAGCAGGATTCGCGCGAGCTGCGCAAGGGCGACCGCCTGCCGATCGGGGAGCGGGGCTGCGAGATCGGCGTGCTCGACAAGGGCTGGGCGGTGGCCCTCAATCATCGCCACCGGCTGGAGCGGATCACCCAGGTCTACCTGCCGGGCGATCTCGTCGGCCTCGCCGAGCTCGGCGGCACCTTCGAGGGCCAGATTCTCCGCATGCAGACCGACGGGCGCTTCTGTCCCTTCCCGCGCTCCGAGATCACCCGCCTGATCTCCGACCTGCCCCGCCTCGCCGCCCTCTTCCTGACCATTTCCGGTCTCGACCAGCTCACGCTCCGCGACCGGGTCGCCGCCGACCGCGCGCTCGAGGCGCCGGAGCGGCTGGCGTTCTTCCTGCTCGAGCTCAGGGCGCGGCTGGCGCTCCCGAACGTGGGTTCCGGCAACCGCTTCCGCCTGCCGATGACCCAGGTGGAGATCGGCCTGGTCATCGGCGCCTCCGACATCACCGTGAACAAGGCGCTGCGCTCGGTCATCGAGCGCGGCTGGATCGAGCACGAGCGGCCCTATGTCCGCCTCGTCGACCGGCCGGCGATGGAGGAGCGGGTGCAGTTCATCGACCGCTACGGCCGGGTCGGCAGCGGCTGGTTTCCGCCAGCCGGATAGAGGGCGGTGGCGCAAACCGCGTTCTTATCGTATTTCTATGGAGGTTCCGTTCCGATTACCCACCTCCGCTGCATGGAGGACAGAGAAATGAAGGATCAGACCAGCTACTACGACATCGTCGGCTTCACCTCGGAGACGAGCGAGCCCTCGTCACAGCTCCCCGACCTTCCCGATCTCGCCCGCGCGGCGCCGGTATTCGGGTTCGACGGCACGCTGGTGGACATCGCCGAGCGGCCGGATTCCATCACCGTCCGCGCCAATCTCGAAGACCTGCTCATCGGGCTGGACGAGAAGACGGAGGGCGCCGTCACCGTCGTCTCCGAGCGTTCCCTCGCCGATCTGCAGCAGCGCCTGCCGCGCTTCACCGGAACGCTGATCGGTTCCTACGGGGCCGAGCGGCGCTGGAAGGGCGAGACCGATGTCGCGCCGGAGGCCCATGACGAGCGGCTCCTTGAATTCCGCGACATCATCCGCACCTGGGCCTCCCACCATCAGGACGTTCTGGTGGACGAGAAGCCCGCCTCGGTGGCGCTGCATTTCCGCCGCGTGCCCGAGTTGCAGCCGGACTGCACGCGGCTCCTGAACGCGCTCACCGAATTGCACCCGGATTTCGTCGTCTCCCACGGCAAGATGTCGGTGGAACTGCTGCCGGCGCGCATCTGCAAGCGCGCCGCGGTCGAGCAGGTGCTCGACGCCCTGCCGGGCCGCGTGCCGGTGATCTTCGGAGACGACCCCTCCGACGAGGGCATGCTGGCCCTGGCCGGTGATCGCGGCGGCTACGGCGTGAAGGTCGGCGACGACGACACCCGGGCCGGCTACCGGGTGGATTCCGTGGCGGACGTGCACGCGCTGATGATGCGCTGGCTCACCTGCCCGGCCGAGGCCGCCCCCGCCCGGGCCGGCTGAGGCGGCCGGGCGTCACGGCATTTCCGGCCAGTCCTTCGCGGCGGCCTTGAGAAACGACAGGAAGCTCTGCACCTTCGGCGAGCGGTGCAGATCCACATGGGTGACGAGCCACAGATCCGCGCCCCATTCCGCGCGCGGCGGCATCACCACCTCCACCCCGTCGTCGGCCGCGACGGTGGCGGCGGGCATGAAGCCGAGCCCGGCCCCCGCCCGCACCGCGTCGTATCCCACCCGGTCGTCGCGGGCGCGGAACACGATCCGCTCCTCCGGTACCGTCCTGACCAGCCAGCGGATGAAGGGCGCGCGCGACGCCAGGTCCTCCGGCCCGACGAAATCGTGGGTCGCGAGATCGGCATCGTTCTCCGGCCGGCCCCGCTCCGCGAGATAGGCGGGGGCCGCGCAGAGCGCCGCGCAGAGCCGCCCGAAGGGCTGGACCACGTTGTCGGGCTCCTGCGGCGCCGCGCCCGCGCGGATCGCCACATGCGCCTCGCCGTATTCCAGCCTCAGCACCCGCGCCCCGGTGGTCGAGCGCACCACGAGCCCCGGATGCCGCGCCCGGAACGCCGCCAGCACCGGCGTCAGCAGCGGCGAGAGCGCGTCGAGCGAGGTCACGACGAGCTCCCCCGTCACCCCCTCCCCCCGTCCGCGGAGCCGCCCCGCGAGCTGCGCGAACTGGTCGTCCGTCGCCTGCGCGACCTGCAGCAGATCCTGGCCCGCCTCCGTGGCCGTGTAGCCCCGCGCATGGCGCTGGAAGAGCTTCACCCCGAGCTGCGCCTCGAGCGCGTCCACATGCCGGATCACCGTCGCGTGGTGGACCCCCAGCGCCTCCGCCGCGCCGCTCACCGTGCCCTTCCGCGCCACGTGATACGCGGTGCGGACCTCGTCCCAAGTGTCGATCGCCATTCCGTGTGTGCACCTCCGAACATTGCCGGTCTGATTATTCTCCTTTCGTTCGTCGGTCCAGATCACAAATTACCCCTCAGACAGCAATCGAAAGGACACGACATGAAACGCATGATCGCCACCGCCGCACTGGTTCTGACCGCCGGTACCGCCCCGCTTCTCGCGCAATCGGCCCCGGCCGCCGCGACGAACGGATTCGAGACCACGATGCCGCTGCAGATCGAGGGCGTGAACGAGCGCGCCCGCGAGATCCTGACGCGCATCCACCAGCAGGACGATACCGGCACCGCGGACTGATCGCGTGCGGGAGTTCCGGCGGGACGACACCGCCGGAACTCCGATGCCCCGGCGGGCATTTCCCGAGGTACAACCCAACGGAGCCCGCCATGACCCCCACAGCGCGCAATGCCGCCATCGCCGCGGCGATCACCCTGGTACCGGCGATCGCCGCCGCCGCTTTCTATCCGGCCCAGACCCGCGCCCTTCCGGGCCAGGTCTCCGACCGGGTTCGCGAGCTCTTCGAGGACGAGGACGACATCGAGAAGGCCACCCGCCGCGTCGTCTCCCGCCTCGAGAACCTCACCCATCGCCTCGACAGCCGGACCCTGGCCGACCGCATGCCGGAGGTCTCGCCGGCAACGGCGATCGCCGCCGGGATCGCCGCCCTGGTGGTCATCCCCACCGCCCTGACCGCGATCTTCGCGCCCCACAAGTTCCGCGAGGCACGCGATGCCGCGATGGGCTACTGGCACGACGACGAGGCGGTGGAGCAGGAATTGTCGGACATCACCGAGCGCCTCGACACCCTCTCGAGCGACATCGAGAAGCAGCGCGAGGCCAATTTCGACGCCGTCACCGGCGCCAAGAATGCGGGCTGACCGGCTCCGCACGATCCTGCGAGCGGGGCTTCTCCTCGCCTTCCTCTATTTCGGCCTGGAGAAGCTCCTCGGCCTGCCCGGCGCCGTCGCCCTCTACGACGCGCTGGGCTTCGGCCAGTGGCCCCGCTACCTGACCGGCACGGTCGAGACGGTCTCCGCCCTCGCCCTCCTCACGCCCTTCGCGCCCTATGCCTGCCTCGCCCTCGCGGCCACCATGGCCGTGGGCTTCACCGCCAAGCTGCTGCTGGTCGGACCGCCGGTCTGGCACCTGGTCCTGCTCGCCCTCGCGGCGCTGCTCCTGCTCTGGCTCGACATGCGCCCCCGACGGCGTGCCGGACCCCACCCGCCCACTTGACAGCCCCGCGCGCCGGGTCTACCTCCCGCTCGTTTCCGGGAGTCCCGCGCTCTCGGTCCCGGCACATGTCCGGGATCGCCCCCCGCCAGCGAGGTTTCGCCCGCGGGGGCGCTCTTCGTATGGAACCGGCCCCGGGAGGGCGCGCAGATGTTCGAATCCCTGTCAGACCGCCTCGGCGGCGTCTTCGACCGCCTCACGAAACAGGGCGCGCTCAGCGAGGACGACGTCAGGACGGCGCTCCGCGAGGTTCGCGTCGCGCTCCTGGAGGCGGACGTCTCGCTTCCCGTCGCCCGGGACTTCGTCAAGCGGGTGCAGCAGAAGGCCACCGGCGCCGCGGTGACGAAATCCGTCACCCCCGGCCAGCAGGTCGTCAAGATCGTCCATGACGAGCTGAAGGCCATGCTCGCCGGCGACGATGACGATCCCGGCAAGCTCCGCATCGACCAGATCCCCGCCCCGATCCTCATGGTCGGCCTCCAGGGCTCGGGCAAGACCACCACCACCGCCAAGCTCGCCAGGCGCCTCAAGGACCGCGAGAACAAGCGCGTCCTGATGGCCTCGCTCGACACCAACCGCCCCGCCGCCATGGAGCAGCTCCAGATCCTGGGCACCCAGATCGGCGTCGACACCCTGCCCATCGTCAAGGGCGAGACGCCGGTGCAGATCGCGAAGCGGGCGAAACAGCAGGCGAGCCTCGGCGGCTACGATGTCTACATGCTCGACACTGCCGGGCGGCTCCACATCGACGAGGAGTTGATCCGGCAGGCCGCGGAGGTCCGCGACGTCGCCAACCCGCGCGAGACGCTCCTCGTCGTGGACGGCCTCACGGGGCAGGACGCGGTCAATGTCGCCACCGAGTTCGACGACAAGATCGGCGTCTCGGGCGTGGTCCTGACCCGGATGGACGGCGACGGCCGCGGCGGCGCGGCGCTGTCGATGCGCGCCGTCACCGGCAAGCCGATCAAGTTCGTCGGCCTCGGCGAGAAGATGGACGCGCTCGAGACCTTCGAGCCGGAGCGCATCGCCGGCCGCATCCTCGGCATGGGCGACATCGTCGCCCTCGTCGAGAAGGCGCAGGAGACGCTGGAGGCCGAGCAGGCCGAGCGCATGATGAAGCGCTTCCAGAAAGGTCAGTTCAACATGAACGACCTCAAGACCCAGCTCGAGCAGATGATCAAGATGGGCGGCATGGAAGGCATGATGGGCATGATGCCCGGCATGGGAAAGATGTCGAAGCAGGTGAAGGATGCGGGCTTCGATGACAGCGTGCTCGGCCGCCAGATCGCGCTCATCCAGTCGATGACGAAGAAGGAGCGCGCCAATCCCGCCCTGCTGCAGGCCTCCCGCAAGAAGCGCATCGCCCGCGGTGCCGGCATGGAGGTTCAGGACCTTAACAAGCTCCTGAAGATGCACCGCCAGATGGCCGACATGATGAAGAAGATGGGCAAGGGCGGCATGATGAAGAAGATGATGGGCTCCATGTTCGGCAAGGGCGGCCCCAGCGAGGCTGATCTGGCGAACGCCCAGTCGCAGATGGGCAAGCTCGGTCAGGGCATGCCGGGCGGCGGCTTCCCCGGCGCCGGCACCCCCTTCGGCGGCGGCCAGAGCCTGCCCCCCGGCCTTTCCGGCTTCGGAAAGAAGAAATGACACCCCGTCGCAGCCCTCCTCCCGCCGGCGCCGCGATCGGTGCCGCCCGCCGCGCCGCCCTGCCCCGGCTGGACACCGGGCGGCTGGTCCTGCGCGCGCCCGACCGGGCCGGTCTTCCGGCTTGGACGCGCCTCAGCGCCGGGAGATGCGTCGCGCGCCACGGGAGGATCGCGTGATGACCGCCGATTTTCTCGCTGCCCCGTTAACCGGACCGGCCTCCGACGGGACTCCGACAGAAATCCGACAGGACTCCGACAGCGGCGGATCGGCCTTCGGGGGGCGGTCGTGACCGCACCGGACGCCACCCTCGCCGATCTCCGGGACCGGATCGACACGCTCGACGCGATCCTCGTCCACGCTCTGGCGGAACGGTTCCGCCAGACGACCCGTGTCGGCCGGCTGAAGGCGGCGCACGCCCTTCCGGCCCACGATCCCGACCGCGAATCCGCCCAGATGGATCGCATCGACGCGCTGGCGGCGGAGGCCGGGCTCGACCCGGAGGTCGCCCGCGACATCCTCGGCCTGATCGTCGATCGGGTCAAAGACAACCACCGAAAAATCTCAGGAGAACACTGACATGGCCATGAAGATCCGGCTCGCCCGCGGCGGCTCCAAGAAGCGCCCCCATTATTCGATCGTCGCCGCCGACAGCCGCTATGCGCGCGACGGCCGCTTCGTGGAGAAGCTCGGCACCTACAACCCGCTGCTGCCGAAGAATGCCGAGGACCGGGTGCGGATGAACATGGAGCGCGTGCAGTACTGGCTCGATCACGGCGCCCAGCCCACCGACCGCATTTCCCGCTTTCTGGAGAATGCCGAGGTGATCGCGAAGCGCGTCCGCGCAAACCCCAACAAGGGCACCCCCGGCAAGGCCGCGCAGGAGCGCGAGAAGGACAAGGCCGAGAAGGCCGCAGCCGCCAAGGAAGCTCAGGCCGAGACTCAGGAGTAAGGCGCAAGTGCGCGATTTCTCCGAGGATTTCCGCGCGGAACTCGCGGCGCTCATGCGCTGGCGCCGCGATGTGCGCGCCTTCCTCGGGGATCCGGTGGACGAGGATCTGCTCGCCCGCTGCCTCGAGAGCTTCCGCGTGGCGCCGTCCGTGGGCCTTTCCGAGCCCTGGCGCCTCGTCCGCGTCGAGAGCCCGGAGGCCCGGGCGGCCGCGCTGGCGAATTTCGAACGCGCGAACGCCGAAGCCCTCGCCGCGTATCGCGGCGACAGGGCCGACAGCTACGCCAGTCTGAAGCTCTCCGGCATGCGCGAAGCGCCCGTCCAGATCGCCGTCTGCTGCGCCGAGGACACCATTCAGGGGCGGGGTCTCGGGGTCCGCACCATGCCCGAGATGCGGCGCTATTCGGTGGTCGCGGCGGTGACGCAATTCTGGCTCGTCGCCCGCGCCCACGGGCTCGGCGTGGGATGGGTGTCGATCCTCGATCCCGAGCGCCTTCTCCGCGATCTGGACCTGCCGGAGGATTGGGCGCTCGTCGCCTATCTCTGCGTGGGCTGGCCGGTGGAGGAGGCCGGGACGCCGGAGCTCGAGCGCGCCGGGTGGGAGCACCGGCAGCGCGATCTGCCCGTGAGCACGCGCTAGATGGCCGATCTGATCTGTCTCGGGGCCATCGCGGGGGCCTACGGCACGCGCGGCGAAGTCCGGTTGAAGAGCTTCTGCGCGGTGCCGGACGATATCGGCGCCTACGGACCGCTGCAGACCGAGGACGGCCGGGTCTTCGAGATCGCCCTCGGCCCGCCGCTCAAGGGCGGATTCGCCGCCCGGCTCGCCGGTATCCGCACCCGCGAGGAGGCCGAGGCCCTTCGCGGCACGCGGCTCCACGTTCCGCGCGACCGCCTGCCGGAGGCGGAGGAGGATGAGTTCTACCACGTCGATCTCATCGGGATGGAGGTCCGGGACACGGGCGGGGCACAGCTCGGCCGGGTCTCGGCGGTTCTCGAACAGGGCAGCGGCGAATTGCTCGAGATCGCCCTGCCCGGCGGCGGCGAGCCGGCGCTCGTGCCCTTCACCCGGACGATCGTTCCCACCGTCGACCTGGTCCGGCGCCGCATCGTGATCGACCCGCCGGAGGGATTGCTGCCCGGGTGAGGGAACGGCCCCGGTCCCGCCGCCGTTCCGGCGGGGACCACGCAAACTTTCCCGGGAAACCGTTAAATGCTCGAACTCATCCTGATCCTCCTCGCCGTCGCCGCGATCGCGGCGCTGCTCGGCTTCGGCCGGATATCGGGTCTCGCCCTGACCGGCGCGAAGATCCTGATATTCATTGCACTCGCCGCACTCCTCCTCATAGCCGTCGGCATCATCGCCATCGCCTGACCCTTGACACCACCGCCCGCCGGGCTCACGGGCGCAGGATGACCGACCGTTCCGCTCGATCGCACGGACGCCTGTCCATTACCGCCTCCCGGAAGCCGGTTGGTCTTGGCACCCCCTCGGAGCAGATTTCCGGGGCGTGGGAAGCCCGCGTCATCACGCTCTTTCCTGAGGCGTTTCCCAGCACGCTGGGACTGAGCCTGACCGGAAAGGCGTTGCAAGCGGGTCTCTGGCGGCTTGCGCCGATCGATCTGAGGATGTTCGGAGCGGGTCGGCATCGCAACGTGGACGACACGCCGGCCGGCGGTGGCGCGGGAATGGTGCTGCGCGCCGACGTCGTCGACCGTGCCCTCAGGCACGCAGCCGAGGGCATAGCCGTAGATCGGGACGTCTGGCCGGTGATCTATCTCTCGCCACGGGGGCGCCGCTTCGATCAGGCGATGGCGCAGCGTCTGGCCAAGGCACGAGGCATGACCCTGCTCTGCGGGCGGTTCGAAGGCGTGGATCAACGTGTACTCGACGCGCATGACGTGGAAGAGGTCAGCATCGGCGATTTCGTCCTCACGGGCGGCGAGATCGCCGCTCAGGCCTTGATCGACGCCACCGTCCGGCTTATACCGCGCGTGCTCGGGAACCAGGCCAGCACGGAGGAGGAGTCGTTCTCCGACAATCTGCTGGAACATCCCCAGTATACCAGACCCGCCCGCTGGTCCGGCCGCGACATTCCCGACATTCTTCTGTCGGGTCATCATGGCCATATCGCGGAGTGGCGGCGGGCCGAAGCCGAGAGGCTGACAAAAGAACGGCGACCTGATCTCTGGCGGGCTCACCGCGCGACATGCGGTGGGAACTCCGAGGAAGACCAAGAGCTCTGAGGTCCGGAGACTTCCGCGGAACAACCGCGGGCGAACAAAGGAGTGACAGGCATGGACCTGATCGCAGAACTCGAAGCCGAGCAGATCGGCGAACTCGGCAAGGAGATCCCCGACTTCAAGGCGGGCGATACGATCCGCGTGGGTTACAAGGTGACAGAGGGCACCCGTAGCCGCGTACAGAACTACGAAGGCATCTGCATCAGCCGGAAGAATGGTGACGGAATCGCCGGCAGCTTCACGGTGCGCAAGATTAGCTTCGGCGAGGGCGTGGAGCGGGTCTTTCCGCTCTACTCGACCAACATTGAGGCGATCACCGTGATCCGCCGAGGCAAGGTCCGTCGTTCGAAATTGTATTACCTGCGGCAGCGCCGCGGGAAATCCGCCCGGATCGCCGAACAGTCGAACTACCGCGCGCCGAAGAAGGGTGCGCCGCACGCCCACATCACGTCGCTTGCCGGCGACAATTCAGCGCCCGAGGCGAAAGATCCCCGCGCCACGCCCGACGAGTGAGGACAAGATCATGAAAAAGGATATCCACCCCGAATATCACGTGGTCGAGGTCAAGCTCGTGAACGGCGACGTGGTGCAGATGCGTACGACATGGGGCAAGGAGGGCGACCAGATGACGCTCGACATCGACCCCTCGGTGCATCCGGCCTGGACCGGCGGTTCTACCCGGCTCATGGATACCGGTGGCCGCGTGTCGAAGTTCAAGAACAAGTACAAGGGGCTGGGCTTCTGAGCCCGCTTCTTCGCGAGTTGATCGAAACGCCGTCCGTCCGGGCGGCGTTTCTCGTTTCGGCGGCAGAACGCGATGGCGCTCCGTTGCACTTCACCGGAGTATCGTGCCGCCCCCGGAGTCGTGAGCCATGGATGTCTTCACCGGTCTAGAACCCTACCTCGCCTTCGCCCTTCTCCTCCTGCTCTTCGCCGCTTTTCTGACCGAACGCTATCCGCCGGACGTGACGGCGGCAGGAGGAGCGGCGCTGTTCGTCCTGTTGGGCCTCGTTCCCTCAGACGAGGTGATGAAGGTGTTCTCGAATTCCGCCCCGATCACGATTGCGGCGATGTTCGTGCTCTCCGGCGCGCTGGTCCGCACCGGACTCATGGACGCGCTCGCGAATGTGGTCGTGACCCGCGCGGAAACCCGGCCCGCCCTCGCGGTGACGATCTTTCTCACCGCGACGATCGTCGCGTCAGCCTTCGTCAACAACACACCTGTCGTGCTGGTCCTGATCCCGGTGGTCACGCGGCTCGCCGCCTCGCTGAACCTCGCGCCGACGCAATTGCTGATCCCGCTTTCCTACGCCGCGATCCTCGGCGGCACCTGCACGCTGATTGGCACCTCGACGAACCTTCTTGTCGACGGAATCGCGCGTGAATCCGGCCTCGCGCCGTTCTCTATCTTCGAGATCAGCGGCGTCGGAGCGATCACCGCCATCTCTGGAATCGCCTACATGGTGGTGCTCGCGCCCCGGCTGCTGCCGCACCGCTCGGACGATATCGGCAGCACGATCGGCGAGACCGAGCTCGAGTACCTGACGGAGGTGACGATCCTGCCGACATTCGAGGGTATCGGTCAGAAACTCTCCGACGTGGCGGCGTTCTCGCCGAACGGACTGACCATCACCGGACTGCGTCGGCGCGGCGAAACGATCCGGGGCACGCTCTCCGAAATCAGCCTCGAAGCAAGCGATACCGTCATCCTGAAAGCGCGGACATCGGAGCTTCTTACCCTCGCGCAGACGGCCGGCCTGTCCGCCGGAATCCGCCGTGGCTCCGAAGCGGAGAGCGGTGCCATCCTTGCGGAGGCGGTCCTGACGCCGCGCTCCACGGTGCCTCGGCCGCGCATATCCGATCTCGCGATCGGGCCGCGCGGCGGCATCCGGGTAATCGGCGTCCACCGCCACCGCCACATCGCGGGGCCTGACCTCGCATCCGCGCGCTTGCGGATGGGAGACCGGCTCCTGCTTCGCGCGAGCCCGTCGAACCTGGACCGGATGGCGGATGCAGGGGACCTTCTCGCGATCAGCCGTCCGGCTGGGCGCGCCTACAGACGAACGCGAGCGCCCATCGCCCTCGCCGCCCTGGCCGCGGTCGTAGGTCTGGCCGCTTTCGACGTCGCACCGATCGGGATCCTGGCCCTGATCGCCGTCGCCGCCATCCTGGTCCTACGTTGCATCGACAACGACGAAGCTTGGGGAAGCATCGACGGCGGCATCCTCGTCCTCATCTTCTCGATGCTCATCATCGGCGCGGGTCTCGAAGCCACCGGGGCCGTCCAGCTTCTCGTCGATGTCCTCACACCCTGGCTCGAGAACCTGCCGCCCTTCCTTCTCTTGCTGGCGATCTACTTCACCGCATCGGTCCTGACCGAGATCGTGACCAACAATGCCGTGGCGGTGGTGCTGACACCGATCGTTGTGAGTCTCGCGCATTCGCTCGGCATCGAACCGAGAGGGCTGGTCGTTGGTGTCATGTTCGCCGCGTCGGCGAGTTTCGCGACGCCGATCGGCTACCAGACCAACACCCTCGTCTACCGCGCGGCGGACTACACCTTCGCGGACTTCCTCAAGATCGGCGTGCCGATGAATATCGTGGTGGGGCTCTCGACCTGCCTGGCCATCCGGATCTTCTTCCCCGCGTGATGGAAATGGGGGGAGAAAGACCGGATCAGGCCGAGGCTGGAGAACGGGTCGATATTCGGCCGCTGATAGCGGGCTTCGGGATGACGGCGGGCTCAGAGGTTGGACTGTTTGGGCGACAATCCGATATGCGAGCCCATCGCCATCATGTCGGCAAGAAGCTTGGCGGCATCGTCCGCAGGGCCGGGCTCGTTGTGCGACGCCTCGACCGCCTTGCGTTGCTTTTCGGCGGCATCCTCGACCATCCGGTCGAGCATTTCCTGGCTCATCTCGTCGCGATGGTAGCTTTCCTCCGCGAGCACCGCGATCCCCTCCGGCGTTACCTGCGCGAACCCTCCGGTCACGATGAACTCGTCACTCCCCTGTTCGCCGTCGACGTGGACCACGCCGGGCCGCAGGGTGGTGATGAGGGGCGCGTGGTTGGGCATTGCGGTAAGGTCGCCCTCCACCCCGGGCACCTGCACCGCGCGCGCCTGGTAGCGCGCGAGCCGGCGTTCCGGGCTGACGAGGTCGAACTGCATCATGTCGGTCATGGATTTTCTCCGCGACTGGGCGCCGGGCGCGCCCAGGCGGGCGCTCCCTGTTTCGGGTGGATCAGGCGTTCTCGCTCATTTTCTCGGCCTTCGCCTTCACGTCGTCGATGCCGCCGACCATGTAGAAAGCGCCTTCCGGAAGATGATCGTATTCACCCGCGACCACGGCCTTGAACGAGGAGACCGTCTCTTCGATCGGGACCTGAACGCCGTCGACCCCGGTGAACACTTTGGCCACATCGAAGGGCTGGCTGAGGAACCGCTGGATCTTGCGCGCGCGGGACACGGTCAGCTTATCGTCCTCGCTGAGCTCGTCCATGCCGAGGATCGCGATGATGTCCTGCAGCTCCTTGTAGCGCTGGAGGATGCCCTGGACATCGCGCGCAACCTGGTAGTGCTCCTCCCCCACGACCTGCGGATCGAGAAGGCGCGAGCTGGAATCGAGCGGATCAACGGCCGGGTATATACCCTGCTCCGAGATCGAGCGCGACAGCACGGTCGTGGCGTCGAGGTGGGCGAAGGTCGTGGCCGGAGCCGGGTCGGTCAGGTCGTCGGCCGGCACGTAGACGGCCTGAATCGAGGTGATTGACCCGTTATTCGTCGAGGTGATGCGCTCCTGCATCTGCCCCATGTCCGTGGCGAGCGTCGGCTGGTAGCCCACCGCCGACGGGATGCGGCCGAGGAGCGCCGAGACCTCGGACCCGGCCTGGGTGAAGCGGAAGATGTTGTCGACGAAGAACAGGATGTCCGAGCCCGACTGGTCGCGGAAGTGCTCGGCGATGGACAGTCCCGACAGGGCGACCCGCATCCGGGCCCCCGGCGGCTCGTTCATCTGGCCGAAGACCAGTGCGACCTGGCTCTCCTCTAGGTTGTCGGGCTTGATAACCCCGGCCTCGATCATCTCGTGAAAGAGGTCGTTGCCTTCACGCGTGCGCTCGCCCACGCCAGCGAAGACCGAATAGCCCGAGTGGACCTTGGCGACGTTGTTGATCAGCTCTTGGATCAGCACCGTCTTGCCGACCCCGGCGCCGCCGAACAGGCCGACCTTGCCGCCGCGCGCATACGGGGCGAGCAGGTCGATGACCTTGATGCCGGTCACCAGGATCTCGGACGAGGTCGCCTGCTGGGCGAATTCCGGCGCCGGCTGGTGGATCTCGCGGTATTCGTCCGTCTCGACGGGAGCGCCTTCGTCAACCGGTTCGCCGATGACGTTCAGGATACGACCGAGGGTCGCTGGACCGACGGGCATCTTGATGGCCGAGCCCGTGTCGGTGACCTCCTGTCCCCGGACGAGGCCTTCGGTCCCGTCCATGGCGATCGCGCGAACGGTGTTCTCTCCGAGATGCTGAGCCACCTCCAGCACGAGACGTCCGTTCTTGTTCTCGGTCTCGAGCGCGTTGAGGATCTCAGGCAGGTGAGTGTCGAACTGGACGTCGACCACGGCGCCAATGACCTGGGTCACTTTGCCTTTCGCTTGAGCCATTCTGATTACTCCGGTTTTTCGTGGGCGCGGCGGCCCAATATGTTCGCAGCGGGATTCGGAAAGTCTTGCGGGTCAGCCTTTGAGCGCTTCCGCACCCGAGATGATCTCGATCAGTTCGTTGGTGATGACCGATTGACGGGTCCGGTTGTACTCGCGGTTCAGGTCGTCGATCATGTCGTCGGCGTTACGCGTCGCATTGTCCATGGCAGTCATCCGCGCGCCCTGCTCGGATGCGGCATTCTCGAGGAGCGCGGCGAAGATCTGCGTGGCGACGGCCTTGGGAAGCAGGTCGCGGAGGATGTCCTCCTCCGACGGTTCATACTCGTAGACCGTGTTGGGCTGGCCTCCGTCGCCCTGCTCGTCGTCGAACCTCGCCGGAATGACCTGCTGCTCGGTCGGGATCTGCGTCATCGCGTTTTCGAATTCGCCGAAATAGATGTAGGAGACGTCGAACTCCTCCTCGTCGAACCTTGCGATGACGTTCCGCGCAATCTCCTGCGCATCCCCGTAGCCGACCCGTTTGACATCGGACATGTCCACGTGGTCGATCAAACGGTCGCCGTGAACCCGGCGCAGCACGGCTCGACCTTTCTTGCCGACGGTGATGATCTTCACCGTCTTTCCGCGATCCTGAAGATCACGGAGGCGGGACAGGGCCTTCTTGACGATGTTGGCGTTGAAACCGCCGCAGAGTCCCTTTTCGGAGGTTATGACCACCAGCAGGTACGTCTTTTCCTGCCCGGTCCCGCGCAGGAGACGGGGCGCGGTGTCGCTGTCGCCGACGCTCTTGGCGAGCTGGCCCACGACCTCGTCGAACTTCCGGGCATAGGGGCGTGCGTTCTCGGCAGCCTCCTGGGCTCGGCGAAGCTTCGCCGCGGCGACCATCTGCATCGCCTTGGTGATCTTCCGCGTCGACTTGACCGAAGAGATCCGGTTCTTGAGGTCCTTCAGGTTGGCCATGTCACGCCCCTTCCTTCGCCTGTCCTGCGATCACGAGAAGTCCTTGGCGTATTCTTCCATGATCTTCTTCAGGCGGTCGGCCGCCTCGCCCTTGATCTTGGGATCTTCCCTTGTGATCCAGTCGAGCGTGTCCTCGTGATTGTTGCGCAGGTGACTGAGAAGACCCTCCTCGAAGCGCCCGATATCGTCCACCTTGACATCATCGAGGTAGCCCTCGGTCCCGGCGAAAATGACGCAGACGATCTCGGCGTTGGTGAGCGGCGAGTATTGCGGCTGCTTCATCAATTCCGTCAGGCGCCTGCCCCGGTTGAGCTGGCGCTGGGTCGCCGCATCGAGATCGGACCCGAACTGGGCGAAGCTTTCCATCTCTCGGTACTGGGCGAGTTCGAGCTTCACCGGTCCTGCCACCGACTTCATGGCGCTCGTCTGGGCGGAAGACCCGACGCGGCTCACCGAAAGGCCGGTATTCACGGCCGGCCGTATGCCCTTGTAGAAGAGATCCGTCTCGAGGAAGATCTGCCCGTCGGTAATCGAGATCACGTTCGTTGGGATGAAGGCGGACACGTCGCCGCCTTGGGTCTCGATGATCGGCAGCGCAGTCAGCGAACCGGCGCCGTAATCTTCGTTCAGTTTCGCGGACCGCTCGAGCAGCCGGGAATGGAGGTAGAACACGTCGCCCGGATAGGCCTCGCGCCCCGGAGGCCGGCGCAGCAGCAGGGACATCTGGCGATAGGCCACGGCCTGTTTAGACAAGTCGTCGTAGACGATGAGGGCGTGGCGGCCGTTATCGCGAAAATACTCCGCCATCGCCGTCGCGGTGTAGGGCGCGAGATACTGGATCGGCGCCGGCTCCGAAGCGGTCGCCGACACGACGATGGAATAATCCATCGCGCCCGTCTCCTCGAGCTTCTTGACGAGTTGGGCGACGGTGGAGCGCTTCTGACCTATGGCCACGTAGATGCAGTAGAGCTTCTTGCTCTCGTCGTCTCCGGCTGCATCGTTGTAGCTCTTCTGGTTCAGGATCGCGTCGAGCGCCACAGCGCTCTTACCGGTCTGACGGTCGCCGATGATCAGCTCGCGCTGCCCGCGGCCGATCGGGATCATCGCGTCGATTGCCTTGAGGCCGGTAGCCATCGGCTCATGCACCGATTTCCGCGGCATGATGCCCGGCGCCTTCACGTCCGCGACACGGCGCTCGGCGTAGTCGAGCTCGCCCTTCCCGTCGATCGGCTTGCCGAGGCCATCGACGACCCGACCGAGAAGACCGTCCCCGACGCCTACATCGACGATGGAATTCGTGCGCTTGACCGTGTCGCCTTCCTTGATGTCCCGGTCGGTGCCGAAGATCACCACACCCACGTTGTCGGATTCGAGGTTGAGGGCCATGCCGACGATCCCGCCGGGGAACTCGACCATTTCTCCCGCCTGGACGTTGTCGAGCCCATAGACTCGCGCAATGCCATCGCCCACCGAGAGCACCCGGCCGACCTCTGCGACCTCCGCTTCCTGCCCGAAATTCTTGATTTGATCCTTCAGGATTGCGGAAATCTCGGAAGCTTGGATGCCCATTATCCGACCTCTTTCATGCTGTTCTTCAGGGTGTCGAGCTTCGAGCGGATCGACGTGTCGATCATCTTCGAGCCAACCTTGACGATGAGCCCGCCGATCAGGCTCTCGTCGACCGACAATTCGATGTTCACCTCGCGTCCGACGGCCTTCTTCAGGGCCTCGGACAGTTTGACGCGCTGTTCCTCGGACAGCTCCTTCGGAGAGGCGACCTCGGCCGTGACCTCCCCGCGCTCGCGGGCGATCATCTCGCGGACCTGCCGCGCGAAGTCCCGCAGGACGAAAAGCCGCCGCTTCGAGGCCATGAGGCGCAGCGTGTTGGCCGTGATCTGATGCAGCTCCATCTTCTCGGCCAGCGCTCCGATCGCTCGCTGCTGGGCGTCGCGAGAATAGATGGGGGAATGCACGAGATCGCGGAAGTCCGAACTCTCGTTGAGGGCCTGAACTAGCGTGTCCGTGTCGGACGCGATCTGGTCCAGCGCACTGTCTTCCTTCGCCAATTCAAAGATGGCCCTAGCATAGCGCTCGGCGATGCCAGACGAGATCGATGCCGGTTCGGACACGTCCACCCTTTCGATGTTGCTCACACCCCGAAACCGCGCCTCCCGGACGCGAGATACAGGGTGCCGGTTCCAAAGGCCCTTGGTGAGCCCGTCGTCGAAATCGGAAGTGCTCTAGCAGAGGGATCCCGGCCCCGCAACTGCGTAAGGACCTTCGGCTGCGGCGCTTTCGATGCGGCCTCACTCATGTCGGGGCCACGCCCGGCACCGGCCGGCCGGTGCCTTCGAGCACGCGAAGCGGCCGATGCTGTCCGGCGCCCAGTCCCCCGGTGCGCGCCGGTATCCGTTTCGAGGCCTCGACCATCAGAACGCCCCCAGCAAACCGGCCGGTGATGGAAGTCCCGGTCCGTTCCATCAAACCCCCCGCCCGCATCCAGAACCGCCGCTCCGAGACCGGCTGAAACAAGGCGGCGGCATGACGTTCGGGCGTGAAGTCGAAGTCGCGCAGCTGGGACTCGAGCTGGGTCAGCGAATACGGCCGCCCGAATCCGAAGGGCGTCTTGTCGTTCCGCGCCCAGAGCCCGGCCCGGTTCGGCACCACGAAGAGCGCCCTGCCGCCGGGACCGAGCGCGCGGTAGCATTCCTGCAGAAGGCGGCCGGGCATCTCCGATGTCTCCAGCGCGTGGAGGAGGATGAGGCGATCCGCGAACCCGGTCTGGATCGGCCAGAGCGTCTCTTCGCACAACACGGAGATGTTCTCTTCCCCCGCAGGCCAGGGCATGACCCCCTGGGCGCCGGGCATGAGGGCGATGGTACGGCGGGCATCGGAAGCGAGCGGGCGCAGCAGGGGGACCGCGAATCCCACCCCCACCACGGTTTCGCCGCGGACGTCCGGCCAAAGCGTTCGAACCTGTTCGCGGACGGCTCGCTGTGCCGCACGGCCGAGCCTGGTGCGGTAGTAGAAGTTGCGCAAATCCATGACGTCGACATGCATTGCCGGCTCTCCCGGTCGGCTTACCGTCTCTTCGCTGGAACCATACCCAACAGGCAGAAAAGTGAAATGGACATCGAAATCGTCACCGTGCCGTGTCGCACGGACAACTATGCCTTTCTCTTGCATGCCGGCGAGAAGACCGCTCTCGTCGACGCCTGCGAGGCACAGCCCATCCTCGATACCTTGGCGGACAGAGGCTGGAGTCTCGATGAAGTCTGGCTGACACATCACCACACCGACCACGTCGAGGGTCTCGACGAAATCAAGTCCGCCTATCCGCAGGCCGCTGTCACCGGCGGGCGGGGGGATACCCACCGGTTGCCGAAGCTCGACCGCTCCGTCGGCGAGGGGGACAGCTTCCAGTTCGGGGGCCACGAAGTGCGGGTGCTCGATGTCTCGGGCCACACGGTCGGGCACATTGCTTTCCACCTGCCGGCTGCCGAGGCCGCCTTCACGGCCGACAGTCTCATGGCGCTCGGCTGCGGACGGGTGTTCGAGGGCACCCCGGAGATGATGTGGAAGTCCCTCACGAAGCTCTCGGCGCTACCGGACGAGACGGCGATCTATTCCGGTCACGAGTACACACTGAACAATGCGCGCTTTGCGCTCACGGTGGAGACCGAAAATGAACAGCTGAAACGACGCGCCGAATCCGTCAAGGAACGCCGGGAAGGCGGCCTTCCCACCGTACCCTCCACGCTCGCGGAAGAGAAGGCGACGAACCCCTTCCTGAGAGCTTCCTTGCGAAGCGTGAAACAGTCCATAAATATGGGCGGTGCCGATGACGTTGCAGTGTTCGCCGAGATCAGGGCGCGAAAGGATGCGTTCTGACGCGGCGACAAATTTCATCGGGCCATGGACATGCTTTCCGCACTCACGGTTATTGTGACTATAACGTCCCAGAAATTTCTTGAAGCTTCGACAGCAACAACCAAGCTTTAAGATGATGCTGCCACGGTAGGGTGGCTCCGTGCCGAGTCGCCTCGCCAGAAGATAAGGAGCACGCCCGTGCCGTCGTTCTCAAATACGCTCGAGCAAGCCATTCACCAGGCGCTGGCCCTCGCCAACACGCGTCGGCACGAACTGGCCACGCTCGAACACCTTCTCCTCGCCCTCACGGACGAACCCGACGCGGCCAAGGTCATGAAGGCGTGCTCGGTCGATCTGGAGGATCTCAAGCAAACGCTCGTCGAATTCATCGACGACGATCTCTCCACGCTCGTCACGGAGGTCGAAGGCAACGAGGCCGTTCCGACCGCGGCCTTCCAGAGAGTGATCCAGCGCGCCGCGATCCATGTGCAGAGTTCGGGTCGAACCGAGGTGACCGGGGCCAACGTCCTCGTCGCCATCTTCGCCGAGCGCGAATCGAACGCGGCCTACTTCCTCCAGGAGCAGGAAATGACGCGCTACGATGCCGTCAACTTTATCGCTCACGGCGTGGCGAAGGATCCGGGTCAGGCCGAATCGCGTCCCGTGGCCGGGTTGTCCGATGCCGAGGAAGAGGATGGGGCACAGGTGGAAGAGGGTGAGGCGAAGGACTCCGCGCTGGCGAAATATTGCGTCGACCTCAATGCCAAGAGCCAGAAGGGCGACGTGGATCCCCTGATCGGACGCGAGCACGAGGTGGAGCGCTGCATCCAGGTGCTCTGCCGCCGACGCAAGAACAATCCGCTCCTCGTGGGCGACCCCGGCGTCGGCAAGACAGCAATCGCCGAGGGTCTGGCCAAGAAGATCGTGGAGGGTGACACCCCCGATGTGCTCTCCGGCACCACGATCTACTCGCTCGACATGGGCGCATTGCTTGCCGGCACCCGTTACCGGGGCGATTTCGAGGAACGGCTGAAAGCCGTCATGCAAGAAATGGAGGAGCACGAGAATGCCGTGCTCTTCATCGACGAGATCCATACCGTGATCGGCGCCGGCGCCACCTCTGGCGGCGCGATGGACGCGTCGAACCTGCTGAAGCCGGCCCTGCAGGGCGGCAAGCTGCGCTGCATGGGCTCGACGACCTACAAGGAGTTCCGGCAGCACTTCGAGAAGGATCGGGCGCTCAGCCGCCGGTTCCAGAAGATCGACGTCAACGAGCCTTCGGTCGACGACAGCGTGAAGATACTCCAGGGTCTCAAGCCCTACTTCGAACAGCACCACGACATCCGCTACACGCACGACGCGATAAAGACCGCCGTGGAACTGTCCTCCCGCTACATCAACGACCGCAAGTTGCCGGACAAGGCGATCGACGTCATAGACGAGGCCGGTGCGGCACAGCACCTCGTCGCCGAATTGAAACGGCGCAAGACCATCGGCACCAAGGAGATCGAGGCCGTGGTCGCCAAGATTGCGCGCATCCCGCCGAAGAACGTCTCGAAAGACGATGCGGCCGTGCTGAAGGATCTCGAGGGGACGCTGAAGCGGGTGGTGTTCGGCCAGGATGCCGCCATCGAGGCGCTCTCCGCCTCGATCAAGCTCGCCCGCGCCGGTCTGCGCGAGCCCGAGAAGCCGATCGGCAACTATCTCTTCGCCGGGCCCACGGGCGTGGGCAAGACCGAAGTGGCCAAGCAGCTCTCGGACACGCTGGGCGTCGAGCTTCTGCGCTTCGACATGTCGGAATACATGGAGAAGCATGCCGTCTCGCGCCTGATCGGCGCTCCGCCGGGCTATGTCGGATTCGACCAGGGAGGGATGCTCACAGATGGCGTGGACCAGCATCCCCATTGCGTGCTTCTCCTCGACGAGATCGAGAAGGCGCATCCGGACGTGTTCAACATCCTGCTGCAGGTGATGGACCACGGCAAGCTGACCGATCACAACGGTCGCTCTGTAGACTTCCGGAACGTGATTCTGATCATGACCTCGAACGCGGGAGCCACGGAGCAGGCGAAGGAGGCAATCGGCTTCGGCCGGGACCGCCGCGAAGGCGAAGACACCGCCGCCATTGAAAGGACGTTCAGCCCCGAGTTCCGCAACCGTCTCGACGCCGTGATTAGCTTCGGCCCCCTGCCGAAGGAGGTGATCCTCAAGGTGGTCGAAAAGTTCGTCCTGCAGCTCGAAGCGCAGCTTCTCGATCGCAACGTGTCCATCGAACTGACTCAACCTGCTGCGGAATGGCTGGCCGAGAAGGGCTACGATGACAAGATGGGTGCGCGTCCCCTCGGCCGCGTCATCCAGGAACACATCAAGAAGCCGCTCGCGGAGGAGCTTCTCTTCGGTCAACTCGCCAAGGGTGGAGTTGTCCAGGTCGGCGTGAAGGATGGCAAGATTGATTTGCGGATCAATCCGCCGGAGACTCGCCGGCTCAGCTCGAAACGGCCTCCGCTCCTCACAGCAGAATAACTTCCTGAAAACCTCCTGGTCCTCCCCGAGGCATTCCATCCTCGGGACATAGGCCCCCTTAGACAAGACAGCGCCCGCCGGGGAAGCCTCGGCGGACGTTGATTTGTCGGCTTTCTCTTCACGCCTATCGACCTATCCGAGGCGGTGTTGTCCGTGGGTTTTCCTACGGAAAACACTCGGAACGGAAATTGTCAGATGGACTTCGCTCCGACTGGATTGGCCAAGATTATGTCGTGCCCGCGCCCCACCGATTGATCAACCCCAGGTCTGAAAATTGCGCGAGGCACTGTTCACGCCTCCTGGCATTCCCGTTTGATGTAGGCCTTCCCGGCGGCCCGTTTGTCGTCGATGTCGACCGCCACGGCGCTGACGAGGCGCTCGAGTGACTCCTCGTTCGGAAGGACCCTCGCCCTGGCCGTGCGGCGTTTGAGCTTCTGCTGGACGGTCCGCTCGATGGGGTTGGAGGTGCGGCAGCCGGCGGCGGTGAAGGCCGGGCAAGGAGAAGACGGCCAAACCCTCTGGCACGGCCTCTTCCAGCCATGCGGCGAGAGCCGGAGCGGTGTCCCGGTCGTCCGCGACCAGCTCTTCCAAGACGGATTCGGCCCTGGCCAGCGAGCCGGCGTTCCAGACCTCGCGCAGCCCGGCACCGATGCGCTTGCGGATCTTCAGGCTCGGGGCATGATGAAGGGCGATCCGGGCGAGATGGTGAGGAGGATCAGGAAACTCTCCGGTGGAGAGTTTTCCCGACGAACGGCAGCGTAGCCATGTCGCGCCGCCGGGGACGGCCCTGCGAGCGGCCCCGCAGCCCGGCGTCCGCAATGGGCCTCTGACCGATGGGCCATCACGGCGAACAGTCGGAGACGACGGACTCGGCCCCGCGCATTCCGCGGGCCCGAAGGTTCTCCGGAAAGGCCCGCCAATGCAGCTCGGCCTCCGACAGGGCGACGGAGACGCCCAGGGTCCGGCGGCGCCCATCCGGGCCGATGGCCGATGCCGATGGCCGAGAGCGCGGCCGCATCGCGCACGATCCCGCCCTGATGTACCTTTTCGTGGCGGGCGTCGAGGAGCAGGCAGGTGATCCGACCGAGAGGCCGGGTGCGCCGCGCGGCTGACCTGGGTCGAGGACAGGCTGTCGAGACCGAACTCGCGCATCCCCCGCTCGGCCTCCCGGGTCGACACGCCTTTGACGTACATGTCCGCCACTGCCAGCATCACGGCGCGGACCGACCGGCGGCCGGGTTCGGGAGAGTGCGGATAGAACGGCGGGCCGTCATGGCCGGCGGTCTTTGGAACGTCGATGGCGATCGTGCCCGCCGGCGTATCGATGCCCTTGGGCGTGTAGCCGGTCGCATGGCCCCGCCGGTCATCTGTCCGCTCGTAGAGGCCGGCGCCGGGATGTCCAGCGACATTCGGATCTGGCCCGGGTGCGACACGAAGAACTGGCCGTCTTCAGGTCGATACGGTTGCGGTTTCGTGGGGCGTAGCGGGCTTTTGCAAAAGCCCGCTACGCCGATTTTCGCGGATCCGCGCTGCCGATCAAGGCCGTAGACGTGGAGATGAACGTAGGTCTCGTCGAAATGCACGACCCCCATGGCAAACTCGCCGCCGGCATCCACTAAGCGCCGTTTCTCGAAGGCGATGGCGATGTCGATCGCCTTCCGGCATTCCGCCATCTTCTTTGCGTCCTCGAGCGCCTCTGCGCTGGTGACCGGGAACGACAACACCGCCGTGTAGAGCGTGTGGGTATCGAGGCGGACCGACTTCTTGCGCGTGCCTTTCTTCCTCGTCTTCGGGTTCGTGTAGGGCACCGCAACCTTCGCGTTGCAGGCCTCCTCGTGGGCGCCGCGCAGCTCGTCGAAGGATGCGCAGGTGCCCGCGATCACGGTCGGAGCGCGCTTTGGGCGACCGAGATGTTCCGAGGCCCAGGGTTCCCGCGCGGCCTCGTCGAGGTTCTGCTCGGCGGTCCATCCGCGCTGCCCGTTGCGCCGGACGTTTTTCTCGTTACCATTCTCCTTGGCCACGCCCTTGCGCGACCAGGTTTCCATGTGTGCGAACTGGTAGCCCTGCATGATCTCGACCCGCCTCTCCCGGCGTTGACGAGGCGGAATTAGGGAAGGGAACCTGGGGCCCAAACGCGGCCGCCGATGGCGCGACCGACCTCCGAAAGCCGGCCCGAAGGGACGGTCCGGGGGAGGTGTAGAGACCGACTATGCGTATTGCGAGACGCCGCTGAAGCGGCTCAATACGCGTCGACCCTCCTGGGGGCTCTTCGAGGGCCCTGCCGGGGGCCGCCTGCGCGGCGAGCGGCAGGGTCGTCGTTCGCCACTCCCCGTGCACCCCCTGGCAGCCATCGGCTCGACCAGGGACGCGCTCCGTCTCCCTGGACCCTCCGGGCAGGACCCGCTCAAACGCCGCTCTGTCCTGCACCTCGTCTGCATCCGCCGCATTACTATCAGCACGGAGCACCCGGGCTTCGAGTTGGCGCGTAGCTCGGACACGCCGGTCATCGGCCGGCTCGACGCGCCGCTCCTTCAGCGCATGAACAATGTCCGCGCCCGGCTTTGGGCGAACACGAAATGGCCGCCGAGCGGCGTCACGAGCGGGATCTCGAACGCCGCCGCTGGCAGCGGGAAGAGAGCTGTATCCGCATTGAGAACCACGCCCGCCGCGCCGCCGAAGCCGTGAAGGCCAACCACCTAAAGAAAGGACAAGCCGGTGCCTGAACTCTGCCTCGAGTCCCTCTACCAGCACGTTGCCGAGGCGATCGCCGCGGCGCGCATCGCCGACACCGCCATCGGGACCGATGTCATCCCGAACCTGTCGCACCTGCATCGGTGCCATCCGCAGGATATCCGCAAGCTGCTGGGCCCAGACAAGCTGTTCGAGTCCCGCACTCTGGTCGATCTCGAGATCCTCGCCGGCACGCTCGAGCGGGCCATCCGCGACGGCACCACGGAAGAGATTGTCTAAGATGCCTCGCCCGAGTGCGCGTTCCGAGGTCATCCGGTCACCCGTTCCGATAACATCCGGTCAGTGATTCCGATCTGATCCGGTCACCGATTCCGGAGTATCCGATCACCTGGATTTCCGGACGGGACTGACGCTGCTGGGTGATCGTGCAGCGGGGTAACCTTGGCTCCTTCGAGGAGGAGCAGGGAGCCCGGAATGAGACGATTGCCGATGCGCAAGATTGCAGAAGCCCTACGCCTGCGGGCCGCGGGACTGTCGACGCGGAAGATCGCGTCAAGCCTGGGCGTCGGCCAGTCGACGGTCACCGAGTATCTGAAGCGGGCGGAGCGGTCCGGCCTGTCCTGGCCGCTGCCGGACGGCGTCACGGATGCCGATCTCGAGCGGCGGCTGTTCGAGCCGCAAGGCGGCACGACCCGGCGGGGACTGGTGCCCCCGGACTGGGCGGCGGTCCATCGCGAGCTCCGGCGCAAGGGTGTGACGCTGTCGTTGCTCTGGGAGGAATATCGCGCGGCGCATCCCGGGGATGGCTACGGCTACAGTCGCTTCTGCGACCTCTACCGCCGCTGGGAGGGCCGACTGTCGCCGACCATGCGGCAGCATCACGTCGCCGGCGAGCGCCTCTTCGTCGACTATGCCGGGGACACGGTGGAGGTCGTCGACGGCAAGACCGGCGAGGTCAGGGCGGCGCAGGTGTTCGTCGGCGTGCTCGGCGCCTCGAACTACACCTATGTCGAGGCGACCTGGACGCAGGCCCTGCCGGACTGGATCGGCGCGCATGTCCGCATGCTGGGGTTCTTCGGCGGTGTCCCGGAGCAGGTGGTCTCGGACAACCTGAAGGCGGGCGTGACGAAGGCCTGCTTCCACGAGCCCCGGATCAACCGCACCTATGCCGAGATGGCGGCGCACTACGACACCGTGGTGCTCCCGGCCCGCCCCTACAAGCCGCGCGACAAGGCGAAGGTGGAGGTCGGCGTCCTGCTCGTGCAGCGCTGGATCATCGCCCGGCTGCGCCGGCGGCGGTTCTTCTCGCTGTCGGAGGTGAATGCCGCGATCCGGGAGCTTCTGCCCGGCCTCAACGGCAAGGTCACGCGCCATCTGGGCGCCAGCCGGCAGGCGCTGTTCGAGCAGCTGGACAGGCCGGCGCTGAAGCCGCTGCCGGCCGTTCCGTTCGAGTATGCCGACTGGTTCGAGCGCCGCGTCGGGCTCGATTACCATGTCGAGGTCGAGCGGCACTATTACTCGGTCCCGCACCAGCTGCTGAAGAAGGCGCTCTGGGTCAGGGTCACGGCGCGGACCGTCGAGATCTTCCGTGACGGCGCCCGTGTCGCTTCCCACGTGCGGACCTCGGGCAACCGCAAGCACACGACCGTGGCGGCGCATATGCCTGCCAGCCATCGTCGATACGCCGGTCTGACACCGGCCGAGCTCTGCCGGCGGGCGCAGGCCGTCGGGCCGAACACGGCGGCGCTCGTGGAGCTGATCCTGAGAACGAAGCCGCATCCCGAGCAGGGCTTCCGGGCCTGTCTCGGGATCGTCCGCCTGGCGAAGCCGCACGGGCGTGACGCGCTCGAGGCCGCCTGCCTGCGCGCCAACGAGATCGGCGGGCTGTCCTACAGCTCGGTGAAGTCGATCCTCCAGAACAACCTGCATCGCCACCGGCCCACAAAGCCCGCGGAGGGGCCGGCGATCACTCATCCCAACATCCGCGGCGCCACCTATTTCCATTGAAGAGGCAAATGCATGCTCGACCACCCAACCCACCACCGCCTGCGCGAGCTCAAGCTCGACGGCATGGCCGACGCCTTCACCGACCTCCACGGACAGGAGGAATCCGCCGATCTCAGCCATGCCGAATGGCTCGGGCTGCTGATCGACCGCGAGGCTGCCAGCCGGGCCACGCGGAAGTTCCAGAGCCGCATGCGGGCCGCGAAGCTGCGCCATGTCGGTGCCTCGATCGAGGATGTCGACTACCGCACCCCGCGCCAGCTCGACCGCGACCTGTTCCGCCAGCTCGTTCAGGGCGGCTGGATCGAGAAGCGACAGAACCTGCTGGTCACCGGGCCCTGCGGTGTCGGCAAGACCTGGCTCGCCTGCGCCCTCGGCCAGAAAGCGTGCCGGGACGGCAAGAGCGTGCTCTATCATCGCCTGCCGCGCCTGTTCGCCGATCTCGAACTCGCCCATGGCGACGGACGCTTCCCGCGTCTGTTCCGTCAACTCCTCCGCACCGATCTACTGATCCTGGACGACTGGGGACCCGACCGTCTGACACCGCAGCAGCGGCGCGACCTGATGGAGATCGTCGAGGACCGATACGGCAACGGCTCGATCATCGTGACGAGCCAGCTGCCCGTCGATGCCTGGCACGACGTGATCGACGAACCGACATTCGCCGATGCAATCCTCGACCGGCTCGTCCACAACGCGCACCGACTGCCGCTCGACGGGCCCTCCATGCGCAAGACCCTCGATGCCGAACGGAGCAAGACCCGATGACCACCGCCCAACCCACCGCCACGCGCGGCGCCGCGCCAGCGTCATGGGGCGCACGCGCCGCCGCGCGCGGCTCCCGCAGAGCTCCCTCCGTGAGGCTTGACCGAATGCAGCCCGGATGGGATCAGGTAACCACGCTCAGCGGCGTCATCTCGGGGTGACCGGATACCTCGGAATGACTGACCGGATGTCGCTGGAACAAGCGACCGGATGCTCCGGAATGCGCACCCAAACGCGGTAGTGTCCCGAGGGATGGTGTAGGAACTGGCGTCCACCTGCTTCTTCATAGCTGGTGTCGCTCGTTCACTGAGCGGCGATCATGGCCGCATCAGGGTTATCGTCGCACAGGCCTGTCAGTTTTTCCACGGGCATGTAGCGGCGGCTGACGGCCCACTCATCGTTTTGCTCCAGCATGAGCGCGCCGACGAGGCGAACGACGGCCTCGCGGTTGGGGAAGATGCCGACGACGTTGGTGCGCCGCTTGATCTCCTTGTTGACGCGCTCCAGCGGGTTGGTGCTGTGCAACTTCGAGCGCAGGCTCTCGTCGAAGGCCATGTAGGCGAGGACGTCGTGCTCGGCCGCGTCCATCAGTTCGGCGACATCCCTGAACCGGTCACGCAGGCTGTCGGCGACCTCGCGCCACCGGGCGTGGGCCTGGTCCCGGTCCTTCTCGGCGAAGACGGTCTTCACCACGGCGCTGACCACCGGCTTGTTGGCTTTGCTCACGCGAGCCAGGAGATTGCGCTGAAAATGCACCCGGGGGCCGTTGAAGAATTGCGCCGAGAACGGGCCGCTGCGGCCTACGCTGCCATGGCCGGTTCCCTTTCTTGAACGTCAGGCTGGTTTTCGCCATTCGCGTTCATCGGCGCCGTCGAACGGGCCCATCCAGCTGCAATCGACAGAATGCGTGCGAGCGCCGAGCAGAGCGCAGCCGCCAGCCTCTTGAGGTTGACCGCTGCCGCCGTGAGGAAGGCCTGGATACGCATGTTCTGGAGACCGCGCCGGACCGCGCGGGCGAGCCCATGCCAGGTCTTCGCCTCGCCATGGTAGCCCTCCGACCGCCAGCGGTGGCGCTGGTAGAGGTCCCGGTCTTCCTCCGACCATCTCTCGCGACGGCGTCGCGCGCGCAGAAGGGCGGGGTAATCATTCCCGAGCACGACGGCCTTGTTCACGCGCCCCTTCGACAGGCAGAGACGGGCGAGATCGCATCCGCGGCAGTCGCGCGCCCGGGATGTGAAGAAGCGCCCATGCTTGATGGCCCGTCCGGCCTTGAGCTTTTTGCCCCGGGGGCATTTCAGGATGTCGTGCTTCGCGTCGTAGCGGAACCGGCGCATCGGGACCGGGCTGCGGATCGGTTCGGCCTTGGCCGGAATGACGGCGGCGATCTTCCGGCGTTCGAGCCCGCCGTAGATCTTGGCATAGGCATAGCCGGCATCCGCCGTCACCGTCTCGACTTTGGTCCCGGTCGTCTTCTCGACAGCATCGAGGCGGGCGAGGATCTCTTCGCCTTCGTTCACTTCCCCGGTCGTGACCTCGACGTCGAGAACCACGCCGAAGACATCGTCCACGACGCCATGCTGCTTGTAGCTGGGCTCCAGGCGACGGTTGCGCCCTGACGTCGCCATGCTCGCATCGGGATCGGTGAGGCAGACCTTCTTGAACTTGCCGGTCTTCTTCGAGTTGCGGGCCCGAACCGTCTCCGCTTCCTGCACAGGATCGCCGTTCTCAGTCGCCACCGCATCGACATGACGCACCACGAGGCTCTCCCAGGACACGTCGGCCCGGATCAGAGACGCATCAACATGCACGACCTCGCCCTTGGCGATCCCGGCGCCGACGCAGTCCCGCACCGTGCGTTCGAAGATGCGCCGGAACCGATCGGCGCCCCATCTCTGACGGATGCGCGTGAGCGAGGAATGATCCGGCAGCCTGTCGTTCAAGCCGAAGCCCGCGAACCAGCGGATCGCCAGGTTCACTTGCGCTTCTCGCAGGAGGCGCCGGTCATGGACGATGCCGAGCAGGAAGCCCGCGAGCATCAGGCGGACCGCGGCTTCCGGATCGATGCCCGGTCGGCCAACACCTGGCGCGTAGAGATCGGCCACCTCCGCGCGAAGCCAGCCAAGGTCGATAACCCGGTCGACGCGGGCGAGGATGTGATCGTCGGGGACGAGGTCACGCGAGCCGATCCGCAGACAAAGAATTCCAACTGATCTCGGGTCCGACTGCCGATCATGCCACCCTCCACATGATGCCGCCATGAAGATGGAATCAGCAGATCGCGCCTTTTTCAACGGCCCCACCCGGCAGCGCTGCCATCCGGCGCCCAGGACCTTGCTTGCAGCGGCCTTGAGGCCCTCGTGCGCATCGCTGATTACCATCTGCACGCCCCGCAGGCCGCGGCGGGTCAGCGAACGCAGGAAGTCCGCCCAGAACGTCTCGGCTTCGGAGGGCATGACCGTGATGCCGAGTATCTCGCGGCGGCCATCCGAGTTGACTGCGACGGCCACTATCACCGCCATCGAGACAACCCGACCGCCCTCGCGCAGCTTCACGTAGGTGGCGTCGAGCCACAGGAAGGGCCAATCGCCCTCCAGCGGTCGGTTCAGGAAGGCCTGGACGCGTTCGTCGATCTCTTCGCAGAGCCGCGAGACCTGGCTTTTGGAGGTGCCCGTCAGCCCCATGGCGCGCACCAGGTCGTCCACCGCTCGAGTGGAGACGCCGTGGATGTAGGCTTCCTGCACCACCGCCATCAGCGCCTTCTCCGCCGTCCGCCGCGGCTCGAGAAAGGTCGGGAAGTAGCTCCCCTTCCTCAGCTTGGGAATGTTCAGCCCGATCGTCCCGGCCCGCGTATCCCAGCGGCGCGGCCGGTAGCCGTTGCGCTGGTTCCCCCGGTCCGGCGTTCGCTCGCGCAGACCGGCCCCGCACACGGCGCCCACCTCGATCTCCATCAGCCGCTGCGCCGCATCCTGGATCAGCTCACGCAGAAAATCGGTGTCGTCGCTCTTGGAGATCGCCTCCGGAAGGTTGATCATAGCCTCGGTCATCGTGCTCTCCTTCGTTGTCTTCGGTCGTCGAACAACCTCAGACTACGAAGACGCGCGATGGCCGCCAGCCCGGCCACGCGCTGCGCTACGCCAAGGGCTTCGCGCGCGGCCTCCTACACCACGGAGTGGGGCACTACCGAGAACGCATCGACCGGCGGACGGACTCACCGGACGCGGGACCGCCAAACCTGCGACCTCGTCCGTGCGCTCACAGGCGTCGATGATCTGCGGGAAAGGCTGCAGGCCGTTCACGACCTGCTCGCTGCGCGCCGCGTGATCGAGGCGATGAACGCGGAACACTGACCAGGGATCGGGGGCGGGGACGCCCCCGCCAGGGCACGCCGGCGAACCTTCCTACTGCACCCATGCCAGCGTGCCCGTAATTCAAGAGCAGTCGTACCTTCCATCTGCAGCGAACGGCGGAAAGGACCCAAACTACCCATGGCGATGATCGAGATGTTCGCGGTTTCAGCATGAAGGGGCGTAAGCGCGGCCTACGCCCCATTCCTTTCTGATATCGTCCCTGAGGTGATCGCCGCCGGCCATCCCCCCGCCGACATCGACGACCTTCTGCCGTGGGCTTTCCCCAAGGCCGCAGTCAAAGCCGCAGCCTAAACTGCGAACGAGCGGCCAATCAAAGCATGGGCTATGGGGGTGAACCGGCGCTTACGTGCAATCCGATGTCCCTGCAGGTCATCGGTCCGGGCTTCGGCCGGACCGGAACCCGGTCACTGAAGGCGGCGCTGGAGATCCTCGGCTTCCGTCCGTGCCACCACGTGCAGACGCTGTTTGCCGATCCCGCTCAGCGGGAGTTCTGGAAGACGCTTGCGGCGGGTGAACCGGTGGACTGGAATGCGGTATTCGCCGGGATCTGGTCGCAGATGGACTGGCCGGGTGCGCATGTCTGGCGCGAACTGCTTCTGGCCTTTCCCGAGGCCCGGGTGGTTTACAGCACGCGACCGGCCGAGGACTGGTGGAATTCCTATGCGCGGACTGTCGGGAGGCTGCGACGGATCTACCCGACGCTGCCGGTCGCGGCCCGCGCGGTCGAGACGCTGGACGCAATGGCATTGCTGACAAGGCGGCGAGGCATCGACCAGTTGCGCGATCGCGACACGGCGATCGCGGCCTTCCACCGCCAGCTTGCCGAGGTCCGGGCGGCGGTTCCGCCGGAGCGGCTGCTGGTATTCGCCATTGGTGACGGCTGGGCTCCGCTCTGCGATTTTCTCAAAGTGGCGGTGCCGGACACGCCGTATCCGAGGCTCAATGACGGTGACGATTTCTGGCTGCGGTTCGGCGCCGAACCGGCCGAGCCCTGAGCGGATTGTCCGCTCGGGAGCGATCCCGCGCCGGGATGACGCCGGAGAGTGCTCACCCATCCGGCGGCGCGCCGAACCACGCGCTGCGTCGCGACCGCTCGGTTGCGCCGGCGCCATCCGACGAGGCGAGATTCGATGCACGTCGTGCAGGATGGCGGAGGGGATGGGCCTGAAAGACAACCATCTATGGTCCATATAACTGATATCATTATATTATTTATCGGATGTTTAAAGCGGTTTGTCTCTTATCTGAATCGTTGGGGATTCCCTTGGGTTCATCGGTCCGATTCACTTCCGGAAGGAGGGGGACGGATGGGCAAACCCTACTCGATGGACCTTCGCGAACGGATCTGGCGCTACATCGCCGCGGGTCATTCGATCGCCGCGGGTCATTCGCGACGGGCAGCCGCGCAAGTCTTCGGTGTGAGTGCCAGCACGACGGTCCGGTTGGCGGCCGCTCATCGCGACCGGGGGGTGATAACGCCGAAGCGGCAGGGTCGCGCAGCGGCGACCGCGGGCAAGCTTGCGCCGCACATGGCGTCCTTGACCGGGATCGTCCGTGCGGAGCCGGACATCACCCTGAAGGAATTGGCGTCGCCCATCGGGCTTGAACCGATGGCGCCGCGAAGGGCGACCGCTGGAGGAGACGCATGGCGTGTCGGTGCAACTCTCTTCGATCCACCGGGCCCTGATCAGGGCGGGGTTCTCATATGAGAAAAGGCCTGATCGCTCAGGAACGCGATCGGGCGGATATCAGGCTGGCCCGGCGTGACCGGACCGTCCGCCGGCAGCCCTTCATGCGGGACAGGGCGCATCGGCTGGTCTTCCTCGATGAAACGTCGGTGAAGGCGAACATGACTCGCCTGCGGGGCCGGAGTGCCGTCGGCGAACGTCTTTTCGGCACGACCCCGTTCGGTCGCTGGAAGACGCAGACGTTCATCGCCGGGCTCACCTGCGACGCGTTGATCGCGCCCCGGGTGATCGAGGGCGCGATGAACCGCGCTGCTTTCGACATCCACGTCGAGACCCGGCTCGCACCGGCCCTGTGGCCAGGCACCGTGTTCGTCGGGAATTCGATCCACTGGATCAAATCCTTCTCCTCCTCCTCACTCCGCGACACCCTCTCGACCCACAGGAGCCCGAAAGCCGCCGGGATCCTGAACGCCCATGGCTGCCGGTTCCGTTCTCGGGGAAAGCCGTCCACTGGAGGCCTTTCTGATCCCTCGAACCTGCCGGCCTACTCGCCCGACCCGAACCCGATCGAGAGGGCCTTCTCCAAGCCGAAAGCCCACCTCCGCCGCATCGGCGCGCGGAGCTACGATACGCTCATCCGGGCGCTCGGCGACATCTGTGGCATCTTCGATCCCGAGGAGTGCTGGAGCTTCTTCAAAGCAGCAGGATACGCGTCGAATTAAACGCAAACCGCTTTAGGCTGCCAGAACCACTCCGCGGCCCTACCGCATCGCGATGCCACCAGCGGGAAAAGCCATTCATGCAAACGCCGAGCCAGTAATCGCAGGTCAGCGCCCGATCGTGTCCCATCTGGTTGTGTAGCTCATGGCTGGCGCGACGGATGTCGGCGTGGCCGAGTTGATCAGTCCGTCTGCGCGGCAGGCAAGCTGACGATGGCATCGTCGCAGAGCGGCGCGAGCGTTTCCAGCGTCATGTAGCGTCCGCGCTGGACGGTCCATTCCTCGGTCTGCTCCATCAGGATCGCCCCGACCGATCGGCGGATCGAGGCTTCGTTCGGAAGTGAGGCGGATCAGCAAACCGTCCAGTGGACGGATTGCCCGCCGAACCCCACGACATCGGTGCGCCGCTTGATCTCCCCGTTCAGGCGCTCGATCGGGTTCGTCGAGTGTAACTTCGCCCGGTGCTGCTGGGGAAAGGTCATGTAGGCGATGACATCCTCCTCGTTCTGGCTACGATCGATTCCCCGGATCGATCGCTTCACGCCTTCACCGTCCATGAGGGTGGCGAGCTTCGGCAGCTTGCCCCGCATCTGGTCGGCCACGAGACGCCATTGAGCGCTGGCCGCGGTGCGGTCCGGCTGGGCAAAGGCCGTGGCGATGAAGGCGGAGACCACCCGCCGGCTGCTCTTGCCGGCATGGGCCAGGGCATTCCTTTGAAAATGCACCCGGGGCGTGGTGAAGTTCGGTGACGGTTGCGGCGCAGCAGGTCTGGCCGTGCCAGGCGGCAAGCCCGTCATCCTCGGTCAGCGTGTCGCCGACCGGCTCGCGGGTTCCGGCCAGCGGCACCTCGAGCGAGAGCAGCGACCCACCCTGCGCACGGCGCTGGCGGTAGTGACGCATCGCGATCCGCGACGACTGGTTGCGCAGAACGATGTTGGCGAAGGCGCCGATGCTGCCGCGCGAGGGATCGTAGGCGGGCAACCGGCGCAGCAGATCGACCAGGAGGTCCTGACCTAGATCCTCGTGCTCGCAGACTGGCAGGCACAGCTTGCGGCGGAGCCGTTGCGCCGCCGCATCGGCCTCACGGATGATGGTTTCAATGTCGTCGGGGGAAAGTTCGATCTGCATCGCTGTGCGCCTCGGTCATCGTTTCTGATGAGCCCAAGGTGCCAGATGCGGTCAGCGCGCAGGTGGGAACGGGGTGGGAAAGAGGTGGGGGTTTGGTGGGTCCGGCCGATCCCGGCCCGCGGTGTGGGAACTTAGCGAAGACTTCGCCTGATCAGGCAGAGGACGGCTAGAGTTCATATGAGGAATGCGCATGCGGTTTGAACGTAATCTATGCGTGCAGAGCTGCTATTGTACCGGTAGACTGAGCCACCGTTCACGAGACGTTCCTCAGAGGGCGTGGTATCGACCTAGTCACTTTTGTCGCGTACAAGAACTGTCAATTACGTCTCGCTTCCAAAGAGAATCCGCCATGCAACGGTACAAAAAATTCAACCTCAAGAGACGTCTTGCCGGCGCTGACAGTCTTCAGGTTGAAGAGCGGAAAGCACTTGCTGAAGCAGTCACCTATATTGGAAACCCGGAACACAAACGTAACCCGGGCGACTTCGGCCTAACGCCACCAGCTCAACCTCGCAGAGGCAAATCCTTGTGTGATGGGGCGTCAATATTCAAGCGCAGTGATGCCCTGCGGTACGTTCGTGAGGGATTTGAGCGTGGTGCTGTGAGTGAGCAGTCTATTGATGGTTGGCCGAAGATTGTTTGGGCTGTCACCGAAGATGGCACTCCGCTGGAGGCTCAAAGAGATGGAAACGGCAGCTATCATGGATACCCAATGCCACTAGAAGACCCAATGGCGGCCGAAGTGAAACGTTTCTGGAATTCTTAATGAGCAAATTGTGTTTCAAACATGAGTGGAGCTCATACGATGACCCCCTCAAGGAGGTCGGAGAAACTACTGCGCGTTTCGGCATCTTCCTAGACGGCCATTGCCTCACTAGAAATGAAGATATTTGGTCCAAAACCATTCGAGACCAGATACATGTTTCTCTATACCCTTTGGCAATGTGGTTTGCTTCTTCTTGGTGGAGGCTGCATTATGAAGTACTGCCTGCCAACGCACGAAAGATCCCGTCTCACGACTGGAGGATGAGCCATGAAATGGCGGCAGCCAATATGGGCTTTATTTGGCCGAGAGTAATGTTTGCCGCCGATAGCGACAGCATTCAGGTTTGGGCTCAAGCATCACAAGGCAATAAGGGCGAATCTGTAAGATTTCTTGAAGGCCTTAACTTTGTACATTCGGTACCAAAAGAACAGTTTACGCTCGAAGTATCGTCATTGATTAGTGATGTCTTGGCGCGAATCCATGAAGTCGGTTGCAATGACTCAGATCTTGCCGCGCTCTGGGGCTTCATTCTGGAGGATTCGAAGGACCCGATAGAACTTCGAAAGCGGCGCTTAGAAGCTGAGCTTGGCTTTGACCCAGAAGTTTGCCCCGACGAGATGATCGAAAAGGCAATGGATTTGGAGGAAAGGGTAGGAGCTAGTTCTTTCTCTGAACTTGCTGGCGCTTATGCCGAGAACTCCGAAAAGCGTCTCGAAGCGATGCAAGAGCTTATCCACGCAGATGGTCTGTCTGGCACGCCCGACGACATACTCGATCTACCCATAGAGGACGCAGGGCGACCGCCTTGGGAAGTTGCAGTGTCTGCTGCAAGAGAACTGAGGCGGAAGATTGGCAACGCTCATGACGCATTAGATGATTCTATCCTGCACAATCTTCTTGGGCTATCTGAGAAAGGTCTTACGAATTGGGTTCCCAAAGGGCGCCCAAGAGCATCAGTTGCCGGAACCGTAAATGGCGGTAAGATGAAGTTCATTCCGCGAAAAAGACATCCAGTTTCTCAACGATTTGAGCTTGCAAGGTTTGTTGGTGACTATTCACAATCATTAAGAAAATTCCCGCACTCTTGGCTTGTGTCCGCTGACCTTGCAACTGCACGACAAAAGTTTCAAAGAGCTTTTGCTTCTGAATTCCTTTGTCCGATCAAGCCTCTTGTGGGTTACCTTGGTGGAGACTTTTCTGAGACGGCAATAGAGGATGCGGCCAATCACTTCTCTGTAAGTGAAAAGACAGTCGACTCGCTGCTGATGAATAATGGCTACCTACCTAGTCATATTCAGGACAATAGTATGCCTTACAGCTTGGCAGGTTAGAACTGCCCTCGATCTAAACGTCGATTTTTGCCATTAGTGTTTGCATGGCTGGCCTGCCCCCTGAAAAGTGGTCCTTCCTGAAGTAGGCTTTGGAGCCTGATGGAGGACGAAGGAATGGGACAGAAGAGGCACAAGCCGGAGGAGATCGTCGCGAAGCTTCGGCAGGTCGACGTGCTGGTATCGCAGGGCCGATCGGTATCGGAGGCGGTTCGATCGATCGGGGTCACGCAGTTCACCTATTACCGGTGGCGCAAGGAGTTCGGCGGGCTAAAGACCGACCAGGTGAAGCGTCTGAAGGAACTCGAGAAGGAGAACGAGCGACTCCGGAAGGCGGTGTCCGATCTCACGCTCGAGAAGCTGATCCTGCGGGAGGCGGCCTCGGGAAACTTCTGAGCCCCGCCCGCCGCCGTCGGTGCGTCGATCACATCAGGCAGAAGTTCGGCGTCTCGGAACGGTTCGCCTGCCGTGTGCTCGGCCAGCATCGCTCGACCCAGCGGAAGGTGCCGCACGGTCGGGCTGATGAAGAATCGCTGACCGCGGACATCGTCGCGCTCGCGTCCCAATATGGGCGCTACGGCTATCGCCGGATCGCGGCCATGCTGCGTGATGCTGGTTGGGCCGTGAATGTGAAGCGTGTCGAGCGGATATGGCGACGGGAGGGGCTGAAGGTGCCGCAGAAGCAACCCAAGAAGGGGCGGCTCTGGCTGAACGACGGATCATGCATCCGTCTTCGGCCCGAGCGCCCGAACCACGTCTGGTCCTACGACTTCGTCGAGAGCCGGACGCACGACGGGAGGAAGTTCCGTATGCTCAACGTGATCGACGAGTTCACCCGGGAGTGCCTGTCGATCAGGATCGACCGGAAGCTGAATTCGACCGCCGTGATCGACGTCCTGACCGACCTGTTCATCCTGCGAGGCGTGCCCGGCCATGTTCGGTCTGACAACGTCCTATGTTCGGAGCGATTGGCGGATTTGGGCGTCAGATCGTGTTCGCGCTGGTCTATTCCGGCGCGTCATCAGTCTGCGGCAGGCCGCGCCCTTGGTCAACGAGCGGTCTCTCCCATAACGAACACGGAGTACGCGCATGGCGGCTCCCACCGTCCTCAAGACGAGATCCTGTCGCAGCCGAGCGGAAGGCCTGAACATTATCTACGAGATCACCGCCGATCGGGGCGGTGTCTCCACGGCCTCATGAGAGAAGGGTCCTTCCGCCGTGCATCGTCCCCTCGAAGAAGGGACGATAGGGTTGGCCGCCTTTGACGACCGCATGAGCGGTGCGCGCCATCTTGGCGGCGATGGCTGTGTACGCCTTGCGCCGCAGGTCGGCATTGTGCCGGTCCCGGGCGATGTAGCGTTCGAACTTGTCGCGGAAGCTGTTGGCGCGCTGCATGATGGCCACCTGGCCCGCCATCCAGAGTGTCCGCCTGAGCCGGGCGTTGCCGTACTTCGACAGCTTCGTCTGGCCGCGGAACGTTCCCGACCGGATGGTGGCGAGGTCCATGCCGCAGAACTTGAGGAACTGGCGATGATGGCCGAAGCGGCGTAAGTCGCCGGCCTCGGCCAGGATGGTCAGGGCGTTGACCGGACCGATGCCGGGAATGGTGACGAGGAGCCGGTAGTCGGGATGCTCGGCCAGCAGCTCCACGGCACGTGCTTCGATCCGATTACGCTGCTCGATCAGGCTGCGTCCTTCGGCCAGCACCATGCGGAACATGGCGACGGCGTCGCTGTCCGGCTCGACCGGCAGGCCGACCGACGAGGCCGCCGTATCGTAAATGTCTGACAACAGGCGCTCCTTCGACACCCGGCGGCCGACGACAGCCCAGGCATCCGCGATGAAGGCGTCCCGCCCCATGGCGGAGATGATGTACGGGGACGGGTAGCGCTCGAGGAAGGCGAGGAACCAGTCGGATCGCGACGACCGGTGGAAGCGATCGGCCTCGGGGAAGTAGAGCGGCAGGTAGTGGGTCAGGATGCGGTGCCATAGCTCCGTCTTCGAGCGCGAGACGATATCGTGGGTCTTCGACAGTTCCTGAAGGTCGTTCGTGCCTCGGATCAGGGGATCATGGTAGAACTGCTCGGCACCGATCCGGAGCATGTGCAGGATCACCTGGGCGTCCTTCGGGTCGTTCTTGTCCCAACCGTTGTGCAGCGCCTCCCGCGTCCGGGCGAGACCGACCGACGAGACCAACTTCGTCTCGAAGCCCGCCACTGTCAGGGCATAGGCGAGCGCCCGGTGGTAATTACCGGTGGCCTCGAACGCGATCCTGACACGGCCGTCATATGCACGTAGCGTCTCGATCAGCCGGTCGAAGTCGGACCGCGTGTTCAGGATCGTCAAACGCCGACGGCGGGCGGGCCCGGGCGCTTCGATTAACACCTCATGGCGGTGCTTGGCGATGTCGATGCCTACGAGGACGGCATCGGATCGGGTAGAATGGTCGACGGTCATGGTCGGTCTCCTCTTCGGTGTGGTTCGCGCAGAACCACCGTAGAGACCCGAGGCCCGGCCATGGCCGCCTGCTGCGCTCACTGAGGGGCTGCGCAGCCGGCCATGGCCTCCGTCTGATCATCGTTCCGAAGGTGTTACGGGCCGGAGTTCATCGCAAAGGCCGTTCGGGACTGGATCGACGCCGTGGGCGCGAAGACGGCGTTCATCGAACCGGGTAGCCCCTGGGAGAACGGCTACTGCGAGAGCTTCAATTCGAAGCTCCGGGACGAGCTGCTGAACGGCGAGATCTTCTACTCGCTGGCCGAAGCACGCGTGGTGATCGAGGAGTGGCGGGTCCACTACAATACCGTCAGGCCTCATTCGTCTCTTGGCTACCGACCTCCGGCTCCGGAAGCCATCGAATGGCCACCTCAAGGCACAGGATCGACCCCGCCTACGACCGCAGCAATGGCGCCGAGACCCGTCATGCACTAAGACTGAAACTGGACCACCCGATAGGGGCAGGCCATGGCACGAACAGCCGGAGCGGGTGTTCGACTGAGGCTCAGTGAAAACTCGCCTGAAACGTCGTCGCAGTCAGCGAGACATGCGCGTCCAGCGGCGGATGCAGTTCGAACGTCTTCGGCTCGCGTGAGAAATTCCAGAGCCGGAACAGGCGCCATTCCGACCGACGCTCCTCGGCCACGGCCAGTTCGTTGCGGGTGATGTGGAAGGGCGTGCGCTCCCAGCCGTTCGTCGTCTTGACCTCGATCAGCCGCGGGAGCCTGTCCGGGGCGAAACTCGCGATGTCGTAGCTCGCGCCGTCGCCATCTTCCTCCGACACCCAGCGCACCTTGCGCGCCAGATCGTCACGTCCTGCCGTCCGCAAGGCGGCGCGCTCATGCGCCAGCACGCGCTCCTCGCCCGCGCGTCCGAGGGCCCGGTTGCGCTCGTCCCGGCCCGCCACGTCGAACTTTCGGGCGATGTGCAGCATCTGGTCCAGTTCCTGCGGCGGCGGCTGGTTCGACAGCGTCGGCGGCGGCCCGATCCAGATCTGCGCCGCCTCGCGTAGGGCAGTGGCTGTTTGCAGCCCCGGTTGGAGCCCAAGCCAGGCCGGGTTCAGCGCCAGCCACCGCGCCACGGCATCCACCAAGGTCATCTGGAAGTTGAACGCGGGCTTGTAGCCGGGGATCCAGTCCTCGCCGAGCCCCTTCAGCACCGCGCTGATGTTCTGGTGCTTGAACTCGACGGACCCCTCGGACCGGTCGTTCAGCAGCGGCAGCAGCGCGCGGCGATGCTCGGCCTTGCTGTAGCGGCGCGCGGAGATGTCATCGGCCAGCATCGCGAAGTAATCCGCGACGATCAGGTCGTTCTCTTCATCTGTCCACGCCCCGTTCGACATTGCGCCAGGCTATGGGCGCGAAGTCTGTTTGTCATCAGAGACTTCCGGCAGGGTCCTGGCTCGCTTCGGACGCTTCCGCCGGACTTGGGGATCGGCCGCCACGGAGCCGTCCTTCTGGCCGCCCTGCGCCTTCGTGTCAGTCTCCGTAACCGGATTATCTCGCGAACGGGACGACCCCATGAACGCGGCAACCCATTGGAAATGCGAGGATGTTTTACGCCGTCCCGTGGCCGTCGAGGGGCGCTCGAAGAGAGACGCAGGCCATTCGGAGACCATTCCGCGTCAAGCGTCCAGTCTCCGAAGGGCGGATGGCCCGGCCAACGCCCTTTGAAGCAAAAAGAAAAAAGGCCCCAATCGGGGCCCTTGGACGGATTCAGTATCTGAATGTGGCGGAGACGAAGGGATTCGAACCCTCGAGACGGTTTCCCGTCTGCACCCTTAGCAGGGGTGTGCCTTCGACCGCTCGGCCACGTCTCCGCCGACGGGTATAGCCGCGCAAGTCCAAGGAATACAAGCCGAAATTCCAATAACTTCCAGGTCTGGCGTGTCGGGGTTCAACCCCCTGAAATGGCACCGAAAGGCACCGGCTGGCACCGGTGTGGGCAAGATTTGGCCAATTCCCCCACTGGCAAAAGTGCCCTGGGCAGCTTCAGAGCAGCTCGAGTTCGCTGCTCGTGCCCGCGTCCGCCGGCCGTCGAAGCGCAGGACGTGGAACCCGCAACGAACCTTATGAAGAAGAGCGCAATCGGATTTCCATGCCGCCCACGGCGTTCCGACCTCCTCGCGGAAAGGAGGCTGGAGCATGAGTACGAGGCCCACGTCGAATGCGCATAACGGAACAACTTGTTCGAACGCCGAGGCTTCCACGCGTTCGAAACAGCCCCGCAGATCCGCGGTTGAACTGCGAAGAATAGCGACGGCTCTCGAGATCCATCCAATTCCGACACTGACGAAGAAGGAGATAGCCTTCAGGTGGTCGGTCGGCGCGGACACGCTCAGAAAGATACTGCGCGCCTGCGGCGTGATCGTGTCCCATCTGGTTGTGTAGCTCATGGCTGGCGCGACGGATGTCGGCGTGGCCGAGTTGATCAGTCCGTCTGCGCGGCAGGCAAGCTGACGATGGCATCGTCGCAGAGCGGCGCGAGCGTTTCCAGCGTCATGTAGCGTCCGCGCTGGACGGTCCATTCCTCGGTCTGCTCCATCAGGATCCAGCTGCAATCGACAGAATGCGTGCGAGCGCCGAGCAGAGCGCAGCCGCCAGCCTCTTGAGGTTGACCGCTGCCGCCGTGAGGAAGGCCTGGATACGCATGTTCTGGAGACCGCGCCGGACCGCGCGGGCGAGCCCATGCCAGGTCTTCGCCTCGCCATGGTAGCCCTCCGACCGCCAGCGGTGGCGCTGGTAGAGGTCCCGGTCTTCCTCCGACCATCTCTCGCGACGGCGTCGCGCGCGCAGAAGGGCGGGGTAATCATTCCCGAGCACGACGGCCTTGTTCACGCGCCCCTTCGACAGGCAGAGACGGGCGAGATCGCATCCGCGGCAGTCGCGCGCCCGGGATGTGAAGAAGCGCCCATGCTTGATGGCCCGTCCGGCCTTGAGCTTTTTGCCCCGGGGGCATTTCAGGATGTCGTGCTTCGCGTCGTAGCGGAACCGGCGCATCGGGACCGGGCTGCGGATCGGTTCGGCCTTGGCCGGAATGACGGCGGCGATCTTCCGGCGTTCGAGCCCGCCGTAGATCTTGGCATAGGCATAGCCGGCATCCGCCGTCACCGTCTCGACTTTGGTCCCGGTCGTCTTCTCGACAGCATCGAGGCGGGCGAGGATCTCTTCGCCTTCGTTCACTTCCCCGGTCGTGACCTCGACGTCGAGAACCACGCCGAAGACATCGTCCACGACGCCATGCTGCTTGTAGCTGGGCTCCAGGCGACGGTTGCGCCCTGACGTCGCCATGCTCGCATCGGGATCGGTGAGGCAGACCTTCTTGAACTTGCCGGTCTTCTTCGAGTTGCGGGCCCGAACCGTCTCCGCTTCCTGCACAGGATCGCCGTTCTCAGTCGCCACCGCATCGACATGACGCACCACGAGGCTCTCCCAGGACACGTCGGCCCGGATCAGAGACGCATCAACATGCACGACCTCGCCCTTGGCGATCCCGGCGCCGACGCAGTCCCGCACCGTGCGTTCGAAGATGCGCCGGAACCGATCGGCGCCCCATCTCTGACGGATGCGCGTGAGCGAGGAATGATCCGGCAGCCTGTCGTTCAAGCCGAAGCCCGCGAACCAGCGGATCGCCAGGTTCACTTGCGCTTCTCGCAGGAGGCGCCGGTCATGGACGATGCCGAGCAGGAAGCCCGCGAGCATCAGGCGGACCGCGGCTTCCGGATCGATGCCCGGTCGGCCAACACCTGGCGCGTAGAGATCGGCCACCTCCGCGCGAAGCCAGCCAAGGTCGATAACCCGGTCGACGCGGGCGAGGATGTGATCGTCGGGGACGAGGTCACGCGAGCCGATCCGCAGACAAAGAATTCCAACTGATCTCGGGTCCGACTGCCGATCATGCCACCCTCCACATGATGCCGCCATGAAGATGGAATCAGCAGATCGCGCCTTTTTCAACGGCCCCACCCGACAGCGCTGCCATGTGGTGGAGAGCACGCGCGCCGTGGCGGCCTTGATGCCTTCGTGGGCATCGCTGATCACCAGCTTCACGCCTGTCAGACCGCGACGCATGAGATCCCGAAGAAAGTCGGTCCAGAAGGGTGAGGCGGAGCCGAACGCTTCCGAGGGACCGATGGCCATGCCGAGCACCTCGCGGCGGCCATCCGTGTTCACCCCGACCGCGATGGTCACTGCGACGGACACGATGCGCCCGCCCTGGCGGACCTTCAGGTAGGTGGCGTCGATCCACAGATAGGGCCATTCGCCCTCGATCGGCCGGGTCAGGAAGGCGTCCACCCGCTCGTCGATCTCCTCGCACAGCCGGCTCACCTGGCTCTTGGAGATCCCCGTGCCGCCCATGGCCTGCACCAGGTCGTCCATGGCCCGCGTCGAGACCCCGTGGACGTAGGCCTCCTGAATCACGGCCCTCAGGGCCTGCTCCACCGCCCGCCGAGGCTCAAGGAACGACGGGAAGTAGCTGCCCCCGTGCGCAGCTTCGGAATGCGCAGTTCCACGTCCCCGGCGCGGGTCTGCCGTCGACGTATACGTCGACCGGTCGCGATACCCGTTCCTCTGCGCCAGCCGCTCGGGAGACTTCTGGCCATAACCGGCGCCCGTCTGGCCGCCGACCTCGAGTTCCATCCGCCGCTCGGCGGCAAAGCCGATCATCTCGCGCAGAAGATCCGCATCGCCGCTCTTCTCCACGAGCTCTCTGAGGTCCATCATCGGCTTGGTCATCGCGGTCGTCCCTCGGTTCAGGTTGGCGTTCGCAACCCGACCCTACCGAGAAACCCGATGACCGCCTCAGCTACACCACTCCCCGGGACGTGACCCGGAGCCCGCAGGGGCATGGTTTCGCACATGTTTGATTGCTCCAGGCGGAGTCTCCTTGGCGATCCCTTCCTTGCAGAACGGTAAGTATCCCGCCAGCAGCCCGGCAAGCTGCGGCGTTATCGATCGTCCATGAGATCACGGAGAAGGGCCGATCAATGGCTCGGATCCGGAATAGAAGTGGATCGTGGCGAATGTCTGTTCCGAACGGCGAGGTCCCGGTTCTGGTTCTGCAGGGTGGCGGGGCGCTTGGGGCTTATCAGGCAGGCGCATTCGAGGCGCTGGAAGACGCCGGATACAGCCCGGCCTGGGTCGCTGGCATGTCGATCGGCGCGATCAACGCGGCGATCATCTGCGGCAACCCAGCCTCACTGCGCCGCAGCCGGCTCGCCGCATTCTGGGAAAGAGTGACTGGCGGACTGACCGGGCGACTGCCTTGCAATGCGCCCGCCTTGCGGGGCGTGTTCTCCGAGGTCGCCGCCGCGCTGGTCGTGGCCCAGGGCGCGCCGGGTTTCTTCCGACCGCGCTTTCCCTTCGCCGGTTTCTCCGCCATGGGCGCGCTGCGCGGCACCAGCTATTACGACACGGCGCCATTGCATGACACGCTGACGGAGTTGGTCGATTTCGATTATCTGGCAGATCGCGGCCCTCGGCTCAGCATAGGTGCCGTGGATGTCGAGACCGGCAACTTTGCATATTTCGACAGCACGCGCGACCGGATCGGACCCGAGCACGTCATGGCGAGCGGGGCTCTGCCGCCCGGCTTTCCGGCCGTCGAAATCGGCGGGCGTCATTACTGGGACGGCGGCCTCGTTTCCAACACACCGCTGCAATACGTCCTCGAGCAATCCGGGCACGAACCGCTCTGCGTCTTTCAGGTCGACCTATTCCCGGCGCGCGGCGACCTGCCGGGCGACCTGTCGGCGGTCGCGCAGCGCGAACAGGACATCCGCTATTCCAGCCGCACCCGGCTGACGACCGACCGCTTCCGCCAGCTCCACGCCATACGCGCCGCCGCCGACCGGCTGGCAGCGAGGCTGCCCGAGGCGCTGACCGACGATTCCGATCTGGCGTTTCTCCGCAATGTCGGACCCTCGGGGGCGGTGACTCTGGTCCATCTGATCCATCGCAAGGAGGCGTTCGAGAGCCAGTCGAAGGACTACGAATTCTCGCGCCTGTCGATGTCCGAGCATTGGGCGGCCGGCCGGGCGGACGTGAAGACCACGTTCTCGCGCAAGGCATGGAAGACCCGCGGTGTCGCCCCCGATGGATTGCAGATCTTCGACCTCGGCATCGGGGGCAGCGATGTCTGAAAGGAGTCACAGGCCATGAACATGTCCGACGTGATGAGTAGCGCCTTCTCGATGCCGCTGACGCGGCCGTCCTACCCGCGCGGCACCTACCGCTTCGTCGACCGCGAGTTCCTCATCATCACCTACCGCACTGATATCGACGCGCTGCGCGCCGTGGTTCCAGAACCGCTGGAAGTGACTGAGCCGCTGGTCAAGTTCGAGTTCATTCGCATGCCCGATTCCACCGGCTTCGGCGACTACACCGAATCCGGTCAGGTCATCCCGGTCAGCCTCCACGGCCAGGCTGGCGGCTATGTCCACGCGATGTATCTCAACGACGAAGCCCCGGTCGCCGGGGGTCGCGAGATCTGGGGCTTTCCCAAGAAGCTTGCCGCCCCGGCGCTGCGGGTCGAGGCGGACACGCTGGTCGGAACGCTGGATGTGGGTTCGGTCCGGGTCGCGACCGGCACGATGGGATACAAGCACGCCGCACTCGACCTTGGCGCCGTGCGCGAAAGTCTGACGGCGCCCGGCTTCCTGCTGAAGATCATCCCGCATGTCGATTGCACGCCGCGGATCTGCGAGCTCGTCCGCTACCGGATGACCGACGTCACAGTGGAGGGCGCTTGGTCGGGCCCGGCCGCGCTCGACCTGCACGCCCATGCCCTCGCTCCCGTGGCCGAACTGCCGGTGCGCGAGGTCCTGTCGGCGGTCCACATCCTGTCCGACCTGACCCTGGGGCTCGGCGAGGTGGTTCACGACTATCTGGAAGGAGCCTGACCATGGCGAACGGAACCACGCGACATACAAGGACGACGCGGATCGCCCATGCAGGATTGGCCATCGCGGTCGCGACCCAGCTCGCGACCAACCTCATCATGCGGGCGCCGCGCGCAGACCACCCCGGGGATCTGTTCTTTCAGGCCCACAGCTACAGCGGGCTCGCGGCGATGGCCTTCGTGGCGATGTTCTGGCTGGTGGTCGTCATGCGCACAGCCGGCACGGATGCCGGGCTGCTGATGCCATGGTTCAGCGCGCCTCGCAGGCGGGCCCTTGTCGCCGACCTGCGCAGGACATGGGCGGCGCTGCGCACCTTCCGCCTGCCGCCCTATGCCGAGGCCGCGCCCTTTTCCGCCGCGATCCACGGGCTCGGGTTGCTTCTGATGACTACGATGGCCGCGACCGGCACGTTCTATTTCCTGACCGCCCAATCGGGCCAGAGCCAGACCGGCCTTCTGGCGCTGGCAATGGAGGTGCACACGCTCCTGGCCAATCTCGTCTGGGCCTATCTGATCGGCCACGCGCTCATGGCGCTCCTGCACCACTACGGCTCGGACCACAGCCTGGCCGAAATGTGGTCGCTGCGTCGCATTCCCCACATCGAAGGAGGCGACAAATGAACATCAAGGACAAGGTCTGCATAATCACCGGCGCCGCAAGCGGCATCGGCATGGGTATCGCGGAACGGTTCATCGCCGATGGCGCGTTGGTGGCGATCGCCGACATCAGCGTCGAGGCGGCCAAGGCCACGGCGGAAACTCTGACGGCGAAAGGGCCGGGCCGCGCCATCGGCCTCGCGATGGATGTCACCGACGAGGCGCAGGTCACGTCCGGGGTGGCTGCGGTTGTCGATGAATGGGGCAGGATCGACATTCTGGTGTCGAACGCCGGCATCCAGATCGTGCATCCGATCGAAGCCTTCCCCTTCGCCGACTGGAAGAAGCTTCTGGCGATCCATCTGGACGGAGCCTTCCTGACCACGCGCGCCTGCCTGCCGCACATGTATGCCGGAGGCTCGGGCACGGTGATCTTCATGGGCTCGGTCCATTCCAAAGAGGCCTCGGCGCTCAAGTCCGCCTATGTCACGGCCAAGCACGGGCTTCTGGGCCTGGCGCGGGTCATCGCCAAGGAAGGCGCGGCGCATGGCGTGCGGGCCAACGTGATCTGCCCGGGCTTCGTCCGGACGCCGCTGGTGGAAAAGCAGATCCCCGAACAGGCGAAAACGCTCGGCATCCCGGAGGCGGACGTAATCGCCAAGGTGATGCTCGGCGAGACCGTCGATCACGAGTTCACCACGATAGAGGATGTGGCCGCCGTCGCCCACTTCTTCGCCGCCTTCCCCAGCAATGCGCTGACCGGCCAGTCGCTTGTCGTCAGCCACGGCTGGTTCATGAACTGAAATCCGCAACCGCCCCGGCCCCGCCATACCGGCGGCACCGGCGCATCACTGGAGAGACCGAAATGTCCGAACTCATCGTCATCGCCTACGACACACCCGAAAAGGCCGAAGCCGCCCGCACCGAACTGTTCGGCATGGCCAGGGAATATCTCGTCGACGTGGCCGACGCCGTGGTCGCCACGGCCGACAAGGACGGAAACGTCAAGTTGAACCAAATGGTCAACCTGTGGACGGTCGGCGCCTCGGGTGGCGCGTTCTGGGGCCTGCTGGCGGGCCTCATCTTCTTCAACCCGCTTCTTGGCGTTGCTGCCGGCGCCGGCGCGGGCGCACTGGCCGGCGCGCTGTCGGATTACGGGATCAACGACACCTTCATGAAGGACGTTTCAGGGGTGTTGCAGCCCGGCCAGGCGGCGCTTTTCATGATGATGCGCACGGAAGCGACCGACCGCGTGATCGAGCGTCTCGGCATGAAGGGCGGGCACGTCCTGCGCACAAATCTCGACCGGAGCGCGGAGGACCACCTGCGGCGCGCGTTCAACATCGCCCATACCGAAGCGGCCAGGGCCCACGGCGCGTCTGCTCCGGAAACGGGTGGCGCAAAGCCCGAACCGGAACTGCAGTCGTGACCGGCGTCTTTGTCATCCAGCCGGTCATCGCGCTGATCGCCGGCGTGCTGATCCTGATCGTGCCCCGGCTGCTCAACTACATCGTTGCGGCGTTTCTGATCCTCTTTGGGGTGGCCGGGCTCTACCCGCATCTGATGGCAGGCAGCCTCATGGGCGGATGACGTCAGGCGATCCGTCGCTTCGCGCCGGTCCATGGTCCACCGGGCTGGCGCGCAGGGCATTCAGGATTAGCTTGCCACTGGCGCGATTTCCCGGTCGAACGCGACCTCGACCCGAAGCCCCGGACCTACGTCGGACAGGCTGACGGTCGCGCTGAGGCGGTCTGCCAGCGCGCGGACCAGCGCCAGCCCAATCCCGGTTCCGCTGCCTGTCCGCTGCGGGTCGAGGCGGACGAAGAGATCGAACACCCGTCCGCGGTCGCTCTCCGCAATACCGGGGCCCGTGTCGGACACGGTGAGGATCGTGCGGGTCCCGGTCTGCTCGGCCCCGATGCTGATCGTCGCCCCGGGCGGGCAGTGGGTGATCGCGTTCTGGACCAGGTTGGCCAGCAACTGCGAAAGCATCCCGGGATCGGTGAACACGGCGAGCGCGTCGCGCGCCGGGCGCGCGATCAGGGTCTGGCCGCGTTCCTCGGCCACCGGCCCGAAGGTCTCCTGCATCTCGCCCAGAAGCCGGTTGACCGGTACCTCTCGGAACGCGCTGCGATCCTCCGCGGTGGCAAGCCGGGATATCCGCAGGATCGCGTCGAAGATGTGGCCCAGCCGCTGCAGTTCCGCCTCGACATCGGCCAACGCGCCCAGTGCATCGCGCCCGGCCTCGATATCGGCCATCGCCTGCCCAAGTCGCAGCCAGGCGCGCGACAGCGGCGTGCGAAGATCATGCGCAATGGCCGTCGCCTCGGTGCGCGTGACGGTCATCAGCCGGTCCAGATGCAGGTTCATCGCGCTTGAGACGCGGTCGAGCTGATCGTTCTGCGCCGAGACGCCGAGCCGGGCGCCGGTGTCGCCCTGCGAAACCCGCTCCAGCGTCGCGGCCATCCGGTCCAGTTTCCGCAGGGATTGAAGGCTCACGAGATAACCGATGAGCAGGTACACTGAGCCCACCACCAGTCCGAATGCCACCAATGCGCCCAGCATGCGCCGTTCCTGCAGCGCGATCAGATCGATGTCGCGACCAACGACCAAGGCCATCCCGTCCACTTGGCTGGCGTTCAGATAGACCCGTGCCGCGCCGTCCGAAGATGGCGCCAGTCGCGTTTCGGTTGTCTGCCAGCCGAGTGTGGCGGGAGGTTCGACAAGATTGCCGGCAAGGCGTAGGCCGCGTTCATCGAACAGTCCGAAGACCCGCAGCCTTAGGCCGAGCGGTCCGCCTGCCGCATCCATCGCCGCGATCAGGCCGGGCGTGCCGGCGTTTTCGTGGATGGCGAGAAGCTCCTGACGGTCAGCGATGATCTGGTCTTCCAGCGCCAGCGTCATCTCGCGATCGACGTAGAAGAACGCGATGAACCCGGCGACGCAGAGGAACGCCCCGAAGAACAGCGTTGCGCGCGACGCGGCCCGGAAAGCGCCGCCGGAAAGGATCCTACCTTGGTCCATGCATCGAGTACCCGGTGCTGCGGACCGTGTGGATCAGGCGCACGGCGAAGGGCTTGTCGATCTTGGCGCGCAAGCGACTAACATGGGTTTCGACGACGGTGGTGTTCGGCTCGAAGTTGAAGTTCCAGACCTGCTCGATCAGCATGGTGCGCGTCACCACGCGCCCGGCGTTGCGCATCAATATCTCCAGCAGCGCGAATTCCTTGCTCTGAAGCTCGATGACATGGCCCTGACGGCGGGCGGTGCGCGCCAGCAGATCCAGCGTCAGGTCGTGGACCTTCAGTTCCGTCGCCTGTGCCGCGGCGGACGCTTGCCGTCGTGTCAGGGCAATGACGCGGGCCAGCAGTTCCGAGAAGTGAAACGGCTTGGGAAGGTAGTCGTCGGCCCCCGCGGACAGCCCTTCGACCCGGTCGGACACGTCGCCCATCGCCGTCAGCAGCAGCACCGGAACATCCTTCTGCGCAGCTCTCAGCGCCTTGACGACGGAAAGCCCGTCCAGCCCGGGCATCATGCGGTCGAGAATGGCCACGTCGCAGTCGTTGTAGAGGCAATAGCTCAGCGCATCGCGCCCATCCGTGACGTGATCGACGGAATATCCGCTCTCGGACAGGCCAGCAGAGATATAATCGGCCAGTTTCGTGTCATCTTCGGCAAGCAGTATCTTCATGGTGTTTCCGTCCCCGCGCAGCGCATTCTATCGGACGGCGCGCAGGCGGTCCTTTTCGCGCATACCCTACCGGGTTTCGGCGATTTGCGAGATGGGCCGGAAAACCTTGCGCATTTGTAAACTGTTGGAAAGGCACCGTCCTGATTTCCCGGTAATAATCGCTTGGGGGGCTACCAGCCATCCGCCGCTCCGGCGTGGCTCGGTCGCGCACCCTTGACCGAGGTTCATCATGCCAACCACCGCTTCGTCTCCTTCACCGCGCTCCCTGTCCCGTGAGTTTCGCATCATCGGCGCGGTGTTCCTGGGGCTCGGCGTTTTGGCCATCGCCGTGCCCGCGGCGATGACGCTGGCCTTTGAGATCCTCATCGCCCTCCTGCTGCTGGTCTGGGGGGCGGCGGGCCTCGGCTTTGCCGCGATGCTCCGGCCCGCACGGGGCTGGGGCGGAATGGCCCTGTTCTCGGCCCTGGTGCTCGCGCTCGGGCTCGTGTTCCTTGCCTCGCCGCGCGCAGGTATCGCGACGCTGACCCTGCTCTTGACCGCCGTGTTTCTGATCGAAGGCACAGGCTCGGTCCTGATCGGCCTGAAGTTACGGGGGCAGATGCCGGGCTGGGGCTGGATCGTGTTCAGCGGTCTCTCCGCTCTTGCTCTCGGCGCGCTCATCCTGGCCGGTTGGCCGGGCAGTGCGGCCTGGGTGCTGGGGCTGCTGGTGGGGTTGAACTTCCTCACCACCGGCGTGTCTCTGCTCGCACTTGCCTCCGGCCTTGCCGTGGCGACCCGCGCATGACCCGAACGCCGGTCCGAGAGCAGGCAACGTGCCACGTCTGCGGGGTGTCTTTTCCGGTGGCCGAGCTGCGGCCATGGATCGCGGTCCGGCCCGGGGTGTCGGCCCTGATCCAGGCCGAAGCGCCAGGCTGGCAGGAGGGCGGGCGCATCTGCCAGTCCGATCTCGCAAGGTTTCGGAGGCAATATGTCGAACAGATGCTGGAGGACGAGCGTGGCGAACTGGGCGCGCTCGACCGCGCTGTTCTGGACAGCTTCGAGTCCGGGCAGACGATGTCGCGGCACCTGGAAACAGCCTTCGACGACAGGATCACCTTCGGTGAACGCATGGCCGATCGGGTGGCAGCCTTCGGCGGTAGCTGGCCGTTCATCCTGATCTTCCTCGGTGTGCTCACCCTGTGGATCGGGACCAACGTGGCGGGACTGCTGCGCGCGCCTTTCGACCCCTATCCGTTCATCCTGCTCAATCTCGTCCTGTCCTGCATCGCAGCGCTGCAGGCCCCGATCATCATGATGAGCCAGCGCCGCCAGGAAACCAAGGATCGCCTGCGCGGCGAGAACGACTACAGCGTGAACCTGAAGGCGGAGCTGGAGATCCGCCAGTTGCACGAGAAGATCGACCACCAGCTGGCGCATCAGTGGCAACGGCTGGTGGAGATGCAGCAGATCCAGATCGAGCTGCTCGAGGACCGCAACCGTGACCGCCGTTGATGTGAAGCCGCGAGGGCTCCGGTTCGCGCGACTCCTCGCGCACCCGGCCCTGCGCATCGTGCTGCCGCTCGTGATCGTGGCGATTGCCGTGCTGGTGCTGCACCGGCTGGCCAGCCATGTCGCATGGGGCGATGTGCGGGCGGACCTCGCCGCGGCCTCGGTCCGCGCCCTGGCCGTTGCCGTGGGCGCAACCATGGCCAGCTTTGCGGCCCTCGCCCTCTATGACGTTCTTGCGGTGCGGATAGTCGTGCCGGGGATCGTGCCCGCGCAGGTCGCAGCACTGGCCGGGGCGAGCGGCTATGCCATCTCGAACCTGCTGGGCTTCTCCTGGCTGACCGGCAGCACGGTGCGCTACCGCATCTATTCCGCGCTCGGGCTCGATGCCGGGCAGGTTGCGGCGGTGATCGCGCTGAACTGGTCCGCCTTCTGGATGGGCGGCGCGCTGATCGTCGGGCTTTTGCTCGCGTTCCATCCCTTGGGTCTCTCGGCGGTTCTCCCGCTGGCTCCGGCGCTTGAAACCGGCCTCGGCCTGTCGCTGCTGCTGGGGCTCGGGGTGTTTCTTGCCTGGCTTTCGCGAGGCCCGAGACGGCTGAGCCTGATGGGTGCGACGCTGACCTTGCCGAACCTCCGGGCCGCGGTCCTTCTGACGGCCGTGGCGGTCGCCGACCTTCTGGCGACGAGCACCGTACTCTATGTCCTGCTTCCTGCCGACCTGTCGCAAAACAACGCCCTGTTCTTCACCGTGTTCTTCGGAGCCGTCCTGCTTGGCCTGCTCAGCCACGCACCGGGCGGGCTTGGCGTGTTCGAGGCGACGATCGTCATGGGCCTCGGCGCCGGCGGGCGGTCCGACGTGCTGGCGGCGCTGGTCCTCTACCGGATGATCTACACCGTGCTGCCCTTCGTGGTCGCCGCCCTCGGGCTCGGCGTGGGCGAGGCGTTCCGCGCGCGACACGGTATCGGGCGTCCGGCACGATGGACCCACGCCATCGCCCGTCCCGCGGTCCCGCCGCTCGCGGCGGGCATCGCTCTGCTGGCCGGGATCATCCTGCTGTTCTCGGGCAACCTTCCGGGCGAACCCGGACGACTGGCGATCCTTCGCGACATCGTCCCGCTGCCGCTGATCGAGGCGTCGCACCTTGCGGCCAGCATCGCCGGACTGCTGCTGATCGTGATCGCCCGCGGCCTTTACCGCAAGCTGCACCGCGCCTGGGTCGCGGCCATGCTGCTGCTCGGGCTGGGGCTCGTGACGTCGCTGGCCAAGGGCCTCGACTGGGAAGAGGCGCTTCTGCTTCTGGTCGCAATGGGGCTGCTCCGGCTCTTCAAGAGCGCGTTCTACCGGGTCGAGGGCGCCTCGGTCTTTCGCCTGAACGCGGTCTGGATCGGCACGATCATCGCCGTGGTGGGTGCGGCCTTCTTGATCGGGCTCTTCGCCTATTCGCATGTCGCCTACCGGGAGGCGCTCTGGTGGCAGTTCACGCTGAACGGCGATGCCTCACGCTTCCTGCGCGCCTCGCTGGCGGTTGCGGTCGTTCTGCTGGCGCTCGGCGTCAATTCCTTCGTCATGTCGCGCGGAGCGCGCACGACGCCAGGGCCGATCCCGCAAGCCGTGCGCGATCTGCTGACGGCCTGCCCCAAGGCGGATGCGCAGATCGCCTTTAGTGGCGACAAGCTGTTCCTCATCTCTCCGGATGCTCCGCGCGTATCTCGCCTATGCCGACACCGGCCGCAGCTACATCGTCCTGGGTGATCCGGTGGGGGCGCCCGACGCCGCGCGCGACCTGATTTCGAGCTTGCGCGAAAAGGCCGACCGCGCCGGACGGCGCTGCGCCTTCTACAGCGTCGCCGATGCGTCCCTGCCCACCTATCTCGATCTCGGCCTGTCGATCCTCAAGATCGGCGAGAGGGCGCGGGTGGCGCTGCCCGGGTTCACGCTGG
>CAWHJL010000007.1:0-152343 GCA_963829665.1 uncultured Alphaproteobacteria bacterium | reverse complement strand
CGACCATGCCGCAGGATTTCAAGCGGCGCGAGATCTCCAGACCGTCGGTTTTCGTGAGGCCGCCGGGGAGATCCTCGTCGCCGGTATAGCGCACGCCCACGAGAAATTCCGGGCCGACACGCTCGCGGATCGCGGCGAGCGTATCGAAGGTGAAGCGCAGACGGTTGTCGAGGCTGCCGCCATAGGGACCCTCCAGCTGGTTCGTCAGCGGCGACCAGAACTGGTCCATCAGGTGGCCGTAAGCCTGGATCTCGATCCCGTCTAGCCCGGCAGCTCGCATCCGCTCGGCGGCGTCGGCGTAGTCCTCGATGATGCGCGCGATGTCCCAATCCTCGACGACCTTCGGAAACGCCTTGTGCGAGGGTTCCCGCTCGTGGCCCGCCGAAACGACGGGGAGCCAGTCGGCCTTGTCCCAGCGGGTGCGCCGGCCGAGATGGGTAAGCTGGATCATGACCGCGCAACCATGCTCGTGGCAGGCATCGCTCAGCTCGCGCATCCAGCCGACGACCTCGTCCTTCCACGCGAGGATGTTGTTGAAGACCGGCGGGCTGTCGCGGGCAACGGAGGCGGAACCGGCGGTCATGGAAAGCGCCACCCCGGCCCGCGCCCGCTCGGCGTGATAGGCCCGGTAGCGCGCCTTCGGCATCCCGTCTTCGGGATAGGCGGGCTCGTGGCTGGTGATCATCAGCCGGTTCTTCAACGTCAGATGCCTGAGCCGGTAGGGCTGGAGAAGAGGGTCGCTGGCCATCGCATCCTCCGTCGTGACGAGCGAGGTCTGGCGGGATTGTTCACCTATGTCAAGTATGCGTTCTGTTCTGTCCATTTCGCTTGCGGCAGATCGCGGGGCGCGGATAGGGTCGGGTCATGGACAGGACGGGCACACATGCCGAGGCATCGAAAACGTCGGGCTGGCGCGGCTCTCGCGAATTGTGGCTCGGCGCGGCGAAGGAGGCGCTGCTCCGCAGCGGCGTCGGCGCAGTGAAGATCCAGCCTCTCTCGGCGCGGCTCGGTCTCTCCCGCACCAGCTTCTACTGGTTCTTCAGGGACCGTCAGGCGCTCCTCGACGCGCTTCTCGAGGACTGGGACGAGACCAATACCTGCGCGCTCCTCGCGGCCTGCGAGGACTACGCGGAAACCATCTCGGAGGCGGTGCTGAACGTCATCGGCCTTTTCATGGAGGGCGCGGCGTTCGACTCCCGGTTCGACTTCGCCATCCGCGGCTGGGCGCATCAGTCCGACGCGGTCATGGAGCGGGTCGCGGCGGCGGACGAACGGCGGCTCGCGGCGATCCGGGACACTTTCGCGCGTTTCGGCTTCGCCGAGGCGGAGGCCGATGTCCGGGCGCACACCGTCTATCTCGTGCAGATCGGCTACATCTCGATGCAGATCCGGGAAAGCATAGCGGTGCGGATGGGCCGTGTGCCGGCCTATGTGAAGACCTATTCGGGAAAGGCGCCGACGGAGCGGGAACTTGCCCGCTTCCATGCGCGGCACGGCCACCGGCCGGAGCCTGCCCCGCTTCGGACGTAAGGCGATGCGCGCCACCGGGACCTGGAAACGGCTGGTGCCGGCGGAGCGCAACGAAACAGGACATCTGCAATAGTCATGGCCTATCATTTTTATATCTATCACAGCAGGTTAGAGAGTAGGCGTCTTTCAAGCCGCATCAACAGATCGCAGTACTCATCACTTGATCTCAAGTCCAAGGGTGGACTAAAAGGTGGGCTGGCAGCACCGGATGACTGGGTTGCGGGGATCGAGCAAAACGGAGGGAAACATCTACCTGCCTTCATCGACTTCGCGTACCAGAGAGCCAGAGAGCTGGGAGTGAAAGAGAGAGCATGGGCTCTTGCCCGAACAGCATCGGGACATTGCGGGGCTGCAATTCTCGTCATGATCGCTGACGCCTCGTGCCAAGATAGGGGCGGACCGATACGTAATCCGGGAGGCTGGATCACCCGAATGGTCTACCGTGTCGCCGATGGGAGCGTCGACCTTCACGCAAAGATACTCGATCTGGCTGATCGGAAACAGTGACCTTGCGGCGTAAGGGTGGAGGCAGCGAATAGGGTTATCGGCGCAACAAGGCCTCATCTAGGTGATCGAGGAGCTTGGGCGATAAGGCGGTCCTGCGGCGCTGGATACGTCGGTTCGATCTACCGAAGACGGTCCCCGCGCGGCGCAACATTACGCATGGGCAGGGCCCGTCTCCCCCTGACTTCGCGGCTGAGAATGCCCGGTTGAAACGAGAGCTCCGGAAGGCAGAGAGGAATATAGCCGCCCCAAGAAAGACCTCTCGCCTCCCCGTCAGTGTAGACCTTTAGACTCCGTCGGACAGTCGGCCCCCGGATGTCGGTCAGGTCGGGACTGTCGGATCGTGATCAGTCAGCGATCGATTACTCATTTGCCAACTGCCTGGCGCCGCGGCGGGCGCTGGCACGTCTCGACCGTGCGGAACCTTCTGGGACGGCTCGAGAACGACCGTTGCGCGAATGGCGGGCGCGCGCGGTGGGGACCGAATTTGCCGATTAACTGTTTCCCCAAATTGAAATTGACGGGTCGGTGCCTGACGCCGTAGCGATGCGATTTGTGGCAAGCGTCACGTGCCAGAAGGCACCGATTCCCAAGAAGTCATTAGAGCCGCAAACCTGAGATCGGGGGCTCGTTTTCCGGAGATTCCCCGTGGCCAAAGCCACCGCGTATTACGGCGTCGACATGCTCGATGCAGACATCTCGTACGGCTATGTCACCCGCGCCGATGCCTCGACCATCCGCATCGAGAGCGGCAGCTGGGTCGCGGTCTACAAGGGGTCCTTCTCGTACGATTATTACGACAACGTCTATCGCCGGCTTGCCAGCTATACCGAGAGCTATCGCGGCGATACCTGGTTCAGCGTGACCGGGATCAATCGCGATGCGAGGACGTTTCAGAGCTTCCTCGACTGGGACGACGCGTTGGGGGCCCTGAACTATGTGCTGTCCGGAGCGGACAGCCTTACCGGCTCCCGCCAGGACGACACGCTCGCCGGCTTCGGCGGAAACGACACCATCCAGGGTGGCGCGGGATGGATACTCTCTTCGGCGATGACGGCAAGGACGTCCTGAGCGGCGGCGGCGGCAACGACGAGATCCATGGAGGAAGCGGGAGCGATCGCGCCCTGTATCTCGGGTCGATCGATGTCTCCGTCAATCTGGGACTGACCGGCGGGCAAGGCACGGGGCATGGCCGGGATCTGCTGAGCGGGATCGAACGCGTGTCCTCGGGTGCCGGAAACGACCGGCTGACCGGCAACGGCACGGCGAACGTCCTGTCCGCCGGTGCGGGCAACGATGTCCTCGATGGCGCCGGCGGCGACGACAGGCTGGTGGGCGGCGCCGGATATGACGGCCTGACCGGCGGCTCGGGCCACGACAGGCCGCTGGGCGGCCTGGGTCGTGACGTGCTCAGCGGGGGCAGCGGCTCCGACGCGTTCACGTTCCTCACGGCCGCCGAGGCGGGGCGCGGCACGATGCGCGACGTGATCCGGGACTTCCAGCACGGCGGCGACGAGATCGACCTGTCCGCGAACGATGCCGATCTTCGCCTCTCAGGCGACCAGGCATTCGAGTTCATCGGAGTCGCCGCATTCGGGGGAGCGGCGGGCGAGCTCAACTTCCGGGGCGGCGTCTTGTCGGGCGACACGAATGGCGACACGATCGCCGACTTCGAGATTGCCCTGGCCGGGGGCACTTCGCTCGACGCGGGGGATTTCGTTCTCTAGTCGTGGCGATGGTCCCTCGACAGTCCGCGTCGCCGTTCGGCACGGTGGTGGCCGCCGAGCCCGCTCCGGCGATCCGGACAGCGGATACATGACCCTGCGCGACGCGGGCGTCGGTTTCGTCGCCTGCGACATGCCGGAGGTCAATGACCGCACCGTGGGCATCATGGCCCTCGTCGCGGAAGCGGAGCGCGAAACGATTTCGCGGCGCACCTGGGAGGCGCTGACAGCCGCGAAGGCGCGTGGGTGCGGCTTCGGGAACCCGAACCAGGTTGCTGCCCATACGAGGGCCGGGAACGGCGCAGGGGCGCACCGAGCGACGGGCCAGGCAATGCCGACAGTTTCGCACAGGGGTAGCGGCCCCAGAGGCACCGTCACTCTGCGCGGCATCGCGGACGAGCAAAACGAAGGCGGGATGAATACCCGTCTGGTGACGGGTCAGAGACGCCCTGCAGGATAGGAGATCAACGCTACAGGCCCAACGGTGAACTGTTTGGGCAACGGCGATCCGGGCGCCTTGGAGGAGTTACGTTCAATAGGGATAAGACTTTCTAAGTTTGAGCGGGTGATCGTGGTGCGCCGCTTGCTGCAAGCCTCCTGCATCCTCGCCGGCGTCGCCACGCCCACGGAAGGAGCCGGCATGGGGGCAGCGGGCGCGGTGATCCTGACGGTTCTCTACGGGCGGTTTTCCTTTCCCCGCCTGCAGCGCGCGCTCTACCAGACCGTCGTCGTCACCGGCATGATCATGTTCCTGCTCGTTGCATCGAACATGTTCGGCGCGATTTTCAATCGCCTCGGTACCGGCCCCTGGATCGCCAATACCCTCGTCGCCTGGGATCTGCCTCCGATGGGCATCGTGCTGGCGTTGATGGTCGTGGTCTTTCTGCTCGGATGGCCGCTCGAATGGGCGCCGATCGTTTTCATCTTCCTGCCGATCGTACGCGAAGCGGATATCGATCTGCTCTGGATCAGCACGCTCGTCGCCGTGAACTTGCAGACCGCTTTCCTGTCGCCACCCGTCGCCATGGCCGCCTATTATCTCAAGGCCGTCGCCCCGCAATGGGGCCTTCGGCAGATCTACAGTGGCATGTTCCAGTTCGTCGCGCTGCAAGTCGTGGCGCTCATCCTGGTTCTTCTCTTCCCGGAGATCGCGCTGTGGCTCCCGCGCGTGATGTTCGGCTGAACGAGGGAGCATCCCGAAGATCCCGAATTGGCGGCTAACCGAGCGACTGCCATGGCGCATTCCCACGGACAACCGGTACCTGGTCGAGGCGGCGACCCATCCCGAGGTCCTCGCCACGATCGAGGCCGAGACGGATTGGGCCGAGTACGGCATCCGGATCGACGCGAAAGCCCTCGCCGAAGGCCGTGCGGGCGGCATCGTTACGCTCGACCGGGCGAGGCCCTTTCCCCCGACCTTACCGAATGCGGATGAAGCGATCCTGACCCGGCTCGGTGTCCGTGGTCCGAACTTTGCTCTACCCGTCGGCACCGTCGGACCGTTTGGAACACCGATCTCGACCGTCGCGCCCATTGATGTCACGGCCTGATCGGGGACGAGACGGTAGAGGTCGTTCCGCGCGGAGCGGGTACCAGCCTGATCACCGGGGACAGAGTTTTCGAGTATGACACCGCCGGCTTATCTCGGGAGAGTGGGTCGGCTTGCTGTTACGGTCGCCAACAGGGCGAGTTCACCAGATCGGCCAACGGCAAGTGCGCCGCAGCGTAGGGTCAGGTCCATTTTGTGCGTCCTGAGCGCGCGCCGGCGGGCCGATAAGCCGGCTCTGTATGTTGCCGCTTGGCTTTCTTTCAGCGCTGGGCGCAGCGGCCTCCTGTACGCGACCAGAGAAGGTCGATTGAGGACCAGCTTCGGGTCTGCCGGCGCCTGGTCGCGACGAACGGCTGGAACGAAGCGCAGAGCTTTACCGACATGGGGCTCTCCGGCGCCTCGCATCTGCGGCCCGGCTACCAGAATCTGCTCGAAGCCGTCCGCACCGGCCGGATGGATGTGGTGGTCGCGGAGAGCATCGACCGGATCAGCCGCGACCAGGAGCACGTCGCGGCCTTCTTCAAGCAGATGGTGTTCGCGGGCGTCCGGATCGTCACCGTCGCCGAGGGACCGATCGACGAACTCCATGTGGGCCTCAAGGCCACGATGCGGCGCTGTTTCTCGGGGACCTTGCCCAGAGGACCCGACGCGGCCTCGAGGGGCGGGTGCGCGGCGGCAAGTCGGCCGGCGGCCTGTCCTACGGCTACCGCCTCGACCGCCAGCCCCTGCCCGACGGAACCTTTACCACGGGTGAGCGGAGTATCGACCCGGACGAGGCCGGGACCATCCGCGCCATCTTCGAGGCCTATGCGGCCGGAGACAGCGCCCGCACCATCGCCAGCCGATTGAACGCCGCCGGCACCCCTGCCCCGCGCAGCGGCACATGGAGCTTCTCGACTATCTCGGGCAACTGGAAGCGCGGCACCGGCCTCCTCAACAACGAACTCCATGTCGGCCGTCTCGTCTGGAACCGGCAACGCTTCATGAAGGATCCCGAGACAGGCAAGCGACAGGCGCGCCCGAACCCGCCCGAGGAGTGGATCATCGAGCAGGTCCCGGAGTTCAGGATCGTTGACCAGTCTCTCTGGGATCGCGTGAAGCGCCGCCAGGGCGCGATCCGCGAGGATATCCTGACTGCCCGGGAGACGAACGTGTTCGCTCCTGGCGCCGAAGCCGGCCGGCGCCAGTGCTATCTCTTCTCCGGCCTCATCACCTGCGGAGAGTGCGGCAGCGGCCTGCAACCGCCGTCACTTGCCTAAGCTTGAATGTTGCGTGTGATGGGGTTCAGGCAGATGGGATACAAGCCCGGCTGCTACCATGTCGCCGTCGCGACTTTACTCAAGTTGACGGTGTTTTTTCTTGGCCTTTTACGTCCACCATTGAAAATAGCTCATTCGCTTATGTTCTCATAATGTTCTATATCCTGTAGACTTCTCGCAATTGAGCGAGGAACGCGACATGGCGAAGGCTGACTATCTCGACAAACTGAATACCAACCAGCGCGCAGCGGTGGAATTTGGTGTGAATGGTGAAGGCCTGCCCCCACCCCTTCTCGTGATTGCCGGGGCTGGATCGGGAAAGACCAGCACGCTCGCGCATCGCGTCGCGCATCTTCTCGTTCACGGTGCCGACCCGCTCGATGCGGATGCTGTGATCCCAGTCATCGCCGAAGTCGTAGGTATACTGGATCGTCCTTGTGCCGGTTTCCCGGAGCAGCTTCTCCAGGGTCATCGTCTTCGCGGGCATGGGACCCTCGTAGAACCCGTCCGGATCGGGCACGCCCCAACCGACATCTCCGGCGCGGAACTCGTAGAGATGGGTGTCGGTCCAGCCCATGGCCGCCTGCATGACCTCATGCAGCCGGTCGAGCCTGATCTTCAGCGGGACCTCGACATGGCGCATCGGCTGCGGATCGACGTCGTTCAGGATGATCCGGAGGCGGGCGACCAGGCTCATGCGGCCATCCTGTGTCGGGTCGTGGACCAGTTCCACGGCAGCAGATCCGGCACCTGCGAGGCGGTCATGTCGGGCAACCGGCCGAGGACGTCCGCCAACCAGGCCTGGGGATCGATGTCGTTCAGCTTCGCGGTGACGATCAGGGAATACATGAAGGCGGCGCGGTCGCCGCCGCGCTCGGAGCCGGCGAAGAGCCATGACTTCCGGCCGAGGGCCACGCCGCGCAGGGCCCGTTCCGCCGCGTTGTTCGTCAGGCAGATCCGGCCGTCCTCGAGAAAGCGGGTGAAGGCCTCCCAGCGGCCTGTCTTGAACATGTAGGCGATCGCCTTGGCGACGGGGTTGTGCCTGGACATCGTGCCCCGCTCGGCGCGCATCCAGTCGTGAAGCTCGTCGACCAGCGGCCGGACCAGGCGCTGTCGGGCTTCGAGCCGCGCCGCGGCGTCCAGACCGTTGATGCCGCGCTCGACATCGAAGATCGCGTCGATCCGCTTTACCGCTTCCAGGGCCACGGGGGAGATATCGTGGGCCTGCTTCCGTTTGCGGGCCTTCTCCTTGATGTCGGCGAGTTCGAAGAACTTCCGGCGGGCGTGGCTCCAGCACAGCGCGCTGATGGCGGGCCCGGGATCGCGGTCGCCGCGGTAGAGATCGTTGCAGCCTCCATAGGCATCGGCCTGGAGGATGCCCTGCCATCCCGTGAGGTGCCGGTTGGGATGGACCATCTCTCGGTCACGGGAGAAGTAAAACAGCGCGGCCGGCGGCGCCCCGCCTGCGAAGGGGCGGTCGTCGCGGACATAGGTCCAGAGCCGGGCCGTCTTCGTTCCGCCCTTCGCCAGCAGCGGCACCGTGTTCGCCATCGGTCTCGAACGCATGGCGACGCGATGGCTCACCGTCGCCATGCAGCCGCTCGGCCCCCAGGACATGCTCGCGGATCATCCCGTGAAGGGGTGCGAGCGCGGCGGCACAGGCGCCGACCTGGTCGGCCAGGGTCGACAGGCTGAGATCGACGCCTTCCCGGGCATAGCGCTCGGCCTGCCGGTTCAGAGGCTGATGCTGGCCGAACTTTTCAAAAAGGATGGTCGCCAGCAGGTTCGGGCCGGCCCATCCGCGCGGCGTCGCATGGAACGATGAGCCATCGTGCGCCATCGGTCCGAGCACGATGGCGAATGGCGGCTGGCTGATCTTCTCGCAGGTGCGGCAGGTGAACTTCTCCCGGACCGTCTGGATGACCTTCCACTGCCGGGGGATCACCTCCAGCGTCTCGGTCACGTCCTCCCCCATCTTCACGATGCGCTCCGAACCGCAGCAGAAGCAGGCCGAGGGGGCTTCGATCACCACGCGCTCGCGGGGCAGGTGTTCCGGGAACGGCTTGCGGGCCGGGCGGCGGCGGTCGAAGCCGGCGACCGGGGTTGTCTTCGTCGCCTTCTCCGCGGCGACCTCGTCCTCGGTGGCGGCGGCTTCGAGCTCCTCGAGCTGCAACTCCATCTGGTCGAGCAGGCGGGCACGGCGTTCCGAGCTGTGGCCGTATTGCTCCCGGCGCAGCCTGGCGATCTCGAGCCTGAGATGCTTGATCATCGCCTCGGAGGTCGAGACGACCGCCCGGGCCTGCGCCAGCTCGTTCTCGGCAGTCTCTGCACGGGCCTCGGACGCCGCAAGGGCGGCCCGCAATCTGGCGATCTCCAAGGCGGCATCCGACATGCCGTATCCTACGACAAGCCGTCGGAAAGGCCCAATAAAATAGGGCGATGAGGCGAACTTATCCCGCCTTCGCGGGCCGCTGCGTCCAGCGCGGATTGCGCCAGTCGATGCCTTCCAGAAGATAGCCGAGCTGAGCCGCCGAGATCGGCACCGCCGCGCCGGAGGCGCTCGTCGGCCAGATGACATGGCCTTTCCTGCCGTCCGGTCCGCATCCTCCCCGACATCTGGGTGTGGACCCAGCAAGCCAGGAGGAAACAACATGGAAGAGGTTCGTGCGTTCGTCGGTCTCGACGTCCACAAGGCGACGATCTCCATCGCGGTCGCAGATGCGGGGCGAGAGGGCGAGGTCCGCCATGTCGGGACGGTCGAGAACGTCCCGGAGGCCATCGCAAAGCTGGTGCGCCGCCTCGGCCGCCGGCACGGGGCCGTCGAGTTCGTCTACGAGGCGGGGTCGTGTGGCTACAGCGTCCAGCGCCAGATCGCCGGGATGGGGTTCTCCTGCCGTGTCTGCGCGCCTTCATTGACGCCCCGCAAGCCAGGCGACCGGATCAAGAACGACCGGCGCGACGCGAACGCGCTGGCACGCCTGCTGCGGGCCGGCGAGTTGACTTACGTGTGGGTGCCGGACCCGTTGCACGAGGCGCTACGCGATCTGGTCCGGGCCCGTCACGCGGCGGCTCAGGACGTGCGCCGCGACCGCATCCGCATCCAGGCCTTCCTGCTCCGCCACGACGTGCGTTTCGAGGGCAAGGCGTGGAGCACACGGCATCGCAAGTGGATGCTGAACCGCCACTTTGCGCATCCGGCCCAGCAGATCGCGTTCCAGTTCTACCTCAACGCGCTCGAACGCGACGAGGACCATAAGGCCGGCGTCGAGGGACAGATCAAGGAACTCCTCGCTGCTTCGCCTTGGGCGGCGCAGATGCAGGCCCTCCAGGCGCTCAGGGGCGTCGGTCCCATCGTCGCGGCCACGGTTCTCGCCGAAGTCGGCGACTTCTCCCGCTTCGCTCATCCGCGCCAACTGGTCGCCTACTTCGGACTCGCACCCGGCGAGCACAGTTCCGGCAGCACCGTTCGACCGCGCGGCATCACCAAGGCGGGCAGTTCCATCGCGCGCTCGGTTCTGTGCGAGGCGGCCTGGAACTATCGCACGACGCCGAAGGTCGGCGTTTGGATGAAGCAGCACCGTCCGCCCGTGCCGCAGGAAATCATCGCGCTGGCGTGGAAGGCGCAGCTGCGGCTGCATAAGACCTACCGTCGGCTCAGCGCGCGCGGCAAGCGCTCGGTGGTCGTCACCGCCGCCGTCGCCCGCGAACTTCTCTGCTTCATCTGGTCGATCGGCCAGCGGGTGCCGATCGGCGCCTGAGCTACGCATTCATCAACGCTCCGCATCAGCGAGGACGTCGGGAGCGGTAGAGGGGATCCTCGAGTTCATGTTGGACAGGTGACAACGCCCACGTCCGTGGCCAGAACGAGGCAGCCCTCCGACGCACCGTCATCATGGGGTATCCAATCCCCGAATAGGAGTCTGAGCGACCGTCGATATTACCCGGCGTCCTCACCTATGCGGATCGTGCCATATCAGGATCGCCACCTGCCGAAGGGGGAATTTCTCCTGCGGCCAGAACCGTTGACAAAGGCCATAGGAGATGAAGCTGCCAGATTCGAGGCGCTTGTAGATCAGGACCAACCCATTCGCCATTGTCGCGGTAGTGTCCCGAGGGATGGTGTAGGAACTGGCGTCCACCTGCTTCTTCATAGCTGGTGTCGCTCGTTCACTGAGCGGCGATCATGGCCGCATCAGGGTTATCGTCGCACAGGCCTGTCAGTTTTTCCACGGGCATGTAGCGGCGGCTGACGGCCCACTCATCGTTTTGCTCCAGCATGAGCGCGCCGACGAGGCGAACGACGGCCTCGCGGTTGGGGAAGATGCCGACGACGTTGGTGCGCCGCTTGATCTCCTTGTTGACGCGCTCCAGCGGGTTGGTGCTGTGCAACTTCGAGCGCAGGCTCTCGTCGAAGGCCATGTAGGCGAGGACGTCGTGCTCGGCCGCGTCCATCAGTTCGGCGACATCCCTGAACCGGTCACGCAGGCTGTCGGCGACCTCGCGCCACCGGGCGTGGGCCTGGTCCCGGTCCTTCTCGGCGAAGACGGTCTTCACCACGGCGCTGACCACCGGCTTGTTGGCTTTGCTCACGCGAGCCAGGAGATTGCGCTGAAAATGCACCCGGGGGCCGTTGAAGAATTGCGCCGAGAACGGGCCGCTGCGGCCTACGCTGCCATGGCCGGTTCCCTTTCTTGAACGTCAGGCTGGTTTTCGCCATTCGCGTTCATCGGCGCCGTCGAACGGGCCCATCCAGCTGCAATCGACAGAATGCGTGCGAGCGCCGAGCAGAGCGCAGCCGCCAGCCTCTTGAGGTTGACCGCTGCCGCCGTGAGGAAGGCCTGGATACGCATGTTCTGGAGACCGCGCCGGACCGCGCGGGCGAGCCCATGCCAGGTCTTCGCCTCGCCATGGTAGCCCTCCGACCGCCAGCGGTGGCGCTGGTAGAGGTCCCGGTCTTCCTCCGACCATCTCTCGCGACGGCGTCGCGCGCGCAGAAGGGCGGGGTAATCATTCCCGAGCACGACGGCCTTGTTCACGCGCCCCTTCGACAGGCAGAGACGGGCGAGATCGCATCCGCGGCAGTCGCGCGCCCGGGATGTGAAGAAGCGCCCATGCTTGATGGCCCGTCCGGCCTTGAGCTTTTTGCCCCGGGGGCATTTCAGGATGTCGTGCTTCGCGTCGTAGCGGAACCGGCGCATCGGGACCGGGCTGCGGATCGGTTCGGCCTTGGCCGGAATGACGGCGGCGATCTTCCGGCGTTCGAGCCCGCCGTAGATCTTGGCATAGGCATAGCCGGCATCCGCCGTCACCGTCTCGACTTTGGTCCCGGTCGTCTTCTCGACAGCATCGAGGCGGGCGAGGATCTCTTCGCCTTCGTTCACTTCCCCGGTCGTGACCTCGACGTCGAGAACCACGCCGAAGACATCGTCCACGACGCCATGCTGCTTGTAGCTGGGCTCCAGGCGACGGTTGCGCCCTGACGTCGCCATGCTCGCATCGGGATCGGTGAGGCAGACCTTCTTGAACTTGCCGGTCTTCTTCGAGTTGCGGGCCCGAACCGTCTCCGCTTCCTGCACAGGATCGCCGTTCTCAGTCGCCACCGCATCGACATGACGCACCACGAGGCTCTCCCAGGACACGTCGGCCCGGATCAGAGACGCATCAACATGCACGACCTCGCCCTTGGCGATCCCGGCGCCGACGCAGTCCCGCACCGTGCGTTCGAAGATGCGCCGGAACCGATCGGCGCCCCATCTCTGACGGATGCGCGTGAGCGAGGAATGATCCGGCAGCCTGTCGTTCAAGCCGAAGCCCGCGAACCAGCGGATCGCCAGGTTCACTTGCGCTTCTCGCAGGAGGCGCCGGTCATGGACGATGCCGAGCAGGAAGCCCGCGAGCATCAGGCGGACCGCGGCTTCCGGATCGATGCCCGGTCGGCCAACACCTGGCGCGTAGAGATCGGCCACCTCCGCGCGAAGCCAGCCAAGGTCGATAACCCGGTCGACGCGGGCGAGGATGTGATCGTCGGGGACGAGGTCACGCGAGCCGATCCGCAGACAAAGAATTCCAACTGATCTCGGGTCCGACTGCCGATCATGCCACCCTCCACATGATGCCGCCATGAAGATGGAATCAGCAGATCGCGCCTTTTTCAACGGCCCCACCCGGCAGCGCTGCCATCCGGCGCCCAGGACCTTGCTTGCAGCGGCCTTGAGGCCCTCGTGCGCATCGCTGATTACCATCTGCACGCCCCGCAGGCCGCGGCGGGTCAGCGAACGCAGGAAGTCCGCCCAGAACGTCTCGGCTTCGGAGGGCATGACCGTGATGCCGAGTATCTCGCGGCGGCCATCCGAGTTGACTGCGACGGCCACTATCACCGCCATCGAGACAACCCGACCGCCCTCGCGCAGCTTCACGTAGGTGGCGTCGAGCCACAGGAAGGGCCAATCGCCCTCCAGCGGTCGGTTCAGGAAGGCCTGGACGCGTTCGTCGATCTCTTCGCAGAGCCGCGAGACCTGGCTTTTGGAGGTGCCCGTCAGCCCCATGGCGCGCACCAGGTCGTCCACCGCTCGAGTGGAGACGCCGTGGATGTAGGCTTCCTGCACCACCGCCATCAGCGCCTTCTCCGCCGTCCGCCGCGGCTCGAGAAAGGTCGGGAAGTAGCTCCCCTTCCTCAGCTTGGGAATGTTCAGCCCGATCGTCCCGGCCCGCGTATCCCAGCGGCGCGGCCGGTAGCCGTTGCGCTGGTTCCCCCGGTCCGGCGTTCGCTCGCGCAGACCGGCCCCGCACACGGCGCCCACCTCGATCTCCATCAGCCGCTGCGCCGCATCCTGGATCAGCTCACGCAGAAAATCGGTGTCGTCGCTCTTGGAGATCGCCTCCGGAAGGTTGATCATAGCCTCGGTCATCGTGCTCTCCTTCGTTGTCTTCGGTCGTCGAACAACCTCAGACTACGAAGACGCGCGATGGCCGCCAGCCCGGCCACGCGCTGCGCTACGCCAAGGGCTTCGCGCGCGGCCTCCTACACCACGGAGTGGGGCACTACCCGGCCTCGCGACGGATCAGCGACCAGCGCGGCGTCCTGCGGGGCTTACGCGGCCCCACAGGGGCCACGGTTCCCTCCGGACCGTCCATGAACAGCTTGCCGGAGCGCTTTCAGCAGCATCGCCATCCGGTCCACTACGGGGGCGAGGTGGAACGCGGCGCGGCCCACCCAATCGCCAGTGTCAGCGTCGATGTGAGCTCTGCCGGGCTCATGCTCGACCCGGACCAGCGCATCCAGGAGGTGATCCGGCTGATCTTCGCCCGGTTCCAGGACATCGGCAGTGCCAGGTAGGTCCTGCTCTCGATGGCGAACGAGGGCGTGCATTTCCCGAAGCCGTCCGACGGCGTCCGCCTGACCTCCTTCGCTTGGAGACCCATTCGATATCGCAACGTCATCGGCGTGCTGAAGAACATGTTCTACGCCGGGGTCTATACCTACGGTAAGACGGGCCGGAAGACCGAGCTCCGCGACGGTCGCGCCCATGTCAGCTACAATAATCGCAAGGCGCCCGAGGACTGGGAGGTGGTTCTGAAGGACCACCATGCCGGCTACATCGAGTGGGACCAATATGAACGCAATCAGGCCCAGCTCGCGCGGAACGCCTTCGGCCGAACCGGCGGCGTCAAATCGGGACGTGGTGGCGGTGCTCTTCTGGCAGGGTTGGTGTCGTGCGCCAGATGCGGTCGGCGCCTGCATGTCGTCTATGCCGGTCGACGGCCGCGGCCAGTCTACCGCTGCGGACCGGATGACCCAGTAAAATATGGCAATTCCTTACCCGGCCACCACCGGAGCCGCCACGCGACGGGCCATCACCCGTTTCCAATCCAGGCCTTCAAAGAGAGCCTCGAACTGTGCCCGCGACAGCCGCATCACCCCGTCCTGAACCTTAGGCCAGATGACATGGCCTTTCCTGCCGTCCGGTCCGCATCCTCCCCGACATCTGGGTGTGGACCCAGCAAGCCAGGAGGAAACAACATGGAAGAGGTTCGTGCGTTCGTCGGTCTCGACGTCCACAAGGCGACGATCTCCATCGCGGTCGCAGATGCGGGGCGAGAGGGCGAGGTCCGCCATGTCGGGACGGTCGAGAACGTCCCGGAGGCCATCGCAAAGCTGGTGCGCCGCCTCGGCCGCCGGCACGGGGCCGTCGAGTTCGTCTACGAGGCGGGGTCGTGTGGCTACAGCGTCCAGCGCCAGATCGCCGGGATGGGGTTCTCCTGCCGTGTCTGCGCGCCTTCATTGACGCCCCGCAAGCCAGGCGACCGGATCAAGAACGACCGGCGCGACGCGAACGCGCTGGCACGCCTGCTGCGGGCCGGCGAGTTGACTTACGTGTGGGTGCCGGACCCGTTGCACGAGGCGCTACGCGATCTGGTCCGGGCCCGTCACGCGGCGGCTCAGGACGTGCGCCGCGACCGCATCCGCATCCAGGCCTTCCTGCTCCGCCACGACGTGCGTTTCGAGGGCAAGGCGTGGAGCACACGGCATCGCAAGTGGATGCTGAACCGCCACTTTGCGCATCCGGCCCAGCAGATCGCGTTCCAGTTCTACCTCAACGCGCTCGAACGCGACGAGGACCATAAGGCCGGCGTCGAGGGACAGATCAAGGAACTCCTCGCTGCTTCGCCTTGGGCGGCGCAGATGCAGGCCCTCCAGGCGCTCAGGGGCGTCGGTCCCATCGTCGCGGCCACGGTTCTCGCCGAAGTCGGCGACTTCTCCCGCTTCGCTCATCCGCGCCAACTGGTCGCCTACTTCGGACTCGCACCCGGCGAGCACAGTTCCGGCAGCACCGTTCGACCGCGCGGCATCACCAAGGCGGGCAGTTCCATCGCGCGCTCGGTTCTGTGCGAGGCGGCCTGGAACTATCGCACGACGCCGAAGGTCGGCGTTTGGATGAAGCAGCACCGTCCGCCCGTGCCGCAGGAAATCATCGCGCTGGCGTGGAAGGCGCAGCTGCGGCTGCATAAGACCTACCGTCGGCTCAGCGCGCGCGGCAAGCGCTCGGTGGTCGTCACCGCCGCCGTCGCCCGCGAACTTCTCTGCTTCATCTGGTCGATCGGCCAGCGGGTGCCGATCGGCGCCTGAGCTACGCATTCATCAACGCTCCGCATCAGCGAGGACGTCGGGAGCGGTAGAGGGGATCCTCGAGTTCATGTTGGACAGGTGACAACGCCCACGTCCGTGGCCAGAACGAGGCAGCCCTCCGACGCACCGTCATCATGGGGTATCCAATCCCCGAATAGGAGTCTGAGCGACCGTCGATATTACCCGGCGTCCTCACCTATGCGGATCGTGCCATATCAGGATCGCCACCTGCCGAAGGGGGAATTTCTCCTGCGGCCAGAACCGTTGACAAAGGCCATAGGAGATGAAGCTGCCAGATTCGAGGCGCTTGTAGATCAGGACCAACCCATTCGCCATTGTCGCGGTAGTGTCCCGAGGGATGGTGTAGGAACTGGCGTCCACCTGCTTCTTCATAGCTGGTGTCGCTCGTTCACTGAGCGGCGATCATGGCCGCATCAGGGTTATCGTCGCACAGGCCTGTCAGTTTTTCCACGGGCATGTAGCGGCGGCTGACGGCCCACTCATCGTTTTGCTCCAGCATGAGCGCGCCGACGAGGCGAACGACGGCCTCGCGGTTGGGGAAGATGCCGACGACGTTGGTGCGCCGCTTGATCTCCTTGTTGACGCGCTCCAGCGGGTTGGTGCTGTGCAACTTCGAGCGCAGGCTCTCGTCGAAGGCCATGTAGGCGAGGACGTCGTGCTCGGCCGCGTCCATCAGTTCGGCGACATCCCTGAACCGGTCACGCAGGCTGTCGGCGACCTCGCGCCACCGGGCGTGGGCCTGGTCCCGGTCCTTCTCGGCGAAGACGGTCTTCACCACGGCGCTGACCACCGGCTTGTTGGCTTTGCTCACGCGAGCCAGGAGATTGCGCTGAAAATGCACCCGGGGGCCGTTGAAGAATTGCGCCGAGAACGGGCCGCTGCGGCCTACGCTGCCATGGCCGGTTCCCTTTCTTGAACGTCAGGCTGGTTTTCGCCATTCGCGTTCATCGGCGCCGTCGAACGGGCCCATCCAGCTGCAATCGACAGAATGCGTGCGAGCGCCGAGCAGAGCGCAGCCGCCAGCCTCTTGAGGTTGACCGCTGCCGCCGTGAGGAAGGCCTGGATACGCATGTTCTGGAGACCGCGCCGGACCGCGCGGGCGAGCCCATGCCAGGTCTTCGCCTCGCCATGGTAGCCCTCCGACCGCCAGCGGTGGCGCTGGTAGAGGTCCCGGTCTTCCTCCGACCATCTCTCGCGACGGCGTCGCGCGCGCAGAAGGGCGGGGTAATCATTCCCGAGCACGACGGCCTTGTTCACGCGCCCCTTCGACAGGCAGAGACGGGCGAGATCGCATCCGCGGCAGTCGCGCGCCCGGGATGTGAAGAAGCGCCCATGCTTGATGGCCCGTCCGGCCTTGAGCTTTTTGCCCCGGGGGCATTTCAGGATGTCGTGCTTCGCGTCGTAGCGGAACCGGCGCATCGGGACCGGGCTGCGGATCGGTTCGGCCTTGGCCGGAATGACGGCGGCGATCTTCCGGCGTTCGAGCCCGCCGTAGATCTTGGCATAGGCATAGCCGGCATCCGCCGTCACCGTCTCGACTTTGGTCCCGGTCGTCTTCTCGACAGCATCGAGGCGGGCGAGGATCTCTTCGCCTTCGTTCACTTCCCCGGTCGTGACCTCGACGTCGAGAACCACGCCGAAGACATCGTCCACGACGCCATGCTGCTTGTAGCTGGGCTCCAGGCGACGGTTGCGCCCTGACGTCGCCATGCTCGCATCGGGATCGGTGAGGCAGACCTTCTTGAACTTGCCGGTCTTCTTCGAGTTGCGGGCCCGAACCGTCTCCGCTTCCTGCACAGGATCGCCGTTCTCAGTCGCCACCGCATCGACATGACGCACCACGAGGCTCTCCCAGGACACGTCGGCCCGGATCAGAGACGCATCAACATGCACGACCTCGCCCTTGGCGATCCCGGCGCCGACGCAGTCCCGCACCGTGCGTTCGAAGATGCGCCGGAACCGATCGGCGCCCCATCTCTGACGGATGCGCGTGAGCGAGGAATGATCCGGCAGCCTGTCGTTCAAGCCGAAGCCCGCGAACCAGCGGATCGCCAGGTTCACTTGCGCTTCTCGCAGGAGGCGCCGGTCATGGACGATGCCGAGCAGGAAGCCCGCGAGCATCAGGCGGACCGCGGCTTCCGGATCGATGCCCGGTCGGCCAACACCTGGCGCGTAGAGATCGGCCACCTCCGCGCGAAGCCAGCCAAGGTCGATAACCCGGTCGACGCGGGCGAGGATGTGATCGTCGGGGACGAGGTCACGCGAGCCGATCCGCAGACAAAGAATTCCAACTGATCTCGGGTCCGACTGCCGATCATGCCACCCTCCACATGATGCCGCCATGAAGATGGAATCAGCAGATCGCGCCTTTTTCAACGGCCCCACCCGGCAGCGCTGCCATCCGGCGCCCAGGACCTTGCTTGCAGCGGCCTTGAGGCCCTCGTGCGCATCGCTGATTACCATCTGCACGCCCCGCAGGCCGCGGCGGGTCAGCGAACGCAGGAAGTCCGCCCAGAACGTCTCGGCTTCGGAGGGCATGACCGTGATGCCGAGTATCTCGCGGCGGCCATCCGAGTTGACTGCGACGGCCACTATCACCGCCATCGAGACAACCCCACCGCCCTCGCGCAGCTTCACGTAGGTGGCGTCGAGCCACAGGAAGGGCCAATCGCCCTCCAGCGGTCGGTTCAGGAAGGCCTGGACGCGTTCGTCGATCTCTTCGCAGAGCCGCGAGACCTGGCTTTTGGAGGTGCCCGTCAGCCCCATGGCGCGCACCAGGTCGTCCACCGCTCGAGTGGAGACGCCGTGGATGTAGGCTTCCTGCACCACCGCCATCAGCGCCTTCTCCGCCGTCCTGCGCGGCTCGAGAAAGGTCGGGAAGTAGCTCCCCTTCCTCAGCTTGGGAATGTTCAGCCCGATCGTCCCGGCCCGCGTATCCCAGCGGCGCGGCCGGTAGCCGTTGCGCTGGTTCCCCCGGTCCGGCGTTCGCTCGCGCAGACCGGCCCCGCACACGGCGCCCACCTCGATCTCCATCAGCCGCTGCGCCGCATCCTGGATCAGCTCACGCAGAAAATCGGTGTCGTCGCTCTTGGAGATCGCCTCCGGAAGGTTGATCATAGCCTCGGTCATCGTGCTCTCCTTCGTTGTCTTCGGTCGTCGAACAACCTCAGACTACGAAGACGCGCGATGGCCGCCAGCCCGGCCACGCGCTGCGCTACGCCAAGGGCTTCGCGCGCGGCCTCCTACACCACGGAGTGGGGCACTACCCGTGGGATCGCGACGTGATGCTGGCCACCGTCGAGCGACGCTTCGGGGCCGATCGTGCTCCGCACCCGGTCGAGCATCTTTCCGACAATGGCAGCTGCTACACTGCCAAGGGTCCGCAGGACGCGACTTCGCCGTCGCCGTCGGCCTCGTTCCCTGCTTCACGCCCGTCCGGTCACCGGAGAGCAATGGCAGGAGCGAGGCCTTCGTGAAGACCCTCAAGCGCGACTACGTCCGCGTAACGCCGCTGCCGGACGCCCAAACAGTGTCCGGACTCGTCGACGAGCGGATCACCGACTACAACACGGTCCATCCATTCCGCGCTGCGCATGAGCTCGCGCCGCGCTCAATCGCAGCCGGACTGTCCCGTGAAATGCGGAGCATTCCAGTCGGGAGGATGTCCTGCGTCACGACTGAGATTTCGGGGTTCGCCGCGATCGAGCGGATACGGCCGAGGCCTGGCATAGACGCCGCTCGGTCCGCCGCCTGGATCCAGAGCATCCGGACGGCCCTTGCTCGCCCTGGCGGAACTCCCCGGCCGTCATGGGCTTGCAAATCCGAGCTTCGGAAAGTCAGACCGGACAGGGTTCTAGATCTCGCCCATGACATAGTCCGGTACGATACCGGAGCGTCGAATAGCCTCGGCCACATCCAGACCGACAAGCGATCCGTGATCTGTCACCAGCGCCGTTGCGAAGCCCATCCGGCGGCCCCCAAGCACGTCGGTATGAAGGGTGTCGCCCACCATCAGCACGCGGGAGGGGTGAACGGCGTTGCGGGACATGGCGAGGTCGTAGATATCGGGAAAGGGCTTGCCGAAGAAGCGCGGCGTGATCCCGGTGGCGTCGGCCAGGCGATGCGCGAAATAGCCCGGCTCCTGCGTCAATCCATCTTCTCGCGGGGCGACGATGTCGGGATTTCCCACATAGACCGGGCGTGGCCGGGCCAGCAAACTCGCCTCGAGCAGGGCCTGCCGACCCTCGCTCCAGCCGTCCGATCCGATCATCAGAAATCCTTCCACCGCGTCGTAGGCCGTAGGCTCGTCAGCAAGAACAATTCCGTTGATCCTCCCCAATTTGACGGTGCCTGCCGCAGCACCGATCATCAGGCCCCAGCGGAGGGGCGGCAGAGTGGCGAGATGGGCCAGAAGGGCCTCACGGCTTGTCACCACCTCGTCCGGGGCGAAGTCGAACCCTAGCCAGGCATAGCGCTGCATCATCCGGTGCTTGGGATAGCCCGCGGAGTTCGACACTACCATAACGGCCTTGCCCGACGCTCGGAGGGCGGCGATCTGTGCGGCCGCGCCGGGGATTGCACTCTCGCCAACATTCAGCACCCCATAGGCGTCCAGAAGGATCAGATCGAACGGCACGGCGATCTCGGCAAGACAGCGGGCAGTCCGCCACGTCGCCGGGAATTCGGCGTCCGGCAGCCGCGCGCGCACCTGGAGATAGGCCTCAAAAGCACAGGCCGGCTCCGTCGGGGCAGGGACGGTCACAGGATGCGGCGGCGCAGGAAGGCCGAGACGACCTCACCCAGGATCACCAGCGCCAGGATGGCGAGCAGCACGGTGGCGGCTTCGGGCCAGTTGAAGGTGTCGATCGCGCCCTGCAGGATGATGCCGATGCCACCCGCGCCCACGAGGCCGAGCACGGTGGATTCGCGCAGGTTGATGTCCCAGCGCAGGATCGACACCGCCCAGAAGGTCGGCATGACCTGGGGCACGATGGCATAGGCGATGACCTTGAAGCGCGAGGCGCCGGTTGCCTCCAGCGCCTCGACCGGGCGCTTGTCGATCTCCTCGATCGCCTCGCCGAGGAGCTTGCCGATGAAGCCGATCGAGCGGAACATGATCGCCACGATTCCGGCGACCACGCCGGGGCCGAAGATGGCGACGAAAAGAAGCGCCCAGATGATCGTGTTGACCGAGCGCGAGGTGACCAGGATCAGCCGGCCGAGCCAGAGCGTGGCGCGGTTGGGGGTGGTGTTCTGGGCGGCGAGCCAGGCGACGGGCAGGGAGACCAGCACCGCGAAGGCGGTGGCGAAGGTGGCGATGTTCACCGTCTGCCACATCACCTGCAGGATGGTGGCGAGGTTGGTGGGGTCGGGCGGATACATCCGCCCGAAGAGGTCGCCGATCTGCTCGGGCGCGCTCCAGACCCAGGGCCAGACGACCTCGATCGAGCCGATCGCCCAGGCGATGACGGCGGCGGCCAGCGCCATCGTGGCCCAGCGGCGCAGCTTCTGCCGGGGCGAGAAGCGGGCCCATTCGTCGCGGCCGAACTGTTCGCGGATCGTGGTCACTGGAGGCGCTTCCTGATTATGCCCGAGACCCCCTCGGAGAGGAGGATGACGATGACGATGACGATGGTGATGGCGAAGGCGAAATCGTAGTCGTAGCGGCCGAAGGCATTGGCCAACGTCGAGCCGATGCCGCCAGCGCCGACGATGCCCACCACCGCGGAGGCACGCAGGTTGGAATCGAGCTGGTAGATCGACAGGCCGATCTGGCGCGGCATGATCTGGGGGAAGATGGCGTAGGTCAGCGTCGAGAAATAGGGCGCGCCGGCGGCGCGCATCGCCTCCACCTGGCCGAAATCGATCTCCTCGATGCGCTCGGCCAGCATCTTGGCGACGAAGCCGATCGAGTAGACGATCAGGGTGAGCACGCCGGCGAAGGGGCCGAAGCCCACCGCCTTGACGAAGAGGATCGCGACGATGACCGGGTGGAAGCTGCGCGCGACGATGACGATGGCCCGGCCGAGATAGAAGACGGGCAGGGGGGCCACGTTGCGCGCGGACATGAAGGCGATGGGGATCGACAGGAGCACCCCGCCGGCGGTGGCCAGGATCGCGATCTTGAGGCTTTCGAGGAAGCCGTCGATCAGGAGCCCCGAGCGTTCGAAGGAGGGAGGGAAGCCGCCGCCGAAGATGCGCCCAGCGCGCTCCACCCCCTCGACCACGCGCGCCCAGTCGATCGGCATGGTGGCGCCGACCCAGAGGAAATAGCCGGCTGCGCCGAGCCAGACTGCCCAGCGGAGCACCGGGTTGGTGATGAAGGGCGGCTTGCGCCAGGTGTCGCGCACGGCGGCGCTCACGACGCCTCCCGCAGGTCGTCGCTGCGGTCGGCATGGGGGCTGCCGGAATAGATCCGGTCCATCGCCGCCTGGTCGAGGGATGCGGGCGCGTTGTCGAAGATGATGCGGCCGTAGCGCATGCCGACGATGCGGTCGGTATATTCCTTGGCCTCGGCGACGTTGTGGATGTTGATCAGGACGGGCAGCTTCAGCTCGCCGGCAAGGTCGCGCAGCAGGCCCATGATCTGCTCGGAGGTCTTGGGGTCGAGCGAAGCGGTGGGCTCGTCGGCCAGCAGGATGTCGGGTTCCTGCATCAGCGCGCGGACGACGCCGACGCGCTGGCGCTCGCCGCCGGAGAGCTGGTCGGCGCGGGTGTCGGCGTAATGGGCAATGCCGACCCGCTCCATCAGTTCGAAGGCGCGGCGGATGTCGGATTTCGGATATCTGCGGGTGATCGCGGCCCATGTGGAGATGTAGCCGAGCCGACCGGACTGGACGTTCTCCATCACCGTCAGCCGGTCAACCAGGTTGAAGCCCTGGAAGACCATGCCGATCTTGCGCCGCGCGGCGCGAAGACTCTTGCCGCGCAGCGTGGTGAGTTCGGTGCCGTTCAGCACGATGGAGCCCGATGTGGGCTCCACCAGGCGGTTGATGCAGCGCAGGAGCGTGGACTTCCCCGCGCCTGAGGAGCCGATGATGGAGACCACGCTTTCGCCCTCGATCCTCAGGTCGAGGTTCTTGAGCACGGGGTCGCCGCCGCCGTATCGTTTCACGAGGTCGGTGATCGTCAGCATCACATCGCTCCGTCGCGGGGCCGGGGACCGGCCCCGACAGGGTGTGGTTATTCGGCGGCCAGAGCCTGGGGCGTGTATTCGACGCCGTTGGCTTCCTGGATCTGCCGGATCACCTCCCACTGGTCCTCGTAGGTGATGGGGATGAACTTGGACACGCCCTGGAACTCCTCGCCCAGCTCGGTGCCCTCGAATTCGAAGGAGAAAAACGCCTCCTCGATGCTTTCCTTCAACTCGGGCGCCAAGTCGTGGGCATAGGTGTAGGAGGTGGTTGGAAAGGGCTTGCTCTCCCAGATCATCCGCACGCTCTCGGGGTCGTAGAGATCGCGCTCGGCCATCCGGTCGACTACCTCGGAAGCGACCGGCGCGGCGTCGTAGTCACCGGCGACCACGCCCAGCATCGACTGGTCGTGGCTACCCGAATAGGTGACCTCGTAATCCTCGCCCGGGACCACGCCGAGATCGGGGAAGAGTGCGCGCGGCGCCTGGTTGCCGGAGTTCGAGGTCGGCGAGGTATGTGCCACGCGCTTGCCGGCAAGGTCGGCAACCTCCTCGATGTCGCTGTCGGCCTGGGTGAAGACCTGCAGCGTATAGCCGAAGCGGCCGTCATCGGCGCCCATGATGGCGAAGGGCACGGCACCGGCGAGATTCACCGCAAAGGGCGTCGGCCCGGTCGAGAAGCCGGCGATATGCAGGCGGCCCGAGCGCATCGCCTCGACCTCGGCCGAGTTCGACTGCACCGCGAAGAACTGCACGTCCTTGCCGGTGACCTCCTCAAGATGCTTTATGAAAGGGGTCCAGATGTCCTCGTAGATCGCCGGGTCCTCTACCGGCGTATAGGCAAAGACGAGCGTATCGGGGTTCTTCAGTTGACTCTCATCCTCGGGCGCATCGGCGACGAGATCACCGTTAGCGTCGCAATACTGCGCGTCGAGCGCACCTCGGTTCTCGCAGCTCTCCTGCGCGAATGCGGCTGAAGCCGTGAATGCGAACGCTGCGAGAGCGGTGCTCGCGTAGATCTTGCCATGGGGCATCATGGGTTCTCCTCCCGATACGGAATGCGTCGATTACCGAGCGCGCTGCCTCCGAAGACAGCAGCAAATTCTGTGGCATGCAATAAAATAGTACTGGAAACTTTGGGTTGACCACAGATAATATGCACAGAACGTTGAACGGGCGGGATCAGCGATGAACGACGCCCCGGCGCCGAAGCGACGAAAGAAGGCCGACAGACGCCGGCAAATCCTTCTCGAATTGCGCCTCAAGACTCATGTCAGGGTCTCCGATCTCGCCGCGCAATTCGGCGTCACCACCGAGACCGTCCGCCGTGACATGGACGACCTCAGCGAAGAGGGGTTGTTGACCCGCGCTTATGGCGGCGCCTCCGCCCCTGTGCCCGGCCATCTCAGCATGCACGAACGCCGCCTCGAGCGTATTACCGTTCGCGAGCGCTTGGGCCGTTTTGCCGCCTCGCTCGTCGCCGACGGGGATACGATCATGATTGATGCGGGTACTACGACGATGGAATTCGCCCGCGCGCTCGCCTTGGCGGAACGCCGCGTCACGGCGATTACCAACTCCCTTCCCGTAGCGATGATTCTAGGAGAAAGTCCGGCCGCACGAGTATGTCTGACGGCAGGTACGTACCTGCGTGAAGAAGCCGCCGTCGTCGGCCCCGAGACCTGCGAGTACCTCGCCGGCTATCACGTAAACGCCTGCTTCCTGGGTGCCGCAGGGCTGAACGAGGCCGGGGTGACCGAAGCGGTCGAAGGGTTCGACGCGGTCAAACGGGCGATGATGCGCCAGAGCGCGGACCGCAAATTCCTGATCGACAGTAGCAAGTTCGGCCGCACGCACTTCGCGCGCGTCGCCCGGCTCGAAGAGATTGGCATGCTGATTACCGATACGTGGCCGGATGGAGCACTCGCAGAATGCATTCGAAGTACCGGGACGGAGATCCGTATTCCGCCGACATCGGGGGGCGCCCCGGATCAACTCTAGACGAACGGAGGGTAAGTACGGACGTGGACGCCAAATTTCGGACCGGTGTTAGGCTTCAGCTCCTGAGGAGAACGAACCTCGGACGTCGCGCAAGAGGCTGGAGATCTCCTTTACCTTCACTCCGATCGCCGTGCGTCGATCGGTGCCGTCCTGCAGCCATTGGGTGATCGGCACGGGGATGCGTGTCGAGAATGCACTCGAGGTCCAGCCCCTCTCCCCGAGCGGGGTGTTCGGGACATCACGAATTCACCTGCGCGAAGCTCTTCGAGCCGGGCAGCGAGACCGAGGTTCTGGCGCGCCGGTCCATTGTCGCCGGCGGGCAGGGCGCGGCCGGTGCCGAGCGCCACGTGCGGGGCTTCTCGCCGATATTCTTCGCCGGAGACGGCTACTGGGACATGGGGGCAACGATACCCCCGTCCTCTTCGTTCGCGACGCCTGCAAGTTCCCACCCGGAAGCGCCATCCGAAGACCAACCTGCGCTCGCCCGAAGCGATGTTCGAGGTCTGGGCGCCCAGACGTGAACGCCGTCCCGATCACCGACGATTCGACCGTCGAGGCGGCGGAGTAGCCCGCAGCCGTGAAGGGGGCGACCGGTGGGTGCCCCCTGTCCCGGACCCCGGAAACGGCTGTCGGAATCCTGTCGGAGTCCTGTCGGATTTCCGTCGGAGTCGGAATCGATTCGCGGCGATGGGCCGATCCGCGATCTCGCGGAAATTTGTATTCGGGGCCGCCCCGGAGGCCGCCACGCGACCGGATCGCCGCGCGCTGTCGGAGACGCCGCGCGGGCGACGTGTTAACAGGGATGACGACGCGCCCGCTTTAATCTAGGGCTGCCGCAGCCCGTCCGGCATTTGCGGCATTCATTCGGAAGTTCAGACGATTTGACCGTACAGCACGACTTCCAGGACGACATCGACGCGATCGGGCGAAGCAAGACCGTGCCGACATTGCTCGAGACCCTCATGCTTGCGACCGGCATGGGGTTCGTGGCGGTGGCGCGCGTGACCGAATCGAGATGGGTCACCTGCCGGTCGCTGGACCGGATTTCCTTCGGCCTCGAGGCCGGCGACGAACTCGATGTCGAAAGCACGCTCTGCAACGAGGTCAGGCAATACGACCGCGAAATCGTGATCGACGACGTGGGCAGCGACCCGATCTATGTCGGTCACCACTGCCCGTCGCGCTACGGCTTCCGCAGCTATGTCTCGCTTCCGATCCGCAGGAAGGACGGGTCCTTCTTCGGGACGCTCTGCGCGATCGACCCCGAGCCGCGCATGGTGAAGGACGACCAGGTCCTGTCGATGTTCCGGCTCTTCGCCAAGATGATCGGGCAGGTTCTCGATACCGACGACGCCCTGTCGCGAAGCCATGACGCCCTGTCCCGGAGCCACGGCGAGCTCAGCCACGAGCGCACCCTGGCGGAGATTCAGGAGCAGTTCATCGCGATTCTGGCTCACGACCTGCGCAACCCGGTCAATTCGCTGACGGCCGGCCTGCGGATGATGGAGCGGCACGAGATCGACGAGCCGGCCCGGGACCTTGTCGAGCTGATGCGCGCCTCCGTCAACCGCATGGGGCTTCTGATCGAGAACCTGCTCGACCAGGCGCGCAAGCGCAGCGGCGGCGGGATCGTCATCGAGCGGGCGCCGACCCGTAATCTCGCCGCCTCGCTGCGCCAGATCATCGCGGAACTGCAGCCGGTCGCACCCGATCAGCCCATCGACGCCGATCTCGACCTCGATACCGCGGTCGTCTGCGACCTCCCGCGGGTCTCGCAGCTCTTCTCGAACCTTCTCGCCAACGCGATCACCCACGGCTCCGGGGGAATGCCGGTCGAGGTCGGCGCCCGGGCGACGCCGGACACGTTCGTGCTGTGGGTCGCGAACAGGGGCGAGAAGATCGCCGACGAGATGCTGCCCACGCTCTTCCAGCCGTTCGAGCGCAGACGCGACCGCCCCAGCCGGGAAGGGCTTGGACTGGGACTGTTCATAGCGTCGGAGATCGCCAAGGGCCACGGCGGCACGCTGTCGGTCGACTCGGAGGAGGGCAGGACGGCCTTCACCTTCCGGATGCCGAATTCCGGGACCGTCTCCGCGGAGCGATGAGCAGAGGCGTCGCGCCGCGGCCGGCGGAGACGCGGCGCTCCGATCACGCGATCACCGCATCCGCCCGCTCCCGCGCCAAGCGGTAGAGGCGCTCGTAGCCGTCGAGCATGGCGTCGAGACCGTAGAGCCGGGCGGCGCGGGCGCGGGGCACGGCGCGGGGGATTTCCAGCGCCGCGAGGGCGGCGCGCGCCAGGGCGGCGGAATCGCCCGGCGGGGCGAGCACGCCCGCCTCGCCCACCACTTCTCCGACCGCGCCGCGGTCGATGCCTGCGACGGGCGTGCCGCAGGCCATCGCCTCGATCGCGGCGAGGCCGAAGGGCTCCTCCCAGTCGGGGGTGACGAGGAGCACGGCGGCGCCGGCGACGAGGTCGCGCAGGGCCTCCCCGGTGAGGGTGCCGCGATGGCGGACGGAGCCGCCGAGGGCCGGGCGGACCACGGACTCGAAATAGTCCCGGTCGTCCACTGGCCCGGCGAGGTCGAGCGGCAGCCCGGCGGCGCGGGCCGCCGCGATCGCCAGGTGGGGCGCCTTGGGCCGCGCCATACGGCCGAGCCAGACGGCGTGCCGGTGGCGACTCACGGGGCGGTAGCGCCAGTGGCCGAGATCGATGCCGTTCGCGACGATGGACGCCTCGGGCGGCGGGCCGGCGGGCCACCAGGCGCGCTCATGCGCCGCCGAGCAGATGGTGAGGCGCGACCAGGGGGCCCGCCCCTCCCGGATCGCGGCGGCGAGCAGGGGGAAGGGCGGCACGTGGAGCGAGGTCAGCATCGGCAGCCGCGCGTCGCGGGCGAGGGCCGGCAGGCGGGGATGGATGGTGTTGTTGTGGATGACGTCGAAGCCGCCGTCGCGGAGGCGGGGCGCGATCCGGGCGAGTCCGCCCTCGATATGGGCGCGGAGCCTGTCGGTGCCGCCGAAACGCTGCCAGGGCAGGTCGGCATCGGCGTGGCGCGGCAGGATCGGCACCAGCGGAACGCCGGCGTCGCTGTCGCCGGCGGCGAAGAGCGTGACGTCGTGGCCGCGGGCGGCGAGGCCGCGGACGAGGTGGAAGGCATGGGCCTCCATGCCGCCCTGGAAGGGTTCCGCGATCGGGTGGCGGGGATGGGCGACGACGGCGATCCTCACCCCGCTTCGCGCCTGCGGCCCTCGAGATAGTCGAGCACGCGCAGCGAACTCGCATAGGCGCGGCCGGGCGCGGGACGGCAGAAGGCGATGTCCTCCTCGGTGACCTCGCGGAGGAGCGCGAGCCCGTCCGGCCCCTCGCCGATCAGCCCCATGAGGCGGAAGGCGCGCAGCCAGTGCTGCATCGTGCGCTCGCCCCATTTCGCGGCGAAGACCTCGGTGTTGCGCAGGATCGAGGCGACGTGTCTCACCGGGGGCATGGTGTGGGGGTGGTACTGGTGGAAGACGCGGGCGCCCCGCGCCCACCAGAGCGGCACGTCGCGGGCCTCGAGCGTGCGGCCGAAATCGGTGTCCTCGCCGCCATAGCCGCGGAAGCGCGGGTCGAAACCGCCCGACGCCTCCCAGGTAGCGCGGGAGAGGGCGAAGTTCAGCGACCAGAAGCAGCGATGGTCGGTGCAGGGATCGAGGAGGCCGGTCGGGGGGCCGCGCCGGTCCTCGTGGCGCTGGCCGAGGGCGGCGAAGCGGTCGAAGTCGATGCTCTCCGCCGCGCCCTCGGGGAGATAGAGGACCTCGCCCATGAGGACGCCCCCGCCCGCCGCGGCGGCGGCGCGACGGTAATCGGCGACCAGGTCGGGGTGCGGGATGCAATCGGCGTCGAGGAAGATCAGCAGATCGCCCGCGGCGGCGGCGCCGGCGGTGTTGCGGGCGAGCGCGAGCGGCATGCCGGCCCCGTCCTCGGGCGCCGCGACGGGGATCTGGCGGACCGGGAAGGGCGCCGCCGGCAGGTCGCGATAGGGCTCGAACTGCATGCGGGCGACGATCAGCTCGCACGGCGGCTCGGATTGCTGTGCGAGCCCGCGGACGAGGTTCGCCAGATGGGCCGCCCGGCCGGCGGCGATGGTCAGGACGGAGGTGTCGGGCATGGGACTGTCCTTTCGGGGTCGTCCACCGGCTCCGCCCAGAGCCTGCGGGCGAGATCGGTGAGCCAGCGCGCCGCCGTCCCGGCCGGATCGGGCGCGACGAGACGGCGCTGGCGGGCGGGGTCCTGGGTGGCGAGGGCGCGGCGGACGGCGTCGCGCCAGGCACCGGCGCTGGAGGGCGGATGGGCCAGATGCAGGGCGACGCCGGCCCGGGCCAGGGCCTCGGCCTTGCGGACCTGCTCGTCGAAATAGCGCCATTCGGGAACGACGATCCAGGGGCGGCCGGCGGCGAGCACCTGCTGGCAGACGGTGTTGCCGGCGGAGCCTATGACCAGGTCGGCGGCGGCGATGTGGCGCTCGGGATCGGCCACCCAGCCCAGATGGGCGAGATTGGCGGGCTCGGTGGCGTGCCAGTCCCGCCCGACGGGTCCAATGCTCAGCCAGCGCCAGTCGGGAAAGCTGCGCGCGGCGATGCCCAGGGGCGCCGAGGAGATGCCGCCGCCGCCGGCGCCGGAGAGGACGAGCGCGACCCGCGCGCCGGGGGCGATGCCCAGCGCGCGCCGCGCCTCCGCCCGGGAGGGGATCGGCGCGGGCTGGCCGAGGCCGGGTGCGAAATGGGTCTTGGCGCGCATGGCGGCGGGCCAGTCGGGCTGGGCGAGATCCGCGTGGAACGGGGCGAGGAGGCCGGCGGCACCGTCATAGGCGGCGCGGTGGCCGGCATCGTCGCGATCGCCGTGCTGCAGGACGGCGACATGGGGCACCGAGCAGAGGCGGGCGAGCTGCGCCATCTCGGCGCTGACATCGCTGACGAAGAGCAGCGGATCGGCGTCCCGGAACCAGGCGGCGATCTCGCCGGTGGCCTCGCGGATGCCCGACCAGCCGACCGGGGCGCAGTGCAGCGTCTCTGGGGTCTCGAGCGCGGCGGCGCCCGCGGGCTCGGTGCCCCGCGGCTCGAACAGCGAGGCAATCCGGCGGATCCGCGCGTTTTCGCGAAGCGGCGGGAAGATGTCGTCGCGGGCGCAGAAGATCGTGACCGGGAGGTCCGGCGGCAGGGCGTTGACGAGCGCGGCCGTGCGGGTGGCGTGGCCGCGCCCCTGGTGGTGGACGAACCAGCCGAGGGGGCGGCCGGGGGGCGGAGGGGCGAGGTCGCGCATCGCGCTAGACCGGTTCCAGCGCCAGAACGCAGGCGAGCCCGTCGAGGATTCCCCAGGCATGGTCGTAGGGGCTGCGCAGGACATGGGCGCCCTCGAGGCGCAGTTCCGGCAGGGCGTTCGACGGCACCAGCGCGCGCCCGGCGGCGCGGAGCATGTCGAGATCGTTGCCGCTGTCCCCGGCGGCGATCGTGGCGGACATCGCCAGCCCGGCCCGCTCCGCCAGATAGCGCAGCGCCGCGGCCTTGCCGCCGCGGGGCGGCAGGAGGTCGATGAAGCGTCCGTGGGAGGCGACGACGCGGGCGGACACTTCGCGCGCGACCAGCGCGGCGCGGAGGCGGCGGGCGTCCTCCGCGGTGCCGAGGAAGGACCGCTTCCAGGGGCGCTGCTCGTGGGGGGCCTGCGGGACGAGACCGGTTCCGGCGGCGATCTCCGCGGCCTCCTCGGGCGACCAGCCGGCATCGAGCCGCGCGGCATAGTCTTCGTCGAGCGCCAGGCCGGCGCCCCGGTCGCGGATCCGAGATCTCGGTGCCGACGGAGGTGGCGTAGATGTCGGGTTCGGGGAGGCCCCAGTCGCGCAGAACGCGGCGCGCCTCCTGCACCGGCCGGCCGGTGATCAGCGCGAAGAGGCAGTCGGGATGCGCCTGCCGCCAGGCGGCGAATGCCGCAGCACCGCTGCGCGAGCCGGTCAGCGTGGCGTCGAGGTCGCTGGCGAGGAGGCGCCGGACCGCCGGCCGCCGCGCCGGATGCGCCGGACGGTGCGGGGCGGCGATCTCGCGGTAGGGGCGGAGGGAGGCCGCGGCCCACCGGTCCCAGTCGAAGAGCGCGCGGGCGTGTTTCCGGGCGCGCCGGGCGCTTTCGCGGATCGCCGGATCGTCGAGCGCTTCGCGGCAGGCGGCGGCGATCGCGGCGGGATCGTCGGGCGGAACGAGGGCGCCCGCGCCGATGGCGCGGAGGATGTCGGCGGGGCCGCCGCGATCGGTGGCGACGACCGGCACGCCGGCCTGGGCGGCTTCCACGATGGTCAGCCCGAAGGGCTCGTGCAGCGCCGGATTCGCGAACACGCCGTCCTCGGCCGCGCGGGCGTAGAGGTCGGCCACGTCGTCCGGGCTGTGCCGGTCGGGCAGCGCGACCCGGCCGCCGAGGCCGTGGCGGTCTATCCGCGCGCGCAGGTCGGCGAGCACCGCCCCGGATTCGCCACCGATGGAGACCAGGCTTTCGCGCTGCCCGGCGAGGATCACGAGGTTGGCGCGCGCCCGCAGATCCGGCGAGCCCGCGAAGGCCTCGACGAGCGCGGCGAGGTTCTTCTTCCAGACCGGGCGGGCCACGGCGAGGACGATCGGCCGGCCGGGATCGGTCAGCTCGGCGGAGAGGAACGCATGCGCCCGGTGCGGATCGGCCGAACGCGGCGGGGTGACGCCGGGATGGATGCGCCATGTCCGGCCGGCGGCGCTGCGGTCGTAGGCGGCGATCTGCCGTTCCGATTCGTCGCGCGAGGAGGCGAGAATGGCGTCGGCGGTGCGGATCGCCGCGCGTTCGCGCGCCAGACGCCGGGACGGCACGGCACAGCCCTGCCCGCAGCCGCGCTTGTCGCCGCCGAGCGAATGGGGCGTGTAGACCACGGGGATGCCGAAGCGCGCGCGGGCCGCCCGGGCGAGGACGAAGGCATCCGCGAAATGGGCATGGATGACATGCGGCAGCGGATTCGCCGCGAGATGGGCCAGGAACGCCGCGCGCAGCGAGGGGATCTCGCGCTGGAGCGCGTCCTTCTCCAGGTAGCCGGAGCGTGCGGAGGCGAGGCGGACGATCCGGCATCCGGGCGCCACCTGTTCGACGGGCATGGCGAAGCGGCGCCCGGTCTGGGGCGAATCGAAGCGGCGCGTGACGATCTCGACGGAGGCGATGTCGGCCCGCTTCGCCTGCGCCATGGCGGCTCCGAGCACATAGGCGATATGCCCGCCGGTATCCTCGGTCAGACCGTAGGGTACAGGCGGCGCCGAGAGGCACCCGCCGAGCGCGACGTGAACGATCCGAAATTCCACCTGACCCCATCCTTCGCAACCCTGAAAGGGAAGGACGCGGCTCCGGACGGAGTTCCGGCGACCCCGCGGGGAAGGTCGATTAGTTAATGCACTTTAGGTTTTGCGTCCGGGTCCGGCCAGGTCCGGATCGGCCGGCGGCCGGCGCCCCGCGAACGCGGCCGCCGCGGCCTCGCGCCGGCTGCGCAGCGCGTGCCGGACCAGCGCGCCGCCGGAGAGGGGGGCGCAGCGGCAGGGATCGGCGCAGGGATCGGCTGCGTATCCGAGCCGCGCCGCGACCGCCGGAATTGCGCAGGTGGAGGGGCCGGGATAATCGGCATTCCCGTCGCGCAGGGCGCCCGCTTCCGGGGCGAGGGACGGATCGAGGTCGAGGAACGCCAGGAGGCCGGCGAGAGCGGCGACGGGATCGCGGCAGAGATCCTCGTAGCGCAGGATCACCACGTTGTGGAGATGGCCGAAATCGTCGAGCGCGATCTCGTGGGCGGCGGCCCAATGCGCCATCAGCCGCGCCTCCCCCCCGCGCTCCATTTCGCCGTGGCGCGGGTCACGGCGAGCGGGTGGCGGACGACGAGGACGAAATGCGCCATCGGGAAGAGCTGCTGGTAGAGGCGCGTCCTGAGCAGGTTGACCGGGGATTTCTCGAGCCGCCAGGGCCGGGCGGGGTCGAACCACGGCGCCCAGTCGAGACGGATGCGGCGCCGGACCTCGAGCGTGTCATAGGCGCCGCCTTCGGTCAGGTGCTGGGCGGGATCGAAGGCGAATTCACCGGGGATGCCGCTCCGCGCGGTGTGCGGGATGGCGCCCTGCAGGTAGGCGCCCTCCTCCTCCGGCGCGCCCGAGCCCGCGATGGTCGCGACATCGGGATGGCCGCCGAGCAGCCGGGAAACGAGCGAGGTGCCCGAGCGGTGGAGCCCCGCCACGAAGACGTAGCGGGGCGGTCGGGAAGGGGATCTGCCGGTCTTTGCCATCGTCGTGCCAAGCGCTCCGCGTTTCGCCGGATCTCGGGCGGATCGGGCGGGAATCCAGGGGGCGCCGGCCGCCGGGCCGGAAGAGGCGGATCGCCTGTTGCGCCGCGGCGGGCGGCGTGGTCACGATGAGCCGGCAGGCGGACGCGGCCGCGGCGGCGTGCCCGCGCCTGCGGATCGGCGATGCCGCGAGGAGAACGCGATGGGAGACCCGTTTTTCGCCCCGGTCTCGGGCTTCGACCTGCCGCGCTACGCGGGCGTGCCGACCTTCATGCGGCTGCCGCACGTGCCGCCGGAGCATCCGCGCCTCGGCGAGGTCGAGGTCGGGCTGATCGGCGCGCCCTGGGACGGCGGCACGACGAACCGGCCCGGGCCGCGGCACGGGCCGCGGCAGCTGCGCGACATGTCGACGATGATCCGCGCCGAGCACGGCGTCTCGGGCGTGCGGCCCTTCGAGGCGTTCAACTGCGCCGATCTGGGCGACGTGGCGCCGAACCCGGCCGATCTGCTGGACACGATGGCGCGGATGACCGCGTTCTACGAGCAGGTCCGGGCGGCGGGGATCTGGCCGCTGACCGCGGGCGGCGATCACCTGTGCAGCTTGCCGATCCTGCGCGCGCTGGCCAGGGACGCGCCCCTGGGCATGATCCATTTCGACAGTCACACCGATCTCTATCGCAGCTATTTCGGCGGCACGATGTACACCCATGGCACGCCGTTCCGCCGGGCCGTGGAGGAGGGGCTGCTGGACCCGCGTCGGGTGATCCAGATCGGCATCCGCGGCACCGCCTACGACCGCGAGGACCGCGACTTCGCGCAGGCCAACGGCATCCGCATCGTCACCATCGAGGAGCTCTTCGACCGCGGGATTCCGGCGGTGATGGAGGAGGCGCGCGCGATCGTCGGCACGGCGCCGGCCTATCTGAGCTACGACATCGACTTCGTCGATCCCTGCTTCGCGCCCGGAACCGGCACGCCGGAGGTCGGCGGCCCCTCCTCGTTCCAGGCCTTGCAGGTGGTGCGCGAACTCGGCGGCGTCACGCTCGCCGGGGCCGATCTGGTGGAGGTGTCGCCGCCCTTCGACGCGTCGGGCGGCACGGCCTATCTCGGAGCCTCGATCCTGTTCGAGATTCTCTGCGTCCATGCCGCCGGCAGGGCGGCCTGAGGGGTGCCGGCAGGAATCGGAGCGTGGGCGACGCAACGTCGTGTCGCCGCGCCGGCGGATGCCTTCGAACCGCCGCGATTCCGCCCTCCGGCTGCCGGGATGATGAGGTCTGCCTGCTCGCATTAGGAGTACGTAAATGTTGAGACAATTTGCATTATTGGACGCGGACACGGTGCTGGTCGCACCGGTCCGCGTCGCCATTGTTGCCGCCGAGACGGCGGAAGCCGCCCGGGCGCTGTTTCCGGAACGACGGGTGATCGCCTTTCCGATTCCGGGCCCCGCCGGAACGGTCGAGCCGACGCCGCGGATCGAGTGGCGCGCGCTCCCGGTCCTGAGCGACGGCCAGATATCGCGACAGGGCGCCGCCCGGGCCCTTCGATCCGACGCCACCCTCTAAGACCTTCTGCGGGCTTCGGCGTCGCCGGCCACGGAGCTAGGCTCGCGGCGAAAGGAGCGCGGCATGGACATGACCTCGCAGCGGAGGGCCCATCCGCTCGGCGATCTCTCGGACGCGCTCGCCGCCCAGCTCGTCGGGCGGGAGCGGCTGGTGGAGCGGCTGCTCGTCGGATTGCTGACCGGCGGACACCTGCTGATCGAGGGCGCGCCTGGGCTCGCCAAGACGCGGGCCGCGAAGCGGCTCGCGCAGGGCGTCGCGGGCAGTTTCGCGCGCATCCAGTGCACGCCGGACCTGCTGCCCGCGGACCTGACCGGCACGCCGGTCTTCCGCCCCGAGCGCGGCGTCTTCGAGTTCGTGCCGGGGCCGGTCTTCCACAACCTGGTGCTGGTCGACGAGGTGAACCGGGCACCGCCGAAGGTGCAGTCGGCGCTTCTGGAAGCTATGGCCGAGGGGCAGGTGACGAGCGGCGACGCGACCCATGCGCTGCCCGACCCGTTCCTCGTCGTTGCCACGCAGAACCCGATCGAGCATGACGGCACCTTTCCCCTGCCCGAGGCGCAGCTCGACCGGTTCCTGCTGCATGTCGTGCTGGACCTGCCGGACGCGCGCACCGAGCGGCTGATCCTCGACCTGGTGGAGAGCGAGGCGCGGCAGGCGCCGGCCGCGCCCGCCGCGGTGACGCTCGCGGAGGTGCGCGCGGCGCGCGGCGAGGTGGCGGGCATCCATCTCGCGCCGGCGCTCAAGGATTACATCGTGCGGCTAGTGACGGCGACGCGGGAGGGGCCGCTGGCCGCGGAGATCGAGCACGCGGTCTCTCCCCGGGGCTCGCTGGCGCTCGCCGCCGGGGCCCGGGCGCTGGCCTGGCTCGACGGCCGCGACCACGCGGTTCCGGCGGATGTGGACGCGCTCGCCCTCGAGGCGCTGGCGCACCGGCTGGTGCCCACCTGGCGCGCGGTGGCGGAGGGGCGCTCGGCCCGGGCGATCGTCGCCGACATCCTCGACGCGACGGAAGCGCTGTGAGCGCGGCGCTCGAGGCGCCCGGCGTCGCGCTCGACGCGGCGCATCTGATCTCCCTGCGCGCGCTGGCCGGGCGGGCGGTCAGGGCGGACAGGCTGGCGGCAGTGCCGGGGGCCTTCCCGACGCGCACGAAGGGCGCCGGCCTCGACCTCGCCGAGCTGCGCGCCTACGCGCCCGGCGACGACCTGCGCCATATCGACCGCAGCGCCACGGCGCGGACCGGGCGGCCTCATGTGCGCACCTTCCGCGAGGAGCGGGACCGGGCGGTGCTGCTGGTCGCCGACCTGCGCCCGTCGATGCTCTGGGGCACGCGGCGGGCGCTGTCCTCGGTCGCGGCCTGCGAGGCGCTCGCGCTGGTCGGCTGGGCCGAGACCGAGCGGGGCGGCCGGGTTGGCCTCCTGGCGCTCGGGGCCGGGCCGGCCCTTGTGGTGCCGTTCCGGGGGCGGCACCGGGGCATGCTCGACGCGATCGGCGGCATGGTGCGGGCGCACCGCGCGGCCCTGGAACGGGCGCTGGCCGGCGCGGCGGAGGAGCCGGCGCTCGCCCCCCTGCTCGCCGCGGTGGACCGGATCGCGCCCGGCGGGGCGGAGGTGACGATCGCCTCCGGGTTCGACCGGCCGGGCGGCCTCGCCGACCGGCTGGACGAGCTGGAGCGACGGCGGGGGGTGCGGCTGATCCGCGTCGGCGACGGCATGGCCGACCTGCCCGCCGGGCGCTATCCGGTGCGGCGGGGAGACGGCCGGGTGGTGCGGATGGACTGGCGCCGGGGAGCGCCGGCGGCCGGCCCGGTGGCCGGGCGCAGGGCGGTCGAGGTCGAGGCCGGGCTCGATCCCGAGCGGATGGCCGCCGTCCTCATCGGACCGGGGCGGGGCTGATGGAGCGGGCGCTCGGCGAGGAGGCGATGCTGGCGGCGCTCCACGGATTGCGCCTGCCGGCGGAGGCGGCCGGCGGTGCGCCCGCCGAGACGCTGGCGGGGCTGGGGCTGGGGCTCCTGCTGGCGGCGCTGATCGGGCGGACGATTCGCGCCGGTCTCATCCGGCGGCCGCGGGAGGACCTGCCGGAGGGGCTCGACGACGAGGCGCGGCGCCTGCTGCTGCTGCGCCGATTGAAGGCGGAGGCGCCGGAACGCTATGCCGCGCTCGCCGGCGGGCTCTACCGCCCGGGCGGTCTGCCCGGGGAAGCGGCGATCCGGGCCGCGATGGAGCGATGATCGACCTCGCCGCCCCGCTCGCGCTTGTGCTCCTGCCGCTGCCGCTGCTGGCGCGGCTGCTGCCGGCGGCGACCGGCTCCGGCGCGGCGCTGATCGTGCCCGACCGGGTCGGTGCCCGGCTCGGCGCCGGGGACAGGCGGGCGGCGGCGCGGCCGGCGCGGCCGGATCTCGCCACGGCGCTGGCCTGGGCGCTTCTCGTTCTGGCCCTGGCCGGGCCGCGGCAGCTCGCGCCGGTGCCCGCGCTCGCGGTCTCGGGGCGGGATCTGGCCATCGCGCTCGACCTGTCGGGCTCGATGGTCCGGGAGGATTTCGAGCTCGACGGGCGGAGCCTCAGCCGCCTCGACGCGGTGAAGCGGGTGGGCGCCGCCTTCGCGCGGCGGCGGGCCGGCGACCGGGTGGCGCTCATCCTCTTCGGCTCGGACGCCTATTACGCCGCGCCCTTCACCTTCGACACCGAGGCGGTTGCGCGGCGGATCGAGGGGGCCGAGATCGGCATTTCCGGCCGCGCGACCAACATCGCCGACGCGATGGGGCTGGCGCTGAAGCGGATGGCCGGATCGGAGGCCGAGACGCGGGTGCTGGTCCTGCTCTCGGACGGCCGGAACAATGCCGGCGCCACCAATCCGCGCGGCGTGGCGGGTCTGATGGCGGAGAAGGGGGTGCGCGTGCATACGATCGCGCTCGGGCCCGAGGAGGCCGGCGGGGCCGGGCCGGGCACGCCGGGCGCGGTCGATGCGCGGACGCTCGAGGCGGTGGCGGAGATGTCGGGGGGCACCTTCTTCAGGGTGCGAACCATGGCGGACCTGCAGCGGGTCGCCGCGGCGCTCGACCGGCTGGAGCCGACGGCCGGCCGGGGGCTCGCCGCCGAACTCCACCGCCCGCTCTGGCTCTGGCCGGCGGCGGGGGCGGCGGCGCTCTGCCTCTGGATCGGCTGGCGGCGCGCTCCGTGAGCGAGGTGACTTTCCTCCGGCCGGTCTGGCTGCTGGCGCTGCCGCTGGTGGCGGCGGCCGGCTGGTGGCTCGCGCGCCGCAGCGGCGGGCTGGGCGACTGGGAGCGCACGGTGGCGCCGGAGATCCTCGCGGCGATGCGGGCGATGGGCCGGGTCGCGCCGGCGCGCGGCGGGGCGAGGGGCCGGACCCTGCCGGCGGCCGCGGCCCTCATCGTGCTCGGCCTTGCCGGGCCGGCGGTGGAGCGGCGGGAGGCGATCGCCTTCCGCAACCTCGACGGGGTGGTCTTCGTCCTCGACGCCTCGCCCTCGGCGACGGGCGGGCCGGGCTGGACCGACCTGATTGGCGCCGGGCGCGCCGGCATCGCGGCGCTGGGGTCCCGGCCCGGCGGTCTCGTGGTCTTCGCCGGCGACGCCTATGTCGCCACCGACATGACCGCCGATGCGCGCGAGCTCGGCCAGACCCTGTCGGTCGTGGATTCGGAGACGGTGCCCGACCCCGGATCGCGGCCCGCGCGGGGGCTGGCGCGCGCCCGCGCGATGCTGGACGAGGCCGAAATCCTGGCCGGCGACGTGGTGCTTCTGGGCGACGGCGGCGGCATGGGCCCGGCGGCCCATCTCGAAGCGGGCCGGATCGCCGCGAGGGGCGCGCGGCTCTCCCTGGTCGTGCCCGATCCGGGGCCGGAGGCGGCGGCGCTGGCCGCCGCCGGCGGCGGGCGGGTCTTTCCCGCCGACGACGCGCTGGCGCTCGCCGGCTGGATCGCGGGGGCGAGCCGCGCCGAGATCGTGCGGCAGGACTATCCGCTCCTCTACTGGTCCGATCTCGGCCGCTGGGTCGCGGCGCTGGCGCTCCTGCCGCTGTTTCTCGCCTTCCGGAGGCCGGCGTGAGGGACGCGGCGCTCTTCTCGGGCGCGGTAGCGGCGCTGGCGCTCGCCCTGCTCCTCGGCGGCGCGGCCCCGTTCGGCCGCATCCTGCTGGCGGCGGGCCTGCCGGACCTCGCCCTGGGGCTGTTCGACGACCCGGCCTGGCGCGGCGTGGCGCTTCTGGAGGCGGGCGACGCGGCCGGCGCAGCCCGGGCCTTCCGGCAGGCGGGCGACCCTTTCAACGCCGGCCATGCCGAGGCACGGGCGGGGAACTACGCCGCCGCGCTCGAGGAATGGGACTTGGCCCGGGCGGCGGGCGACGCGCAGGCGGGGGCGAATTTCGACCTTCTGGCGACCTATTACGCCGGCGTCGCGCTCGACCCCGGCGCGCCGGTCTCCTGGCACGACCCGACCCGCGAGGGGCCGACGAGGGCGGCGCCGGCGGGCCGGGGCGAGGGCCGGGCCTCGGCGACGGGCACGGAGAGCACCAACGACGGCTCGGCGGTGGATTTGCCCGAATTGCAGAGCCGGGGGCCGCTCAATGTCCGGCGGGTCCTCGACGACCGGTTCGTCGCCGCGACCGACCGCTGGCTGGCGATGCTGCCGGACGTTCCCGGCGCCTATCTCGCCCAGCGCATCGCCTTCGAGCACAGGCGGCGGGCGAAGGCGGGCCTGGCGCCGCCGCCGCCCGACGACCCGCGATGAGGATGCTTCTCGCGCTGCTTCTGTGCCTGGCCGGGCCGCTCTGCGCGCAGACGCGGGAGGTGCGGCCCGGGGAGCTGGCGCTCGACGTCCGGGTGGAGAACGCGGTCACGCCCTTCGTCGGGGAGATGGTGCTCATCACCATCCACGGCCGCTACCGGCGCCACATCACGAAGGAGGATTCTGGAGCAACCCGCCCTCGACGGGTTCAACTGGTTCCAGCTCGGCCCCGACCGGTGGTACGAGACGGTGGAGCGCGGCCGGCCGGTGAAGAACGTCGAGCGGCGCATGGCGCTCTATCCGAACCGGGCCGGGCGGCTGACGATCGGGCCCTTCCTCCATCACCTGGCGCTGACCGACGAGGAGACCGACTGGTTCGACCACGAGCTGCGCTCCCCGCCGGTGACGATCGAGGTGAGGCCCGCGCCGCAGCCGCCTGAGAGCTGGATGCCGGTCCGCCGGCTGGAGGTCTCGGACGAATGGTCGAACCCGCCGGACCAGCTGGAGCCGGGCGAGGGAGTCCTCAGGGTCATCCGGATCACGGCGGTGGGCGCCTCGCCCGACATGCTGCCGCCGATGCCCGAGCTCGCCTCGCCTTCGGCGATGATCTATCCCCATCCCGAGAAGCGGCTCACGGAGCTGTCGCCATTCGGACCGGTGTCGATCGCGTTCTGGCGCTGGACGATCCAGCCCACCAACGGCCGCTCGGCGATCCTCGAACCGCTGTCCTTCCCGTATTTCGACACCTCGACCCGGAGGAGCTACGAGGTCGACATCTCCGCCCAGCGGGTGGCCTATTCGGAGACCGCGGCACCGCTCGCCGCAATTTCCGGGGAGGCGGAGGCCGCGCGCCTTTCCCTGCTGCCGGCCGGTCTGGCGCTGCTTGCCGGGCTCGGCGGCGGGATCGCCCTGCATCTCGGCGGGCGGGACTGGTCCCTGCCGTCCTTCCTGCGGCGCTGGCGGCACCTCGACCCGCTCGACCGGGCGCTCGGTCGCGGCCTCGCGGCGCGGGACGGGGCGGCGGTGCGGCGGGCGGCGGCGGCGCTGATCGGACGCGACGGACCGAGTCCCGACCGGATCCGGGCGCTGGCGCTGCTCGACGTCCATCTCTTCGGCCGGGAGCGGCGGCCGCCGCCCTTCGACGCCGTGCGCCGCCTGCTCAGGTCGGGCGACCGGGGCTCGGCGGGGCCGCGGAGATCCGGCCGCTAGGAGCCGCTGCCGGAGGATTCCATGCCCCATTCGCAGGCGAACCCGTCGCCGTCCCGGTCGAGACCGTTCGGATCCTGCGCCGGGCCTCCGGCCTCGAGGAAGGCGCGTTGCGCCTCCTCGCTCGAGGCGAAATCGTCGCAGTTTCGGTCGCCTCCGCCCGCGCCGCTCCGGTCGTATTGCCGGACCCCGAGGCGGGCGGCGGAATTGGAGCCGGCCGAGCCGAGATTGACGCGCCGGGACTCGCTATCGGTCGCCGCCGGCCGGGACTCCTGCGGCGGGGAGGCCGCCTGCGTGGGGGGAGCGGCGCTCGGGGGCGGGGCGGCGGGCGCCCGCTCCACGCGGAACGCGGTCTCGGTGTTGCGCAGGTCGACCGGGTAATCCTTCACCGAGACGTTGGGCGTGGTCGAGCAGGCGGCCGCGACCCCGCATGCGAGGAGCGGGAGAAGGCGTGCCCGGATGGTTTTTCCGGTGGGAACCGGGCGTCCCGCATTGTGAAGGGCGCACTCTCGCGGCAAGGCTGGTCCTATCGTCGGGCTCGGTCGGCCAGGCGCAGCCCTAGGGTCCCGGCGCAGGGACCGCAAGCCCCGCCACGCGGCGATCCGGGCGGGATCGGGCCTTGCGGTCGCCCGCAGGACTGCGAGTTTGGTGCCGATCGACGGCAGGACACGGAAAGGGAGATCGGCGTGCAGCTTCGGATACTGAGCGGCGGCGCGGCCAACGGCCTCGTCAACAGGGTGCGCGAGGCGTTCCGGGATCGGACCGGGCTCGGCATCGCGGGCGATTTCGGCGCCGTCGGCGGCATGCGGGAGCGCATCGCCGGGGGCGAGGCGGTGGACCTCGCGATCCTCACCCGCGCCGCCATCGACGCGCTCGTGGAGGAGGGCAGGCTCGACGGCGGGAGCGTCGCGGATCTGGGCCGGGTGGAGACCGGAATCGCGGTGAAGGAGGGGGCCGAGCTGCCCTCCGTGGCAGACGCGGAGGCGCTGGCCGAGGTCCTTCGCGGGGCGGAGGCGCTGTTCTGCCCCGACACCGGCAAGGCCACGGCGGGCATCCATTTCGCCTCCGTGCTCGAGCGCCTCGGCCTCCACGACCCCGGCCGTCTTCGGGAATTCCCCAACGGCCAGACGGCGATGGCGGCGATGGCCGAATCCGACCTCGCCGCCCCGGTCGGCTGCACCCAGGTCACCGAGATCCTGAACACGCCGGGCGTCGCCTATGCGGGGCCGCTGCCGCCGCCGCACGACCTGAGCACGACTTACTCGGCCGCGATCTCGCGGGAGGCCGCCCGGCCCGGGGAGGCGCGCGCGCTGATCTCGCTGCTGACCGATCCCGGTGCCGCGGAGCTGCGCCGCAGCGTCGGCTTCACCTGAGCGCGGCCCAGCCCGGCCAGCCCGGCCGGGTCATCTCGTGGAGGCGGCTCACGGTGCGGCGGAACTCTTCCTCGAACTCCCCCGCCACGTAGAGCGCCTGCGGAGCCGTCTGCGCCCCGACCACGAGGCCGCAACGCGCGTCGTAGAGGGTGTCGATGAGGAGCACGAAGCGCCGCGCCGCGTCGTGGTCGCCGGCAGAGAGCCGCGGTACGCCGGCGAGCAGCACCAGATCCGCGGCCGCTGCCAGGTCGAGATAGGCGGCGGCGGCCACTGGCCGGCGGCAGAGCGCGTCGAACCCGGCGCGGACCGCCCGGCCCTTGCGGCGAAGCGCGCCGCTGGCGCCGAAGCGGACCCGGTCCTCGGTCTCTCCGGGCAGGTCGCGCCAGATGGCCGCGATCCGCCGCTGCACGTCGCCGTCTTCGGGGGTCAGGTAGAGATCGGGCGCGATCCCCTCCTGCCGGCGATAATCCCGGCCGCCGTCGAGGCGGATCACGTCCAGCCGGTCCTCGATCAGGCGCGTGAAGGGCAGGAAGAGGTCGCGCTTCAGGCCGTCGCGATAGAGATCGACCGGCGCCCGGTTCGACGTGACGACGAGCGCGATGCGCCGCTCCAGCAGCCGCTCGAAGACCCGGCCGACGATCATCGCGTCCACAATATCGGTGATCTCCAGCTCGTCGAGGGCAAGGAGCGCCGCCCGGCCCGCCACCCTGTCCGTCGCCGCCACGATCGGGTCCGCCGCGCCTTCGCGCCGCAGGTCGTGCAGCGCGCGGTGGAGGTCGCGCATGAAGGCGTGGAAATGGATGCGCCGGGCGGGCAGGTCGCCGAGCGTGGCCATGAGCGCGTCGACCAGCATGGACTTGCCGCGCCCCACCTCCCCCCAGACATAGACGCCGCGCGGGGCGCTCCGGCGCGGCAGAAGCCGCGCGAGCGCGCCCGGGCGGCCGTCGAGTTCGGCCCGCAGATCGTCGAGCCGGGCGACCAGCGCCTCCTGCTCGAGGTCGCGGCGGAGCCCGTCCGCGAGCTTCGCCTCGTAGAGGGCGCGCAGGCTGGTCACCGGCGGATCAGAACGAACCGGGGCCCCTGCGGACCCCGGCATGATGCGGCGATCGGGAACGCGACCCGCTCACATGTTCTCCTCGCGCCAGGCCTGGACCTCCTTCTCGACCTCGGCCTTGTCGAAGTCGTTGGCGGCCTCCACCGGACCGGAGTCGAGGAACTCGTCCGGCGCCACCTGCTCGTCGATCAGGCCGAATTTCTGCATCGCCGGCTGGATCGCGCTCCAGGTATCGGGGTTGAGACCGCCGAGCGTGTCGGTGACGGAAACGTTCAGCCGGATCGCGTTCTCGAGATATTGCTGGCCGAACTCGGGATCCTCCCATTCCTCGGGGACCGCTTCCCGGGCGATCTTCGCCACCACCTCGGGATCGACCTCGGCGACATACATCCCCTTCGACCAGGCGCGGAGATAGCCCTCGATGGCGTCGCCCTTCTCCTCCAGCGTGGAGGCCATGACCGCGAAGGTGTTGCCGGGCTTGTTCGACACCTCCTCGGGGGTAATGAGCTCGACCGGGATGCCGTTGGCCTGGATCGCCAGCCAGTCCGGCCCGGAGCCGGCGATGGCGGCGACGGTCTGGTCGCGGAAGGCGGCGGCCAGCGTCGGGCCGGCCTCGCCCACGACCACGGTGGTGACGTCGTTCTCGGTCATGCCGCGGGCGTCGAGGGCGATCTGCATCGTCACCCGGTCGCGGTCGGAGACGAGGCCCACGGTTTCGCCCTCGAGCTCTTCGACATCGGCGATGTCGCTGTCGCCGGAGACGGCGATGCCGTCCGGCGCGGTCTGCATGACCTCGTAGATCACCTTCAGATCGACTCCGGCGGCGATCGCCTGGAGCACTTCGGCGGAATCGAGCATGGCGATGTCGGCCTGCCCGTTGCGCAGGAAGTTCACGAACGGGATCGGCGTGTCGGAAGGCAGGAGGTTCACCTCGACCCCTTCCTCCTCGAAATAGCCCAGCGCTTCGCCGACGATCAGCGGGAAGTAATTGGCCGAGCGCTGCTTCGGCATCACCGCGTTGACGGTCGTCAGGTCCTGCGCCGCGGCGGGCAGCGCGAGGAGCGCGCCGAGAGCGGTCGCCGTGAGTAATCTGGTCATTTGGTTTCTGTCCTCCCTTCGGAATTGCCGGTGGTCGGTCCGCCGGCATGCGGCCAGCGGGCACGCCGTCTCCGGCCGACGGCGTCCATGCGGGCGGCGCGTCTCCAGAACACGACGCGGTCGTCGAGCAGCTCGATGAGCGTGAACAGGATGAGCCCGAGCAGCGACATGCTGAGCAGCGCCGCGATCGCCGCGCTCATGTCGAGGGCGAAGCTCAGGCGCTGCATCAGCACGCCGATGCCCGCCGTCGCCTGGCTGAACTCGGCCACCACGGCGCCGACGAGGGCGGTGGTGATGGCGATCTTGAAGCCGGCGAAGATCATCGGCAGGGCGGCGGGGACGCGCAGCTTCCAGAACACCTGGGCCTTGCTCGCGCCCATGGAGCGGAACATCTCCAGCGTTTCCTCGTCGGTGCGCGTCAGCGCGATCAGGGTGTTCACGAAGATCGGGAAGAAGCAGACGATGGCGCCGAGCGCGATCTTGGAGGAGTAGCCGAAGCCGAACCAGGCGATGACGATGGGCGTCAGCGCGAGGCCGGGGGTGACGTTCAGCAGGATCGCGTAGGGCGAGACGTAGCGGCGGAAGCTGTCGTTCAGCGAGGAGCCGACCGCGAGCGCGAGGCCGAGCGCGCCGCCGACCAGGAAACCCGCCAGGGCCTCGTAGAAGGTGATGGCGAAATGGTGGTAGATGGTGCGGTCCGCGACGTAGAGATCCCAGATGCTGGCCGCGATCCGATGCGGCTGGGGCAGAAGGATCACGTCGATGAGCCCCGCCGCGGCGGCGGCCTCCCAGAGCGCGACGAGGCCGGCGAAGACCAGCAGGTGCTTGGCCACCGGGAGAGCGCGGGAGGCGAGGCGTCCGCTCATCCGCCCATTCCCGTCTTCGCCCGCCACGCCGCCCGCCGGCGGCGGCCCATAGCCTCGGTCCGGTCGCGGTCGGTCCAGAAGACCATGCGGCGGTCGAGCGCCTCCATTGCACGGAAGATGAAGTAGCCGAGCGCGGAGAGCGTCAGCACGCAGACGAAGGCGGAGGCCATGTTGAGCGTGCCGGTATATTGCGTGATCAGCACGCCGAGGCCGGCATTGGAGGCGATGAACTCGGCCACCAGCGCGCCGCCCAGCGCGGAGGCCATGGCGAGCCGCAGCCCCGCCGAGATCTCGGGCAGCGCCGAGGGCCACATGAGCTTGGAGAAAGTCTGAGCCTTCGAGGCGCCCATGGAGCGGAACATCGAGAGCTTCTCGGGCTCGACGCCGATCATGCCGTTCAGCGTGTTCACGAAGGGCGCGAAGAAGCATACCAGCATCACGATCGCCGTCTTCGACGTCCAGCCGAAGCCGAAGGCGGCGATGATGACCGGGCCGATGGCGATGCGCGGCGTCGCTTCGAGCACGATGACGTAGGGTTTCAGGTAGCGCCTGAGCCGGTCGACCATGCCGACACAGATGGCGAGCCCGATGCCGAGGATCGAGCCGGCGGCGAAACCGGCCAGCACCTCGGCCATGGTGAGCCCGAGATGGGGCCAGATGTTGCCCTGCGTGACGTAGAGCCGCCAGAAGCCGACGAGGATCGCGCTCGGATAGGGGAAGAAGAGCGGGTCGAGCCAGCCGAGCCGGCACGAGATCTCCCAGGCGCAAACGAGGGCCGCGAAGATGCCCGCATGCCGGGCGACGATCCCCCGTGTGGTGGCGCCAGCCGGTGGCACTCCCAGGTCGGAGGTCTCGGTCATTCCCCGTCCCCGAATGTCTGCCGGACCCGCGAGACCAGGGCGTTGAACTCCGCCTCCTGCTGGATCGAGGGCGGACGCGGGCGCTCGAAGGGCACCTCGACGATGCCGGCGATGCGGCCCGGCCGCGGCGTCATCACGAAGACCCGGTCGGCCAGGTAGATGGCCTCGCCGATGTTGTGGGTGACGAAGAGCGTGGTGGCGTTCACCTCCGCCACAATCCGCATCAGCTCCACGTTCAGGTGCTCGCGGGTGAACTCGTCGAGCGCGCCGAAAGGCTCGTCCAGAAGCAGGATGTCGGCGCCGGTCTGCAGGAGGCGGGCGAGCGCGACGCGCTGCTGCATGCCGCCCGAGAGCTGGGTGGGGAAGGAGAAGGCGAAGTCCGCGAGGCCGGTCAGGTCGAGAAGATCCATCGCCCGGCGCCGGTCGGCATCGCCGACGCGGCCGGCGATCTCGGTGGGCAGGAGCACGTTCTCGATCGCCGTGCGCCAGTCGAGGAGCGTGGGCTTCTGGAACATCATCGCGACAGCGGGATTCGGCCCGGCGACGTCGCGCCCGTGGACGCTGAGCGCACCGGAACTGCGATCGAGCAGGCCCGCTACCATCCGCAGGAGCGTGGACTTGCCGCAGCCGGAGGGACCGACGAGGGAGATGAACTCGCCCTCGCGGACGACGAAATCGGCATCCTCCACGGCCACGACCTCGCCGCCGCCGAAGGTCTTGCGCACGCCTTCGGCCGCGATCACGGCGCTGTCGGTGCTCCCCCCCGGTCCCGCCATGCCGCGCCTACTCGACCGTGTTCCGCAAGGTGCCGAGCCCGGTGATCGAGACCTCCATCTCGTCGCCCGGGCGGAGGTATTTCGGCGGCGTGAAGCCGATCCCGACGCCGGCCGCCGTGCCGGTGGCGATGATGTCGCCCGGATGCAGGGTCATCGTCCGGCTCATGGTCTCGATCAGCGTCGGGATGTCGAAGACGAGGTCCGAGACGCTCGCCTTCTGCCGGACCTCGCCGTTGATCTCGGTCACCAGCTCCATCGCCTCCGGGTCGCCGGCCTCGTCGGCGCTCACCAGCCACGGCCCCATCGGGCAGAACGTGTCGAGCCCCTTGCCGATCGTCCACTGGCCGTGCCGCTTCTGCAGCTCGCGGGAGGTCACGTCGTTGATGATCACGTAGCCGAAGACGTGGTCCCAGGCCGCGTCCCTGCCGACGCCGAAGGCGGGTTTGCCGATGACGACGCCGAGCTCGCCCTCGTAATCCACGGACTCAGTGGGGTCGAGGGAGCCCTTCACCGGCGCCTCCGGCCCGACGACGCTGCCCGGCGGCTTGGTGAAGATCACCGGGTGCTTGGGCAAGGCTTCCTTGCTGGAACTGTCGAATCCCGAGCCGTGAAACTCGTCGGCATGGGCGTGATAGTTCTTGCCGACGCAGTAGATCGCCCCGCGCGGCACCGGGATCGGCGCCAGCAGCCGGACCTCCTCGGCAGAGACCCGCCGGCCGCGCATGGTCGCCCACTCCCCGATCGCGCCGGAGGCGATGGCATCGAGGATCGCGGTCCGCGCCTCGGGGCCCTCTGCGCAGACCCGGATCGTGCCGGATTCGAGCACGCCCGCAGCCGGCGAGCCTGCCTCTTCGAAGGTGACCAATCTCATATCATCGACATTCCCGCATTTTGTCGATAAAATGACCATGTCTTGAACGGTCTGTCAAATCCAAAGCAACAAGGGTCATGGACGTCATTCTTCCGCCGCTCGCGCCCGGACCGGGCGCCACCCTGGCCGACACCGCCTGGACACGGCTCCGCCACGACATCGTGTCGGGCCTGCGCAAGCCCGGCGAGCGGCTCAGGATCGAGCGGCTGCGCGCGGTCTACGGCATCGGCCCGAGCCCGCTGCGCGAGGCGCTGCAGCGGCTCTCGGCCGAAGGACTGGTGATCGCTGAGGGCAATCGCGGCTTCACCGTCGCGCCCCTCGATCCGGAGGAATTCGCCGATCTCACCCGCGCGCGGATCGCCATCGAGCGGGAATGTCTGCGCCTGGCGATGACGGAGGGGGACCGCGCCTGGGAGGCGGGCATCGTCTCGGCCGCCTACCTGATGGAAAAGGCCGATACCGAGGCCGCGCCCGGCACCGATGCCTGGGAGAGCGCCAATTCTGCCTTCCACGGGGCGATGGTCGCCGCCTGCGGCTCGGCCTGGCTCCTGCGCGTGCGCAACGGCCTGCAGACGCTGGCGGAACGCTACCGGCGCGTCTCGGTCGGCCATTCCGGCGGCGCGCGCGACCTCGGCGCCGAACATGCCGCGATCTCGGAGGCGGTCCTGCGCCGCGACGTGGAGGAGGCCTGCGCGCTCACCGCCGCGCATTACGCCAAGACCGAGGAGGAACTGCGCAGCGTGGTGAGCTGACGGCGCAGGAGGCGCGGTCGGCCCCCCGCGCCCTCGCTCTGCGGCGTCGGACGCCTACCCTCCTGCCGAGGCAGAGAACCGGGAGAGCGATCATGGAGTTTTCACTGGCCGACATCCTTGCGGCACGCGCGACCCTGCGCGGCGTCGCCGACGGGACCCCCTTCGTGCCCTCGCCCTTCATGCGCGACCGGATCGGGCAGGACTTCCTCCTGAAGCTCGAGAACATGCAGCCGATCGGCGCGTTCAAGCTGCGCGGCGCCTGCAACGCCGTGGCGCACCTGCCTGAGGGAGTGGCGGGGGTTACCTGCTGCTCGACGGGCAACCACGGCCGCGGCGTCGCCTTCGCGGCGGCCCGGCGCGGCCTCCGCGCGGTGGTCTGCATGTCGGAGCTGGTGCCGCGGGCGAAGGTGGACGGCATCCGCGCCCTCGGCGCGGAGGTCAGCATCAGGGGCCGCAGCCAGGACGAGGCCTGGGCCGAGAGCCAGCGGCTGGTGCAGTCGGAGGGGTTGGTGGAGATCTCGCCGTTCGACGACCGCCACGTGATCGCCGGACAGGGGACGATCGGCTTCGAGATGGCGGAGGCGCGGCCCGACCTCGACACGGTCCTGGTGCCGCTCTCGGGGGGCGGACTCGCCGCCGGCGTCGCCGTCGCGCTGAAATCGGTCGATCCCCGGATACGCGTCGTCGGGGTCTCCATGGAGCGGGGCGCGGCGATGCACGCCTCGATCGCCGCCGGGCATCCGGTCGAGGTCGAGGAGGTGGCGAGCCTCGCCGACAGCCTCGGGGGCGGGATCGGGCTCGACAACCGATACTCGTTCCCGCTCTGCCGGGACAATCTGGACGAGATCGTGCTGGTGAGCGAGGAGGAGGTCTATCATGCCATGCAGGTGCTCTACTACGAGGACCGGATCGTCGCCGAGGGCGCCTGCGTGGTCGGACTGGCCGCCCTCCTCTCCGGCAAGGTGGCGGCGCGCGGCCCGACCGCGACCATCGTGACGGGGCGCAACCTGGACATGGCGGAATTCACCCGCGTGGTGACCGGTGAGGACATCCGGCTGGGAGACAGGATCGTGAAGGGACGGCGCTATGAGCCATGAGATCAGGATCGTGACGGAGCGCGAGCTGCGCGAGGTGGTGCGCCTCGATCTCGGCATTGTCGACGTGATCGCGGAGGCCTTTGCCGCGCTCGCCGGGGGCGGCGTGGTGATGCCGCCGATCCTGTCAATGGAGCTCGCCGAGGCGCATGGCGAGGTCGATGTCAAGACCGCCTACATTCCCGGCCTCGACGGATTCGCGATCAAGGTCAGCCCCGGCTTCTTCGACAATCCGAAGCTGGGCCTGCCGAGCCTAAACGGGCTGATGATCCTGTTCTCGGCACGCACCGGCCTGGTGGAGGCGGTGTTTCTCGACAACGGCTATCTCACCGACATCCGCACCGCCGCGGCCGGGGCGGTGGCCGCGCGCCACCTCGCCCCCGAGCGGGTGGAGACCGCCGGCGTCATCGGCACCGGTGTGCAGGCGCGGCTGCAGATCGAGGCGGCGCGGCTCGTCCGGCCGTTCGGGCGCGTGCTCGTCCACGGGCGGAACCCGGATCGGGCGGAGATCTGCGCCCGCGACCTCCGGGAGCGGCTGGGCGTGGCAGCCGAGGCGGTGCCGGATCCGGCCGAGCTGGTCGCCCGGTCGCAGCTCGTCGTCACTACGACACCGGCGCGCGAGCCCGTGCTCATGGCCGATTGGCTGCATCCGGGGCTTCACGTCACCGCGATGGGCTCCGACCAGGCCGGGAAGACCGAGATCGAGCCCGCGGCCCTCGCCGCCGCCGATCTCTATGTCTGCGACCGGGTCGCCCAATGCGCGATCTCGGGCGAACTCGAGGCCGCCCGCGCCGCCGGGCTGATGGCCGGGGATCCCCCCGAACTGGGCGATCTCGTCTCCGGGCGCGTTCCCGGGCGGCGGCGCGCCGGGGAGATCACGATCTGCGACCTGACGGGCACCGGGGTACAGGACACCGCGATCGCCAGCCACGTGTTCTCGAGGCTGGGCGATGCGGGCACCGCCATCGGAACGTGACGACCCGGCTGCCGGAGACGCCGGCGTTGCCCCGCGGAAACGCGATGCCGCGACGCAGCCTCCTTGATCCTCGTCATGGCGGCGAGGGAGACGTTTCGTAGGGTGGGCCGCGGCCGCGCCGGCTGCGGGACGCCCCGCAGCGGCGCCGACCGGTCGCGAGGGGGTCCGGGAGGGTAGGCGATGCCAGGGGTCGAAGCCCGCTCGGCGGGGCAGCCATGACCGCAGGGGCCGCGCGCGCTGCGCGCCCGATCGCTCCGCCGGGGCGCCCGGATGCCGGGGCCGATGGCGAGCCGACCTCTCTTCCGACGGCCGCGGCGCGCGACGACGCGCCCTGCGGGCCGCGGGAGCCGGAGGACCGGAGGACATCGCCGGATGCGGGGTTCCACGCGCTTCAGGCCCAGCTGACCGGAGGGCTCTCGACCTCCGCCCAGTGCCTCGCGGGGCTCGACTGGTCGCTCCACATGGCCAACGCGCCGCTGCGCCGCCTCGACCTCGCGGCCGACGCCTGGACCGGCGCGGCGCGGTTCCTGCATGCCGCCGCCACGGGCGAGACGGTGATCGAACCCGGGCGGACCGATTACCGGTTCCGCGATCCGGCCTGGAGGACACCGCCCTTCCATGCGCTGGCGCAGGGTTTCCTGCTGTCCGAAGCCTGGTGGGCCGGGGCCATGACCGGGCTGCCGGGGGTGGGGCGCGGCCACGAGCGGCTGGTCGCCTTCGCCGCGCGGCAGGTGCTGGACATGATGGCGCCGTCGAACCATCCTCTGACCAATCCCGAGATCCTGCGCGAGACCGCGGCCAGCCGCGGGGCGAACTTCCTGCGCGGTTGGATCAACCTGCTGACCGATCTTGGCGAGATGACCTCGGGCCACGCGGTCGGTGAAGGCGCGCCGCAGGTCGGAACCGACATCGCCGCGACACCGGGACGGGTGGTGCTCCGCAACGACCTGATCGAGCTGATCCAGTACGCCCCCTCAACGGCGGTGGTGACTCCCGAGCCGGTCCTGATCGTGCCGGCCTGGATCATGAAATACTACGTGCTGGACCTTTCGCCCGGCAATTCGCTGATCCGCTGGCTGGTGGGCCGGGGTCGAACGGTCTTCGTTATCTCGTGGCGCAACCCCGGAGCGGAGTTGCGCGAGACGAGCTTCGACGATTACCGCCGGCTCGGCGTGATGGAGGCCCTGGAGGCGGTGGCGGAGATCTGCGGCGGCCGACGGGTCCATGGCTGCGGCTATTGCCTGGGCGGCACGCTGCTGTCGGTCGCCGCGGCGCAGATGGCGCGGGACGGGGATCACAGGCTCGCCTCGCTGACGCTCCTGGCCGCGCAGACGGATTTCGCCGAGGCGGGCGAATTGCAGCTCTTCGTCACCGAGGCGCAGCTGGCGCTTCTGGAGGATCTGATGCAGGTCCGCGGATATCTCGAGAGCCGCGAGATGGCGGGCGCGTTCCACCTCCTGCGGTCGAACGACCTGATCTGGTCGCGGATCGTGAAGACCTACCTGATGGGCCGGCGGGAGCATCCGAGCGACCTGATGGCCTGGAACGCGGACGGCACGCGGATGCCGGCGCGGATGCATTCACAGTACCTGCGGCAGATGTTTCTGGAGAACGCCCTGGCGCAGGGGCGCGTCGAGGTCGGGGGTCGGCCGGTGGCGCTGAACGACATCCGGCTGCCGATCTTCGCGCTCGGCACCGAGACCGACCACGTCGCGCCCTGGCGCTCGGTGCACAAGATCCACCTGCTCTGCGACGCGGAGACGACCTTCGCGCTGACCACGGGGGGGCACAATGCCGGCGTCGTCAGCGAGCCGGGCCATCGGCGGCGGAGCTTCCGCATCGCCACGCGGCCGGAGGGAGGTCGCTATGTGGGGCCGGACGAATGGTGCGCCGGAGCCGAGCTGCGCGAGGGATCGTGGTGGCCGGCCTGGGACGACTGGCTCTCGGCCCGGTCGGGGACGCCGGGACCGCCGCCGCCGACCGGGTCGGCCGCATATCCGCCGATCGAGGCCGCACCGGGTCTCTTCGTCCATGAGCGCTGAGGCAGGGAGCGGCGCCGAAGAGGGTCAGGACGCGGTGGTGACCTGGCTCGCCTCTCCGGCGGCGTTCGGGGACGCGGGGCCGGTGGAGCACGTCGAGACCCACGGCGCCCATGTGTTCCTGTCCGGCGACATGGCTCTGAAGCTGAAGCGCGCGGTGCGATACGATTACATGGACCTCTCAACGGCGGATCTGCGGCGGCGCATGCTGGAGCGGGAACTGGAGCTCAACCGGCCGGCCGCGCCGTCGATCTACCGCGACGTGGTGCCGGTGACGGAAAGCGCCGCGGGTCTGCGGCTGGGAGGACCGGGGCCGGTTCGGGACTGGGTGCTGAGGATGCGCCGCTTTCCGGCCGGGGACGAGCTGGAGGCGGTGGCGGAGCGCGGCGCGCTCGACGGCGCGCTGGCCGACGCGATCGGGCGCATGGTTGCCGATTACCACGCCCGCTGCCCGCTGCGGGAGGCGGCCGGGGCGCGGCTGATCGGGGACATCCTCGACGAACTCGAACGGGTGCTGGCAGGGTTCGCAGGCGCCCCCGGAACGGACCGGGTGGCGGCGTGGCACCAAGCGGCGCGGGCGGCGTGGAGCAGGATTGCGCCGCTGCTCGACGCCAGGGCGCGGGCCGGCGATGTGCGCCGCGGGCACGGGGATCTGCACCTGCGCAACCTCGTGTTGATCGAGGGCCGCCCCGTTCCCTTCGACGCGCTGGAATTCGACGAGGTCCTGGGCACCTGCGACGTGCTCTACGATCTGGCGTTCCTGATCATGGATCTGGGCCACCGGAAGCTGGAAGGGGCGGCGGTGCGGGTCCTGTCGAGCTATCTCTCGGCGGCGCTGGGGCGGCAGGATGCGGGGCTGGCGGCGCTGCCGCTGTTCCTGTCCGTGCGGGCGGCGATCCGGGCGATGGTGCTTCTGCAGACCGATGCGGCCCGGCGCCGCGCCGGTGCCTCCGGCGAGGAGATCGCGGCCTATCTGCACGAGGCGGAGGCGGCCCTGGTGCCTTCGCCGACACGGCTGGTCGCCGTCGGCGGGTTTTCGGGCAGCGGCAAGACGGTGCTGGCGCGGGCGCTGGCGGCGGGGATCGGGGCGCGGCCCGGAGCGGTGCTCCTGTCCACCGACGCGGAGCGCAAGGCGCGGGCGCGGCTCCGCGCGGCGGAGCCGATGCCGGAGGCGGCCTATGGCGCGGCAGCGCGGGGCGGGGTCTATGCCGCGCTCCTTGCCCGCGCCGCGGCGATTCTCGGGGCCGGGCACGGCGTGGTACTGGACGGGACGTTCCGTGATGCGGCGCAGCGGGACGCGGTGGCGGATCTCGGGCGCCAGCTCGGGGTCCCCGTCACCGGGCTGTGGCTCACGGCGCCGGCCGCGGTGCTGGAGGCGCGGGTGACGGCGCGGCGGGGCGATTCCTCGGACGCGGATGCGGCGGTGCTGCGCCGGCAGCTCGCGTCGGATCCGGGGCCGGTGGAGTGGCCCGCCATCGACACCTCCGGCACCCCCGAGGCGGTCGTAAGCGCGGCGCGGGCGATCCTGCAGGCGCAGGGTTGAGCCGTCCCCGGAGCGGCGGGGTCAGGCGCTCTTCACCGTCGGGGGCGGGGGGAATGAGCCGCGCGCGCGGCAATCGTCGCAGAGGCTCGTCCAGGGATCGATGGCGAGCCGGCCGCGCCGAATCGGTGCGCCGCAGGATCGGCAGATCCCGTATCTCCCCTCCGCCAGAAGGGCGAGTGCGCGCTCGATCTCCCGGATCTCGGTCTGCCGCCCCTGCCCTGCATCGGTGGAAATCATGCGCTTCCCGCGCGGGCGGAAGCGCACAAGCCCGGTGGCGTCACGCGCCATGGCGTCCCCGGCCGCGGCCCGCCGCAGGCGCCAGCAGCTCCCGCCAGACGGGATCAATCTTCCTCTGCCTCGGGCGACAGGACGGACCGGTCGGGAACCGGCGCTCCCGGGCCGAAGAGCGACAGGACGCGGAACTGTCGGTCGAGCTTGCCGACCTCTGCGAGACGGTCGGGATCGGGGATCGCGAAACGGCGCGGATCGAGAATCCGGATGAGACCCTCGCGCTCCCACCGATGCGTCGTCCGGCTGATCAGTTCGACCGAGATCGCGAGCAGATCGGCGATGTCGGCGCGCGACAGGACGATCGTGAGGATGCCGCCGCCGGCAGGGGACGGCCGCCAGGGCATCACCCGGATCATCAGCGACAGGAAGGAGGCCAGCCGCTGTTCCGAGGTGAGAGCGCCGAGGGCGAGCGTCAGGTAGCGCAGGCGCTCCAGGTCGATCTCCGCCTGCGCGCGGACGAGATTGCGAAAGGCGGGATTGCGGGCGGCGAGCTTGGCATAGGCGGGGCCCGATAGGCGACAGAGGCGGGAATCGAGCGCCGTCTCCAGAGACAGGCTCGGACGCATGAGGTGCTTGCCGATCAGCTCCCCCGGAAAGACCAGGCTCATGACGTGCCGCCGGCCGTCCTGGCCGTGGTAGACGCTTCGCAACATGCCGCGCACGAGGATGCCGACCACCGAACCGCCTCGATGCTCGTCCCAGACCGTCGACCCGGCCGGAAGGTCGATCCGCCTGGAATCCATGGCCAGGGCCGGAAGATCCCGGCCGAGCCGGCCGCACAGCCCGGGACGGCGCGCCGGGCAGGTCTCGCACGGATAGGCTGTGCGTCCCTCCGCTCTCCGGACGCGGTCCTGCACGGCCGGAAACTTCGCTTCCGCGACACCCGATCGTTCGTCCATGGCCGTCTCCAATCCTGCCGGGTCGCGCGCTGTCGGGAAACGATTGCGATGGGCCGCCCCGAGACACATTGACGGCCATCAAAAATCGTTAATGCTTTTCGGGCCGGGAACATTCCGCGAAGGATGGACGGGGCTGTCCCGCCATCCGCTAGATGGCCTGCGCGCTGCCGCTCCCGGGGCGCGAAAGGCGCTTTTGGACGAACATGATGCATCTGTCCGCCTTGAGAGACTGTCTCGACGCACGGCACGACCATGTCGCGGCCTTTCTCGATGCGCTCGGCCCCGAACGGGCCTCCGAGCTTTCGCGGACGGCGCGACTCGACAGGTGGAGCCGGGGTAAGCGGATTTTTGCCGAGGACGAGGCGACGCGAGAGATCGCTTTCGTCATCGACGGCGCCGCCGGAATGACCAAGCGACTCCCGGGCGGCCGGATCCATATCGTCGGCCTGCTGGGACCGGGGGACATGTTCGGCCGGCTCGGCGACGGTCCACTCACCTACCGGGTCGAAGCCCTTTCGGACGCGACCGTGCTGGCCTTCGAGCGAAGCGTCTTCGAGGACGTCGTCGGGACCTGTCTCGAAGCCGAGCGGCTGCTTCTGATCGCGATGATGGATGAACTCGACGCCACCCGCGACTGGCTCCTGCTTCTGGGGGGGCGCAGCGCGGCGGAACGGCTCGCGGGCTTCCTGCTCGTGCTGACAAGGCGCGGATTCGCGTCCCGGTGCGAGGAGGAGGGGAACAGGAGCGTGCAGATCCCCCTGAGACGGGTCGATCTCGCGCATTATCTGGGCGTGCGGCCGGAATCCCTGAGCCGCGCGTTCCGGCGGTTGCAGGAAACGGGCATTCTGACGGTGACAAACACCACCAGCGTCGAGATCGCCGATCTGCCGGCCTTGATCGCGATGACCGACCAGGATCTCGTGCTTCCCGGCGAGGCGCTCGCGACCGGATCCGCCTCGATCCGCGCGCGCGGCCCCCGGCGCGGGCGATGACACCGGTCAAGGACGGACCGCCCGGCGCGACATACGGAATTCCATGGCAATCGGGGAGGACGGCATGGAAGGCAGGAGCCGTTGGGTTCTCGTGCTCAACGCGTCGTTGGCGCGGATCCTGAGGGAATTGCCGGCTGCGGGTAGCCCGCGGCGGTCGGAACTGGTGCTCAGGGCGACTCACCACCGCCTGCAGCGGATGATCCAGGCGGCGGGAGATGTCCCTCGCTGCGCGGCCGGGCTGCGCCTGACTCCGGCGCCGACGGATGCCAGGGCCATGCTCGAGGAAGACGAATGGGAGTTCGTGCGCCTGGTCGTGGCGATCCTCGAGGCGCACCGCAGATCCGGCGATTTCGGCGCGCTCTGCGTCATCGCGAAACCGCAGACGCTCGCCCGGTTCCGCGAGGCGATGCCCCGGTCGCTCCGGCACACGATCGATCACGAGATCCCCGGCGATCTCGCCCACGCGGTCCCCGCCGTGCTGTGGGAGCTGGTTCGGCGGGAACTCGGGCGGCGTGAGGGAACCGCATCCTGACCGAAGGCCCTAGCGACCCGCACTCCCGCCGCCCTCGCAATCAGCCGGTCGCCGGCCAGGCGGGCGCTCCTGCGGAGATGTTCGGCGTCACCGCCCTTCTCCCCGCGCGTCCGGCGGTCCATCATGGGACTGGTCATCGGGATCGCCCGCCGGTTCGGATTGGCTGTCGCAACCCGACCCGATCGAGAGCCACGATGGCCGCTTCAGCCACGCCAAGCCCTGCCACATGACCGCCCCGACGCCGAGACGACACGGCCTTGCCGATCCCGGCGGACTTCGCGCACGGCTCGCGGATCGTATCGCTGCGGCCGATCCGGCCTTCTCCCGCCTGCGCACGGCCTCCCGCGCAATGCTGACGCTGTTTCTGAGCGGCGGCGTGCTGGCTCTCGTCACGCTCCTGCACGGGCTTCCGGTCGCCGTCTACGGGCTGGCCGCCGTCCTGTCCTTCATCTGCACCCTGGCGGTGCGCGAGCAGGAGAGGACCGCGCAACTGGTGACCCGGCTGCATGCCGGCTGGGCGGCGGTGGCCGCGGCGACCCTGGCGGGATACCTGGCGCCGAAGCCGGTGCTGGCGGATATCGGATTCCTGTGCGTGATCTTCGCTTCGGTCTATATCCAGCGGTTCGGGCCGCGGTGGTTCGCCATCGGCATGGTTGCCTTCCTGGCCTACTTCATCGGCGATTACCTGAAGGCCGCGCCGTCGCAGGTCGGCTGGATCGGGTTCGGCGCGGCGGTCGCGCTGGCGGCCAGCCATCTCGTCTCGACGGTGCTCCTGCCCGCCGATCCGGAACGCGATTTCCGCCGCGCGATGACGACCATCGACCACCGGATCAACCTGATCCTGCGTCAGTTGCTGCGGATGGCCGCCGCCCCGGACCCCGCACGGAAGAGCGTCAGGACGCTGCACGGTCATGTCCATGCCTTGCGGGACATCGTGCTCATGGCCGAGGGGTTCATCCCCCAGGGCGCATCCGGCGCGCTGGCCGCGACGGGAGCGGCCTCCGATCTCGCCGCCGCACTTTTCGACCTGCAACTGGCGGTCGAGCGGCTGGTCCGGTCGCGGCACGCCGCCTTGCCGAGCCCCGCCATGGTGGAAGCGCTGCTGGACGAACGCGGCAGTCTTCTTCGACGGATGCCCGTGGAGACGGAAGCGGAGCGATCGGGGACGGGTGCTGCGACGCTGCTTCTGCTGCGCCTCCGCGACGACCGGGTGCGGATCAACGAAGCCCTCGGGACGGCACCGTCCGCCGCCTTCGCGGCTCCGGAGATAGAGCCCTCGGGAAAAGACCCGGACCCGGCTACGGAAGGGGAGGACGGTGAGGACGCCGCCGAGCCGCCGAAACGGCCCCGTATCCCCCGGACGCTGCAGCGTCCGATCCAGGTGACGCTGGCCTGCGGGCTGGCGCTCGGGGTCGGTTTGGCGCTGTCGCCGACCCGCTGGTACTGGGCGGTGATCACCGCCTTCATCGTGTTCAACAACACGCGCTCGCGCAGCGACACGGCGATGCGCGCCGTGCAGCGCGCGGCGGGCACGCTCGGCGGGCTGTTCGCGGGCACCGCGGCGGCCACGATGCTGCAGGGGAACATGATCGCTTCGGGTGTCGGTATCGCTCTGCTGTTCTTTCTGGGCTTCTACTTCCTGCAGACCTCCTACGGCGTGATGATCTTCTTCGTCACGATCGCGATCGCCCTGTTTTACGGGCTGTTGGGGATGTTCACGCCCGATCTGCTCGTCATCCGGATGGAGGAAACGGTCGTGGGGGGCATCGCCGGATCGCTGGTGGCCTTCTTCGTCTTCCCGGTCAGCGCGACGAGCGGTGTCGATACCGCGGTCTCGGAGTTCATGGACTCGCTGGACGGACTGATCGCCGCGGCAAGAAAGCGCGCGGCTGACGAGAACGGCGCCGGCGATCTCACCGCGCTGTCGCGCGACCTCGACCGCCGCTACAGCGATCTTGTCACGGCGACGCGGCCGCTTTCGGTTCCCTGGAGCGTCGTCACGCGGTTCGGACAAGTCCGCCGCAAGCTTCTGCCCTTCGTGGGCAGTGCCCATTGGGGCCGCGTTCTGGCGCAGAGCCTGAACGCGGGCTCCCCGCCGGGACGGTCCGAGGCCGAACGCTTCGACGCGATCGCGACCGATATCGAGTACGAGACCCGCGCCGCGCGCGCCGCCGGCGCGGATTCTGTTCCTGCGCCGCGGCAATCGCGCGACCGGCCATCCGGCGGCCCCGTCCGCCAGCCGGCCGGTGAGCGGGACCGACAACGCCGTCAACGCCCTTGCCTCGATTCGGGAGCTGATGAGACGGCTGAACAGCCGCTCCGGTGCGGAGGACGCCTGATCCGTCTTTCCCGTTTTCGTCGACCGCCCGGCAAGACCGCCGGCGATCTTGCAAGATCCCGGACGGCGTCGCGCGACGGCCGCTCGGGATCGCGGACCCCAGGGGAGGTCCGACATCCACCCTCTCGATCAAGTTGCCGCCGGACGGTATCATTATCGCCGATGCACAGGTATGCGGTACGCGAAGATGGGCGGACCAAGGAACATCCACTCCCAACTGACAGGAAGACCCATGACGCCCACGTCGATCACCTCGACCGGCATACCCGGTCTCGACAAGATTTTGCGTGGCGGCTTCCCGTTGCGGAATCTGTACATGCTTCACGGCCGCCCGGGATCGGGCAAGACGACCGCAGCGCTTCAATTCCTGCTTGCCGGGATCGCCGCCGGCGAACGCTGTACCTATGTCAGCCTCTCGCAGAGCAGTGCGGAGCTGCAGTTCATCGCGGAATCGCATGGCTGGTCGCTTGACCAGATCCATGTCGTCGAACTTTCCACCGCGGCCGCGGAGATGAGCCCGAGCGACCAGTCGATCTTCCAGACGGCGGAACTCAGGCTCGACGAGACGCGCGAGGCGATCGAGCGGGCGATCGAGGAACACGAACCTCATCGGCTGGTCTACGACTCGCTTCTGGAGATCAAGCTCCTGACGGGCGACGTTCCGCGGTTTCGCCGGGAACTGGTCGGCTTCAAGTCGTTCCTGTCACAGCGCAACATCGCCGCGCTCCTGCTCGACACGCATTTCGAGGAGGGCATGCACAGCGAAGAGGTCGAGGGAATCGCGCACGGCGTGATCCGGATGGACAAGTCGCTCGAGGATTACGGCGGAGTACGCCGCCGGATCGAAGTGGGCAAGATGCGCGGCGTGCCGGTGGCAGACGGGTACCACGACATGGCCATCCGGGAGGGCGAGGGCGTGGTCGTGTTTCCCAGGCTCCTGCCCGGCGAAGTGGAGGAGGCGGAGCCGTCCGAGCTGATCAAGTCCGGCGTGGCCGAACTCGACGAGATGTTCGGCGGCGGACAGGAAGGCGGTACGACCACGCTGGTGACGGGCCAGTCCGGGACCGGCAAGTCCACCATGGCCTCGCTCTACGCGACGGCGGCGCTCAAGCGGGGCGAGAACGTGGCCATCTTCCTCTTCGAGGAGCGTCTCGAGACGTTCTTCCGGCGGTCCGAGGGGCTGGGGATGGATCTGCGCGGATTCCACGAGCAGGGCAAGCTGATCCTCCGCGACTTCAACCCCAACGAGACCTCGCCCGGCGAGTTCGGCCAGATCGTGCAGAAGATCGTCGAACAGGACCGCAGCCGGGTGGTGGTGATCGACAGTCTTACCGGATACATCAATTCGCTGCCCCATCGGGACAAGGCGGTGCGCGACATCCAGGGGCTCCTGAAGTACCTGTCCCGTTCGGGTGTTCTGACCATGCTCGTCGTCGCGCAGCACGGTCTGCTCGGAGAGAATGTCGGCATCGACGTGGATGTGAGCTTTCTCGGCGATACCGTCCTGCTGCTGCGCATCCGCGACGATGATGGACGGCTCAGGCGAAACATCACCGTCGCCAAGAAGCGCCACGGGCCCCACGAGCTCAATATCCGCGAATTGTTCATCGATCCGGAGGGCGTTCGGGTGGTTCCCTACAACCCGCTTCCGACATCGTGAGGTGGGGGCTGGAAGCCCGCGGCGGGCGGATGGATCTGGTGCTCATCATGGCGCCGTTCCGTCGCGATGCCTCCTATCTGGAGCGGCTCGCGACCGATGCCGGGTTGAACGCCCTCGTTGTCAGCGAGACGGACCTCGCGGCGCGGCTCGAGGAACTGCCGGGCATCCTCGTCGCCACCCATGAGGCGCTGACGTTGAGGGTCCGCGAGATCGTCGGCGCCCATCTCGAGGACCAGCCCGACTGGGCGGAGCTGCCGGTCGTCGTTCTTCACGACAGGAGCGCTCCGATGACGCGGATGCGCAGCCTGCTGGACGATATCTGGCCGCGGGCGCGGTTGATCTTCTATCAGCGCCCCGTCACCCATCTGGAGCTGGTCAGCGGCGTCCAGTCGGCGCTTCTGTCGCGGTACCATCAGCGCGAGGTGCGCGATTACATGATCCGCGAACTGGAACTGCGCCGCGAACTCAGCCACCGGCTCAAGAACCTGCTCGCAATCGTCAATTCCGTCTTCGCATTGTCGCGGCGCAGCGCGCGAAACATCGAGGACCTGTCGCGCGATTTCGGCGGACGGCTCGGCGCCCTCGCCAAGGTCCACGAAGTCGCGCATGAGGCAAAAGGAACCGGGGTCCCGCTACTTGATATCATCGAGGTGACGCTGAAACCCTACGACGACGGGGCGAACCGGATTGTCGTCGATGTCGACGACGTGACACTGGATCGGGACGTGGCCACGACGCTTGCTCTGTGCACCCATGAACTGGCCACGAATGCGATGAAATACGGCGCATTGTCGGTCGAGGACGGCCAGGTGGTGCTTACCGGGAAGGTCAAGGATAAGCGGAAACCCGAATTGACGTTCATCTGGCAGGAGATAGGCGGGCCGGAGGTCGTCGAACCCGCCCGCGAGGGCTACGGGACCCGCTACGTCAGAACATCGCTCCAGGGTCTGCTCGGAAACGCGCCCCAGTTCGACTTCCGGTCATCGGGTCTGGTCTTCAAGGCCTCCGGGCCGTTGACCGGCTAGGCGACCACGAGACAGGCGGACGTTCATTCCGGTCCGCGATCGGATCGGGGGCACCCGGAGCGCCCTTCCCGGCATGAGACATCCGCGCGATCCGGGCCGGCCGGCCGCCTACCCCTCGCTCAGACGCCTGCACAATTCGTCGAGCTGCTCGAGCGATCTGTATGTGAGCGTCAGCTTTCCGCCGCGCTCTCCCGCCTTGCGATCTATGGACACCTTCATTCCCAGCGTCGCAGCAAGCTCGCTTTCGAGCAACCGCGTATCCGCATCCTTCTCCGGCTTCCGCGGGCCCTCGGGCCGGTCGTGCCGTGGCGGCTTGCGAACCAGCGCCTCGGTCTCGCGAACGGAAAGGCCGCGATCGACGATCCTCCGCGCCAATTCGGAAGGGTTTTCCGTTGCCACCAGGGCGCGGGCATGTCCGGCGGAGAGACGTCCCTCGGCCAGGTAGCTCCGAACATCCTCGGGAAGGCTCAGAAGCCTCAGGACGTTGGCGATGTGAGATCGGCTCTTGCCGAGTGCCTTGGCCATCTTTTCCTGCGTGTGGCCGAAGCGGTCCATCAACTGGCGGTAACCGGTCGCCTCTTCCACCGGATTGAGATCCGCTCGCTGGATGTTCTCGATGATCGCCACTTCGAGAACTTCGGTATCGTCGAAGTCCCTGATCACCGCGGGAATTTCGTGAAGTTGCGCCATCTGCGCCGCGCGCCAGCGGCGTTCACCTGCAACTATCTGATATATATCGGATTTATCTGGATGTTGCCGTAGGATCAGCGGCTGGATGATTCCGCGCCGCGCGATCGACTCGGCCAGTTCATCCAGGTGTTCCGCCGTGAAGGTCCGCCGCGGCTGGTCGGGATTGGCCTCGATCTTCTCGATCGGAACCATGGCCTCCGCCCGAGGGGGCGTGTCCGGCTCGGCGGACTGACCCTCGGCAACCACGTCGATATCCGCCATCAAGGCCGAAAGACCCCGACCCAGGCCGCGCCGTTCCCGTTTCTCTGCCATGAAATTCCTCCTCAGACGTGATGGCGCGCGACGAACTCGTCAGCGAGTGCACGATAGGCGACGCTTCCCTTCGATACCGGGTCGTAATCGATCACCGGAAGGGCGTAGGACGGCGCTTCGCTCACCCGGACGTTTCTTGGAATTATCGTGCGGAAGACCAGGTCGCCGAGCGTGTCGCGGGCATCCGACAGCACGCCCTGAGCCAGCTTGTTGCGTCCGTCGAACATCGTCAGGACAACGCCTTCGATCCCCAGGGTCGGATTGGCGGATTGCCGCACCTCCCGGATCGTCAGCATGAGCTGGGACAACCCTTCGAGGGCGAAGAATTCGCTCTGGAGCGGAACAAGGACGGAATGAGCGGCGACCATGGCGTTGATCGTCAGGAGGGAAAGCGACGGGGGGCAATCTATGAAGACGAAGTCGATCCCGAGGTCGGCCATCCGATGTTCCGGAAGTGCCGCCTTGAGGAGGGCCGTGCGCTGCTCCTTTGCGAATATCTCGATATCCGCCGAACTCAGATCGGAGGTCGCCGGAACGATGAACAAATTGGCAACTTCGGTTTCCTGCATCGCCGCGTCGATATCCATTCCCTCAAGGAGAAGTTCGTAAGTCGTCCTCTCACGACGTTCCGTCTCGATGCCGAGTCCGGTCGAGGCATTTCCCTGTGGGTCGAGGTCGACGATCACCACTCTCTTTCCGGATTCGGCCAATGCTGCACCGAGGTTGATGGCCGTCGTGGTCTTCCCCACGCCACCCTTCTGGTTGACGATCGCCACGATCTTCGTGCGTCTCTGAATTGGCTCAGACACGAGAGATGTTCTCCATCAAGAGGATGACAGCGCCCTTCTCGGTCCTACTCGGCTGAACGTCAATGCGGAAAGACCAATCTTTCCGAGCGGCATCGATCTCCTCCCGATGTCGCTTCCCTTTCGGGAACACGAAGCGAGCCGACGGCCGACCATGCCTAACGGCGAGAGACAGGAGATCGGATAGAGGAGCAAGAGCTCGCGCTGAGACGATGTCCGCGCCGAGCGGGCCGCATCGCTCGATCCGTTCCGCCACGATCCTGGCATTCAGATCCAGCTCGCCTGCCACGTGTTGCAGAAACGCTGCTTTCCTTTGGTCGGCCTCGACCAGGGTCACATGGACGTCCGGTCGGCAGATCGAGACGACGAGGCCCGGAAATCCGGCGCCACTTCCCAGATCCGCCCAGGTCGATCCTCCGGCGGCCAGGTGTTCGACCTGCAGGCTGTCCAGGATGTGACGCTCCCAGACACGGGCGAGGCTCGAACACGATACTAGGTTAATCTTGCGGGACCATTTCTTGACGAGGCTCTCGAAGGACGCCAATCGATCCAGTGTTTCACGTGAAACCTGCGTCATCCAAACTTGCGTGTCGAGGCGCCCCGGTCCCGCAATTCGAGGAGAAGAGCGTTGATTGCCACAGGCGTCATCCCCTCGATCTTCCGCGCCGAGGCTATCGATTGCGGGCGCACCTTCTTCAGTTTCTCTCTCACTTCGCCTGATAGACTCCGAACCCCGTCGAAGTCGAAGTTCGCCGGTATGACGATTCCCTCCTCTTTCCTCAACAGGTCCGCGTCCCGCCGCTGACGTTCGAGGTAATTCACGTAGACGGCTTCCCGTTCGATTTGCACCAGTATTTCAGGGGCGATCGAGTCGATTTCGGGAACGAGCCCCGCCAGTCGAGTTGCCGAGATTTTGGGGATGCTCAGAAGTTCCAATGCCGAACGGCTCTTCCCGTCCGCGGCCAGTGGCAGGCCGGCCCCCGCGCAAGCCCGAGCCTTCACCGTACTGCCCCGCAGAACGTCTCTGGCGTTTTCGAGCGCGGAAACCTTGGACGCGAAAACCGAGCTGCGCTCCTCGTCTATCATGTCGAGTTCGATCGCGAGCGGCGTCAATCGCTGATCCGCGTTGTCGGCGCGAAGGCTCAGGCGGAATTCGGCTCGCGACGTAAACATGCGGTAGGGTTCGGTGACGCCTCGGCTCACCAGGTCATCGGTCATCACCCCGAGATACGATTCAACCCTGGAGAACCGGACCGGATCCCGTTCCAATGCGGCGCGGCCGGCCCCGATTCCGGCGACAAGCCCTTGCGCCGCCGCCTCCTCATAGCCCGTCGTGCCGTTGATCTGTCCCGCGAGCCAAAGCCCCGGCAGGCTTTCGACTTGGAGCGTCGGGTCCAAGGCCCGGGGATCGACGTAATCGTATTCGATAGCGTAGCCAGGCTGAATGATGACCGCCTCTTCCAGGCCCCGAATTGACCGGACATAGGCCTGCTGAACGTCCTCCGGCAAGGAGGTCGAGATTCCATTCGGATAGACGGTGTCGCTCGACAAGCCCTCGGGCTCGAGAAAGACCGTATGGCTTTCCTTGCCGGCGAAGCGGCCGATCTTGTCTTCGATGGACGGACAATAGCGCGGCCCCGAGCCCTTTATCGCGCCCGAATACATCGCGGATCGATGCAGATTGGCACGGATGATCGCGTGAGTCTCAGTATTGGTTTCAGTAATCCCGCAGAAAACCTGTCCGACGGCGGGAGCGCGGCTGAGAAACGACAGCATTTCGGGGCACTCGTCTCCCGCCTGCTCCTCGACCACCTTCCAGTCGATGCTTCTGCCGTCGAGTCGCGGCGGCGTGCCGGTTTTCAGGCGGCCCAGAGGCAAGTCCATGGCGTAGAGTCGGTCCGCAAGGGCGCTGGACGGCCCTTCCCCGACCCTTCCTCCCGGTCGGCTCTCGTCTCCGACATGAATGACGCCGTTCAGGAAGGTGCCGGTGGTCAGAACCACGCCGCTGGCGGGAATCGTTTCCGTCTCGTTCAGGACGATCCCTGCGACCCTGCCGTCATTTATGGCGAGATCCGTTACCTGACCCTCGAGAACCTCGATCCCAAGATCCGTCAGCGCGGATTGAACCGCCGTTTTGTAAAGATCGCGGTCCATCTGGGCTCTGGGCCCCTGGACGGCCGGCCCTTTGCTGCGGTTGAGCAGCCGATACTGGATACCGGCAGCGTCCGCAGCGCGGCCCATGATGCCGCCCATAGCGTCGATTTCCCGAACGAGATGACCCTTTCCCAACCCGCCGATGGCCGGATTGCAGGACATTGTGCCAATCGCGTTCCGCCGCATCGTCACCAGGCGCACATCGACTCCCATGCGTTTTACCGCGCTGGCTGCCTCTACGCCCGCGTGACCCCCGCCGACGACGATTATCCCGCCATGTTTCACGTGAAACACCTATTTTCCGATGCAGAAACTTGCGAATATATCGTTCAAAAGATCCTCGACGTCCACACCTCCCACGATCTCGAGAAGCGCGGAATTCGCCCCGCGCAACTCTTCAGAGACGAGCTCGGCGCCGAAACCCTCTTCTATCATCCCCAGGCTACGGCGGAGTCGCTCGATCCCCTCGACCATCGCGACCCTGTGGCGTTCGCGGACCGCCAAGCGATTCTGGGGAATCCGCACCTTCAGCAAGCCTTCCACCGCCTCGAGCAATTGTGGAACCCCCTTGCCCGTGAGGCCGGAAACTCCGGAGCGCGCGCCGGAATCGTCTTTCGCACGAACCACGAGATCGCAATTCGGAGGTCGCACGGCGCCCCCCATATCCAGCCAGATTCGAAGATCGGCCGCGTCAGACCGCGTCCTGGCGATATCGATTCCTGCGCGTTCGAGCGGATCGGCCGTTTCACGAAGCCCGGCGGTGTCCAGAAAGGTTACCGGCAAGCCCCTCAAATCCAGGCGCACCTCGAGAACATCCCGCGTTGTGCCCGCGATCTCCGAGGTCAGGGCGACGGACCGGCGGGCAATCGCATTAAGGAGTGTGGACTTGCCGGCATTCGGGGCGCCCATGATCGCGACCTCGAAGCCATCCCGTATCCGTTCCCCGGCGGCACTCGAAGCCACCTCGTTCTCCAGATCCTGGACCAGCTCAACGATACGCTCCCGCGCATCCTTGAAAGTGTCCGAAGGAACATCCTCGTCGGAAAAGTCGAGTGTGATCTCCAGCATCGCCATGGTTTCGACGATCAGCCGCCGCCAATGATCGACCTTCCGCGACAGAGCGCCGGTCAACACCGCTTGCGCCTGTTGGCGCTGGAGCTCCGTCTCGGCGTCGATCAGGTCCGCGAGGCCCTCGACCTGTGTCAGGTCGAGCCGCCGGTTGTCCAACGCACGCCGGGTGAACTCACCTGGCAGCGCCGGACGGAAATTGGCAACGCGGCTCAATTCGCCGAGAACCGCCTGGACGACAGCAACGGATCCATGCAGATGCAGTTCGACCACCGGTTCCCCGGTAAAACTTCCGCCTTCCGGAAAGCACAGGACGATCCCCTCGTCGATCTCCGAGCCGTCGGGCCGTCTGATCTTTCTCAATCCGGCTCGCCGTGGCTCCGGAAGACGTCCGCAGAAACGAGCGCAGCCCTCGAAAGCCTCGGGTCCGGATATCCGTATCACCGATATCCCCGCCTTTCCCGGCGCGGTGGCCTGGGCGAAGATCGTCTCCATGACGGTCGTTCGGCCTAGGTATTCATCGAGTCGAAGAACTCGGAATTCGTCTTCGTCTGCTTGAGCTTGGAGAGCAGGAACTCGACCGCGTCGGTCGTTCCCATCGGGTTGAGAATCCGTCTCAGCACATAGGTTTTCTGCAGGTCCAGCTTGTCGACGAGCAGATCTTCCTTGCGCGTCCCGGATTTGAGAATGTCCATCGCCGGGTAGACGCGTTTGTCGGCGACCTTGCGGTCGAGCACGATCTCGCTGTTGCCGGTCCCCTTGAACTCTTCGAAGATGACTTCGTCCATGCGGCTGCCGGTATCGATCAACGCAGTCGCGATGATCGTGAGAGAGCCGCCTTCCTCGATATTCCGCGCGGCACCGAAGAACCGCTTGGGCCGCTGCAGCGCGTTGGCGTCCACGCCGCCGGTAAGAACCTTGCCGGAAGACGGAACCGTCGTATTGAACGCCCTACCAAGTCTTGTTATCGAATCCAGAAGGATAACAACATCTCGTTTGTGTTCGACGAGTCGCTTGGCCTTTTCGATCACCATGTCCGACACTGCCACGTGCCGCGTCGCCGGCTCGTCGAAGGTCGAGCTGACCACTTCGCCCTTGACCGACCGCTGCATGTCCGTGACTTCCTCGGGCCGCTCGTCGATCAGGAGGACGATCAGGTAGCACTCGGGGTGGTTCTGTTCGATCGAGTGCGCGATATTCTGGAGCAGGACGGTCTTGCCCGTCCGCGGCGGCGCCACGATGAGCGACCTCTGCCCCTTCCCGATCGGCGCGATGAGGTCGATCACGCGAGCGGATCGGTCCTTGACCGTCGGATCCTCGATTTCCATCGTCAGCCGCTCGTCGGGATAGAGCGGTGTCAGGTTGTCGAACGCCACCTTGTGGCGCGCCTTCAACGGATCCTCGAAATTGATGCTCTCCACGTCGGTCAGGGCGAAATACCGTTCGTTGTCGTCCGGACCGCGGATCACTCCGGCAACCGTGTCGCCCGTCCTCAGCGCGTAGCGGCGGATCATCTCCGGGCTGACATAGATGTCGTCCGGACCCGGAAGGTAATTCGCCTCCGGCGACCGCAGGAAGCCGAACCCGTCCTGCAGCACCTCGAGAACGCCGTCGCCGCCGATCGTCCAGTCCTCGTCCGCCCGCTCCTTGAGGATCGAGAACATCATCTCGCCCTTGCGCATGGTCGAAGCATTCTCGATCTCGAGATCCTCGGCCAGGGTCAGAAGGTCCGAGGGGCTCTGGGCCTTCAGATCGGACAGGTTCACGCGGTCTTCGCTCATCACGCCTCTCGTCGGTCCCGTCAGGGACCTTTCGCATATCTGATCGGGAGAATTCGTAGCCGGACGGCTGGCGTCGGCTTAGAGACCGCTCCCCGATGTGTCAATCGGGAAGCTCAGAACGGGCGGGCGACAACCGACACGACGATCAGGACGAGCAGAAGCGTCGGAACCTCGTTCATCTTGCGGTAGAATCTGCCCGTCCGACGGGGGGCATCGCCCTCCAGGAGCCGGCGCTGCCTCGCGCACCACATGTGGAACCAGGTCATCCCGATCACGCCGAGCGCCTTGGTGTAAGGCCAGACCGCCGACCAATCCACTGCACCCGCTGCGACGAGCAGCAGGCCGAACAGCCAAGTCGCGAGCATCGCGGGTGTCATGATGACCCGGAGAAGCTTGAGCTCCATCGTCCGGAAAAGCGGGTCGGTCACGCCCGCGGTTTCGGTAGTTTCGACATGATAGACGAAAAGTCGCGGCAAGTAGAACAGCCCGGCCATCCACGCCACGAAGGAGATGACGTGGAGCGACTTGATCCAGGGATAGAGGGCGGTCAGCAGGTCGGGCATCACCCCCTCATATCCAATAAGAAGATTAAAGAAAGGATTTGGTAGGATGTTGGGGCGGTGGAGAAGAGGACGACTCACGTTCCTGGCCGATTCCCTCACAGGTGCTTCAATTGGGAGAAATATTTTCCGAGGCTCCGGGTTTTATTTGCGATCCCAGCTACTTAATAGGCGGAATCGGGTGGGACAGGTTGTGGATGGCTTGGCGGCTGCGCCGTCCGAGCCCAAATCATCACATCCTTGTGGACCGATCCTCTCCCGGTGGATTACATTCGTGGGCGGACCGGGATGAAGTTGGTGATCCTTTCGCGGATGCCGGAGATGCCGTACCTGTCCCGGTCTCTCGGCGACTTATGCACAGGAACATCCTTGGAACTGATACTGGCATCCGCCTCCGGGACGCGCCGAGATCTCCTCCAAGCGGCAGGTCTCGAGCACCGTGTGGTTCCGGCCGCGATCGACGAGGCGAGGGCGCGGGCGTCCCTGCAGGCAGCGAAGACATCGCCGCGGGACATTGCCGACGCCTTGGCGGAGGCGAAGGCCCGGAAGGTCTCCGCGAAGGAGCCGGCGGCGCTGGTACTGGGGTGCGATCAGGTTCTCGATCTCGACGGGGAGCTGATCTCGAAGCCGTCGGACAGGGCTGCCGCGCGGGCCCAGATCGCCGCGCTTTCCGGAACGCGGCACAGGCTGCATTCGGCGGTGGTCGCCTACGAGGAGGGCGCACCGGTCTGGCGGCACGTTGGCACGGTCAGCCTTGCGATGCGCAATGTCGGTGCGGACTATCTGCGGGATTATGTCGACCGGAACTGGGAGTTGATCCGGAATTCGGTCGGCTCCTACCAGCTCGAAGGCGAGGGAATGCGGCTCTTCACCTCTGTGGAGGGCGACTACTTCACCGTGCTCGGTCTGCCGATGCTTCCGCTCTTGTCGTGGCTGATCGCGCGCGGATATCTGGACGCATGAGCACCGATCGTATTCCGCTCGTCGCCGTTCTCGGGCATCCGGTCGTTCACAGCCTGTCTCCCAAGCTGCACGCATACTGGTTGCGGGCCTATGGGCTCGCCGGACATTACGTGCCGATCGACGTGGCGCCGGGCGATCTTAGCTACGTAACCGACGCCATGCAGCGGATGGGCTTCGTCGGGTGCAACGTGACCATCCCGCACAAGGAGGCGATGCTGGAGATCGCCGATGCGGCGAGCGACCGGTCCTCCAGGATCGGCGCGGCGAATACGGTGAGCTTTCTCGCAGACGGGACGGTCTTCGCAGACAACACCGACGGGATCGGATTTCTAGAGAATTTGCGTCACAACGCGCCGGGCTGGGAGGCCAGCGCCGGACCCGCCGCGATCTTCGGCGCCGGGGGGGCGGCCCGGGCCGTGATCGTCGCGCTGCTCGACGCCGGTGCGCCGGAGCTTCGGATCATGAACCGGTCCCGCGAGCGGGCCGATGCGCTGCGGAGGGAGTTCGGCGACCGGATCGTGGTCATGGAGTGGATGGAGGGCAGAGCGCTCCTGTCCGGTGCGGCCACGATCGCGAACACCACGTCGATGGGAATGACCGGTCATCCGCCGTTTCCCATGTCTCTCGATGGGGTATCCAAGGAGGCTGTTGCCACCGACCTGATCTATGCGCCGCTCGAAACCGGGTTTTTGCGCGACGCGCGCGGCAGGGGGTGCCGGACGGTCGACGGTCTCGGCATGCTCCTCCATCAGGCGGCTCCCGGATTCGAGCGGTGGTTCGGGCGCCGGCCGGATGTGGATTCGGCGCTGCGCGCGGCGGTTCTCGCGGCGTGAAACCCGTGGTGATCGGACTTACCGGCTCCATCGGAATGGGCAAATCGACCACGGCCTCGATGTTCCGCGACCTCGGTCTGCCGGTCTGGGACGCGGATGCGGCCGTGCATCGGCTCTACGGCGCGGGCGGCGCGGCCGTAAAGCCGATCCGCCGGGCCCGTCCCGACGCGGTGACGGACGGCCGGGTCGATCGTGCGGCCTTGAGGAGATGGATCGCCGAGGACGAGGGCGCGTTTCGCCGGATCGAGCAGATCGTGCATCCGCTGGTGGCGCGGGAGCGGAGCCGCTTCGTGGCGGAGGCCAGCACTGACCTGGTCGTCCTCGACATTCCGCTTCTCTTCGAAACGGGAGCTGACGCTGCCGTCGATGTGATCGTGGTCGCCTCGGCCCCCCCCGAGATGCAGCGCGAGCGCGTCCTGACGCGGGGAGGGATGAGCGGGACAGAGTTTGACGCGATTCTCGCGAAGCAGGTTCCCGACGCGGAAAAACGACGCCGGGCGGACTGGGTTGTGCCGACCGGCACGATGGCCGAGGCTCGGCGCGAAGTGGAGCGGATCGTGCGGGAGCTCAGGAACCGACATGCGTGAGATCGTCCTCGATACGGAAACGACAGGCTTCGAACCGGAAACCGGGGACCGGATCGTGGAGATCGGCGCCGTGGAGCTCAGCGGCCACATGCCCACCGGCCGGACGTTCCACGAATACCTCAACCCGGAGCGCGCCATGCCGCAGGAGGCGTTCGAGGTGCACGGGCTCGGCGACGAGTTCCTTCGCGACAAGCCGCTCTTCCGCGACATCGCCGAGCGGTTCCTCGATTTCGTGGGAACGGCGAAGCTGGTGATCCACAACGCGGCGTTCGACATGAAATTCCTGAACGCGGAGCTCGGCTGGCTCGGTCTGCGCCAGCTTCCCCGGGATCAGGCCATCGACACGCTCGTTCTCGCGCGGCAACGGTTTCCCGGCTCGCCATCCTCCCTCGACGCGCTCTGCCGCCGCTTCGGCATCGACAATTCCGGGCGCACATTGCACGGCGCACTGCTCGATTCCGAGATTCTTGCGGAAGTCTATCTGGAACTGATCGGGGGCCGGCAGCCCGATTTCGGATTGAGCGCCGACCGGAACGGGGCCGAGCCGGCCGATTCGCACGCCTGGACGCCACGTCCGCGCCCGGAACCGCTCCCGCCGCGGATCACCGCCGAGGAGGCTGCCGCCCATGCGACCTTCGTCGCGGCGCTTGGGGAGGAGGCGCTCTGGCCCGAGGCGCGCGGGCTTTAAATCGTCCGTCAGGCCCTCTACGTCCCTCGGCATCACTCAGAGGACGCCATGACCGACCTGACCCCCCGCGAGATCGTCTCCGAGCTCGATCGATTCATCATCGGCCAGAAGGACGCCAAGCGCGCGGTCTCGGTCGCGCTCCGGAACCGCTGGCGGCGGCGCCAGCTCGCACCGGAGATGCAGGAAGAGGTCTATCCGAAGAACATCCTGATGATCGGCCCCACGGGCGTCGGCAAGACCGAGATCAGCCGCCGCCTGGCGAAGCTGGCCCGCGCGCCGTTCCTCAAGGTCGAGGCGACGAAGTTCACCGAGGTCGGCTATGTAGGCCGCGACGTGGAGCAGATCATCCGCGATCTGCTGGAGCAGTCGATCACCATGACCCGCGATCACATGCGGGAAGAGGTGAAGGCGCGCGCCGAGGCGAATGCGGAGGAGCGAGTCATCGAGGCCATCGCCGGCGAGACAGCGCGCGAGGGCACGCGGGACATGTTCCGCAGGAAGCTCCGGGCCGGGGAACTCGACGCGACCGAGGTGACGCTCGAAGTCGCGGATACGTCGAACCCGATGGGCATGATGGAAATTCCCGGCCTGCAGCCGGGGCAGGGCGGCATGAACCTCGGCGATCTCTTCGGCAAGGCGTTCCAGGGCCGGAAGGTCCGCAAGACCATGACCGTCGCCGAGAGCTACACCATCCTCCTCAGCGAGGAGGCCGACAAGCTTCTGGACGACGAAGCGGTGAACAAGGAGGCGGTGCGGGCGGTCGAGGAGAACGGCATCGTCTTCCTCGACGAGATCGACAAGGTCTGCGCCAGACAGGATGCGCGCGGGGGCGAGGTCAGCCGCGAGGGCGTGCAGCGCGACCTGCTGCCCCTCATCGAGGGCACGGTCGTGTCCACCAAATACGGGCCGGTGAAGACCGACCATATCCTTTTCATCGCAAGCGGAGCCTTCCACGTCGCCAAGCCCTCCGATCTGTTGCCGGAACTCCAGGGCCGGCTTCCGATCCGGGTGGAGCTGCGCGCCCTGACCGAGCAGGATTTCGTCCGCATCCTGACCGAGACCGACAATGCGCTGACCCGGCAATACACCGCCCTTCTCGGCACCGAGGACGTGACCGTCAGTTTCACCGAGGACGGGATCGCCGCGCTCGCCCGCATCGCGGCGGAAGTGAACGAGGCAGTCGAGAATATCGGGGCACGGCGTCTCTATACCGTGATGGAACGGGTCTTCGAGGAACTGTCCTTCGAGGCGCCAGACAAGGCGGGCGACACCGTGACCGTCGACGATGCCTTCGTGGAGCATCACCTGGGCGAACTCAGCCGCTCGGTCGACATCAGCCGTTACGTCCTCTGATCGTCGAAACGGGCCGGGGGCCTTTCTTTCCCGGGCGATTGGCGCGAGGAGGCGGCCCATGACCTTTGTCGCCTTTCTCCGCGGGAACGCTCCCTTTCTTGCCGTGGGCGTCCTTCTGACGTTCTGTTCGTCCTTCGGGCAGACATTCTTCATCTCGATCTTCGCGGGCAAGATCCGGTCCGCGTTCGAGCTCAGCCACGGCGACTGGGGCTTTCTCTACTCGGTGGGCACGACCGCCTCCGCCGCTCTCATGGTCTGGACGGGTATCCTGACGGATACGTTCCGCGTCCGCATCCTCGGGCCCGCGGTGCTCGCCTGCCTTTCGGCGGCCTGCATCCTCATGGCGACGGCTTCCACCTGGTGGGGCCTCGCCGTTGCGATCTTCGCGCTGAGATTCTGCGGCCAGGGCATGGCGACGCTGGTCGCGACGGTGGCGATGGCACGCTGGTTCGTCGCCGCGCGCGGCAAGGCGCTCTCGGTCAGCCGCATCGGCGTGGAGCTCGGCTCGGCCGCGCTGCCGATCAGCTTCGTGGCGCTGATGGGCGTCGTCGAGTGGCGCACGCTCTGGCTCGTCGCGGCCGCCATGGTGCTGCTGATCCTGCCGATGCTCTGGCCACTTCTCAGCCTCGAGCGGACGCCCCAGAGCATCGCCAGGGACGAGCGGGGCGTCGGCATGGGGAGCGAGAACTGGACGCGCGGCCGGATGCTGCGTCATCCGCTCTACTGGCTGACGATCCCGATGTTGATGGCGCCGCCGGCGTTCTCGACGGCGTTCTTCTTCCTGCAGGTGCATTTTGCCGAGACCAAGGGGTGGAGCCATCTCGGCCTTGTCTCGACGTTCCCGGTCTTCACCGCGGCGGCCCTCGTCGCGATGTTCGTTTCCGGCCCGATCATCGACCGCATCGGCACGGCGCGGCTCATGCCGGTCGTCATCCTGCCGATGGCCCTGGGCTTCGCCGGTCTCGCAGTCGCCGGGTCGCTGCCGGCGGCTGCCGTTTGCGTCGGATGCCTGGGACTGACGCAGGGCCTCAACAACACGGTGCCCCCCGCGTTCTGGGCGGAATTCTACGGCACGCGGTATCTCGGCGGAATCAAGGCGCTCGCCGCAGCGGTAATGGTGCTGGGCACCGCGATCGGGCCGGCGCTGACCGGCGCGCTCATCGATCTCGGCATCCCGTTCGAGGATCAGCTCTGGGGCATCGCGGTCTATTTCGTCGCCGCCGCCGCGATCGTCTGGATCGGCGTCACCCGGGCGAGCGGGTCACTTCCGCCGCAGGTAGACGTAGAACGCGCCTGATCCGCCGTGCCGCCGATGCGCTTCGGAGGCCTCGAGGACGATACCACGGAGCGAGGCTGCGCTCAGCCAGCGCGGCACCTGCTCCCTGAGCAGGCCGCGCCGCATGGGAACCGCGTCGCCCTCGTCCTGATCGCGACCCTTGCCGGTGATGACGAGCACGAGTCGGCGGCCCCGCGCATGGGATGCCAGGATGAAGGAAACGAGCCGCGGCTGCGCCTCCGAAAGTGTCAGCCCGTGGAGGTCGATCCGCCCTTCGACACGCAGCTTGCCGCGTTTCATCCGGTCGAACGCCTTGGCGTCCATCCGGGTTGGCCGCGGGGTCGAGGGGGGTGTCGAACGCGGTTCGTACCGGGCCGTCCGGGTCGCTCCGGCCGGCTTTCCGCCGATGCGGAACCCCGTCAGGTCGGCTTTCGGCGTCGGCGGCTCGAGGGATTTGCGTTCGGGAGCCGGAATCGCGGTGGTCGCTGCCCGGTCCGGATGCATGGGGGAGGCGGTCCGCGCCACGCGGTTCCAGAGGTCCACCTCGTCGGGTTTCAGGCCGCGCCGCTTCCGTCCCACGCCGTCACAGCCCCTCCGCTTTCGCGTAGGCCTGCTGGATCGGCAGAAGAACAACCATCCGCCCTCCGTCGTTTATAGTCGCGGCCCGGCGTCCGGCCTCCTCGCCCGAACCGAAAAAGATGTCGGCCCTCTGGGCGCCGGTCACCGCCGCGCCGGTATCCTGGGCGACCATCAGCCGGTTCATCGGTTCGCGCCCCGTCTTCTCGATCCAGACCGGTGCGCCGAGCGGCACGAGTTCAGGATCGACCGCGACGGTGCGCAGCGCGGAGAGGGATTTGTTCATCGCACCGAGCGGCCCCTTCGCGGCCGGCACGTGATTGACTTCGCGGAAAAACACGTAGGATGGGTTGTGGTGCAGGAGTTCGCGCCCCTCCTCGCCGTTCTCGCGAACCCAGTCGCGGATGCGATCGGCGCTCGCCTGGCTTTCCTTCAGCACGCCGCGCCGGATCAGCTCCTTGCCGACCGAGCGATAGCCATGGCCGTTCTTGCCGGCATAACCGACGCGGATCACGGTTCCGTCGCCCAGCCTGATCCGCCCCGACCCTTGGATCTGAAGGAAATAGACATCGACCGGATCGGCCAGCCAGGCGATCTCGAGCCCCTCACCGTCCAGCGCGTCCTGCTTCTCTATCTCCGCGCGGGTCAGCCAAGGACCCTCGGCGGCCTCTTCCGGGAGGGCGTAGAGCGGGTAGCGATACGTTCCTCTGGGCTCGCGCGATCCCTGGAATTCCGGTTCGTAATAGCCGGTGAACAGCATCTCCGTGCCGTCCTCGATAAGGGTCGGCTTGAAGTAGAGTTCGAAGAACCGGCGCGGATCGTCGGTTTCCGCGCCGATCCGGCAAAGCGCGGTCCAATCGGGCGCCGTCATGTCGCCGCAGGTGGACAGGAAGACGTCGAGACCCCGACGGTGATCGTCCTCCGCCCAGCCGCTCAGATCGGCGTATTCCAGAACGCGTGTCGATGCGGCCGGAGCGGCACCCGCCGCGAGGAGCATCGCGGCACAAAGCGATCGGCCGAGGCCGCCCATCACTCCCCCGTGGCGGTCAGCTGCCAGTTGGGATCTTCCGATCCCATCTTCCGCGAGAAGGTCCACGTATCCCTCTGGCGGACGATCTCGTTCGGGTCGCCTTCGACGACTTCGCCCTCGGCGTTTTTCACGACCGTCGTCAATTCCGCCAGGAAACGCACGGTCATCTCCGCCTCGCGGGTCTTGCGGTCGAAAGTCGCCCGGTGAAGTTCCACGTCCCGGACGCCCACGATCTCGCTTTCCACCGAGAGACCTTTCTCCCGTCGATCGGTGATCACCTGTTCGAAGGCTTCCGCCACGTCGGGATGAAGGAAGCCGCGCATGTTGGAGAGATCGCCCTTCTCGAAATCCGTGAGGATCATTTCGTAGGCTCCGCGTGCACCGGACATGAATTCGCCGACGGAAAATCCGGGTTCGGCCATCTTCATGGCAGCGAGCGCCTTCGCGCTGTCGGACCCGTCCTCGACGTGATCCGTGATGTCTCGGTCGGGACCGCCCTCGATCACCTCGAAATCCGGCCGCGCCGCCTTGGGCTCGTCGCGATTCGAGACGGGGGGTTTCTCGAACCCCGTGCGCGTGCCGAGAACATTCTTCAGGCGCAGGATGAGGAAGATTGCGATCCCGGCCAGGACGAGCAGCTGTATGACGGCAGAACTCATTGGACCCCAAGAGGCAGATGAAAGATGGCAACGTCCCCGCGTCGTTCCTATCTAGGCAGCGTTGCCGGGCAAGTCCACCGCCCGGCTTGCGACGAAGAGGTTCCTTTATGCCGATACTGGTGGCTTTCATCGCCGTTCCGCTGATCGAGATCGCCCTTTTCATCCAGGTCGGGGGGCTGATCGGTCTCTGGCCGACGCTTCTCATCGTGCTTTTGACGGCGATCGCCGGCACGGTCCTGGTCCGGTCTCGGGGGGCGAGTGCAATCGCGGAACTGAAGCGATCCTTCCGGGACGTGACCGACCCTTCGGAACCCTTGGCAAAAGGGGCGATGGTTCTCTTCGCGGGCGCACTTCTGCTGACGCCGGGCTTCTTCACCGACGCGGTCGGCTTCGCGCTCCTCATTCCGGGTGTGCAGAGGTGGCTCTTCAGGGAACTGCGTTCGCGCGTAAACGTGCAGACCTTCGATGCCCGCGGGCCGCGGCCGACCCGCCGGCCCGACCAGACGGTGATCGACGGCGAGGCCCGGGAGGTCGAGATCGCCGAACCCGATCCGGGCCGCCGCCCCTCCGGCTGGACCCGGGGAGCCGGCGATGATAGGTCACGGCCCGACTGACTTCCGCCTGGAGATGTCGATGGCCGACGAGAACGAGATGCAGAACGGGGCGCAGCCGCAGATGCCGCAGATGCGGCCGCTTGCGCAGTACATACGGGACCTGTCCTTCGAGAACGTGCTCGCGCAGAAGGGCATGAAGGGGCAGGTGCAGCCGGACGTCTCGGTGCAGGTCAGCCTCGACGCCAAGAAGCGCGACCAGGAAAACCAGTACGAGGTGATCGGCAAGTTCGCCGTGCGCTCCAAGAACAAGGACAGCGAGGACACGCTGTTCCTGCTGGAGCTCGAATATGCGGGGATATTCGAGGTTTCCAACGTCTCGGACGAGCAGCTGCACCCGTTCCTGCTGATCGAGGCGCCGCGGCTGATGTTTCCCTATATCCGGCGGATCGTTTCGGATGTGACGCATGACGGGGGGTTTCCGCCGCTCAATCTGGAGCCGATCGACTTCGTCAAGCTCTATCGGCAGGGGCTCGCGCAGCGGCAGAAGGCCCAGGCGGAGCAGGCCGGCGCCGCCAACGACTGACTCGGCCGGCCCGCGCGGATCTGAGGAAAGCCGGCCCTGGGGCCGGCTTTTTTGCGTGTCGGATTCCTGTCGGATTCCTGTCGGAGTTCCGTCGGAGTCGGCGTCAGCCCTGCAGCGTCTCCACCGTCAGGTTGCCGTTGGTGTAGACGCAGATGTCGGCGGCGATCTCCATTGCCCGGCGGGCGATGGCCTCGGCATCGGCCTCGGTGTCGTAGAGCGCCCGCGCCGCGGCCAGCGCGTAATTGCCACCCGAGCCGATGGCGGCGATCTCGTGCTCGGGCTCGAGCACGTCGCCGGCGCCGGTGATGACGTAGAGGTCGCGGCCGTCGGAGACGATCAGCATCGCCTCGAGCTTCTGGAGATACTTGTCGGTGCGCCAGTCCTTGGCGAGTTCCACTGCGGCGCGCTGGAGCTGGCCCGGCGTCGCCTCGAGCTTGCTCTCCAGCCGCTCGAGAAGCGTGAAGGCATCCGCGGTGGAGCCGGCGAATCCCGCGATCACGTCCGAGCCGCCGGGGGACAGCCGGCGGACCTTGCGGGCCGTGCCCTTGATCACCGTGTCGCCGAGGCTGACCTGACCGTCGCCGGCGATGACGACGCGTCCGCCCTTGCGGATGCCGACGATCGTGGTGCCGTGCCAGCCCGGAAACCTGCTCTCAGACATATGCCGTCCTTCCGCTGTCATCTGTCCGGCCCGATATGGCGGCGGGACGGAGGATTGCCAACCGGGGGCGGACCGGAGGGCGGCCGGGCAGAAAAGGCACCGCGCGCAGGCCACGTCCCGCGTTAACCCTCATCGCCGAGGTACCGAGCCCATTGCCGACGCCGCAGAAGGGCGCCGGACCATTCGGAAGGATCCAACCGGAGGCGATACCCGCAGTGACCGGATTACTGAACTTGGCCAGGCGATACCGATGGACCCGCCGCCTCGATCATGGCTCGGCGCCAATGGAGAATTTCAGAAGGACGCTGACCCGCAACGGAGAGGCTCACGACGCGCTCCGCCTTGCGCTTCTCGAGATGCTGCATGCGCGGCTCACCCCGCCGGACCGGGCGAAGGTCAGCGTCGAGGATATTGGAGACCAAGAATGAGTATCGGCGACTTTCTCGATGCGGCGAACTGCGCCGCCGCCTTCCTCGCCGCGCTGGCGGCCGGACTGGTCGGCTACGGGTTCGTCAGGCTGGCCTTCCGGAAATCCAGCCTCGTCGGACATCTGGCGACGGGGCTGCTGCTGCTGCATGCGGCGGTGTTCCTGCGGACGATCTACTGGGACGCGCTCCGGAACCTCGTCTCGGAGGCTGCCTGGGACGCCCGGTACGAGATGAGCGGCGAGACCAGCGTGAACCTGCTGTTCAACGGCATGGTGATCGCCGCGGGCTATCACAGCCTGAAGGCGCTCCGCCTCGCCATCCCCGAGGAGGTTCGGGGCGAATACAGTCTGGTCGGATCGGCGTTCTATCCCCGGAGGCGGCCGCTTCAGCGGGCGGCCGGGGCTCTTCTGGAGCGCCTCGGGGGGCGGTGGCGCTGACGCCGCGGAGGCTGGCGGGGAAACCGGCGCGGGGAAGGAGCCGGCGCGTCGATCCCCCCCGCGGGTCGGCAGGGGCCCGGTCCCGATCCCCCCTGCGCCGCCGCTCGCTCAGGCCGCCTCGGCGGTCTCCGGCTCCTTCGCGCCGGTCATGTAGGCCACCGCGTCGCTCATGCTGTGCTCCTTCGGGTCGATGACGCAGAGCCGCCGGCCCAGCCGGTGGACGTGGATGCGGTCGGCGATCTCGAAGACATGCGGCATGTTGTGCGAGATCAGCACGATCGGGATGCCCTTCGACTTGACGTCCTGGATCAGGTCGAGGACGCGCCGGCTTTCCTTCACGCCGAGCGCGGCGGTGGGCTCGTCCATGATGATGACCTTCGAGCCGAAGGCCGCGGCCCGCGCCACGGCGACGCCCTGCCTCTGGCCGCCGGACAGCGTTTCCACCGGCTGCTTGATGTTCTGGATGGTCGTCAATCCGAGATCGGAGAGCTTCCGGCGCGCGATCTCTTCCATCTGCCGCTGGTCGAGCATCTTCAGCACCCGGCCGAAGATGTCGGCGCGGCGAATTTCCCGGCCGACGAACATGTTGTCGACGATCGACAGCGCCGGGGAGAGGGCGAGGGTCTGGTACACGGTCTCGATGCCGGCGTTCCGCGCCGCGAGGGGCGAGCCGAACCGGACCGGCTTGCCCTCGAGCTGGATTTCGCCGGCATCGATCTGGATCGCACCCGACATCGCCTTGATGAGGGAGGACTTGCCGGCGCCGTTGTCGCCGATCACGGCGAGGATTTCGCCGGGATAGAGGTCGAAATCGCATTGATCGAGGGCGGTGACGCGGCCGTAGCGCTTCACGAGGTTGCGGCCGGTGAGGATGGGAGCGTTGGTCATGCCGAGATCTTCCTGATCCATTGGTCGATGGCGACCGCGATGATGATGAGCCAGCCGATTGCGAAGACCTGCCAGAGCACGTCGACGCCGGCGAGCCGCAGGCCGGACTGGAACACGCCCACGATCAGCGCCCCGAAAAGCGCTCCGAGGATCGAACCGCGGCCGCCGAAAAGCGAGATGCCCCCGATCACCACGGCGGTGATGGATTGCAGGTTGCCCTCGTAGAAGGCCTGCGGGGAGATCGAACCGACGCGGCCGATGGAGGCCCATGCGGCGAGCGCGCAGACGAATCCGGCCAGCGCATAGACCGACAGCAGGGTCCGGTCGGTGCGGATGCCGGCCAGCTCCGCCGCCTGCTTGTCGTCGCCGACGGCGTAGACGTGGCGCCCCCAGGCGGTCTTGTTGAGCAGGTACCAGAGCGCGACGAAGATCAGCACCATGAGGATCGAGCCGTAGGTGATACGCGCCCCCCCGACCGCGATGACCTCGCCGAAGACCTTGAGCAAAGGCGCGGACTCGTCGATCGAGCTCGAGCGGATCGACTGCGCGCCCGAGAGCCACAGGTTCAGCGCGTAGAAGATCGACCAGGTGCCGAGCGTGGTGATGAAGGGCGGCAGCTTGGCGCGGGTGATCAGCAGGCCGTTCATCAGGCCCGCCGCCGTGCCGCCGGCGAAGGCGACGAGGAGCGCCAGCGGCGCCGGAACCCCCAGATCCACGGCCAGCTTGCCGGCGATCACGGACATCAGCACCATGATCGCCGCCACCGAGAGATCGATGCCCGCGGTCAGGATGATCAGGGATTGCGCCGCCGCCAGCATGCCGATGATCGACACCTGCTGGATGATCAGGGTGAGGTTGAACGCGGTGAAGAAGCGTTCTCCCGCGACCAGCCCGAAGATGCCGATGGAGGCGATCAGCACGATCACCGGGACGAGCGTCGGGTTGCCGTGGAGAACGTGCTGCAGCGTCTCTATCGGCGAATGCGTCCGGGCGAAGCTGGCGACGCTCCGGTCGCTGCCGGCGAGGCTCGCCTCGTAGTCCTGCCCGCTTTTCGGCGGGCCACTTGTTTCGGTCATGATATCCCCCCTTCGCCGCGACCTTCGCCCGGCGTCTGAACAGAGCACGTCGTGGAAGAAATCCTTCGGACCGGAGCGCGGCGGTCTCCGCGCTCCGCCGCGGCCTAGCTCAGCCCCAGCACTGGCTCAGGGCCTCCTCGGAGGTGATCGAGTCGATCCCCTCCGCCGGCCGGTCGGTGACCAGGGTCACGCCGGTATCGACGAAATCCTTGCCCGCCTCGGGTTGCGGAACGGTGCCGTCGGCCGCGTAGGCGGCGATCGCCTCGATCCCCAGTGCGGCCATGCGGAGCGGGAACTGCATCGAGGTCGCGCCGATCACGCCGGCCTGCACGTTCTCGACGCCGGGACAGCCCCCGTCGATGGAGACGATCACGGCCTGCTCGGCGAGACCGAAGGAATTCAGCGCCTCGTAGGCGCCGGCCGCGGCCGGCTCGTTGATCGTGTAGACCACGTTCACCTCGGGATCGACCTGCATCAGGTTCTCCATCGCCTGCTGGCCGCCCTGTTCGTTGCCGGCGGTGACGTCGTGCCCGATGATGCGCGGATCGTCCTCGTCGCCGATATCGGTGGGGTCCTTCACATCGATGCCGAAGCCCGACAGGAACCCCTGGTCGCGCAGGTAGTCGACCGAGACCTCGGCGGGCGACAGGTCGAGCAGGGCGATCCTGGCCTGCTGCGGATCGGGGATGGAGGCCTGCGCCCATTCGCCGATGAGTTCGCCGGCCCGGAAATTGTCGGTCGCGAAGGTCGCGTGGGCGACGTCGGAGGGTTCGAACGGAGTGTCGAGCGCGATCACCAGCAGGCCCGCTTGCTTGGCCTTCTCGATCACCGGGACCAGCGCGCGGCTGTCCGAGGGTGTGATCAGGATGCCGGCGGCGCCGGCGGCCATGCAGCTCTCCACGGCGGCGATCTGCGTCTCCACGTCGCCGTCGAGCTTGCCGGCAAAGGTGCTCAGGCCGATGCCCAGTTCTTCGGCCTTCGCCGAGGCGCCCTCCTTCATCTTCACGAAGAAGGGGTTGGTGTCGGTCTTGGTGATCAGGCAGGCGCTGGTTTCCTGCGCGGCGGCCATGCCGGCCCCGACGACGAGCGCGGTCGCGCCCGCCAGTGCGGCGTAATTCGTCATGCGTGCTTCCTCCCCGGGTCGGTCCCTTGCGCGGGACGACCGCTTCCTCGTTGCGGGCCGAAGCGTCTGACGAGGCCCGTCCCGCGCTCGATCTGACGTTAAGTCAGCTTGAATGTCAATAAATAAATCACTCTTCCTTAATTATTGACGCGGCGCAGGAGCGCGGCCATCATGCGCCATTGCAGCAGCGCAGAACGGATCGCGTGCATGTCGATCTCCCACCGGCTCGGGGCGGACCGCACCGAAAACCGCGGAACCAACCAGACCGGGATGCGGGCGCATAACGAGCGGCTCGTCCTGACCCTCCTGCGCCGGCACGACTCGCTGGCACGGGTCGATCTCGCCCGGCTGACCGGCCTGTCCGCGCAGACAGTTTCCGTCATCATGCGCGGGCTCGAGGCGGATGGCCTCATCTGCAAGGGCCAGCCGCGCCGGGGCCGGGTGGGCCAGCCTTCGGTTCCCATGCATCTGGCCGCGGACGGCGCTCTGTTCCTCGGGCTGAAGGTCGGCCGCCGGAGTCAGGAGCTCGTTCTCGTCGATTTCGTCGGGCAGGTGCTGGGCCAGGTGCGCGAACTGCACGACATCCCGACGCCCGATCGCACCGTCGCCTTCGTCCGCCGCGCGGTCGCGGACCTGACGGCCGACCTGTCCGGTGCGCGGCGGGATCGGATCGCCGGCCTGGGTATCGGGCTGCCGTTCCATCTCTGGGACTGGGCGGATGCGCTCGGGGTCCCGCCCGCGGCGATGGCGGTGTGGAGCGCCGTCGACCTGCGCGCCGAGATCGCGGCCGTGGTCCCCTACCCGGTCCATATCGGGAACGATGCCTCCGCGGCCTGCAATGCCGAGATCGTCTTCGGCCGCCGGACCGCGTCGGACGGGCTGAGGGATTTCGTCTATGCCTTCCTCGGCTATTTCGCCGGGGGCGGCCTGGTGCTCGGCGGGCGGCTCTTTGCGGGGCGAACCGGCAATGCGGGCGCGCTGGGGTCGCTGCCCGTTCCCGGCGCCGCGGGCAGCCGGTCGCTTTTGCAGGTCGCCTCCCTGTCCGGACTCGAAGCCGCGCTGATCGCGCAGGGTCACGACGGATCAGCGGTCTGGGAGGCGCCGGAAACCTGGCGGGTGGACCGGGATATCCTCGCCGCCTGGATTCGGGAGGCCGCGGCCGGTCTGGCCTATGCGGCGGCCTCCGGTGCGGCCTTTCTGGAGATCGAGGCGCTGGTCCTCGACGGCTGGCTGCCGGCGGAGGTGCGCGCGGCCCTCGTCGCCGAGACCGAGGCCGCGCTGGGCCGCATCGACCTCTCGGGGACAAGTCGGCCGGCAATCCTTCCCGGCACGATCGGACCGGGCGCCAGAATCCCTCGGCGCGGCCTCCCTGCCGCTGTCCGTGCGCTTCCTCGCCGATCCCGGCGCGCCGGGCATCCCGGCCGGACGGCCCGCCGGCGCGTAGCTGCTGCCTCCGGTTCCTCGATCTGCGGAAGCGTCCCGCCCTGATCCGGTGGCATCGCGTCGAAAGCGGCGACGGGTGCAGGCCGGTTGGCGCGTCGGCCCAACCGAGCTGCGCTAGGAGGCGTTGCCCGCCGGCTCCAGCAGGGGCCTGATCCGGGCGACATCGTCCGTACTCGCCGCGTCGATGGTCCAGGCCGCGGCGATCAGGCGATCCTGCTCGTCGGCGGCGAGAACGCCGTCGGTGGCGTCGCGCACCTTCCGTTCCAGCTCGGCATCGGTCATCGGCTGTTCGGGACCGCCCCGATAGCGCTCGTCGGCAGTTTCCGTCAGCAGGCGCCCGTCGCGGGTGGTGACCTCGATCCGGGACCTGATGCGATCGAAGCCCAGAGCCTCGATCTCCGGATCGACGACGGTTTCGCAGCGCCGCTGGAGCTCCTGCATTGGCGCCGAGGCGACGAACCCGTCCGTGAATTCCCGCTTTCCCGCCCGCCGGCGCAGGAGGATCATCGACAGCAGCGCCGGAATGCAGAACTTGGCTTCGAGATGGTTCGTCGCATGGTCGTAGCCGAGCGGCTTGAGGATGTTCGATCCGGCCAGGAAGCGCAGGGTCTCGACCTGATCCGCCTGCAGGTCCTCGCGTTCCGCCAGGCGGAGCATGGCATCCATCGACTGGTGCGAGAGGATGCCGCTCGGATAAGGTTTCACGCTGACGCCGGGATCGACGATCGAATAGATGCGGCCGAAGCCTTCCGCGGGCTTCTCCTCGAACCACCCGCCGCCGAACACGCCGAGAAACCCGTAGGCGCCGTCGAGCGGCGCGGGGCCGCATTCGAGCCCGCGCCGGGCCAGGAGCGCCGCGCCCAGCCCGTTCTCCGCGGCGCGGCCGAAATGCAGCGGCTTGGTCTCGGTCCCGACATTGGCGCGGATGCCGGCCGAGGACAGGCTCGCCGCGATGCCGAGCGCCCGGCGGGTGCCGTCCTCGTCGAGGTCGAGCAGACGGGCGCAGGTGGCGGCGGCTCCGAGCGTTCCCTCCGCGGCGCTGGCATGCAGACCCCGGCGATAGGCATCGGGGAGCATCCATTCGGCGATCTTGCACTCCACCTCGAAACCGGCCTGGAACGCCGTCATGAAGGCGCGGCCCGAGACCGCGCCAAGCGCCTCGGCCAGTGCGAGCCCCGCGGCCAATGGCGGCACCGTGGGATGGGTGAGCAGGCCGTAGGTATGGCGCGGATCCCGCGTGGCCTGGGTGTCGTCCCAGTCCAGCGCGTGCCCCGCCGTCCCGAGGACGCGGGCCGCCAGGCCGGCGGGCACGCGCAGGCCCGGTCGCCCCAGCAGGCCGGCCTGTTCCCGGCCGCCCTGTTCGGCCGCGTCCTCCGCGACGATCCGCACCGGAGCGGTATCCGCGCCGGCCGCGATCTGCGCCAGCCCGTCGAGCAGGCAGCGCCGGCCGATCGCGAGCGCCGCTTGGGGAAGATCCTCGTAGCGCAGACCGGCGACGAAGCTGGCGGCTTCTGCCGTGATTCGGGTCTCGGTCATGTCTCGTCCTGTGCAGCGCCCTCGGGGCGAAAGGAGGGCCGACATCCGGCTTCCGGGCCGCCCCCGACCGCGACGGTCCGGGCCGGGAGAAGGCAGGATCGGTGCAGCAAGATCCTTGACGTTCCTGTCGACACCTGTCAACATCTGTCGACAGAAATGGGAATGTGGTCGAGAGGCAGGCGATGCCCGGTGCGGATCACGAACGAGCGCGCGGTACAGTGGGGGCCAAGGCCTACGACTCGCTGCGCTCCGCCCTGATCAACGGCGACATCCCGCCCGGCGCGGCATTGAGCGAGCCGCAGATCGCCGAGCAGTTCGCGACCAGCCGGAGCCCCGTGCGGGAGGCGCTGAAGCGGCTTCAGGTCGAAGGGTTCGTGGCGCGCACGGAGACGGGCCGGCTCAGGGCGGCGCCGCTCGACATCGGCGAGCTCGACGACCTCTACGTGCTCCGGGCCGCGATAGAGGGGCTGGCGGCGCGTCTCGCGACGCCCCGCGTGACCATGCAGGATCTCGACGCGATGGCCGAGACCATCGACCGGATGGAGGATCGGACGGCGGCTGGCGAGATCGAGAGCTCGCTCGAGGCCGGAGCCGAGTTCCACGCTGCGATCCAGGCGCGATGCGGCAATGGCCCGCTCGCCGCGACGATCGATTCGGTCCGTGTCAGGATCGTGCGCTACCGGTCGCTGATCGCCTCGGCGCGACCGACCGACTTGCGCGCCGCGGAGCACCGCGCGGTCCTTCAGGCGATACTCGACCGCGACCCGGACCGGGCTGCCGAGGAGATGTCCCGGCATGTCGCGGCCTCGGCGGACGCCCTTCGCGCCTCGATCCTGTCGTCCCCCGCCGCACCGGCGGCGCCCGCGGAACCCGCGGAAGACGGACCGGCGGACGGGCAGAGGGCGGGCCGGTGAGCACGGGGGGCGCCCGGCTGATCGTGAGCGGGCGCTGGGACGACAACGTCGCCATCGTCGATATCGACCGGGCGCTGGAGCCCGGGAGCGACGGATCGGCGCGGGCGGTCCTGTCCCGTCCGCGGGTGACCCCCGACCTCGATCTCGACGGCGACGGGCAGGCCGATGCGCGCGCCAGCGGGCAGCCGGTCGCGGTCGCCGTGGACCCGTCCGGACGGTTCGCCTACGTGGTCTGTCACTCGGGAGACGCCACCCCGGCGGCGGCGGCGGCCTTCCAGCACGGGCATCCCGGCCTCGTCACCGTCCTCGACATCGCCGCGGCGTCCGACCCGGCCCATGACGACACGCTCGATGCGGTCGTGGATTTCGTGCCCACCGGGCGCACCGGCCCGGTGGGTTGTGCATTCACGCCCGCGGGGTCCCGGCTTCTGGTGAATTGCGGGGAAGCCGCGGGAAGCGAGGACGGAGGCGACGAGGTCACGGTCATCGATACCGGGTCGCGCACGGTCTGCGGCCGCATTCCGCTCGCCCCGAATCGACGCCATGCCACGACCGGGCCGAGCCGGCACGAGAGCCCGCACCGGTCCTTCGGCCGCTATCCCAATCCGACCGGGATCGTCGTGTCGCCGCTCGCCGGGGGGCGGATCTTCGTCGGCAACGGAGGGTTCAGCTGCGTCTCGGTGCTGGATCTGGAGGCCGCGCTGGTGGGCGCCTCCAATTCGGAGATCAGCCGTGTCCCGGTGGAAACGGGCCCGTTCGGCATGGCGGTGAGTCCCGACGGGGCGCTCGTGGCGGTGGCCGCGCGGGAGAGCATGTCGAAGCCCTGCGAGGGCAGCACGGTGTCGATCATCGATGTCGCCGAGGCGGGCCGGATCGGTGGTCGCGCCGAGGCGGCCCGGGTGACGGTGGGCGGCGGCCGCTCATCCCATCCCAGTCGCCCCTTCGCCGTGGCCTTCAGCGAGGACGGCACGAAACTGATCGCGTCCTGCTTCCGCACCAACGCGATCTCGATCCTCGACGTTGATTCGGCCCTCGCCGGACGGCCCGCCGAACTGCACCGGCTCTATCCGGCGGTCCCGGGGGGCGGCCCGGCCCGTCCGCGCGGGATCGCGGTGGCGGGCCGGTATGCCGGCATCGCCGGCGGCGCGAAATCCGGACCGGGCAGCAGCCTGATCTGGCTGCTGGACATCGAGAGGGGCGAGATCGCCGCGATGGTGCGGGAGGTGGGCAACGAATCCTATTTCCTCGCCGCGGTTCCGGCGCAACCACCCGGAGGTGGCGGATCGGAGTGAGCGGCGCGGCGCCGGGCTTCGCATCCCGGCGACTGGAGGCGCCGGGCGGGGACGGGGAAGACGGGAAACCGAATCAAGGGAGGAACGGAACATGAGGAAGGCGATGAGGACATCCGTTTGCGGGCTGGCGGTCGGCGCGCTCCTGTGGGCCGCGCCCGGCCTCGCTCAGGACAGGCTCGACCTGCGAATGTCCGTCGAGAGCACGCCCGGCGCCGCGACCCAGCAGATACTCGCGACCTTCCGCGACGCGCTGAAGGAGGAATTGGGCGATGCCGTCGAGATCGAGTATTTCGACAGCGGAACGCTGGGCGACGAGATCGTGCATATGCAGCAGGTCCGCACCGGCCAGCTCGACGTGATCCCGATCGGCTCGGACGCGGTGCAGCTCGATCCGAAATTCGCCGTCTTCGACATTCCCTTCCTGTTCTCCAGCCGGGAGCAGGCCGCGGCGGTGCTCGATGGACCCGTCGGGGCCGAGCTCGACGAATCCTTCCAGGAGAATGCCGGGCTGAAAGTGCTCGGGTTCGGGGAGATCGGGTTCCGCCACATCACCAACAACGTGCGTCCGATCGAGACGCCGGAGGACCTCGAAGGTCTCAAGATCCGCACGCCGGGAAGCCGGACGCGGATCATGTCGTTCGAGATGCTCGGCGCCACCCCGATCAAGATGAATGTCGGCGAAATCTACCTCGCCCTCCAGCAGGGCGTGATCGACGGGCAGGAGAACCCGTTCGGCAATATCGCGCAATGGTCCTGGGACGAGGTTCAGGACTACATCTCGCTATCCTACCACGTCTATACGCCGATCACGTTCGTCATGAATCTCGATCGCTACGAGAGCCTGACGGAGGAGCAGCGCAGCGCGGTGGATGCCGCCGCGCGCACGGCCGTGCAATCGAGCCGCGCCTACGGAGCGGAGAACGACGAGGCGCTCGAGGCGCTGATCCGCGAACGTTCGCCGGACGTGGCCTTCAACGAGATCGACCGCGATTCCTTCCGGGAGCCCTCGCAGGCCATCGCCGCGCGGATCGGCGAGATCGCGGGCGAGGACTTCACCGCCCGCTTCGTCGAGGCGGCCTCGCAGTGAGCCTAGCGGACCGGTGGTGCCCGCCGGCGCCCCGGATCAGGAGGACCTTCGATGACGGACGCTGAGGCAAGCCGCGATGCGCGGTCGATCGCGGCGGAGATCGAGCAGAATACACGGCGCATGGAACTTTCCGATCCGGATGCGGATCTCGATCGCCTCGACCGATGGATCAACAGGTGTGTCGAGGCCATCGGGGTCGCGGCGCTGACGGGCATCGTCGGTGTCGTCTTCGCCAATGCCTCCTCGCGCTACCTGCTGAACAACAGCTTCGCCTGGGCCGAGGAGGTCGTGCAGATGACCATCCCCTGGCTGGCGATGGCGGGCGTGTTCCTGTCGATCCGGCGCGGCACCGCGATCCGCATCGACTATTTCGCCGAGAAGCTGCCAGCCCGGCTACAGGCCGCCCTGGTGCGGGCGGGATTCGCATTCAATTGCGCGGTTCTCGCGCTTCTTGCCTATGTCTCGTTCGATTTCGTGCGCCTGTTCGGCGGCGACGTCGCGCTCTATGTCGGATTGCCGATGGGCGTCTCCACCTCCGCCCTCGTCTTCGGCGCGGCGGGCGCGGCGATGGCCTATGCGGCCGCGTTCGTCGGCGCGTTCCGACGCTCGGGCGCCGGCGGAGCGGGATCGTGACGCCTCTCGTCGGGGCGGGCCTGTCGGTCCTCGTTCTCTGCGGATTGCTCGTGGCGCGCATCCCGATGATCGTGGCGATCATGGCGGCGGTGTTCTTCAACAACCTGTCCTCCGGGGCATGGATGCTCACCTTGCCGCAGACCATGATGTCGGGCATGGGCCGCTTCGTGCTGATCGCGCTGCCACTCTTCGTTCTGGCCGGCGGGCTGATGAATGCCGGCGGAATCTCGGGGCGGCTGTTCGAGTTCGCCCGCGCCATCGTCGGCGCCATGCGCGGCGGGCTCGCTCATGTGAACGTTGTCACCAGCATGTTCTTCGGCGGCATGATCGGCTCCTCGACCGCCGATCTCGCCGGCACCGGCTCCATCGTGATCCCGGAAATGCGCAAGCACGGCTATCCGGCCGATTTCTCGGCCGCGCTGACCGCCTCCTCCGCCGGGATCGGGCCGATGATCCCGCCGAGTTCGCCGATGATCCTCTATTCCGCCATGACCGGCGTCTCGCTCGGGGCGCTGTTTCTTGCCGGGTTGATCCCCGGTCTGCTTCTCGGCCTCAGTCAGATGATGATTATCTCCTGGCTGGCGCGGCGCAGGGGATGGAAGGCCTATGCCGCCTTCTCCCTCGCCGAGGTCGGGCGCACGGGCCGCCGCGCGATCCTCTCCTTCGGGATGCCGCTGATCATCGTCGGCGGGCTGGTCGTGGGCGTGTTCACCCCGTCCGAGGCGGGCGCCTTCGCCGTCATCTATTCGCTGGTGCTGGCCATGCTGGTCCATCGCGCGCTCGATCTCCGGAGCCTCTACCGGGTGCTGGCCAATGCGGTGCAGCTGAGCGGCGAGCTGCTGATCATCGTCGGCCTGTCCTTCGCGCTCGGCGCGGGGTTGACCAATGCGCGGGTTCCCGAATTCCTGGTGGAGGTGATCGACGTCGTGGCCGTGGTTGACAGCGACTACCTGCGGTTGCTGGCGCTTCTGGCGCTGGCGATCCTGGCGGGGATGATCCTCGACCCGCTGATACCGGTGCTGATGCCGATCGTTCTTCCGACCCTGCTCGCCTATGACGTCGATCTCGTCCATTTCGGCGTGCTGATGGTGATCGCGGTGGTCATCGGACAGGTGACGCCCCCGATGGCGATCGCGCTGATCATCGCGGGCCGGATCGCGAATGTCGACCAGATCCGGGTGATGAAGGCGAACACGCCGTTCTTCCTGGGGATCATCGCCTTCCTCCTCATCGCCGCTGCGGTGCCCGGGCTGGCGACCTGGCTGCCCGATCTCGTTCGGGGGTGACCGGCAGGCCAGGCGCGCGCCGGTGATCGCCCCGGCCGGGCGGGACCGGGGGGATTTGCCAACCGGCGGCGGCGCCACATCTCGGGCGGCATGATCCTGTCAGCACCCCGCGGCGGCGCCACGGTCGCGCGATGAACCGTCCGCTTCTGCGCAATCGGGAGGCCCGCCGCCTGTTCCTCGACCGCAACCTGCTGCTGGCGCCTGCGCCGGGGCCGGGTCGGGGCGGCGATCTCGAAGCGGTGCTCGACGGGCTCGGATTCGTCCAGATCGACAGCGTCAACACGCTCGCCCGAGCGCATGACCTGATCCTGTGGTCGCGGCGCGGGCGGTATCGGCCGCGCGCCCTCGAGCAGCTGGTGGCCCGGCGGCGGACGGCGTTCGAACACTGGACCCACGACGCCGCGGCGATCCCGATGCCGTTCTATCCCCTGTGGCGGCTGAAATTCGCGCGTGACGAGGCGCGGATGCGCGCTCGCTGGCCGGCGCTGCGGCGCGCCGGCTGGCAGGAGGAGCTCGATGCGGTCCTGCGGCACATCTGCGATCACGGTGCCGCCGGCGCGCTGGATGTCGGCGGAGACGAGCCGAAGGGCTCGTCGGGCTGGTGGAACTGGCATCCGTCGAAGACGGCGCTGGAATTCCTCTGGCGGTCCGGCCGGCTGGCAGTCTGCCACCGGCGGGGGTTCCGCAAGCATTACGACCTGGCCGAGCGGGTGATCCCGCCGGAATATCTGAACGCGCATCTCGACGATAGCGAGATCGTGGATCGGGCGATGCGGGGGGCGCTCGAGCGTCTGGGATTCGGGACCAGCGGCGAGCTGGCGGCCTTCTTCGAGATCGTGCGACGGGACGAGGCGAAGGCCTGGTGCGCCGCGGCGGTGGCGGCCGGCCGAATTCGCGAGGTCGATGTCGAGCTGGCCGACGGCAGCCGCCGCCGCAGCGTCACCACGGAGGCGATGATGGACCGCGTCGCGGATCTTCCTGCTCCCTCGCGCCGCGTCCGGCTGCTGAGCCCGTTCGATCCGGTCCTGCGCGACCGGGCGCGGGCCGAAAGGCTCTTCGGGTTCCGCTACCGCATCGAGATCTTCGTGCCAGAGGCGAAGCGCAGATACGGCTATTACGTCTTTCCGGTTCTGCAGGGCGACCGGATGGTGGGCCGTGTGGACGCGCGGCGGGCGGGCGATGCGATCCGGGTACGGGCCTTCTGGCCGGAGGCGGGGATCAGGGCAGGCAAGGGTCTGGTCGCCGGGCTGGAGGCGGAACTGGCCCGGGTCGGGCATTTCGCCGGTGTCGGTGGTCCGGACTTCGCCAAGGGCTGGCTGCGGGCGTGATCGCGCCCGGGCCGGTCGGCAGCGCCCGCGCCGGGTTCGACCGGCTCCGGCCCTCGGCCCGGCCGGAGGATGGGGACGGTTTTCGTCGAGCCGGCAGCGGGGCTTTGTGTCAGGATGATACCGGCGACGCCGGAACCAGGGAGGTGAGCGATGAACGACCGGACGAATTCCCGACCCCGCGGCCGGGGACGGCTCTACGACAGCATCGTCGAGACGGTGGGCAACACGCCCGCGATCCGCATCAACCATCTCGCGCCCGAGGGCGTCGAGATCTACGTGAAGGCGGAGTTCTTCAATCCGGCCGCCTCGGTCAAGGACAGGCTGGCGCTGAGCATCATCGAGACGGCCGAGCGGCAGGGCGCGCTCGCCCCCGGCCAGACGGTGGTCGAAGCCACCAGCGGCAATACCGGCATCGGGCTGGCCATGGTCTGCGCCGCGAAGGGATATCCGCTGGTGGTGACCATGGCGGAGAGCTTCTCGGTCGAGCGGCGGCGGCTGATGCGCATGCTCGGCGCCAAGGTGATCCTGACGCCGCGCGCGGAGAAGGGGTTCGGCATGTATCGCAAGGCAGTGGAGCTTGCCGAGAAGAACGGCTGGTTCCTCGCGCGACAGTTCGAGACGGAGGCGAATGCGGCGATCCACGAGGCGACGACGGGCGCCGAGATCGTAGCCGATTTCGACGGTCACAGGCTCGACTGCTTCGTTACCGGCTACGGTACCGGCGGCACCGTCACCGGGGTCGCCCGGGTGCTGCGGCGGGAGCGGCCGGAGACGCGCATCGTGCTGTCGGAACCCGCGAACGCGCAGCTCGTTGGCAGCGGCGTGGCGCAGGAGCGCGGGGAGGACGGGGCTCCGGCGGGCAGCCACCCCGCCTTCGAGCCGCATCCGATCCAGGGCTGGACGCCGGATTTCATTCCTGCCGTGCTGCAGGAGGGGCTGGATGCCGGCGCCTATGACGAGCTGATCCCGGTCGCCGGGGCGGACGGGATCGACTGGGCGAAGAAGCTGGCCATGCGGGAGGGCATCCTGACCGGCGTTTCCGGTGGCGCGACCTTCGCGGTGGCGATGCAGGTCGCGGAGCGCTCGGAGCCCGGCACGGTCATCCTCGCCATGCTGCCCGATACCGGCGAGCGCTACATGACGACGCCGCTCTTCGAGGGGATCGGCGAGGACATGGACGAGGAGGAGCGGGAGATCTCGCGCTCGACCCCGGGCTACCGGATGGAGTGAGGCGGCCCCGACGGGGCGGCGGGCGGCGTCGCATCGGTATGGCGGCCGCGGTGCCTGGCGGCGGTTCGCCAGGCGCCTCGCGACCCACCGGCCGGCCTAGAGTTCGCGAAGAAAGGCCGCCGTCTCGCGGTGCAGGCGGGTCGCGTCCGCCCGCGCCACGACGACCCGCCGAGCCGCGGCGCCGCGCCGGCGGGCGGCGGCGGGATCGGCCAGGACGCGCCGGACCGATGCGGCAAGGGCCGCCTTGTCGCGCATGTCGACGAGGAGGGCGCTTTCCGCGTCGGCGAATTCGGTGACCGGCGGCGTGTCGGACAGGACCAGCGGGCAGGCCGTGGCCATCGCCTCGAGCATCGACCAGGAGAGGACGAAGGGCACGGTCAGGTAGACATGCGCGTCGCTCCGGCGCAGGAGCCACAGATAGGAGGCTTTCGGCAACGGGCCGAGAAGCACGACGCGATCGCGGTCGAGCCCCGGTGTCGCGAGCCCCTCTGCCAGCCAGTCCACCCGGCGCATGCGGTCGGTTCCGTAGGCGACGCTCGGCGCGCCTGCGATCGCGATCAGGGCATCCGGGCTGACGGCCTGGATTTCGGGCAGCGCGGCCATGAGATGGGGAAAGCCGCGATGGGGCTCCATGCCCCGCGTGGCATAGGTGACGAGAGGGGTGCCGGGCGGCAGGCGCTTCAGGGGGGCGGGGCAATGCGGGTCGCCGGTCCGGGCCGCGGCGGGCCGGAAGACCCCCGTGTCGATGCCGTCGTGGCGCACGGCGATGCCCGGCCGCAGCGCGGCCGGGAAGCGGTCGGCCTGGAAGAGCGTGGGACTCACGGCGGCGTCGGCAGAGGAGATCTCGAGCGCCATGGCCGCGTTCCGGCCGCGCTCGACCATGGCCTGGTCTGGGCCCGCGAGATCGCTCTGGGGCACTCCGAGATAGTGCAGATCGGGCGCGGGGTGGGCATACCACCATTCGGCATAGGCGACGGTCCGGACGCCGCGGAAGATGTCTCTGGCGAACAGGCCCGCACCGGGACCGGCATGGGACATCACGATGTCCGGGGCGAGGCCGGACCGCGCCGCCGCGAGCGCGGAGGCTGCGAATCCCTGCGCGTTGAGGACCGCGCGATCAAATGCCTGCGCGTAGGGATGGGTCCGCTCGGAGGGGGCCCGTCGCGGACCGTAGGTCAGGCTGCGACAGCCGGGAATCCGCACCTCCCCGCGCGAGGCGAAGGTGACGGGCCAGCCGGCACGGGAGAGCGAGCGGCCGAGTGCCCCGAACTGCCCCGGCCCGTCGTCATGGACGAACAGGACGTGTGGGTGCGCCCCCCTGGTCCGGGCGGGGGCGGCCGGCGGCGCGGCGGAGCCCGCGCCGGCCATCAGCCGGCGAAGACCGACCAGAGGCCGAGACCGAGCGATCCCATGCCGATGGCGAGGGCGAGGGCGACCGCCGCGACCAGGCCGCGATTGCCCGGCCGCTCCGGCGGCTCGATCGCCGCGAGGGCGGTCTCGATACGGGCCTGGACGACCTCGATCCCCTCCATTGTCTGGCGCAGCGGGGCATCGGCGGTGCGGGGCTGGAGCGCGACCGCGCCGCGGAGCCGGCAGAGCTCCTCGAAGGTGCGCTCGGCGAGCCGGCGGGCGGGATCCTCCGCCGGCTTGGCGCGGCCAACGGGCCGAAGCTCTCCCGAGGTGCCGTCCGCGGCCAGGGCGGTGGCCGCGACGGTGAACTCGAACCCCGGCTCGAGCGGCGGGTCGAGATCGAGCGCGAAGCCATAGCGGCCGGTCCCGATACCGCCGCGCTCGAGATCCGGGCGGTGCGCGTCGGCGCGGATTTCGCCGACGACACGCCCCTCCCGCGCGATCCGCACCGTGACGGCCGCCTCGGGATCGGACCGGTCGATCGCCCAGCCGGAGATGCGGCCGGGACGGGGCACGTCGACGACGCCGTTGATCCGGGGGCCGGGTTCGGCCTTCTCGTCGGTCGCGGCGAACCGGGCTGGCATATCGGTCATCGCAATCTCTCCTTCATCCGTTTGCCGTCCCTTAGGAGCGGCGGTCTTAACGCCTGGCTTAAAAGCGAGGTACGAAATGCGATGGATTGCGCTCATCGTGGCGCTGATGACCGGAACCGCCGAAGCGCAGACCTTCCTGTTCGACTGGTCGGACGAGTCCTGCGCGCGCTGGGACATCCCCGACACGCCGGCGCGGTTCTGGCGGCAGGACGGCGGTGTGGCGATGATCGCCGGCTCGGAGACGTCGCGGATCAGCCGCGGACCCGGGCCCTTCGACCTCGCGCGGGATTGCAGGGTGGCCTATTCCGGCGGCCACGACGCCGATCCGCGCCACCATGACGACCGGGCCTGGATCCATTCGGTCTGGGCGCATGAGGACGGGCGGGTGGAGGCGCTGGCCCATGTAGAGTATCACGGCCACCGGCACGGCACCTGCGCGGCGGGCACCTACATGGCCTGCTGGCGCAATTCGGTGGTGGCGCTCGAGAGCGCGGACGGACAGCGTTTCGAGCGCGCGGACGGGCCGCCGGTGGCGGCGCTGCCCTATCCCTACGACGCCGCGCAGAGGCGGCGCTCGGGCTATTTCAATCCGTCGAACATCTTCCGCTCCGGCGCGCATCTCTACGTGTTCGTCTTCGCCGAAGCCTACCGCGCGCAGGCGCGCGGCGCCTGCCTGCTCCGCCGCGCGGTCGCTGGCGGCGCCTGGCTCGCCTGGGACGGGGAGAGGTTCGCGGCCCGATTGTCGGGTCTCGACGGACCCGGGGAGATCTGCAGGCCGGTCGCGGGCGTCGCCTCGGCGCTGTCTTCCGTGGTTCACGACGGGTCGGGGGGCTATCTCGCGATCACGCCTCGCTCCGTCGAGGGGCGGCACGGCATCTGGCTGCAGCGGTCGGAGGACCTTCTGGGCTGGTCGCGCCCGGAACTCCTCGTCGAGGTGCCGCTGCTCTGGCGCCGGGATTGCGCGGCGCCTGCGGTCTATGCCTATCCCGCCCTGATCGCGCCCGAGAGCCCGTCGCGCAATTTCGAGACGCTCGAGGGCCGGGTCTGGCTTACTGCGGTGCGGATGCCGCTCGGGGCGAAGTGCGAGGTCGGCCCCGAGCGCGACCTGGTGGCCTGGCCGCTGCGCCGGACGGAGGATGGCGGGCTGGAGATCGGGCAAGGCGCGCGCTGAGGGACCTGACGCGGCATCAGCCGGTCTGCGCCAGTTCCGCCGGGGCGAGACGGGAGATGAGCGCCGCGGGGTCCGCGAGGTCCGCGCCGGTGACGATCGGCCCGTCATGGGGCTGCACCTCCCCGGACGAGATCTTCTCCTCGATGACGTCGAGCGCGGCCTCGATATCGTCCATCGGCGCGTCGAAGAGATCGTAGATCGAGTAGCGCCACCAGCGCGACGAAAGCAGGCGCTCCACCACCGGCTCGGGGAAGCGCAGGCGCAGCACCCGTCCCGGCGTGCCGACGACGATGGCGTAGGGCGGCACGTCCTTCACCACCGTGGCGCGGGCGCCGATGATGGCGCCGGTGCCGATCGTGATGCCGGATTTCAGGAACGCGCCCTGGCCGATCCAGACATCCGGGTGCAGCGTGGTGACGGGACAGGAGCCGGGGAAGGAGCGCGACCGCGCGCCGATTTCGGCGGCACGCTCGGGGGCCATCAGCCGGTCCCAGCCGTGGACCTGGGGATAATAGGCGGTGCGCGAGGTCGTCAGCCAGTCCGTCGGGTGCTCGTGCGATCCGATGACGACGCCCGAGGCGATGGAGCAGTAGCGTCCGGCCTTGAGATGGTTGAGCGTGCCGCCCGAGAGATTGCAGAATGCGCCGACATCGAGGAGCGCGCCGGGCAGGACGGTCGAGCCCACCGAGGTCGGACCCTCGAAGCGCGACGCCGCGTCGATGCGCCCGGCCTGGCCGAGCCCGCGGAGCCTGAGGCCGCGGGATTCGAGCGCGCGGTACTCCGCACTGGCGAGCGCGAGGGCGATCTGGGGCATTCCGGTGACCTTTCCTGTTCTGATCAGCTTGCGGCGCGCGGCGCGGCGAGACCGGCGCGGATCGCCTCGAGGGTCTGGCGCGAGGGGTCGTGGTCCGGCGCGATCTGGAGCGCCCGCTCCTGCGCGGCGATCGCGCCGTCGAGATCGCCGGCGGCGCGGAGGGTGACGCCGAGAAAGTGCCAGTATTCGTGGTTGTCGGGCCGCAGCTCCGTCGCGCGGCGGGCGTGCCCGGCGGCCTCGCCGGACCGCTCGAGCCGGTACAGGAACTCCGCCAGCGTGCGCGACGCCTCGGCATGGTCGGGCAGATGCGCGACCGCCCGCCGGAAGAAGCCGAGGGCTGCCTCGTGCTCGCCCCGCTCCCAGGCGAGGCGACCGTCCCGGATCCGGATCTCGGCCTCGAGCCGGCGGATTTCGCGCGTCTGCACGCTGTGGAGCCGGGCCGCGATCCGGGCCATCTCGGCGGCGCCGAACGCGACGCGGTCGGCGGTTTCGGGATAGGCGTCGAAACCCTCGTCGAAGAGCGTCGCGCGGGCGGGGAAGTGGCGCCGGCGCACGGCCTCGTTGGCGTCGCGGTAGCGGGCGTAGAAAGCCTCCACCTCCGACCTCGCGGGACGAGGCCCCCGGCCGGCGAAGTGGCGTGCCAGCCGGTCGGCGAGGGGCCCCTGCACCGCCTCTCGCGGCAGGCCGGGCAGGATCTCGAGGCTCGCGTTCACGCGCCTGAGGAAGTCCTGCGCCTCGGCATTGATCGATTCGTTGGAATTGCCGACCGGCAGGTAATCCGTCGGGGCGCCGAGCCCCCAGGCCGCGAGAAAGTCGCTGACCACGTCGCCCGCGACGAGCGCCGCGCGGTCGAAGAGGCGGACATGGACATGGGGAAGCCCGAAGACCTCCTCCCACATCGCCAGCGACAGGTCGTAGTTGAAGTAGGGATCGCGGGCGTCCGTCCGCGGGAGGATGTCGGTCCCGGTGCCGCCGCTCTTCAGCCGCGTCGAGTAGAGCGAGACCGCGACCTGATCCTGGCGACGGAGATAGATGCTGACGTCGATACGGTCGAAATGCGGCCCGAGCAGGCGGGCCAGGCGCCGCACCTCCGCCGGACTCGTCAGGCGGCTGTGACAATGCTCGCTGCAGAAGACGGTGATGCCGGGCCCGGCCAGTTCCGCCTCCGCCTGGCGCTCGAAGCGGGTGCGGAATTCGGTGAGGGCGGAGTCGGAATGGACGCCGAAGGCCCCGCGCAGCGGGTCGCGGCGCGCATCGTCCATCGCGTAGGCGGCCAGGCCGGTATGGTTCAACCGGCCCGGAAAGGACGGGTAGCGGAAGCCGCGGGCCTGCAGGCGCTCGCGGTTCCGGGCGAGGAAGCCCTGCAGGGTCGTCGTCCCGGTCTTCTCGGTTCCGATCTGGAGGATGCAGCGTCTGGTCATGGGCAAATCCTGAGGGGCGCGCCTTGCCTGCGGGTGAACGATCATTCTTCCCGCATCGCGCGCCCGAGGCGGCGCAGAAGCGGCTCGACGAAATAGTCTCCGGCGCGACGCTCGCCGATGGTGAGCGAGACCTCGACGGGCATGCCCGCGACCGGCGTCACCCCGGCGAGATCCGCCAGAGCGTCCGCGTCCAGTTCGACGCGGGCCTCGAAATAGGTCTTGCCCTCGGCATCCGCGAGCGCGTCGGCGGAAACGTAGGAGACGGTGCCCGGCACGATCGGACTGCCGGCCGACTTGGCGGCGGTGAACCGGATCTGGGCGGGGACGCCGACTTGGACGCTGTCGATGGTCGAGGGGTTCAGCTGCGTCAGCGCCACCAGCTCGTCGTTCTCGGGCAGGATCGTCATCAGCGGCTCGCCGGGCGCGATCACCGCCCCCGGCGTGACGGTGGTGATCTCGACCACGCGCCCGGCCTGCGGAGCGCGAAGCTCCTGGCGCCGGAGCACGTCCTCGGCGCCGCGGATCTGCGCCCCGAGCGTCTCGATCCGCATGCGGGTGTCGACGAGCGCCGAGACGATCTCGACGCGGCGCTGCTGCTCGAGCGCGCGGATCTCGCTTTCGGCGCGGGCGATGTCCTGGCGCGCCGCCTCCGCGAGGGCGGCCTGCTCGTCCCGCTCGCCCGTCGTGCGGGCGACGACCCGGTCGAATTCCAGCAGGGTCTGCCGCGCCGCGGCGCCCCGCTCCACGAGCGTCGCGTTCTGGTCGCGCTCCTCGATCCAGAGCGCGAGCTGGCGGGCGGCGGAGCCCGACCGCGCCACCGAGGCCGCGATCTGGGCATGGAGTTCGTCGATCTGCCGCTCGAGCGCGGCGACCTGCGAGACATGCGCGCCGAGGCGGGCTTCGTAGAGCGCGAGCTCGGCCGCGATCCGCGCCTCGGCCAGCATCCTCACCGTCGGGTCATCCCCCTGCGCCGCCGCGGCGGACTTGGGGGCGGCAGCCGGATCGGGGGCGTGGCCGGCCTCCTCGGCGTCCAGACGCCAGAGCGCGAACCGGGCCTGGACGAGCTCGGCGCGAAGCTGGGCGAGCGCCTCGCGGGTCTGGGTGGCGTCGAGGCGCGCGACGATCTGCTGCTCCTCGACGCGATCGCCGGCGCGGACGAGAAGCTCGGACAAGATGCCGCCCTCGAGATGCTCCACGCTCTTGCGCTCGCTGTCGGCGTGCAGGGTCCCGGAGGAGACCACGGCGGCGTCGAGCCGGGCGAAGAGCGCCCAGCCGCCGATCGTGGCGAGGAAGGCGCCGGCGACGAGGATCGCGGCGAGGACGATCGGCGCGTAGGGCTGAAGGCGATGGTCGTCGATTTCCGGCGTCACGATGCGGCCTCGCGGATCTGCGGTCTGGGGTCTATGGCGACGCGGCGGGGGGTCATCGTTTCCATCACCTCCGCGCGCGGGCCGAACTGCGCGACGACACCGTCCTTCAGCACCAGCAGGCGGTCGGCGCGGTTCAGGATCGACATGCGCTGGGCGACGACGATGACGGTCGTGCCGCGGGTGCGGGCGAGTTCGATCGCGCTCACCAGCGCGGCTTCGCCCTCGGCGTCGAGATTCGAGTTCGGTTCGTCGAGAACGAGCAGCCGCGGCGCGCCGTAGAGCGCCCGGGCGAGGGCGACCCGCTGCCGCTGACCGCCGGAAAGCTGGACGCCGGAGCCGCCGAGCCGGGTGGCGTAGCCGTGCGGCAGGGACCCGATCAGGTCGTGCACCCCGGCGGCGCGGGCCGCGGCGACGATCGCCTCCATGTCGGTTTCGCCGAAGCGGGCGATGTTCTCCGCCACCGTGGCGGTGAACAGCGCGGCGTCCTGCGGCAGATAGCCGGTGGCCCGGCCGAAGGCGGCGCGTTCGTGGATGAAGGTCGACTGCCCGTCGAGGAAGACGCCGCCGGCCGTGGGACGATGGGTACCGACGAGCATCCGCGCCAGCGTCGACTTGCCCGCCCCGGACGGTCCGACGATGCCGAGCATCTCCCCGGAGCCGATCTCGAAGGTGACGTTGCGCAGGAGCGGGCGGCCCTGGGCGCCCGGCACGTAGGTCAGCCGGTCGACGCTCAGCCGTCCGCTGGCGATGTCGAACCCTTCGCTCGCCCGGTCCGTGCCGCCGGCCTCGGTGATGTCGCGCAGGCGCCGCGCCGCCGCCAGCGCGTCCACCCATTGGCGCCAGCCCTCGACGAGCTGCTCGAACGGCAGAAGCAGGCGGCCGGTCAGGGTCGAGGCGGCGATGATCGTGCCCGCCGTCGCCGCATCCTCGATCACCAGGATGGCGCCGGTGGTGATGATCCCGATCTGGAACGACATGCGCGCCGTCCGCACGATGGACGAGAGGGTCTTGGCGATGCGCTGGCCGCGCTCGACGGCCTCGATGGCCTCTCCTTGCGTGCGCCGCCAGCGTCGCGCCAGCGCGGGCAGCATCCCCATCGCGGTGATGACTTCCGCGTTGCGCATCGCCTCGGCCGTCTCGGCCTGCACGAGTCCGTTCGCGGCCGAGGCCCGGGCGCTCGGCCGGCGCACGGCGAGCTCGATGCCGATCGCCGCGAAGAGCAGAAGCAGCGCGCCCGCGAGGCCGACGAGTCCGTAGGCCGGGTGCAGCAGGAACAGCACCGCGAGGAACAGCGGCGCCATGATCAGGTCGATCGGCAGCGCGATCGTCCCGCTGACGATGAAGCTGCGCAGATCGGCGAGGTCGCGGACCGAGGAGGCGGCGAGCGAGGGTCCGTCGCGCAGCGTGGTCTCCACCGCCGCCTCGAAGACCGGCCGGCCGAGCCGCGCCGTGAACCGCGCCCCGAGCACGGCGAAGATGCGCTGGCGCAGCACGTCGAGGACGAGCTGGAAGCCGAGCAGGACGCCGACGAGCATGAGCAGCGCGAAGAGCGTCTCCAGGCTGCGCGAGGACAGCACCCGGTCGTAGACCTGGATCATGTAGAGCGGCATGCCGAGATGCAGGAGGTTGACGAAGAATCCGACCACGCCCGCCGCAAGGCCGCCGCGCAGCACGTCCCGGATCGCGGCATCGTATGCCTCTGAGGGGCGCATCTCAGACAGCCTCGCGGACCGGCTCGCGACGGGCGAGCAGCTTCCCGAAGAGTTCCGCGTGGCGGCAGCCGCTCTCATCCGCGGTCATGGGCGGCCGGATGCCTCCCCGCAGCCGCGCCCAGAGCGCGGGATCGCCGATCGCCTCTGCGAGGCGGTCGGCGAGGCTTTCGGCCGAGGAGGCATGGAAATGCAGCCCGTCGATCCCGTGGCGCACCTTCTCGGCCATGCCGCCGATATCGGAGGCGATGATCGGGCGGCCGTGGTGGAACGCCTCCTGGATGACCACGGGCGAGTTCTCCCACCAGGTGGAGGGCACGATCATCCAGTCGACCTCGCGCATGAGGCCGGGCAGTTCGTGGCTCTTGTAGCTGCCGCGGAAGCGGATGCGGGTGCCGGCGATCCGGAACAGCTCCTTCACCCCGGCCTGGAAATCCTCGGGCTGGTGCTCGAGGTTGCCTCCGTAGACGTAGAGGATGCTGTCGCCCCAGACCTCCCGCGGCACCCGGGTGACGGCATCGATCAGCACCTTGATGCCCTTGAACGGGTTGAGCTGGCCGAAATAGGCGAAGCGGTTGCGTCTGCCGCCGGGGGCGGCGGGGCGGGGCGGCGTCACCGCTCCGCCGTCGAGGCCGTTCTCGATCATCACCAGCTTCTCGGGCGGCAGGCCCCATTCGGCGAAACGCGACAGGAGGAAATGCGACGGCGAGACGAAGGCGTCGACCTCCGCGAAGAACGATTTCACAAACATCTCCCGGCGCAGCATGTTGCCGGCGCCGATCTCCGGGAAGCACATGCCGCAATCGGAGGGCGAAGCCCTGCTGCAGAGCGCATGGGTTCCGGCCTTGATCATCTGGCCGTGATGGGCGCAGATCGACAGGTATTCGTGCAGCGTGAAGACGATCGGCACGTCGCCGAGGGCGCGCCGGACGGCGCGGATCGCCTGCATCCCGAACCCCATCACGTGATGGAAGTTGACGACATCGGGACGGAGCTCGCGCAGGTAGCGCTCGAAATGCTCCATGAGGGAGCCGACATCCTTCGTTCCGAGGTGGAACCAGTCGAAATCGTCCGAGTAGTAGAGCATCTCGTTCGGGCCGCGGCCGAGGGTCATCAGCGGCGTGGCCTTGTGCGGCACCACCGGCGGCGCCACGCCCGCGAGGTAGTGCGCATCCCAGCCGGGCTGGGCCCGGAGCCCCTCGAAAAGGTTCCAGGAGGCGACCTGCGCCCCGCCGATCGAATAGGCCGGGTGGGCGTGGGAGATGATCAACGCCTTCATGGGCGGGCCCCTTCCTTGTTGCGTCGCGCGATCAGCGCCGCGTCCACCGCGCGCGTCATCCGGGCGAAGGGCGTGTGATCTTCGGGGCGCGGATCCTCGAGCATCCAGAACGCGATCGAGGTGGCGCACCAGGCCTCGCCGCCGGCGAGCCGCAGCCGCCTGGCGAGGTCGAGATGGGTGTAGGCGTCGCCGAAGAGATGGCCCGAGAACCCGCCCGCCGCCGCAAGGAGCTGGCGGTCCACGAGCGCGATCTCGGCCGCCCCGGCGGAGACCGGACGCGCGCCTTCCGAGGCGAGCGCATGTCCGGCGAAGCCCGCCCGCATGCAGGTCGCGCGGGGCGTTCCGGCTTCCGGCCGTGCGCCGCCGAAACAGATCGACCCGTCTTCGTAGAGCAGGACCGGGGAGATCAGGCCCTGGCCGAGACGGTCCGCCTCGACGCTCAGGCGCGCGAGCCAGCCGGGCGCGCGGGGCAGCGCCGAACTCTGCCAGACGAGCACGCGGGGCGCGGCGGTGGCGTTGACGCCGGCATCGAGCCGGGCCGCCATCGTGGCGTGGTCCGGCACCACCAAGAGAGCGCCCGACAGGCCGTAGAAGCGGAAGGCGTCGTCGAGGTCCTGCCGGGACTCGGCGGCGACGCGGCGGCCGGCGACGAGTGTGAAATCCAGGCCCTGGGCATCCGCCGTGCCGGCGAGCGTGCCGAAGACCGGCTGCAGCTCGGCGATGCCGGAGATCGGCATGATTGCGGCGACGTCGCGGCCCGCCGGGCCGGTTCCGAGCGGGGTCGGGGGACCGATCTTCCTCAGCGGCTCGGTCCGGCGGGCGAGCCCGGAGAGGAACGGCGCCAGTTGCCTGTCGACGATCACCGGAAGTTCGGGCTCGTCGGGAGAGAGGCCGGAAAGGACCGCGGGCAGGACGCCCTCGCCCTGGCAGGGGGTGACGTCGACCGGGCGGAAGAGACAGGTCCCGTCGTCCAGCACCAGTTCGAGGTAGAGATCTGCGCCGGTCTGCTCCGGGCGGGCCGGCGCGTGGCAGATGAAGCCGTGCATGATCTCGCGTTCGTCCAGGAGACCGGCGAAGCGCGCATTCCCGGCGAAGCCGTGGTTCAGGTCGGGGCGCGGCAGGAGCGTCCAGGACTTGTGGAGCGGCGCGTAGAGGTCGGCGCGGCTCTTCAGGACCACGTGTTCGACGCGCGACAGCGGATCGAGGAGCCAGCCCGACACCAGCAGCGTCCCGTCCGACGCCCTGAGGACCCGGTCGAGCGCGGCGGCCACCGGTCCGGAGTATCCCGACAGCGTGTCCTCGCCCTCGTAGCGGGGGCGGCAGATGCGGCGGAAGGCGGAGATCGCGCCGCCCGGCGCCTGCAGGCGGGCGAGCATGGCGCGGACATGCGCCGTCGCCGCCACGCCCAGGAGCGGGGCCGGTATCGCCGGGACCACGTCGAGACGGCCGAGGCTGCCCCCGCGCTCGAAATAGAATGCCGGCGGGAGCGGCGTTTCCGGATCCACGAGCTTGGCGTAGATGCAGAACCCCGAGGCGGGGGGCAGGATGTCCTCGCGCTCGAAGCGCGCCGCCTCGATGTCGCAGACGTCGTGGCCCGGCAGGCCGAGGAGCTGCGTCGCGCCGGCGTCGAAGGATTGCGCCCAGCCCTGCAGGAACAGGCCGCCGCATTCCGTGCGGGCGACGAGTTCGACGAAGCCGGCGCGTCCGGCGGACCTGGCCATGAAATCGGCGACGAGGCTCGCCGGGACCGTCGCGGCATGAGCGCGCAGGAAGGCGAGCAGGGCCGCCGATACGCCTCCGGACTCGCCGACCAGACGCAGGAGCGGCCCGGCCGTCACGTCGAGATGCCCCGGACGCGCCAGGCGCGCGACGGGCTCACCCGCCTCGGTCACGAGGCGCGCCTCCTGCGCAGGGATCGACGGCAGGAGAGCGAGGCCCGACCAGCCGCCGGCGGTCTCCCAGGTCAGGGCGGTCCAGCGGCCGGCCCCCTCGACCGTCCCGGTCTCGGGGAGAGGGGTCTGCGCGCGCTCGATCACCAGCGCGACCCGGCCGCCGGGAAGGATGACGGCCGCGGAGGGCGAGACGAGGTCGGCGTCCGCCGCCGGCCGGTATGCGAGGGAAGCGGTCATGCGGGCACCTGCGCGAGCAGTCGGCGGTACTGGTCGAGATGGGATCGGGCCATCGTCTCCACGTCGTCCGGGGGGCGGATATTGCCGGCGAGGCGCCTGCAGAGGGCCGCGTCCGCGGCGGCCTCGAGCGTCGATGCGAGATCGGTCGCGTCGCCGCGGCGGACATGCAGGCCGGTCACACCGTGTTCCACGGCCTCCGCCATGCCGCCGATCCCGGTGCAGATCACCGGCCGTCCGGCACGCTGTGCCTCGGCGATGACGAGCGGCGCGTTCTCCCACCAGGTTGAAGGGACGAGGACCCAATCGGTCTCGGCCATCAGATCCGCGACATCGGCGCGGTCGTAGGGGCCGAAATGCTGCGCCACGGATGCCGCCCGCTCGAGCGCCTCGGCGAAGCGGCGCCTGTCGGTCTCCGCCGTCCAGGTGAAGCCGCCATGGATGGCGATCCGTAGCGGCGCCCCGCGCTCCGCGAGCCGTGCGGCGGCCGCGAGGAGGACGTGGATGCCCTTGTGATCGGCGAGATTGCCGAAGAAGGCGAAGCGGTCGCCGCGCGCCGGAGGCGTCGCCGCTCCCGCCGGCACGCCGTTCGGGACCACGGCGATCCGGCTCTCGCACATTCCCCAATCCACGTAGCGCGACTTCAGGAAGCGACCCGGCGCGACCAGGAGATCGACCGCCGCGAGGACCGATTTCAGATGCGCCTCCCGCAGCGCGTGGCGCGACAGCGAGAGTTGCGGCAGGCAGCGTCCGCACCGATCCGGGCTCGCCTGTCGGCAGAGCGCGCCCTCGGCCGTCACCATCAGGCCCTGCCGGGCGCAGATCGGCTGGTAGTCGTGAAGCGTGAGGACGATCCGCGCGCCTGGCCGGTGGGCGCGGATCGCGTGCACCATGTCGGAGCCGAGGCGGTCGAGACCGTGCAGATGCACCACGTCGGGGCGGCGCTCGGCGAGAAGCCGGGCCAGCGACCGGATCCAGGCCGTGCCGTCGGCGCGGATCATCGAGTAGGCGTCGTAGGTGCCGGTGCGGAGCAGAAGGTCGGCGCCGAAGGGTTCGAGCGCGCCCGGCGCGGAGTCTGGCCGGGTGAGTGAGGTGGTCGCGGCGAGAAGCGTCACGTCCGCACCGAGCTGCCTGAGCCCCGCGGCCAGATCGTGGGCGACCCACTCCGTGCCGCCGCTTGTGAAGGCGGGGTGATCGTGGACGATCTGCAGGATGCGAAGCTCAGACATCGCGCGACTCCAGCTCTCGCGACAGGAGGCACCCCTCGACGGCGCGGGCGAGTTCGTCCGCGGGCGCCGGGTCGAAGGCAGAGAAGCCGTCGCCGCCCCTCTCGGCGATCGCGAGGCCGGGCGTCGCGCGCAGGTCCGCGAGCCCGCCCGGAAGCCGCGGTTTGGAGCTCGCGAGGAGCGCCGCGGCCGCGGAATTGAGCCCGATCACGTATCCGTCCGCATTTCCGTCGCCCGGCGTACTCACCTCCGCGGCGACGGCGCGGGGTGCAGCGCCGCCCATTCGCCTGCGCCACCCGGCGAGCCAGCCCGGACGGGTCGGCAGGATCCCTGCCCCGACCGCGATGCATCGCGGCGCCCGCACCGCGCGCAGGGCCGCGCGCAGGCCCTCGCTCGGCATCGCCTGGGGCACAACGGAGACGACCCGGAGACCGACCCGGTGGACGGCGCTCAGGGTCTCGGCCGAAGGCAGGACCATCCCCGTCGCCGGACCGTCCGGATAATGCACGACGATCTCCACCGAGCGATGCCCGACCTCGGCGATCACGGAAGCGACGAAGGCGTGGAGATGTTCGGGCGCCGATCCGGCGGCGAGCACCAGGCCGATGGCGGGCGCGGACCCAGCCGGGCCGAACGCGGTCACGCGGTGTCGCCAGGCCGGTCGCGCAGCCATCAACGAGGGCAGCGCACGGCTCAGCGGCGCCGCGGCCACGGAGGCGGGAAGGCCGCGGAACGCGTCCGGCAGGAGCGCGTCGGAGGTGCCGACCGATGCCCGCGCGGGCGCGCCGAGCCGGCCCGAGCGGTAGATCGCCGAGATCGTCGCTTCCGTCGCGCAGCGGGCGATCCCGTCGGCGAACCCGATCACGACCGGGCCGTAACGCGCATGCCAGTCGAGCCTGTCGCAGGGGAGGTCGATGCGCGCCTCCCGGGTCTCCAGCCGGATGCCCGCGAGAAGACCGCGCGGATCGTCGACGCCGATCATGTAGAGGAGGCCGCCCGGACTCCGCGAAAGATGCACGGGCGTCACGCCCGGCTCCGAGCTGGACGGACAGAGCAGCTCGTCGCGAAGGATCGCGACATCGGGTTCCTCGGCCGCGAGCCGATCCACGATGTCGATGGTCCGTGTCCGCACCGCGTCGCAGCGTTTGGCGAGCCAGCTGGCGAGCGGCCGCGGCGCCACGTCGCTCGACATGCCGAGCCGCAGGAGCGTCTTGCCGAAGGCGACGAGTTCGGCATCGTCCGGGACCGGGCGGAAGACGATCAGGTGCAGCAGGCGGCGGGAGCCGACGAAATCCTCAACCACCTCGAACTCGGTGATCCGGCGTGTCCGGCCGGCGGCGAGCAGCGACATGCCGTGCAGCTGCGGCAGGTCGAGCGCGACCGGAATCTCCCACGAGAGGATGCTCGCCCGCCGCCCGATACGGCACCGCCCGGCGAGCGGGACCTTCACCCCGAGCCGTTCGACGAGCTGATCGGCGAGCGTCCCGAAGGCGCCGATCTCGCCCTTCCCGAAGAGCGAGGCGCCGGTCGTGAGCAGGAATTTCAGCAGGCGCAGGCTTCCCGGTCCGTCGAGCCCGGCCAGCAGCGCCATGGGATCGACGAAGGGCGATTGCAGCGCGCGCGGATCGAGGCGCGCGAGGGTCTCCCCGTTCGCGGAGAGGGTCAGCGCCCGCCGGCCGAGCTCGTCGGCCGGGAGCGGTGCCAGGAGCACGTGGCGCTCGGCGCCGTTCTCGAGGCCCAGGCGGATGGTCGCGACCGGGCCCTCGACTGCCCGTCCGTCAAGCGCGGCGGAGATCCGGGCGCCCGAGCGGAGGACCGGCGGCGCGGAATTGAAGAAGATGGCCGAGCGTGTCGCGGACAGGGGGACGATTCGCGCTGCTGCTGCGACGGCACCGGCCCCTTGCTGTGATATCGGCGGAAATGCCGCGTGAACCGTCATTCTGGTATCCCGATGGAATGCGTCGTGAATCTCTGCGTGAAAGTCGGCGGAGCCGGTCCGTTCGAGACCGCCCCGGCCGCGTCATGACCGCGCGAACGGTCAGACGATCGAGAAGAACTTTTCCGGATCCGCTGCGACGTCGTCGTAGGAGACGCCCTTCAGCAGGATGCTGTCGCCCTGCTCGAAGTCGATGAGCGTGCCCTCGTCGCCGAGATCGATCGCGAAGCCGGCGACGTCGGACGCGGTCTCCAGCGCCAGCCCGTCGAGCGAGCCGGCGATCTGCAGCAGGTCGCCATCCGAGAAGTCCATGACCACGTCGCCGCCGCCGGAGAAGACGAACAGGTCGTCTCCCGCCCCGCCGAACATCACGTCGTCGCCGGCGCCGCCGTCGATCACGTCATCTCCGGCGCCTCCGAAGAGGACGTCGTCGCCGTCACCGCCGGTCAGCCTGTCGTCGCCGGCCTCTCCGTAGAGGATGTCGTCCCCGGCCCCTCCCGAGAGGGTGTCGTTGCCGCTGCCGCCGCGCAGCTCGTCGTCGCCAGTTCCGCCGTCGACCGTGTCGTCGCCCGATCCGCCGACCATCACATCGTTGCCGGCATCGCCGAACATGGTGTCGTCGCCGGCTCCGCCGAGAACGGTGTCGTCTCCGTCCTGGCCGCGCAGCTCGTCGTCGCCCGACCCGCCGATGACGAGGTCGTCGCCGGAGCCGCCGTCGATCCGGTCGTCGCCCGACCCGCCATTGAGCATGTCGGCTCCCCCGCCGCCCTCCACGACGTCGTCGCCCGAGGCGGCGACGACAAGGTCGTCGCCATCCCCCGAACTGATGAAATCATCCGCCGATGTCCCGAAGACGAAGTCGTTGAACGCACCACCTGGAATTGTAGCCACTTCTATTCCTCCTGACGAGGCACGCCCCACACCGGTAATCGTATTGCGCCGCAGCATCCTAACGGAACCCTAATTCGGGCTAGTGAGCTTCGGTCGAATCAACTGAAAGAAGAATAAACTTTTCTAATAACGATCCTAGAGTGTGCGGGGATCGGGGAGGCGCGGTTAAGGTATCGGCAAGACTTCCGATCGATCAATCGCCCTCGGCGGGGCGACAATATCGCGAGATTTCACATTCGGCGAACCGGCTCAGCGATTGCCGGAAAACGTGGAAAACCGCGACGATATTGAGGAATATCCCGTGTTAATTTCGATATTTAGAGCCATGAGGGTCGAGTTCGGAGAGGCTCGGTCCGGAGCGGGTTATACCTGGGCAGCGGAATGCGGCGACGCGCCCCTCGCGCCGGCGACCCCCCAATGGCGGTTCGGCTCGGAGGGCGGCAACAGTCTTTTCGGAGGTCGGACGGCGGACTGGATCGACGAAAAAGGAGGTAATGATTTCATTAATTGCGGTGCCGGATACGATATCCTGGTCGGTGGAACCGGTCTGGATATTCTGCGTGGCAGCGCCGGAAACGATACAATCTCGGGTAGTGCAAATTCGGATGTGATCATCGGTGGGTCTGGAGATGACGCGATCCACGGCGGCGGCGGGTCGAACCTGCTCTTCGGTGGTGCGGGGGACGACGTCCTCGACGTGCGCTGGCGCACCTCCGACCCCCAAGGCGAGGATTTCGGCCGCTGGCGGGACGAGAAGGAGGCATCGACGGACCGGATGTATGGCGGCGACGGAAACGACCGGCTGGAGGGCTCTTTCGGGACCGATCTGCTGTTCGGGCAGGGTGGCGACGACGTTCTCCGCGGGCAGGACGGCGACGACCGGCTGTTCGGCGGTTCGGGCGACGACGTGCTGCTCGGCGACAACGGCGCGGATCGCCTCTCCGGGGGCGCGGGCGACGACCTCGTCCGGGGCGGCGCGGGGGCCGACCGGATCACCGGCGGCGGCGGTCGCGACATCCTCCACGGCGATGCGGGCCGCGACGAGATCGACGGCGGAAGCGGCCGCGATCTCATCTACGGGGGCTCCTCTGCCGACACGATCCGGGCCGGCGACGGCGACGATTACGTCGACGGCGGCCAAGGCGATGACGTGATCCATCTCGGCGCAGGCGACGATTTCGTCGCCGCCATGGACGATCTCGGTCGCGGCGACGACGTCATCTACGGCGAGGCCGGCAACGACTGGATCCATGGCGGCCGCCACGACGACCGGATCGACGGCGGCGAGGGGAACGACCGGCTGAACGGCGGCGCCGGCACCGATGTGCTGACCGGGGGCGCGGGATCGGACATCTTCGAGGTCCGGGGGCAACACGGCAACGACGTCATTGCCGATTTCTCCGCAGAGGACGAGCTGCACATCCTCCGCGACATGAACGGCCTCGAGGAACTCGATGCGGCCTCGCTTTCGAGCCGGATGATCGCTTTCAACGAGGACACCTTTCTCGATCTCGGCGAGGACAATTCGATCCTCTTCGTCGGCATCGATCCCGCAAGTCTCGGCACCCTGCTCGAGACCGGCCTGCACTATCTCTGAGGAGAGACCGATGCGAGTACTGATGTGCGGCGGCGCGGGCTATGTCGGCAGCGCCTGTTTCCGGCATTTCCGACGCGAAGGCGTCGAGGCCTTCGTGCTCGACGATCTGAGCGAGGGCCATGCGGTGGCCGTCGAGCCCGATCGGCTCGACGTGGCCGATATCCGCGACACCGGGGCGGTGGCCGATGTGATCCGGCGTCGCCGGATCGACCATGTGGTCCATTTCGCGTCGCTGATTTCGGTTCCCGATTCGATTTCGGACCCCTCCGGCTACTGGTCCGTCAATGTCGATGGCTCGCGCAATCTGCTGGAGGCGATGCGGTCCGAAGGCGTCGGCCGGATCGTCTTTTCCTCCACCGCAGCCGTCTACGCCCACGGCTTCGACCGGCCGATCCGGGAGGACGACCGGATCGCGCCGGCGACGCCCTACGGGACCTCGAAACTCGCGGTCGAACATCTTCTGGACGGCTATGCGAGGGCCTATGGCATCGGGGCGACAGCGCTGCGCTACTTCAATGCGGCGGGTGCCGACCTCGACGGCCGGCAGGGCGAGGCGCATCGGCACGAGACCCATGTGATTCCGCTCGTGATCCAGGCGGCGCTCGGCCAGCGCGCCGGCTTCGATCTCTACGGGGGCGACTGGGACACGCCGGACGGCTCGTGCATCCGCGATTTCGTCTCCGTGGTCGATCTGGCGGACGCGCATCTCCGGGCGCTCCGGAACGTGACGCCGGGAGAGATGCGACGGTACAATCTGGGATCGGGAACCGGGACCAGCGTCCGCGACCTGCTCGCCGCGGCGGGGGAGGTTGCGGGACGACCGGTGCCGTCCGAGGTGAAACCGCGCCGCGCCGGCGACCCCGCGCGGCTGATCGCCGACATCTCGCGCGCCAGAGAGGATCTAGGCTGGGTGCCGCAGCATTCCAATGCCCGCAGCCTTCTCGGAGCGGCCTTCGCCTGGCACGCGAATGGGGGACCTTCGCGCAATTTCGGAGGCCTGTCCGCCGCCGAATGACCGGGGGCCTGGGCATCGCGGTCGTCATCGCCCCGGCGAGCCGGCTCCGGGGAGGAGCGTTCCCTTGCGGAGGAGAACTCGTCGGCGGTCCGCCGGGACCGCCGCTGTCCACCGCCCTGACGTGACAGCGCCGGGACGGTTCGGAAAGCGCGCATCGGCGTGTATTTGCGCCGGATCCGGTGGCGAAAGGCGGCTGACCCGCATTGCGCCGCCCGGAGGAAGCGCGCAGCCTGCGGTATCGAGCTAAAACCGGACCGCGACTTCTCCCGCTCGGTGATCATGCTCTTCGTCGGCATCGGCCTCATCTCGTGGCTCGACATGGCGCGGATCGTGCGCGGCCAGACGCTCTCGCTCAAGGGGCAGGACTACGTGGAGGCCGCGATCGCGATCGGCGTGCGCACGCCGCGCATCATCTGGCGCCATATCGTGCCGAACCTGATCGGCGTGGTGATCGTCTATGCCACCCTCGTGGTGCCGCAGATGATCATCTTCGAGAGCTTCATCTCCTTTCTCGGCCCCGGCGTGCAGGAGCCGATGACCTCGTGGGGCGCGCTGATCAACCAGGGCGCGGCGAACCTGACGAACCGGACGCCCTGGATGCTCGTGTTTCCGCTCGCCGTCATCGTGGTCTCGCTCTTCGCGCTGTTCTTCCTCGGCGACGGGCTGCGCGACGCCCTGGATCCAAAGGCCCGCTGATGGCTCTCCTCGACGTGGCCGATCTCGGCGTCACCTTCGACACGCCCGACGGCGAGGTGAACGCCGTGAACGGCGTCTGCCTCGCCATAGATCCCGGCGAGACGCTCGCGATCGTGGGCGAGAGCGGGTCCGGAAAGTCCCAGACCGCCTACGCCTTCAGGGGGCTTCTTGCCACGAACGGGCGGGCCACCGGCTCCGTGCGGTTCGAGAATCAGGAGATCCTGAACCTGCCTCCGCGGCGGATGAACCGCATCCGCGGGGCCCGGATCTCGATGATCTTCCGGGACCCGATGTCCTCCCTGAACCCCTACATGAAGATCGGGCCGCAGATGGTCGAGGTCCTGACGCTCCACGAAGGCACTTCGAAAACCGCGGCGAAGAGCCGTGCGAAGGAGATGCTCGACGCGGTCCGCATCCCCGACGCCGAGGCCCGGCTCGGCCAGTATCCGCACGAATTCTCGGGCGGAATGCGGCAGCGGATCATGATCGCCGTGTCGCTCCTCTGCCGGTCGAAGCTGCTGATCGCCGACGAGCCGACGACCGCGCTCGACGTGACCGTGCAGGCACAGATCCTGTCGTTCCTGTCGGAGATCCGGGCCGAGTTCGGCACCGCGATGATCCTCATCACCCACGATCTCGGCATCGTCGCCGATGCCTGCGACCGCACCATGGTGATGTATGGCGGCCGGGTGATGGAGCGGGGCGCCACCGACCAGCTTTTCGCGGCGCCCGCCCACCCCTACACGGTCGGGCTCCTGAAGGCCGTGCCGCGCCTCGACATCGACCAGCCGGAATAGCAGACGATCCCGGGCGAGCCGCCCGATATGTCGCGGCTGCCGCCGGGCTGCCCGTTCGTGCCGCGCTGCGCCTGGGCGATGGGTGTCTGCCGGAAGACGATGCCGCCGCTCGCATCCGAAGGTCCGCTCGAGCGCGCCTGCCAGGCCGATCCGGAGGATGTCCGATGAACCTGCTGCGGGTCCGCGACCTCGACGTGACCTTCGACATCCACCGGCGCGGCGCCTGGCCCTGAACGCCGCCGCAGAAGCTGCAGGCCGTCCGCGACATGTCCTTCGATCTCGAGGCGGGCCAGACGCTCGGCATCGTCGGCGAGAGCGGGTCGGGCAAGTCCACCCTCGCCCGCGCCATCATCGGCACCGTGCCGGTCACGAAGGGGCAGAGCCTCTGGGGGGAGACCGACCTCCGGCGGATGTCGCCCGGCGAGCGCCGCCGCCACAGGCGCGAGGTGCAGATGGTGTTCCAGGACCCCCCTCGCCTCCCTCGATCCGCGCATGAACGTGGGCGAGATCATCTCCGAGTCGCTCGTCTCCCATGAAAGCGTCTCGCGGCGCGCGGCGCGTGCCCGCTCCGGCGAAATGATGGAGCGGGTGGGCCTGCTGCCGAACCTGCTCGACCGCTATCCGCACGAATTCTCCGGCGGCCAGTGCCAGCGCATCGGCATCGCCCCGGCGCTGATCCTGCGGCCGCGGCTCCTGATCTGCGACGAGCCGGTCTCGGCGCTCGACGTCTCGGTGCAGGCGCAGGTGGTCAACCTCCTGAAGTCGCTGCAACGCCACATGGGCCTGTCGATGATCTTCATCGCCCACGACCTCTCGGTGGTGAAGCACGTCTCCGACCGCACCCTGGTCATGTATCTCGGCCGCAAGATGGAGGAAGCAGACGGCCGCAGCCTCGTCCGCCGGCCCCGCCATCCCCGCCATCCCTATACTCAGGCACTCGTCGCCGCGGTGCCGATTCCCGACCCCGCGCGGGAGCGGCTCCGTGACCGGGCGGTGCTCGGGGGCGAACTGCCCTCGCCGATGAACCCGCCGTCGGGCTGCGTTTTCCGCACCCGGTGTCCGAAGGCGCGGCCGGACTGCGCCGACGGCCTGCCACCGATGCTCGAGCCCGATCCGGGGCACCGGGTCGCCTGCCCCTATCAGGACGTGGCGCGCCCGGTGCGGCAGGAGGCCTGACCAACAGCGGGCGCGCGATCCGCGAAAGCCCGGTATTTCCTGCCCGAGCGGTGCCCGGGCTCACGCCCGGCCCGGTCTCGTGATGATCGGACGGACCCCTGCCTAATGCCTCGCGAGGCTCTCGAAGAGGCGGGCCACGCCCTCGGCGCCGGGATCGGCGACCCCCCGCAGCTCGTCCTCCGGCACGTAGGCGCTCCGGCCGGCCCCCGTCTTCGTCATTCCGGCGGTTTCCTCCGCGCCCGTCCGCGCGGCCTCTGCCGCAGCGCTCATGTCTCCGCCGCGCGACAGGGCGTCGAGCGCCGGTTCGAGCGCGTCGATCATGGTGCGGTCGCCCCGATCCGCGCCGCCGAGTTCCTTCATCCGCTCCAGCCCTGCCCTGAGGGCCCCGGCGGGCTTCGCGCCCTCCGCGGCGGGCGGGCCGGCGGCGGAGAAGAGGACGGAGAGAAGAACGCCCGACGATCCGCCCGCCCGGCCGCCGAGAGCGCGACCGATGGCGGAGAACAGTGCGGGCAGATCGGCCAGCGGCAGGCCATCGAGCCTGCCGGCGATGTCGCGGGCGGCGGCGGCGAAGGTGGCGCCGGTATCGCCGTCCCCGACCCTGGCGTCGAGCGCGTCGAGCTCGGGCGCCATGTCCTCGAGCGCCCTGCAGGCGCGTTCGATGACGGCCCGGCGCCCGGGATGGTCGGACGCCGCGTCGGCGGCGGTCTCGGGCGCCTCTGGCATGGCGACGAGGCGCGGCATCGTCCGGTCCCGCGCGCCGGGCCAGGCCGCGGGACTCGCGGGCGCCGACAGGGCGGCACGGATCTCGTCGTCGAGGGGCAGGGCGGTCAGCGAGAGGCCGCGCATGTCGAGCGAGGTCATCATCGGCGCCGGTCCGATGACGAGCGCGCAGCGATCGGCCAGCGCGCCGGTCAGGGCGGCCCTGGCCAGGGCCAGCTCCTGGATGGGAGGCACGCCGCCCAGCGTGTTCACCAGGAGGGCGATCTCCTCCTCCCCCTCGAGACTTCCGGTCAGACGGTCCGCCAGCCGGGCGACCATTTCCTCGGCCCGGCCGAGATCCACCGTCTCGGCGCCCGGCTCGCCGTGGATGCCGAGACCGAGTTCGGCCTTGCCGTCCGCGATCCTGTCCTCGCCGGCATCCCCCGGCAGGGTGCAGGCGCTGAGCGCGAGGCCGATGCTGCGCAGGCGCCCTGCCGTGCGGCGGGCGAGATCGGCCACCTCCGCCAGCGGCCGGCCCTCGCGCGCCGCCCAGCCGGCGACCTTGTGGACGAGCAGGGTGCCGGCGATGCCGCGGGGCTGGTCGTTGTCCGGGAGGGCGATGTCGTCGGAGACGATCACCATCTCGACCTTCAGCCCCTCGGCCCGCGCCCGTTCGGCGGCAAGGCCGAAATTCAGCCGGTCGCCGGTATAGTTCTTGACGATGACTAGGCAGCCTTCGGGTCCGGTCACGGCCCGGATGCCGGCCAGGACCGCGTCCACCGGCGGCGAGGCGAAGATGTCGCCACAGATCGCGGCGGTGAGCATGCCCTCGCCCACGAACCCGGCATGGGCCGGTTCGTGGCCGGAACCGCCGCCCGAGACGAGAGCGACCTGCCCTTCGGGCAACGGATCCCGCAGGACGACGCGAATGCCCTCGGCCGCGTCGAGCCGCGCGAGACCTCCGCCCGCCGATCCTCTCAGCAATCCTTCGATCGCCTCGTCGACGAGGGTCTCGGGGTCGTTCACGAAATGCTTGGCCATGTGCAATCCTCCCGGTCGCCAACGCGCGAGGCGGCTTCGGGTCCCTCCCGCCGGTCCGGGATGCCGAGGACCCGCGCCGGATTGCTCCGAGGGGGCACGCGCGGCGTACTCCCGGACCGCGCCCGCACTAGGTCCGCATCATGCGCCACCTCCGCCCCATGATGCTTCTTTGCGCTGCAGCGGCCGGTCTTGTGGCGATGATCGCGGTGGTCATGCTCGAGCGCCAGCGTGCCGGTCTCGAAATCGAGACGCTGTGGCTGGATTCGACTCCCGTCACGCTCTGGCGACTTGCGGACTCGGGCGAGCGGCCGCTCGTCGTCGTGGCTCACGGCTATGCCGGATCGCGCCAGTTGATGCAGGCTCTGGCCATCACCCTGGCGCGGTCCGGTTTCACGGTAGCCACTTTCGATTTCTACGGTCACGGTCGCAATCGCGATCCGATGGCGCGCGATATCACTTCGCTCGACGGTGCGACGGCGCAGCTCGTGGAGCAGACGGTCGCGGTGGCCCGCGCGGCGCGGAACCTGCCCGGCGCGACGGACCCGGTGGCGCTCGTCGGCCACTCGATGGCCACGGACATCGTCATCCGGGCCGCCGGAAAGATCGACGACGTCGCCGCGGTCGTCGCGATCTCGATGTATTCCGATGCCGTCAGCGCCGACGCGCCCGGCAGGCTTCTGATCGTCTCCGGGGCGCGGGAAGGCAGGCTGCGGGAGGTCGCCCTCGACCGGCTGCGCCAGCTCGATCCGGAGGCCGAGGAAGGCGAGACGGTGGTCTCGGGGGGCGTGACCAGGCGCGCCATCGCCGCGCCGTGGGTCGGCCATGTCGGCGTCCTCTACAGCAAGACGACCCTCGAAGAGACGCGGAACTGGATCGCCGCGGCGACGGGGCGGCAGCCGGCCGGCGCGCTTCCCGATGTCGGGCCCTGGCTCTTGGCCCTGCTGGCGGCGCTGGTCGCCCTGGCCTGGCCGCTTTCGGGATTGCTGGGAGAGCCGCAGCCGGCGCGCAGCCCGGGTATGCGGGCCATGCTCCTGGCGGTGACGGCGCCCGCCGTGCCGGCGCTGGCGGCGGCGACACTGGCCCCTGCCGGGGCGCTGGGCCTGAGCGCTTTCGGCGGGCTCGCCGCCTTCTTCGGGGTCTGGGGGGCGGTCCAGCTTCTGGTGCTCTGGCGCGCGGGATTGCGCCCGCAATCCGTGAGCGCCCCCGGGATCGTGCTTCTTCTCGTCTGGGGCCTCGGTCTCTTCGCGCCGGCCCTCGACCGGTACGGCGCCGCCTTCGTGCCGACCGGGCCGCGGGTGCAGGTCATGGCCCTGCTTCTGGCGGGCACCGTGCCGTTCTGTCTCGCCGATGCGCTGGCGGCCGGCCGGTTCTCCTGGCCCTGGCGTCTCGCGGCCCGGTTCGTGCCGCTCGCGACCCTGCTCGGGGCCATGATTCTGGTTCCACGCCTCGGCATCGCCTTCACCGTTCTGCCGGTCATGGTGCTCTTCTGGTGTGTCTATGGCGTCGCCGCCCGCTGGGTCGCCTTGCGGACCGGTTCCACGACCTCGGGACTCGCTCTCGGGATCATCCTCGCCTGGGCGATTGCGGCCAGCACTCCGCTCGTCGCGGCCTGAGGAACGCGGCGCGGTCTCGCGCAGGCAGCCCTGCCCGATCCGGCCGGGCGCGCTGGGCGTGCGGAGGTTCGGCGCGCGCCGGCGACCGCGGGCCCGGGAGGGGTGGCGTTCGGTTCCACGATCCGGTTCAACGGCCGGGAGGCCCAGGGGAGGACAGCATGCGCATTCTCGAAATCCGGGAGGAGACGAAGCCGATCGCCTCGCCGATCCGCAACGCCTATATCGATTTCAGCCGGATGACCGCGAGCCTCGTCGCCGTCATTACCGATGTTGAGCGCGACGGGCGTCGCATCGTCGGCTACGGCTTCAACTCGAACGGCCGCTACGGGCAAGGGGGCCTCATTCGCGAGCGGTTTCGCGACCGGATTCTCGAGGCCGATCCGGAGAGCCTTCGGAACGATGCCGGCGACAACCTCGATCCGCATCGGATTCTGGGAGGCGATGATGAAGAACGAAAAGCCCGGCGGGCACGGCGAACGCTCCGTCGCCGTGGGAACGATCGACATGGCGGTCTGGGACGCGGTGGCGAAGATTGCGGACCGTCCGCTCTTCCGCCTTCTCGCCGAGCGGGCGGGACGGGAACCCGACCCCCGCGTCTTCGTCTATGCCGCGGGGGGCTACTACTATCCCGGCAAGGACGACGGCGCGCTTCGGGCCGAGATGCGGAACTATCTCGAGCGCGGCTACAATGTGGTGAAGATGAAGATCGGAGGCGCGCCGATCGAGGAAGACCGGCGGCGGATCGAGGCGGTGCTGGATGAGATCGGGGACCGGGCGCAGCTCGCCGTGGACGCGAACGGGCGGCTCGATCTGGAGAAGGCCATCGCCTACGGGAAAATGCTCCGGGAGTATCCGCTTTTCTGGTACGAGGAGGCTGGCGATCCGCTGGATTACCGGCTGCAGGCCACGCTCGCGGAGGTCTATCCCCGCCCCATGGCGACGGGCGAGAACCTTTTTTCCCATCAGGATGCGCGCAACCTGCTGCGGTACGGCGGGATGCGCCCAGACCGAGACTGGCTGCAATTCGACTGCGCGCTCTCCTACGGGCTTGTGGAATATCTCCGCACGCTCGATGTGCTGGCCGAGAATGGCTGGTCGCCGGCGCGCTGCGTGCCCCACGGCGGCCACCAGATGTCGCTCAACATCGCTGCCGGACTGGCGCTCGGGGGCAACGAGAGCTATCCGGACCTCTTCCAGCCCTATGGCGGGTTCCCCGACGGGGTCGAGGTCGTGGACGGGCATATCACCATGCCCGACCTACCCGGCATCGGCTTCGAGGGGAAATCCGAGCTGATTGCAGAGATGCACGCGCTGGCGACGTGATCATCCTCCACGGCCGGTCCGGAAACGGACCGGGCGCGCCATCCCTGGCTGTTCCGTTCGCACTTGCAGAACGGGGCGCGGACGCGCCCGGTTTTGGTTTCCGTTCCGGAGGGGTCAGATCTCGTCCTTGATCCAGCTTTCGAGGGAGGCTTTCGGGGCGGCGCCGATCTTGTTGGAGACGACCTGACCGTTCTTGAAGAGGAAGAGCGCTGGAATGCCGCGGACGCCCATCTGGGCGGGCGAATTCGGATTCTCATCCACGTTTACCTTGGCGAACTTCACCTGGCCGTCATAGGTCTCGGAAAGCTCCTCGAGGGCGGGGCCGATCTGTTTGCAAGGCCCGCACCATTCGGCCCAGAAATCCACCACGACGGGGATCTCGGACTGCTTCACTTCGGCGTCGAACGTGTCGTCCGTGACGGCAACGGTGGCCATGGCGTCTCTCCTTGCCTGAGGTTGGCGCGTAGGTAAGAAGGGGTTCGTTCGCCGTCAAGCCGAGGTGGCGGAGAAGGCGGCCTCGGCGCGGGCCGGATCGACCGGCATGAGGAGGGGGATGCGGGTCCAGAGAAGCGCCGTCTCGATGCGGCGGCCGGGATAGATCTGGGCAAGCGCGTGGGCATAGGCGCCCATCTGACGAAGAAGACCCTCCGGGATCGCGGCCTCGCTCTCCGGGACAAGGCGGTTCGACTTGTAGTCGATTGCGGTGACACGTCCGGCCTCCACGATCAGCCGGTCCACCGTGCCGAGGAGATGGCCGCCGGGGATCAGCGCGGTCAGATCGACCTCCAGGAGCGCGGGACGGGCGAGAAGGTCGCGGAGGGAGGAATTGGTGAGGACCCGTCCGGCCTCGTCCAGAAGCAGGGCGATCTCGGCCTCGGGCAGGGCGTCGGCGGCGAGGAGGCGGCGGGCGCGATCCGGCCAGAGCTCGGGCGCCTCCGCCGGCAGATGTTCGAGGAGGAGATGGAGACGGGTGCCGCGCTCCAGCGCGTCCGTCTCGTCCGCGGCGTCCGACGCGATCTCGCCGGGCACGACCTTGGCGCCGCCGAGACCCGAAGGGGAGACGATCGTCGGCTTCGGGGCGGCCGGCGGGGCGGGCGCGTCGATCCAGTCCGGCGTCCCGGCGGGCTCGGCCGCGTCCCTCTCGGCCTGAATCGGGGCGACGAGGCCCTCCCAGTCGCCGCTGGCGAACCGGCGGCCCTCGCCGGTGGGGGTCTCGATCGGCGAGGTGGCGAGCGCGGCGAGGCCGATGGCGACCCGGCCGTGCCAGGCCTTCTCTGCATCGGTCTCCTTTCCCGCGCCGCAAACCACCAGCCAGTGGGCGGCGCGGGTCATCGCGACGTAGAGAAGGCGCTCCGTCTCGGCCCGGGCGGCGGCCTCACGGGCCTCCTCCAGGGGGGCGACGGCGGCAGGCCGGCTTTCCCTGCCGGTGCGCCAGAGCACGGGGCCCTCCGGCAACGGCAGGAGTGCGGACCCCTGGGGCTCCCGGACGCGCATCGTGTCCGGGAGTATCACGAGGGGGGCCTCGAGACCCTTTGCGCCGTGGACGGTCATGACCCGCAGGCGATGGCCGCCGCTATCGGCGCGGCGCTTCACCTCGACGCGGCCCGCATCGAACCAGGCGAGGAAGCCCGAGAGCGAGGGCACCTCCGTGCGCTCGTAGGAGAGCGCTTCGGTCAGCAGGGCGTCCACGGCGTCGATGCATTCGGGGCCGAGGCGGCCGCGGAGACGCTCCCGCCCGCGATGGCGTGTCAGGATTTTCTCGAGAAGCTCGTAGGGGCGGAGATAGTCGGCCTGCATCCGCAGGTCGCGGAGCGTGGCGAGCGCGCCGGGATGGTCCTGGCTGTCGCGGAGGACCTGCCAGAGATACCGGCGACCCCGGCCATGCGCGAGGCGGTAGAGATCGGCTTCGGAGAGGCCGAGGAGGGGCGAACGCAATGCTTCGGCGAGAGAAAGGTCGTCTTCGGGCAAGGCCAGGAAGCGCAGGAGCGAGAGCAGGTCCTTCACCGCCAGATCGTCCTCGAGAGCCAGAACATCGGCGCCGGCGATCTCGAGCCCCTCCGCCTTGCAGGCGCGGATGAGCGGGTGGAAGACGCCGCTGCGCCCGCGGACGAGGATCAGGATGTCGCCCTCGTGGACGGGGCGACGTATCCATTCGCCCGTTTCCGGTACGCGGTGCGGTATCGTCTCCCCCCGCTCGACGAGGCCGGCGATCCAGCGCGCCACCTTGCGGGCGAGGCGGCTGGTCGCGCTCTCGGGGGAAGGCAGGTCGACCGGGTTCTGCCATTCCGCGGGATCGGGCTCGGGCTCCGGCTCGGCGAGCGGCCAGAGATCGACCCGGCCGGGGAGCCAGTCGTTGAAGGCGCGGTGACTCACCCCGTCCCCGAGACCGGCGGCGAAGGTGGAATCCACCGCCTGCAGGATCGCCGGGGCGGAGCGGAAGGAGTGCTGGAGCTCCAGCCGGGCGAGCCTGTCGCCGATGCGTCTGGCGAAGTGGTCGTGCATGCTGTCGAAGCCTTCGGGGTCGGCGCCCTGGAAGGAGTAGATCGACTGCTTCTTGTCGCCGACGACGAAGATCGTGCGCGCCTTGTCGCGGGCGCCTTCTCCAGCGGCGAATTCCCGCGCCAGCGCCTCGATCACCTGCCATTGGGTAGGCGACGTGTCCTGCGCCTCGTCGACGAGGATATGGTCGATGCCGCCGTCGAGGCGGTAGAGAATCCAGTCGGCCGTCTCCTCGTGGCGCAGCAGGTCGCGGGCGCGGAGGATCAGGTCGTCGAAGTCGAGCCAGCCTTGGGCCTGCTTGCGGCGGGCGTAGAGGCGGAGGAAGGCGGAGGCGAAGCGGTTGAGGAGCCAGGAGCGTTCCGAGAGGGCGAGGGCGAGGCGACGGGGCCGGGCTTCGGCGACGCGCGCCATGAGGCGGTCGAGCCGGTCGCAGGCATCGCCCAGGGCCTCGCGCGTGGTCTTGGTGGGAAACTTGCCGGTTTTCGGGCCGAAAGGGTCCTTTGCGCCGCCGCCGTAGAGAAGCGGGCCTTCGAGGGCGGCGAGACTGTCGAGGGTGAAGGGAGGGGCGATGCCCGCGAGGTCTTCCGCGGCCTTGCGGTCGGTCTTGCTGCCGACGGCGAGGGCGGCGCGGCAGGTCTCGAGCAGCTCCGCCTCGTCTCCGAGGAAGCCGTCGGCGAGAATCGTCTCGGCGCTTTCGTCGGGCCTCAGCCCGAGGGCGGCCCGGATTTCCTCGGGAGTTGTTTCCGCGAAGGCGTCGCGTCGCGACGCGATCTCCTGCGCGAGGCCATCCGGCGGGGTGGCGGGGAGGATCGCCGCGATCTCGGCGAAGAGCGCCGGCTCGGCTTCTGCAAGCGCCTCGATGCACTCGGCGCGGAGGGCCGCGGCGGTGCGGTCGTCCATCTCGGCGAAGCGGGGAGTGACGCCGGCCTCGAGCGGGAAGCGGCGCAGGAGCGAGGCGCAGAAGGAGTGGATCGTCTGGATGCGCAGGCCGCCCGGCGTTTCTATCGCCTGTGCGAAGAGGATGCGGGCCTGCCGGAGCCTCGCGCCGTCCGGAGCAGGCTCGCCGAGCTCTGCCAGAGTGGCCTCGAGACCGGGATCGGTCATCATCGCCCAGCCGCCGAGCCGGGCGAAGAGACGGTTCTGCATCTCGCTCGCCGCCGCCTTCGTGTAGGTGAGGCAGAGGACGTTCTGCGGATCGGCCCCCGCGAGGAGGAGCCGCGCGACCCGGTCGGTGAGGACGCGGGTCTTGCCGGAGCCGGCATTCGCCGAGAGCCAGGTGGAGCGGTCGGGGCGGGCGGCTTCGATCTGGCGATTGCTTGCCTCGCTCATCGCACGTCCTCGGGGCAGGCGACCGCGTCGAGATCCCATTCACCGAAGCGGGCGAGATGGGCGAAGTCGCTGAAATGGGTCATCGTGCGCATGGCGCGAAGGGCGGCATAGCCCTTGCCCGGCTCGGCATAGGCGCGCAAGAGTTCCTGCAGGCCGAGGAGCGTCGCGTCGGGATCGAGCATTTCGTCCCCGTCGGGATCGCGGAGGCGGTGAGGCGTGTCGGAGCGGTCCGATCCGACGCCGATATGGCAGATTTCGGCCACCGTGGCCTGCGGCACGCCGGCAAAGGCGCCGGCCTCGCCCATCACGGCCTCGAGAAGAAGCTGGCGGTCGAAATGGCGGATCTCCTTCTCGCCGGGGACGCGGCCGGTCTTGTAGTCGTAGAGAAGGAGGCGACCGTCGTCGCGGCGGTCGATCCGGTCGGCGCGGCCGGTGAGCACGACGCCCGTGCCCGGCACGGGGTACTCGGCAGGGACCTCCCGTGCGAGGGGCGTTGCGCCGGCGCGGCGGGTCCGTTCGCCCTCCACGAACCAGTCCGAGACGCGGTCGAATTGTCCCTGCCAGAGCGCGCGTGTCGAAATCCAGGGGACGCGGGCGAGTTCCTCGGCGGCGAGCGCGCGGAGGCGCGCGGGAGCGTCGGGCGCAAAGGGATCGAGCCCGTCGGCCAGCACCCGCTCGAAGACGGCGTGGAAAATTTCTCCCCGGAGCGGAGCATCTGGTTCGGGGCGGAGCGGATTGAGGCGGCGGAGGCGCAGGATGCGGGCGGCGTAGATCGCGTAGGGATCGCGGATCAGGCGCTGGATGTCGGTAACCGAGAGACGCGCGGGCCGCGCCTCCGTCGGCGGGCGCGGCGCGGGCCGCCGCGCCGGCGGGGCGGGCCGCTCGCGCGCCGAGACCTCGCGGGCATAGTCGACCCAGACGGCGCCGCGGCTCCGCATCTCGGCCAGCGCCTGCGGGCCGTTCGTTTCGGGCAGGCCGCCGAGGAGATTGGTCAGGCGGTTCAGCCACCGGGAGAGGACCGTCTCCGCCTCCGCATCGCGGCGCGAGCGGGAGAAGACGACCTCCGTGGCGGCCGCCGCCTGCTGGAAATCGTGGGCGGAGAGGCCGATGCGGCGCTCGGGAAGGAGGAGGCCGGCCTTCTGGCGCAGGGGACGGTTCAGCCACGGATCGGGCGGGGGCGGTTCGGGCCACGTGCCCTCGGAGAGTCCGGCGAGAACGACGAGATCGGCGCCTTGCACCCGCGCCTCGAGCGTGCCCCAGATCATCAGGTCGGGACGGGCCGTGTCGGGGCGACGGACCTCGGCCGCGCCGAGATGCGCGTCGATCAGGTCGGCATAGTCGCGGGGCGCCATCGCGCCGCCGGCATCGGCCTCCCGCGCGAGCGCCTCCATCTGTTCGCGTGCGGCGCGCCCCGCCGCTTCCTCCCAGAGCGTGCCGGCGCCCGGTGCGCCGCCCGCAGCGAGACGCTCGGTGACGGCGAGGTGGACGAGGACGAGGTCGGCGAGCGGAGCGGTGCGGATTTCCGCGAGTTCGGCAAGGCAGGACCCGAGCCAGGCGATCCAGTCGGCGGGACCGGGATCGTCCGGATCGGCCCGCCACTCGGCGAGCGTGGCGGGCATGATTCCGGGAGGTGCGCCGCGGTCGCGCAGGCGCAGCTCGAAATTGCGGGTGTGGCGGAGATGGTCGCCCCGATCGGTGCCGGTATGGACGATCGGCTGCTTCAGGAGCGCGAGCAGCGGTTCCGGGCCGGGCGGACCGCCCAGCAATCTCGCGACCTGGCGGAGGAGCCGGCCGGGGGCCGTGAGCTGCAGGGGCGTTCCGGCGCTGTCGTCGGCTTCGAGCCCCCAGCGGTCGAGCGTCGCCTCGACCCGGCGGGTCAGCGAACGGTCGGGGGTAATGAGGGCGGCCGTGCGTCCATCCTCGAGGGCGCGGCGAAGGCGGAGCGCGATGGCAAGGGATTCCTCGCCGGGATCGGCGGCCTCGAGGAGCGAGAGCCGCGCCGTGGCCGCCCGAAGGTCGCCGAGGGAGGGGCCGTCGCGCCGCCACTGGTCGGTCACCGGGGCCGGTCGGAGCGCCATGGAGAGAAGGGCGTTCCGCGCCGGCACCGGATCGGCGTCGGTCCAGGGGCGGATCGCGGTCGGGTGAAGTCCGGCCGACCGGGCGAGGCGCGCGAAGCGGAACTGTGGGTGGTCCTCGCCGGTCAGGGGGTCGTCGAGGCAGTCCCAGACATCGGCGGGCATGTGGCGATCGACCCCGGGCAGGATCACCGCGCCCTGCGGGAAGGCGGCCACGGCGTGCATGAGCAGCGCGACGGGACCGCGCGAGCCGGTCGAGCCGGCGACGAGGACGGGGTGGTCGGGCGGCTCGACGGCCCATCTCGCCGCCAGCGCCTCCGCAGCTCGGCGGAGGCGCGCCTCCGCCGACGGTGCGTCGTCGGAGACGTAGTCGCGGGCGATCGCGAGGAAGCGCAAGGCGCGGGCCCAGTGGCCGGAGAGGTCGGCGATGTCGAGCCGGTCGATTGTCTCCCAGCCCACGCCCTCGCCGTCCATCTCGTCGAAGAGGCTGGCGAGGCTGTCGGCGAGATCGGTGGCGGCGGAACGGGGGGCGAGCGTCGGATCGGCGTCGAGCAGGCGCCGCACGAGCTGCGCGAGATCAAGGCGGCGGCGGAGCGGCGGGATGGCCGGCGGCAGGTCGGTGAGGAGCGGGTCGGCGGCGAGGCGTGTGAGCAGGCGCACCTTCGGCAGGAGTCGAGGCGGTCCGGCGGCGAAAAGCGCCATCAGGCGACGCTGCGTCCGCGCCGTGTTGACGAAGATCTCGACCTGCGCCCAATCCTCCGGGGGGCGGCCGGCGAGACGAAGCTCGAGTCCGCGGATCACCTCGGCGGGAAAGTCCGCTCCGGGCGGCAGGCCGAAGAAGCGGGGCGTCTCGGCGGGATCAAACACCGGCGAGCAGGGCCTCCGCCGCGGCGATGCCCTCGGGATGTCCGACATCGGCCCAGTCCCCCGCATGGACGAGGCCGAAGAGACGGTCTTCGCTCGCGAGCCGCGTCCAGACGGGCGAAAGGGAGAAGACGGACCCGGTCTCGGGGTCGAGGGTGCGAGGGTCGATGATCTGCGCGCCGGTATAGACGAGATCGCCGTCGCGGGAGAGACGGCCCGCATCGTCGAGGGAGAAGTCGCCGCCGCCCTTCCGGCCGTGGGCGCGGGCAAGGGGCACGCACATGAGGAGCGCTCCCATCCCCGGCCGCCAGGCGGCGGCGAGGGACGGCAGCGGGTTCGGGCCTGCCCAGACGACGTCGGAATTCAGGGTGAAGACGGGGCCGCGGCCGAGGCGCGGCAAAGCGTGTCGGAGGCCGCCGCCGGTATCCAGAAGCTCCGGGTCCTCGGGCGAGAGCTCGATTCCCTGCCGCAGGAGATGGGGTTCGATCCTGTCGCGGAGATGGTGGGTGTTGGCGACGATCGGCCGGGCGCCGGCGTTCCGGCCGAGCGCGATGGCGTGGTCGACGAGGGGGCGCCCCGCGACCTCGACCATGGGTTTCGGCCTCTCCGTCGCGAGCGCTCCCATGCGGGTGCCGCGGCCGGCGGCGAAGATCATCAGCGGCAGGGTCATGCGGGGGTCCTGTCCGGGGCGGGGAGAAGATCGAGAAGCGGCGCGCGGAGGGGAGCTGCCGCACGGTGGTCGAGGCAGCGCAGAAGATGGCCCCAGATGCGGGGAACGAACCGCAGATAGCCGGTTTTTCCCTCCTGCGCAGCGAGGCGGGCGAAGATTCCGAGGATACGAATATGACGCTGGGCCGCCTGCAGAGCGTAGGCGGCGCGAAACGCCTCGTAGTCGCAGCCGGTTGCAGCGCAGTAGCGGGCGATCATCGCCTCCTCCAGTTCGGGAGCGACCTCGCGGCGGGCGTCCTGAAGGAGCGAAGCGAGGTCGTAGGCGGGATGTCCGGCGCAGGCGTCCTGGAAGTCGAGGAGGCCGATCCGCGCCGGACCGGCCCGGTCGGGCAGCCAGACCAGGTTCTCGGCGTGATAATCGCGGTGGAGGAGCACGCGGGTCCGGGGAGCATGGACGGCGAGGAGGTCGCGCATCCGCTTCGCGACCGCAGCCGCGCGGTCGGGCGGGGCGCCGGGCGCGTAGTATTCGAAGGCGGGAGCCAGCGCGGCGGCCATCTCGTCCGGCCCGTAGGGCGCGGCCCAGTCCGGCGGCGGATGGGCGTGAAGGGCGACGAGGACGTCCGTGGCCGCCTCGTAGAGCGGGGCCGCGCTGGCGGGGTCCGTACCCGCCAGACGTGCCAGGACGCCATCCCCCAGATCTTCCATGAGGACGCAGCCGCGGTCGGGATCGGCACGCAGGATCCGCGGCGTGGAGAGGCCCAGCCGGTCGATATGGGCGGCGGCGCGGAGGAATGGCGCCACGTCGCCGCCGTTCTCCATGAGGATCGCACTGTCGCCGTCACGCGTGAGGCGGAAATAGCGGCGCCGCGATGCGTCACCCGCGAGGGGGGCCGTCGCGGCGCCGGCAGTCCAGAGCGCGTCGAGCCGTGTCTCCCAGCCGCGGCCGGAGAGCGTCGCGCGCCGTCCCGCTCCGTCGGCGGAGAGGACGACATGGAGGGCGGCCTGCGGGAGTACGTCGAGCCGCTCGGGCCATTCCACAAGGCAGATCGCTTCTTCCATCGCCTCCTCCAGCCCCAGTTCCGCGAGTTCCGAGACGTCTCCGAGGCGGTAGAGATCGGCGTGGACGATCTCCACGGGACCGGCGCGATAGGTCTGGAGCAGGGTATAGGTGGGAGACGGCACGTCTTCCACCGGACCGATCCGCGCCTGCATCGCCTGGATCACGGCGCGGGCGAGCTGGCTCTTGCCCGCGCCGAGCTCGCCATGCAGGAGAACGGTGTCCCCCGGCGCGAGCAACCGGGAAAGATCGGCGCCGAGGCGGTCCGTGGCGGCGGGATCGGGCAGCAGGAGGGCATGGGCTGACATGGCCGCAGGATGGCGGCGACCGGCGGCGCCATCAAGCCGGTCGCGGCCAAATGTTGGTTCCTGCGGCCCCGGGGCACGCCGCAGATTTCCGCGGCCGGTGCGGCAGCCCCGTATGCGGCATCGCCTTGGCGCGCAATCTCGCGGTCGGTCACGGTTTCCGAAATCCGCGGACCGCCTGACCGGCCGGCATGCAGGGTTCCCGCCGGCCCCGGCCCCGTGTTCCCCGACCCGACCCGGCCCTGCTTTGCCGCAACTCACGCGGGAGGCGCCCCTGCCGCCGCGGTGGGCAGGACATGACCGCCGACCCGGGCCGGATTTAGGCTCGGCCCAGGCCCACGGCGCGGGGCGTGCGACGGTCGAGAGCATCGTCGCACATGAGCGGAAGGGAGAACTGCATCATGACCGCGCCGCCGGCCAGCGGGATGCGTTCCACGTCGAGGAGCCGACCGTCATGCAGTCGGACATCGTGGTTGTCGTGCGCTGTGGTGAGAGCGGTGCCGGAGACGATGTCGCGCCAAAGCGACACGTTGCCACCCCGCTTGCTCCAGGCGGAGATGGCGCCGGACAGGTCGAGATGGCCGAGGCCCTCGGCAGAATCGATCCCCCAGAGCGCGGCGTAGGCCGTGTTTGACAGCGTCAGCGCGCCGCTTCCGTCGAAAACGGCGATGGCGGTCTCGAGCCCGTCGAATGCGGCCTGGGTAGTCTCGAGCTGGCTGCGGAAGCTGCGTGTCAGCCCGATCTCGGCGCTGATATCCTCCATGAGCAGAGCGAACGAGCCGTCCGGCTGGGGCCGCCCGGTCACGCGGTAGGATCGCCCGCCGGGGAGGTGCCAGAGTTCGGAATATGTGCCGTTCTCCGCCTTGCGCTCCACGTCGGCGACCTTGTCGCGCCACGACGTGTAGTCGCGCGGCTCGGGCATCATCCGGCGGGCACGGAGGGCGTCGAGAAAGCTCTCGAGAGTCGGCCGGGCGCCCAGGAGGTCGGCGGGGAGCGCGGTGAGGCCCGCGAGGGCCGGATTGAACACCGCCAACCGGCGGTCGGCGTCGAAGATCGCAAGGCCCACCGTGAGTTGGGCGAAGGTACGGGAGATGGTCTGGCGGAAGGAGTCGAGCGCCTTCTCCGAGGCGACGGCCGCATCGGCGGGCATGGCGGAGATCAGCACATCGCCGCCCAGGGCGACGGCGTGGCAGTCGAACCAGCGATCACCGGCGCAGAGCCGCGTCACCGTGCCGGGGTCGGGTATCTCGTCGAAGACCGGCCGCGGCGGCCAGGTCAAAGTGTCGCCCATCTCCGGCTCCTGCAGGAGATCGAGATAGGCGCGGTTGGCCCAGCGGATGCAACCGTCGTCATCCTGGCGCCAGACCGGGTAAGGCAGCCCGTCGCCGATCCCGCGGAGAGCCTCGAGCTCGGCGTTAAGCGCAGTCTGCACGACCCGGTCGACGCCCACGCGAACCGATTCGTCATCGCTGAGTTCCACGCGGATGCAGGTTCCCGTCCGGGCAAGGTCGAGTCTGCCGACCCCGTCGCGCGCGGTCAGCGAGCGTCTCTCGTCGCCCGGCAGGCGTTCGAGCGCGGCCGGGAGATCGGGAAACGGGTCCGAGAGCCACCGGACGAGCCGGTCGGCGCCGACTTCGTGATCCGGCCCGATCCCCTCGAGAACGAGGCGGCCGGCATCGGTCGCGTCGATGATCGCACCGCGGTCGATCAGGAAGGCGGTCCGCGGTGCGCTCTCGGCGTCGATCAGTGTCAGGCCGGGCCGGTGGATCAGCCAGAACGCGGCGAACGCTGCGCTGCCGATCGCCGTCGTCGCGGCGACGAGGCCCAGCCAGATCCATTCGAAAGCCATGCGGTCGCTCCGATCGAAAGTGCGCCATGTTTCGGCCACTTTCGATAATGAACCGTTAAATGATGGGCTCGTTCTCGCCCAGCGCCAGCCGGTCGGACGCGGCGATCGCGGATCTCCCCCAGATCAGCGTGACATGGGCGCCCCGCCGGTCGCGGCGGTCGGCGATATGGTCTGCCGCGTCGCGCCCGTTGGCGAAGGTGATCTCCGCGCCGGACCGTTCGAGCAGGGTCTTGGCGATGAAGAGGCCGAGGCCCATCCCCTCGTAGCCCTGCCGCCGGCCGGCCGCGGGAGGATCGCGCCGGGTCCGCAGGAAAGGGTCGCCGAGCCGGGGCAGGAGCTCGGCGGGGTAGCCGGGACCGTCATCGCTGATCTGGACGACGAGATTGCGCGCGTTCCATCCGACATCGATCCAGACTTGCGCCACGGCGAAGTCGACGGCGTTCTGCACGAGGTTCCGCAGCCCGTGGACCAGTTCCGGTCGGCGCTCCACGCAGGGCTGGTCGCTGACCTCTGCGGAGAGCGGGCCGGTCTCGATATGAATGTCGATGCCGCGGTTACGATGCGGCTCGGCAGCCTCCTCCACGACGTTCAGAACCGGCGCGGTGCGGATCTGGCGGTCCTTCTTGCCGGCCCGGCCCATCGAGCGCAGGATCTCGCGGCAGCGCTCGGCCTGATCGCGGATGAGTTGCGCGTCGGCGCGCTGGTCGTCGGTCTCGGCCTCTTCCAGGAGCTCCGCGGAGACCACGGCGATGGTCGCGAGAGGCGTGCCGAGCTCGTGCGCAGCGGCGGCCACGACGCCGCCCAGATCGGTCAGCTTCTGTTCCCGCGCGAGCGCCATCTGGGTCGCGGCGAGCGCGTCGGCCATCGCCGTGACCTCGGAGGTGACGCGACGCGCATAGGCCGCCTGGAAGACGATGCCCACCACGAGAGCGCACCAGAAGCCGGTGACGAAGGCGGCCGGCATCTCCAGCACCTCGCCGGTGGCGGTGACGAGGGGGAGCTGGATGAATCGCAGCCCGGTGATGAGCGCGATGGCGACGGCGCATACCAGGATCGTGGAATTGCGCCGGAGCGCGGTGGCCGAGATCGCGACCTGCGCCAGGATCAGGAGCGCGAACGGGTTGTGCAAACCTCCCGTCAGCGCCAGGAGGATCGTGAGCTGGGCCATGTCGAAGATGAGCGTGGCCACAAGCTCGGTTTCGGACAGGCGCTTGTTCTCGGGATAGACCAGGATCGCCATGAGGTTGGTGATCACGGCAGCGGCGATGGTCGCGAAGATCGGGCCGTAGGCGAATTGCAGGCCGAACGCGCTCTGGCCGACGAGCACGGCCACGACTTGCCCGGTGACGGCGATCCAGCGCAGGCGGGCAACCGTCTGGATCCGGACCCAGTTCGCCCGGCGGTCGAAGGCCGGTCCGGGCTCCGGACTCTCGGCCAGGGTCTGGAAACGGGGCTGCGTCATGGTGTGGGCTTGTAGTGTCGTCCGATCGGCGGGATCAATGCGACGTCTTTCTCCGGGAGTCCGCCGTGTCGCGCCTCACCACCTTTCTGGCCGCCGCCGCGGTTGTCATCCTCATCGCCGGAACGGCCGTTGTCCTCCGGCTCGAGCCTTCACGGCAGGCGGATTGCGGTGGCGGGCTGATGACCGGCAACGCCGCGATCGGTGGCCCGTTCGAGTTGGTGACGGACACAGGCGAGACCGTGACCGACGCAGAGGTGCTCGACGAGCCGGCGCTGATCTATTTCGGCTATACCTTCTGCCCGGATGTCTGCCCGCTCGATGCCGCGCGGAACGCCCGCGCGGTCGACATTCTCGCGGAGCGCGGGTTCGACGTGCGGCCGGTCTTCATCACCATCGATCCGGCGCGGGACACGCCTGAGGTGCTGGCGGCGTTCACCGACTACATGCATCCCGACATGCTAGGCCTCACCGGCAGCGAGGAGCAGGTCCGCAGGGCGGCCAGCGCCTATCGTGTCTACTATGCGCAACGCGGCGACGATCCTGCCTCCTATCTGATGAATCACAGCGTCTATACCTACCTCGACATTCCGGGAAAGGGCTTCGTGGATCTATTCCGCGGGGCTCCTGGGGCGGGAAGCGACGGGGGCACGACCGCCGAAGAGGTCGCCAAACGGACGGAATGCCACCTCAGGCACTCGTGAAGACCCCGCCCGCCCGGCGCGATTGATCTCGACGGGGCGGCGCCTATCTGCCCGATCGACCGACGCGGAACGGACCGGCATGACACAATCCACAGCACGCGACATTGGCGCAGATGCGTCGCTTCTGATCGTTGACGATGACGAGCCGTTCCTGAAGCGGCTCGCGCGGGCGATGGAGAAACGCGGCTTCGTCGTAGAGACGGCGGAGAGCGTGGCAGACGGCCGGGCGATGGCGCTGCGCCATCCGCCGGCCTACGCGGTGGTCGATCTGCGGCTGTCGGACGGCAACGGCCTTGATGTCGTCGAGGCGGTCCGCGAGAAGCGCCCGGATGCCAAGGTCGTCGTGCTGACCGGCTACGGGGCCATCGCCACCGCTGTCGCGGCAGTGAAGCTCGGCGCGACGGATTATCTCTCCAAGCCCGCCGATGCCAATCAGATCACCGCCGCGCTCGTTGCCGACGCGGAAGATTTGCCGCCGCCGCCGGAGAACCCGATGTCGGCCGACAGGGTGCGCTGGGAGCACATCCAGCGCATCTACGAGCAATGCGACCGCAACGTGTCGGAAACGGCACGCCGGCTGTCCATGCACCGGCGTACCCTGCAGAGAATCCTCGCGAAACGCTCTCCGCGCTAGCCGACGCTCCCTGGCCTTGGCAGCGCGCCGCACGATGCCGTACTGACCGCTGCAAGCGGGGAGGGCGGCGCGTGCGGTGCGAAATCGCTTCGATCTTTCTCGTGTTCGCGGCCGGATCGGCGCCAGCGATGCCAAGCGTCGAGCGGGGCGAATATCTCGTCCAGGAGCCGATGGGCTGCGGCAACTGCCATACTCCGTTCGGGCCCGGGGGGTTCGGCATGGCGCGAGATCTGGGCGGGCGGCTGATCGAGCGCAATCCGGCCTTCACGGCAATCGCGCCGAACATCACCCCGGGGGGCACGGTGGCGGAGTGGAGCGAAGAGGCGTTCGCGCGTGCGATCCGCGAAGGCCTCCGGCCGGAGGGCAGCCTGATCGGTCCGTCCATGCCCTACGCCATGTATCGGGGGCTCGGCGACGACGATCTGACCTCCATCGTCATGTATCTGCGGCGCGTTCCGGCGGTGGAAGGCGATTCCGGCATGTCGGTCTGCAATATCGATCTGCCGCCCACCTATGGCCCGCCAATGAACGGCGTGAGGACACCGGAGCCCGGCGCGACTGCGGAATACGGAGCCTATATCTCCGGTCCGGTCATTGCATGAAATGCCACACGCCGAGGGGCCCGACCGGACCGCAGATCGACACGGCGCTCGGTGCCGGGGGGTCGAATTCAGCGGTCCATGGAGCCTCTCCCTCGCCGCGAACCTGACCAACGGACCGGAAGGCCTGGCAGGGTATCGCGACCACGAGATCAAGGACATGATCACCCGCGGGCGGCGCCCGGACGCGGAGGCACCGCTTCCGCCGATGCCCTATGCGTATCTTGCGAAGATGACGCCGGAGGACCTGGCGGCGGTCGTCCTCTACCTCCGGTCCCTGCCCGCCTTGCCGACCGGAGGATAGGCGGCGTCAATCCGCCTGCCGCCTGAGCCAGGCCATCAGCGCCCGGAGTGCCGGCGACATGCGGTCGGGCCGGGTCAGCATGTGGTAGGCGAGGTCGCTGTCCGTCTGTTCGTAGACGAGCTCCACCTGGCCGCGGGCAATGTCGGCCTGGGCGATGACCTTGGGCAGAATTGCTAGCCCGTGGCCGGAACGCACGGCCTCGAGCGTCATGGTGATGGTCGGGAAGCTGCGCAGGCTGACCTGATCGACGGGAAGACCGTTCCGCTCCGCCCAGAGGATGTCCTCGTTGTTCATCTGTTCGGTCAGCCAGTCGTATTCCGTCAGCTCCGACAGGTCATCGACCTGGCGGCCGATCAGCCCGGTGACCGCGACGACGGCGTGGCCGGCATCCATAAGCCGTTCGCAGGTCACGTTCGGCCAGGGGCCGCGACCGTAGCGAAGCGCCAGATCGTAGGTCTGCACCCTGAGATCGACGTTTTCGGGGGACGGGACGAGTTCCAGCTCGATGCCCGGATGCTTGACCCAGAAATCGCCGATCCGCGGCATCAGCCAGTTCGCGGCGAGAGAGGGCGTGAGCGCGACCCGGAGCGGCTTCGTCATGTCCCTCTGCACCAGATCGGTCGCGGCCGTGGCGATCAGGCCGAACCCTTCGGTCAGGACGGCGGCGAGGCGGCGCCCCGGCTCGGTCGGGCGCATTCCCGCGCCGTCGCGCGCCATTAGAATGCAGCCGAAATGAGTTTCGAGCCGGCGGACGTGCTGGGCGATGGCGGCATGGGTCACGTTCAGCTCTCGCGCGGCGGCGGAATAGGAGCCGCAGCGGGCGGCGGCCTCGAAGCCGCGCAGCGCCTGGAGCGAGGGGACGTGGGACCAGTCCAACTGCTACTTCACCTTACAATATGGAAATCTTCCTGACTCGTCATCGAGCGTGTAGATTACTACATCGGTGATGCAAGCGGACGAAAGGAGATAGTCATGCTTACGTCCCTCATTAACCTGATCCTCTCGGAACTCGGCTCCGGCGACCGGTCGACGAAGCGCGGCCTGTCGATCTGGGCGCAGCGCTAGAAAAGGAGACCACACCATGCTCACCATACTTGCCAGCAGCTTTCTGACTGCCACGCGCCAGGAGGCGGAAAACCGTCGGCGTGAGACGGCCCGGAATGCAAATCCCCTGCGCAACGTGCGCGCGGGCGGCCTGACCCTGGCGCCCGCCGCATCCTCCGGCGGCGACGCGCGCCGGGCCTTCACAAGCGCGCCGAAAGCGCCGCGTGCCGGGCGGTGAAGTCCGCCCGCACCTCCCTGGGAGGGCGCAGCCTGACCTCCAGCCCGTCCACCAGATCGGGGTCGGGGCGGCCGAAGAACCGGGCCGCCTCGGCTTCGGAAAACCCCGCGATGCGGGTTGCCTCCAGAAAGGCGGAGACCCGGTCGGCGGCCTTGATCTGACGCTTCACCTTCGGCGGGATGTCCGCTGGCAGGCCGAAGCGGATATGGACCGCCGCCGCGAGCCGGGAGTCGAGCGCGCCGTAATCGGGCCCGACTGCCGACTTCACGGGTGAGATCATGTCTCCGATGACGTATTCGGGCGCATCGTGCAGAAGCGCCGCGAGCCGCCAGCAATCCGCCGATTTCGGGTTCCTGCGGGTGAAGAGCGCTTCCACCAGAAGCGAGTGCTCGGCCACCGAATACGGGAAGTCGCCCGCGGTCTGACCGTTCCAGCGGGCCACGAAAGCGAGGCCGTGGGCGATGTCCTCGATCTCGATATCGACCGGGGTCGGGTCGAGGAGATCGAGCCGCCGGCCGGAGAGCATGCGTTGCCAGGCGCGCGGTCGTTTCATGTGAGCACGTCGTGGTCGTGGTCGAAGCGGTCCAGATATCGCATCGATCTCTCGAGCGACAGGAAGTGCCGCCAGATCGACTTCCGCATCCAGTCGCGGCCCGGCGGCTCCACCTCCTCCAGACGCGGCTCGTCTGGGTAGTGCGCGGCCATGAAGCGGGCGAAGGACCGGCGGTAGCGCGGCGCGACCCGCCCCCCCTTCCCGCCCCATGGTTTTCGCGGGCCGATGAAATGGATGAGGTTCGGCGACCGGAACCCGGCGAGGATGTCGGTTGCGTGAGTGAACTGCCAGTTCCAGGTGGGATGCAGTTCCGCCCAGTCGCCCCGGAGAACCGCGTTCAGGAGGTTCTGATCGTGGCGGATCATCCTCGCGCGGTTCGCGCGGCCGAGCGCGACCGCCCGAGCTGTGATATCCTGTTCGAGCCAGCGCGCCACGTCGATCAGCATCACCCCTGCGTTGAAATAGGGTGCGCCGGGCAGGCCGAGCCGGCGGAACTGCTTCGGCCGGCGACGGGGGGTACGCCACTGCGAATTGTCGCGAACCGCGGCGATCGGACGGTCCCCGATTTCCGCATCCAGGAGGCCGGAGAAGTCGCCGCTCTCCACGAAAATGTCGCTGTCGAGATAGAGGATGCGCCTGTACTGCGCGGCGAAAGCCGCGGGCAGGGCGAGGCGCAGATAGACGATCTCGCTTCGCCCCGGATCGAGCCGAAGCCCGTCGAACATGCCCCCTGTCGTGATCGCGCAGCGGCGGAGGTTCAGGTCCGCCAGGCCCGCGGGCGGAGCCGACGGCATTTCGTTCCCTGCGAGGCAGATGTCGAAAGGCAGGCGCGGCGAGAGGGCGTGGATCTGCGCGGCGGCGTGCAGCGCGAAGCGGGCATAGGAGCCGTCGCCGGCGAAGATGATCGCCGTGTCCGATCCGGCAGGTCTGTCCGTGGCGAGCTCGATGGGCATCATGTCGGTCCCGAGGGGTCGTTGTGAGGCTGTGCCGGCGATGGTAAGGGGCGCCAGACCGCGCGTAGCACAGGATCGAAAGATGCCGGAAGATCACATCGTAAAGGACATCTCGCTCGCCGGTTACGGCCGCAAGGAGATCACCATCGCCGAGACCGAGATGCCGGGTCTGATGGCGCTCCGGGAGGAGTTCGGCGAATCGAAGCCGCTCTCCGGCGCGCGGATCGCGGGCTCGCTGCACATGACGATCCAGACCGCCGTGCTGATCGAGACGCTGGTGGCGCTCGGCGCGGAGGTGCGCTGGGCCTCGTGCAACATCTTCTCCACCCAGGATCACGCCGCGGCGGTGATCGCCGAGAGCGGCGTGCCGGTCTTCGCGGTCAAGGGTGAGACGCTGCCGGAATACTGGGCCTATGCCGACCGGATCTTCGATTTCGCGGATCAGCCTGCGAACCTGATCCTCGACGACGGCGGGGACGCGACGCTCTATATCCTTCTCGGGGCGCGGGTGGAAGCCGGCGAGGAGGATTTGATCGCCGCGCCGCAATCGGAGGAAGAGGAGGCCCTCTTCGCCCAGATCCGCTCCCGGATGCGGCAGAGTCCCGGCTGGTTCGCACGACAGCGCGACGCGCTCAGGGGCGTCAGCGAGGAGACGACAACGGGCGTGCACCGGCTCTACGAGCTGAAGAAGCAGGGGCGGCTGCCGTTCCCGGCGATCAACGTCAACGACAGCGTCACCAAGTCGAAATTCGACAACAAGTACGGCTGCCGGGAATCCCTCGTGGACGGCATCCGCCGGGCGACCGACACGATGATGGCGGGCAAGGTCGCGCTCGTCTGCGGCTACGGCGATGTGGGCAAGGGCTCGGCGGCCTCGCTTCGGGGGGCGGGCGCCCGGGTGAAGGTCACGGAAGTGGACCCGATCTGCGCGTTGCAGGCGGCCATGGACGGGTTCGAGGTCGTGCTGCTGGAGGACGTGGTCGCCGAGGCGGACATCTTCATCACCACGACCGGCAACCGCGACGTCATCCGCATCGAGCACATGCGGGCGATGAAGGACATGGCGATCGTCGGGAACATCGGCCATTTCGACAACGAGATCCAGGTCGCGAACCTGAAGAACCACAAGTGGACGAACATCAAGGACCAGGTGGACATGATCGAGATGCCGTCGGGCAATCGGATCATCCTTCTGTCCGAGGGGCGGCTGCTGAATCTCGGCAATGCCACCGGCCACCCCTCCTTCGTGATGAGCGCGTCCTTCACCAATCAGGTGCTGGCGCAGATCGAGCTCTGGACGAAGGGCGAAAGCTACGGGAACGACGTCTACATTCTGCCCAAGCATCTCGACGAGAAGGTGGCGGCGCTGCATCTCGACAAAATCGGGGCGAAGCTGACCAGGCTCGACCCGGAGCAGGCCGCCTATATCGGCGTCACGCCCGAGGGGCCGTTCAAGCCGGAACATTACCGGTACTGAGCATGGCGCGCAGGCGAGGGAGAGGCCCGGCAGGAAGAAAGGCCCCGCAGGGCCTTTCTCGTTTCCGTATCTGCCGGCGATCAAGCGTATTTCTGTATCTCGCCGGACTTCAGGCGCCGCTCGTACTGCGTGAGCTCGGCCTTCACGAGCGGCATCAGGAGATAGAGCGCGGGGATGTTCACGATGGCCATCGAGAACAGCATCGCGTCCGAGAAGTCGATCACCGGCCCGAGGCTCGCCGCTGAGCCGATGACGATGAAGATGCAGAAGATGGTCTTGAAGGTCAGCTCCTGCACCTTGCCCTCGCCGAACAGGTAGGTCACGGCCTTCATTCCGTAATAGCTCCAGGACAGCATGGTGGAGAAGGCGAAGAGCACAACCGAGATCGCCAGCAGCGGCGGGAACCACGAGAACGACTGGGCATAGGCCAGCGAGGTGAGCTCGACCCCCTGCACGCCGTTCTCGGTCTGGATCATGCCGGACTCGGCGTTCCAGATGTAGAGACCGGTCTCGGGGTCCTGCTGCAGCACGCCGGTGATGACGATGACGAGCGCGGTCATGGTGCAGATGACAACGGTGTCAATGAAGGGCTCGAGGAGCGCCACGTAGCCCTCCGTCACCGGTTCCTTGGTGCGCACGGCCGAGTGGGCGATGGCGGCGGAGCCGATGCCGGCCTCGTTGGAGAAGGCGGCGCGGCGGAAACCCTGGATCAACGCGCCGGTAAAGCCGCCAGCGATGCCGAGGCCGGTGAAGGCGCCCTCAAAGATCTGGCCGAAGGCCCAGAAGATCTCGTCGTAGTTTTTGAGCAGGATGACGATCGAGACGAGGACGTAGAAGATGCCCATGAAGGGCACGACCTTCTCGGTGACGCGGGCAATCGACTTGAGGCCGCCGGCGATCACCGCGAAGGTGACGACGGCAAGGACGACCCCGGTGATCCATCCCGGATAGCCGCCGAATACGCCGGAAAGCTGGGCATGGGCCTGGTTGGCCTGGAACATGTTGCCGCCGCCAAGGGCGCCGAGGATGGTGAAGAAGCAGAACAGGCACGCGAAGACTTTGCCGCCCGGCAGGCCGCGCTCCTTGAAGCCCTTCGTCATGTAGTACATCGGTCCGCCCGAGACGGTGCCGTCGCCGTATTCGTTCCGGTACTTCACGCCGAGGGTGCATTCGGTGAACTTGGTCGCCATGCCCATGAGGCCGGCGACGATCATCCAGAAGGTCGCCCCGGGGCCGCCGATGCCGACGGCCACCGCCACGCCGGCAATGTTGCCGAGGCCCACCGTGCCCGACAGAGCCGTGGCGAGCGCCTGGAAATGGCTGACCTCGCCGGCGTCGTTCGGGTCGGAATAGTCGCCCTTCACCAGCCGGATCGAGTGACCGAAGCCGCGTGCCTGGATGCCGCTGAAATAGACGGTGAACACGATCGCCCCGACGACGAGCCAGAGCGCGATCCACGAGAAATCGGTGCCCGGCAGGCTGGCGAAGATGAGCGAAACGTACCATCCCGTGTAATCGGCGAAGATCTGGTTGATGGTCTGATCGAGACCGCCGCCGCCGTCCTCTTGGGCAAGGGCCGGGACTGCGACGGTGAGCAGGAGGGCAACGAGCGTGGCGAGGTTCCAGCGCTGGGGCATGGTAGGGCCTTTCGGTCAGGGAACGAGGACGAGGGGGATGGTGCAGAGCTGCGCAAGACCCAGTGGCACCGATCCGAAGATCCGCGCCCCGAGCGAATCCGAGCCGGAGCGGCCGACGAAGACGAGCGAGGCACGGTGGGCCTCGGCCGCCTTCGCGAGAATACGCACCGGATTGCCGTATTGCAGCTCGCCCTCTGCGCCGACACCGGCATCCTCTGCGCGCCGAACGGCGGGGTCGGTGATCGCCTCGCGGGCCCGGGAGAGTTCCCGCTGGCGCTGGGCGTGGCGCTCCTCGACTTCCTCGGGGGTGAGGAAGCTGTAAGGGGACCATTCGAGAACGTGCAGGATCACGAGCCGCGCCCCGTCGATTTTGGCGCGTCGTATGGCGTAGTCGAGCACGCGGCGCCCGTTCGCGTCCGAGTCCAGTGCGACTACGAAGGTTTCCTGGGCCATGGGCGACGCTCCTGTACCTGCGGCATTCCGGTCAGGCTGGCCCAGTACCGGCAACCGCGCCAGAAAAATCTTAACGGATTTGTGAATTTCCCGGAATTTCCGCATCTGTGCGCGCCGTCGCGCAGCGCGCCGCCACGTTCTGCATGGTACCCGAGAGCGGGATGCGACGTTGGGGGCGGAACACTGGAGGAAGGGAACGCCCGAATGAGTACGCGCGAGGAACTGATCGAGACCTACACCGCGGATCTGCGGGAGAAGACCGGAAGCGAGCCGGACCCGGATCTGCTGCGGGCCGTCACCGAGGCGACCGAGCCGGCGATCTACGATTCCGACGCGGCGATCGTCTCGTCGAGCGACACCGACGAACTGAACCGCGTCTGCGAGAACTTCGTCATGGGCAAGCTCGGCGTCGCCGATCACGACGCCGCTATGGGCGCGCTGCAGAAGGTGATCCGGGACTATGACCGATCGAACCCTCGGAAGCACCGCGTCAGTCTCTATTACATGCTGGTGAAGCATTTCGGGAAGGAAGACCTGTTCGTCTGAGCGCCGCTGGACCGGCGGCGGCGCGGGCTATATCCGTCCCATGCCTTTCCGTCCCTCCATAAGGCTCTACGAAAGCGACAGCCCGATGCCGTGGCGCAGTGTCGCCATGATGATGACCGCGATGGTCGTGCCGGCCGTGGTGGCGGTCTCGCTTCTCGGACGGCCGGGCGCCATCGCCTTCGTCGCCGCGATGCCGGCCTGCCTGTCCGCGCAGGACGCGGGCGTGCGGGTGTCGGTGCTCGTCACGCTGGTCATGGGCATGACGGGCCTCCTCGCGCTCGGCCAGCCCGACATGGCGCTCGTCGTGGCGCCGCTTCTCGGGCTGATGGTCGGGATATGCGGCAGCTTCGGCTATGCTCGCGCGGCGATCCGGGGATTGCTGACCTGGCCGATCTTCACCTCCTCGATCATCGAGCACCAGTCGCAAACGCTTCTGTTCGCGGTGTTCATCCTCGCCATGCTCTGGGCGCAGGCCGTGACCTGGGCGTTCGGCAAGACGGGGTCGAACGGCGGCGAGAATCCGGAGAGTCGCGAATACGCGGGTGTCTTCGGAATCGTGCTCGCGGTCGGCATGACGCTCTCCGTCTGGGTCGGGAACGCCTATTTCGGCAGCCACGGCTTCTGGTTTCCGCTGACTTTCGTGATCCTCGTCCTGCCGCCACACGGCCAGCTCTTCAGCCGGACGGTGAAGCGGACGGTGGGAACCGTGCTCGGCACGGGCATCGCCCTCGGCGTCGCCTGGGCGAGCGACGCGGCCTGGCTCACGACCGCCCTCGGCGCGCTCTGTCTCGTCTTCGGCTTCCGGATGCTGCCCAGGAACTACACGATCTTCACAGCGCTGCTGACGATCGCCGTGCTCGAGATACTGGCGCTGGTCTCGGACGTGGATCGGCTGGCCTACGAACGGATCGGAACGATGGGCGCGGCTGCGGCGATGACCATCGCGCTCGGCGTGATCGGCTGGTCGATCCTGCGCGTGGCGGCGCCGGGCGCGCTCGAGGCGCTGCAGCAGGCCGATGGCGGCGAGGCACCGGAACTCGAGGGCGAGAGGCGTCTCGACAGTCTGGCCTCCGCCTCGCGGGCAGGCTAGGTCAGGCCGCCCATCCGGCGGATCACGCGCCATTCCTCCTCCGTCACCGGCTGTACCGAGAGGCGGGAATTCTTCACCAGAACCATGTCGGACAGCGCGCTTTCCGACTTGATCGCCTCGAGCTCGACCGGGACGGGAAGCGGCTCGACCGCCTCCACGGTCACGCATTCCCATTTTCCCGTATCGTCGGTCGGGTCGGGATGGGCCTTTGCAATGACCTTCACGATCCCGACGCAGGCCTTGTCGGTCTGGGAATGATAGAAGAAGGCGAGATCACCCATCTCCATCTCGCGCATCTTGTTTCGCGCTTGGTAGTTTCGGACGCCCGTCCAGTCTTCCCCTGCCGACCCCCTGGCCGTCTGATCGTCCCAGGACCAGTCCGAGGGTTCGGATTTCATCAGCCAGTATCTCATGCCTTCGCTCCCCGCTTGCCGGATCCGAGCATGGGGGCGGCGCGGCTGTCCAGCGGCCAGCGCGGGCGGGGGGCGAGATCGAGGCCGTCGCGGTCGCCGGTCTCGAAGCGTTCGATCGCGACCCAGGCGATCATCGCCGCGTTGTCGGTGCACAGCGCGAGCGGCGGGGCGAGGAAGGGCCGGTCTGCGGCGGATTGCAGCGCCATGCGTATCCGGCGGTTCGCGGCGACGCCGCCCGCGACCGCGAAAGCGGTGGCCCCGGGACAGAGGGCGAGCGCGCGGCGGGACTTTTCCGCCAGGGTCGCGGCGACCGCCTCCTGGAAGCTCGCGCAGATGTCGGCACGGGCGGCGGCCGGCAGGCGATCGCCGGCGAGAGCGGCGTCGCGGGCGCGCAGGACCGCAGTCTTCAATCCCGAAAAGGACAGCGCGCAATCCTGCCGGTCGAGGAGCGGGCGCGGAAAGGCGAAGGCGGACGGGTCGCCGCGGGCCGCTTCACGCTCCACCGCGGGGCCACCCGGCTGCGGCAGTCCGAGGAGGCGGGCCACCTTGTCGAACGCTTCTCCGGGCGCGTCGTCGATGGTGCCGCCAAGGCGGGAGAAGGCGGCCGGACCGTCGACCCGGAGGAACTGGCAATGGCCGCCGGAGACGAGGAGCACGAGATAGGGATAGGCCACGTCATCGGTCAGCCGCGGTGTCAGAGCATGGCCAGCGAGGTGATTGACGCCGAGAAGCGGCAGGCCGGTCGCGGCGGCGAGGCCCTTGGCGCACATGACGCCCGCCATGACTCCTCCGATCAGACCCGGTCCGGCGGTGACGGCGATGCCGTCGAGATCGCGTAGGTCGAGACCGGCCTCGACGAGCGCGGCCTCGACGCAAAGATCGAGCTTCTCGGCATGGGCGCGGGCGGCGATCTCGGGGACCACGCCGCCGAAGGCGGCATGCAGGTCCGTCTGCGACGAGACCACGTTCGACAGGATCGTGCGACCGCGGAGCACCGCGGCGGCGGTATCGTCGCAGCTCGATTCGATGCCGAGAACGGTTTGAGGCATGGACGGGACCCGTTGCGCGGTGACCGCGGGCCGACTACCACCACAGGACCGCCCCGTCCATGGAGCGCGCCATCGCAACGCTCGTCCTCACCCGCCCCCTGCCGGCCGCGCGCCGCATTGCGCGCGCCCTTCGTGCGGCGGGATGGCCGGGGGCGATCCTCTTTTCCCCGATCCTGGAGATCGTCCCCCTCGCAGGCGTCGCGCTTTCTGCCGGCACGCTCGTATTCACCTCGGAGAACGGCGTGAGGGCTGCGGCCGGGCTCGGCGTGCTGGCCGGGCGCGACGCAGTGGCGGTCGGCGAACGGACAGCCCGTGTCGCCCGCAGGCTCGGGGCGACCTGCCTGTCCGCCGATGGTGACGCGGACGATCTGGTGGCGCTTCTCCTCCGGCGGGGCGGGGGCCCGTACATACATATCCGCGGGTGCTACGCGGCCGGCGATCTCGCCCCGCGGCTCCGGGCAGCGGGGCTCGCAGCCGATGAGGCGCTGGTCTACGATCAGCGGCCGGTTCCGATCGGAGCGGCGGCGCGGGCCGCCCTCGCTGCTCCGGGACCGGTCGTTCTGCCGCTCTTCTCGGCGCGATCCGCCCGGCTCGTGGCCGAAGACCTCCGGACCGCGCCGGTCGCCACCACGGTCGTGGCGCTGAGCGCGCGGGTGGCGGCTGCCTGGCCCTGGGAGGGAGACATCCGCGTCGCGGAGAGGCAGGACGCCGCGACCATGGTCGAGACCGTTGCCGGCCTTGTTGGTCGGGATGGGGGTCGTTAAGGTCGTCCAGACGACGGCTGCGAAGAGAGGTTCACATCGTGAGCGATGACGCGACGACGCGCCCGGAGCCTCCCGCAGTGGAGCCGCGGCAGGGATCAGGCTCCTCGGGCCTTCTGGCCGTTTTGCTCGGCGGGTTCATCGCCGGCGGGATCGGCTACCTCGCTGCCTATTACACCGAGTTCGACCTCTTCCAGGCCGATCGCGGCGGGGCCGAGATCGAGCGGCTATCCGCGGCGTTCGACGCGCAGGCGGATCGGCTTTCCGCCCTCGAGGAAAGCGCCGCCGCGGGGGCGCCCTCGGACGAGATACCGGACTCGGTGCGCTCCGAGATCGGGTCCGTCGCGGACACCGTCGCTGCGATCTCGGCGCGGCTCGACCAGATCGAGGCCAGTCCCGGCACCGATGCCACGACGCAGGAGGCCGCTGACAGCCTCGCCGCCCTTCAGGACCGGCTCGCCAGGATCGAGAGCCAGACCGGCGATCCGTCCGTGACGGAAACAGATGCCAGCCAGTCGCAGCAATTGTCCCAACTCTCCCAGCGGCTCGACGAGTTGAGCGGTACGGTGGCGTCGCAGGCCGAGAAGATCGCCCGCCAAGCGGAGCAGATCAACAGCCAGACGCAGACGATCGACCAGCAGAAACAGACCCTGCAGAGCCAGTCGCAAGCGATCGACGAGGCCAAGAACGCCGCGCGGCGGGAGACGATCCGCATCTCGGCGCATGGCGCCGTGGCCGAGATTCGCGGTGCGATCGAGAGCGGTGAACCCTATGTGGATGCGATCGGCGAGATCCGGGAGACGAGCGACATCTCCATCCCGGAGGCGCTCTCCGGCCCCGCCGGGTCGGGTGTGGCGAGTATCGCGAGCCTGCAGGAGAATTTCCCGGCCGCGGCCAGGGAGGCCCTCTCGGCCTCGGTGGCCGCGACTGCGGGGGGAGGCGTGGTCGACAGGCTCGGCGCGTTCATCCGGTCGCAGACCGGCGCCCGGTCGCTCGGCGAACAGCAGGGCGAGGGTCCCGACGCGATTCTGAGCCGGGCCGAGGCGCGGCTTGGCGAGGGGAAGCTCGAGGCTGCTCTGGGCGAGCTCGACGCCCTTCCCGAAGAAGGCCGGCAGGCCATGTCCGACTGGATAGCGCGCGCAAGGGAGCGGCTCGCCGCCCGGCAGGCGCTGTCCGACCTGTCTCAATCCGTGAACAGCATTTGAGGATGACGCGATGCTCTGGTCCCTCCTGAAGGTCGCCATCTTCTTCGCGCTCGTGGGCGCGCTCGCGCTCGGTGCCGGCCAACTCCTGAACGCCGACGGGTCGATCCAGGTGGCGTTCGCCAATACCGAGTTCACCCTCGGTCCGCTTCAGGCGGCGATCGTCGCCGTCTTGCTGATTGCTCTCGTATGGCTGGTGTTGAAGGCCCTCGGTCTTCTCTGGGCCTTCCTCAGGTTTCTCAACGGCGACGAGACGGCGGTCTCCCGGCATCTGGCGCGCGGCCGCGAGCGGAAGGGACTCGACGCGCTGGCTGACTCGGTGCTGGCTCTCGCCGCCGGGGAGGGGCGGGAAGCGCAGTCGAAGGCGGAGCGGGCGGAGCGCTATCTCGACCGCCCCGATCTGACCAAGCTCCTGATTGCCCAAGGGGCCGAACTGACGGGCGACCGCGCCAAGGCGGAGACCGTCTACAAGCAGCTCGTGCAGGACGAACGCACCCGATTCGTAGGGGTCCGCGGCCTGATGAAGCAGCAGCTTGAGGCGGGGGAGACCGATACCGCGCTCGCCCTCGCCGAAAAGGCCTTCGCGCTGAAGCCGCGCCACGAGGAGACGCAGGACACGCTCCTGCGCCTGCAGGCAACCCGGCACGATTGGTCGGGCGCGCGCAAGACGCTTGGCGCCAAGCTCAAGCACGGCAGCCTGCCGCGCGACGTGCACAAACGGCGCGACGCGGTGCTGGCGCTGAGCGAGGCGAAGGATTTCGACGATCCCGAGGCTTCGGTCCGCGCCCGAGAGGCGGCGATCGAGGCGAACAAGCTCTCGCCCGACCTCGTCCCCGCCGCAGTGATGGCCGCCCATGGCTATATCGCCAGTGGGCAGCAGCGCTACGCGACCCGGATTCTCAAGAAGGCGTGGGACGTGCAGCCCCATCCCGACCTCGCCGCCGCATTCGCCGCGATCAGGCCGGAAGAGACGCCCGCCCAGCGGATCAAGCGCTTCCACACCCTGACACGGCAGAAGCCCGACCATCCGGAGACCCGGATGCTCCTTGCCGAACTCCACATTGCCAACGAGGATTTTCCCGCCGCGCGCCGCGCACTCGGCGACCTGGCGACGGCGCAGCCGACGGCACGGGCCGTGACGATCATGGCCGCCATCGAACGAGGCGAGGGCGCAGACGACGCCGTGGTACGGGGCTGGCTGACCCGCGCGCTGACCGTGTCGCGCGGGCCGCAATGGGTCTGCGAGAACTGCCACAGCGTGCACGCCGAATGGGGCGCGATCTGCGGCAATTGCGGCGCGCTCGACACGCTGGCCTGGCAGGAGCCGAAGGAAGGGACCGTCGCGCTGCCGGCCCGGACGGAGATGTTGCCGCTGATCGTCGGTCGGAACGAGCCCGTGCCGGAGGTTGTCGAAGACCACCCACCGGCGATGTCAAGCTCGAACGGAGCGCGCGACAAGCAGGCCGAGCCGGAACGCGATGAGAACAACCACAACGCGGAAGTTGACGCGGTGGCGGAGACCGATCGGGCGAAGCGCGAGGGTGCTGGGGTTTCCAGCGAGAGCGAACCGGACGGGAAGCAGGCTGCAACATCCATCCCCGAGGCGGAAGTGATCGTTCCGGAAGAGCAGCGGGGGGAAGATCGGGAGAAATCGGCCGCGAACTAGCCCTTTTCCTTTGCGGCCCGACTTGCTAGAAACCGCGCCGGTGGAGGCCGCTGTAGCTCAGCTGGTAGAGCACGTCATTCGTAATGATGGGGTCGGGGGTTCGAGTCCCTTCAGCGGCACCAATACAAAGATAAATATTGTTGCTTATCAATGGATATAAGTATATATTTTGCCCGCTAGCCCACCTTCCGGTCCACCTTGAACGGTTGTTGATGACCAGCTTGTTAGCAAAGCTCGCAGGTTCAAATCCTACTCCCGCAACCAACTTCCGCGAAAATCGCATCAGCTACGCCCGGCGTCGAGTTCTCTCGGCGCCGTTTTGCGTAGCATCTCCAGCAAGTTGCCCTCGATCTCCAGCCGGTGCGCCTTGGCATTGTCGTCCCAGTGCACCATGATCCGGTCCGACGAGCTCGTGCAGTTCGTCCGCGGCCCGGCCCGCGACGTCCTCCTGCGACAGCGTCGCCGCCAGGTCCTCCACCATCTCCCGGTAGAGTTCCGGCAGGCCCTCGGGCAGCTCGATCTCAGGCGGGACGATCTCGTCGCGCGTCTCCGCCGCCGCGCTTCAGTTCCGCATCGACGGCATTCAGCCCGTCGACGAGGCAGCGACCCCTCCCTGCCTCGCCATGGCCGACCAGGTTGCGGCGGCCTGTCTCCAACTCGCCACCCGCGCGTCATGGAGGCGCAGCGTGTCCTCGGCGGTCCCTGGGCTGCCTTCAGCTGGTGGTGGACCCGGTCGCGGAAGCGCGCGTAGGCCTCAGGCTTCATCAGGTCGTCTCGGAAGGCCGACAGGACCAGGGGCAGGGCGACGCTCTCCCGGAGGCCCCGGAAGCCCGCGCAGACGCTCGGGCCCTTCTCCTTGGCCTTGGCGCAGTAGTAGGTCTTGTATTTGCCCGCCCCGGCGACGGTCATCGTCCGCCGCAGAGGCCGCAATGCAGAAGCCCCGACAGCAGATACTTGCGCCGCCGCAGCGTCTGCCCCGACGAGAGCCGGTTGCGGTCGGTGGTCTCGACCTTCGCCCGCCGGCGCGTCTGCGTGTCCTGCCGGGCCTTCACGGCCTCCCAGAGCTCTTCGTCGACGATCCGCAGTTCCGGCACCTCGACGATCTGCCACTCGCTCTCGGGATTGAGCTTCGAGACGCGCTTCTCGGTCACCGGGTCCTTGGTGTAGGTCAGCCGGTTCCAGACGCGGCGGCCGATATAGAGCTCGTTGTTCAGGATGCCGGTGCCGCGCTCGCGGTTGCCGTTGATCGTGTTCTGCTTCCAGTGTCCCGAGGACCTGCGCTTCGAGCCGACGGACGGGGAGGGGAAGCCCTCGTCGTTGAGGTCGCTGGCGATCTGCATCGGCGAGCGTCCCGCGGCATAGTCGCGGAAGATGCGGCGCACGACCGCCGCCTCGATCTCGTCGATGTCGAGCGCGCCCTTCATCGGTGCGCCGCGCTCATCGGTGCCGGGCCTGTAGCCGTAGATGCGGCCGCCGCCGTTCAGGCCCGCAAGGACCTTGCCCTCGATGCCGCGCCGGACCTTGCCGGACAGTTCCTCGAGGAACATGCTGCTCATCATCGCGGACAGGTGGACCGCCAGGGTGTCGGCCTTGCCGCGGTCGACGGTGTGGATCTCGACTCGCGTGCGTCGCGACCTTGTTGAACCGCGCATGTGCTCGGGGTCCCGGGATATCCGGTCGAGGGACTCGGCCAGGACGATGTCGAACCTGCACGCCTTCGCAGGCGAGCGCCTCCGATAGCCGCAGGAAGTCCGGGCCGGTCCTGGCTGCCGTGCCGCTGATGGCCCTGTCGGAGAAGCGCTCGACGATGATCCAGCCCTCTCTCGTCCGCGTAGCGCTCGGCCTGTCGGAACTGGTCCTCGACCGAGCTCGGGTTCTGCATGTCCGTCGAGTAGCGCGCGTAGAGCGCGACGCGGCGTGGGGTCGTCATGGGTGGTCATGGTGCCGTCCTCCGGGTCGTCACTGCCAGCGGCGCCCTGTCTCCTCCCCTCGAACATCCATGCATGAAGGCCGCAGGTGCCGTCGGAACATCATAGGCGATCCGGACGCCCAGTGCCCCGCAGAACCGCGGAACGTGCGACCGCGTGGGGGTCGCCGGGAAATACGGGCCGGATCTGTCGCGATGACGGCCGCAGCCTGTCCCGTCCCGCATGCATCCCCGCAGGGCACCGAGGCCCGGGCGCTCGTCGTTCAAACCGCTCACCCCGTCATCGACGAACATCTCGCCGACAGACCAGCCCTGCGCGGCGGCATGCACGGTGCAGCGGCGGCGCTGCTCGGCGATCGCGGCGGCGTTCTCGGCGGCTGATCGCAGGTAGAGCGCGGCGACGGGGCGGTCGGTCATGGGAAGCTCCTTCATGTTCGTTATCGGTGGTAGTCAGGCCGGGTGAGCGAAGCGTTGACGCCCGCCGGGAAATCTTCGCCCTTTCTTCATCCATCGCCGCCACACTGCCCTCATCGCGTCAGGTGTTGCGTCCTTCTGCTCCCGCTCCTGCGAGAGCTTCCGAACCGCGGCTTCTGCGAGAAGGTCGATCAGTTTGTCGAGCGGCATCGGCGGAGTCCTTTCCTGTTCGGGCATGGAACAACCGACACGGCGGACGCCCAACCGGACCCTTCGCACATCGGTGGCCATCAGCGCCCGCGGGAATCCCCGCGGGCGCGTTCCGCTCGGTCCGATCATCAGGCCTTGTCGGAACCGCCGTCGTCTTCCTGCGTGTCGCCGGCCATCTCCGAGGGCTCTCCGTCAGGAGCGGCTCGGAAGGCGTGTTCGGGGGAAGGCGCTCCGGGATGCGATCCCTACCCTGTCGAACAGGCTCCATGGCATGGCCTGGCCCCCGGCATCCACCGCCGGCCAGCTTGAGTAGCCAGGCCCTCGACTGATACCGTCCGGGCTTCCGCAGCCCTCACGCGTTCGGTGAGGTGCGCGATGGTGGCGATGTTCTCGGCGTCAGTGCTTCGAGCCGGGCGATCTCCCTGTCGCGCTCGGCGATCTCCCCCTCGAGAGCGCGCCGAATGTGGTGCCAAGCGTCGCGCCGCTCCTGATGCTCGGCCTCGGCGAGACGCCAGAGCTGGGCCCAGAGTGCCGCTCATCTCGTCGGGCATCTCGGGGACGGCCGTCATCAGTTCCGCCTTCGCCGCCCGTTCCTCGCGCCAAGCCCGCAGATGCTTCGTGATCGTGCTGAACGACCCACCGGTGATCTTCCCCACCTTCTCGACCGTCGGCGGGATGCCGTCGGCGTCCAGCCGCTCGGCGGCCGCGAATACCGCCTCTCGCGTCGCTTTGCCCTCTCGTCCGACGATGCCTCGGCCATGATGCCCCCGTAGTGTAGTGTAATGCTGCTACGCTACGTTACGCCTGTGGTCGTTTACGGAGGCTTATCGGCGACGCTGTCGCCGGCGGGATGCGGCCGATCACGGCCGAGCGGCCCTCGGGGCAGCCTGTGCCCGGCCGGGGGAGGATGCCGGCGGCGGACGTCGCCGGCAGCGATCAGCGAAACCCCGGAGAATGCGCGCAGGCGTCCCACGGGGGCGCGAGAGCGCGGACGGTGGCGAGGATCGGGATCAGGTCCGCGATCCGTCTTGGCTCCCCTCGGCAGGCATGATGTCATCGTCGGGAGCCGGCGACGATCGTCGCCCGCCGGGGAAGGGCGGAGCCGATGTGCAATCTCTATTCGCTGACGAAAGGCCAGGCGGCGATCCGCGAGATCGCGAAGGTCTGGACCGACCGCACCGGCAACCTCGCGCCCCAGCCCGCGATCTTCCCCGACCAGTCGGCACCCGTCATCCGCATGGGCGACGAGGGCCGAGAGATGACGATGATGCGGTGGGGCATGCCCTCACCGAGCTTCGCCCTGAAGAACCGCAAGACCGATCCCGGCGTGACGAATATCCGCAACCTCGGCTCGCCGCATTGGCGGCGCTGGCTCGGCCCCGAACATCGCTGCCTCGTGCCCTTCACCAGCTTCTCCGAATACCGCGTCGAGCCCGACAAGTCGCGAACCCCCGTCTGGTTCGCGCGCAGCGAGGATCGACCCACATGTTCTTCGCCGGGATCTGGACGCGCTGGACCTCCGTGCGGAAGGTGAAGGAGGGCGAGGTCGAGGCCGACCTCTACGGCTTCCTGACGACCGGCGCAACGCGGTCGTCGGGGCCATCCACCCCAAGGCCATGCCCGTGATCCTCACCGAGCCAGAGGAATGGGAGACCTGGCTCACCGCGCCCTTCGACGAGGCGGAGGCCTGCAACGGCCGCTGCCGGACGATGTGCTGGAGATCGTCGCCGAGGGGGCGCGGCAGGATCCGGCAGGGGACTAACTGTGATGCGCCAGCACCGCAAAGGAAGCTGTCACATACCGAAATCATTCAGACTGAAGGTACCATTTAGTTTCTGGAGTTTCCGATTTACTTATCGGTCCCAAATGGCTTCATCATATGTCCTAACTTCTCGGCTTTTGAGCGGGAGGTAAGGCTCGTTTTTCGATGTGGGGTCGCTCATGTGCTCCTCACGAATGACCTCAATGCCGAGGTTCGTTAGCCCCGCGACCTTCCGTGGATTATTTGTTAGAAGCCGACACGAACTCCACGTCGAAATGCCTCAATACAAAAGCCGCCCTTTCGTACTCCCGCGGATCAAGGGGAGAGCCAAGCTTTCTGTACGTCTTCCGCAGTATCCAATCCTTCCATTGCAGTAAGGTTCATGCCCTTAATTTTGGTCAGTAACCCCGCACCTCGTCCATCACAGAGCATATAAATAAAAATTCCTCCCTCGGCTTGAATGCGATGTAAGGCCGTCTCCAGTTGCCAGTGACAGTCGCAGTCTGTGCTTTCAAAAATCTCACCTGTGTAGCAGGCGCTTTGAACTCGGACCAACGGTTTTTTGCTCGCGAAGCTTGAAACCAATACAAGTACGTTGTCTTGTTCATTTTTGGACCACGCAAAGTCATATAACTGAAAGGTGCCGTATTTGGTATTGAGTGGGGTCTCAGCTATTTGAGGCACTGTCATCGTTCCCCCTTTTCTCTAAAACTTTATTTTCAAGGCCGCCGACGAACATATCGGGCTCAGGAATTAAACCCTCCCAAGAATCATGTACCCATCGAGCGACGTGCGTTACTTTCCGTGCCAGCAATTTATCCGGGTCCGCAGCATCGGCGAAATCTCCATCCTTGAAGTCATAGTTTGCTTTTTGTTCCTCGAGTTCGCGCTGTGCTCGCCTGTACAATACCCACAGGCGCTGCGGCTTCCTCAATTGCAACCAGCTCGTGAGAGCGCCCGCAGTTACCGATAAGAATGATGGCACGATTTTCGCCCAGAAAATGTTATTACCTAAGGTAACGAATAGCGGCGCAAGTAGGGTAAATGCGATGATAACGGCGAAACAGGTTTGAGCTTCAGTTTTATTGTGGTTGGCTTTCTCTCGCATTCCTTTTCGCACTGATTTGTAGTAAGCGAAGGCGGTATCAAACTCGTTCTCAGGAACGGTGATATC
>CAWHJL010000006.1:0-38628 GCA_963829665.1 uncultured Alphaproteobacteria bacterium | reverse complement strand
GGGTCGGCACCGTGAACGAGAAGATGCGCGACGCGATGCGCGAGCGTGCTGGTCTTTCCCGATCCAGCCCCGGCAATCACGAGAAGGGGTGGGGGCAGGCCTTCACCATTCACACCAAATTCCACCGCTGCGCGCTGGTTGGTATTCAGTTTGTCGAGATAGTCAGCCTTCGCCATGTCGCGTTCCTCGCTCAATTGCGAGAAGTCTACAGGATATAGAACATTATGAGAACATAAGCGAATGAGCTATTTTCAATGGTGGACGTAAAAGGCCAAGAAAAAACACCGTCAACTTGAGTAAAGTCGCGACGGCGACATGGTAGCAGCCGGGCTTGTATCCCATCTGCCTGAACCCCATCACACGCAACATTCAAGCTTAGGCAAGTGACGGCGGTTGCAGGCCGCTGCCGCACTCTCCGCAGGTGATGAGGCCGGAGAAGAGATAGCACTGGCGCCGGCCGGCTTCGGCGCCAGGAGCGAACACGTTCGTCTCCCGGGCAGTCAGGATATCCTCGCGGATCGCGCCCTGGCGGCGCTTCACGCGATCCCAGAGAGACTGGTCAACGATCCTGAACTCCGGGACCTGCTCGATGATCCACTCCTCGGGCGGGTTCGGGCGCGCCTGTCGCTTGCCTGTCTCGGGATCCTTCATGAAGCGTTGCCGGTTCCAGACGAGACGGCCGACATGGAGTTCGTTGTTGAGGAGGCCGGTGCCGCGCTTCCAGTTGCCCGAGATAGTCGAGAAGCTCCATGTGCCGCTGCGCGGGGCAGGGGTGCCGGCGGCGTTCAATCGGCTGGCGATGGTGCGGGCGCTGTCTCCGGCCGCATAGGCCTCGAAGATGGCGCGGATGGTCCCGGCCTCGTCCGGGTCGATACTCCGCTCACCCGTGGTAAAGGTTCCGTCGGGCAGGGGCTGGCGGTCGAGGCGGTAGCCGTAGGACAGGCCGCCGGCCGACTTGCCGCCGCGCACCCGCCCCTCGAGGCCGCGTCGGGTCCTCTGGGCAAGGTCCCCGAGAAACAGCGCCGCATCGTGGCCTTGAGGCCCACATGGAGTTCGTCGATCGGTCCCTCGGCGACGGTGACGATCCGGACGCCCGCGAACACCATCTGCTTGAAGAAGGCCGCGACGTGCTCCTGGTCGCGGCTGATCCGGTCGATGCTCTCCGCGACCACCACATCGATCCGGCCGGTGCGGACGGCTTCGAGCAGATTCTGGTAGCCGGGCCGCAGATGCGAGGCGCCGGAGAGCCCCATGTCGGTAAAGCTCTGCGCTTCGTTCCAGCCGTTCGTCGCGACCAGGCGCCGGCAGACCCGAAGCTGGTCCTCAATCGACCTTCTCTGGTCGCGTACAGGAGGCCGCTGCGCCCAGCGCTGAAAGAAAGCCAAGCGGCAACATACAGAGCCGGCTTATCGGCCCGCCGGCGCGCGCTCAGGACGCACAAAATGGACCTGACCCTACGCTGCGGCGCACTTGCCGTTGGCCGATCTGGTGAACTCGCCCTGTTGGCGACCGTAACAGCAAGCCGACCCACTCTCCCGAGATAAGCCGGCGGTGTCATACTCGAAAACTCTGTCCCCGGTGATCAGGCTGGTACCCGCTCCGCGCGGAACGACCTCTACCGTCTCGTCCCCGATCAGGCCGTGACATCAATGGGCGCGACGGTCGAGATCGGTGTTCCAAACGGTCCGACGGTGCCGACGGGTAGAGCAAAGTTCGGACCACGGACACCGAGCCGGGTCAGGATCGCTTCATCCGCATTCGGTAAGGTCGGGGGAAAGGGCCTCGCCCGGTCGAGCGTAACGATGCCGCCCGCACGGCCTTCGGCGAGGGCTTTCGCGTCGATCCGGATGCCGTACTCGGCCCAATCCGTCTCGGCCTCGATCGTGGCGAGGACCTCGGGATGGGTCGCCGCCTCGACCAGGTACCGGTTGTCCGTGGGAATGCGCCATGGCAGTCGCTCGGTTAGCCGCCAATTCGGGATCATTCGGGATGCTCCCTCGTTCAGCCGAACATCACGCGCGGGAGCCACAGCGCGATCTCCGGGAAGAGAAGAACCAGGATGAGCGCCACGACTTGCAGCGCGACGAACTGGAACATGCCACTGTAGATCTGCCGAAGGCCCCATTGCGGGGCGACGGCCTTGAGATAATAGGCGGCCATGGCGACGGGTGGCGACAGGAAAGCGGTCTGCAAGTTCACGGCGACGAGCGTGCTGATCCAGAGCAGATCGATATCCGCTTCGCGTACGATCGGCAGGAAGATGAAAACGATCGGCGCCCATTCGAGCGGCCATCCGAGCAGAAAGACCACGACCATCAACGCCAGCACGATGCCCATCGGAGGCAGATCCCAGGCGACGAGGGTATTGGCGATCCAGGGGCCGGTACCGAGGCGATTGAAAATCGCGCCGAACATGTTCGATGCAACGAGCAGGAACATGATCATGCCGGTGACGACGACGGTCTGGTAGAGCGCGCGCTGCAGGCGGGGAAAGGAAAACCGCCCGTAGAGAACCGTCAGGATCACCGCGCCCGCTGCCCCCATGCCGGCTCCTTCCGTGGGCGTGGCGACGCCGGCGAGGATGCAGGAGGCTTGCAGCAAGCGGCGCACCACGATCACCCGCTCAAACTTAGAAAGTCTTATCCCTATTGAACGTAACTCCTCCAAGGCGCCCGGATCGCCGTTGCCCAAACAGTTCACCGTTGGGCCTGTAGCGTTGATCTCCTATCCTGCAGGGCGTCTCTGACCCGTCACCAGACGGGTATTCATCCCGCCTTCGTTTTGCTCGTCCGCGATGCCGCGCAGAGTGACGGTGCCTCTGGGGCCGCTACCCCTGTGCGAAACTGTCGGCATTGCCTGGCCCGTCGCTCGGTGCGCCCCTGCGCCGTTCCCGGCCCTCGTATGGGCAGCAACCTGGTTCGGGTTCCCGAAGCCGCACCCACGCGCCTTCGCGGCTGTCAGCGCCTCCCAGGTGCGCCGCGAAATCGTTTCGCGCTCCGCTTCCGCGACGAGGGCCATGATGCCCACGGTGCGGTCATTGACCTCCGGCATGTCGCAGGCGACGAAACCGACGCCCGCGTCGCGCAGGGTCATGTATCCGCTGTCCGGATCGCCGGAGCGGGCTCGGCGGCCACCACCGTGCCGAACGGCGACGCGGACTGTCGAGGGACCATCGCCACGACTAGAGAACGAAATCCCCCGCGTCGAGCGAAGTGCCCCCGGCCAGGGCAATCTCGAAGTCGGCGATCGTGTCGCCATTCGTGTCGCCCGACAAGACGCCGCCCCGGAAGTTGAGCTCGCCCGCCGCTCCCCCGAATGCGGCGACTCCGATGAACTCGAATGCCTGGTCGCCTGAGAGGCGAAGATCGGCATCGTTCGCGGACAGGTCGATCTCGTCGCCGCCGTGCTGGAAGTCCCGGATCACGTCGCGCATCGTGCCGCGCCCCGCCTCGGCGGCCGTGAGGAACGTGAACGCGTCGGAGCCGCTGCCCCCGCTGAGCACGTCACGACCCAGGCCGCCCAGCGGCCTGTCGTGGCCCGAGCCGCCGGTCAGGCCGTCATATCCGGCGCCGCCCACCAGCCTGTCGTCGCCGCCGGCGCCATCGAGGACATCGTTGCCCGCACCGGCGGACAGGACGTTCGCCGTGCCGTTGCCGGTCAGCCGGTCGTTTCCGGCACCCGAGGACACGCGTTCGATCCCGCTCAGCAGATCCCGGCCATGCCCCGTGCCTTGCCCGCCGGTCAGTCCCAGATTGACGGAGACATCGATCGACCCGAGATACAGGGCGCGATCGCTCCCGCTTCCTCCATGGATCTCGTCGTTGCCGCCGCCGCCGCTCAGGACGTCCTTGCCGTCATCGCCGAAGAGAGTATCCATCCCGCGCCACCCTGGATGGTGTCGTTTCCGCCGAAGCCGGCGAGCGTGTCGTCCTGGCGGGAGCCGGTAAGGCTGTCCGCTCCGGACAGCACATAGTTCAGGGCCCCCAACGCGTCGTCCCAGTCGAGGAAGCTCTGAAACGTCCTCGCATCGCGATTGATCCCGGTCACGCTGAACCAGGTATCGCCGCGATAGCTCTCGGTATAGCTGGCAAGCCGGCGATAGACGTTGTCGTAATAATCGTACGAGAAGGACCCCTTGTAGACCGCGACCCAGCTGCCGCTCTCGATGCGGATGGTCGAGGCATCGGCGCGGGTGACATAGCCGTACGAGATGTCTGCATCGAGCATGTCGACGCCGTAATACGCGGTGGCTTTGGCCACGGGGAACCTCCGGAAAACGAGCCCCCGATCTCAGGTTTGCGGCTCTAATGACTTCTTGGGAATCGGTGCCTTCTGGCACGTGACGCTTGCCACAAATCGCATCGCTACGGCGTCAGGCACCGACCCGTCAATTTCAATTTGGGGAAACAGTTAATCGGCAAATTCGGTCCCCACCGCGCGCGCCCGCCATTCGCGCAACGGTCGTTCTCGAGCCGTCCCAGAAGGTTCCGCACGGTCGAGACGTGCCAGCGCCCGCCGCGGCGCCAGGCAGTTGGCAAATGAGTAATCGATCGCTGACTGATCACGATCCGACAGTCCCGACCTGACCGACATCCGGGGGCCGACTGTCCGACGGAGTCTAAAGGTCTACACTGACGGGGAGGCGAGAGGTCTTTCTTGGGGCGGCTATATTCCTCTCTGCCTTCCGGAGCTCTCGTTTCAACCGGGCATTCTCAGCCGCGAAGTCAGGGGGAGACGGGCCCTGCCCATGCGTAATGTTGCGCCGCGCGGGGACCGTCTTCGGTAGATCGAACCGACGTATCCAGCGCCGCAGGACCGCCTTATCGCCCAAGCTCCTCGATCACCTAGATGAGGCCTTGTTGCGCCGATAACCCTATTCGCTGCCTCCACCCTTACGCCGCAAGGTCACTGTTTCCGATCAGCCAGATCGAGTATCTTTGCGTGAAGGTCGACGCTCCCATCGGCGACACGGTAGACCATTCGGGTGATCCAGCCTCCCGGATTACGTATCGGTCCGCCCCTATCTTGGCACGAGGCGTCAGCGATCATGACGAGAATTGCAGCCCCGCAATGTCCCGATGCTGTTCGGGCAAGAGCCCATGCTCTCTCTTTCACTCCCAGCTCTCTGGCTCTCTGGTACGCGAAGTCGATGAAGGCAGGTAGATGTTTCCCTCCGTTTTGCTCGATCCCCGCAACCCAGTCATCCGGTGCTGCCAGCCCACCTTTTAGTCCACCCTTGGACTTGAGATCAAGTGATGAGTACTGCGATCTGTTGATGCGGCTTGAAAGACGCCTACTCTCTAACCTGCTGTGATAGATATAAAAATGATAGGCCATGACTATTGCAGATGTCCTGTTTCGTTGCGCTCCGCCGGCACCAGCCGTTTCCAGGTCCCGGTGGCGCGCATCGCCTTACGTCCGAAGCGGGGCAGGCTCCGGCCGGTGGCCGTGCCGCGCATGGAAGCGGGCAAGTTCCCGCTCCGTCGGCGCCTTTCCCGAATAGGTCTTCACATAGGCCGGCACACGGCCCATCCGCACCGCTATGCTTTCCCGGATCTGCATCGAGATGTAGCCGATCTGCACGAGATAGACGGTGTGCGCCCGGACATCGGCCTCCGCCTCGGCGAAGCCGAAACGCGCGAAAGTGTCCCGGATCGCCGCGAGCCGCCGTTCGTCCGCCGCCGCGACCCGCTCCATGACCGCGTCGGACTGATGCGCCCAGCCGCGGATGGCGAAGTCGAACCGGGAGTCGAACGCCGCGCCCTCCATGAAAAGGCCGATGACGTTCAGCACCGCCTCCGAGATGGTTTCCGCGTAGTCCTCGCAGGCCGCGAGGAGCGCGCAGGTATTGGTCTCGTCCCAGTCCTCGAGAAGCGCGTCGAGGAGCGCCTGACGGTCCCTGAAGAACCAGTAGAAGCTGGTGCGGGAGAGACCGAGCCGCGCCGAGAGAGGCTGGATCTTCACTGCGCCGACGCCGCTGCGGAGCAGCGCCTCCTTCGCCGCGCCGAGCCACAATTCGCGAGAGCCGCGCCAGCCCGACGTTTTCGATGCCTCGGCATGTGTGCCCGTCCTGTCCATGACCCGACCCTATCCGCGCCCCGCGATCTGCCGCAAGCGAAATGGACAGAACAGAACGCATACTTGACATAGGTGAACAATCCCGCCAGACCTCGCTCGTCACGACGGAGGATGCGATGGCCAGCGACCCTCTTCTCCAGCCCTACCGGCTCAGGCATCTGACGTTGAAGAACCGGCTGATGATCACCAGCCACGAGCCCGCCTATCCCGAAGACGGGATGCCGAAGGCGCGCTACCGGGCCTATCACGCCGAGCGGGCGCGGGCCGGGGTGGCGCTTTCCATGACCGCCGGTTCCGCCTCCGTTGCCCGCGACAGCCCGCCGGTCTTCAACAACATCCTCGCGTGGAAGGACGAGGTCGTCGGCTGGATGCGCGAGCTGAGCGATGCCTGCCACGAGCATGGTTGCGCGGTCATGATCCAGCTTACCCATCTCGGCCGGCGCACCCGCTGGGACAAGGCCGACTGGCTCCCCGTCGTTTCGGCGGGCCACGAGCGGGAACCCTCGCACAAGGCGTTTCCGAAGGTCGTCGAGGATTGGGACATCGCGCGCATCATCGAGGACTACGCCGACGCCGCCGAGCGGATGCGAGCTGCCGGGCTAGACGGGATCGAGATCCAGGCTTACGGCCACCTGATGGACCAGTTCTGGTCGCCGCTGACGAACCAGCTGGAGGGTCCCTATGGCGGCAGCCTCGACAACCGTCTGCGCTTCACCTTCGATACGCTCGCCGCGATCCGCGAGCGTGTCGGCCCGGAATTTCTCGTGGGCGTGCGCTATACCGGCGACGAGGATCTCCCCGGCGGCCTCACGAAAACCGACGGTCTGGAGATCTCGCGCCGCTTGAAATCCTGCGGCATGGTCGACTTCCTGAACGTCGTGAAGGGTCATATCGACACCGATGCGAGCCTCACGGACGTGATCCCGGTGCAGGGCATGCGCTCCGCGCCGCATCTCGACTTCGCCGGCGAGATCCGCGCCGAAACCGGATTCCCCACCTTCCACGCTGCCAAGATCCAGGATGTCGCCACCGCCCGTCACGCCATCGCCAGCGGCAAGCTCGACATGGTGGGCATGACCCGTGCTCACATGGCCGATCCGCATATCGTCGCCAAGGTCATGCGCGGCGAGGAGGAGCGCATCCGGCCCTGCGTCGGGGCGAATTACTGTCTCGACCGCATCTACCAGGGCGGCATGGCCCTCTGCCTGCACAACCCGGCCACGGGACGCGAGCTGGAACAGCCCCACGAGGTGCAGGCGGCCGGCACCCGCCGGCGCATCGTCGTCGTCGGCGCCGGCCCCGCAGGGCTCGAGGCGGCCCGCGTCGCGGCGGCCCGCGGCCACCAGGTAATCGTGCACGAGGCCGCCAACGATCCAGGCGGGCAGGTGCGCCTGACCGCCCGGACCCCCCGCCGTCAGGAGATGATGCAGCTCGTCCAGTGGCGGGTGGCCGAGTGCGAGCGCATGGGCGTGCGCTTCCGCTTCAACAGCTTCGCCGATGCGGAGACTGTGCGGGAGGAGTCACCCGGGGCGGTCATCGTCGCCACGGGCGGGCTGCCCCATACCGAAGTGCTGGCAGAGGGCAACGATCTGGTCGTCTCCGCCTGGGATATCCTGTCCGGTGACATCGCGCCGGGCTCCAACGTGCTGATCTACGACGATGCCGGGGACTACGCCGCGCTGCAAGCGGCCGAGGCCATCGCCGCCACCGGGGCGGCGGTCGAGATCGTCACCCGCGACCGTGGCATCGCCTCTGAAGTGATGGCCATGTCGCTGACGCCCTCGATCCGCGAACTCCAGTGTCGCGACGTGATGTTCACGGTGACGTGGAAGCTGAATGCGGTGCGGCGGGACGGCAACGAGCTCATCGCGACGCTCGGCAGCGATTACGGCGGCGTCCTGCGCGAGCGGCGCGTCGACCAGATCGTCGTCAACCATGGCACGCGTCCGCTCGACGACGTCTATTTCGACCTGCGGGACGGCTCCACGAATCTGGGCGAAGTCGATTACGAGGCGCTCGTCGAGGGGCGCCCCCAACTTGTCGTCCGCAACATGGACGGCGCCTACCAGCTCTTCCGGATCGGCGACGCCGTCGCGGCGCGGAACACCCATGCTGCCATCTACGATGCCCTGAGACTCGCGAAGGTGCTCTGAACTCCGGGCCGGCCGCCGCTCAGACGATCCGGTGCGGATGGGCGAAGATCTCGAAGACGCCGCCCCGGGCCCGCGCGACGAGGGTCAGCCCCGCCACCTCGGCGGCCTCCGCCGCGAGCCCGGTGGGCGTGGCGGCGGCAACCAGAACCGGACAGCCGGCCGCGGCGCATTTCTGCACCAGATCGACCGAGACCCGGCTGGAAACCACGAGGGCGCCGGTGCCCGCCTCACACCTCTCGCGAAGCAGCGCTCCACAGACCTTGTCGAGGGCATTGTGCCGTCCGACATCCTCCCGTACCAGCGCCAGCCCGGTTCCGGGCCGCAGGAACCCGGCCGCGTGAAGCCCCCCCGACCGGCCGCGCAAGGGTTGGAACCGGCGGAGAGCATCGGTCGCTCCGGCGATCTCGTCGCGCGCCACGGCGAGGACCGTGCCTCGTACCGACGGGGCAGGGCGCATGGCCTCGGCCAAACTCTCGATCCCGCAAAGTCCGCAGCCGACGGGTCCCGCCATCCGTCGCCGCCGCGCGCTCAAGACCGCCGCCCGGTCGGGCACGAGCCAGAACCGGGCTTCCCTGTCCGCGCCCTCGTGGCGCAGGATTTCGAACCGTTCCACGTGTTCGGGACGCTCGATGAGCCTCTCGGTCCGTGCGAATCCCCAGGCAAAATCCGCCAGATCGGCCGGCGTCGCCATCATCACGGCATGTGTGGTCCCGTTGCAGGTGATCGCGACCGCCACCTCTTCGGGCAGCGACCTCGCGGTGCAGCCAACCGTGGCGGTGGATGTGGCGGGCAGGGCCATTCGGCTCTTCCATTGCGGCTGTTCAGTGAACCGCCGAGCGGGCGGCGGGTTCCGGTCGGGCACCGCGACGGCGAGACATCCTCTTCCGCCCCGGCCGTTCCGACAAATGGAAGCGCGGAGGGGCGCCCTGTCTGCCGAAGAGAGCTCCGACGATCTGCCGCCCGAAAGCGACCCTGCCGGCAGCTGGGGGTTCAGGGCGGTGCCGGTCCGCACCGAAAGGGAGACGTCCGCCTGACCGGCGGCGTCAGCCGCGCTCCACGACCTCGGCCTCCGCCGCCCCGGCGGATTGCGCGAGCTTCTCGAGCGTGGACTGGATCGCGTCCGCGTCCGGCACCTCCGCGGGGCGTAGTATCTCCAGCCGCACCGCCTCGCCGTCGACGTGGAGACGGGACTTCCCGAGAATCTCCGGCACGCTCGCCGAGAAGCGATGGCCGACGAGCAGGGCGCGGCCGAGGATCTCGGCCCTTTGAAGATCCGACTTGCTCAGGAGTCCTTTTGCGGTGCGTCGCACCGTCCCGTCGATGTTGCCGCCGTAGCGGACCCGCAGGACCGTGGCGAGGAAGGCCCGCTCGGCATGGCCGATGCCGATGAAGGGGAATTGCAGAATGCGGGAGAAGGCCTCCCGGTCGCGAATCTTCTGATGGTCGCGCCAGCACAGATCGGTCAGGGCGCAGGCGGCGAGGCGCAGCCGCCGGAGGCTCTGGATCTCCCCCGGAAACAGGCCCTCGGTCCAGCGGCCGAGCGTCGCCGCGAAGTCCGGCACCCGTGCCGTCGGCAGCCCGATCGCCTGCGCCATCTCCAGCAGGGGGTCGCGATGGGATTCGGTCTTCGAGAGCTGACCGTAGAGCCAGCCCTCCCGGAGCCCGCAGGCGGAGAAGACGACGCGCTCGGGCTTCAGGTGCTTCAACACGCGCCAGAGGACGAGCGCGGCGGCGGCCGAGGTCTCGATCCGCCGGCTCGGGATATCGGGAAGTTCCGCGATCTCCTCGGGCGTCATCTTTGCGATCTTCTTGGCGAGCTTCTGGATCTCTTTCCTGGGAAGCTCGTAGCCGTGAACCACGCTGATCGGCCGGTCCATCATGGCGATATGCACGCGCGCGAGCGCCCGCCAGCCGCCCCCCACAGCGTAGAAGACGGGCTCGGTCAGGAGCGGCGGAAGGCTTCGTTCAAGCTCCGCATCGACCGCGGTCTTGGCCGCCTTCACGCCCGTCTCCAGCATCGCGCTGACCGGCAGCGACCCGAGCGGCAGGCTTGCCCTCCGCTCGCCGACCCGGTCGCCGAGCGCCTCCGCCACGTCGAGACTGCCGCCGCCGATATCGCCGACGAGCCCGTGCGGCTGGAAGAAGCCGGAAACGACACCTTGCGCGGCGAAGGTCGCCTCCTCCTCGCCGGAGAGGAGGCGCGCCTCGATCCCCGCCTCGGCGAAGCGCTCCAGAAGCCTGTCGCCGTTCCCCGCTTTCCGGATCGCCTCGGTCGCCAGCGCGTCGATCCGCTTCACCTTCATGGCGCGCGCGATCGAGGCGAAGCGGCGGATCGCCACCGTGGCCCGCTCCATCGCCTCTTCGGTGAAGTCGCCCGAGGCGTCCTGACCCGATCCGAGCCGGGCGAGCGATTTCTCGTTGAAGCGCGGAAAGGGAGCCCGGGCGAGATCGTCGTAGACCACGAGCCGGATCGAGTTCGACCCGATATCGAGCACCCCGTAGCGCTGCGGCCTGCGCCGCAGCACGCGGTCGGTGTCGATCTCGATCACGCGCGGATCGGTCTCCCTGGCGTCCAGCCGGCTCTTCGTCATCGCTTCCTCCCGATCTGCGCGACCTTGCCGGCCGGCCGGGACGTCGACCTCTGCGGTCTTGTGGTCGCCGGTCGGGCTGGTATCACGCCACGACCCTCCCGCGCCCGATGCCGAAGGACCTGCAGATCATGGATATAGCTTCGTTGAAAGACCGTCACCCCGATCACTGGATGCGTGCCACCGCGATCCGGATGCTCGCCATGGATGCCGTCGCCGCGGCCAAGTCCGGCCATTCCGGGATGCCGATGGGCATGGCCGACATCGCCACCGTGCTCTGGTCGAGGCACATGAAGTTCGACGCCGCCGATCCGGGCTGGCCCGACCGCGACCGCTTCATCCTGTCGAACGGTCACGGCTCGATGCTTCTCTACGCGCTGCTCTATCTCACCGACCATCCCGATATCACGATCGACGAGATCCGCGATTTCCGCCAATGGGGCTCGAAGACGGCCGGCCATCCCGAGCACGAATATGCCAGCGGGATCGAAACCACGACCGGTCCGCTGGGCCAGGGCCTCGCCACCTCCGTCGGCATGGCCATCGCCGAGGAATCCCTGCGGGCGCGCTTCGGGTCGAAGATCGTCGATCACCGTACCTGGGTCTTCGCCGGCGACGGCTGCCTGATGGAGGGCGTCAGCCACGAGGCCATCGCGCTGGCCGGCCACCAGAAGCTCGGCCGCCTCACCGTCTTCTTCGACGACAACCGGATCTCCATCGACGGCGACCTCTCGCTCGCCGATTCGACCGACCAGCCCGCCCGCTTCGAGGCCTGCGGCTGGCATGTGCAGGCGATCGACGGCCACGACCCCGAGGCCATCGATGCCGCGATCGCGGCCGCCAAGCGCTCCGACAGACCCTCAATGATCGCCTGCCGGACGCATATCGCCCTGGGTTCGTCCGCGCAGGACACCGGCAAGGGCCACGGCGCGCTGACCGACGAGGAGCTCATCGCCGATACCCGCGCGACCTACGGCTGGAACAGCGCCGCCTTCGAGGTGCCGGGCGAGGTGAAATCCTGGTGGGAGGAGATCGGCCGCCGCGGCGCGTCGGAGCGCGACGCCTGGCAAGGTCGCCTCGATGCGCTGGGCCAGGGCAAGCGCCGCCAGTTCGACACGGCGATGGCGCGCGAACTGCCCCGCAAGCTCGGGGCCACGGTCAAGGCGCTGAAGAAGGACGCGTCGGACTCCGCGCCGAAGGTCGCCACCCGCAAGGCGTCCGAGACCGTCCTGTCGGCCCTCAACCCGATCGTCCCCGAGACGCTCGGCGGCTCAGCCGACCTGACCGGCTCCAACAACACCCTCACCGAGGGGCTGGGCATCTTCTCGCCCGACAACCGCGCCGGGCGCTACATCCATTTCGGCATTCGCGAGCACGGCATGGCCGCGGCGATGAACGGCATGGCGCTGCACGGCGGCATCCGCCCCTACGGTGGCACCTTCATGGTCTTCACCGACTATGCCCGCCCGGCGATCCGCCTCTCCGCGCTGATGGGCGCGCCGGTCACCTACGTGATGACCCACGATTCCATCGGTCTCGGCGAGGACGGGCCGACCCACCAGCCGGTCGAGCATCTCGCGATGCTCCGCGCCACGCCGAACCTCCAGGTCCTGCGCCCCTGCGACACGGTGGAAACCGCCGAGGCCTGGGAGATCGCGCTTCGCACCATGGATCGTCCGACCGTCCTCGCCCTGACCCGCCAGGGCCTTCCGACACTGCGTCGCGACCACAGGACGAAGAACCTCTCCGAGCAGGGGGCCTACGTGCTGGCCGAGGCCGAGGGCAAGCGCCAGGCGGTGCTGCTGGCAACCGGCTCCGAGGCCTCGCTGGCCATGGAGGCGAAGCAGTCGCTCGAGGCCGAGGGAATCGGCACCCGCGTCGTCTCCATGCCCTGCTTCGAGCTCTTCGCCGAGCAGGAGGAGAGCTACCGCCGCCGGGTCCTGCCCGCCGGCGCCGTCCGCGTCGGGATCGAGGCCGCAGGGCGCCAGGGCTGGGACCGCTGGCTCCTGGGCGAGCGCGGCCGCGAATCCAAGGCGGGATTCGTCGGCATGGAGGGGTTCGGCGCCTCCGCGCCGGCGGAGGTCCTCTTCGAGAAGTTCGGCATCACGGCGGCTGCCGTCGTCGAGAAGGTGAAGGCGCTCCTCTGAGCGTCGCGTGCCCGATCGCTCCGGCGGCCGGGCGCGCCGCTTCGCCCGGTCCCGCCGATGCGGGCGCGTCGCATCAACCGAGGGCGCGCTCGAAGGCGTCGAGCCAGATCGCGCGCAGCTCCGCGAACGGCGCCGATCTCGACCCGAACGTCACGGCCTCGCCGCCGAACCGCCCCACAAGGTGGATCGGCACGCCCGCCTGGCCGCCGCGGACCATGAGCGCCTCCGCCCCGTCGAAGCCGCAGGCGAGCAGATAGCGTCCCTGGTCTTCTCCGAAGAGGCTCGACGTCTTCTTCTTCTTGTCGATGGTCACCCCGACACCGGCCGCGACCGCCATCTCGAAGGCCGCCAGCGCCAGACCGCCATCGGACAGATCGGTCGCCGCCCGAATCCAGTCGCGGTTCTCGAGGACGAAGTCGCCGTTGCGCCGCTCCGCCTCGAGATCGACCGGCGGGGGCGGTCCCTCGTCGCGGCCGAAGGCCAGGGCGAGGAGGGCGGAGCGGCCCAGATGACCCTTCGTCGCGCCCACGAGAAGCGCCAGATCGCCGGCCTGCGCCGTGCCAGAGATTGCGGAATCCAGGTCGTCCACGAGCCCGACGGCGGCGATCGTCGGTGTCGGCAGGATGCCCCGTCCGTCGGTCTCGTTGTAGAGCGAGACGTTGCCCGACACGATCGGCATGTCGAGCGCCCGGCACGCCGCGCCGATTCCCTCGACCGCACCGACGAGCTGGCCCATGATCCGCGGCTTCTCGGGGTTGCCGAAATTCAGGTTGTCGGTCGCGGCGAGGGGGCGGGCGCCCGCCGCGACGAGATTGCGGAATGCCTCGGCGACCGCCTGCCGGCCGCCCGCTTCCGGGTCCGCGGCAACGTAGCGGGGCGTCACGTCGGCGGTGAAGGCGAGCGCCTTCCGCGTCCCGTGAACCCGCACGATCCCCGCGCCGCGCCCCGGCGGGCGCACCGTGTCTGCCATGACCTGGCTGTCGTATTGCTCCCAGATCCAGTGCTTGGAGGCATGGCCGGGATGGGCGATCAGCGTCTTCAGGCCCTCGATCGCGTCGATCCTCGGCGCGTCCTCAAGCGGGGAGGGGGGCGGCGTCGCCTCCCAGGGCCGGTCGTATTCCGGCGCCGCGCCCGAGAGAGTGGAGAGCGGCAGGTTGGCCTTCTCCTCGCCGCCATGGATGACCACGAACCGGTCCTCGGCGATGGTCTCGCCGACGATGGCGAAATCGAGATCCCATTTCTCGAAGACGGCCCGCGCCGCGGCCTCCTTCTCGGGGCGGAGCACCATGAGCATGCGCTCCTGGCTCTCCGAGAGCATCATCTCGTAGGCGGTCATCCCCGTCTCGCGCTGGGGCACCGCGTCGAGGTTAAGCCGCACGCCGAGGCCGCCCTTGTCCCCCATCTCCACGGCCGAGCAGGTCAGGCCCGCCGCGCCCATGTCCTGGATCGAGACGACGGCCCCCGTCTCCATCAGTTCCAGGCAGGCCTCCATCAGCCGTTTCTCGGTGAACGGGTCGCCCACCTGAACGGTGGGCCGCTTTTCCTCGATGGTCTCGTCGAACTCGGCCGAGGCCATGGTCGCGCCGCCGACGCCGTCGCGCCCCGTCTTGGCACCGAGATAGACGACCGGCATGCCGATGCCGGAGGCCGCCGAGTAGAAGATCGCGTCCGCGTCCGCGAGTCCGGCAGCGAAGGCGTTGACGAGACAATTCCCGTCATAGGAGGCGTCGAAGCGGACCTCGCCACCCACGTTCGGGACGCCGAAGGCATTGCCGTAGCCGCCGATTCCCTCGATGACGCCGTGCACGAGAGAGCGGGTCCTGGGGTGGTCGATCTGGCCGAAGCTCAGCGAATCCATCGCCGCGATCGGCCGCGCGCCCATGGTGAAAACGTCGCGCAGGATGCCGCCGACGCCGGTCGCGGCGCCCTGGTAGGGCTCGATGTAGGAGGGGTGGTTGTGGCTCTCCATCTTGAAGACCACCGCCTGCCCGTCGCCGATATCGACGACGCCGGCATTCTCCCCTGGGCCGCAGATGACCTGCGGTCCGGTCGTGGGCAGGGTTCTGAGCCACTTCTTGGAGGACTTGTAGGAGCAATGCTCGTTCCACATCGCCGAGAAGATGCCGAGTTCCGTGAAGGACGGCGCGCGACCGAGGATGTCGAGTATGCGCTCGTACTCGTCCGGCTTCAGCCCGTGGGCGGCGACCAGATCGTCGGTGATTGCGGGGTCTGGCACTGGGGTCGGCCTTTCCTGTCCGGGCGCGGGGCGCCCGGGGCGAAGGCGCGCGCTTCGGCGCAAGGCTCTAGCGCCTCGTCGCGGAAGAAAAAAGGCCGGGCTGAAAGCCCGGCCAGTCCAACAGGGAGGTGAGACGGACGACTGCGTCGCAACCGTCTCGCGAAGTCATCTAAACTGCCTACCACTGCTATCAAGACGCATGTCGCACAATCGGCACAGTCCCGCTATGCGTTAAGTGCATGGCGCCCGTTTTCGACGGCGGACTTGTTCCTTGCCGTCTCGTTGAGCTCTTCGAGAACGAAGTCGCGGAAGGCCGCGATCCTCTTCGAGTGGCGCAGCTCTTCCGGATAGGCGAGGTAGACGGGGATCTTCGCCGATTCGATATCAGGCAAAACCCGTTCCATTTCAGGGAAGTCGGCGAGAAGATAATCGGGGAGGACGCCGATTCCGAGCCCGCTCAGGACGCCCTGAAGCACGCCGAAGTAATTGTTGACTGTCAAGGTCGACGGTATCCCGACCGCGTGCAGGCTCTCGATCAGCGTCTGGCCGGAGGAGACCTGATGGGTGTTCACGGACTGGCTGATGAGTCGGTGCCTGGCGAGATCCTCCACCGTTCCGGGCCGGTCGGTGGCGTCGAGATACCGGGGCAGGGCGTAGAGCCGCATCCGCACGGTGTTGAGCCGCTTGCGCACCAGGTCCGCCTGGGAGGGCTCCTTCATGCGGATGGCCACGTCAGCCTCCCGCATCGGCAGGTCGAGAACACGCTCCTCCAGCATCAGGTCGATCTTCAGGTCGGGATATTGCGCGTAGAGCTTCTGAAGCCGCGGAACCAGCCAGAGGGAGCCGAAGCCGGTCGTCGAGGTCACGCGCAGTTCGCCGAAGACCTCGTCGCGGCTGTCTCGGATGCGCGCCGCAGCGGTGTCGAGGCGGCGATACATCGAGCTCGTCGCGTCGTGCAGCAACTCGCCCTGCTCGGTCAGGATCAGTCCCCGCGCATGTCGGTGGAACAGAACCGTCTCGAGACTCTCCTCGAGGGCGCGGATCTGCCTGCTGACAGCCGATTGGCTCAAATGCAGCGCCTCACCGGCGGCAGTGAGCGATCCCGCCTCCGCGACGGCGTGGAAGATTCTGAGCTTGTCCCAGTCCATATCGGTGTCCTTCGAGCTATCCCTTGCCCCGGGCATAGATTGGGGTGAATGCTGCACCTGCAAAGAGCACGGGCGGTAGTTCAGCGGATTGTTGATCACGCAGGGTGCTTACACCGGATCTCGCGATCTGCGGATGAAAAAAGTCGCGGATGGCATACGCGACTCCTACGGGAATCCTACGGAAATAATACACGCTAAAGGATATTTTTGCAGGCGCGATCCGCGTCGTTCCGCGATCCCCGCCCCCGGTTTCCCGCCCCTCTGCACGCCAGGCAATGGACTTCCGGCCCGGCAGCCCCTAATCGCTGTTTCGGTGGCCGGGCAGCCGCGAAGGAAAAGGTGCGTCACGCATGGCGGTCGGAATTTTCGATAGCGGAATCGGGGGTTTGACCGTTCTGAACGCCGTCGAGAAGCGTCTTCCCGACGTTCCCTTCGTCTACTTCGCGGACTCCGCCCATGCCCCCTATGGCGTCCGCACGGCCGACGACATCTTCGATCTGACCTGCGCAGCGGTCGCGCGTCTCTGGGAAGAAGGCTGCGATCTCGTGGTGCTCGCCTGCAACACAGCCTCCGCCGCCGCCCTCCGGCGCATGCAGGAGAGCTGGCTGCCGCGGGAAAAAAGGGTGCTCGGCGTTTTCGTGCCGCTCATCGAGGCGCTGACCGAGCGGCAATGGGGCGACAATTCGCCGCCCCGCGAGGTGCGGGTCAAGCATGTCGCGCTGTTCGCCACGCCCGCCACCGTCAGTTCGCGCGCCTTTCAGCGCGAGCTCGCCTTCCGCGCCATCGGCGTCGACGTGGAGGCGCAGGCCTGTGGCGGTGTGGTCGATGCAATCGAGGAGGGCGACCTGATCCTCGCCGAAGCCCTCGTGCGCTCCCATGTCGAGGCGCTGAGGCGCAAGATGCCCGATCCCCAGGCGGCGATCCTCGGTTGCACGCATTATCCTCTCATGGAGGACTTCTTCCAGGAGGCGCTCGGCCCATCCGTCGAGGTCTACAGCCAGGCCAACCTGGTGGCCGACAGTCTCGCCGACTATCTCGAGCGGCATCCCGACCTGCTCGGGCGCGGCGCGGCGAAATTCCTCACGACCGGCGATCCGCGCCGCGTCTCCGGCCGGGCGACGCAATACATGCGCCGGGCCATCGCCTTCGAGCCTGCCTGACGTCGAGAAGCACAGACCGATGACCCAAAAGATCGCCATCCTCGGTGCGAGCGGCTACACCGGAGCCGAACTCGTGCGCCTGATTGCCACCCATCCCACGATGGAGGTCGCTGCGCTCTCCGGCGATCGCAAGGCCGGTCAGCAGATGGGATCGGTGTTTCCCCATCTGAGGCATCTGGACCTTCCCGCGCTCCGCAGAATCGAGGAGATCGACTTCTCCGACATCGCTCTCGCGTTCTGCGCCTTGCCGCATGCCACGAGCCAGGAGGTGATCTCGGGTCTGCCTGCAGATCTGAAGGTGGTGGACCTGTCGGCGGATTTCCGGCTGCGCGCGGCCGCGGATTACGAGAAATGGTACGGCAAGCCTCACCTCGCCGAGGCGCTGCAGAAGGAAGCTGTCTACGGGCTGACCGAGTTCTATCGCGAGGAGATCCGCTCGGCCCGTCTGGTTGCCGGAACCGGCTGCAATGCCGCCACCGGCCAGTACGCGGTGCGTCCGCTGATCGTCGCGGGCTCGATCGACCTCGACGAGATCATCATGGATCTGAAATGCGGTGTGTCCGGCGCCGGGCGGGCGCTGAAGGAAAACCTCCTTCATGCCGAACTCAGCGAGGGCTGCCATCCTTACGCGGTTGGCGGCATGCACCGGCACCTCGGTGAATTCGATCAGGAATTCTCCGCCTTGGCGGGACGCAAGGTGGAGGTGCAGTTCACGCCCCATCTCGTGCCGGCGAACCGCGGCATTCTCGCGACCGTCTATGTCCGCGGCGAGGCCCGGGACATCCACGCGGTGCTGGAGCGCGCCTACGCGACCGAGACCTTCGTTCTCGTCCTGCCATTCGGCGAGATGCCCTCGACGCGGCATGTGAGAGGGTCGAACTTCTGCCATATCGGTGTGGTCCAGGACCGTCGCGACGGTCGCGCCATCGTCGTCGCGGCTCTCGACAATCTGACGAAGGGCTCGTCCGGTCAGGCTGTGCAGAACGCCAACCTCATGCTAGGCGTCGAGGAGACGGCGGGCCTCATGCTCGCTCCCGTCTTTCCATGAGGCGCGCGTGAAGAGTCTCAAGAAGAAGCGCAGGATACAGGTGATCGCGGTCGCGGCGGTGGCGCTCGTCCTTTCGACCGCGCTGATCGGTTACGCGATGCGGGACGGCATCAACTTCTTCCGCTCGCCCTCGCAGGTGGCCGAGACCCCGCCCGGCCCGAGCGAGGTCTTCCGGATCGGCGGGCTCGTGGAGGCCGGAACGCTGGTGCGAAACCAGGGCGAAACGGTGAGCTTCCGCGTCACCGATGGTGGGGCCAGCGTTCCCGTCACCTTTACCGGCGTTCTTCCCGACCTCTTCGACGAGGGACAGGGCATGGTCGGAACCGGCCGATTCGTTGACGGACGCTTCGAGGCCACGGAAATCCTCGCAAAGCACGACGAATCCTACATGCCGAAGGAAGTGGTCGATTCGCTGAAGGAGCAGGGGCTCTTCAAGCCGTCGGACGCTGAGCTTTCGCTGAATTAACCCCACCATTCGAGCCTGCGGCGGTGCCATGTGTACCGGAGGGCTCGCACCATGCTATCGATCGAGCAGATCGCCGAGGAGATCGTCGCCCGTGAGGGCGGTTTCGTCAACGACCCAGCCGATCCCGGCGGCGCCACGAACCGCGGCGTCACCATCGGGACGATGCGCCGGCTCGGAATCGAGCTCGACGGCGATGGGGATGTCGACATCGACGATGTCAAGCGCCTCTCCAAGGCCCAGGCCTGCGAGATATTCACCGAGCATTACTTTCGTCGCCCCAGGATCGACCGGCTGCCCGAGGTGCTCCAGCCGAGCGTCTTCGACATGTATGTCAATGCCGGCGCGAATTCCGTGAAGATCCTGCAACGACTGCTGTGCGAGATGGGGCAGAGCGTCACCGTCGACGGCATGGTCGGTCCTCAGACCGAGGCGGCCTGCCAGGCGGCCTGGGCGGCAGCGCCGCGTCATCTGGCCGATGCCTACGGAATCGCGCGACGGAACTACTATTATCGTCTCGGCGACAGCCGGCCGGCTTTGCGGAAGTTCGCCTGCCGGCGGGACGGCAGAAAGGGCGGTTGGATCGTCAGGGCGGAAACCTTCATTTCCCCGAGCTACCACATGACCGATGAAGAACATGCGCGACGGGTCGCGGCATGGCGCTGATCCGGAGGGTCATGCGGTTCATGCTGGGCGACGGCGGAAATATCATCAGGACCACGGCGGAGATGTTTCGGGAGAACGCCGAGAACCGCGGCGTTCGCGCGGCTGCCGCCAACGCGGATGCCATGAAGCAGTTCGCCCTGGAATTTCAGGGCACGAGGCCCGGGCTCTTCGATAATTTCATCGACTGTCTGAACAGGATGCCGCGCCCCGCGATGGCGCTGGGGACGATCGCGCTTTTCGTTTCGGCGATGGTGGCGCCGGAATGGTTCGCCGAGCGCATGGCAGGTCTGGCGCTGGTACCGGAGCCGCTGTGGTGGCTTCTCGGCGTGATCGTGTCGTTCTATTTCGGGGCGCGTTATCAGGTGAAGAGCCAGGAATTCCGCCGCGAGGTCATGGTCACCCAGGCCCTCGCCACCACCCGCACGCCGTCGACGCCGGAAAATCCGGCGTTAGACGATTGGAGGTCGGGGAATGGCCAGTGACCTCATCCTCCAACTGGCGGCCGACCACGGTCCCTGGGCGCTTCTGGTCTTCTATCTCCTCTACCGGGACGCCCAGAAGGACACCGCGACGCGGGAGGCTCTGAACAAGAACACGGCCGTTCTCATCGAGATGGCCACGTTGCTCCGTTCGCAATTCGGCGGCTTCAACCGCTGAATCCAAAATGTGTCATGACCGAAGACCGGCCCTCCGATCCGAAGGGGCGAAGCTTCGCCATGTCCTAGGAACGCGGCCATGTGGCGATCCACACTGGTCATCGTCTTTCTGACGGGGGTACCGATGTTGCCCTTGCCTCGTTCGAGTTACAAGCGCACGGCCCTGCTCGTGCTGACAACTCCGGGCTCTCGGCCTCGACGCACTGGTTCCATCGCAGACGATCTTCTCGTGCCCGCATTGTTCTCCGCCTGGCTTGGCGCCGCGGTGGTCGCCGGCGGATGCGTCGCGCAGATCGCCGTCAACAGGCACGAGCCGACCATTTCCGAGCTCTTGCAGGCGCTTTCCCGGTGCTCCTGACCGCCCGGAAACCGGCGCTGCATCGCGCTCGGCGGTCATAGCGGCGCCGGCCGCCCGGCATTGATCTCGTCAGCCGGGCCCGTGCCGTCCGAGCGGCGCCCATTTGCCCCCGTGCACGAGGACGTGTGGTCCACTTGGCGCGCCGCGGCTGTCGCGTTACTGCTCGGTCATGATCATCGAACTGGGACATTTCGCGCTGATCCTCGCCTTCCTCGTGGCCGGGCTTCAGACGGTGCTGCCGCTCGTCGGAGCGGCGCGGGGCTGGCGCGGCTTCATGGCGGCGGCGGAGCCGGCGGCGACGGCTCAGTTTCTCTTTCTTCTTTTCGCCTTCTCTGTCCTGACCTGGGGTTTCGTGACCTCGGATTTCTCGTTGCGGCTCGTCACCGAGAACTCTCACACCGCGAAGCCTCTCCTCTACAAGGTTACGGGGGTCTGGGGGAACCACGAGGGCTCGATGCTCCTCTGGTGCCTGATCCTCGCGCTCTACGGCGCGCTCGCCGCCCAGTTCGGAACCAACCTGGCCGAGACGTTCCGGGCGCGCGTCCTCGGCGTCCAGGGGGCGATCAGCTTCGCGTTCCTGGGCTTTCTGATCCTGACTTCAAACCCCTTCGCCCGGCTCGAGATTCCGCCGCTGAACGGGGAGGACCTGAACCCGCTCCTGCAGGATCCGGGCCTCGCCTTCCATCCGCCGTTTCTCTATCTGGGCTATGTCGGTCTCTCGGTGACATTCTCCTTCGCCGTTGCGGCGCTCATCGAGGGGCGGGTGGATGCGGCCTGGGGACGATGGGTGCGCCCCTGGACGCTCGTTGCCTGGATGTTCCTGACCGTCGGCATCGCGCTCGGCTCCTGGTGGGCCTATTACGAGCTCGGCTGGGGCGGGTTCTGGTTCTGGGATCCGGTGGAGAATGCGAGCTTCATGCCCTGGCTCATCGCGGCGGCTCTCCTGCATTCCGCGATCGTCGTCGAAAAGCGCGAGGCGCTGAAATCGTGGACGATCCTGCTCGCGATCCTCGCCTTCGGCTTTTCGCTCATCGGGGCGTTCATCGTGCGCTCCGGCGTCCTCACATCCGTCCACGCCTTCGCCAACGATCCCGAGCGCGGCGTCTATCTGCTCGCCATCTGCGGCCTCTTCATGGGGGGCGCGCTCACCCTCTATGCCCTGCGCGCCGGCGCAATGGAGGCGAAAGGCGTGTTTTCCCTCGCCAGCCGCGAGTCGGCGCTCGTGGCGAACAATATCCTCCTTGCCGTCGCGGCCTTCGTCGTCTTCGTGGGAACCGTCTGGCCGCTGGTCGCTGAGATGGCCTTCGGGCGCAAGCTGTCCGTCGGCGCGCCGTTCTTCGATGCCGCCTTCACGCCGTTCATGGTCGCGCTCGCCGCGCTCCTGCCCGTCGGTGCGCTCCTGCCCTGGAAACGCGCGCGGCTCGGCCGGGCCACGGCACCGCTCCGGGGCGTTCTCGCCCTCTCCATCGCCACGGGCGCGCTCGTCTGGGTGATGCAGACCGGCGGGTCGATTCTCGCGCCGGTCGGTGCGGTCCTGGCCTCTTGGCTGGTGCTCGGCGCCCTGGCCGACCTGATGCTGCGCGCCGGTCGCGGCGATTTCGCGTCGCGCGCCAGGCGGCTCGCCCGCCTGCCGCGGGCCGATTGGGGGAGGACCGTCGCCCATGCGGGCTTCGGCGTGACCCTCTTCGGCATCTGTGCCATCACGGCCTGGCAGGTCGAGGATATCCGCGTCGCGCAGGAAGGCGAGACCTTCACCGTCGGGCCCTACGATGTGACGCTCGAACAGGTCTCCCGCGTCGACGGACCGAACTATGCCTCGACGCTGGCCACGATGCAGGTCGATCGCGACGGGCGCGCGGTCGCCACGCTCCACCCCGAGAAGCGATTCTATCCGGTCGCGCGGATGCCCACCACGGAAGCGGCGATCGACAACGGGGTTCTCCGCGACCTCTACCTGGTGGTCGGCGATCCGCAGGACGGCGGCGGATGGACGGTTCGCACCTACATCAAACCCTTCGCCAACTGGATCTGGGCGGGCTGCATCATCATGGCCTTCGGCGGCGGCCTCAGCCTCAGCGACCGGCGTCACCGGGTCGCGGCGGGAGCGAGAAAGATCCCTCGCGGCGGGGCGGTCCCGGCGGAATGAGCCGGCTGCTCGTCCTCCTTTTCTTCCTCCTGTCTTTCGCGGGGCCGGTTCTCGCGGTGCAGCCCGACGAAATCCTGGACGACCCGCGACTGGAGGCGCGCGCGCGGAACCTCTCGGAGGGGCTGCGCTGCCTCGTCTGCCGAAACGAGAACATCGACGAGTCGAACGCCGATCTTGCCCGGGACCTGCGCCTCGCGCTTCGCGAGCGGCTCGTGGCCGGAGATACCGACGCCGAGGCGATCGCCTTTCTCACCGATCGCTACGGCGAATACGTGCTTCTACGCCCGCGGGCTGACGGGGTGAATCTCATTCTCTGGCTCGCCGGGCCCGCCATGCTGCTTGGCGGGATCGGCATCGCCGCCGTGGCGCTGTGGCGGCGCAATGCCGCGGCGCCGGCGCCGACAGGGCTCAGCGCCGAGGAGCGCGCGCGCCTCGACAGATTGCTCGAGGAGTGACGGCGCGTCCGTCTTTCCGCGGCCGGCCTCCTCTGACACGGTCTCGACAGCATGGCGGGAGGCCCGGATGAGATACGACACGATCCGCTACGACCTGCGCGAGGACGTCGCGATCCTGACCCTCGACCGACCGGATCGCAAGAATGCGCTGAACGGGCAGATGCGCGCGGAGATCGCCGAGGCGGTCGGTCGCGGCGGCCGCGAGGCGCGCGTCGTGGTCCTCACCGGCGCGGGCGACGCCTTCTGTTCCGGTCAGGATCTCTCGGACGGCGCGACGGCCGCCGACATGGATCTGGAGCGCGTGCTTCGCGACGAATACGTCCCGATGCTGAAGGCGATCACGGACTGCCCCAGTCCGACGGTGTCGGCCGTGAACGGCGCCGCCGCCGGGGCAGGGGCGAATCTCGCGCTTGGCGCCGACGTGGTGATCGCTTCGGAGCGTGCCGTGTTCCTGCAGGCATTCACCCGGATCGGCCTCATCCCGGATGCCGGCGGCACCTACTGGCTGCCCCGTCAGATGGGTCTCGCAAAGGCGATGGGCGCGGCGCTGTTCGCGGAGCCGATCACCGCGCGTCAGGCGAGCGACTGGGGCATGATCTGGGAATCGGTTCCCGACGACCAGTTCGCGGCACATTGGTGGAACAGGGCGCGCCATCTCGCCGCCGGGCCGACAGAGGCCTATCGGGGCGTCAAGCAGGCCCTGCGGGAGAGCTTCGCGAACGGGCTCGACGACCAGCTCGCGCTCGAGGCGCAGCTGCAGGGCCGGATGGGGCAGACGCGGGACTTCCGCGAAGGCGTCATCGCCTTTCTCGAGAAGCGGCCGGCGCGCTACGAGGGGCGGTGACCGCGCCTCAGCCGATCTCCTCCACAGTTACCACCTGCCGCCGCAGGGTTACCCATCCGTAGCTCGTGAGAAAGGCGATGTCGGCCGCGTCCCGGCCCACTCCCACCACCGCGATCCGGTCCGGCGTCGTCATGCCGGCCGGGTCCACGAGGTGCCACCTGCCCTCGAGCCAGACCTCGGCGACTGCGTGGAAGTCCTGCGGCGTCACGTCCGGGCCGTAGCAGCTCACCATCCGCGCCGGGATCGCCTTCGCCCGCGCGAGCGTGACGAGGACATGGGCGAAATCCCGGCAGACCCCCCGACGTTGCACGAAGGTCTCGAGCGCCGTCGTGCTAGGGCCCGAGGCGCCGGGGGAGTAGATGAAGCGCGTCCGGATCCACTCCGCCATCTCGGTGATGCATTGTCCGCCTTCGCAATGCCCGAACTCGGCCGCCACGAAGCTCTGGAACTCGTCCGAGGGGCAGTACCGCGAGGCAATCAGGTAGCGAACCGCTTCGTGCGGGAGCTTGTGCACCCGATCCGCGGAGAGGGAGGAGAGATCCTCTGCCTGCCTTCGTACGATCACCTCGGCATCGTAGCGGCAGTTCAGGCCCTCGGTACAGGAGAGCCAGACCCGCGTGCCGATGGAATCCTCGGCCGCGATCCGCGACAGATAAGGGGTCGTGCCGACGTCGAACCGCTCGGAGACGATCTCCTGCATGGGCAGCGCCGCCGCCTCGATCTGCATCAGCATGTCGGTCGGCGCCTCGATGTCGTAGGCGAGCTCGGCATGGATCTTGAGTTTCATGGGCGATGTTCCGGTGGCAGTTCATGCAGGGGCAATGTGCGCAGATACGCGACTTCGCGGGGGAACGCGAGCCGGACCCTTCCGTTTCCGCGTCCGACACGACTAAAAGGACGACAAGATGACGGATATCTCGACCCTGTTCCGGCCCGCCACGCTCGGCGCGCTCGACATCCCGAACAGGATTCTCATGGCCCCGCTCACGCGGAACCGGGCGCATTCCGACGGCACGCCATGGAAGAAGGCGCAGATCTACTACGGACAGCGGGCCTCGGCAGGTCTCATCGTCAGCGAGGCGACGCAGATCACTCCGCGCGGCAAGGGGTATCTCGACACGCCCGGTCTGCACGCTCCCAGACACGTTGAGGCGTGGCGCAAGATCACCGATGCGGTCCACGCCCGCGGCGGACGGATCTTTCTCCAGCTCTGGCACGTCGGACGCATCAGCCATGTCTCGCTCCTGCCGGAGGGCGAGACCCCGCAGGCGCCCTCGGCAATCCGCGCCGGTCAGAAGACCTTCACGGCGGACGGATTCACCGACTGCTCGGAGCCTCACGCGATGACGCAGGAGGAAATCCTCGAGACCGTGGAGGCCTTTCGCCAGGGGGCGGAGGACGCGCTCGAGGCGGGGTTCGACGGCGTGGAGATCCATTCCGCGAACGGCTACCTGCTCGACCAGTTCCTGCAGGACAAGACGAACCGCCGGGATGACGCCTATGGCGGGCCGATCGAGAACCGGATGCGCCTCCTGAGCGAGGTCATCGACGCCGTCGCCACCGTCTGGCCGCGGGAGCGGATCGGCATCCGCCTGTCGCCGCTCGGACAGGCCAACGACATCGACGACAGCGACCGCGAAGCGCTCTTCACCGCAGTCTATCGCATGATTTCCGAAGCCCGGCTTGCCTATCTTCACGTCGTGGAAAAATTCTACGGCGTCGAGTTGGACCAGGAGGAGATCGACCTCCTTAAGCGCCTCCGCACCAATTACGAGGGATTCTACATCTCGAACGGCGGCTTCGACGCCGAGCGCGCCGCCGAGGCAATTGCCTCGGGCCATTGCGACGCCGTCACCTTCGGGCGGCCCTTCATCGCCAATCCCGACCTGCCGGAACGGTATCGTCTCGGTGCGGACCTCAATCCGCAGGATTCGGACACCTTCTACGGCGGCGACGAGACCGGCTATATCGACTATCCGTTCCTCGAACAGGCCTCGGCCAGGTGAGCGAACGGAAAAGGCCCGCCTCCCCGGCGACGCATTCCGTTCGGGGGGAGATGGTCGATCAAGTCGAGTTGTAGTCGCTTTCGCTCTTGCGGAAGCGCCTGCTATCTTTGCTCTGATTGCCCACACTTTTAGAACATCGGGGCCGACCAACCACCGGGCTGGGTGCCCGGTGGCTGCCCGCGACCGTCGTATTGTGCGACTCAGGCGATAGGCCCGTCCTTTGCCCCACTGGCGCGACCACTGCGCCTCGGGAGGATGCTATGCATACGTCATCTGTCTCACTGGCTCTCCTTGCGTTCCTTGTTCCCACGCCAGTTGCCGCTGAAGACGTAGCCGTGGAGCATGTCAAGGCGGCCGAGGCCCGCTTTCCATACGTGCGGACCGGGGATGGGGAATCCGTTCTCTTCGTGCACGGAGCCTTTGCCGACTATCGCGCCTGGGAACCGGTGCGCGAGGACGTGGCTGAAGACCATCGCTTCATCGCCTACACCCAGCGGCACTTCGGCACGGGCGACTGGTCAGAGGAGCCGGGCTTCGCCATGGACGTGCACGAAGCGGACCTCGTGGCGCTCCTTGATGCGTGGGGTGAGTCGATGCACCTTGTCGGCTGGTCTTACAGCGGGCCTATCGTTCTGCAAGCCGCACTGGATCGACCCGACCTCGTGCGCACCGTGGTCATCTTCGAGCCGACCATGGAATCCGTTCTGGAAGGAGAGTGGTCTTGCCCCCGTTTCACCGGACACTCAGGCGGTTGCGGTTTGAGCTGCGATGAACTCGCGTGGCGAGCGCATTTTCAGCCCTGAGTGCGGGTGATTGTCGTTGTACAACCCTAAGACACAAAACCCATGTGACGGCGACCGGTGGCTACGAGGCAGTTGTCGCCTATCGCTGGCACCCCTGGTTCGGACGGACCGTTCACGTCTGGGAGGTAATCGAGCGGCGCGCCGAGGCCTTGGCGCGGTGCCGGCCACGAGAGGCCTCGACCGGTGTCGTCCAGGAGCTTCCGGTCTGGATGCTGGATGCCGGGACATGCGGGACGATGCGGTTGGCGTCAGTGCCGTTGGCGTCGGCAACGGCCCTCGGCGCGCTTCGATCGCTTCTCGCCGACAGGCTGACTGACGGCTCCATCGGCGCTGAGGCTCCGGGGAGTACGGGAATAGGCTGTGACGATCACCAGACCGGAGATCGTCATGCCGCACCCATCGCGCCGCCCGCCGCTGCAACTGGACCTGTTCGAACGGGACGGGTCGCTCCTGCCTCGGTAGTGTCCCGAGGGATGGTGTAGGAACTGGCGTCCACCTGCTTCTTCATAGCTGGTGTCGCTCGTTCACTGAGCGGCGATCATGGCCGCATCAGGGTTATCGTCGCACAGGCCTGTCAGTTTTTCCACGGGCATGTAGCGGCGGCTGACGGCCCACTCATCGTTTTGCTCCAGCATGAGCGCGCCGACGAGGCGAACGACGGCCTCGCGGTTGGGGAAGATGCCGACGACGTTGGTGCGCCGCTTGATCTCCTTGTTGACGCGCTCCAGCGGGTTGGTGCTGTGCAACTTCGAGCGCAGGCTCTCGTCGAAGGCCATGTAGGCGAGGACGTCGTGCTCGGCCGCGTCCATCAGTTCGGCGACATCCCTGAACCGGTCACGCAGGCTGTCGGCGACCTCGCGCCACCGGGCGTGGGCCTGGTCCCGGTCCTTCTCGGCGAAGACGGTCTTCACCACGGCGCTGACCACCGGCTTGTTGGCTTTGCTCACGCGAGCCAGGAGATTGCGCTGAAAATGCACCCGGGGGCCGTTGAAAAAGGCGCGATCTGCTGATTCCATCTTCATGGCGGCATCATGTGGAGGGTGGCATGATCGGCAGTCGGACCCGAGATCAGTTGGAATTCTTTGTCTGCGGATCGGCTCGCGTGACCTCGTCCCCGACGATCACATCCTCGCCCGCGTCGACCGGGTTATCGACCTTGGCTGGCTTCGCGCGGAGGTGGCCGATCTCTACGCGCCAGGTGTTGGCCGACCGGGCATCGATCCGGAAGCCGCGGTCCGCCTGATGCTCGCGGGCTTCCTGCTCGGCATCGTCCATGACCGGCGCCTCCTGCGAGAAGCGCAAGTGAACCTGGCGATCCGCTGGTTCGCGGGCTTCGGCTTGAACGACAGGCTGCCGGATCATTCCTCGCTCACGCGCATCCGTCAGAGATGGGGCGCCGATCGGTTCCGGCGCATCTTCGAACGCACGGTGCGGGACTGCGTCGGCGCCGGGATCGCCAAGGGCGAGGTCGTGCATGTTGATGCGTCTCTGATCCGGGCCGACGTGTCCTGGGAGAGCCTCGTGGTGCGTCATGTCGATGCGGTGGCGACTGAGAACGGCGATCCTGTGCAGGAAGCGGAGACGGTTCGGGCCCGCAACTCGAAGAAGACCGGCAAGTTCAAGAAGGTCTGCCTCACCGATCCCGATGCGAGCATGGCGACGTCAGGGCGCAACCGTCGCCTGGAGCCCAGCTACAAGCAGCATGGCGTCGTGGACGATGTCTTCGGCGTGGTTCTCGACGTCGAGGTCACGACCGGGGAAGTGAACGAAGGCGAAGAGATCCTCGCCCGCCTCGATGCTGTCGAGAAGACGACCGGGACCAAAGTCGAGACGGTGACGGCGGATGCCGGCTATGCCTATGCCAAGATCTACGGCGGGCTCGAACGCCGGAAGATCGCCGCCGTCATTCCGGCCAAGGCCGAACCGATCCGCAGCCCGGTCCCGATGCGCCGGTTCCGCTACGACGCGAAGCACGACATCCTGAAATGCCCCCGGGGCAAAAAGCTCAAGGCCGGACGGGCCATCAAGCATGGGCGCTTCTTCACATCCCGGGCGCGCGACTGCCGCGGATGCGATCTCGCCCGTCTCTGCCTGTCGAAGGGGCGCGTGAACAAGGCCGTCGTGCTCGGGAATGATTACCCCGCCCTTCTGCGCGCGCGACGCCGTCGCGAGAGATGGTCGGAGGAAGACCGGGACCTCTACCAGCGCCACCGCTGGCGGTCGGAGGGCTACCATGGCGAGGCGAAGACCTGGCATGGGCTCGCCCGCGCGGTCCGGCGCGGTCTCCAGAACATGCGTATCCAGGCCTTCCTCACGGCGGCAGCGGTCAACCTCAAGAGGCTGGCGGCTGCGCTCTGCTCGGCGCTCGCACGCATTCTGTCGATTGCAGCTGGATGGGCCCGTTCGACGGCGCCGATGAACGCGAATGGCGAAAACCAGCCTGACGTTCAAGAAAGGGAACCGGCCATGGCAGCGTAGGCCGCAGCGGCCCGTTCTCGGCGCAATTCTTCAACGGCCCCACCCGGCAGCGCTGCCATCCGGCGCCCAGGACCTTGCTTGCAGCGGCCTTGAGGCCCTCGTGCGCATCGCTGATTACCATCTGCACGCCCCGCAGGCCGCGGCGGGTCAGCGAACGCAGGAAGTCCGCCCAGAACGTCTCGGCTTCGGAGGGCATGACCGTGATGCCGAGTATCTCGCGGCGGCCATCCGAGTTGACTGCGACGGCCACTATCACCGCCATCGAGACAACCCGACCGCCCTCGCGCAGCTTCACGTAGGTGGCGTCGAGCCACAGGAAGGGCCAATCGCCCTCCAGCGGTCGGTTCAGGAAGGCCTGGACGCGTTCGTCGATCTCTTCGCAGAGCCGCGAGACCTGGCTTTTGGAGGTGCCCGTCAGCCCCATGGCGCGCACCAGGTCGTCCACCGCTCGAGTGGAGACGCCGTGGATGTAGGCTTCCTGCACCACCGCCATCAGCGCCTTCTCGGCCGTCCGCCGCGGCTCGAGAAAGGTCGGGAAGTAGCTCCCCTTCCTCAGCTTGGGAATGTTCAGCCCGATCGTCCCGGCCCGCGTATCCCAGCGGCGCGGCCGGTAGCCGTTGCGCTGGTTCCCCCGGTCCGGCGTTCGCTCGCGCAGACCGGCCCCGCACACGGCGCCCACCTCGATCTCCATCAGCCGCTGCGCCGCATCCTGGATCAGCCCACGCAGAAAATCGGTGTCGTCGCTCTTGGAGATCGCCTCCGGAAGGTTGATCATAGCCTCGGTCATCGTGCTCTCCTTCGTTGTCTTCGGTCGTCGAACAACCTCAGACTACGAAGACGCGCGATGGCCGCCAGCCCGGCCACGCGCTGCGCTACGCCAAGGGCTTCGCGCGCGGCCTCCTACACCACGGAGTGGGGCACTACCGATGATGGCGGTTCGGGACGCAAAGAATAATGTTCGTCCATCTACTACTACCGCTACTCGTGCGCAGTCTTTGGCGGCGTTTTGCCTGCCTGGTCTTGCCCCCGTTTCACCGGACACTCAGGCGGTTGCGGTTTGAGCTGCGATGAACTCGCGTGGCGAGCGCATTTTCAGCCCTGAGTGCGGGTGATTGTCGTTGTACAACCCTACGACACAAAACCCATGTGACGGCGACCGGTGGCTACGAGGCAGTTGTCGCCTATCGCTGGCACCCCTGGTTCGGACGGACCGTTCACGTCTGGGAGGTAATCGAGCGGCGCGCCGAGGCCTTGGCGCGGTGCCGGCTACGAGAGGCCTCGACCGGTGTCGTCCAGGAGCTTCCGGTCTGGATGCTGGATGCCGGGACATGCGGGACGATGCGGTTGGCGTCAGTGCCTTTGGCGTCGGCAACGGCCCTCGGCGCGCTTCGATCGCTTCTCGCCGACAGGCTGACTGACGGCTCCATCGGCGCTGAGGCTCCGGGGAGTACGGGAATAGGCTGTGACGATCACCAGACCGGAGATCGTCATGCCGCACCCATCGCGCCGCCCGCCGCTGCAACTGGACCTGTTCGAACGGGACGGGTCGCTCCTGCCGCCGGAGGTGCCGCCCTGGACGGCGATCCCGAAGGAGACGCGAACGACGCTGACGGAGCTTGTGACGCGGATGCTGCTCGCACATGTGCGCGACGAAGTCGCCGGTCCGGAGGGCGACGATGAACGCGTCTGAGGGCGGCTCCGATCGGATCGGCGCACGGCACCGCGCTCGCAAGGCAATCCTGTACGTCCGCCAGTCCTCCGCGCATCGGGTGCAGCACAACGGCGAGAGCCGCGTGCTGCAACATGCCATGCGCGACAGGCTGGTGGCGCTCGGCTGGTCGAAGATCGACGTCATCGACGAGGATCTCGGCCTCTCTGCGGCGGGCGGAACGGCGCGGGCCGGGTTCGAGCGGATGGTGGCCGAGGTCTGCCTGGGCAAGGTCGGCGCCGTCGCAGCGCGGGAGGTCTCGCGCTTCGCCCGCAACAGCCGTGACTGGCAGCAGCTGGTCGAGATGTGCCGAGTGGTCGATACGCTCCTGATCGACCAGGAGGCAGTCTACGCGCCGCGACAGGGCAACGACCGGCTGCTGCTTGGGCTCAAGGGCAGCCTGAACGAGTACGAGCTCGACCTCCTCCGGCAGCGGTCCCTGTCCGCTCGGCTCACGAGAAGGCGCGGCGGGGCGAGCTCCTCGTTGCCGCGCCTGTGGGCTTCGTGAAGGTCGAGGGTCGGCTTGAGAAGGACCCCGATCGCCGCGTGCAGGAGGCGATCCGGCTCGCGATCGACAAGATCGCCGAGTTGGGCAGCGTGCGCCAAGCCCTGTTGTGGTTCCTCGAGCATGAGCTCGAACTGCCGACGCGGGTGAACGGCGGTCCCGTCACGTGGCGCCGCCCGCATTATGCGACGCTGCGCGCGTTCATCGACAACCCGGCCTATGGCGGCGCCTACGCCTATGGCCGCACCGGCGTGTCGATCCAGTACGATGGCGCGGGCGCCAAGGCGCGCCCGCGGCGCAGGCCGCGCGCGGAATGGCTGGCGCTCAAACCCGGGGCGCACGAAGGTTATGTCGACTGGGACCGCGCGGAGGCGATCCGGAAAATGGTGAGCGACAACGCCTCGACAGCCAGCAGCCGCGGCGCGCCGAAGAAGGGGTCTGCACTGCTGGCGGGCATCCTGCGGTGTCGGCGATGCGGGCGGAAGCTGACCGTCCAGTACACCGGCACCAAGCACGACATCCCCCGCTACAGTTGCGTGCGTGGGCGGATGGACTACGGCGAGCCGTCCTGCATCGCGTTCGGCGGATTACGAGTTGACGACACGGTCGCGGCGGCACTGCTCGCCGTCGTGCAGCCCGCCGCGATCCAGGCCGCCAAGGACGCGGAGGAGCAGGTGGCGGCGCGACGCGACGAGGCCCGTGAAGCGCTCTGCCGCGACCTGGAGGCGGCCCGATACGCAGCCGGCCGCGCCTTCCGCCAGTACGATGCCGCCGATCCGGAGAACCGCCTCGTCACGGGCGAGCTGGAACAGCGCTGGAACCGGGCTCTCGAGCGCGTCGCCGAGATCGAGGCACGGATCGCGGAGCACGATCAGGCAGCCGCGACGTCGACACCTGCCACGCTGTCCTTCGACGCGCTCGCAGACGACCTCCAGGCGGTCTGGTCCGCCCCGGGCACGGATGCGCGGCTGCGCAAGCGGATCGTGCGCACCGTCATCCACGAGGCCGTCGCCGATATCGACAGTGACGCGGCGGAGATCGTGCTGACGCTCCACTGGATGGGCGGCGCCCATACGGAGCATCGGCTTCCCAAGCGCCGGAGGAGACAGCGCAACGCCACACCCGACACCGTCGTCGATGCGGTCCGCACACTGGCCCTCATCGCCAAGGACGACGTCATCGCCGGCCTGCTGAACCGCAACGGCCTGAAGACCGGCAACGGCAACCGATGGACCCGCGAGCGGGTCACCGCGCTGCGGTCGAGCTATCGCATTCCCGTTCACCGTCTTGCAGAGGACGGCCAAGGCCCATGGCTCAACCTGACCCAAGCCGCCGCCCTGGTCGGCGTCGCGGCGAAGACCCTGAGGCACGCCGCCGACCGCGGGAAGATCGACGCGCGGCACCCGCTTCCGGATGGACCGTGGCTGTTCGCACGGTCCGATCTAAACGCCGATGCGGTCCGCGACCTCGCGTACCGCGCCCGCACCGACCGCAAACACCCCGCGGGACCACCAGATCAGCAAGAAAACATATTCCCACCATATACATAGAGAGGTGTGCGTTGTGACGAAACGTTGTAGTCCTCGAACCACCCCGGCGATCAATCCGAGAACGGTGGCGGCATCCGGGAGCGGCGTCAGATGGACGTAGTCCCGTTTCAGCGTCTTTACGAACGCTTCCGAGATGCCATTGCTCTGCGGGGCTTTTCACCGGCGTGAAGCAGGGCTTCAGGCCGAGTTGGCTTGCGAAGATGCGCGTGTCCCTGGCGATGTAGGGTGATCCATTGTCGCGGGAGTGTCAGGGACTCTGTGTATTTGGCCGCCGGCCCGATTCCTTGATGACCGCTTTCAGCCCTTCATCGGGGTGAAGCGATCCTCGAACATTATGGCGAACTGGTTCACCGCTGTCAGCCACCCCCGCACGTTCCGGGAGGTTTTCTCGTGGCCGCGGATGGCGAGGTAGATCAGCTTCTCGGCGGCCTTTTCGGAGGGGAACGAACCGCGCGTCTTGATCGCCTTCCGGATCACCCGGTTGAGGCTTTCCACGGCGTTCGTGGTGTAGATCACCCGGCGGATTTCGGGGCTGAACGCGAAGAACGGGATGACCTCCTGCCAGGCGCGGCGCCAGGCCTGCGCGATGGAGGGATACTGCCGGCCCCATTCCTCGTCGAAGGGTGAGCCGGACCGAGCGATCCTTCCGGTGGAAGGATTGCCCGGCGAACAGCGCGTCCCAGGCCGTCTCGGCGGTGTCCGCGCCGTAGACCTCGCGGAGCCCGGCAGCCACCGCCTTGCGATCCTTCCAGGAGCAGAAGTTCAGGGAGTGGCGGACCAGATGCACGATGCATGTCTGCACCGTGGTCTCGGGAAAGGCGGCGGTGATCGCCTCGGGGAAGCCCTTCAGCCCGTCCACGACGGCGATCAGGATGTCCTGGACCCCGCGGTTGCGCAGCTCGTTCATGACGCCGAGCCAGAACTTGGCGCCCTCGTTCTCCGCGATCCAGAGACCGAGAACCTCCCGGGTGCCTTCCGAGGTGATACCGAGGGCCAGGTAGACGGCGTCCGCCACGGGCCTCGGACCGGTGGCGGCCTCGTGGCGAACTCTTGACGATCCGGCTGTCCTTGTCGCGGATCTTCACCCTCAGCGCATCGAAGATCACCACGGGATAGACGGCGTCCAGCGCCCGCGAGCGCCATTCCTTCACCTCGTCGAGAACCGCATCGGTCACGCGGCTGATCAGGTCAGGGGAGACTTCGATCCCGTAGAGGTCCTCGAGATGGCTGCGGATATCCCGCACGCTCATCCCCCGCGCATACATGGCGACGATCTTGTCATCGAGCCCGTCGATCCGGGTCTGGCCCTTGCCGATCAGGCGCGGCTCGAAGCTGCCATCCCGATCGCGCGGAACGTCGATCTCGAAAGTTCCGGTCTCGCCCTTCACGGTCTTGCGCCCGGTGCCGTTCCGCCGGTTCGGCTGCACCGGCGGGGGCGTCTCACCGGGTTCGTAGCCCAGGTGATCCGTCAGTTCCGCTCCCAGCATCCGCTGCATCAACGCTCTCTTGAGCCCTTGCATCAGACCGCCGTCGCCAAGCAGGTCCTCCGGCCGCTCGCAGCCCTTCAGCAATTCGTCGATCAGGTCGTCGTCGATCTTCTTCGTCAGCCGCCGGAGGTGCCGCCCTGGACGGCGATCCCGAAGGAGACGCGAACGACGCTGACGGAGCTTGTGACGCGGATGCTGCTCGCACATGTGCGCGACGAAGTCGCCGGTCCGGAGGGCGACGATGAACGCGTCTGAGGGCGGCTCCGATCGGATCGGCGCACGGCACCGCGCTCGCAAGGCAATCCTGTACGTCCGCCAGTCCTCCGCGCATCGGGTGCAGCACAACGGCGAGAGCCGCGTGCTGCAACATGCCATGCGCGACAGGCTGGTGGCGCTCGGCTGGTCGAAGATCGACGTCATCGACGAGGATCTCGGCCTCTCTGCGGCGGGCGGAACGGCGCGGGCCGGGTTCGAGCGGATGGTGGCCGAGGTCTGCCTGGGCAAGGTCGGCGCCGTCGCAGCGCGGGAGGTCTCGCGCTTCGCCCGCAACAGCCGTGACTGGCAGCAGCTGGTCGAGATGTGCCGAGTGGTCGATACGCTCCTGCGATTCGACCAGGAGGCAGTCTACGCGCCGCGACAGGGCAACGACTGGCTGCTGCTTGGGCTCAAGGGCAGCCTGAACGAGTACGAGCTCGACCTCCTCCGGCAGCGGTCCCTGTCCGCTCGGCTCACGAGAAGGCGCGGCGGGGCGAGCTCCTCGTTGCCGCGCCTGTGGGCTTCGTGAAGGTCGAGGGTCGGCTGAGAAGGACCCCGATCGCCGCGTGCAGGAGGCGATCCGGCTCGCGATCGACAAGATCGCCGAGTTGGGCAGCGTGCGCCAAGCCCTGTTAGTGGTTCCTCGAGCATGAGCTCAAACTGCCGACGCGGGTGAACGGCGGTCCCGTCACGTGGCGCCGCCCGCATTATGCGACGCTGCGCGCGTTCATCGACAACCCGGCCTATGGCGGCGCCTACGCCTATGGCCGCACCGGCGTGTCGATCCAGTACGATGGCGCGGGCGCCAAGGCGCGCCCGCGGCGCAGGCCGCGCGCGGAATGGCTGGCGCTCAAACCCGGGGCGCACGAAGGTTATGTCGACTGGGACCGCGCGGAGGCGATCCGGAAAATGGCTAGTGACAACGCCCCGACAGCCAGCAGCCGCGGCGCGCCGAAGAAGGGGTCTGCACTGCTGGCGGGCATCCTGCGGTGTCGGCGATGCGGGCGGAAGCTGACCGTCCAGTACACCGGCACCAAGCACGACATCCCCCGCTACAGTTGCGTGCGTGGGCGGATGGACTACGGCGAGCCGTCCTGCATCGCTTTCGGCGGATTACGAGTTCGACGACACGGTCGCGGCGGCACTGCTCGCCGTCGTGCAGCCCGCCGCGATCCAGGCCGCCAAGGACGCGGAGGAGCAGGTGGCGGCGCGACGCGACGAGGCCCGTGAAGCGCTCTGCCGCGACCTGGAGGCGGCCCGATACGCAGCCGGCCGCGCCTTCCGCCAGTACGATGCCGCCGATCCGGAGAACCGCCTCGTCACGGGCGAGCTGGAACAGCGCTGGAACCGGGCTCTCGAGCGCGTCGCCGAGATCGAGGCACGGATCGCGGAGCACGATCAGGCAGCCGCGACGTCGACACCTGCCACGCTGTCCTTCGACGCGCTCGCAGACGACCTCCAGGCGGTCTGGTCCGCCCCGGTACGGATGCGCGCTGCGCAAGCGGATCGTGCGCACCGTCATCCACGAGGCCGTCGCCGATATCGACAGTGACGCGGCGGAGATCGTGCTGACGCTCCACTGGATGGGCGGCGCCCATACGGAGCATCGGCTTCCCAAGCGCCGGAGGAGACAGCGCAACGCCACACCCGACACCGTTGTCGATGCGGTCCGCACACTGGCCCTCATCGCCAAGGACGACGTCATCGCCGGCCTGCTGACCCGTACGGGCCTGAAGACCGGCAACGGCAACCTGATGGACCCGCGAGCGGGTCACCGCGCTGCGGTCGAGCTATCGCATTCCCGTTCACCGTCTTGCAGAGGACGGCCAAGGCCCATGCCCTAACCTGACCCAAGCCGCCGCCCTGGTCGGCGTCGCGGCGAAGACCCTGAGGCACGCCGCCGACCGCGGGAAGATCGACGCGCGGCACCCGCTTCCGGATGGACCGTGGCTGTTCGCACGGTCCGATCTAAACGCCGATGCGGTCCGCGACCTCGCGTACCGCGCCCGCACCGACCGCAAACACCCCGCGGGACCACCAGATCAGCAAGGAAACCTATTCCCACCATATACATAGAGAGGTGTGCGTTGTGACGAAACGTTGTAGTCCTCGAACCACCCCGGCGATCAATCCGAGAACGGTGGCGGCATCCGGGAGCGGCGTCAGATGGACGTAGTCCCGTTTCAGCGTCTTTCTGAACGCTTCCGAGATGCCATTGCTCTGCGGGGCTTTTCGCCGGCGTGAAGCAGGGCTTCAGGCCGAGTTGGCTTGCGAAGATGCGCGTGTCCCTGGCGATGTAGGGTGATCCATTGTCGCGGGAGTGTCAGGGACTTCTTGTGTATTTGGCCGCCGGCCCGATTCCTCTGATGACCGCTTTCAGCCCTTCATCGGGGTGAAGCGATCCTCGAACATTATGGCGAACTGGTTCACCGCTGTCAGCCACCCCCGCACGTTCCGGGAGGTTTTCTCGTGGCCGCGGATGGCGAGGTAGATCAGCTTCTCGGCGGCCTTTTCGGAGGGGAACGAACCGCGCGTCTTGATCGCCTTCCGGATCACCCGGTTGAGGCTTTCCACGGCGTTCGTGGTGTAGATCACCCGGCGGATTTCGGGGCTGAACGCGAAGAACGGGATGACCTCCTGCCAGGCGCGGCGCCAGGCCTGCGCGATGGAGGGATACTGCCGGCCCCATTCCTCGTCGAAGGGCTAGCTGGACCGAGCGATCCTTCCGGTGGAAGGATTGCCCGGCGAGAAGCGCTTTGGAGGCCGTCTCGGCGGTGTCCGCGCCGTAGACCTCGCGGAGCCCGGCAGCCACCGCCTTGCGATCCTTCCAGGAGCAGAAGTTCAGGGAGTGGCGGACCAGATGCACGATGCATGTCTGCACCGTGGTCTCGGGAAAGGCGGCGGTGATCGCCTCGGGGAAGCCCTTCAGCCCGTCCACGACGGCGATCAGGATGTCCTGGACCCCGCGGTTGCGCAGCTCGTTCATGACGCCGAGCCAGAACTTGGCGCCCTCGTTCTCCGCGATCCAGAGACCGAGAACCTCCCGGGTGCCCTCGCTGGTGATACCGAGGGCCAGGTAGACGGCGTCCGCCACGGGCCTCGGACCGGTGGCGGCCTCGTGGCGAACTCTTGACGATCCGGCTGTCCTTGTCGCGGATCTTCACCCTCAGCGCATCGAAGATCACCACGGGATAGACGGCGTCCAGCGCCCGCGAGCGCCATTCCTTCACCTCGTCGAGAACCGCATCGGTCACCCGGCTGATCAGGTCAGGGGAGACTTCGATCCCGTAGAGGTCCTCGAGATGGCTGCGGATATCCCGCACGTTGATGCCCCGCGCATACATGGCGACGATCTTGTCATCGAGCCCGTCGATCCGGGTCTGGCCCTTGCCGATCAGGCGCGGCTCGAAGCTGCCATCCCGATCGCGCGGAACGTCGATCTCGAAAGTTCCGGTCTCGCCCTTCACGGTCTTGCTCCCCCTGCCCAGTTCCGCCGGTTCGGCTGCACCGGCGGGGGCGTCTCACCGGGTTCGTAGCCCAGGTGATCCGTCAGTTCCGCTCCCAGCATCCGCTGCATCAACGCTCTCTTGAGCCCTTGCATCAGACCGCCGTCGCCAAGCAGGTCCTCCGGCCGCTCGCAGCCCTTCAGCAATTCGTCGATCAGGTCGTTGTCGATCTTCTTCGTCATGG
>CAWHJL010000005.1:0-158923 GCA_963829665.1 uncultured Alphaproteobacteria bacterium | reverse complement strand
TCGATCGGATGCGAAGTCCGGTAGCTGCCGAACCGCGCCTCAACAGCCTCGAGCATTATGTCGCAAATGTCCGAGCCGCTGATGCCGGCGTTCACGACGGCGCGCCAGGAGATGATTTCCCGGTCGTGCGCGTCGATGATGAAAGCGCCCCGGATGATCTCGCCATTCCAGCAGGTGAACTCGAAACCGTCGGAGCACCGGCGGATGTTCGAGCGCATCGTCACCACCTTACCCTCATGGGTCAGATCCGGCCGCTCGGTATATCTGCGGGCCGGCAGGAGGGTGTGCGCCTGCATGATGCGGTAGACGCGCTTGTGGTTTACGGGGGCCAAGCCCTCCGCCCTGAGCCGTCGGTTCAAAAGCGCGGTGATCCGGCGATAACCGTAGGTCGGCCGCGCCGTCACCAGCGCCGTGATCAGCGGCAGCCCGTTCAGGGCTGTCGCCCTTCACCGTCTTGCGCTTTGTGGTAGCGCCGCCGCGGCTTCGAACTCCCGTTCAACCGGGCATGGAGGTTCGAGCGGGAGACGCCCAGCGTCTCGGCCACGACCTTCACCGGGAACCGTCCCGCAACTGCGACTGCGCGAGCCATGTCCGTTTTTTCGAGCGCGACTTGTCCAGCGCGTCCTTGAGGATCTCGACCTCGAGCGTCTTGCGCCCGAGCTGTCGCTCCAACTCGCGGATGCGCTCCTCCATCTGCCGGACGGCGCGATTGCTGGTCACCTCGTCATCCTCGGCCACGGCTCCTCCACCCAGCATCAGACCTCGCCAACGATACAGAAGGTTCGGCGCCACGCCATTCCGGCGGGCTACCACAGAGATGCTGGTGCCGTCCTCCAGCGTCTCCTCGACGATCCGCAGCTTCTCTGCGGCCGCCCACCGGCGCCAACGGCCGCCATCGGTAATGATCTCGTAGTCAGACATAAGCACGTGCTCAGGGATATTCCTAAGCCTCCATGGTTATGCCTGAGTGTCCGGGCGAAACGGGGGCCAGTTCAGATGGTGACTAGGTTCCAATCCGGTGCCGTCTAGTCCGATCATCGAGGCACGACTAGGTGCTTCTTCGAACTGGACTTGGAGATCGACATGACGAAAAGGGCACTGGTCGTAGGCGCGACCGGAATTCAGGGAAGCGCGGTCGCCGCGGGGTTGGTCGAGGCCGGCTGGGAGGTCCTCGGACTGGCGCGAAACCCCGAGAACCAGGATGGAGTGACCCCGGTCCCCGCCGATCTGCTTTCCCCGGAGACACTGACCGACGCGCTGGCCGAGATCGCTCCGACCCACGTCTTTCTCACCACGTGGCTACGGAAGGACACGGAGGCCGAGAACATCGAGGTCAATGCGCGGATGTTGCGGAACCTCTTCGAGGCTCTCCGGCCCACGGCCTCGATCGAGCATGTGGTCCTCGTGACAGGCCTCAAGCACTATCTCGGGCCGTTCGAGTCTTACGGGAAGGGCGATCTGCCGAAGACGCCGTTCCGGGAGAACCAGGGCCGCCAAAATGTCGACAACTTCTACTATGCCCAGGAGGACGAGGTCTTCGCCGCCGCGAAGCGCGACGGGTTCACCTGGAGCATTCACCGGCCTCACACGATCATCGGCAAGGCGGTCGGCAACGCCATGAACATGGGGACGACGCTCGCCGTACATGCCGCAATCTGCCGCGAGACCGGTCGTCCGTTCCATTTTCCCGGCTCGCAGGTGCAATGGGACAGCCTGACCGACATGACGGATGCGCGACAGCTCGCCTCTCAGGTCACTTGGGCGGCAGAGGTGCCCGAGGCCAGAAACGAGGACTTCAACGTGGTGAACGGCGATATCTTTCGCTGGAACTGGATGTGGGAACGGATCGCCGAGCGGTTCGGCATCGAGGCGCAGAATTTGACGGCACAGTCCGGCCGCTTGAGGAACAGATGGCTGGCGATGCGAAAGTTTGGGCTAAGCTCGCGGACAAGTACGACCTGAAGGAACGCGACATCGATCCGCCGGTATCCCCCTGGCATACGGATGCCGATCTGGGCCGACCGATGGAGGTCGTTACCGATATGTCCAAGAGCCGGGAGGTGGGTTTCACCGGGTACATTGCGACGGACCGGGCGTTCTTCGACCTCTTCGAGAAGCTGCGGGAGGATGGAATCATTCCTCCGGCCTGATCAGAATGCGCAACCCTCCCCTGCGATAGCCTTCGAAAGAGCGGCTCGCAGACCGATGCCGGTCCTCTGCCGGCAGCGAGCGTTAAAGGTCATCGAACTTGGGAGGGCTTGACGGGGCAGAAAGCTGACTGCACGCGGCCACAGGAAGACTGGCGCCAACCATCTTCCTTCTGAACGGACCCGACCCGAACCTTCTGGGCCGGGGGCAGCCTGAAGTGTACGGGTCCGAGACTCGCGTTGACGTGGAGGAGCTCTGGCGTTCTGCCATCGCGCCGGGTTTCGACGTTCGCTGCGCGCAGTCCATCGACCTCCTTCTCAGCATAATCACGAAAGCCGCCCGATCATGCCCTCAGGCCATCCGGGAAATTACACCAGCTTGACGGACGTGACAAAAGGACCCGGTCAACGCCACCCGTCAGGTGCAATGGCTACCCACATCAGCGCGCCGAGGCGGCCATCGGCAAAGCCGGCAGGGCTGTTCTTCCGCTCGCTTTTTAAGTGGTATTTACAATACATATTTTAGGATCTACACCGTAACGCAACGCAGACGTGGCGAGGTGACCATGACCCGTGCCGCCGCAGACCTTACGCCGGTTCGTTCGGCCCGTCCTGCTGTCACTGCAGATCTGGTGGCGCGGACGGGGCTCGACGAGGCGGTGCTAAGCGATCTGGTGTACCGCTTCTATGCCAAGGTTCGTGCTGATGCCGTGCTGGGCCCGATATTCGCTGCCCGCATTGCGGACTGGGAAACGCACCTTGAGCGGATGGTGAGCTTCTGGTCTTCAGTCGCTCTGATGACCGGACGCTACCACGGCGCGCCGGTGCCGAAACATGCGCACCTGCCGGTGAACTGGGAACATTTCGAGCGCTGGCTCGCTTTTTTTCGCGAGACCGCGCACGAGACCTGCCCCCCCGCGGGGTCGGCTCATGTCATCGAGCGGGCCGAGCGCATCGCCCGCTCGCTGCACATCGCGGTTCGCGAGAAGCAGGCCGCCACCGACGCCGTTCCCGTGTTGCGCTGACGAAAGGATGCCCCGATGGCCGATGCTGCTTCGCCTCTCGATGCAGTCGAACTGACCCGCCGCATCGAGACCCGCTATCATGCCCGCCACCGCGAGCAGCTCCCGGTGCTGGCGAAGCTGGCCGAGATGGTCGAGGATCTTCATTTTGGCGACGAAGGGGTGCCCGACGGACTCTTCGACCTCCTGGGACAGATGATCGGGGAGATGGAGGTCCACATGAAGAAGGAGGAACTCGTGCTCTTTCCGGCCATCCGCAGGGGCGGCGGCGCGGGGGTCGAGACCCTGATCGCCGCAATGCGTGCCGATCACGAGCACCACGACCGCGCGGCCGCCAAGATCCGGCGGTTGACCTGCGATCTGACCCTCCCCGGCACCGCCTGCAGCAGCTGGGCTACCCTCTACGCCGGGCTTGCCGAGTTCACCGACGACCTGACGGAGCACATGCGGCTCGAGAACGATGTGCTATTCCCCCGGTTCGAGAGGGCAGTCTGAAGGATCGATGTTTCGGGCGCGGTCGCTGCCTACCTCGCACTGTGGGCCGCGGCGAACGACTACTGGTGCGACGAGCCGCGACGTCACCGAGCAGGATCTGCATCACCCGGAGATGACCATGTCAGATATCCGCTTCCCGAAGCCTTCGCGCGAGACCGCCGAGCGTCGTCACGCGCTCGCCCCCGAGGCCGACGACGCCTTCAAGGCGTTCACCAAGGCGGTATTCGCCGAGGGCACTCTCAACACCCGCACCAAGCAGCTCATCGCGGTAGCGGTGGCGCATGTCACGCAGTGCCCGTGGTGCATCGAGGCCCATGTGAAGGCCGCGCGCCGCGAAGGGGCGAGCTCCGAGCAGATCATGGAGGCGGTCTGGGTCGCCGCCGAGATGCGGGCCGGCGCGGCCTTCGCCCACACAGCGAAGACGCTGGACCTGCTGAAGGAGACCGGGGAGGAGTGAGCGGGACACCTGACATCCGCATCGCGCGCGTCCACGATGCGCCTGATACGATGGGTGGAGCCCGGCTTCTGGTCGACCGGGTGTGGCCGCGTGGTATTGCCAAGGCCGACCTGAGGCTCGACGAGTGGATGCGCGACGTCGCGCCGAGCACGGAACTCCGGAAGTGGTTCGGGCACGAGCCCGAGAAATGGGAGGCGTTCCGCGGCCACTACATCGCCGAACTCCACGGCCACCCCGAGGCGGTGGACCGCTGCTTGGTCTGGTGCCGCGCGGGGACAGTCACGCTACTCTTCGCAGCGAAGGACCGCGAGCACAACCAGGCCGTCGTGCTGCGCGACTACCTCGAAGGGCGCCTGAAGCGGCCGGGCAGCGCTCTGTAGCGGAACCGGGAAGGGCAGACCGACATGACGAGCCCAGCCGAACAGATGCGCGCCTGGCGTGGGCCGGCCCTCCTCGCCTACGGGTTCCGCCCGTTCTTCTTTGGCGCCGGGCTCTGGGCCATGCTGGCCATGGCGCTCTGGATACCGATGCTGGGGGGGTATGTTACCCTCCCCACCGCCTTCGACCCGGTCTCGTGGCATGCCCACGAGTTCCTGTTCGGCTATCTCTTCGCGGTTGTCGCGGGCTTTCTTCTGACGGCAGTGCCGAACTGGACGGGGCGGTCGCCCCTCGTCGGCTGGCCGCTTGGCGGCCTGTTCTCTCTCTGGATTCTCGGCCGGATCGCGATCCTCTTCTCCGCAGCTCTGCAGCCTCTGCTCGTCGCTCTTGCGGACCTGTTGTTCCCGCTTGTGCTCGCGGCCGCGATCGGCTGCGAGATCGTCCGGGGGCGGAATTGGCGCAACCTCGTCGTTCTGGCGATGCTGGGTATCCTGATCCTCGGCGACGCGGTGTTTCACCGGGAGGCGGCAAGGGGAGCTTATGCCGCCCAAGGCGCCGGGCTACGGCTTGGGCTCGGCGCCGGCATCCTGATGGTCGCGGTGATCGGCGGCCGGATCATCCCGTCTTTCACCCGCAATTGGCTGGTCAAGCGGCAGGGCTCCGTCCTGCCGACCCCGCCCATGCAGCGGTTCGACGGGCTGGCGCTGCTGATCCTCGCCCTCGCGCTTCTGCTCTGGGTCGCCGCGCCGGACGCCTTCGTGACCGGCATGGCGCTGCTCGTCGCAGCTGCCTTGCACGCCTGGCGGCTGGTCCGCTGGGCCGGGCACCGGACCGGGGCGGAGCCGCTGCTTCTGGTCCTGCACGCCGGATACGCCTTCGTGCCGCTCGGGGCAGTTGCCGTGGGAGTCGCGATCCTCTGGCCGGGCGCGCTCTCAGCGCCGACAGCGCAGCATGTCTGGATGGCGGGAGCGCTCGGCCTGATGACGCTCGCAGTGATGACGCGGGCGACCCTCGGCCATACGGGGCAGACGCTAACCGCCGATGCCGGCACAATCGCGATCTACCTGCTGGTGATCCTGTCGGTCGGGGCGCGCGCCCTTGCAGGGCCGCTGCCGGCGCTCGCATCGCCGCTCTACGAGCTTTCCGGCCTCGCCTGGATTGCCGCGTTCGGCGGCTTCTCCGTCCACTACGGACGCCACCTCCTGAGAGCCCGGTCGGAGCTCTGAGGAGTGGACTGGACCGAGTTCATCGCGGCCTTCGTCGGCTTCTTCCTCCTGCACTCGGTCCCGGTGCGTCCGCCGGTGCGGCTGTGGCTGGTAGCGCGGCTGGGGCAGGCGGGGTTTGGCATCGTCTATTCGATCCTCTCGCTTGCCCTTCTCGCCCTGCTCTTCTTCGCGGCCGATCGGGCCCCCTTCGTCCTGCTCTGGCGCGAGCCGCCAGGGGCGCACTGGCTGGTGCTTGCGGCGATGGTTGCGGCTTGCCTGATCCTGGCGTTCGGCCTCTTCCGTCCCAATCCGCTCTCCTTCGGCGGCAGGCGGAACGAAGCGTTCGACCCGCAGAAGCCGGGCCTCCTGCGCTGGGTGCGCCACCCGGTCTTGGGCGCCTTCTTCCTCTGGTCGGCCGCGCATCTGGTGGTGAACGGCGATCTCGCCCATGCTCTGGTGTTCGGCAGCTTCGCGGTCTTCGCGCTGGCAGGCATGAAGATCATCGACCACCGGCGCCGGAAAGAGATGGGGAGCGCGGCCTGGCTGCAGACGGTGGCGCAGATGCGCAGCGGGCCCCTCTTGCCGCCTCACGGCGTCGTCTTGCGCCTTTCGGGTGCCTTGGGAATGGTGGTCGTCCTGCTCCTGCTGCACCCGTCGTTTGCCGGCGTCGGGGTGCTTTGGCGATTTTGGCCATAACGCGGATCGGCGTCACCGCCGAGCAGGAAGATGGGGTCAGGTACGATCGTGATCGGGATCTCGACCCCCGGCTCGCTCCAGATTCGCTCCGCCGCGCTGTAGACGCGGCGCGTCCAGGGGTCTGCCCCTGTAAAGCGGCCCTCCCTGAAGTAGGCTTTCGAGCCAGATGGAGGATTGAGGTAGGGGAAAGAAGAGGCACAAGCCGAAGGGGAGCGTCGCGGAGCTTCGGCAGGTCGACGTGCTGGTCTCGCAGGGCCGATCGGTGGCCGAGGCGGTAAGATCGATCAGGGTAATGCAGTTCACATACTACTGGTGGCGCTGGGAATTCGGGGCTTGAAGACCGACCGGGGGAAGAGGCTGTAAGAGCTCGAGAAGGAGAACGAACGCCTTCGCAAGGCCGTGTCCGATCTGACGTTCGAGAGGCTGATCCTGGGGACCGTCTCGAGTTCATTCGCTTCTGAGCGTGTCGTCCTTCCCGCCCGTTCCCTGTTCCTCGGAGGGTTCTGGGAAAATGTCATTCAGGGCGATCTGGCGCGCGGGAAGCGAGGCGAGGGTGTATGTGTCCAACACGGCGAGGAACGCCCGGACCGCTTCCTCCAGTGCGCATTTCAGGCCGCAGGCCGGGGCGATGACGCAGGTGTCGCAAGGCGCAACTTGAAAGCTGTCCTCGGTCGCGCGCACGACCGCTCCGATGTTGATCTCCGCCGGGTCACGCGCGAGGCGGATCCCGCCATTGCGACCCCGAACGCTGGTGACGAAGCCCAGCCGCACCAGATCCTGCACCACCTTCATCAGGTGATTTTGAGAGATACCGTAGGCCGCGGAAATCTCGCCGATCCGGGCCAGTCCGTCCGGCCTAGCCGCCAGGTACATCAGGACCCGCAGGCTGTAATCGGTGTAGCGGGTCAGACGCATATCAGCGGTTTCGAAATAAAGATGTATTTTATTTGCATGCTTCCTGCCATGTGGTTATGTCGGGGTAAAGGTGCATTGAAAGTGCACCTTTGAAGGTCGGGCCCGCGACCCGGTCCTGCGGTGTACCAGTAAGGAGCCACCATGACAGCCCATCTCAGCCAGACGACGGTCGACACGGTAAAGGCCACGGTTCCGGCCCTCGAGGCACGCGGCCTTCAGATCACCCGGACGATGTACGGACACTTGTTCGAGGACGCGCATATCCGCGAGCTGTTCAACCAGTCTCACCACGGCGCGGAGGGCTCGCAACCCAAGGCGCTCGCAGACGCGATCCTCGCCTATGCCCGCAACATCGACCGCCTGCAGGTCATGACCCCTGCGGTGGAGCGCATCGCGCAGAAGCATGTGGGGCTGCAGATCCTGCCGGAACACTATCCTTATGTCGCCAACGCGCTGATGAAGGCCATCGCCGAGGTGCTGGGCGAGGCTGCCACCGAGGAGATACTGGTCGCCTGGAGCGAGGCTTACTGGTTCCTGGCCGAGTTGCTCATCGGGCGCGAGGCCGAGCTTTATCGGGAGATCGCTTCCAGCCCGGGCGGCTGGACCGGATGGCGCGATTTCGTGGTAGCGGAGAAGACCGTGGAGAGCGGGGTGATCACCTCGTTCGTGCTGCGTCCGGCGGATGGCGGCCCGGCCGTCGCGCACAAGCCGGGGCAATACCTGACCTTCTCCTTTGACGTGCCGGGTCGCGGCCGATTTCAGCGCAACTACAGCATCTCCTCCGCACCGAACGGTGCCACCTACCGCATCTCGGTCAAGCGCGAGCCAGATGGGATCGTGTCGGGTTGGCTGCATGACGCGGTGAGTCCCGGAGAAACGCTGAGCGTGGCGCCGCCGGCGGGCGATTTCGTCCTGCCCGAGGTGCCCGAGCGGCCCGTCGTCCTGCTCAGCGGTGGCGTCGGATTGACGCCGATGATCGCGATGCTCGAGACACTGGCCGAGACCCGCCCGGAGGCGCCGGTCCAGTTCGTCCACGGGACGCTCGACGGGTCCACCCATGCCATGAAGGATCATGTCCGGATCCTTACCGGCTCCGGGCCGAGGCGTGCCACCCTCTTCTACGAAGCGCCGCGCGGTTCGGATCTGCGCGGACGGGATTTCGACCGGGCCGGACGCATCACCCCGGAGTGGCTGCGGAAGAATACGCCAATCCACGAAGCGGAGTATTTCGTGTGCGGTCCGACGGGGTTCATGGCCACATGCATCCGGGGATTGACCAGCGCAGGCGTGTCGCAGGACCGCATCCGCTACGAGAATTTCGGCCCCGCAGAGGAAGTGATGGCGGCCTGACGGCTAACGGGTTCGGCGGGGACGGGTCCTCTGCTGACCCATCGCGAGGCCGCCTGAATCGGCGAAGGCCGCACGAAGATTGATCTGCCGCAATGACGCGCCACGCAGCAGGACGCCACGGTCCGCGAAAGGCCATCCGGGAGGACTTCGGTTTGCAGAGTGTGAACAGCGTTTCAAAGCCGGATCAGACCCGTGCCTTGGTCCTCAGCACGATCGCCTTCACGGCCTGCTTCGCGGTCTGGACGATCTTTTCCATCATCGGAATCGCCATAAAGGCCGAACTGGGCCTGACCGAGTTCCAATACGGACTGCTGGTCGCCACGCCGATTCTCACCGGCTCGGTCAGCCGCCTGTTCCTGGGAATCATTACGGAAATGTACGGCGGGCGGATCGTCTTCTCCGCCCAGATGCTGCTGACGGCGCTGGCGACGTGGCTGCTGACGCTGGCGGACAGCTACCTGATGTATCTCGTCGCGGCGCTCGGCATCGGGTTCGCGGGCGGCGGGTTCATCGTCGGTGTCGCCTACGTCTCGCGTTGGTACGAGGCCGGTCGCCAGGGCACGGCGCTGGGGATTTTCGGCGCCGGCAATGTCGGCGCGGCGGTCACCAAGTTCGTCGCGCCCTTCGTCATGGTGGGCTTCGGCTGGCACGGCGTGGCTCATGTCTGGGCCTCGGGTCTCGCAATCATCGCGATCGCATTCTTTGTTCTGGCCAAGGACGATCCTCACCTGGTCGAACGGCGCCGCTCCGGCGAGCGGCCGCCAAGCCTCGCGCAGCAATTCGCGCCGCTGCGGCGGCTGCAGGTCTGGCGCTTCTCGCTCTACTATTTCTTCGTGTTCGGCGCGTTCGTGGCGCTGGCCCTGTGGCTGCCGCACTACCTGATCGAAGTCTACGGCGTTGACATCCGCACCGCGGGCATGGCCGCGGCCAGCTTCTCGTTTTCGGCGTCGCTTTTCCGCGCCTATGGCGGCCATCTCTCGGACCGGTTCGGCGCGCGCCGGGTGATGTACTGGACCTTCGGCTTCTCGCTCGTCTTCCTCTTCATGCTGTCCTACCCGCCCACGGATTACGTGATCCAGGGCGTGGGCGGGCCGATCGCCTTCTCCACCGAGATGGGGTTCTGGCCGTTCGTCATCGTGCTCTTCGCGCTCGGCTTCTTCATGAGCCTGGGCAAGGCGGCGGTGTTCAAGCACATCCCCGTCTACTACCCCAACAATGTCGGCGCGGTCGGGGGTCTCGTCGGCATGATCGGGGGCCTCGGCGGCTTTGTCCTGCCGATCGCCTTCGGGGCGCTTCTCGACCTGACCGGCATCTACACGAGCTGCTTCCTGCTGCTGTTCTTCCTCGTTGCCATCGCGCTGGTCTGGATGCACGTCTCCATCCAGGTGATGGAGCGCCAGGCACGCGGGCCGGCGCTGGAGGGCCTCCCCGAACTGCCGGAGATGCAGGAGGTTCACCACCCCGAGCGCACGGCCATGCCGCGCGTGATCGAGGACTGGCGGCCCGAGGAGCCGCAATTCTGGACGGAGAAGGGCGAGCGCATCGCCCGGCGCAACCTGTGGATCTCGATCCCGGCGCTGCTCCTGGCCTTCGCGGTCTGGATGGTGTGGTCGGTCGTGGTTGCGCGCCTGCCCTCCATCGGCTTCGACTTCACCTCGTCGCAGCTGTTCTGGCTTGCCGCGCTGCCAGGCCTGTCCGGGGCGACGCTGAGGATCTTCTACAGCTTCATGGTGCCGATCTTCGGCGGCCGGCTCTGGACGACCCTGTCGACCGCCTCGCTCCTGCTGCCCGCGCTGGGCATCGGCTACGCGGTACAGAACCCCGAGACGCCCTACCTGATCTTCCTCGTCCTGGCGCTGCTTTGCGGCTTGGGGGGCGGCAACTTCGCCTCGTCGATGGCCAACATCGCCTTCTTCTTCCCCAAGAAGGAGAAAGGCAACGCTCTGGCACTCAATGCCGGGCTCGGCAACCTGGGTGTCTCGGTGATGCAATTCCTGGTGCCCATCGTCATCACCGCAGGCGTGTTCGGCGTCTTCGGGGGCGAACCGCAGTCCACCGGCGACGGCCAGCAGCTCTGGATGCAGAATGCGGGCTTCGTCTGGGTGCCCTTCATCCTCGCGGCGACCGCCGCGGCCTGGCTCGGCATGAACGACATCGCCGACGCCAAGGCGAGCTTCCGCGAGCAGGCGATCATCTTCACCCGCAAGCACAACTGGCTGATGTGCGTGCTCTATACCGGAACCTTCGGCAGCTTCATCGGCTATTCCGCCGGCTTCCCGCTCCTGACGCGTCTGCAATTCCCAGAGGTGAACGCGCTGCAGTTCGTCTTCCTCGGGCCGCTGATCGGGGCGCTGAGCCGGGCCGGCACTGGCTGGCTCGCCGACAGATACGGCGGCGCGCGGGTCACCTTCTGGACCTTCGCGGCAATGATCGCGGCGGTGTTCGGGGTGATCTCCTTCCTCGGCAATCCCGCGGCCCCGGGTGCGTTCTTCGGCTTCTTCGCCTGCTTCATGCTGCTGTTTTTCCTCACCGGAGTGGGCAATGCCTCCACCTTCCAGATGATTCCGATCATCATGGCGCGCGAGGTGCCGAGGCTGCTGCCGGATCTGACGGCGCAGGAACAACGCCGCCAGTCCGAGCGCGAGAGCGCCGCCATCATCGCCTTCACCAGCGCGATCGCCGCCTACGGCGCCTTCTTCATCCCCAAGGCTTACGGCACCTCGATCTCGCTGACCGGCAGTTCCATCGCGGCGCTCTGGGGCTTCCTGGGGTTCTACGTGATCTGTCTCGTCATCACCTGGGCCTTCTACACCCGCCCCGCTGGGCTGCTCCACGACACCGCGCCGGCTGCGACCGGCACCGCTCCGCAGGCGGCCTGACCCGTGCTCGGCCCGCCCGCCCCGGTCGTGACAAGGCGACCTGCGCGCCGCTCCACCGGCCGGCCCAATCCCTCTCGCCCGTATTGACCGGAAGGAGCCATTCATGAGCCATTTTGTCGATCGACTGACCTATTTCCGGCGCGAGCAGGAGAAGTTCTCCGGCGGCCACGGGATCACCACCAACGAGACGCGGAAATGGGAGGACGCCTATCGAAAGCGGTGGGCGGCGGACAAGATCGTGCGCTCTACCCACGGGGTGAACTGCACCGGCTCGTGTTCTTGGAAGATCTACGTGAAGGGCGGGATCGTCACCTGGGAGACGCAGCAGACCGACTATCCCCGCACTCGCCCCGACCTGCCCAACCACGAGCCGCGCGGCTGTCCGCGGGGGGCAAGCTACAGCTGGTATCTCTATTCCGGCACCCGCATCAAGTATCCGCTGGTCCGGGCGCGGCTGATCCGGCATTGGCGCGAGGCGCGCGAGAGCATGACCCCGGTCGCCGCCTGGCGGTCGATCGCCGAGGATCCGAAGAAACGCCGCGACTGGGTGGCCAAGCGCGGCCGTGGCGGCTTCGTCCGCGTGGGCTGGGACGAGATCAACGAACTGATCGCAGCAGCCAACGCCTACACGGTGAAGGAATACGGCCCCGACCGGATCGCCGGCTTCTCGCCGATCCCGGCCATGTCGATGATCTCCTACGCCGCCGGGTCGCGCTACCTGTCGCTGCTGGGCTCGACGCTGCTGTCCTTCTACGACTGGTATTGCGACCTGCCGCCGTCGAGCCCGCAGACCTGGGGCGAGCAGACCGACGTTCCCGAAAGCGCCGACTGGTACAATGCCGGTTTCCTGCTGGTCTGGGGCTCCAACGTGCCGATGACGCGGGCGCCCGACGCGCATTTCTACTCCGAGGTCCGCTATCGCGGCGCGAAATCGGCGGTGATCGCGCCCGATTACAACGAGGCAGCCAAGTTCTCCGATATCTGGCTACACCCCAAGCAGGGCACCGACGCGGCGCTGGCGCTGGCCTTCGGCCATGTCGCCCTCCGCGAGTTCCACCTCGACCGGCCGTCGGAGTACTTCACCGATTACGCCCGGAAATATTCCGACTTCCCGCTGCTGGTCACGGTACAGGAGCGCGACGGACGGCTGGTGCCGGACCGGATGCTGCGGGCGGCGGACCTGACCGACAATCTCGGCGAGGCGAACAATCCCGACTGGAAGGCGATCGGCATCGACGAGACGACGGACGAGCTCGTCGCCCCGCTCGGCTCCTCTGGCTTCCGCTGGGGCGAACAGGGCAAGTGGAACCTGGAAGAGAAGGACGGCAAGGGCCGCGACATCCGGCTGCGCATGACGCTGGCGCAGCACCACGATTCGATCGAACCCGTCGCCTTCCCCTATTTCGGCGGCACCGCGCCCCATGACTGGAAAGCGACGGCGCACGAAAAGGTGCTGATGCGCAATATCCCCCTGCGCGAGATCACGCTGGCGGGCGGCGAGACGGTCCGCGTCGCCACCGTGTTCGACCTCTACTGTGCCAATTACGGGCTCGACCGCGGCTTCGGCGGCGGCAACGTCGCCACCAGCTACGACGACGACATGCCCTTCACCCCGGCCTGGGCCGAGAAGGTGACGGGCACCCCGCGCGAGGCGATCATCCAGGTCGCGCGCGAATTCGCGCAGAACGCCGAGACGACGCGCGGCCGGTCGATGGTAATCCTCGGGGCGGGGCTCAACCACTGGTACCACATGGACATGGCCTATCGCGGCATCATCCAGCTATTGGTGATGTGCGGCTGCATCGGCCAGTCGGGTGGCGGCTGGGCGCACTACGTGGGCCAGGAGAAGCTGCGCCCGCAGACCGGCTGGCTGCCGCTCGCCTTCGCGCTCGACTGGGGCCGGCCGCCGCGGCAGATGAACGGCACCAGCTTCTTCTACGCCCATACCGACCAGTGGCGCTACGACACGCTGAAGCCGGCCGAGATCCTTTCGCCGCTGGCGCCGCCGGGCGACTGGTCTGGGTCGATGATCGATTACAACGTGCGCGCCGAACGGATGGGCTGGCTTCCTTCCGCGCCGCAACTGCAGGCGAACCCGCTGGAGATCGGACGCGAGTTGAAGGAGGCCGGCGGCAATCCCGGCGAGGCAATCGCGAAGCGGCTGAAGGACGGCACCCTCGCCATGGCCAGCGCCGACCCGGACAATCCGCGCAACTGGCCGCGCAACATGTTCTTCTGGCGTTCCAACGTGCTCGGGGCCTCGGGCAAAGGCCACGAATACTTTCTCAAGCACTTCATCGGGTCGATGCACGGCGTGGTCGGCACCGAGCAGGCCGCCGCCACCGACCGCCCGGAGGAGGTCGCCTGGCACGAGGAGGCGCCGGTCGGCAAGCTCGACCTCATGGTCAACATCGACTTCCGCATGTCGACCACCTCGCTCTATGCCGATGTCGTGCTGCCCACGGCGACCTGGTACGAGAAGCACGACCTCAACACCTCGGACATGCACCCGTTCATCCACCCGTTGACGGCGGCCGTGGACCCGGCCTGGGAGGCGCGCAGCGACTGGGCCATCTTCCGCGGGCTGGCGGCCAAGTTCTCCGAGATTTGTCCCGAGGTGTTGGGGGTGGAGCACGACGTGGTCCTGACCCCGATTCAGCACGACACGCCGGGCGAACTTGCCCAGCCCTACGAGCCGAAGGACTGGGCGCGCGGCGAGTGCGAGCCGGTGCCGGGCAGAACCATGCCCGCCGTCGCACTGGTGGAGCGGAACTACCCCGAGACCTTCGCGCGCTTCACCGCGCTGGGCCCGGCGCTGGAAAAACACGGCAACGGCGGCAAGGGCATTTCGTGGAACGCCGATCACGACGTGGAGCTGCTGGGCCGGCTGAATGGGCAGGTCCTGTCCGGATCCTCCGCCGGGCGCCCGAAGATCGACACAGACATCGACGCCTGCGAGACCATCCTGACGCTGGCGCCCGAGACCAACGGCGAGGTCGCGCTGAAGGCCTGGGCAGCCCTGTCGAAGATCACCGGCCGCCCCCACGCCCACCTGGCCGAGGGCAAGGAGGAGGAGAAGATCCGCTTCCGCGACGTGATCAGCCAGCCGCGCAAGATCATCTCCTCTCCCACCTGGTCGGGGCTGGAGAGCGAGCATGTCTGCTACAATGCGGGCTACACCAACGTCCACGAACTGATCCCCTGGCGCACGCTGACCGGGCGCCAGCAGCTCTACCAGGACCACCACTGGATGCGCGCCTTCGGGGAGGCGATGGTGACCTGGCGGCCGCCGATCGACACCCGCTCGGTCGCCGCCGCGGCCGGCAAGCTGTCCAACGGCAACACGGAGATCATGCTCAATTTCCTGACGCCGCACCAGAAATGGGGCATCCACTCGACCTATACCGAGAACCTGATCATGCTGAGTTTGAACCGCGGCGGCCCCGCCGTCTGGATCAGCGAGGACGACGCGCGCGCGGCAGGGATCGTCGACAACGACTGGATCGAGATCTTCAACGTCAACGGCGCGCTGACCGCCCGGGCCATCGTCAGCCAGCGGATCATGCCGGGATCGTGCATCATGTACCACGCCCAGGAGAAGCTGGTGAACACGGTCGGATCCGAGATTACCGGCCAGCGCGGCGGCATCCACAACTCGGTCACCCGGATCAACATGAAGCCCACGCACATGATCGGCGGCTATGCCCATCTGGCCTACGGGTTCAACTATTACGGCACCGTGGGCGCCAACCGGGACGAATACGTGATCCTTCGAAAGATGAGCCAGATCAACTGGTTCGACAAGTCCGCCGAGGAGGATGAACCGACCGGAACGCCCGACCGGGGCATCGGCAGCGAGAAGGAGGCTGCGGAATGAAAGTGCGCGCACAGGTCGCGATGGTCCTGAACCTCGACAAATGCATCGGCTGTCACACCTGCTCGGTCACCTGCAAGAACGTGTGGACCAACCGCGAGGGGGTCGAATACGTCTGGTTCAACAACGTCGAGACCAAGCCCGGCATCGGCTATCCCAAGGATTGGGAGAACCAGAAGCGCTGGCACGGCGGCTGGGTCCGCAAGAAGAACGGCAAGATCGTCCCGCGCCAGGGATCGAAATGGCGCATCCTGTCGAAGATCTTCGCCAATCCGCATCTCCCTGAGATCGACGATTTCTACGAACCCTACACGTTCGAATACGAGTGGCTGCAGAAAGCGCCCGAGTTGCAGGCGCAGCCCGCCGCCAAGCCGCGCTCGCTGCTGACCGGCGAGGTCATGGACAAGATCGAGTGGTCCGGCAACTGGGAGGACATGCTGGGCGGCGAATTCGCCAACCGGGGACAGGACAGCAATTTCGAGGGCATCGAGAAGGAAATCTACGGCGAGTTCGAGAAGACCTTCATGATGTACCTGCCCAGGCTCTGCGAACATTGCCTGAACCCGACCTGCCTCGCCTCCTGTCCATCCGGGGCGATCTACAAGCGCGCCGAGGACGGCATCGTCCTGATCGACCAGGAAAAGTGCCGCGGCTGGCGGATGTGCGTCTCGGGCTGCCCCTACAAGAAGATCTACTACAACTGGTCGACGGGGAAGTCGGAGAAGTGCATCTTCTGCTATCCGCGGATCGAGACCGGCCAGCCCACCGTCTGTTCCGAGACCTGCGTGGGCCGGATCCGCTATCTCGGCGTGATCCTCTACGATGCCGACCGGATCGAGGCCGCGGCCTCGGTGGAGAACGAGAAGGATCTCTACCCTGCCCAGCTCGACGTGTTCCTCGACCCGAACGACGCGCAGGTGCAGGCCGCCGCCCGCGCCGAGGGCATCCCCGACCAGTGGCTGGAGGCCGCGCGCCGCTCGCCCGTCTACAAGATGGCGATCGAGTGGAAGGTCGCTTTCCCGCTGCACCCTGAATACCGCACTCTTCCGATGGTCTGGTACGTGCCGCCGCTCTCGCCGATCCAGTCCGCCCACGAGGCCGGCAGGATCAGCGCCCTCGACGGGATGCCCGACGTGCGCTCGCTCAGGATCCCGCTGCGCTACCTCGCCAACCTGCTGACCGCGGGAGACGAGGCGCCCGTGGCGACCGCGCTGGAGCGGATGCTGGCGATGCGCTCCTACATGCGCGCGAAAAGCGTCGAGGGCCGGATCGACGAGAAGATCCCCGAGCGGGTCGGGCTCGACGCCGCCACCATCGAGGAGATGTACAAGATCATGGCGCTCGCCGCCTACGAGGATCGATACGTCATCCCCACCGCGCACCGGGAACTGGACGAGGACGCCTACGTGCTGCGCGGCTCGGCCGGGTTCGGCCTGCACGAGGGCACCGGCGGCAAGAGCCGCACCAACCTCTTCGGCGGCGCCAAGAGCACCCCCAAGAAACCCTACATGGACGTGCCGACATGAAGCTGACCCTGCGCGCCCTGGCCCTGCTTCTGGGCTACCCCTCGGCCGAACTGAAGACCCATGCCGGCGAGATCCGCGAGGCGCTGTTCGAGGAGGGGGCGTTGCCGGCGCCCGCGCGCCGGGCGCTGGAGCCGCTGCTCGCGGCGCTTGAGACGGAGGACCTGCTCGACCTGCAGGCCGCTTACAGCGAGCTGTTCGATCGCTCGCGGTCGCTGTCGCTGCACCTGTTCGAGCACGTACACGGCGAGAGCCGCGAGCGTGGACAGGCGATGATCGACCTGGCCGGGCAATACATGGACGCCGGCTGCCTCCTCGACAGCGGCGAGCTGCCCGACTTCATCCCCGTCTTCGTCGAATACGCCTCGTGCCTGCCGGAGGCGGAGGCGCGCGAGACCCTGGCCGAGCCCGGCCACGTCTTCGCCGCGCTTGAGGAGCGGCTGCGCGAGCGCGGCTCGGCCTATGCCGGGGTGCTTGCCGCGCTGGTGGTGCTGGGCGGTGGCCGGCTCGACCGCGAGGCGCTGGCGGAACTGCAACAGAACGCGCCCTCCGAGGACCCGGCGCGGGTCGACGCGGAGTGGGAGGAGGCGCCGGTGACCTTCACCCAACACGACATGGGCGGCCCCACGGGGATGACCGCCAGGCTCAGGGCGGCCGGCAAGGCCATGGTGGCGGCACGCAGAAGCGGAGGGGCGTGATGAACGACTTCATCAATCAACTGGCATTCGGGTGGTATCCGTACCTGGCGGTGACGGTGCTGATCGTCGGCTCGATCCTGCGTTTCGACGCGGACCAGTATTCCTGGCGCTCGCAATCGAGCCAGTTCCTGCGCCGCAAGCAGATGATCTGGGGCTCGAACCTGTTCCACCTGGGCGTGCTGGTCCTGTTCGCGGGCCATTTCGTCGGGTTGCTGACGCCGATCAATGTCTTCGACGCCGCCGGGATCAGTCACGGCTTCAAGCAGTTCGGCGCGCTGATCGTGGGCGGCATCGCCGGCATCGCCGCGCTGGTGGGAGCCTCGATGCTGCTCCATCGCCGCCTGTTCGAGCCGCGGGTTCGGCAGACCTCCTCCATTGGCGACTTCGCCGTGCTGGTCCTGATCTGGCTGCAGCTGGTCCTGGGCGTGGCCACGACCTACTGGACGATGCAGCATCTCGACGGCGGGGAGATGGTCCGGTTCATGGGCTGGGCGAACGCCATCGTCACTTTCGATCCCGAGGCGCCGAGTCTGCTATCCGGGGTGGCGCTGATCTACAAGTTGCACATCATTCTCGGGCTGACGCTGTTCCTGATCACGCCCTTCACGCGCCTCGTGCACATCTGGAGCGCGCCGATCTGGTTCCTGCTCCGTCCGGGCTACCAGATCGTCCGCACGCTTTCCTCGAAGAAGCGTCCGGACGGCATCTACGCGGCCGCGCCGAAGTACGGCGACACCACCGCCATCGCCCGCCAGAAGGCCGAATCCGGGCGGGCCGGCACATGACGCAGGACCTCCAGAATCCCGCGCCTGCGCCCCGAGCCGCGCGAGACGACCCGGATGCCGAGCGCCTGCCAGGCGCGCGGCTGCGGCGGCCCGGCGGCGCCCCCCGCCCCGGCCCCGCCGACATTCTCCGAGGTCCGGGTCAACGGTGTCGAGATCCCCCCCGAAGGCATCGCGCAGGAGATACAGCATCACCCCGCCGCCAGCCCCGAGGCCGCCTGGACCGAGGCGGCGCGGGCGCTTGCGATCCGCGAACTCCTGCTCCAGGAGGCGCGGCGCCGGGGCCTCGAGGCGGATTCCGAACCGGACGAGGCCGGCCGGGTGGAGACCAATGCCGACGCGGTCATCGCCGCGCTGCTCGACGCCGAGCTCGATCCGGGCGAGCCGGGCGAGGAGGAATGCCGCCGCTACTACGAAGCGCGGCGCGGGCGGTTCCGCACCGCCGATCTCTTCGAGGTCTCCCACATCCTCATCGAGCCCGAGGGAGAGGGCGACGAGGCCTGGCGCGCCGCGGGAATCCGGGCCCGGGCGCTGATCGGCGAGGTCGGCGCGGACCCGGCGTCCTTCGCCGCCGCTGCGCGCGAGCTGTCCGGTTGCCCCTCGGCGTCTCAGGACGGCTCGCTGGGGCAGATCCGGCGCGGCGAGCTGGTCCGCGAGGTCTGGGAGGCGGTGGAGACGCTGCAGCCCGGCACGACCCATCGCCATCCGGTCCGCTCCGAGCACGGCTGGCACGTGCTGCGCCTGCATCGCCGGATCGACGGCGAGATCCTGCCCTTCGAGGCGGTGCGCAGCAAGATCGCCGAGATGCTGGCCGCGCGCGGCTGGACCGTGGCCGCCATGCGCTACGTGGCGGCGCTGGCCGAGGAGGCGCGGATCGAGGGCATCGTGATCGAGCCCGCCCCGGACGCGGCGGCGCGGTGATGGCGATGATGCTGGGCGACATCCTGGCGGCCGCGCGCGATCGGTCGGGTGCCTTCCCCGCATGGCTGGAACGGGCCGATCCCGCCTTGGCCCGATCTGTCGCCGAGGCCGCCCGGCGCGACGGAACGACCCCCGAGGGCGTGGTGCGCGGCGCGGTGGCGGAGTTTTCCCGGTCAGCCTCGGAGGAGGAGTGGGCCGGACTGATGTCGAAACTGCGCGGCAGCGATGATCCGGGCATGGCCTGCCTCGACCGGATGGTGCGCTGGCGCGTCGCCGCGGCCGATCAGGCCGCCCATCTGGGAGTGGAGAGATGAACAAACCGTCCAAGGAACGGGATACGAAGGACGGTCTGAACCCCTCATTGAAGGCCAGGGAAGAGACCATCCACGGCACCTCGGAATCGACGCCACCGCCGACAAAATCGGTCTCCGTGCAGCGCGAGGAGGGCCGCTTCTGGCCCATCGTCTGGGCCGCCGCGACCATTGCGGGGATCCTGATCGTGCTGTGGATCCTGTTTCTTTAGCTGGTAACGGCAGTACCGTTCTGCCCAGAGGTTGACTGGATTGAGACGCAGCCGCAGGAATGCGGTTAACCACGGCCCGTTTGCAGGAGAGGGTAGGATTTCGAACTTTCCCGCAAAGGAATATTGTTATATCATATCGTTGTCATAATTCTCGGCATAAGCGCTGTAGCCGGGGGGCGCATTCTGAACTGGGTTGCGACATCTCCTCTTTTATCAAAAAACAGTAGGTTGAGGGATAGCTCATACGCATCCGGACGTGCGAGAGCGACGCCTGATCGAGGACCTTCTGGTCGGGAAGGCGCCCGTCTCGACGATTGCCGCGCAACTGCGTCGGCACCTTTCGACGATCTACCGATAGGTCAAACGCAACCGCTTCGTTGATGACGAACTGCCGAGCTGAATGGTTACTATGGTGCGCCGGCTCAGAAAGCGGCCGTCGGACGCCGCCGGTGGTGACCTACCCCCCGAGATCCGGGCCGTTGCCAACTGGAATTTTCCACCTTTGACTGAACGAAGGAGGAAGACCCATGAATCGAAAGCGCGCTCGGCTTTCTCGATCCCTCCAGGACCCTGTGCACTGTGGTAGTGGAGTTGACCCGTTTCCCTGGACACCCTGAGAGTTCAGCCGGAGGTGTCCACGATGTCCCGCTCTCACCCTGCTTACCCGACGGAGTTCCGGCGCCAGATGGTCGACCTGGTCCGATCCGGCCGCGCGCCCGGGAAGCTGTCACGCGAGTTCGAGCCGAGCGCCGCATCGATCGCCGGGTGGGTCACGCCGACGTCGAGGATGGCACGCGGCCCGATATGATGACCACCACCGAGCGCGAGGAACTCGCCCGCCTGCGCCGCGAGAACCGGCAACTTCGCCAGGAGCGCGATATCTTGGCAAGGGGTCGTCATGGGTCGCCATTGAGGGTGTGGATGGCCCCCGCTTGCGGCATCGCGATGGGCCGTGCCTCGTGGGCATGGAGGCCTGCTCGGCCGTGCGGCAGGCAGCGCTGCTCGACCACAAGGCGCGGGATTTTCTGGTCCGCCAGCGCACTCAGGCCGTGAACGCGATCCGCGCGCGCTGATGAAGGGCGACCCGGACGAGCGCGCGATCATCAAGAACGCGTTCAAGCGCTACGTCACGGCATGACCCCCGTCGCGCCGATCGGGGCGGTCCGCTCGGCCGCCTACCGCGTGCCGACCGACCGAGCCGAGGCCGACGGGACCCTGTCCTGGGACGCCACGACCCCGGTGACCTGCGAGGTCGAGGCGGGAGGCGAGACCGGGTTCGGATACGGCTACGCCGACCGACCGACGGCACTCTTCGTCACCGACGCCTGCAGCACCGGATCGCCCGGGCCTTGGCCTCACGCTCAGGGCATCGGATGCGGAGGCCTATCGAGGCTGGCCTGCCGGGCCGATGTGACAGCAATCCTTCGCGGGCGAGTCTGGCGTGACGAGCTGTCGCCTGAGCGGCTTCGCGAGCTTTGCGAGACGGACGCCGGCAGGAGTTCCGGCGTTAATTCCTCGGCCCTGAAGGTTCGGACGAGGAAACGCCGCAAGTTGCCGCGGGGCGACCGGGTGGCGCCGAGAGCCCATCGCGGCTTCCGAGGCGCCATAAATCTGACAACGCCGCTGTGAACCCTCGCTGCACCGAGCTTGTAGAAATACCGATTCAGGGGACCCCGAAGCGCCGACCTTCTCCGGCGGTCCCCGGTTGCGGGGCCGCACTTCCCTAACCTCGTCTGGGGCACCCGACCGCGCGACTTACGGGGCCGGTGGATTGAAGTCATCCTGAAGGCAGGCCCGAGTTTCAGAGGCCCGCGTCGCGGCTCGTCTCGGCCCCCGGCCGTTGAGGCCATCAGATTGCAGCCATGAAGGAGTGTCGAGATGGCTCTCTACGAGGAAGACATGTTCGACGACCTCGCCTACGACGAGGCGGAGGGCGCTGCGGACGCGTTCGGCGACGAATTCGACGAGTACGACGAATTCGACGAGTACGACGACGGCTTCGACGAGAACGACGAATTCGATGCCTACGACGCGATGGGCGCGGGCGACGAATATGACGAATTCAGCGAGGATGAGGGGTTCGACGACTACGAGGACGACGGATTCGACGAGAGCGACGAGGACGGCTTCGACGCAATGCTGGCCTACTCGCTGGCCTCGGAGGATGCCGACGAATTCTTCGGCAAGCTCTTCAAGACCATCAAGTCGGCCGCCAGCAAGGTCGGATCGGCGGTCAAGAAGGCCGCGCCCGTAGTCGGCCGGATCGCCCGCGCCGCGGCGCCTGCCCTGTCGCTGATCCCCGGCCCCTACGGCGCGATCGGCGCCCAGGCGGCGAAGCTTCTGGGCCGGCTGCGGATGGAGGGGGCGACCGAGGAGGAGGCCCTCGAGGCCTTCGCCGAGCTCGCCGCGCGCAATCCGCGCATGCTGCCGATCGTGGCGACGATCGGCGCCCGCACGATGCTCAAGGGCACTGGCAAGCGGATGAGCCAGGCCGCCCGCAAGAAGGCGGTGCGCGACGTCAAGACCGCCGCCAGGACCCTGGTGCAGAAGCGCGGCCCGACGGCGGTCCGGGCGCTGCCGAAGATCGTCCGCTCGGCCAAGAAGATGGCGGCGCGCAAGGGCATGCCGAAACCCGCCAGCACCGCCGTGGTCAAGTCCGCGGCGCGCAAGGTCGCGGCCAGCCCGACGCTCACGCGCAAGCTCGCCCGGCCGACGCCCCAGGCGTTGCGCATCGTCAAGAAATCCGGCGCCGCCAAGGCCGGGGGATCGCGCAGCTTCATCATTCAAGGTCCCGCGCGGATCACCATCACCGCCGCCTGAACCGGCGCCAGCGACAAGGGGGAGCCCGACCATGCAAGCGGTCGCCACACGCGAGTTCGTCGACGCCAAGATCCGCGCCCTGCTGGCCCGGTCGCGCCGTCTGACCTCGCTCACGCCGCAACGGATCGGGACCCCCGACCACCTGACCGCCTTCGCGCCATCGCCCGCGCATCTGCAGGCCGCCAACCGCCGGCTCGCCGGCATCGACCGACAGATCGGCAAGCGTGCTGCCTTCCTGAAGCGCAGCGCCGGGAAACCATCCGAACAGGTGCTGATCGCCATCGCCTTGGCCGAGCGCGAGATCGACCGGGCGCGGCGCACCTTCGGGATGCTGTTCGAGATCTTCAGCCAGCGCAACGGCGGCTTCGCCCAGGCGTTGGCGGCCCACGACATCATCGCCGCGGATTGCTACGAGGCGGTACTGGCGGCAGCGCCCACGGCCTTCGACACGACGATCCTGCGCCCCATCACCTATATGGAGCACGGCTATTCGCCGGCCACCATGCGGCGCGGCGTGGCGCTGGCGAGGCTTCTAGGCGAGACGAACCCATTCCCGGTGATCCGCATCCCCTACGATCGCGACAATCCGTGGCAATCGGTGTTCCTGCACGAGGTCGCCCACAACCTGCAATCCGATCTCGGCCTCTGGACCGAGAACCAGCAGGCGCTGACGCGCCGGCTCGTCACCGCCCGCGCCGATCCGCTGGTCGCGACCGTCTATCGCCGCTGGCACAAGGAGATCTTCGCCGATCTGGCGGCGCTGCTGCTGGGCGGCACCGCCTCGGCCTGGGGGATGATGGACTTTCTCGCCCATCCCGGCCCCAAGGCGCTGACCTACAAGCCCGGCGGCGCCCATCCGACCGGCTATCTGCGGGCGCTGATCCTCGCCGAGATGATGCGCCGCATGGGCTTCGGCGCCGACGCGGCCAAGGCGCGCGAGGTCTGGCGCGACCTCTACGACGAGGCGCGTGCCGCCCGCATCCCGCGGCCGCTGATCACCTCCGCCAACCGGATCATCCACGCCGTGGTGGACGAGATCGCCTTCCAGCCGCGCCGCAACCTGGCGCAGCGCGCGCTGGTCGACGTGATCCCCTTCACACGCGACGACGAGGCGCGCATCCGCCGCGGCGCCGTGGAACTCGTCAACGGCCGCGTGCCCAACCTGCCGCCCCGCTTCCTGGTCAGCGCCAGCCGCTTCGCCCTGACCATGGGCGCCGAGGCCAAGCCGCTCTCCGACATCGTCATCCGACATCTGGCCCGGTCCGCGGCCAGGACCCGCACGCGCCCGGTCCTGCACGTCCTTCAGGCCGCCTGAGCAAACCAAGAGGTGCCCCGCCATGACCACGCCCTATGACGCGACCTCGCCCCTGGCGACGCGCAGCGCCGCCACGGTGACCGTCGACAACCTGATCCGCCGCGCGCTCCGGGTGTCCGACCCCACCGATCCGGGACAGCTCGCCCGGGCACTGCTCGACCGCTACAAGGGCGACGCCGACCAGCTCGCCCGCGAACGCACCGGCAGCCCCTTGCTGACCCGCGATCTGGCCCCGCCCGCCCTTCTGCAGACGGGCGAGCGGCCCGAACTGGCCGAGGCCCGCGCCGATCTCGACCGCGACCTCGACGCGCTCGTGTCCGACAGCAAGCTCAAGGACATCGCCCCGGAGATGCGCGGCTGGAGCACGGCGATCCGCGCCGCGGCGACATCGGGGCTCGTGGCCGCGCGGCTGGCGCTCGACCCGGCGCAGCGCGACCGCGCCCTCGCCGCGCGCCGCACCCTCTCGGACTATTCCCGCCTGGCGCGCTACATGGCGGCGCTGGCGGTGCAGGAGCCGGGGCTTTTCTGCTCGCTGGCGCAGAGCTGCGACATCATGGGCCATCTGATCCTCGTGCTGGCCGGCGAGGCGCTGGCCGAGGCCGGCGTCACCCGCACCTCGGTGATCCTGCAGGCGCCGGGATCGGACCTGCAAATCCGCCGCGAGGCCGCGCTGGGCGCGCTGCGCGGCCTGACCGGCGCGGCACGCGAGGCGCAGGCGCCCAACGAATGGCCGCGCGCGCTGACCGCCCTGCGCCAGCTCCACCGCGAGCTGACCGACAGCGGCGCCAGCGATCTGCGGGCGTTCCTCGACGAATCCTATCTCGGCGGCGTCTTCGACGAGATGATCGCGCTCACCGCCGGCGGCCGCGCCTCGCAGATGCGCGCCCTCGGCGCCACCAGCGTCGTCACCGTGGCGCAGCTCGAGCGCTTCCTGATGGTCTGCCAGACCATCGCCCGCCCGGAAAGCCCGCAGCTCGCCACCTTCCTCAACGCCATCCAGTATTTCGTCCAGGCCTTCAGCGCCACCCGGGCGGGCTACCGGCTGGTCTACGTGGCGCGTCCGCCGCTCCTGTTCTACGGGCTCTACGGCGCCGGCGGTCCGGATGTAGCCACCGCCCGGCTGATGCGGCTGATCGCGCTCCGGGGCGAGATCGCCGAGCGCCTCGACTGCCTGTGTTGCGGCTGCGACGACGGCCACGCGGTGGGCCTGGTGATCGGCGGCAAGGCGCTCTACGACATCGACCGCGGCATCGACCTTCTGGTGATGGGTGTCGATCCGGCCGGGCGCGGCAGCGCCGAGCTGCGCGCCGTGGGCCTCGGATACGTGGTCCGCGCCGCCGCCAGACCCGGCGCCGGGCCGCGCCTGCCGAAAGCGCTCGCCGGTCTTCTGGGCACGCTCGACGGCGAGGACCTGCTGGTCTGGGACGATCTCTTCGCCTCGCTGACAGAGACCGAGGCGACGCTCCGCGCCGACAGCGTCAACCGCGTGCTCTGCGCCCAGAAGGCCGCCGAGGCGCGCTGGCGCGACCTCGTCGCCTCGATGTCGAGCATCTGCCGGCAGAAGCGCATCCTCGGCATCTCGGCGCAACCCGGCGTCTCGGCGATCGACCGGCTGCTCGGCGACGCCACGACGCAGCTCGAAGCCGATCTGGCGGCGCTCTTCCCCAATGCCACGCTCGCCCCATGCCCGGAGATCGAGATCCGCATCCCGCAGCATTTCGAGACCGCCTTCGAAGGTCTGGTGGAAGACGTGACCCTGACATCCGACGGCCGCTCCGAGGCCTGAGGCAACCCTGCGAGGTGCGAGATGACATCGACCTATCCCACCGCATCGGGCGCCCGCCGGCCGCGCACGCAGCTGCACCGGCGCCTCGCCGACATGACCGCCGCGCTCGACACGATCGGCGCGCGGATAGGCACCGCGCCGCCGCTGCCCGACGAGATCGGCGACCTGCAGAAGCGGGTCGGCGCCATCGAGGACGCACTGCGCCACGCGCCGCCCTGGACGGACTGGGAGATCCGGCTGCGCGCGCTCGAGGACCGCCGCCACCGCGGCGTCGTATGGCAGGATCTGCCGCGCTGGATGACACGCGCCATGATTCTGGGCGTAAGTCCGACGCAACGCCGCTTCGTGGTCAGCGAGGCGGCCGTCGCAGGACTGCGCGCCGCCGGCTACGACACGATCGACCAACTCGTCGCCGAGACCGGCGACGCCGGCCAGACCCGCGCCGAGACCCTTCACGCCCGCTGGGAGGCGGCGCACCAGGCCGAGCCGGGCTCGGTGCCGCCGCCGCCGCCGGTCCCCGAGATCGACGAATTCTGCCGCATCTGCGACGTCCTTCTGTCCACGCCCTAAGCGCGCGGCCGCACCGCCACCCGCCCAAGCCGAGGTTCCGCCATGCCAACCCCATTCGAGACCACCGAGACCCTGAAGCGGCTGTTCCAGCGGTTCTATCGCGAGGAGCTGGGGTCGCTGTCGCCCGACGAACGGCAGGCTTTCGAGCGGCAGTTCGAACAGCGGTTCCAATCGCTACTCGACGAGACCGGCGGCGATTTCGGCTTCGCGGACCTGATCGGCTTCGGCAAGGACGGGGTGCGGCCGTTCTCGGAACTGCCCTATCCGCGCATCCGACCGGATTTCGACGCCGCCGTCATCCCCACCCAGGTCCATGCCGCCGCCCAGCTCTACTTCATCTACCAGCACGAGCGCATGAAGGTGTTCGAGGTGATCGACGTGCTGCGCAAGCTGTTCCAGCTCGGACGCCTGCGCATCCAGCAGGGGCCGGGCGCCCGCGGCCTCTACATCCTCGAGAAGTGGAAGCCGCTGCGCTACACGCGGCGCGACCGGATGATCGCCTACAAGCGCGCCTTCAATTACGGCGCCGGCGCCATTCCCGCCGGCGCCGTGGTGAACCAGAACTTCCACTACCAGTTCGTCGCCTTCATGTCGGCCCTGGCGCAATACACCCGCGACCTGACGGTCAGCGAGGTGGTCAAGGGCGCCGCCGGGATCGACGACCGGCCCTACGGCACCATCGCCACGATCCAGCGGCTCGGCACCGATCTGCGCTATGCGCTCGACCGGTCGAGCTACGGCAACATCCTGGCGCTGACCCAGGAGGTGGGCGAGTACCTGCTGACCACGCTCGACCTCCTCGGCTCCCCCGACATCCTCAAATCCTTCGACGCCAACAACAAGTGGGACGTGATCGAGCAGGTGTCACAGCGCCATCTGAACGGCCATGCGCCGCTGTCGCAGCGTTCGAAGATGGCCGAGGCCGGACGGCGGACGCTGGAATTCATCGCCTCGAACGATTTCGCCACCTCCCTCGACGTCGAGGTGTTCCGCGCCGAGATCCGGCCCATCGCCTCCTATGCCGAAGCCTGGATCGCCGCCTACCGGATGACCAGCGAGGGGCAGCGCTTCCCCGGCGTCAGCGATCAGCTGCGTTGGTCGCAGGGCCTGTCGCGACGCACCCAGCGGCAGCGGATCTCGGCATGAGGATGAGACATGACCCACGCCGCCTCCTTCGCGCCGCCGCGGAATGCCGGTGATCTGCCCGACATCATCCTCGACGGGCGGCTGGCCTTCTCCGAGCATGGCCTGCTCCTGGCCCTGGCTCTGGCCCGCTCGCGCCGCGTCTGGCTGGTGCAAGGGCTCTGGGCGCTCCTGCAACGCTTCGAGATCGCCGATTACCCGGAATTCGCCGACGAGCCCGGCGAGGCCGAGAGGATGCTGCCGGTGCTGCGCGAATGGCACCGCGTCTGGACCGGCAGCACGCTTCTCGAACGGTTCTGCTGGATCGGCGACGTGCTCTTCGAAAGCCACCTGCCGCCCGGCTTCGACCGCCACGCGCAGCGCCGGCTGCAGGGCTTCGCGGTGCGTCTGGAACAGCGGGCCCGCTTCGACGGGCCGGTCTCGGCGCTGACCCTCTGCGCCCGCGACGCGGTGGCGCTCGCCGCGCTCAACGTGGTCGAGACGCCGGTGATTCTCACCCTGCTGCCCGACGCCGGCCGGCCGCAGATCTGCGATCTGCTGGCCCGCGCCGGCGTACCATCGACTGCCCTCGCCGGCGGCGCCGCCCGTGCCCTGTCGTGGCGCGCGCTCGGCCCCCTGCCATTCGTCGCCAGGATCCTGGGGGCGCAACGCGGCCTGCGCCTCGCCGCCCTCGGCCTGTCGAGTCCGGGTGCCGTCGTCGCCGGATTGGAGACCGAGGACGAGATCGACCCTGACGACGGCCCCTGCGCCGCCGAGGATGACCCGTGGCGCAACGCCGCCGCCTGCTGGTGGGAGGTCACGCCGTGAAGCGCCCGCCGGATTCCCTCGCCGCGCCGCGTCTGAACGCCGGCGAACTGGCGATCTTGAGCGTCACCGGGCGGATCGCCCCGCCCCTGACCAAGGCCGCGGTCTACCGCATCGGCCAGGATGGCGGTCTTCGGCTCCTGCCCGGCCCCGGTGGAATCACGCTGTCTCACCGCATCGGCGATGCCTGCGTCGGTCTCGCCGCCGACCATCTCGAACCGGCGGTGTCCATCCGCGCCCCCGACCGGCCCGGGCACGGGCCCGGCGCCAGCCCTGACGCAGCCAACCGGACGCTGAACGTGCTGGCCTGCGCCGGCAACCGCGCCGAGGTGGTCAGCGGCCCGGCCGCCGGCTCCCGCGGCCTCGTCACCGGCAAGCATGGCGGCGTGGCCCATGTCATGGTCGATTTCCCGGTCGCGGCGATGCGGCGGATGCGAGTCGGCGACCTCATCCAGGTCTGGGCGGTGGGGCAGGGCCTACGGCTGCGCGACTTTCCCGATGTGGCGGTGATGAACGCCGCCCCCGATCTTCTGGCGCGCAGCGGCGTGCGGGTACTGGGCGGCCGGCTGTCGGTGCCCGCGACCCACATCGTGCCCGCATCGTTGATGGGATCGGGTCTTGGCAAGTCCTCGGCGGCGCGCGGCGATTACGACATCCAGCTCTTCGACCACCGGATCACCCGCCGCTACCGACTCGACACGCTGCGCTTCGGCGATTTCGTCCTGATCGTCGATGCCGACGGCCGCTATGGCCGCGCGTTCCGGTCGGGGCATGTGACCTGGGGGCTCGTCGTTCATGGCGACAGCACCGTGGCTGGCCACGGGCCGGGCGTGATGACGCTGCTGAGCGGCCCCGCCAGCCGTTTCGAGCTTCGCCACGACGGCGCCGCCAACCTCGCCCGCGCCTACCGGCTGCGACCGCTGGCGGCGCCCCGTCGCACACGCACCCTCGTGGAGAAGACACCACATCTGTCGCCGCGCCGCGCCCCTGCGCCGCCCCGGCGACTCGCCAGGAGGTCCCCGGCATGACCGACGCGCTCCCCACCCTCGACCGCATCGTCTCAAGCCTCGCGACTCCGCGACATCGCGCCTGCGGCTGCCGCGCCTGCCGCCACGCGCACGCCGTCGAGGCAGGCGCCAGATCGGGGCACATCGAGGCGAGGGTCGGCCGCCCGGCCGGCCCTATTACGCTCCGCGAATGGGGCGGCTGGACCTACGGCGTCAGGCTCTACGACCTGCTGCGGCTCGCCAACCGGCTCGACCTGATCCTCGCCACCGCGCGTCACGGACGCCACGTACCCAGCACGGCGCAGCTCGACCTCGCCTGGCGGCAGGCGACCGGCGGGACCACTGCGCCGTCTGCCTTCCGGGCGTATTTCCGGCTCGCTCCGGCGCTCTATCGCATCAGCCGGATCGGCAAACCGGCGGCCCTGGATATCGGCATGACCCAGAGCGGTGCGCCGGGGTTCCGGGTGATGGCGCATTTCCTGCCGGGCATCCGACGCTCGAGTCTCGCGAATTGGAGCGGCGGGGGCCGCGGGTTGGGAGCGCGGATCGGCCTGGCGGCCGCGGCCGCGGCAGACACCACCGGTGTTATCCAGGTGCCGGCGGCCCTGCGCGAGATCCAGGTGCATCTGGGGCACTTCACCGGCTCGATGCGCCGAAACGGCCACCCCGACATCCGCTACGTCCACGTCTTCGAAAGCCTGTTGCAGCGCGAGGAATTGCCGGCGGCCACCTATGCCCGGATCCAGAGACGCCGCGAGGCCGATGAATGAGCCCGCAACGAAGGAGCCCCGCCATGTCCACCAAGGATAGTGCCCAGGACCGCCATGCCGATCTCGACGCGCTCGATCGGCTGGTCGATGCCGAACTCAGTAGCTTGATCGCCGGGCTGAAGCGCCGCGGCCGCCCGGAGCGCCCGGCGCCCCGCGCCGCCCCTGCCGAGGCGATCCGGCCGCGGCCGCCGGCCGAAGCCCGGCGCGCGGCAAACGACAGCCTTCTGGCTGCAGACGAGACCGCCTTCCTCGACACCGCGACCGACTGGCTGAAAGATCGGCCCAATGCCGACATCCTGCTCGACGTACTGGGACGCAGGGTGTTGGACCCGGCCAGCGCGGCGCCTGCCGCCGCCGAGACGGGGCGTCCCGACCGTCCCCTCGCCGCGCCCGATGCCCCGGAGCGGGGAGACGACGCGACCGAGAGCGACGCAGACCCGGAAGACCGGCCCGCCGCAGGGCCGCCCGACAAACGGCCCGCACAATGACCGTCGCCGGGGTGATCCGGACACCGGTCGTGCTCGACCGGCTCGTCGAACGCACCGATTATGCGGTAATCGGCCCAACCGACGGGCGAATCCGCGTCATCCGCCCGACGCCCCCCTACAGCTCCGTCTGCCATGTCGAGCGCGATTTCGGAGATGGCCGACTCAGTGGCTGTACCGGGTTTCTCGTCGGCCCGCGTCTCGTCGTAACCGCCGGGCATTGCACCTATTCGCTGCTGCGCCGACGGACACCGCGCCGCATTCTCGTCACCCCGGGTCGGGATGGCGCGCGGCGCCCATTCGGCACCGTCCGAGCGCTGCGCTGGTACGGCCACCCGCTGTTTCTCTCCGGTGCCGATCCACGCTACGATTTCGGCGTTCTGGTGCTGGCCCGGCCCTTCGCCGGACTGGCTCCGGCGCTCAGGCTGCGCGCCCCCGGCGCGGCCGAACTGGCTGGCATCCGCGACCGGCGGTTGATCCGCATCACCGGGTATCCTTCTGACAAGCCGAAGGGCCAGCTATGGACCCATGCCGAACGCCTCGACCGGTTCGGCGCGAGGCTCCTGAACTACAGTGTCGATACCTGCCCCGGCCATTCCGGGGCGCCGGTCTGGCTCGTCACGCCGCGCGGTCGGCGCGATGTGATCGGCGTGCATACGCGCGGCCCGAAACCCTCGGCACGGGGACCGTGGGGCTGCAGGCCGGGCGCACCCCTGGCGCCGCCCGCTCACTTCAACGCCGGCGTACGGGTCACGGCAGACCTGATCGCTGCGATTCGCGGGGCGTTCGGCGGCGGCGGATCGATGCGCCTGCTCGGCGTCGATTCCGCCACCTGATCGCCGGCCCGCCGCGCGGGTCCACAAAGGGAGAGAACGCCATGCCGCAATCCGTGTACGACCCAGCTATCGGGTTCGACAGGAATGCTGTAGGTTGTTCAAACTGGAATGCCGCGCGGAGTCGCTGGCTGTACGGCCCCCGCCGCAACGCCGCGTCAGCATGCGGGAGCGCAGGAGGTGTCAGTTCAGAGTACGGGCGAAAGGGCGACCCCGGGGCCGCTCGACGCGGTCCTCGAACGCATTGTCGACCAAGCCGGGGAGACCGTCGTGCCAGACCGCCAGACCGTGATGCTCGAAATTCGTATTCCCGTCCCGGCCACCGCTACATGCTATCCGACGTTGTGGCGCCGAGGCCGTCGCTCCGGCAACGGCTCCTGCATAGCCGATCGACCATCCGCCTCCCGGCCCGCGCGAGCCGGAGCACCTGGTCAGCGGCGCCCTACCAGCGGACCGCAATCCGTCCTTTCCGCAGTCTCGACAAGGGTCTCGTTCCCGAACTTGCTCCGGCGGGGAGTCGCGCCCCCCGCCGAGCGCTGAAAGGGAGGATCGCGTGTGCCCACATCCCTGCCCGACCGCCCGCCCGGCATTGCCCGAACCGAGGATGCGCTCGGCGCGCAGCTGGCTCGGCTGTCGCCTTCGGTGGTCACCTTCCACTTCAACGGCAGTGAGTATTGCGGTCTGCGGCAGGCCGACTGGATGGCCCTCTGCGACCGCGGCGAGGTGGGTGCGGATCTGCGCGGGCGCCTCGCGGGTCGGCTACTCTCCGGCGGAGAGATGTTCGTCGTCTTTGGCGAGGCGGACGCATTGACGCCGATGGCGTATCGCTCCGTCGCACGGGTGCTGACGCAGCGGGAATTGAAGGTCGCCTCTCTCATCGCCGACGGCCTCACCGATAAGGAGATCGCACGCACACTCGGTATCAGCGCCTATACCGTGCGGGAGCACTGTCGCCGCGCCTGTGCGAAGCTCGGCATCTGCAAGCGCTCTGCCCTGGTGCGAGCGCTTTACGCCACGACCCGCCCCAGCTGATCGGACAGATGGTGGCCTGCTGCCGGTTCCCTGGACGGCAGGTTAACGCAGCACGTCGCGCGCCGTCATATTCGCACGGCGCTCGCGGCCGGCGCGACGCGAGATCCTCACCGCGATCAAGATGGCGTCGGTCCTCGTGCTCCACTCCCGCAGCCTTGGCGCGCCGATCCTTCTCGAGGAAGCCGCAGCCGCCGGAGTCTCTATTGCGCAAGGGCCGGCTGTCCTGACCCCGACCTGCGACAGGATGAGGGACCCCCGGGGCTTGCTCCCAGGAAACGACCGCGGACGACCGGCTCTATGCCGTCGCCCCCCGCGCCCGCTTCAATGCTTCACGATGGTGCCGTCGTCGTCGTAAAGTGGGTAGCTTCCCTCTTCGTCATGGTCCTCGGGTCCCACGAGGGACGGCGTGAAGACGCAGAGCACCGTCATTCCCTCCTCGCTGGACAGGACATGCTTCTGGTGCTTGTCGAGGGCGTAGAGCGAGCCTGGCTCGAGATCCCATGTCCCTCCCTCTGTCAGATCCTCGATCCGCCCGGCGCCCTCGGTACAAATCACGGTCTCCTTGTGGTTCTTGTACCACATGTGCAGGGCCTCGCCCGGCTTGATGTAGGTCTCGTGGACCGAGTGCCCCATGCCGTCGGCGCGCAGGGTGTAGCGCTTCGAGACGAACTTCTCCTCGTCCACGGCGGTGTTCTCGGCGTCCTGCCTGGTTCTGAAAATCATGTTGTGCTCCTGTCGTCGTTCAGGCGGCGGCCGTCTCGGACGGATCGGGAATGGCGGGAAAGCGGGGCGGATGGGCCGAGAGATAGGCATGAGCCGCCCGCAGGACGCGAAGATCGTCGAACTTGCCTCCCGCGAGCTGGAAGCCCACCGGCAGCCCCTCCGCGGTGAAGCCGCAGGGGATCGACGCGGCCGGCTGCTGGCTGAGGTTGAACGGATAGGTGAAGGGCGACCATTCGGTCCAGTCCGTCATTCCCGATCCCGGCGGCACGTCGTGGTTGGCCTCGAAGGGCGGGATCGGCACCGTCGGGCTCATCAGCAGGTGATATTCCTGGTTGAACTGCTCCAGCGCCTGGGTCAGGGCCGCCCGCTTCGTCAGGGCGCGGAAGAAATCCACCGACCGCCAGTCCTCCGCCCGCCTGGCATTGTCCACGAGGCCGGGGTCGAGCTTCTGGCGATCCGCCGTCGAAAGCCCTTCGTAGAGGTCGCAGGAGGCGGTGAACCAGATGCGCTGGAAGGGCTCGATCGGGTGGTTGATCTCCGGCGTGACCTCGACGATCTCCGCCCCCAGATCCGCCAGTGCCTCGGCGGCCTCGCGCACGCGGGCCGCCACCTGCGGATCGACCTCGGCGCATCCCAGATCGGGGGTATAGGCGATCCGCAGGTCGGAGATGCCCTCGCCGAGCCCCGCACCCCAATCCTCGGGCTGGCCGCGCGTGGCGTAGGGATCGCGATGATCGTAGCGCCCGATCACGTTCAGCATCAGAGCGGCGTCCTCGACCGTACGCGCGAGCGGGCCGATATGCGAGAGGCTGGGCGCCTTCGCGGGCGGCCATTGCGGCGTCCAGCCGAAGGTCGGCTTGAACCCGAAGGTGCCGGTGAAGGAGGCGGGGATGCGGATGGAGCCGCCCGAATCCCCACCCTGATGCAGGACACCCATGTTCAGCGCAGCGGCGGCCGCGGCACCGCCGGAGGATCCGCCGGGCGTCAGCGACGTGTCCCACGGATTCAGCGTCGCGCCGAAGACGCGGTTGTCGGTCACGCCCTTCCAGCCGTATTCCGGCGTATTGGTCTTGCCGAGGATCACCGCCCCCGCCTCGCGCAGCCGCGCGGCCGGGGGCGCATCGGTCTCGCAGCGCTCCTCCGAGCTCAGGCGCGAGCCCTCGCGCGCCGGCATGCCCGCCACTTCCGTCAGGTCCTTCATCGAGACCGGCACGCCGTCGATCGGGCTGAGCGGCTCGCCCCTGCCCCAGCGCGTGGCCGAGGCGTGGGCGGCCTTCTCGGCGGCTTCGGCATCGACGTGCACATAGGCGTTGACCGCGCCGTTGAAACGTTCGATCCGCGACAAGGCCGCGCGCGTGGCCTCGAGGGGCGAGGCATCCTTTTTCCGGAACACTTCGCCGAGCTGCGCGGCGGTCATCGTACCGAGATCGGTATCACTCAAATCCTGCTCCCCATTTTCCTGCCGTCGGCGAACACGCGGAGCCGGGGGGACGTTCCAAGAGAATTCTGATGCGGACCCCGACCTGTCGCCACGGAAGGAAAAACCGGCGCGTCGCCATCGCGCGCGGGTACGCCCGGACCCCGGACCCGGAAACACGCCGCGGCGAGACACTCGGCGCCCCGAGGAACTCCTCAAGGGGCGCGGCAGGATCGCGAACGATTTCGCACCTGCCGCGTTCGCCCTCCGAACACCGAACAGGAGCCCATCCATGCAGACCCGGCAGCTCGGCCTCACCGGCCTCGAGATCGCCCCCATCGTCTTCGGCGGCAACGTCTTCGGCTGGACGGCCGACCGCGCCACCTCCCACGACCTGATCGACCGCTTCCTCGACCGCGGCTTCAACTGCATCGACACGGCGGATGTCTATTCCGCCTGGGCGACCGGCAATTCGGGCGGCGAATCCGAGGAGGTGATCGGCGACTGGATCGGCCGCACCGGGCGGCGCGACGACATCGTCCTGATGAGCAAGGTCGGCATGCTCGACGGCCGCAAGGGGCTTTCGGAGGCCAATATCATCGCCGCCTGCGAGGAGTCGCTCCGCCGCCTGAAGACCGACCACATCGACGTCTACTTCGCCCACCGCGACGATCCCGACACGCCGCTGACCGAGACGCTCTCGGCCTTCGCCAAGCTCAAGGAACAGGGCAAGATCCGCCATGTCGGCGCCTCGAACTACTCCGCCGAGCGGCTGGAGGAGGCCGTCTCGGTCTCGCAGGGCCAGGGCATGGCGCATTACGAGGTGTTCCAGCCCGAATACAACCTTGCCTCCCGCGGCTACGAGGGGGCGCTGAAGCAGGCGGCGATCGGCCACGGCATGGCGGTCACCAGCTATTTCTCCCTCGCCTCCGGCTTCCTGACCGGCAAGTACCGCTCGAAGGACGACATCGCGGGCACCGACCGCGAGCCCATGCTCGGCGCCTATTTCGAGGGCAAGGGTCCGCAGATCCTCGACGCGCTCCTCGCGGTGGCGGAGGCGCGCGGGGCCGAGCCGGCGCAGGTCGCGCTCGCCTGGCTGATCGGCAAGGACGGCGTCACCGCCCCCATCGCCAGCGCCCGGAACACCGGCCAGCTCGACACCATGCTGGGCGCGGCCGATCTGGATCTCACCGACGCGGAGATGGCGAAGCTCGACGCGGCCGGCTGATGAGCCGCGACCCCGCAACGCCCCTCCGCGAGGCGGCCCGTGGCTGCGGCTGAGGCGGCGCATCCGGTCCGCACCTGGCTCGTCGGCGCCATCGCGGTGGTGGTCCTCGGCTGGGCGCTCCGGGCGATGGGGCCATTCGTGGAGCCGCTGATCTTCGCGCTGTTCCTCTCCCTTGTGATCCGGCCGCTCAATTCATGGGTGGCCGGACACGTGCCCCCGAAGCTCGGCTTCCTCGGCCATCTCGCCGCGATGCTCGTGGGCCTTGCGGCGATCGTTGCAATCACCGGCTGCATGTGGATCGCCGCGATGCAGGTCGTCGACGCGATGCAGTCGCTCCGGCCCGGCAGCCGGCCCGGCTGGTGGCCCGACGCGCAGACCGGCGGCGAGGAGGCCGGTTTCCCCGAGCGGTTCGAGGCCGCCCCGCGCAGCGCATCGGACAATCTCGGGGACCGGATCCGCTCCTTCGCCTCCACCGCCGCGCTGAGGGTGCTCGAGCGTGCGGGAACGGCGCTGACGACCACGATCCTGATCTTCTTCCTGACGCTGCTGATGGTCGTGGAGGGGCCGCTATGGCGCGCCAAGCTGTCCCGCCTCGTCGGGTCGGGCGAAGAGGACAAAGCGGTCCATGCCATCGACACCGTCGCCGGGAAGCTGCGCGCCTACATCGCCGCGTGAACCGCCCTCGGGGTGGCGACCACCGCCTTCTACATGCTCTGGCTGTGGCTCTTCGGTCTCGACCTGCTGATGACCTGGGGGCTTCTCGCCTTCCTGTTCAACTTCATCCCGGCCTTCGGCTCGGCGATGACAGCCATCCTGCCCATCGCCTACGCCGCGTTCACGCGCGATTTCGGCACCGCGGGCCTGATCGCCGCCAGGCTCCTCGTCTTCGAGCAGGTCATGGGGAACTACGTCAATCCGAAGGTGCAGGGCCGCCAGGTGGCGATCTCGCCGCTCGTCATCCTGATCGCGCTCCTCGGCTGGGGCTGGATGTGGGGCATCGCCGGCGCGGTGCTCGCCGTGCCGATCACCATCGCGATCATGATCCTCTGCGCCCATGTGGACGGATTGCGCAGCGTCGCTCTGATCCTGAGCGACAAGTCCGACATCGCCGCGCTCGACGGGATGCTCGGGCTCGACGCCTAGGCGGATCGGCCGCGGCGGGCCGGCGCCCGTCAGCCCTCGCCGCGGCCCGCGGCGAGCAGGCGGTCGGCGTTCTGGTTGAAGGTCTCGGAATCGTTGTCGACCGTCCGCTTGTCTTCGCCGCGGTTCTGGCGGTCCTTCAGCAGATCGATGGCGCGCCGCACCGCCGGCCGCGCCTTCAGCCGCTCCCGCCACTCGGCGACGTTCGCGAAGCGCTCCAGCGAGGAGCCGAGCGGCCTGGCGATGAACGCCCAGGGGAAAGCCTGCATGTCGGCGATCGAATAGCTGTCGCCGAGAATGTAGGGGCGGTCCCGGAGCCGGTTCTCCAGCACCGCCATCGTGCGCTCGTATTCGCCGAGATAGCGGCGAAAACCGTACTCGCGATCCGCCGCGGGCGCGTAATTGTGGTAATGGCTGAGCTGGCCGCCCATCGGCCCCTGGCTTCCGGTCTGCCAGAACAGCCATTCCATCAGCTCCTTACGCGCCCGGCGGTCGGTTTCGGGAGGCGCGAACCGCCCCGCCTTCTCGGCGAGGTAGAGCAGGATCGCGCCGGATTCGAACACCGGCAGCGCCGCGTCGCCGTAGCCCTCCGCCGGCGCATGGTCGAGGATCGCCGGCATCTTCGCGTTCGGACTGATGGCGAGGAATTCCGGTGCGAACTGGTCGCCGTCATGCAGGCGCACGGGCTTCAGCTCGTAGGGCAGCCCGCTTTCCTCCAGCATGATGGCGACCTTCCAGCCATTCGGCGTCGGCGCGTAGTGGAAGTCGATCATCGGTCGGTCTCCTCCTCCGAAGCGGCCCCCGAAGCGATCAGGGCCGCGATGGCCTCGTCCTCCAGCCCGGCCTCGGCAAGGACGGACCGCGTATCGGCGCCGAGCCTCCGCGCCGGCGCGGGCGGGTCCGCGGCGAAGCCGTCGAAGCGCGCCGGGGGCCGGGCGAGGCGGATCGGGCCGGCGCCGGGATGATCCTGCCGCAGGATCGTGCCGTTCGCCGCGACCTGCGGATGCTCGATCACCTCGGCGCGTCGGAGCACCGGCGCGCAGGGCACGTCCTCGGCGCGCAGGCGCTCCATCCAGGCGGCCGTGGTGTCCTCGCGCAGGGCCGCCTGCGTGAGCGCGAGACGCGCCGCCTTGTTCACCTCCCGCGCCTCGACGCTGGCGAACCGCGCATCCTCCAGCCAGTCCGGCCGCCCGGCCGCGCGGGCCAGCCCGCGCCAGGTCGCATCCGTATGCGCGCTGACGGCCATGAAGCCGTCGGCCGTCTCGTAGATCAGCTCGACGTAATCCTGCCCGGCGCTCTCCTCCGCCCAGCCCTCCTCCGCCGCCTCGTCGCCGACGAAGGTCTGGCCGCTGAAATCCGAGGCGAAGAGGAAGGCGACGGTCGTGTCGAGCATCGACAGGCGCACATGGTCGCCGCGCCCCGTGCGGGCGCGCGCGAAGAGCGCGGCGGTGATCGCCTGGCTCGCCTGGAGGGCGGTCACCTTGTCCGGCACGATGGTGCGGACGAGATGCGGGCGGCCGCGTCCCTGCCCCTGCACCGCCGCGAGACCGGAGAGCGCCTGGATCAGCGGATCGTAGACCGGCCGCTCGGCCCAGTCGCCCTCGAAGCCGAAGCCCGCGATCGAGACATAGACGATGTCCGGCCGGATGGCGCGCACCGCCGCTTCCGACAGGCCGAGGCGGTCGGCGACGCCCGGCCGCCAGTTCTGCACGAATACGTCGGCGGTGGCGAGGATCGCGCGGAGCGCGTCCATGCCGCCGGCCTGCTTCAGGTCGAGCGCGACGGAGCGTTTCGAGCGGTTGTTCTGCAGGAACGACGCCGACCAGCCTGCGCGACGCCCGGCGACCTGGCGGGAATGATCGCCGCCCTTAGGGTTCTCGACCTTGATCACCTCGGCGCCCTGGTCGCCGAGGATCATGGTCGCCATCGGCCCGGCGATCATCGATGTCGCATCGACGATGCGGATGCCCTGCAGCGGTCCGGCCATGCGGCGTCGGCTCCCTTCGTCCCGTTCCGCCCGAAACCTCGGCTGGCAGGTCGCCAAGTCAACCTCTGCCTGCCGCGGCCGGTCTTCTCGCCCCAGCGGCTGCGGCTCGGGCCCGACCCTGCCGGGCAGGAAAATCGCAGGGTGCCGGCGCGTCATGCCCTGTCGCGTCCGCGCCGTCGTTCTAGCTCTGCGCCATCGGGCCCGCAGAGGCCCCCTGGGGGAGAACGTGATCCATGGGCCTGATCGGGATATTCCTGTCGCTCGGACTTCTGATGTATCTCGCCTATCGCGGGATCAACGTCCTGATCCTCGCGCCGATCCTGGCGCTCCTGGCGACGCTCCTTGCCGGCGGCCTGCCGATCCTGGCGACCTACACGCAGGTCTTCATGCCGGCGCTCGGCAATTACCTGATCCAGTTCTTCCCGCTGTTCCTGCTCGGCGCGATCTTCGGCAAGGTCATGGCCGATTCCGGCTCCGCCCGGACCATCGCCGAATGGTTCGTCGACAAGATGGGCACCTCCCAGGCCATCGGCGCGGTGGTGCTGGCCTGCGGGGTGCTGACCTATGGCGGCGTGTCGCTGTTCGTCGTGGCCTTCGCGGTCTATCCGATCGCCAACGCGCTCTTCCGCCGGTCGAGCACGCCCAAGCGACTCCTTCCGGCGGCCCTCGCGCTCGGGTCCTTCACCTTCACCATGACCGCCTTCCCCGGCACGCCCGCGATCCAGAACGCGATCCCGATGCCCTATTTCAACACCACGCCCTTCGCCGCGCCGATCTACGGCACGCTGGCGGGGCTCGGAATGCTCGTCCTCGGAACGCTCTGGCTGAACCGCAGACGGACCCGCGCGAACGACAGGGGCGAGGGCTACGGAGAGCACGAGAAGACCGAGGCCGACGCCGATGCGCCGGATCGCGACCTCCCCTCGATCCTCGTCGCGGTTCTGCCGGTCCTCGTCGTCATCCTGCTGAACGCCCTGTTCACCTACGCGATCATCCCGGCGATGGACACGAGCTATCTCGCGCAGGAGGCCTATGGCGGCGCCGAGATCGGCGACGTGAAGGGCATCTGGGCCATCGTCGCCTCGCTGGTCGCCGCCATCCTGCTCTGCACCGCGCTGAACTGGTCGCGCTTCGGCAACATGCTCGAGACCTACAACAAGGGCACGATGGGATCGCTCCTGCCGGTCTTCAACACCGCCTCGGAGGTCGGCTACGGCGCCGTCATCGCCTCCCTGCCGGCATTCGCCGTCATTCGCGACGCCGTGCTCGGCATTTCCCCGAACCCGCTCATCTCCGCCGCGCTGGCGACCAACGTGCTGGCCGGCATCACCGGCTCGGCCTCGGGCGGCATGTCTATCGCGCTCGAGACGCTGGGCGACAGGTTCATGGAGCGCGCCCAGACCGCCGGCATCGACCCCGAGATCATGCACCGGGTGGTCGCGCTCTCCTCCGGCGGGTTCGACGCCCTGCCCCATAACGGCGCCGTCATCACCCTCCTGGCGATCACCGGCCTGACCCACCGCCAGAGCTACGGCGACATCTTCGTCGTCGCCGTGCTGGTCCCGTTCTCGATGACCGTCCTCGTCGTGCTCGCCGCCTCGATCCTGTCGGTCTGACGGGGCGCCCGCGACGCGGCTGGCCGGACCGGCGCGATCCGCAGTCAAATTGCCGCGGCCGCGTTCGTGTCGGGCCGGGGACTGGCTAGGTGGGCCACAGTGAATTAAGGAGGCCCGCAAGCGGGATCGATCCATGTCGTCCCGGAGCGTCTCCCCGATACGCCAGAAGGAGCAATCTTTATGAAGGACAACGTTCAGACGGAGGGCGGCTGCCCGTTCCGCGGCACGCGCATCGGCGGCGCGCTCGGCGACCGGCCCACCCTGCAGGATTGGTGGCCGAACCGGCTCCGCGTCGAGCTTCTGCACCTCCACGCACCCGATGCCAGTCCGATGGATGCGGATTTCGACTATGCGAGAGCCTTTTCGGAGATCGACCTCGACGAGCTGAAGAAGGATATCTTCGAACTGCTCCGGACCTCGCGCGACGAGTTCTGGCCCGCCGATTACGGCCATTACGGACCGCAGATGATCCGCATGGCCTGGCACGCGGCCGGCACTTACAGGATCGCGGACGGCCGCGGCGGCGCCGCGCGCGCGATGCAGCGCTTTCCCCCTATCTCCTCCTGGCCGGATAACGGGAACACCGACAAGTCCCGGCGCCTGCTTTGGCCGGTCAAGCAGAAATACGGCTCGAAGCTCTCCTGGGCCGACCTGATGATCCTCGCCGGTAATTGCGCGCTCGAGGACATGGGCCTGAAGACCGTCGGCTTCGGCGGCGGCCGGATCGATGCCTGGGTGGCCGACGACGCCACCTGGTGGGGGCCGGAATACGAGATGCTCGGCCGCGATCGCTGGGCCGGCGACCCGCAGCAGGAATATTACGACCTGGAGAACCCGGTCGGCGCCTCCGAGATGGGCCTGATCTACGTCAATCCCGAGGGGCCGGCGCTGTGCAACGACCCCGCCGCCTCCGCCCGCGAGATCCGCGAGACGTTCTCCCGCATGGCGATGAACGACGAGGAGACCGTGGCACTCATCGCCGGCGGCCACGCCTTCGGCAAGTCCCATGGCGGCGGCAGCGCCGACGATGTGGGTCCCCCGCCGGAGGGCGCGCCGATCCACGCCCAGAACCTCGGCTGGAAGAATTCGCACGGCGACGGCTTCGCCGCGTACACGATGACCAACGGCATCGAGGGGGCCTGGACCTCCGAGCCCACCAGGTGGGACTACGAGTACGTGCACAACCTTCTCGATTTCGAATGGGAGCAGACCAGGAGCCCTGCCGGATCGACCCAGTGGAAGCCGAAGGACCCGAACGCGCCCACGACCCCTGACGCGCATCGCGAGGGCGTCGAGCATCCGCTGATGATGATGACTTCGGACATCGCGCTGGTCACCGACCCGGAATACCGCCGGATCATCGAGAAGTTCGCGTCCGACCACGCCTATTTCGACCGCGCCTTCGCCGAGGCCTGGTACAAGCTCGTCCATCGCGACATGGGCCCGCTCGATCGCTATGTCGGCAAGGAGGTGCCCGACGAACCGCGCCTCTGGCAGGATCCGGTCCCGACCTGCGACCACCCGGTCGTCGACGCGGCCGACATCGCCGATCTCAAGGCGCGGATTCTCGATACCGGTCTCGGTGTCTCGGCCCTGGTGAGCGCGGCCTGGGCATCCGCCTCCACCTTCCGGCATAGCGACAAGCGCGGCGGAGCCAACGGTGCCCGCATCCGGCTCGCGCCGCAGAAGGACTGGGAGATCAACAGGCCCGCGGAACTCTCGCGGGTGCTCGCGGCCCTCGAAGGCATCCAGGCGCAGTTCAATGCCGCCGCCTCCGGCGGAAAGAAGGTCTCGCTCGCCGATCTCATCGTGCTCGGCGGCTGCGCCGCGGTCGAGAAGGCGGCAAAGGATGCCGGCGTCGCGATCACCGTCCCCTTCACGCCCGGGCGGATGGACGCCGCCGACGAGGACACCGATGCCGAGAGCTTCGAGTGGCTCCGGCCCGTGGCGGACGGGTTCCGCAACTACCAGCTCAACAGGTTCGCGCGCATCTCGCCCGAGCAGCTGCTGGTGGACCGGGCCGAATTGCTGTCGCTAAGCGCGCCGCAACTCGCGGTCCTGGTCGGCGGCCTGCGCGTCCTCGGGACGAACTGGGACGGCTCGCAGCACGGCGTCTTCACCGACCGGGTCGGCACCCTGACCAACGACTTCTTCGTCAACCTCTGCGACCTCGGCACCGAATGGGAGCCGGTCGACGCGGAAGAGACGGAGTTCCGGGCCAGGGACCGCAAGACCGGCGAGAGCCGCTGGACCGGCACCCGGGCCGACCTCATCTTCGGCCACAACGCGCAGCTCCGCGCGGTCAGCGAGTTCTACGCGGGCAGCGACGCGCAGGAGAAGTTCGTCCGGGACTTCGTGGCCGCCTGGGACAAGGTGATGATGCTCGACCGCTACGACCTCGCCGCCTGATCGCCGCGAGGCCGATCCGAGGAAGGAGCCCGCCGCCGCGCGGGCTCCTTTCGCCCAAGGGGGCCGTCCTGCGGACGCCGCTGTCGCGGATCGGCCTGCCGCGGCAGCAAATCAGCGGCCCGGACCGGCCATACCGGTTGCGCTCCGCCGGAAGACGGGTTTCCTGACACCGCGCGATCCCCCGTGAAGGACCCCAGCCATGTCGGCCGACCCCCTGGACCTGCCCGTCGACACCCTGGCCGAACGTCTCGCCTCCGGCGATCTGCGCGCCGCCGAGGTCGCGCGCGCCGTCTCCGACCGCATCGCGGCGCGGAACGGCGATCTCAGGGCGCTCTGCTGGCACGATCGGGACCATCTGGCGCTCGAGGCGGAGCGGCGCGACATCTCCTCCCCCACGACGCGCAGCCGCGGCCGGCTGCACGGCCTGCCCGTCGTCGTGAAGGACATCGTCGATACCGCCGGCATCCCCACCGAGAACGGCACCGCCATCGACCGCGGCCGCGTCCCGGCCAGGGATGCCTGGATCATCGGGCGACTCGAGGCCGAGGGCGCCCTGATCGCCGGCAAGGCGGTGACCACCGAGCTGGCCTTCCTGGCCCCGTCGGAAACGCGCAACCCCCACGATGCGGCCCGCTCGCCGGGGGGCTCCTCCTCCGGCTCGGCCGCCGCCGTCGCCGCCGGCCTCGTTCCGCTCGCCATCGGCACGCAGACCAACGGTTCCGTCATCCGCCCGGCCGCATTCTGCGGCGTGACCGGCTACAAGCCGTCCTTCGGCGCGATCCCGCGGACCGGGATATTGCCGCAATCGCCCTCCCTCGACACGGTCGGCGTCTTCGCCCAGACGCCCAGGGGCGCCGCGCTGCTCGCCGAAGTGCTCTTCGGCGACGACCCGGGAGACCCCGCGACCCGGCCGCGCCCCCACCCGGCGCTGTCCGCGGCCGTGGCGGCGGGATGCGCCGTCGCGCCGGATTTCGCCGTGATCGAGCCGCCGGGCTGGGACGCGGCAGAGGAACAGACCCGCGCCGCCATCGGAGAACTTCGCGAGGCGCTCGGGACCCGCGCGGTGATGGCCGACCTGCCGGATTCGGCCGCCGAGGTCCTGGCGCAGCGCGAGCGGATCAACCTAGCGGAGATGGCGCATTGCTATCGCCGCTACGCCGCCAGGCCCGACGACGTGTCCGGGACCCTTCTCTTCGCGCTCGAACGCGGCGCCCGCATCGGCGCCCGCGACTACCTCGCCGCTCTCGACGGCATGTCGGGCTTCGTCGCGGATTTGTCGAGGCTCTTCGAGACCGCCGATTTCCTCCTCTGCCCCTCGGCGCCCGGCCCTGCGCCGGAAATGGGCTCCACGGGCGACCCGGTCTTCAACGGCCCCTGGACCTTCGCCGGCCTGCCGGTCGTCACCGTGCCGCTCTTCGTGTCCCAGGAGGGCCTGCCGATGGGCGTTCAGGTCATCGCGGCGCCCGGAGACGACGCCCGGTGTCTCGCGGCGGCCCAATGGCTCTACGACTGGGCCGGGAGCGAGGGATAGAAGCCCGCTTCCGACTCCGACGGGACTCCGACAGGAATCCGACAGGAATCCGACAGCCGGATTCGACGGGAAATGGCACCGCCGGTCATTGATCCAGGTTCCCTCCGCCCCGCGCGACCGGCCCGATTCCGCGCCCGGCCGTCCACCGGTCGTGCGACCTTTCCCGCGGATAACGTCAGCCTTGGCGACCCATCTCGCGGGGCCCGGACGGACTGGGCGTCGCGAACGGCAGCCCCCACATCTTGATCGGCATTTCCGCAACTCCCATCTTCTTGAGCGAAGGCTCCGCGGTTCCGCGCCGGACCGGGCGGACGGACGGGGTGCTTGAAAGGAGAGACAAGTCATGAACTTGGAGAAATTCACCGAACGGTCGCGCGGCTTCATTCAGGCCGCACAGACGATCGCCATGCGCGAGAACCACCAGCGCCTCGTGCCGGAGCACCTGCTGAAGGCGCTCCTCGACGACGAGGAGGGGCTCGCCGCGAACCTCATCACCCGCGCCGGCGGCGAGCCGAAGCGCGTCGCCGAACAGCTCGAACTGTCCCTCGCCAAGCAGCCCAAGGTCTCGGGCGAAGGCGCACAGGTCTATCTCGACCAGCAGACCGGCCGCGTCATGGACGAGGCGGAGAAGCTCGCGAAGAAGGCCGGCGACAGCTTCGTGCCCGTCGAGCGGCTGCTGACCGCGCTCGCCGTCGTCAAGTCGAAGGCGAAGGACGCGCTCGATGCGGGCGCGGTGAACGCGCAGAGCCTGAACGCCGCGATCAACGACCTGCGGAAGGGCCGCACGGCCGACAGCGCCTCCGCGGAGGAGGGCTACGAGGCCCTGAAGAAATTCTCCATCGACCTGACGGAGCGTGCGCGCGAAGGCAAGATCGACCCGATCATCGGCCGGGACGACGAGATCCGGCGCACCATGCAGGTCCTTTCCCGGCGGACCAAGAACAACCCCGTCCTGATCGGCGAGCCCGGCGTCGGCAAGACGGCCATCGCCGAGGGCCTGGCGCTCCGCATCGTCAACGGAGACGTGCCGGAGAGTCTCAAGAACAAGCGGCTTCTGGCGCTCGACATGGGCTCGCTCATCGCCGGCGCGAAGTACCGGGGCGAGTTCGAGGAGCGGCTGAAGTCGATCCTGAAGGAGATCGAGACCGCCGCGGGAGAGATCGTCCTCTTCATCGACGAGATGCACACCCTGGTCGGCGCCGGCAAGGCTGACGGGGCGATGGACGCCTCGAACCTCCTCAAGCCCGCGCTGGCCCGCGGCGAGCTGCACTGCGTCGGTGCGACCACGCTCGACGAGTACCGCAAGCACGTGGAGAAGGACGCGGCGCTGGCGCGGCGGTTCCAGCCGCTGATGGTCGAGGAGCCGACGGTCGAGGACACGATCTCGATCCTGCGCGGCATCAAGGAGAAGTACGAACTGCACCACGGCGTGCGGATCTCCGACAGCGCCCTCGTGGCCGCCGCCCAGCTCAGCCACCGCTACATCACCGACCGGTTCCTGCCCGACAAGGCGATCGACCTCATGGACGAGGCGGCCTCGCGCCTGCGGATGGAAGTCGATTCCAAGCCCGAGGAGCTCGACGCGCTCGATCGCCAGATCCTGCAATCGCAGATCGAGGTCGAGGCGCTCAGGAAGGAGGACGACCAGGCCTCCCGCGACCGGCTCGAGCGGATCGAGAAGGAGCTCGCGGAATTGCAGGAGCGGGCCGACGAAATGACCGCCAAGTGGCAGGCCGAGCGCGACAAGCTGAACGCCTCCCGCCAGTTGAAGGAAGAGCTGGACCACGCCAAGGCGGAGCTCGACATCGCCAAGCGCGAGGGCAACCTGGCCCGAGCGGGCGAGCTCAGCTACGGCATCATCCCCGACCTGCAGCGGCGCCTCGGAGAGGCCGAGGAGCGCGACGACGACCTGATGGTCGAGGAAGCCGTGCGCCCGGAGCAGATCGCCCAGGTGGTCGAGCGCTGGACCGGCATTCCGACCTCCAAGATGCTGGAAGGCGAGCGCGAGAAGCTCCTGCGCATGGAGGAGGAACTCGGCAAGCGGGTCGTCGGCCAGGCGACGGCGGTGCAGGCCGTCTCGAATGCCGTCCGCCGCGCGCGGGCCGGTCTGAACGACGAAAACCGGCCGCTGGGCTCGTTCCTCTTCCTCGGACCGACGGGCGTCGGCAAGACCGAGCTGACCAAGGCCGTCGCGGAATACCTCTTCGACGACGACCAGGCGATGGTCCGCATCGACATGTCGGAATTCATGGAGAAGCACGCCGTCGCGCGGCTCATCGGGGCGCCGCCGGGCTATGTCGGCTACGACGAAGGCGGTGTCCTGACCGAGGCGGTGCGGCGGCGGCCCTACCAGGTGATCCTCTTCGACGAGGTCGAGAAGGCGCATCCGGACGTGTTCAACGTGCTCTTGCAGGTGCTCGACGACGGGGTGCTGACCGACGGCCAGGGGCGGACGGTCGATTTCAAGCAGACCCTGATCGTCCTGACCTCGAACCTCGGATCTCAGGCCCTGTCGCGGCTGCCCGACGGCGGCGATCCGGCGCAGGCCAGGCGCGACGTCATGGAAGCGGTCCGGGCTCACTTCCGGCCCGAATTCCTGAACCGGCTCGACGAGACGGTGATCTTCGACCGCCTGACCCGCTCCGACATGGACGGCATCGTGACCATCCAGCTCCGGCGGCTCGAGACGCGGCTGGCGCAACGCAAGATCGCGCTCGACCTCACCGATGCGGCCCGCACATGGCTCGCGGACGAGGGCTACGATCCGGTTTTCGGCGCACGGCCCCTGAAGCGGGTGATCCAGCGGGCGCTGCAGGACCAGCTCGCCGAGATGATCCTGTCCGGCGACATCGAGGACGGCCAGACCGTCCGGGTGGATGCCGGTCCGGAGGGGCTGCTCGTCGGCGGCCGGGTCTCCACCTCGAACCGGCAGCCCCCCGAACACGCGGTCGTCCACTGACCTCTCCCAGGCCCCGCTTCGGCGGGGCCTTTTCCTGTCGCGCCGATCGCCCGGCCTGCACCAACTCCAGGTGGAGGGGCGACCTTGCCTCTTTCGCGCTAACATTCGCCTGGGGATGCCATGATCTCGCTGCAACGCGGCGTTTCCATCTCGTGCGTTGTGCAACTGCAGAAATCGACCATCTTCAGGAGCGAGGGAAGACACCCCCGCGAACGAGGTACGATCATGCAAAGCGTCATCCACAGAACTGTCCCCGCCGGACCGCAATTCGAAATCGGATTCGGCGCGATCTCCGACCGGCTCCGCAGCTGGACGGTAGAAACCCGCACGCGGAACGCGCTCAATGCCCTGCCGGACCGGCAACTGGCCGATCTCGGCATCGAGCGGGCCGACATCGCACGCATCGCCCGCGCCTCCGCCAGGGCGATCTGATCCATGGCAGCCGCCGACACCGGAACGGTCCGGCGGCGCCACCGGAGCGCCGCGGGGGAGCGGGCGTACCGGCTGCATCTACCGGACGGACCCGCCAGGGGTCTGCTGCTGATGCTGCACGGCTGCCTTCAGGACCCCGAAGACTTCGCCGCGGGCACCGGGATGAATGCCGCTGCCGCCGGACGCGGGTTCGCCGTGGCCTGGCCGGAGCAATCGACCGGCGACAATCCGAAGCGATGCTGGAACTGGTTCCGCTCCGCGCACCAGGAGCGCGGTTTCGGGGAACCCGCGATTCTCGCCGGTATCGCCGAAGACCTCCTGCTCGAACTCGATGTTCCGCACCGCGCCGTGGGGGTCGCCGGCTTCTCCGCCGGCGCCTCCATGGCGCTGGTCCTGCGCGACACCTATCCCGACATCTTCCGCGCCGTGGCCGCCCATTCGGGCGTCGCCCCCGGCCTCGCGACGAACGCCGTCGCCGGACTGTCCCTGATGCGGGACGGAGCGCGGGACCGGACATCGCGCCGCGCCAGGCGCCCGACGCTCGTGGTGCACGGCACCGCCGACGATGTCGTGCATCCGACCAATGCCACCTGCATCGTCCGGTCCGGTGGGCCGGCCGAACTGCGAATCCATCCCGGTCTCGGTCATTCCTGGGCCGGGGGCGACGCCGCGGGCAGCTTCACCGATCCAGACTATCCGAGTGCGACCTCGGACGTGATCGACTTTGTGCTTCGGCAGACCTCTCGAAGCCGCCGGATCTGGTCCGGCGCCGCGCGGCTCGCCTCCTGATCAGGCGCGCCCGCCGGTATCGGACAGCATGATCGGGTCGATGCCGAGCGCGGCGATCGCCGCGAGCCACTTGCCCCCGTGATCGGCTCCGAAGACGAGCTCGCTGGTCGCATCGACCACGAGCCAGCCGTTCTCTACGATCTCCTCCTCGAGCTGACCGGGGCCCCAGCCCGCATAGCCCAGCGCGACGATCGCCTTGTCCGGGCCGGAGCCGCCGGCCATGGCCCGCAGGATGTCGAGGGTTGCGGTCATGCCGAACTGCCCGGCCACATCGAGGGTGGTGTCGTCCTGGTGATACTCGGCGGAATGCAGCACGAAGCCGCGGGAATTCTCCACCGGACCACCGAAGAAGACGCGCGCGTCGATCGGCTCGGTGGCTTCGATCGAGAGCTGTTCGAGAAGGTCGTTCAGGTCGATCTCGGGGGCCGGCTTGTTGACGATGAGTCCCATGCCGCCATCCTCGCCATGAGCGCAGAGCAGGATGACGCTCTTGTCGAATCTCGGATCGCCCATGCCCGGCATGGCGATGAGCAGTTTTCCCGTAAGGTCTGTCGCGTCTGTCATGCCGCTCAAGATGGCGTGGCGCGGCGGTCGCGCAACCCTGTGTCGGACTATGCGTGACGGCCTTGTGACTTTCCCTCCGCTTCTTCCCGGGCCTATTCCATCCTTCATGGTCCGGTCGCTCCTCGTCCTCGTCCTCGTGCTCTGCCTTGCCGCGGGTCTTCTGCGCGCCGAAAGCCCCGCGGCGGAATTCGGCCTGTTGCCCGGATGGCGTACGGGGGAGGGGCATCACATCGCCGCGATCCGGATCGATCTGGCTCCGGGCTGGAAGACCTACTGGCGCCGGCCGGGCGAAGCCGGAATTCCGCCGGAATTCGGCTGGTCCGGCTCCGAGAACGTGGCCGATATCCGGGTCCACTGGCCCGTACCGGAGGTCTTCCGGCAGGAAGGACTGCGCTCCGTCGGCTATCGCGACGGCGTCGTCCTGCCGGTCGAGATCGTTCCCATCGACCGAAGCGCCCCTGTCCATCTCGCGCTCTCCGCCGCATTCGGAATCTGCCGTGACATCTGCGTGCCCGTGACGGGGCAGGCGCGCGCCGAGCTTCCTCCCGAGGGCGGACCCGTCGATCCGCGTATCCAGTCGGCGCTGGCGAACCGCCCGCTCACCGCCAGCGAGGCCGGCGCCCGGATCGATTGCGCCGTGACGCTGACGGGCGACGGGGCGATCCTGACCACGCGGATCGCCGTTCCGCCTCTGGGAGAGACCGAGGAAGTCGTGTTCGAGCCGGCCGACACGTCGCTCTGGATCTCCCCGCCCGAGAGCCGACGCGATGCCGGCACGCTCGTCTCCCGGGCACGGATCGAGGCTGTCGGCAGCGCGCCTCTCGTCCTCGACCGATCCGCTCTCGTGACCACGGTACTCAGCCGATCCGGCGCGCTGGAAATGCACGGTTGCGAGTGACCGGCGCCCGCTCGCTGCCGAGCTTCAGATCATCCGGATGACGTCCTTGTCGATGGCGAGGCTGTAGCCGCGCCGGGCGATCGTCCGCACCAGCAGCTCGCTGACGAGCTGGTTGCCCAGCGCGTCGCGAAGGCGCTTGATGCGGGTGGCCCCGGCCGCCTCGTCGCAATCGGACGGGTTCCGGCCCGACACCATCGCCTCGATCTGCGCACCGGTCAGGATATCCTCGTCCATCCGCGCCTCGGCTAGCACGCTCAGCGTCTCGATCGCCGCCTCGGTCAGGGTGAATTCCATGTCGTTCAGATGGACCGCCCGCTCCTGCCTGCTGATCGTGAGGGAAGACACCCGGATGCCGGCCCGCTCGATCTGTCCCATGCGACGGTAGAGCGCGAGAAGGACGACGAGGAAGGCCAGCGCCGCGATGAGCAGGGCCACGGCGATGACGAGAAGCACGAAGATCACCACACGGTAGCTCGCAAGCACCTCCGAGAACGCGGTGCCGGACTGCGCGAGGATCTCCAGAAGCCGGATCGTCGCCGCGTCCGTCAGCCCGGAATTCTCCACGAAAATCCGCTCGACCCGCGCGTCGAAAGCGTTCGCGTCCGGCAGGCTCAGGAACAGGAGAACGGCGGCCAGCCCGAGAATGCCCACCACGCCGACGATGCCGACCGCGATCAGTCGTCCGATTCCTCGGGAACTTTCAGTAACGGAGATAATACGCCCCAGCATCGGACCTCCTCTTCTCTGCCTCGGCCCGCGACAGGACGGCCATCACGGTGAGAAGCTGCCACCCGCCTGCGGCGACGCGCCGCGCGACCGCCGGCGCCGGGTTGCGGCACGACCGGTCGTCGAGCTGGACGATCCCGTAATGCAGGCGCAGGGGATTGTCGCGCTTGGCCTTGTATTCGACGTAGCAGGCCGCGCTCGCCGGCAGGCTGAGCGCGAGAGCGATGACGGATGCCAGGAAGAGGCGGAGCATGGGATCGGTCCGGAATGGCGGTGGACGCGCCCATCCGTCCATTGTCGGGCGCCGTCGGGCAATGACACGGCCAGTCTGGGTTGCCTGTCATCGCATGACAAGCGCCCGTCATTGCCTGTCGCGGCCCCGCATCCCAACTTCTGCCCCACATTCCGGGCCGCGTGAGCCCGCATCACGGGAGAGATGGAGATGACCAGAACGTTCGCCGCGGCGATCCTTGCGGCCTCGCTTGGCTTCGCGCCGACGGCGCAGGCCGACCGGCTGCTCTACAGGCTGCCGGATGGCGCATCGCAGCCGACCACCCAGGGAGGCGGAACCGGGGCCGCGCAGGTCCTCGGCGGCCTCGCCGTGCTGGGCGCGCTCGGCTACACGTTGAACAGGCTCAGCGACGACGATGACCATGATGACGGGCGCCGGGAGATCCGCCGCCATGGACACCACGGCTGGAACGGGGAGCGGAATTTCCGCCGAGGATCGGGTCTTCCATCGAATTGCCAGCGGCGGGTGCAGACCCGGTACGGGTCCGGTCGGGTGGTCGGCACCGATTGCCTCTACCGGAACGGCGTGAACGTCAGCCGCTTGCCCCGGGAATGCCGCACCCGGGTCTATGCCGGCGGGCGCAGGCACCGCGCCTTCGACGCGGGCTGCCTGAGACACAATGGATGGGGGACGGCGCGGCACCGTTGAGTGCGGCCCCTTCCGCGCGGGCCTCGCCACGGTCGCACATCTCGGCGGGGGTCGCGCTCTGCGGGGGCGGAGGCATATCGCGTGCCTCCGCCCCACTTGCCTGCCGGGCGCGAAGGCTCCATGACCGCGCCCATGCCGGACTTCCTGCACGAATCGCGCTGTCACGCCCGGGGCGCCCGGCTCGTCGCAGGTGTGGACGAGGTCGGGCGCGGCCCACTGGCGGGTCCGGTCGTGGCCGCGGCGGTGATCCTCTTCCCGTGCTCCGTCCCGGCCGGGCTGGACGACAGCAAGACGCTCGATCCCCCGACCCGCGAGCGTCTCGCCGCCGAGATCGCCGCCACGGCCCATGTCGCTCTCGGAGAGGCCAGCGTCGCCGAGATCGACGAGATGAACATCCTGCAGGCCACGTTCCTCGCCATGTGCCGTGCGGTGGAGGCGCTCCCGGTGGCTCCCGATCATCTGCTGATCGACGGCAACCGGCTGCCGGCCCGCCTGCCCTGCCGCGCCGAACCCGTCGTGAAGGGCGATGCGCGATCGCTGTCGATCGCCGCCGCCTCGATTTCGGCCAAGGTATGGCGGGACCGCATCATGATGACGCTGGCGCAACACCACCCCGGATACGGCTGGGCGACGAATGTCGGCTACGGCACTGCCGAACACCTGCTGGGACTGAAAAGCCACGGCGTCACACCACACCATCGCCGTTCCTTCCGGCCCATACACAACATCTTGTTTCAAGAAAATTTTGCAGGCTGAAAGATCAAATAGCTTTTGAACCTTCCGCGCCGGTTAACCATCCTGCCGAAAGAACAGGCGATCGGCTACAGGAGCTGGGTCGCAACGCGAGGCAGTAAGCATGATGACGACCGCGGCGGGGGCAGTGACGCTTCCCCTCAACCAGATCGTGTGCGGTGATTGCATCGAGGTGATGGAGGGCCTGCCGGCGGCCTCCGTCGATCTGATCTTCGCCGATCCGCCCTACAATCTCCAGCTCCGTGGCGAGTTGCACCGCCCCGACAATTCGCGCGTCAACGCCGTGAACGATGCCTGGGACAGTTTCGCGAGCTTCGAGGCCTACGACGCATTCACCCGCGCCTGGCTCGCCGCGGCACGGCGGCTGCTGAAGCCGACCGGTGCGATCTGGGTGATCGGATCCTACCACAACATCTTCCGGGTCGGCGCCGCGTTACAGGACCAGGGTTACTGGATCCTTAACGACGTGGTGTGGCGCAAGACCAACCCGATGCCCAACTTCAAGGGCCGCCGGCTGACCAACGCCCACGAGACGATGATCTGGGCCAGCCGGGAAGAGGGCGCGCGCTACACCTTCAACTACGATGCCCTGAAGCAGTTGAACGACGGCGTGCAGATGCGCTCGGACTGGATGCTGCCGATCTGCATCGGCCCGGAACGGCTGCGGACGGCAGAAGGCGTCAAGGCCCACCCGACCCAGAAGCCTCAATCCCTCCTCCACCGGGTGATCGTCGGCGCCAGCAATGCCGGGGACGTGGTGCTCGACCCGTTCTTCGGCAGCGGGACGACCGGCGCGGTGGCGAAGATGCTGGGCCGCGATTTCGTCGGTATCGAGCGCGACCCGGGCTATATCGAGGTCGCCGAGAGGCGGCTCGACCGGGTGCGCCGCTTCGACAAGGCCGCGCTGGAGGTGACGGCGCCGAAACGCGCCCAGCCCCGCATTCCGTTCGGCCAGCTTGTCGAGCGCGGGCTCCTGCGCCCGGGCGAGATGCTGGTCAACGCCCGCGGGCAGCAGGCGAAGATCCGCGCCGACGGCACGCTGGTCGCGGACGACGTGACCGGATCGATACATCAGGTCGGCGCCGCGCTCGACGGAGCGCCGTCCTGCAACGGCTGGACCTACTGGTCCTTTGTACGCGAGGGCCGACAGGTTCCGATCGACATTCTCAGACAGCAGATCCGGGCCGAGATGGCCTGACCGGAGTACCGCCTGTGCCGCGTTGCCAGAGTGCGCCCGGAGCGCGCCCGCGTGGCACAAACTCGCCCCGCCGTCCTGCGTGACGCGCGGGGCATTTTTTTGGAAACCGACAACCTTTACGCTATCCGCACGCTGCCGTACAACCGGCCAGTGCCGGATCAGGCACCGCAATCCATCGAGACGGATCGTCACGAGGCGGAGGCACCGGGTCGGTGGCGCCCGCCCTGGTCGACCGACGCTTCAGGAACCAGCATGCAGACAACTGCCCTAGATCACATCCCGAACCTTCCCGGTCTTCCGGTTCTGGGCCATACGCCGCGCTTCCTGCGCGATCCGGAGGCGCTGATCCTACGCTCGAAAGCGGCATGCGGCCCCTTCTACAAGCTGAACGTCCTCAATCGGTGGCGTGTCGTCCTCGATTCGCCGGCGGCGGTCCGCTACGTTCTGCGCGATCCGGAACAGGTGTTCTCGTCCGAACAGGGCGGCGACGTCCTGCATCCGATCTTCACCGGCGGGCTCGCGGCGCGGGACTTCGACGATCACCGCCAGCACCGGCGGATCATGCAGAGCGCGTTTCGCGCCCCCGCCATGCGTGGCTACATCCGAAGCATGATCGCCGAGGCCGGCCCCATGGTCGGGCGGATGCCGGCGGACCTGCCGTTTCCCTTCGCGACCGAGATCAAGAAGGGTCTGCTGCAGATGGGCGGAAACGTCTTTCTGGGGCTTGATGTCGAGGGCGCGGACCTCGCCGCACTGAACCGCGACTTCATACGCGCCGTTGCCGGGTGTCTCGGCATCGTCCGCAAGCCCCTGCCCCTGACGCGGATGCGACGCGGCATCGAGGCCCGCGACCGGTTCGCCGCGCGGCTCAGGGCGCTGATCCCGGAACGGCGGCGGAGCGGGGGGCAGGACTTCTTCTCGCAAATGTGCGCCGCCGAGGATTCCAGCGGTGCGGCGTGGAGCGACGAGGAAATCGTGCAGCATTTCAGCTTCCTTCTCCTCGCGGGGCACGACACCACGGCAAGCGGCCTGACCACGCTCGTCTGGGGCATCGGGGCCGGTGCGCCGGACTGGCAGGAGCGCCTCATCGCCGAAGTGGACGATGTGGCACCCGACATCGCGGAAGGACTGGCTGCAGGTGACGACGCGGTGATCCAGGCGGCCCTCGGCCGCATGGTGGAGACCGAGCGTGCCTTCGAGGAGGCGCTCCGATTCCGTCCGCCCGTACCGTTCCTCTCGCGCCGCGCGCTCCGGGCGACTGGCGGCGCCGGCGTTCCGCTGCCCGCCGATACCACCGTCATGGTGCCTCTCGCCTCGACGATGCGGGATCCGGACGCCTTTCCGGAGCCCGATCGCTTCGATCCTGCCCGGACCGAACGCGGCGCTGCCGATCTCGCTGCATTCTCGGCCTTCGGAGGCGGCGCTCACAAATGCATCGGCCTGCATTTCGCCTACGCCCAGACCAAGATCGTCGTGGCGGCGCTCCTGTCTCGCTACCGCGTGCAGGTGCTTCATCCCGACCCGGACTGGGCTCTCCTGCCGATCACCAGGCCACGCGATGGCCTTCCGATCCGACTGCACCGGCGCCAATCCCGCCTCCATGCGCCATGAAAAAGCCGCCTCGCGGGCGGCCCCTTCGCATCTTCGTGGCGGAACGGCTCAGCCGTTCACGCTATCCTTGAGCGCCTTGGCGATGGTGACCTTCACCACCTTGTCGGCGTCCTTCTTCATCTGCTCGCCGGTGGCGGGGTTGCGCACCATGCGCTCGGGCCGCTCGCGGCAGTAGATCTTCCCGATGCCCGGCAGCGTCACCGCTCCTCCAGACGCGACCTCGTCGGTGATGATCGTGGTGATCGCGTCCAGCGCCTCGTTCGCGCTCTTCTTGTCGCTGTCGATCCGTTCCGCGATCGCAGCCACGAGCTGCGTCTTGGTCATCGGTTTCTGAGCCATTATTCCTTGCCTCCTGTCGGGTTTGGGTCCTGCCCTGCAATGGTGACGGGACTAAACGCCATCCCTTCCCATCACACAACCGTTAGTGCACTGTTCCGCCCATGAAAACAGGGTTCTCGGCATGATCGGGCCCATCACAGAAAGGCCGTCTCCTCGAAGGAGCGCAACTTCCGGCTGTGTATCCGTTCGAGCGGCATGTCGCGGATCGCCTCCATCGCGCGAACTCCGATGAGCAGGTGGCGCGCGACCTGGCTGCGGTAGAAATCGGTCGCCATGCCGGGCAGCTTGAGCTCGCCGTGCAGGGGCTTGTCGGAAACGCAGAGAAGTGTTCCGTAGGGAACGCGGAACCGGAAGCCATTGGCGGCGATGGTCGCGCTCTCCATGTCGAGAGCCACGGCACGGGACTGCGACAGACGCTGGACCGGACCCGACTGGTCCCGCAATTCCCAGTTCCGATTGGCAATGGTGGCAACCGTTCCGGTGCGCATGATGCGCTTCAGATCGTAGCCCTCGAGCTCGGTCACACTGGCCACCGCTTCCTCGAGCGCGACCTGGATTTCCGCGAGCGCCGGGATCGGCACCCAGACGGGAAGATCGTCGTCGAGGACGTGATCCTCGCGCAGATAGGCATGCGCGAGCACGAAGTCGCCCAGCCGCTGGGAATTGCGCAAGCCCGCGCAATGGCCGACCATCAGCCAGGCATGGGGGCGCAGCACCGCGATGTGGTCGGTCGCCGTCTTCGCGTTGGAGGGGCCGATGCCGATATTGACGAGCGTGATTCCCTGCCCGCCGTCGCGCACGAGGTGATAGGCGGGCATCTGGGGCATCTTGGCGGCCGGCTCCATCAGACCGCCGTCTTCGGTGAGGGTCCGGTTCCCGGGCCCCACGAAGGCGGTGTAGCCGCTTTCGGGGTCGCCGAGCACCCGGCGGGCATATGCCTCGAACTCCTCCACGTAGAATTGGTAGTTGGTGAAGAGGACATGGTTCTGGAAATGCGCCGGGTCCGTGGCGGTGTAGTGGGCCAGCCGGGACAGCGAGTAGTCGATCCGCTGGGCGGTGAAGGGCGCGAGCGGGCGGGACCCGTCCTCGAACAGGAAGCCTTCGCCGTTCACGATCGCGTCGTGCGTGACAGAGAGGTTGGGCGTGTCGAAGACGTCGCGGAGGGTGAAGTTCATCGAGCCATCCTGCGGCACCGTCAGCTCGGGCTCGTTCGCCACCGCGAAATGCAGGGGGATCGGCGTCTTCGAGACACCCACATGGACCGATGCGCCCTGTGTCCTGAGAAGGAGCTCGATCTGCTGGATCAGGTAGTTGCGGAACAGATCGGGGCGCGTGATGGTGGTGGAATACTGTCCGGGGGCCGTGACATGGCCGAATGACAGGCGACTGTCGCCCAGCGTATAACTCCGCGCGCTCATCCGTATCTCGGGATAGAAGGCCCGGTAGCGCACCTGCGGCGCGGCGCCTTCGAGAGAGGCGAGAAATCGCTCCGTCAGGAAGTCGACCGATGCGCGGTAGAGGTCCTGAAGGCGGTCCACCGCTGCCGCGGCCTCGGTGAACGGTTCCGGTGCGCCGAGATCCGGCGTCTCGATCGGCAGGCTCTCGGTCATCGCACCTCCCCTTTTCCCGCGCACTATCCGCAAAGACGGCCATCGCACAACCCGGCTGCGGCATGAGCAGCACGCCCGGGATCCGGCGCGCCGGTTGCGCAGCGCGGTACAGGACATTGCGGGGGCGACATATTTCCCGCTACCAATCCCGGCATCCCGCGAACGGCGCGCCTCCGGCGGGAGGAGCGCGCCCTCCTCGCGCAACACTCCGCTTGCACACCTCCGGGACCTGCCCGCACACTCGGTCCATGACCAGTTTCGATCTCGACCGCTTTCTCGAGGCACAGGAAGACGACTTTGCCGAGGCCCGCGCCGAAATCGCGGCCGGGCGCAAGACCGGCCACTGGGTCTGGTACATCTACCCCCAGCTCGCCGGTCTCGGCCGCTCGCCGCGGTCGGAGTATTTCGGCCTGTCGGGGATCGAGGAGGCGGCGGCCTATCTCGCCCATCCCGTCCTCGGCGCCCGGCTCGAAGAGATGTTCTCGCTTCTGCTTTCCCATGCGCCGACCCCGGCGCACCGGATCCTGGGGCAGGTCGATGCCGCCAAGGTCCGATCCTCGGCCACGCTGTTTTCGAGGGTCGAGGGCGCGCCGGAGGTTTTCGCCCGCACGCTCGACGCCTTCTATGACGGCGAGCCCGACCCCCGAACGCTGAGCCGGCTGTGAAGCTCCTCTGCGTCGGCCACGGCTATTCCGCCCGCGCTCTCGCCCCTCTCCTGCTCGCGCGCGGCTGGGAGGTTGCCGGCACCACCCGGTCCGGGGAGAAGGCGGAAGCACTCCGCGGACAGGGTATCCGCCCGATCCTCTGGCCGGGGAGCGACCTCGCTCCCGAGATCGCGCACGCCACTCACATCCTGCATTCGGTCTCGCCCGAGGACGGCGATCCGCTCCTCGACGCCAATGCGGCCGACCTCGCGGCGGCCTCCCTCGACTGGTTCGGCTATCTCTCCACGACCGGCGTCTACGGCGACCATGCGGGCGGCTGGGTGGACGAGGCGACACCGCTCGCCCCGACGACCGAGCGCGGCGCCGCTCGCGTGCGGGTCGAGGCGGCATGGCGCGCCTTCGCCGAAAGCAACGGCCTGCCGCTTCACATCTTCCGCCTTGCCGGCATCTACGGGCCCGGCCGCGGCCCTTTCGCCAAGGTGCGCGAGGGTCGGGCGCGGAGAATCGTGAAGCCGGGCCAGGTCTTCAGCCGCATCCACGTGGACGACATCGCGGCCGTCTGCCTCGCCTCCATCGACCGCCCCGATCCCGGTGCCGTCTACAACGTCTGCGACGACGATCCCGCCCCGCCTCAGGAGGTGATCGCCCATGCCGCCGATCTTCTGGGGATGGCGCGGCCGCCGGAGGTGGCATTCCGCGATGCCGACATGTCGCCGATGGCACGAAGCTTCTACGCCGAGTCGAAACGCGTCCGGAACGATCGCATCAAGACGGAGCTGGGCGTGAGATTGTGCTACCCTACCTACCGCGAAGGCCTCGCCGCCCTCCTCGAACAGGAAAACTGACATGGCCAAACATCCGACGAACTTCGTCGTGATCGGTCTGGGCAATTTCGGATCCACCGTCGCCACCGAGCTCAAGCGCTTCGGAAACTACGTCATCGGCGTCGATATCGACGAGGATCGGGTCTCGCGCCATGCCGATCCGCTCGACCAGGCCATTATCGCCGATGCCCGCTCGGACGACGCGCTGCGCGATGGCGGGGTTGCGGAATGCGACGTCGGAATTGTCGCCATCGGGGAAGATTTCGAGGCGAGCGTGCTCGCTGCCATGAATCTGCGCCTCATCGGCATCGAGAAGATCTGGGCAAAGGCGGTGTCGAAGACCCATCATCGCATCCTGACCCATATCGGCGTCGAGCGTGTCATCCACCCCGAGGTCCGCATGGGCGAGCAGGCCGCGCAGATGCTGCACAACCCTCTCATCCGGGACTATGTCAGCCTCGGCAATACCTATCACGCGGTCAGCATGCGGGTGCCCGACGGCCTCGACGGCCGGTCGATCAACGATATCGACCTCGAGCGTTTCCAGCTGCGCTGCCTCGGCGTCATGCGCGGCACCGACTTCGTCGGTCGCGAGGGCGATCCCTGCGATCTCCAGAAGGACGATGTCCTGCTGCTGCTCGGCCGGCGCAAGGATCTGCACGCCTTCACGCAGGACATCTGATGACATTCGGCGGTTGGCTGAAGCGGCTTCCCCCGCCGGGAATGCTGGCGCTGATGTATGCCATCTTCGTCGCTCTCGGCGCCGTCGGCCTGAAGCTGCCGATCTCGCAGGCGGAGCCCGTCTCCTGGGCCGACGCCGTCTTCACCTCGACCTCGGCGGTAACCGTCACCGGACTCATCGTCGTCGACACGCCGCAAGCCTACACGATGGTCGGAGAGGGCATCATCATGGTGTTGATGCAGGTCGGCGGGCTCGGGCTGATGACCTTCGCCGTGCTCCTGCTCTCGGCCCTCGGGATCAACATCGGCATCCCCCAGCAGATCGTGCTCAGGGAGGATCTGAACCAGACGTCGTTGCGCAACCTCCGCGCGCTGGTCGGGATCATCGTCCGCGTTGCGCGTGTTCTTCGAGGCGATCGCGCTCCTGCTCCTCGCGACCGTCTTCGTGCCGCGCTTCGGCTGGGAGCAGGGGCTCTGGCACGCCGCCTTCCATTCGGTCTCTGCCTGGAACAACGCCGGCTTCTCGACCTTCTCCGACTCGCTGATAGGCTTCGCGACAAATCCCGTCGTCACGTTCACGGTGACGACGGAATTCATCGTCTCGGGTCTCGGCTTCATCGTGCTCGCCGAACTTCGCCAGAAGCGGAGCTGGCAGCCCCTGTCGCTCCACGCCAAGCTGATGCTCGCCGGCACGCCGGTCCTGATCGTTTCGGCCTTCGTTGCCTTTGCGGTTCTCGAATGGTCCAATCCGGGGACGCTCGGCGGTATCGACGGCATCTTCGGCAAGTTGCAGGCGGCCTATTTCCAGGCGGTGACGCCCCGAACCGCCGGGTTCAACACCATCGACACGACGGAAATGCGCGAGAGCACGGCCCTCATGACCATCGGGCTCATGGTGATCGGCGGCGGCTCCACCTCCACCGCCGGCGGAATCAAGGTGACGACAGCCCTGGTCCTGCTGATGGCGACGCTCGCCTTCTTCAAGCGGCGCAAGGAACTCAACGCCTTCGGCCGGGCGATCGGATCCGAGGAGGTGTCGAAGGTCATGGCGTTGACCACCGTCTCGGTCCTGATCCTGTTTTTCGGCCTGTTCTTCCTCGTCATCAGCAACGAAGAGCAGTTCCTGTCCCTTGCTTTCGAGGTCTGCTCGGCATTCGGCACCGTCGGCCTGTCAATGGGCGCGACCGGGACGCTCGACGGGTCCGGGCGGGCAGTCATCATCCTCACGATGTTCCTCGGCCGGGTCGGCCCGCTCGTTCTGGGTTTCTTCCTCGCCACGCAGGTCCAACCCCGCGTGCGCTATCCGAAGGGGCAGGTATATCTCGGATGAGGCGCGGACACCGCCGGGAAGGCCCGGCACCCCGCACCGCGATCCCGCTCTTGCCCCGAGCTGCCGAACGGCTCGCCGAAACAGGCTCTAGAGCCCCTTGGAGCGGTAGCTCTTCGCGATCCGTTCGAGCGAGACCAGGTAGGCGGCCGTCCTCAGATCGTCCACATCATCCCGGCCGTGCCACGCTTCCCGCATGGCCTGGTATGCCGTCCGCATGGTGTCGTCGAGCCCCGAGCGCACCAGTTCGAGTTCGTCCGACCCGTGCAGATATTTCTGCTTGAACTCCGGCGTCATCGACCAATGCTCGCCCAGATAGGCGTCCAGCCGCTCCAGCTCGTTGACGATCAGATTCTGCCGGGCCTCCTCGGCGCGGCGCTGCATCCTGCCGAACCGGATGTGGCTGAGGTTCTTGACCCACTCGAAATAGCTGACGGTGACGCCCCCGGCATTGGCGTACATGTCGGGAATGATGACGACGCCCCTTTCCCGCAGGATATCGTTGGCGCCGGCAGTGATGGGTCCGTTCGCAGCCTCGATGATCAGCGACGCATCGATGTCACCGGCATTGCCGAGGTTGATGACGCCTTCCATCGCCGCAGGGATCAGGATGTCGCACGGCTCGGCCATGAGCGACGGGCCGTTCTCCACGAAGGTCGCGTCGGGATAGCCGCGCACGCCCCGATGCTCCCCTAACCACCTGTGCACCTTCTCCACGTTGAGCCCGCCCGCGCGCCACAGCCCGCCATCGCGTTCGATGATCCCCTGAACGACCGCGCCGTCTTCCTCGGAGAGGAACTTGGCGGCGTGATAGCCCACATTCCCGAGGCCCTGGACGATGACCTTCTTGCCCTCCAGATCGCCGGTCAGTCCGGTCTTCGACACGTCGTCCGGGTGCCTGAAGAATTCCCTCAGCGCGTATTGGACGCCCCGGCCGGTGGCTTCCGTCCGCCCCTTGATGCCGCCGGCATGGGCAGGCTTGCCGGTGACGCAGGCGGCGGCGTTGATGTCGGTGGTGTTCATGCGGCGATACTGATCGGCGATCCAGGCCATCTCCCGCTCGCCGGTCCCCATGTCCGGGGCGGGCACGTTCTGGCTCGGGTTGATCAGGTCCCGCTTGGCGAGCTCGTAGGCGAACCGCCGTGTGATCTGCTCGAGCTCGTGCTCGTCCCAGTCTCGCGGATCGATGCAGAGCCCGCCCTTGGAGCCGCCGAACGGGGCCTCGACCAGGGCACACTTGTAGGTCATGAGCGCGGCGAGCGCCTCCACCTCGTCCTGGCTGACCGACATCGCGTAGCGGATGCCGCCCTTGACCGGCTCCATGTGTTCCGAATGGACCGAGCGGTATCCCGTGAAGGTATGGATATGCCCGCGCAGCCGGACCCCGAACCGCACCGTATAGGTGGAATTGCAGACCCGGATCTTCTCTTCCAGCCCGGGGCTGAGATCCGCCAGCGCCGCGGCACGGTTGAACATGAGATCGACGCTGTCGCGGAAACCCGGTTCGCTTCTCTGGGAGACGGCGGAATCCATCGAACTCCTCCCTCGTGCTGCTTCGGAAGGCCCGTCAGACCAGCCTCGCAGCCAGACCGCGACTTGCCAAGCCCTTTTCGCGGGCCCGGCGACCGAACCGGAACGGAGCGCTCATTCCCGGTCCCGCCAGTGGCGCAGCCTGAAGCCGATCTCGCCCACGATGCCCCGCCGGAACAGCAACACGCACACGACGAATACCGCGCCCTGAACGATGGTCGATACCGAGCCGACCTGGGCCAGTTCGTTCTGCAGCAGCACGATGATCGAGGCCCCCACGAGCGGTCCGAGCATGGTTCCGATTCCGCCGAGCACGGCCATCAGGACGACCTCTCCGCTCATCTGCCATTGCACGTCGGTCAGCGAGGCGAGCTGGAACACCATGACCTTGGTGGAGCCCGCCAGACCCGAGAGCGCCGCCGACAGGACGAAGGCGAGGAGCTTGTAGCGGTCCGCGTCGTAGCCGAGCGAGACGGCCCGGTCCTCGTTCTCCCTGATCGATTTCAGGACATGCCCGAAGGGTGAATGGACGGCGCGATAGATGATGAAGAGTCCGATGCAGAAGATGGCGAGGACCAGGTAATAGACGTGCATGTTGCTCGACATCTCGACGATCCCGAACAGCGGCCGCCGCGGCACGCCCTGCAGGCCGTCCTCGCCGCCGGTGAAGGGGGCTTGCAGACAGGCGAAATAGACCATCTGCGAAAGCGCGAGCGTGATCATCGCGAAGTAGATGCCCTGCCGTCGGATCGCGAGCAGGCCGAAGACCAGCCCGAGCAGCGCGGCGGCGGCGGTGCCGGCGAGAATTCCCAGTTCGGCCGAGAGCCTGAGGGACTGGAGCGCGTAGCCGGTGACATAGGCCGCAAGGCCGAAGAACGCGGCATGACCGAACGAAAGCAGCCCCGCGAAGCCGAGGAGCAGGTTGAAGGCGGCGGCGAAGAGGGCGAAGCACAGGACCTTCGCCAGCATGACGGGATAGAAGTAGTGCGGTGCGAGCACCAGGAGCAGGAAGCCGACCGCGGTCCAGAGCCGAAGGTCGAAGAGCCAGGAGGTGGCGGTCGGGCGGCCGGAGGAGGGGGACTTCGTCGTATCGCTCATGGCGTCAGGTCGCCTTTCCGAAGAGGCCCGCCGGACGTACGATCAGCACGATGGCCATGACCACGAAGATGATGATGTTGGACGCCTCCGGGTAGAAGACGCGCGTCAGCCCCTCGCACAGGCCGAGAAGGAAGCCCGACACGATCGCCCCCTTGATGGAGCCGAGGCCGCCGATCACGACGATGGCGAAGACGACGACGATGATGTTCGAGCCCATGAGGGGATTCACCGAATAGATCGGCGCGGCAAGGACCCCGGCAAATGCGGCGAGTGCCACGCCCAGCCCGTAGGTCAGCGTGACGAGAAGCGGCACGTTGACACCGAAGGCGCGAACCAGGTCGGCGTTCTCGACCGCGGCACGCATCGTGGCGCCGAGCCGCGTCATCTCGATCAGGAACCAGGTCGCGCCGCAGACGATGATCGCGGCAACGATCACCCAGGCGCGATAGGCCGGCAGGAACATGAAGCCGAGGTTGAAGCCGCCCTGCAGCGACGCGGGAATCGCATAGGTCTCCCCCGAGACGCCGTAGATCTGGCGGAACGCGCCCTCGAGAAGGAGCGCGAGGCCGAAGGTCAGCAGCAGCCCGTAAAGATGATCGAGATCGGCGATGGGGCGCAGCAGGAACCGCTCGATCAGCATGCCGAAGGCGCCGACGATCAGTGGCGACAGCACCAGCGCCGGCCAGTAGCCGATGCCTGCCACGTCGAGCAGCAGGAAGGCCACGAAGGCCCCCACCATGTAGAGGGCGCCATGGGCGAAATTGACGATGTTCAGAAGGCCGAAGATCAGCGCGAGGCCGAGACTCAGCACGGCGTAGAAAGCGCCGTTGATCAGCCCGATCAGGAGCTGGCCCATCAGCACGGGCAAGGGAATGCCGAGGAGGTCCATCATCGCTGCCATCCGCCTTCGCGATAGGATGGGCCAGGGCGGTCCGCCCTGACCCGGGGTGCCGTGTTACTGGCTCGCGGCCTCCTTGGCCGCCTCGCAGGTGCCGTCCTCGAGCGAGCGGAACGCCTGGTCGCCGGGGATCGTGCGGACGATGTTGTAATAGTCCCAGCGCTCCGTGCTTTCTTCGGGCGTCTTGACCTGGGCCAGGAACATGTCATGCACCATCAGGCCGTCCTCGCGCACCGTCCCGTTGCGGGCGAAGGCGTCCTCGATCGGCATCTCCTTCAACTGCGCGACGACCGTCTTCGGATCGTCGGTGCCCGCCGCCTCGACCGCCTTGAGGTACTGGAGCGCGGAGGAATACATGCCGGCCTGCACCATGGAGGGCTTCGACCCCGTCTTCTCCTGGTACTTGGCGCTCCATTCCCGGGCCTTCTCGTCCTGGTCCCAGTAGAAGCCGGTGGTCAGGGTCAGGCCCTGCGCGGCGTCGAGGCCGAGCGCGTCCACGTCGGTGATGAAGAGGAGAAGCGAGGCGAGCGCCTGGCCGCTCTGGACGATGCCGAATTCCTGCGCCTGCTTGACCGAGTTCTGGGTGTCGGTGCCGGCATTGGCGAGGCCGATCACCTTCGCCCCGGAGCCCTGCGCCTGGAGCAGGAAGGAAGAGAAGTCCTGGGTCGGGAAGGGCGCGGCAACGCTGCCGACGACCGTGCCCCCGTTGGCTTCGACCGCCTTGGCGGCCGTCTCCTGGAGATTGTGGCCGAACGTGTAGTCAGCGGTGATGAAGTACCAGGAATTGTTGCCTTCCTTCACCATCGCGACAGCGGTGCCGTTGGCGAGCGCATCGGTGTCGTAGGTCCAGTGGATGCCGGTCTCCGGCGCGCAGTTCTCGTTGGTCAGGGCCGAGGTCGCACCGCCATTGTTGATGTAGGCGACCCCCTTCTCGCTGGTGATGTCCTGAAGCGCGATGCCGACGCCGGAATTCGCGCCGCCGAGGATCATGTCGACATTCTGCTGGTCGGACCATTGCCGGGCGAGATTCGATCCGATGTCCGGCTTGTTCTGGTGATCGGCGGTCAGCAGCTCGACGGGAGCGCCGTTGACCTCTCCGCCCATCTCCTCGATGGCCATGTTGACCGCCGCGATCGACCCCTGGCCGTCGAGCGCCGAATAGGGGCCGGACATGTCGATGATCATGCCGATCTTGACCGCGTCGTCGCTGATGTCCTGAGCCTGCACCGCACCGGCGAGCGCCGTCGCGGCGCCGGCGAGCAGCATTGTCCTGGTCGATGTCATCATCTTCTTCTCCCTGGCTTGGTGGCGGCTTCCCGGTCAGACGCCGAGATAACCGGTGATCTTCTCTCTGTTGTTCTGCACGTCGGCACGGTCGAACCGGTCGATCACGCGACCATGCTCCACGACGAAATGCCGGTCGCCCATCCTTTCGGCAAAGCGGAAGTTCTGCTCGACGAGCAGGATGGTGAACCCTTCCTCCCGCAGCCGCGCGATGATCTCTCCGATCTTCTCGACGATCACCGGCGCCAGCCCCTCGGTCGGCTCGTCGAGCAGCAGGAGTTTCGCGCCGGTCCTGAGAATCCGGGCGATCGCGAGCATCTGCTGTTCGCCCCCCGACAGCTTCGTCCCCTGGCTCGCGCCGCGGGTCTCGAGGATCGGAAACAGTTCGTAGACGCGATCGACGCTCATGCCGCCCTCGGCGACGACGGGGGGAAGCAGCAGGTTCTCCCGCACGTTGAGCGACGCGAAGATGCCCCGCTCCTCGGGACAGAAGCCGATCCCGAGACGGGCGATCCGGTTCGCGTCGAGCCCGACCGTTTCAGTTCCGTCGAAGACGACCGATCCCGTCCGCCGGCGCACCAGGCCCATGATCGAGCGGAGCGTGGTGGTCTTGCCGGCCCCGTTGCGCCCCAGAAGCGTGACGATCTCGCCGCGTCCGATCTCGAATTCCATGCCGTGCAACACATGGCTTTCGCCGTACCAGGCTTCCAGGTTCGCTACTTTCAGCATCGGGTCAGTCATAGACTTCCCCCATATAGGCCGATCTGACGTCCGGATTGCGGCTGACCTCGTCATAGCTGCCTTCGGCGAGCATGGCGCCGAGCTGGAGGACGCTGATCCGATCCGACAGGTCCGCCACGACGTTCAGGTTGTGTTCGACCATCAGCACCGTCCTGTTCTTCGCCACGCGCCGGATGATCTCGGCGACCCGCTGCACGTCGCCCGTTCCCATACCCGCCATCGGTTCGTCCAGCAGCATGACTTTCGGTTCCAGCGCCAGGGTCGTGGCCAGTTCGAGAAGCCGCTTTCGGCCATAGGGCAGCTCGGTCGCGAGCAGATGCTCGGAATCGTCGAGACCGACCTCGGTCAGGATCGCGCGGGCGTCGTCGTTGAGAGTGTCGAGGCGGCGGTCCGGCTTCCAGAAGTGGAAGGAATTGCCCATCCGTCGCTGCAACGCGACGCGGATATTGTCGAGCAGGGTCAGATGCGGGAAGACCGACGAGATCTGAAAGCTCCGCACGGCGCCCATCCGCGCGATCTGCGCCGGCTTCGCCCTGGTGATGTCCTTGCCGTCCAGCAGGATCGTGCCGCTCGTCGGGTCGAGGAACTTGGTGATCAGATTGAACATCGTGCTCTTGCCGGCGCCGTTCGGGCCGATGAGCGCATGGATGGTGTGGCGCCTGACCTTCAGCGACACGTCATCGACCGCGGTGAAGCCCTTGAACGATTTCGTGAGGTTGCGCGTCTCTATGGCGTAGTCCGACGTCACGTCTCGCTTCTCCCTCGTGCCGTGCGCGAACCGACGCGGCCCCTGGCAATCCCGGCAACAGGCGATCCGCCAGCCCTGCGCAAAGCCCTGCGGCCGATCCCGCTATCGGGCAGTCCGGCCTGCCGGGACACTCCGGTCACGGAACGCTCCATCCCTGCCTTCGATAATATCGCCGCGGGCCCTGCCCGTTTCGGCCCGCCCCGCACCGAAGACCTGTCCGGCGCGATCACACCGCGAAGGTCGCCACTCCGGGTGGCTTCAAACGGAATGGTCCGATGCCTCGTCACCATGGATTTGGCGCCGACGCGTCAAGCCCGACCGCATGCCTCGCCTCCTCGACCGAGGAGTTGCACAGGGAATCCTCCCGACCGGTGATCCACGTTCCTCCCCTTACGCGTCTCCAGCCACGGTACCCCCTCCAGGACAACCGGGCCTCGCCTTGATGCTCGTCGGTGCATCGTCTGCCCGACAGCGCTCACATTGCTTCTTCAAAGTCGTCGCCCTGTCAAGCCGTCCGCGGGGTCAGCGACGGAGGCCTCGGGCAGATGACCGGGATGGGCGGAACCACCCGGTTCGGGCTGGACTCGCGCCCGGAACCGTGGAGGTTTGGCCCCATGGGCGAGGGCGCCATCATACCGGAGGCCGCGGGCGCTGCCGGCGCCGATCCTCGGCGGCGGCGCCCCGCCTCCGCGAGAAGGGAGAACGTGGCGTCCGGTCGACTGCGCCCTCGTAGCCTGCGCTACAATCCCCTGTCCCGAAGCTCACTGTTGCCATTCCGGCGACCGGGAGGGAATGGAAAAGTCGGTCGTGGATTGACGTGCCGGCGGCATTCGGTGCTTGCTCGGCGCCGACATGCGGGCGGCATCCCGCCTGCCAGGATCGGCCAGGGAGACCCTCGATGAAGACACGCGTCGCGCTGCTGCGGGAGATGGGGCTGCCGCGCCCCTACACCGACTCGCAACCGCTTTCGGTGATCGAGGCCGACCTCGAAGAGCCGGGGCCGGGAGAGCTCTGCGTGAAGGTGGCGGCAGCCGGCCTGTGTCATTCCGATCTTTCCGTGATCAACGGCGACCGCCCCCGCGCGACGCCGCTCGCCCTCGGTCACGAGGCCTCCGGCGTGGTGGAACGAGTGGGCAGCGGTGTGACGCGGTTCCAGCCCGGCGATCACGTGGTTCTGGTCTTCGTGCCGTCCTGCGGCCATTGCCTGCCCTGCGCCGAAGGGCGTCCGGCACTCTGCCAGCCCGGCGCCGCCGCCGCCGCCGAGGGCGCGCTCCTGTCGGGGGCGAAACGCATCCAGGTGGACGGCCGCACAATCGACCATCACCTCGGCGTCTCCGCATTTTCCGACCGCGTGGTGATCGACCAGTGCAGCGCGGTGAAGATCGACCACTCGATTCCGCTGGACCGGGCCGCACTCCTCGGATGCGCGGTCCTGACCGGGGCAGGAGCCGCGCTCCATGCCGGGGACCTGCGGCCGGGCCAGAGCTGCGCCGTGATCGGCCTGGGGGGCGTCGGGCTCTCCGGGCTTCTCGCCGCGCTCGCTGCCGGAGCGCACCCGGTGATCGCGGTCGACATCGCCGAGGACAAGCGCGACTTCGCGCTGGAACTCGGGGCGCACCACGCCGTCGATCCCACCGCGGAGGGCGCGGTGGAGCGCGTGCAGGAGCTGACGGGAGGGGGCGTCGACGTGGCGGTAGAACTCGCGGGATCCGCCAGGGCTCTCCGCTTCGCCTACGACATCGTCCGGAGAGGCGGCACCGCGGTGACGGGCGGGCTGCCGCATCCCTCCGAGGAATTGTCGATACCGGCCACCTCCCTGACGGTGAGCGAAAAGGTCCTGAAAGGGTCCTATGTCGGCTCCTGCGTACCACTGAGAGACATTCCCCGCTTCGCCGATCTGATGACCCTCGGCGCCCTGCCCATCGAACGCCTGATGACCCATCGCTTCGGCCTGGACGAGATCAACACCGGCTTCGAGCGCCTCGCGGCTGGCGAGGCCATCCGCCAGATCGTGGTCTTCGACGAGGTCGCCGGGACATAAACGCCCCTCGCCGCGCCCCTCGCCGCCCGGGGCAGGCACCCCGACCCGGCGCCGCGCGGTCGGATCAGTGCCCGGTCGTCTTGCGGTAGAGCGCCGAGCGCGCTCCGAAGAGCGCGCCGATCCGCCCGGCGATCCAACCGCTGGTGCGCGCCAGATCGAGCAGGGTCGCACCGTTCGAGGGCAGCAGAAGCGCCGCGAGGACGATGACGGCCGACCCCTTGAGAGGGACGGAGACGAGCACCGACCATCGGGCCTGGGGGCGCGTTTCGATCTTCCGGCGGAAATTGGTGTTCGACTGGTCGCGACCGCGTGCGTACTGGTAGGCGAAGGTCAGACGCTCCGGCGGAACGACCTCCTCCACGCGGGCGTCGGCGACCCAGGCGGTCGGCAGGCCGGCGGCCTTGACCTCGCTCGAGAGCTTGGCGTCCGTTCCGCCGGTGAAGCGCATCGCCTCGTCGAACCAGATACCGCGATCTCCGAAGATCGCGGTCCTTCCGAGCCAGTTGTTCGTGACGATGGTCACGCCCGGAGTCCCCGACAGGCTCGCGCGGCGGGCGGCTCGGTCCGCCTTTCGGGCGTAGCGCCGGCGAATGCAGCCGTGCATCCTGTTTTGCAGCCAGGTCAGCCCCGGCTCGGCAGGGTAGATACCGAGCGGCGCGCCGAGCAGCCAGGCTCCGCTCGCGCGGTAACCCTCCACGAAGCGCACCAGCCAATCCCGCGTCACGACCTCGTCGTCGTCCACGAACGCCAGAAGCTCGTGCCCGGCCGCCAGCGCCTCGCGTGCGGCACGGTTCCGACCGAAGGGGATACCGAGCTCGGGTTCCAGCACGTAGTCGAGCGGGCCGCCGGGCAGAGCGCCGCCGCGCGAGACAACGCATTCCCGCGATCGGGGAGCGTCGTCGTTCTCGACCACGAGGAATCGCACCGTGCAGTCCCGCGGAATCCGCAACGCATCGAAACTCGCGAGGACGCCGTCCAGCATTCGCGGTCGCTGCCGGGTAAGAACGGCGACGGTGATCCCGAGAGGCTCTGTCATCGGACGACCTCGCGGGGCCTCCCGACCGAGGGGAAGCCGGTAAGCGAGAGGGGCCAGAAGGACGGGATACCGTCATGGGGGTGGAATTGCGGACGCTGGCCGAGGAGTTGCCGGTCGTCCTCGGTGATCTCCGCCTCGAAGCCGAGATCGGCCGCGCAGATCGCGATGGGCGTGAAGCGCTCGGTGTCGAATGGCGCGACCTGCGGGTAGGGCCAGTCCTTCCCCCTGTAACCGAGAAACCACCGCACCCCGTCGGCAACACGGCCCATCTCGGGCTGGGAGTCGAGCGGGAATTCGCAGCGGCCGTAGAGCCTCAGCAGCGTGAGCCAGCCTTGCAGATTGAAGGCACAGTAATGCTGCGTCAGCGTCCGGGACAGTTCATGGGGCTGCGATCCCGCGGCGTCGAAATGGCCGCCGAGCCGGGAGAAGCTCTGCATGTAGCTCTCCAGCAGCATCTCCGTATCGCCCAGGAAGGCCGCGATGGCCGCGATCTGGATGTCGAAGTAGAGTCCGTGATTGTTCCTGGCGCGCCGTTCCATCTGCCCCTGACCGGAGGAAAGGAGCCAGCCGGAATAGCTCCGGAACCAGGCCGACAGGCGGTTGATAAGGTCCGCGTCACCGACAAGACGCACGGCATCGAGCAGGACGGCCAGATCCTTCAACTCGATGATGCCCGCGGGATTGCCCTCCTCGCCATCGCGTCCGCGGCGAACCTGGGCGTAGCGCAGATGCGGATTCATCGCCGTATCGGGGTCGAGAAACCACGTTCGAAGAAGCGTCAAGGCGTGCTCGCGCGCGGCGGCGTCACCGAAGGCCGTCCAGGCGAGAGCGCAGGCAATCGTGTCGTCGCACATCAGGTGGAACCGGGTCCGATCGAACCGGTCGCTTTCGGCCCCGTACATTTCCGTTCCGGGCCGGCGCTGCCCGTCCCGCCGGATATAGGGCAAGCCGTCCGGCGAGGCGGGATCGGGCCACCAATAGGGAGCCGGGTGATAGTAGTCGTGCGGATCGCCGCCGGGAGGCAACTCGCCCTTCCGGGTCACGGAATACGGTCCGCGTGCCTTCGCCTCGTTCGCCGCGTTCGCGAGCGCCCGCGAGATCGGCTCCTCCGGCGCCCCGCCGCATGCGGAAACCGCGGCAGGGTCGAAGAACAGGGTCCGGTCGGTGCGGAAGCCGCGTGCCTCCAGAACCAGCCGGTCGGCTCGGGAGAGGGTGGCCACGATCGCTCCGGCCCTGGCGATCCCGCGCGAGCGGATCGCCTCGCGGTCTCCCGATTCCAGATCGGATCGGCCCGAGGCCAGCCGGCGCACGAGGCCGGCCTTGCCCACGCGGTGCGACGCCGGCCCCACCGGACCTGCGGGAATGTCCCAGGGGTCCATGATCCATCCGGACCAGGGGCCCTCGACGCCGAGCCGCGCCATGAGCTCGACCTTGGGCCGCCGGCCGTAGGGATGCGCTTCGTCGAACCGCTCGGAGGCGTCGCGACGGAAGGCGAGTTGCGGCTCCTCGCGGGCCTGCCGGGGATCGAGCGGGTCGAAGGCGGCATCGTTGGTCCCGAGCCGCGCCATCGGAACCACGACATATTGACGATCCGGGATGGCGGCGATGCCGGACCGCAGATGCCGCCAGTCGGCATCGGTCAGAAAGCAGTTCCCGTCGAAGGGGAGCACCCATTTCGCCCGTGCCCGGCCGATCTCGATTGCCCGGTTCCGCGCCCCGTTGTTGTGCATCGCGTAAGCGTTCTTCAGGCGATGGACCTGTGCGATCAGACGCACCTGCTGCTCGGCGCTCATGGCCTGGAACCGGTCGGACTGGAGCGGTTGCGAGTCTTCGGAGATCGAAAAGTCCAGCGGCACCTGCGCATATTCGGAGGCCTCGAAGGGGATGACCTCGTATCTCTGGCCCTCCGCCTCCAGCCGCTCGACGATTCGGGCTTCCTCGTCCGGATCGATGATCCGGTTGACGATCCACAGCTTCTCGCACGCGTCGAATTCCGGCTCGTTCCGGAGGATGAAATCGAGATTCTCCCGGGACTGGCCGATCTTGTGCCGGGGCGGAAGATCGTTGCCCAGAATGCGGACAAGGGCAAAGCTGTCTTCTTCCGCGCGGAGCTCCGCTTCCAGATCGGGATCGACCGGCAGCGCCGCCGGCCGCGCGGTCGACGTCACGAACCTTCGTTTCGGTCCATGAAGCAGCGAGAGATCATGCTTCTGGCGGCGGCGACTTGCCCAGAACCCCACGAAGATCGGGAGCGTGACGGGCGAGGAGACGGCAATCCCGCAGATCCAGATACTTTTCTCGATCGGGGTGGCGCGGCTGAAGCGATCTTTCGCGCGGCGGAACAGGCCGGATGGATTCATGATGCTCCCTTCAGCCGTTGGCCGCATCCTGGAAACCGTCGAACTGCTGATCGAAGAGCTCCCGGAACCGGCCGCGCCGGTTGAGCAGATCGGAGACGGCGCCGGTCTCGACCACCTTGCCGCTGTCGATCACATACACGCTGTCGGCCTCCAGGATCGTCGAAAGCCGGTGCGCGATGACGATGGTGGTGGTGTCTTCCGTCAGCCGCGACAGAGCCTCCTTGATCGCCGCCTCCGATCCGGCGTCGAGCGCGCTCGTCGCCTCGTCGAGCAGCAGGATCTCCGAATTTCTCAGGATGGCCCGGGCGATCGCGATCCGCTGTCTCTGGCCGCCCGACAGGAAATTGCCGTTCTCGCCCACCGGCGTGTCGTAGCCCTTGTCGAGTTCCATGATGAAGTCGTGGGCGTTCGCGTCGCGCGCGGCCTGCTCGACCTCGGCATCGCTGGCTTCGGGCCGGCTGAAGCGGATGTTCTCGCGCACCGTGGTGGAAAAGAGGAACGTGTCCTGTCCGACGAAGGAAATTCGTTCGCGCAGCGACTGGAAGGTGGTCTGCCGGATATCCTGACCGTCGATCAGCACGCGCCCGTCCCGCGGATCGTAGAGACGCATGATCAGGTTGAGGATCGTCGACTTGCCGCCGCCGGAAGGACCGACCAGCGCCGTGGTCTGACCGGCTGGAAAGGTGAGATCGAGATCCTTCAGCACCCGCGCCTTCTTGCCGTAGTCGAAGCTCACCCCGTCGAAGGTCACCTCGCCGGCGCCCGGTTTCAGAGGAACGGCGTCCGGCGATTCCACCAGCAGCTCCTCGTAGTCGAGAAGCTCGAACATCATCCGCACCCGAACCATGGCGGTCTCCAGGTTCACGCGCACCTTCGACAGCCGCTTCGCCGGCTCGTAGGCCATCATGAAGGCGGTGATGAACGACATCAGTTCGCCGGCCGTCGTCGGCTCGTTTCCGAAGATGGAGAAGGCGCTTGTCGCGACGATCCCGCCGATGGCGAAGCCCGAGAGCGTCTCCATGAGCGGGCTGGTCACCGCACCGATCCGGGCAATCGCGTTGCGCCGCCGCTCCACGTCGCGGACCGCCGTTCCCATCCGGCCCTCCATCTGCTCCTCGAGCGAGAAGACCTTGACGACATGGATCCCCTTCGAGGTCTCCTGCACGACCTTCATGATCTCGGCCGTCGAGGCCATTTCGGTCCGCATGATCTCGCGGACCTGCTGCACCAGCTTGCGGACGCCGAAGATCGCGACCGGCCCCACCAGGAAGGCGAAGATCGACAGGAACGGGGCCTGGTAGACCATGACGAAGACGAGGCCGACGAGCATCAGCAGGTCGCGGCTGATCGAGGCCACGATCAGCTCGATGACCTGCTGCGCCGCCGCCGCGCCCGCCGACAGCCGCATCAGCAGGTTCGACGATTCCTGGTTGTTGAAGAACGAGACGCCATTGCTCAGCAGCTTGCTGTAGAGCGCCTCCTGCTGGTTGGCGATGATCCGGTTGCCGGCGCGCGACATCGCCACGCTCTGGACGTAGTTGGCGGCCCCCTTCATCGAGAAGGTCGCGGCCACGGCGGCGGACACGTAAAGGACCGTCGTGGGATTGTCGTAGGACGTCATCGCCTCGACGATGAATTCCATCAGATAGGCGGTGAGCGCAGAGGTCGCAGCGACGATGACCATCGCGCCGATACCGACCGCGTACAACTTCTTCTGCGCAGCAGCGTGTTCTGTCAAAAGCCGCTGCAGCATGTCTCTTCGCGCCTCGTCGGGCGCGAAGATCCGTTGCAGGGCCTGCATGAGAGCCTTCATCTTCCCTCGAGGTCCCGGGCAGCCGAATTCCACATATAACGCCCGGATCGGCCAATTGCGATACCGGGCCGTGTTCCGCCTCCGCCGGCTCGCCAGAAGGGCGGTGTGGTGTGCCCGAAAATCCCATGAACGCCGCGACCTCCTCCGGGGAGGGCGGGACTGGCCGGAGCCTCCCGGCGAGCAGTCGCGATCCGGCTCCGGCGACGCTGGCGGCAGGCAATGCGGCGCACCGCTGTTCTACGCGCGCTTGCCGATCTGTCCCACGCCCATCACCGACAGCACCTTGGCCTCGATATCCTCGGCATTGAGCCCCGCAACCTCGTACATCTGCTGCGGACTCGCCTGATCGATGAAGATATCGGGCAGGACCATCGACCGGAAGGCGAGCCCGCGATCGAACACGCCTTCCTCCGCAAGAAGCTGCGCGACGTGGCTGCCGAAGCCGCCGACCGCGCCCTCTTCGACGGTGATCAGCGCCCGGTGCTCGGTCGCGAGCCGCAGGATCAGCTCCCGGTCGAGCGGCTTGGCGAAGCGCGCATCCGCGACGGTCGGCGTGATGCCCCGCGCATCCAGCCCCTCGCACGCCGTGAGTATCTCCTTCATCCGGGCGCCGAAACTGAGGATCGCGACGCCCTGCCCCTCCCGCAGCACCCGCCCGCGGCCGATCTCGAGGACTTCGCCACGTTCGGGCATCTCCACGCCGGTGCCCTCTCCCCGCGGGAAGCGGAACGCGATCGGCCCCTCGTCATGGGCGGCGGCGGTGGCGACCATGTGCTTCAGTTCCGCCTCGTCGGCGGCGGCCATGACCGTGAAGCCCGGCAGGTTCGACAGATAGGCGATGTCGTAGCTTCCCGCATGGGTCGCTCCGTCGGCGCCGACGAGCCCGGCCCGGTCGATGGCGAAGCGGACGGGCAGACGTTGCAGCGCCACGTCATGCACCACCTGATCGTAGCCGCGCTGCAGGAAGGTGGAGTAGATGGCCGCGAAGGGCTTCATCCCGCCGGCGGCGAGACCGGCCGCGAAGGTCACCCCGTGCTGCTCGGCGATTCCCACATCGAAGCAGCGGGACGGGTACCGTTCGGCGAAGAGGTTCAGCCCCGTCCCGTCCGGCATCGCCGCGGTCACGGCGCAGATCCGGTCGTCCCGGCCGGCCTCCTCCAGGAGCGCATTGGCGAAGACCTTCGTGTAGGACGGCGCGTTCGACGCCGCCTTCTTCTGCTCGCCCGTCACCACGTCGAATTTCGAGACGCCGTGACCGCGGTCCCGCGCATCCTCGGCAGGCGCGTAGCCCTTTCCCTTCCTGGTGATCGCATGGATCAGGACCGGCCCGTCCGCCCGCGTCCGCACGGTCCGCAGGATCGGCAGGATCTGGTCCAGGTCGTGGCCGTCGATCGGCCCGATATAGGAGAAGCCCAGTTCCTCGAAGAGCGTGCCGCCGACCGTCATTCCCTTCAGCAGGTCGTGGGCGCGCTTGGCGCCGTCCCGGAAGGGCGGCGGCAGGAAGCTCACCGCGCCCTTGGCCGCGGCCTTCAATTCCTGGAAGGTCGCACCGGCATAAAGCCGCGAAAGGTAGGAGGACATCGCGCCCACCGGCGGGGCGATCGACATCTCGTTGTCGTTCAGGATCACGATGAGTCGGCGGCCGAGCGCCCCGGCATTGTTCATCGCCTCGTAGGCCATGCCGGCCGACAACGCGCCGTCGCCGATCACCGCGATCGCGTCCCCGAGCGAAGGGTCCGGCGAGCCGCCGAGATCGCGCGCCACCGCGAGGCCCAGGGCCGCGGAGATGGAGGTGGAGCTGTGCGCCGCGCCGAACGGGTCGTAGGGGCTTTCGCTCCGCTTCGTGAAGCCGGACAATCCGTCCTTCTGCCTCAGCGTCCGGATGCGGTCGCGCCGGCCGGTCAGGATCTTGTGCGGATAGCACTGATGGGAGACATCCCAGATGAGCCGGTCGCGCGGCGTGTCGAAGACCGCATGGATGGCCACCGTCAACTCCACCACGCCGAGACCGGCGCCCAGATGACCGCCGGTCTGGCTCACGGTGGAGATCGTCTCCGCCCTGAGCTCGTCCGCAACGCGGTGGAGCTCCGCGTCGCTCATCCGCCTGAGATCGGCAGGCGAGTGCACGCGATCGAGCGTCGGGGTATCGGGTCGGTCGGTCATGGCCTGCCTCGCGCATTCATGGTTCCCGGTTCTAACGGGCCCGCCAGGGCGCTGCAAACGGCCTCAGCGGTCGCGGGACACGACATAGCGCGCGCAATGCCGAAGTGCGTCGGCCTCCGCACCGTAGGGGGCGAGCGCGTCGCAGGCCTCCGCCACGAGGTCGCGCGCCCGCGCCTTGGCGCCGTGGAGACCCAGAAGCGACACGAAGGTCGCCTTTCCCGCCCCCGCATCCTTTCCCACGGCCTTGCCCGCGGCCAGCGAATCGCCCTCCACGTCGAGGATGTCGTCGGCAATCTGGAAGGCGCGTCCGAGCGCCCTGGCATAGGCGCCGAGCGGGGCCGGATCGGCGCCACCGAGGATCGCCCCGGCGCGACCCGACCATTCGATGAGCGCCCCGGTCTTCGCGGCCTGCAGCGCCTCCACCTGCGCCAGGTCGAGCGGGGCTGCCGCCGATTCCGCCGCGATGTCGAGGGCCTGGCCGAGAACCATGCCGCGCAGGCCGGCGGCGCGGGCAAGATCCAGGACCAGCGCCGCCCGGACTCCCGGATCGGGGTGGCAGCCCGGCCCCGACAGGAACTCGAATGCCAGCGTCTGGAGGGCGTCGCCCGCGAGAATGGCCGTCGCCTCGTCCCATTTCACATGGACGGTCGGCTGACCGCGACGCAGATCGTCGTCGTCCATCGCCGGCAGATCGTCATGCACGAGGGAATAGGCGTGCAGCGCCTCGATCGCCGCGCCGCCATCGAGGGCGTCGGCGACGCCGTGAAGCCGCGCCCCCTCGATCACGAGAAATCCCCGCAGCCGCTTCCCGCCCGACAGCGCATGGCGCATCGCATCATGGACGGGCTCGGTTCCCGCCACGGCACCGGCGAGCTTTTCCGTCAGCGCAAGCTGAGCCGCGGCGAGCCGGTGCTCGAAGCTCACGGGTCGAGCGGCTCGGTCCCGGTCGCCTGGCCGTTCTGGTCGGCGGTGATCTTCGCGACCTTCGCTTCCGCGGCCTCCAGCGTCCTGGCGCAGCGCGCCTTCAATTCGGCGCCGCGTTCGTAGAGGCGGATCGAATCCTCGAGCGCGACGTCGCCGGTCTCCAGATGCCCGACGACGGCCTCGAGCGCGTGCATGGCCTCCTCGAAGGACATCTCCGAAATGGGCTTGTCGTTCATCGAATTGGGTGTGTCGTTCATGAGGCCCGCTCCTTCAGCACCTCCACATGCGCCGCGACCGAGGTTGCGAGCGCGTCCAGATCATATCCCTCCCTCGAGTGTCGAGACGATGCGGCCCCCGCAATGGGTCTCGGCCGCGTCGCAGAGCCAGTCGGTGATCCAGGCGAAGTCCTCCTCCTGCCAGCGCAGGCCTGCCAGCGGATCGGCGAGATGCGCGTCGAACCCCGCCGAGATCAGGATCAGCTCCGGCGCGAAGTCGTCGATCCGCGGGAACACCTTCTCGCGGTAGGCGTGGCGCATCTCCACCCCCTTGGGTATTGGGGCCGAGCGGCACGTTGACGATCTGCCCGTGCGCGCCCCGTTCCGACGGCGCCCCGGTTCCCGGATAGAGCGGACTCTGGTGGGAAGAGACGAAGAGCACCCGCTCCTCGTCCCAGAGAAGGTCCTGCGTGCCGTTGCCGTGATGGACATCGAAATCGACGACCGCGACCCGGGAGAGGCCGCGCCGCTCGAGCGCGTGCTTCGCGGCGATGGCGACATTGCCGAAGATGCAGAACCCCATGGGCGTCTCGGTCTCGGCGTGATGTCCCGGCGGCCGGCATCCCACGAAGGCCGCCCCGGCCTCCCCGTCGAGCACGGCATCGACGGCCGCGATGGTGCCCCCGACGCCACGGAGCGCCGCCTCGAGCGTGCCGGGCGACATGTGCGTATCGCCGTCGAGGGCGACCGAGCCCGCTGCCGGCGCGGCCGCCCTGATCCGGTCGAGATAGCGCCGCGGGTGACAGAGAAGCACGTCGTCGTCGGTTCCCTGCGGCGCCTCCCGGCGCGCGAGACGCAGCGGCGACAGCGCATTCTCCACCGCCTGCAGTCGCGCCACCTGTTCCGGATGGCCGCGCGGCATCACGTGCTCGAGGCCGGCCGGATGGGAATACCAGATCACGCTCATGGGGTGCCTTTCGCTGCGGATCTCCAGCCTAACCGTTCCGGAGGCGGAACGGAACGCGATGCGGCAATCGGGGTCAGGACCGGATGCTCCTCCGGGGCGTTGTCAGCGGAACCAGCAACAAGGATTTCCCCATGACGGAAAAGACCGACGCCCTCACGACCCTGCATACCCGCGTCATCGACAGCCGCGACGGGTACCGCCAGGCCCGCGAGCAGATCGACGATCACGATACCGGCGCGTTCATCGACCGCTGCATCGCCGAGCGGCAGGCATTCCACGAAGCCATCCACCGCACGCTGACATCCGAAGGCGTCGAGGTCTCCGAGGACGGTTCCGCCGCGGCCGCCGCCCATCGCGGCGTCTTCAGGCTGCGCGACGCCGTGTCGTCCGGCAGTTCCGCCATCTACGCCGAATGCGCCCGGGGCGATTCGCACCTGAAATCCGCCTATGACGCGGCCGTGGAGGCGACCTGCGAGGATCCGAGCTGGGACTTCCTGATCGAGCAGCGCGCCATGGTCGATGCCGCCATGAAAGAGGCGAAGTCGCTCGCCTGACGCGGAGCGGGCTCAGTCGGGGGAAAGCATGTAGCCCGCGCCGCGCACGGTCTGCAGGTAGCGGGGATTCTTCGGATCGGATTCGATCTTGCGGCGCAGCCGCGTGATCTGCACGTCCACCGCCCGGTCCTGCGCCCCCTCCCCGTCGGGCCCGGCGCGCCCGAGATCCTCGATGAGCTGCGCCCGGGCGATCACCTCCCCGGGCCCCTTGGCGAAAATCCGCATCAATGCCGCCTCGGTGGCGGTCAGGCGGACCACGGCATCGCCGTGCCAGAGTTCGCCCCGCGCGACGTCGTAGCGCAGCATGCCGAGCTGGAGGTATTTCGGTCGCGTCGAGTCGCGGAGCGGTGTCGGCAGGCGCCGCAGGATCGCGTTCATCCGCAGAAGAAGTTCCTTCGGCTCGAAGGGCTTGGGAAGGTAGTCGTCCGCCCCGGCCTCGAGCCCGGCGATCCGGTCCTGAATGTCGCCCTTGGCGGTCAGCAGCAGCGTCGGGATCGAGCGCCGCTCGGTCAACCACTGGCAGAGCGACACCCCGTCCTCGCCCGGCATCATCACGTCCACCACCGCCAGGTCGAAGTCGAGGCCGACGAGAAGCCGCCGGGCCTGAGCCGCATCGCGCGCAGTCGTCACGAAATAGCCGTTCCGCATCAGGAACTTGCCGAGAAGTCCCCGGATCCGCTCGTCGTCATCCACGATCAGGAGATGCGGCCGCTCGGTCATGCCGCGTCCTCGAACAGCCGCCGCAGATCCTCGTCCATCATCTCCTCCAGCACCTGCCGGAATCCGGCGACGGCGTCGGGACCCGCCCGGCGGAAGGCGTCGCGCATCCGCGCCGTCTGCGCATCGGCGAGCTTCGCCTCCAGCGCCCGGCCCGCGGAAGTCAGCGAAAGATGCCGCTCGCGGCGGTCCCGGGTGCCGACGACGCTCTCCACCAGACCGTCCTCGATCAGCGTCCGCAGAACCCTGTTCAGGGATTGCTTCGTCACGCCGAGGACCGTCAGGAGATTGTTGACGGTGGTTCCGGGCCAGCGGTTGATGAAGTGGATCGCCCGGTGATGGGCCCGGCCATACCCGTACTGGCCGAGGATCCGGTCTGGATCGGCCGTGAACCCGCGATAGGCGAAGAACATCGCCTCGATCCCCCGCCTCAGCTGCGCATCGGTCAGGAACAGGAGACTTTCTCCGCCTCGCGCCCGCTTTTCGGTCATCGTGTCGTCCCTGTGCCCGGTGGATGATCACAGTTTATGTCAGCAGCGTTGACATTCCAAGGGGCGCCGGATACCCGTTCGAAGGATATTTTCGACAGATTGTGTCGCCGATAGGCCAATCTGCGCAAGATTAGAGAAGGGCGAAATCCATGACCGGTGGCTATGACGATCGCGACGGAAAGATATGGATGGATGGCGCGCTCGTCGAATGGCGCGACGCGAAGGTGCACATCCTCACCCACGCCCTGCACTACGCCTCCTCGGTCTTCGAGGGCGAGCGCTGTTATGGCGGCACCATCTTCCGCGGCCGGGACCATTCCGAGAGACTGAGGAAATCCGCCGATCTCATCGATTTCGAGATCCCCTATTCGGTCGAGGAGATCGATGCCGCCAAGGCCGCCGTGCTCCAGGCCAACGGGCTGACGGAGGCCTATGTCCGTGCCGTGGCATGGCGGGGCGCGGGCCCGGACATGGGCGTCGCCTCGGCCCGCAATCCGGTCCGGATGGCGGTCGCGGCCTGGGAATGGGGCGCCTATTACGGCGACGCCAAGACCAGGGGCGCCCAGCTCGACCTGTCGAAATGGAAACGCCCCAGCCCGGAGACCATCCCCTCCGCCGCCAAGGCCGCCGGCCTCTACATGATCTGCACCATGTCGAAGCACGCGGCGGAGGCGAAGGGCTGCTCGGACGCCCTGATGCTGGATTACCGCGGCTACGTCGCCGAGGCGACGGGGGCCAACATCTTCTTCGTCAAGGACGGAGAGGTTCACACCCCCACGCCCGACTGCTTCCTGAACGGCCTCACGCGGCAGACCGTCCTCGACATCCTCCGGCAGAAGGGCGTGACCGTCCACGAGCGCCACATCATGCCCGAGGAACTCGAAGGCTTCCAGCAATGCTGGCTGACGGGAACCGCCGCCGAGGTCACCCCTGTCGGCCGGATCGGCGACTACCGTTTCGAGGTGGGCGCACTGGCCCTCGACGTGGCGACGAGCTACGAGCGGCTGGTCCGGAGCTAGACGCTCCGCCCGCGCGTGATCGCCGCGAATTGCGGCAGGGTCCGGCCGAGCGGGTCGCGCTGGCGGCGGTGCCACAGAGTCCGCGCCGCAAGGCTCCAGGGGCCTGCCGGCTTGCGTTCGATGCGCAGGAACTGACGCAGACGGCCGTGGCCCGTGCCGCCGCGATCGGTATCGAGAACATGTCGGCTCATCATTCTCTCCTTCTTTCCGGGGCGCGAGCATAGCACGATTCGGTCGTCTCTTTTTCTGCCATTTCGGATCGTGGCGGGGAACGGCCTGCCGGGCGCCGGACTTCGAGCGACACGAGCGGTTCCCAGCCCGCCGGGAGGGCGCGCGACAGAAGCGACCAGATCGCGAACATGAACAGACTCGCGAACACGCAGTCCGAGAGAAAATGCCTGCCCATCCCCATGCGCAGGACGGACGAGGCCAGCGCCACCACCACGCAGGCCGCCGCCAGCCACCGCCTCTGCCACAGGCGCGGCAGAGCCGGCAGAATCCAGATCGCCGCGAGCGCCAGCGTCACCGCGCCCGCCACCTCGCCCGCGACGAAGGAGCAATTGTGGTCGCAGGCGCCCGCCTGGGCGAACGGCCCGGTGAATCCGGCCTCGCCGCCGAACGCCGCGATGTTGGCCGGCCGCGCCCGGTGCCACTCGGATTTCAGGATCGCATGGGTGAGCAGCCCCGGGCCCAGCACGTAGAACGCCAGGATCAGCCCCCAGATCCGGCGCGGGATCCGTCCGGCTCGCACGAATGACCAGCCGAACGCCGCCAGCGCCGCCACGAACCCGACGATGCAGAGATTCCAGATCTGGTCCCTGGCGAAGCCGGCAACCGGGTTGTCGTCGAGCGGAAACCCCTCCCCCGGCAGGTAGAACAGCCGCGCCACCCAGAGATCGATCCCCGGCCAGACGACGAACGGCAGCAGCGCGGCCGTGAGGATCACGTAGAGGCGGATCAGATGCGCGCGGAGCGGCTCAGCCCAGAACATCGCGGCACGCCTCCCCTATCCGCCAGAGCCCCAGCGAGCGGCCGGCATAGGCGCCCCCTGCGGTATCGATCCGGCCCGCCGGTTCGGCGCAGGCACCCGGTGACGCGAAGCCCATCCAGAGAAACGGGCCCGTGACCTCCGCCGGCAGCGCCATCGTCTGCGCGTAGAAATTGTCGGCCTCGCCGTGCGAGGGCCAGGAATACACCGGAACGCCGGAGGTCCGGCCGGTATAGACGAGGTCGGCCAGCAGGTCCCGGCTCTCGGCGGCGATCGGCATGGCCATCTCCCGCGTGGCGGAAAGGGCCGCCTGCGATGCCGCTTCCCGCCCCAGATAGCGCGACAGGACCGGCGTGCCCTCGTGGCGCAGGCCCTCGGGAAAGACCGCCAGGAGCGGCAGCAGCACACAGAGCGCGCCATTCGCCGCGAGCGAGGCCCGCCACCAGCCCGGGCGCTCCCGCAGCCAGGGCAGGACCGCGAGCGCTCCCGCGAAATAGGCCGCGACCGCCCAGTTGCCGTAGGCGCGCGACACCAGCGCCTGACCGCAGAACACCGCCACGATCGGCAGGCTCATCCACAGGAGCGCCCGGGGAGCCGCGGCGCGGAACGGCCGGATCAGGAGCGCGGCGAAGACCACCGGCCCCACCACGGCGAACTGGCTGCCCAGGAACTCCGCGAGGCTCGACCAGTTGAGGCCGCGCGCCACCTCCGGTTCCGCCTTCACCCAGTCCACGTTGTCGATCGTGTGGGACAGGGTCGCCATCCCGTGGGAGAGGTTCCAGACAAGGTTCGGCGCGACGACGACGAGCGCCACCCCGGTCGCGATCGCGGCGTCGGAGAGCCGCATCCGCGCCCCCGGCACGAAGAGGGCCGCGATCGCCATGGTGATCGGTGCGAAGATCCCGACGTATTTCGACATCACCGCCAGGCCGATGCAGAGACCCAGCAGCGCCGCGTCGCCGCGTCCGCCCTCCCGCGTGACGCGCACCCAGAAGAACAGCGCGCCCGCGTAGAATGGCGCCATGATCGTGTCGGTGGAGACGAGCAGCGAGCCGAGCGCCGTCATCGGCAAGGTGACATAGCCCAGCGCCACGGCGCCGCGGGCCATGCCACCCCACAGCCGGCCCGCCGCCGCCCCGAGGATCAGCGCCGTCGCGCCGTGGCAGAGGGGGCCGGGCAGGCGCACCCAGAACGGCGCGTTCGACCCGGCGAGTTCGGTGGCCCCGCGGATCACCCAGCCGATCATCGGCGGTTTCGAGAAATAGCCCCAGTCGAGGGACCGGCTCCAGGCCCAGTACTGGGCCTCGTCCACGAACAGGTCCGTTCTGTCGAACCACAGGGCGACGACCCGCGCGGCGGTCACGGCAAGGACGATCCATGCCGCGCCGGAAACCGGCGCCGGTTCAGTAGCTCCTGCGGGAGGTGCGGTTCTCGACATGGATGAGCCAGAGGTTCCGAAGATAGATGAACAATCCCAGCGACTGGCCGAGGATGAAGACCGGATCGCCCCGCCAGACGGCATAGCTGAAGAGCACCGCGCCGCCGCCGATGGAGAAATACCAGAACATCACCGGCACGACCGATCGCCGCGCCTTCTCGGATGCGATCCACTGGACGATGAATCGCCCGGCGAACAGGCACTGCCCGAACAGACCGAAGAGAACCCAGGCGAACTCGGCCCAGGTCTCGACGCCGAGCCAATGGAACATGTGGGCCTGGTCCATCGCTCAGATCTCCTGCGACGCCCCGGCCGCGCTCTCCTCGGAAACCGCGGCCGGTCCCGCCAGAACGCCCCGCCGACCGCGCCGCACCAGCCACATCACGCCCAGCAGATCGACGACCCCCTCGAGCGCCCGTTCCAGATTGGAGTAATGCGACCGCCCGCCGCCGCGCGGCCGGTGCCCGACCTCGACCAGCGTGACCGGCAACCCCTCCCGCGCGAAAAGCGCCGGCAGGAACCGGTGCATGTGGTCGAAATAGGGCAGGCGCAGATAGTCTTCGCGCCGGAACGCCTTCAGCCCGCACCCGGAGTTGCGCGTGCCGTCGCCGAGACAGACCGACCTGACCGCGTTGGCGATGCGCGAGGCCGCCCGCTTCGACCAGGTGTCCTTCCTGCCGAGGCGCTGGCCTGCCACGAGGCCGTGACCTCCGGCAAGGAGCGGCCCGATCACCTTCGGCAGGTCCTCCGGCGGATTCTGTCCGTCGCCATCGAGCGTTGCCACGACCGCCGCGCGGGCGGCGCGCACGCCGGTCTCGATCGCGGCTGACTGGCCGGCGCGGGCGCCGTGGGTCAGCAGCCTGAGGCCCGGCATCCCCGCCAGACGCTCGCGCACCAGCTCGCCGGTCCCGTCGGTCGCGGCATCGTCGACCACCACGATCTCGAACGCGCCGAGATCCCGGCAGACCGCCGCAACCGTATCGATCAGCGGGCCGATGTTCTCCACCTCGTTCCGGGCGGGGATGACTATGCTCAGGTCGGGCACCAATATGCTCCGGCGGTGCGCCCCCGCTCCGGGACGTGACAAGATCGGCTGACGCGATGCCGATACGCCGTCACGGCCGCTTCGGCAAGGGCAGCAGGCGGGTCAGTACATGCCCTTGGCCCGCAGCTTCCGCCGCGCGGTGCCGCCCCGTGCGATCTGCCGCTCCCGAACCACGATCATCACGCCGGAAAAGATGATCAGCGCCGCTCCGGCGAGGGTCGCCCATGTCGGCACCTCGTCGAACCAGACGAACCCGATCAGCGTCGCCCAGAGCATCGAGACATAGGAGAACGGCGCCAGCGCCGAGGCGTCGGCGTATTTGTAGCTCGCCGTCAGCAGCATCTGCCCGACCGCCCCGCAGACCCCGCAAAGCCCCAGCAGGAGCGCCTGCCACGGGCTCGGCCAGACCCAGCCGAAGGGCAGCGTCACGAGCGATGCCGCGCTCGCCGTGGCGAGGAAGTAGAAGGCGATCGCCTCGCTCCGTTCCCGGCCCGACATCGCCTTGATGAGGGTCTGCGCCAGGGCCGCCAGGGCTGCCGAGGTGAGCGCCATCCCCGCACCGATGAGCGCCGGCCCGCCGTATTCGGCGCCCCCGAGCCGCGGCGACACGATCACCACCACGCCGGCGAGTTCGATCGCCACCGCGCCGAGACGCACGAGGCGGAACTTCTCTCCCAGGAACAGCGCCGCGAAGACCACCAGGAACATCGGCGTGGCGAACCGGATCGCCTGCACTTCCGCCAGCGGCAGCAGCGAGATGGAGGCGAAGCCGAGGCCCATGCCGGCGGTCCCGACCAGCCCGCGGAGCGCGTGACTGCGCCAGTTGTCCACCTCGAGACCGCGCCCGAGATCGCCCCGCGACCAGAGCCAGAGCGCGATGATCGGCAGCGAGAGGAAGGCGCGGAAGAACACGACCTGCCCGGTCGGCACGCCCACGGATGCCGCCTTCACGAAGGCCGACATCACCGTCAGGATCGTGAAGGCCGCCAGGATCAGGAGAATGCCGCGGATCGGTGCCATGCCGCCGGCCTAGTCCCGGCGGCCGGCCGATACCACCCTCGCCGGGCTAGCCCGTCGCATTAGCTCTGAGATCGAGGCGGAGGAGGGTGCGATGAGCGACATGCAGGCGGTGAAGGACGGTCACGAGGTTCGCCGGGACGACGACGATGGCGTGCCGGCGCGCTGGAAGGTGATCGGGCCGGGTCTCGTCGTGGCGGCCACGGGCGTCGGCGCGGGCGACATGGTCTCGACCCTGTCGGCCGGCTCGACCTACGGCTACCAGCTTCTCTGGGCGGTGATCGTCGGCGTCATCCTGAAGATCGTGCTCGTGGAGGGCGCCGGCCGCTACACTCTGGCCACCGGCTTCACCATCTTCGAGGGCTGGCGCTCGCTCGGGCGCTGGACCACCTGGTATTTCGGCCCCTACATCGTCATCTGGGGCTTCGTCTACGGCGCCTCGGCGATGTCGTCCACGGCGCTGCCGCTGGCGGCTCTCTTCCCCGCGGTGGATCTGAAGATCTGGGCGATCCTCATGGGGCTGGCGGGCTTCGGCATGGTCTATGCGAACCGCTACGCCGCGTTCGAGAAGATCACCGCCGTGCTCGTCGGCCTGATGTTCCTGACCATCGTGGCCCTGGCGCTGATCGCCGGGCCGAACTTTCCCGCAATGGCCGCCGGCCTCGTGCCGCTCATCCCCGAAGGCGGGCTTTTCTACACCCTGGCGCTCGCCGGCGGCGTCGGCGGCACGATCACCCTGGCCGCCTACGGCTACTGGCTGAGGGAGAAGGGCTGGTACACGCCCAAATGGATGCGCGTCATGCGGATCGACAACACCATGGCCTACGTGCTCACCGGCATCTTCGTGATCTCGATGATGATCGTCGGCGTCGAGGTGGTGCAGGCCGCCGGCGTGGCGATCAGCGCCGGCGACGAGGGTCTGGTAGATCTCTCCGGCGTCCTGAACGACCGCTACGGAACGGTGATCGGCACCGCCTTCCTGATCGGCTTCTGGGCCGCCTCCTTCTCGTCGATCATCGGCGTCTGGAACGGCGTCTCGCTGATGTTCGCCGATTTCTGGGGCAACATGCGCGGCCTCGACAGCGACCACCCCGAGACCCGCGTCGGGGGCAGGTACTTCAACTTCTACCTGCTCTGGCTGACCTTCCCGCCGATGGTGCTCCTGTTCCTCGACCGTCCGATCTTCCTGGTGCTGGCCTACGGGGTACTCGGATCGCTCTTCCTGCCGTTCCTCGCGATCACGCTTCTCGGCCTCCTGAACGGACGGCGCATCCCCAGCGACTGGGCGAACGGCACCGTCAAGAACGCCGCCCTGGGGCTCACCGCCCTCATCTTTACCGCGCTCGGTCTCTACCAGCTCTGGCAGGCGGTCTCGGCCCTCTTCGGCTGAGCCGGGCGATACGGCCGGCAGGGTCCCCCGACCCTGCCGGCGCGGCGCTCCGGTTCAGCCCGTCATGCGGAATTTCAGCGGCCGGACGGCGTTGAACATCCCGGTCTCGCGCAGCTTGCCGAGCACCTCCTCGGAGGGGGCCTCGTCGAGATAGAGAAGCGCGATGGCGTCGCTGCCCTTCTCCGACCGGCCGAGCGTGAAGTTCGCGATGTTCACCCCGTTCTCTCCCAGCACCCGACCGAGCGTGCCGATGATGCCCGCGCGGTCCTCGTTGGTGGAATAGAGCATGTCCTCGCCCACCTCGGCGTCGATGTTGATGCCCTTGATCTGGATGAAGCGCGGCTTGCCGTCGGAGAAGACCGTGCCGGCGATGGAGCGCTGCCGCTTGGCGGTCTTCATCGAGACCTTGACATAGGCCTCGAAGACGCCGGTCTGGTCCTGAGTGGTCTTCGAGATGTCCATGCCCCGCTCCTTCGCCATCACCGGCGCGGACACCATGTTCACCTCCGGGTTCGCGGCCTGCATCACGCCCGCGACGACGGCGTTGGTGAGCGCCGCGGTGTTCATCTCCGCCACCGCGCCGTCGAACAGGATGTTGAGCGCCTCGATGGGCTCGTCGGTCATCTGGCCGATGAAGGAGCCGAGATGCTCGGAAAGCTTCAGCCACGGCCCCATCACCTTGGCCTCCTCGGCGGTCACCGAGGGCATGTTGAGGGCGTTGGTCACCGCGCCCGTCAGAAGATAATCCGACATCTGCTCGGCCACCTGCAGCGCCACGTTCTCCTGCGCCTCCGTGGTGGCCGCGCCGAGATGCGGGGTCACCACGACATTCGGCAGGTTGAACAGCGGGCTGTCGGTCGCCGGCTCCTCGGCGAAGACGTCGAAGGCGGCGCCGGCGACGCGGCCTTCCTTCAGGGCCTCGGCGAGGGCGGCCTCGTCGACGAGACCGCCGCGGGCGCAGTTGATGACCCGCGCCGTGGGCTTCAGCTCCGCGATCGCCTCCTTCGACAGGATGTTGCGCGTCTTGTCGGTGAGCGGCACGTGCAGCGTCACGAAATCGGCCGTCCGCAGCAGCTCGTCGAGCTCCACCTTGCGGACGCCGAGCTCGGTAGCGCGCTCCTCGCTGAGATAGGGGTCGTAGGCCACGACCTTCATGCGGAGCCCCCGCGCCCGGCTGATCACCACGGAGCCGATATTGCCGGCCCCGATGACGCCCAGGGTCTTGCCGGTGAGCTCCACGCCCATGAAGCGGGACTTTTCCCACTTGCCGGCATGGGTGGAGGCGGAGGCCTCCGGGATCTGCCGGGCGACCGCGAACATCATGGCGATGGCATGTTCGGCGGTAGTGATCGAGTTGCCGAAGGGCGTATTCATCACGATCACGCCGCGCGAAGAGGCGGCGGGGATGTCGACATTGTCGACGCCGATCCCGGCGCGGCCGATCACCTTCAGGTTGTCTGCGGCGGCCAGCACCTTGTCCGAGACCTTGGTGGCCGACCGGATGGCGAGGCCGTCATACTGCCCGATCACCTCCAGCAGCCTGTCCTTGTCCTTGCCCAGACCGGGCTCGAAATCGACCTCCACACCCCGGTCGCGGAAAATCTGCACGGCGGTTTCCGACAGCTTGTCGGAGACGAGAACCTTGGGGGCCATGTCTGGCGCTCCTCTGGATGGATTAACGATTGGACGGGGCCGGCCCGGCCGGCCGGCCCTCCTACGAAACTCCGACAGGAATCCGACAGGATTCCGACAGCCGGATTCGGGCTCAGGCGGCGGCGCGGCGCTCGTTAAGAACGCTGTGATAGGCCCAGTCGACCCAGGGCATCAGCGCCTCGATATCGGCCGTCTCCACCGTGGCGCCACACCAGATGCGCAGGCCGGCGGGCGCGTCGCGATAGGCGTTGACGTCATAGGCGACGCCCTCGGCCTCGAGCTTCTTCGCGACCGCCTTGGCGAAGGCCTCGTCGCCGGCCACGTCGGGGTCGGTGAACTTCAGGCAGACGGAAGTATTTGATCTCGTTGTCTTCTCCGCTGCGAGATTGTCGATCCAGTCGCGGGCGTCGCAGAATTCCCAGATTACCTGCGCATTGGCCTCGGACCGCGCCTTGAGGCCCTCCAGCCCGCCGACCGAGCGGCCCCAGGCCAGCGCCTGCAGGTAATCCTCGACGCAGAGCATCGAAGGGGTGTTGATCGTCGCGCCCTCGAAGATGCCCTCGTTGAGCCTGCCGCCCTTGGTCAGCCGGAAAATCTTCGGGAGCGGCCAGGAAGGCGTATGATTTTCAAGGCGTTGCACTGCCCGCGGGCTCAGGATCAGCATGCCGTGTGCGGCCTCGCCGCCCATCACCTTCTGCCAGGAGAAGGTGGCGACGTCGAGCTTGTCCCAGGGCAGGTCCTGCGCGAAGGCGGCCGAGGTCGCGTCGCAGAGCGTCAGACCCTCGCGGTCCGCTGGGATCGCATCGCCGCTCGGCACCCGGACGCCGGAGGTCGTGCCGTTCCAGGTGAAGCAGACGTCATTGTTCCAGTCGACGGCGTCGAGATCGACGATCTTCCCGTATTCCGCCTCGCGGACGGTATTTTCCTCCAGTTTCAGCTGCTTGACCGCATCCGTCACCCAGCCCTTGCCGAAGCTCTCCCAGGCCAGCGTCTCCGAGGGGCGGGCGCCGAGCATCGACCACATGGCCATCTCGTAGGCGCCGGTATCGGAGCCCGGCACGATGCCGATGCGGTAATCGTCGGGAATGCCGAGAAGGTCGCGGGTCTCGTCGATCGCCCGTTTCAGCTTCGCCTTGCCGATGCTGGCGCGGTGCGAACGGCCGAGCGGCGCGTCCGCCAGCGCCTCGAGCGCGAATGCAGGGGGCTTGGCGCAGGGGCCGGAGGAAAAGCGCGGATTGTCAGGCCGCGCGGCCGGTCGAGTCGTCGTCATTGCTGCTATCCTTCCAGATATGCGCCCCTCGTTGGGGAGGGGTGTCCCGCCGCCGCTCTTAGGCGCAGGGTCGGGAGGCGGCAACAACTTTCTTGCGGGAGAGGCCGGTTTCGGGCGAAGGGTCGCCGCGACCCGGAGGGAAGCCCATGCACGTCGCCACGCTCATCGCCGCCGAGCGACTCGATCGCGATTTCGTCGGCGCACTGCGCGGCGCCTGGGGCGGCGGCGAGGCGGTGGCGCTGCACCCGGAGCGCGCCGTCGAATTCCCCGTGCCGGCGCTTCCGGCGAATCTCTGGGAGGTCTGGAGCGAGGCGCAGAAGAGTGGCATCGACCTCGCGGTGCAGCCCGCGGAGGGGCGGCGCAAGGAGGTGCTTGTGGCCGACATGGATTCGACCATGATCGGGCAGGAATGCATCGACGAGCTGGCCGACATGGCGGGAGTCGGCGACCGGGTGAAGGAGATCACGGCGCGGGCGATGAACGGCGAGCTCGATTTCGAGGGCGCCCTCACCGAACGGGTGGCACTTCTGGAGGGGCTTTCCGCCGGGGTGATCGAGCGGGTCTGGCAGGAGCGGATCACGCTGATGCCGGGGGGCCTGGAGCTGGTCGCGACGATGCGGGCGAACGGGGCCACCTGCGCCCTCGTTTCGGGCGGATTCACGCAATTCACATCCCGCGTCGCGGAGCGGCTCGGCTTCGACAGCCACCAGGCCAACACGCTGATCGAGCGCGATGGGCGGCTGACCGGCGCGGTCGGCGAGCCGATCCTCGGGCGGGACGCGAAGGTCGCCGCGCTGAAGACGATCTGCGCCGGCCGCGGGATCGGCCCCGACCGCGCGATGGCGGTGGGTGACGGGGCGAACGATCTCGGCATGCTCTCCCTCGCCGGAAGCGGCGTGGCGCTGCACGCCAAGCCCGTGGTCGCGGCGCAGACCGATCTGCGCGTGAACCACGGCGACCTGACGGCGCTGCTCTATCTGCAGGGCTACGCGGAGGCGGAGTTCGTCTCCGGGGGAGCCGTGCAGGGCATCACGACCGCGTGATACGAGGCGCCTGGCACGCCTCCGAACCGAAGAATATCAACCTGAGCGGGCATTTGCCGCGCGCCGTCTCCCGCCGATGTGAGCGCGGATTTCCCGCCCGAGGGCTTTCAACATGGCGCCTGTTGCCTATACGGTCGCCGCGCGAGTAGGAGAGCGGGACCGGCACGCGAGAAGGCCCGGAGAACGGGTGCCCGGCGCCGGCGCGCCAGACAGGCTGGAGGCGGCAGCAGAGATGAAGGCATTGACTGGAGCATCGGCCGGGCTCGCCCTGGCCGTCGTGGTGACGGCGGGCGGCGCGTTCGCGCAGGAGGAAAGCACCAACCGTGTCGCCGTGGAGACCGCCTGGAGCGTCTTCGTGGAGGACGACCCGCAGGAATGCTGGAGCGTGTCGGGTCCGACCAAGACCGTGAACACGCGCGATGGCGAGACCATCAGCGTGCAGCGCGGCGACATCCTGCTCTTCGTCACCTACCGGCCCGGATCCGACGTGGAGGGTGAGGTCTCCTTCACCGGCGGCTATCCCTTCGCCGAGGACTCGACGGTTTCGCTCGATATTGGCGGCACCGAATTCGAGCTCTTCACGGAAGGGGAATGGGCCTGGCCGGGATCGCCGGCGAAGGATGCCGAGATCGTCGCGGCGATGAAGAACGGGGCGGACGCGACCCTCTCCGCGCGCTCCTCCCGCGGCACCAACACCCGCGACACCTTCTCCCTCATGGGCTTCACCGCGGCGCTGGAAGAAGCCCAGAGCCGCTGCGGCGGCTGACCGGCGGCGAGGGCCGGGCTTTATCGGCGCGGCGATTTCGCCTATATGGCCCTCCATCCGCACGGAGAGAGAGCCATGGCCGCGCACGGGACGCCGATCACCCAGGACATGCTGACCCTGCCCCGCGCCCCCGTTGAGGCGGAGCGGCGCAACCTCGTGGGGCTCTCCCGCGAGGCGATGCGCGAGGCGCTCGTCGAGATCGGCACGCCGGAGCGCCAGGCGAAGATGCGGACCGGCCAGATCTGGCAATGGATCTACCAGCGCGGGGTGCGCGACTTCGAGGACATGACGAACCTTGCCAAGCCCTACCGGGCGCTTCTGGCGGAGACCTTCGAGATCCGCGTGCCGGAGGTTGTGCGCCGTGCCGTCTCCGCGGACGGGACCCGGAAATATCTCCTGAGGATCGCCGGGGGCCACGAGGTGGAAGCGGTCTACATTCCCGAGGAAGGCCGGGGGACGCTCTGCATCTCGAGCCAGGTCGGCTGCACGCTGAGCTGCACCTTCTGCCATACCGGCACCCAGCGGCTGGTCAGGAACCTGACCGCGGACGAGATCGTCGGCCAGGTGATGGTGGTGCGCGACGACCTGGGCGAATGGCCCCTGCCCGGGCGCAACCCGCATGACGAGACGCGGCTCCTGTCCAACATCGTGCTGATGGGGATGGGCGAGCCGCTCTACAATTTCGACAACGTGCGCGACGCCATGAGGATCGTGATGGACGGCGAAGGAATCTCGCTGTCGCGGCGGCGGATCACGCTGTCGACGAGCGGTGTCGTGCCGGAGATCGCGCGCTGCGCCGAGGAGATCGGCTGCCTGATGGCTGTGTCGTTCCACGCGACGACGGACGAGGTGCGTGACCGGCTGGTGCCGATCAACCGGCGGTGGAACATCGCGACGCTGCTCGGGGCGCTCAGGGAGTATCCGCGGCTGTCGAACTCGGAGCGGATCACCTTCGAATACGTGATGCTCGACGGGGTGAACGACAGCGACGCGGACGCGAAGCGGCTGGTGAAGCTGATCAAGGGCATCCCGGCGAAGATCAACCTGATCCCGTTCAATCCCTGGCCCGGTGCGCCCTACGACCGCTCGCCGGATGCGCGGATCCGCGCCTTCGCCGACATCGTCTACAAGGCGGGGTACGCCTCGCCCGTCCGCACCCCCCGGGGCGAGGACATCATGGCCGCCTGCGGGCAGCTCAAGTCCGACACCGAGAAGGTGCGCGCTTCCGTCCGGCGCCGGGAGGCGAGCGCCGGCTGAACCTGCGACGTTCCGCGCCGGAACGTCGATCCGCCGGACGATGTTCGGCCCGCGAGGTCGGAGGCGAGGAAACCGGACATGACAAAGCATTACGAGGAGGGAGACGCGGTCGAGTGGGACTGGGCCAATGGCACCGGAAGCGGCACCGTGCGGCAGAAATATACCCAGAAGCACACCCTGAAGATCAAGGGCAGCGAGGTGACGCGGGATGCCGACGACGACAACCCCGCCTACAGGATCGAGCAGGCCGACAGCGACATGGTGCTGAAGAAACACACCGAGATTCGCGAGCGATCCTGAAACACGCATCGCGCCCCGCGCGGTCAGGTCGCCACGCGCATCGTGACGTTGATCCGTCCGCCATTCTCCAGCAGGGGCGAGGAGCGGAAACGGATGCGGTCGACGCCATGATGGACGAGGCGGGAGGGACCCTCGAGCACCGCCACGTCGCCGGATTTGAGCCATACGCTCTCCGTGCGGCCGCCGCGCTCGACCGAGCCGACGCGGAACAGCGCGTCGTCGCCCAGCGACAGCGACAGGACCGGATGCGCCATGTCGGCCTCGTCGCGGTCCTGGTGCAGGCCCATGCGCGCGCCCTCCCCGTAGAAGTTGATGAGGCAGGTATCGGGCTGGACCTCGGTGCGCGCGTGGGCGTGCCAGAGCGCGAGGATCGGCTCGGGAACCGGCGGCCAGTCCACACCCGACGGATGGCGCGGCTCGTAGCGGTAGCCGCGCCGGTCGGTAACCCAGCCCACGGTGCCGGCGGAGGTCATCCGCACGCTCATCTTGCGGCCCCGCGCCGTCTCCGGGTGAAAGAGCGGCGCGGCGGCGACCACGTCCCGCAATGTCTCCAGCAGGGCGCGCTGGGCGTCGCCGTCGAGCGCCCCGGGGATGACCCGGACGCCGCGGATGTGGAACTCTGACGCCATGCCCATCTCCCTCGAATGGCCGGTTCTTCCGGCCCAGACTCGCATTGCAGCCCAGAAAACCGGTTCCTATATACGCTCCGACGCCGACCCGGAGGCGGTAAACCCCGGGATTTCGGGATCGGCGGGCAGGTGCCGTTCCGGGTCTGCCTGCGAAGCAATCGCCAAGAGAAGAGGATAAGTTGAGCATGGGCAAAGTCATCGGTATCGACCTCGGCACCACGAACAGCTGCGTGGCCATCATGGACGGCAGCCAGTCGCGGGTGATCGAGAACTCCGAAGGGGCCCGCACCACGCCCTCGATCGTCGCCTTCACCGAGGACGAGCGGCTGGTCGGACAGGCTGCCAAGCGCCAGGCGGTCACGAACTCCGAAAACACGATCTTCGCCGTCAAGCGGCTGATCGGGCGCCGGTTCACGGATCAGGGTCTCGAGAAGGAAAAGAAGAACCTTTCCTACGAGATCGTCGATGGCGGCCAGGGCGACGCTTGGGTCAAGGCCCGCGGCGAGAAATACTCCCCCTCCCAGATTTCCGCCTTCATCCTGCAGAAGATGAAAGAAACCGCCGAATCCTATCTCGGCGAAGAGGTAACGCAGGCGGTCATCACCGTTCCGGCCTATTTCAACGACCAGCAGCGGCAGGCCACCAAGGACGCCGGCAAGATCGCCGGTCTCGAGGTGCTGCGCATCATCAACGAGCCGACGGCGGCGGCGCTGGCCTACGGTCTGGACAAGAAAGAATCGAAGACAATCGCAGTCTACGACCTCGGCGGCGGCACCTTCGACATCACCATCCTCGAGATCGACGACGGCCTCTTCGAGGTGAAGTCCACCAACGGGGACACGTTCCTCGGCGGCGAGGATTTCGACATGCGGATCGTGAACTACCTCGCCGACGAGTTCAAAAAGGAGCATGGCGTCGACCTGACCAAGGACAAGATGGCGCTTCAGCGTCTGAAGGAGGCCGCCGAGAAGGCGAAGATCGAATTGTCCTCCGCAAGCCAGACCGAGATCAACCAGCCCTTCATCACCATGGGCGCGAACGGCCAGCCGCTGCACATGGTGATGAAGCTGACCCGCGCGAAGCTGGAAAGCCTGGTCAGCGACCTGATCAAGAACTCGATCAAGCCATGCCAGGCGGCGATGAAGGATGCCGGCGTGTCGGCGTCGGACGTGGACGAGGTGGTGCTCGTCGGCGGCATGACACGGATGCCGAAAGTGGTCGAGGAAGTGACCAAGTTTTTCGGCAAGGAGCCGCACAAGGGCGTCAACCCCGACGAGGTCGTGGCGCAGGGCGCGGCGATTCAGGCCGGCGTGCTGCAGGGCGACGTGAAAGACGTCGTGTTGCTGGACGTGACGCCGCTGTCGCTCGGAATCGAGACGCTGGGCGGGGTGTTCACGCGCCTCATCGACCGCAACACCACCATCCCGACCAAGAAGAGTCAGATCTTCTCCACCGCCGAGGACAACCAGAACGCGGTGACGATCCGGGTCTTCCAGGGCGAGCGCGAGATGGCGGCCGACAACAAGATGCTCGGCCAGTTCAACCTTGAGAACATCCCGCCTGCGCCGCGCGGCATGCCGCAGATCGAGGTGACCTTCGACATCGACGCCAACGGCATCGTGTCGGTCTCCGCAAAGGACAAGGGCACCGGCAAGGAGCAGACGATCACCATCCAAGCCTCCGGCGGTCTCAACGAGGACGAGATCGAGAAGATGGTCAAGGACGCCGAGGCGAACGCGGATGCCGACAAGAAGCGCCGTGAGCTCGTGGAAGCGCGGAACCAGGCCGAGAGCCTGATCCACACCACCGAGAAGTCGCTCGAGGAGCACAAGGACAAGGTCGATCCGAGCACCGTCGAGGCGATCGAGCTGGCAATCTCAAACCTGCAGGAGCAGCTCGAGACCGACGATGCCGGCAAGATCAAGTCGGGCATCCAGAACGTGACCGAGGCGTCGATGAAGCTCGGCGAGGCAATTTACAAGTCCGAGCAGGAGAAGTCGGGCGGTGACGGCGGCGGCGACGCGACGGGTTCGTCCGGCGAAGAAGGCGTGGTGGACGCGGATTTCGAGGATCTCGACGACGACAAGCGTGCCTCCTGAGGCCGCCTGTCCCTGACAATGGGGGCCGGCCCGACCCCGTCGGGCCGGCCCTCTTCTATGGAGAATTCGCATGGCGAAGCGTGATTTCTACGAGACTCTGGGGGTCGCGAAGGGCGCCTCGGCCGACGAGATCAAGAAGGCCTACCGCAAGAAGGCCAAGGACCTGCACCCCGACCGGAACAAGGACAACCCGAAGGCCGAATCCGACTTCAAGGAAGTGAACGAGGCCTACGAGGTCCTGAAGGACGGCGAAAAGAAGGCGGCCTACGACCGATTCGGTCACGCGGCTTTCGACGGCGGCATGGGCGGCGGCGGCGGGTCGCGCCCCGGTGCCGGCTATGGCGGCCAGGGCGACTTCGCCTCCGCCTTCTCGGACGTCTTCGACGACCTCTTCGGCGATTTCATGGGCCAGCGTCGCGGCGGCGGCCAGCGCGCCACCCGGGGATCGGATCTGCGCTACAACCTCCGCGTCACGCTGGAGGATGCGCATGAGGGCCTGCAGAAGACGATCAGCGTCCCCTCCGCGGTGACCTGCGACACCTGCCACGGCTCGGGCGCCGAGGGCGGCGCCGAGCCCGCCACCTGCCCCACCTGCTCGGGCATGGGCAAGGTGCGTGCGCAGCAGGGCTTCTTCACCGTGGAACGCACCTGTCCGACCTGCTCTGGCGCCGGCCAGATCGTGAAGAATCCCTGCCATGTCTGCGGCGGCGCCGGCCGGGTGCAGAAGGAACGCGCGCTGTCGGTGAACATCCCTAAGGGGGTGGAGACCGGCACCCGCATCCGCCTCGGCGGCGAGGGCGAGGCGGGCCTGCGCGGCGGACCGCCGGGAGACCTCTACATCTTCATCGAGGTGCAGACGCATCCGATCTTCGAGCGCGAGGCCGAGAACCTGTCCTGCCGGGTCCCGGTCTCCATGGCAGTGGCCGCGCTCGGCGGCGACATCGAGGTGCCGACCATCGATGGCGGCCGCAGCAAGGTGAAGATCCCGCCCGGCAGTCAGTCCGGCAAGCAGATGCGCCTGCGCGGCAAGGGGATGCCCTCGCTCCGCGGCGCCCAGACCGGCGACATGTATATCGAGCTTGCCGTGGAGACGCCGGTGAACCTGACGAGCCGGCAGCGCGAGCTCCTGCGCGAGTTCGCCGATCTCTCGGAGGAGAACAATCCCGAGAGCTCGGGCTTCTTCCGCAAGGTGAAGACGTTCTGGGACGGGATGAAGGGCTGACGCGCCGCGGTCGCGGCGCGCTCAGCGGAGCCAGACTTCGACCCGGCGGTTGATGCGCCGGCCGCCGGCGGTCCCGTCGCAGGCCATCGGCAGCGCCTCGCCGTAGGCGCCTGCGGAGAGCGTTACCTCGGCCTCTCCGATGCGGGCGGCAAGTGCCTCGCGCACGACGAGGGCGCGCTGGCGCGAGAGGGTGATATTCGTCGCCGCCGGGCCGCGCCCGTCGGAGAAGCCCGCGAAGACGAGCTCCCGCTCCTCGAAGATGCCGCGCCGGGTCGCCTCGGCGAGCAGCGCGACATTGGCGGCCGATTGCGCGTCGAGCGCAGTCGATCCCTCCTCGAAGCGGAACGACATGGAGAGGCGCTGGGCGTCGCCCAGATCGCCGACCATGCGCTTCAGCGTCGCGAGATCGGAAAGTCCGTCCGCGGCCAGGAGGCCGCGCCCCAGCCGCTCGCCCTGCGCGCCGAAGGCGATCGCCTCCGGGAACTGGTCGGTCAGGCCTGTCCGGACAATCACCGGCTGCGCGACAGGCGAGGTGAGATAGTCCACGACATCGCGCGCGAAGGCGCCGAAATGCCGCGCCGGCGCGTAGAGGAAGACCGGCAGGGAGAGGGGATAATCCCCGGCCTTGACCGCGAAAGGGATCGCTGCGGCCTCGGCGCCGCAGGGGCCGGTCAGGCGCAGCGGCCGCACCTCTCCGGTCGAGGAAAGGAGCGCGAGGCCGAAGGCCGCCGGGTCCGCGGCGACAGCGGCGACGATCGCCTCGGGATCGTGGTGGAGCGTCGCCCGGGCGCCTGCGACGGGCAGGCGCGAGGCGATCGCCTCGCCGAAGCCGCTCCGCGGCGCGGGAAGATGGACGCGGATCGGGCCGGCCGGCGCGCCGAGTGCGGACCAGTCGCGGATGGCACCCGAGAGGATCGCGCCAAGGTCGGCCGAGCCGAGGGCGCCCACCGGGTTCGAGACCGCAACGACGGGAACGACGGCGTCGAGGGCGAGGATGGCGCTGCGCCCCGGCGCGGTCAGGTCGCCGCGCCCGGCCTGCTCTGCGAGATCGGTCTCGAGCGGCGCGGGCGGCCGCAGGGTCACGGCGAGATCGGCGGCGTCGGCGACGATGTCGGCGAGACTCTCGGCGGAGGTCGTGGGGTAGAGGACGAGCCGGCCGAGTGGCGGGCCGTCCCTGAGGAAGCGGTAGATGCGCCTGTCATCCGCCTCGGTGATGTCGAGTTCGAGATCCCGGCGAAGGGCGTAGGTCTCGAGGAGGTGCGGTAGGAGGCCCTCGAGGATCGCCGCCTCGCCGGAGATGCGCAGGCTCTCGATCCAGTCCGCGCCCGGACAGGCGGCGCCGTCGCAGGCCAGGCTCCGGCCGTCGAGCGTCACCTCGCCGTGGTGGCCGAGGAGCCTGTAGTAGCGGCCGTCATAGCCTAGGAGCTCGCCCTCGGCGACGATTTCGCCCCCGTCGCGCAGTGTGACTTCCTGCGCCCGGCCGGCGGCCGGCAGGGCGAGCGCGCTCCACAGGATCGCAATGGCGGCGCGCCTCAGACGAGCTGTCCGTGGCAATGCTTGAACTTCCGCCCCGACCCGCAGGGGCAGGCCTCGTTCCGGCCGGGATTACCCCAAGTGGAGGGATCGGCCTCCACGAAACCCGGCGCTGCCGCCTCGGCATCGGATTCGCCGGGCCGCGGCGTCGGCGTGGCGTTCTCCTGCACCTCTGCGCGCTGCGACTGGATCCGTTCCAGCATGGCACGCTGTTCCTCCTCGGAGAGCGGCCGGATCTGCGACAACTTCTGGGTCACGTCGGCGCGCAGTCCGTCGAGCATCCCCTCGAAAAGCTGGAAGGATTCTGTCTTGTATTCGTTCAGCGGGTCGCGTTGCGCGTAGCCGCGGAAGCCCACGACCGAGCGCAGATGCTCCAGCGTCAGCAGGTGCTCGCGCCATTTGGCGTCGATCGTCTGCAGCAGCACCTGCTTCTCGATCTGGCGCATGTTCTCGGGTCCGAACTGCACCGCCTTGGCGGCCATGTAATCGTCCGAGGCAGCGTAGAGCCGCTCGCGGATCACCTCGTCGTCGACGCCGTCCTCGGCCACCCACTCGGTGATCGGCGGGGCGAGGTTGAGCATCTCGCGGACCGCGGCCGCCAGACCCTCCCCGTCCCACTGGTCGGAATAGGTCTTGGCTGGGATGTGCTCGTCGACCAGGTCGTCGATCACCTGGTGGCGCATGTCGCGCGCGATCTCCGCGAGGTCGGCGGATTCCATGATCTCCCGGCGCTGGGCGAAAATCACCTTGCGCTGGTCGTTCATTACGTCGTCGAACTTCAGGAGCTGCTTGCGAATGTCGAAGTTGCGCCCCTCGACCTTCGCCTGCGCCCGCTCGAGGCTCTTGTTCACCCAAGGATGCACGATCGCCTCGCCCTCCTTCATGCCGAGCTTCTGGAGGACATTCTCCAGCCGCTCTGAGCCGAAAATCCGCATCAGGTCGTCTTCGAGGCTGAGGAAGAACGCCGAGCGGCCGGGATCGCCCTGCCGCCCCGATCGGCCGCGGAGCTGGTTGTCGATGCGCCGGCTCTCGTGGCGCTCGGTGGCCAGCACGAAGAGGCCGCCGGCCTCCTTCACCTTGTTCTTCGCCTCCGCCGTCTCGGCGTCGATCTTGGCGCGGAGCTGCTCGGGATCGGCGTCCGGGTCGGCGGCGAGCGCCTCCTGTACCTTCATCTCCACGTTGCCGCCGAGCTGAATGTCGGTGCCGCGCCCGGCCATGTTGGTGGCGATCGTCACCGCGCCCGGCTTGCCCGCATCAGCGACGATCTGCGCCTCCTGCTCGTGCTGGCGGGCGTTCAGGACATTGTGCGGCACCTTCTCCTTCTGCAGGAGCCCGGAAAGGAACTCCGACTTCTCAATCGACGTGGTGCCGACGAGGACGGGCTGGCCGGCCTCGTGGGCCTTCTTGATCTCCTCGACGATCGCCTCGTACTTCTCGCGCGCGGTGCGGTAGACTGCGTCGTGCTGGTCGTCGCGGGCGATGGGCATGTTGGTCGGCACCTCGACGACGCCGAGACCGTAGATCGTCTGGAATTCCTCGACCTCGGTCAGTGCCGTGCCGGTCATGCCGGAGAGCTTGTCGTAGAGGCGGAAGTAGTTCTGAAAGGTCACGCTCGCCAGGGTTACGTTCTCGGGCTGGATCTCGGCGCCCTCCTTGGCCTCGATGGCCTGGTGCAGCCCGTCCGAGAGGCGCCGCCCCGGCATCATCCGCCCGGTGAACTCGTCGATCAGGACCACGCCGCCGTCTCGGACGATGTAGTCCTTATCCTTCTGGTAGAGCTTGTGGGCGCGCAGCCCCTGGTTCACGTGGTGGACGATCGTGGTGGATTCGGGATCGTAGAGCGACTGCTCCGCTGGCAGGATGCCGGCCTCCCTGAGCCGTTCCTCGAGATACTCGTTGCCCTCGTCGGTATAGGTGACGTTCCGGGTCTTCTCATCGAGGGTGTAGTGATCCTCCGAAAGGCTCGGAATCACGAGATCGACGGCGCGGTAGAGATCGCTGCGGTCCTGGGAGGGGCCAGAGATGATGAGCGGCGTCCGCGCCTCGTCGATCAGGATCGAATCGACCTCATCCACGATGGCGAAATGGTGCCCCCGCTGCATCATCTGGCCGAGATCGGACTTCATGTTGTCGCGCAGGTAGTCGAAGCCCAGTTCGTTGTTGGTCGCGTAGGTGATGTCGGCGGCATAGGCCCGCCGCTTCTCCTCCTCGGGCTGCTGGGGATAGACGACGCCGGTGGTCAGCCCCAGCGCGCCGTAGACCTTGCCCATCCATTCGGCGTCGCGGCGGGCGAGGTAGTCGTTCACGGTGACGATGTGGACGCTGCCGCCGCCGAGTGCGTTGAGATAGGCGGGAAGGGTCGCGACCAGCGTCTTGCCCTCGCCGGTCTTCATCTCGGCGATGTTGCCCTGATGCATGAAGATTCCGCCGACGAGCTGCACGTCGAAGGCACGGAGACCCAGTGTCCGGCGCCCCGCCTCGCGGCAATTTGCGAAAGCCTCGGGAAGCACGTCGTCGAGGCTCTCGCCGCGGGAGACGCGGGTCTTGAGGTCAAGCGTGCGGCTCTTCAAGTCCTCATCGGAGAGTTGCTCGAATTCCGGCTCGAGGGCGTTGATCTGCTGGACGAGCGGCCGGGCTGACTTCACCTTGCGGTCGTTCGGCGTGCCGAAAACCTTGCGCGCGACGGACCCGAGACCCAGCATTCTCTCTCCTGACATCTTGTTGTGAGGGGGATTGCTTGCCCGGCCGGTCGGTGCCGAATAGTAAGCGGCAAGACATGGCCCCTTCGGAGGCTCGTGGCGATGTAAGGGGCGCCCCGCAGACTGTCAACGCTGGCCTCCGGGACCGGCCGGGAAAGGATCTCACGATGATGAAACTCGCGACGCTGGGCGCTCTCCTGTCGCTCGGCCTCGGCACGCCCGCGGTGGCGCAGGACGCCACCACCGTGGTCGCCACGGTCCGCGGCACCGAGATCACCCTCGGCCACATGATCGCGATGCGCGAGCGGCTGCCGGAACAGTACCAAGCGCTCGATGACCAGACCCTCTTCGACGGCGTGCTGCAGCAGCTCATCCAGCAGACCGCGCTCGGCACCGGCAAGGAGACGCTCTCGGAACGCAGCCGGCTCGTGCTCGAAAACGAGCGGCGCGCGCTCGTAGCCTCCGACGTGCTCGACGCGCGCACCGGCGATGCGGTCACCGAGGAGGAGGTTCAGGCCGCCTATGAGCGGCAATACGGGTCGGCGGAGCCCTCGACCGAATATGACGCCTCCCACATCCTGGTGGACAGCGAGGAGGCGGCGCGGGAGATCATCGCCGAGCTTGACGACGGGGCGGAGTTCGCCGCCCTCGCCCGCAACCGCTCCACCGGCCCCTCCGGGCCTTCGGGCGGCGCGCTCGGCTGGTTCGGCGCGGGCGACATGGTGCCGACCTTCCAGTCGGCGGTGGAGGAGCTCGAGGTCGGCGAAGTGTCGCAGCCGGTGGAGACGGAGTTCGGCTGGCACGTGATCCAGCTCAACGACAAGCGGGAGCGGAGCGCGCCGCCGCTCGAGGAGGTCCGCGAAGAGATCGAGGCCGAGCTGCAGACGCGGGCGGTCGAGGAGCAGGTGGCCGAGGCGATGGAGAATGCCGATGTGAACCGCCCGGAGACCGGGATCGACGCCTCGGCGATCCGCGACGATTCGCTGCTCGACTGAGCTCCGTGCCACCCCTTTCCCCCCTCGCCCCGGCGCGGTTTCCGGATCTGCCGCGGATCGACGGCGCCCGCTTCGCGGCCGCCGCGGCAGGCGTGCGCTACCGCGACCGGACGGACGTGATGCTGGCCCTGCTCGACCCCGGGACCACGATCGCGGGGGTCTTCACGCGGTCCTCCACCCGCTCGGCGCCGGTTCTCGACTGCGAGGCGAAGATCGGCGGCGCGGCGGAGGGACCGGCGGCGATCCTCGTCAATTCCGGCAATGCCAACGCGTTCACCGGCCGGGCGGGGGAGGCCGCGGTCGTGCGGATCTGCACCGCGGTGGCAGAGGTGACCGGCGCGGCGCCGGGGCGCGTGCTCACCGCCTCGACCGGAGTAATCGGCGAGCGGCTGGACGATGCCCGCATCACCGCGGCACTGAACGGTCTGACGGCGAATCTGTCGCCGGACGGTCTCGGCGAGGCGGCCCGCGCCATCATGACGACGGACACCTTCCCGAAAGGCGCGGCCCGGCATGTGGAAATCGATGGACGCGAGGTGCGCATCGCCGGCATTGCCAAGGGGTCGGGAATGATCGCGCCCGACATGGCGACGATGCTGGTCTACATCTTCACCGACGCGGCGATCGCCCGGCCGCTCCTGCAGGAGATGCTGTCGGATCTGACAGAGCTGAGCTTCAACCGCATCACCGTGGACGGCGACACCTCGACTTCCGATACGCTCCTGCTCGCCGCCACCGGGCGCTCCGCCGCGGTCGCCGGGAGGGGCGGGCCGTTCGAGGAGGCACTGTTCGAGGTGATGCTCGACCTCGCCCACCAGGTTGTGCGCGACGGCGAGGGGGCGACGAAGTTCGTGGAGGTCGCGGTCACCGGCGCCAAGAGCGACGCCGATGCACGGAAGGTCGCGGGCGCAATCGCGAACTCGCCGCTCGTCAAGACCGCCATCGCCGGGGAGGATCCGAACTGGGGGCGCGTGGTCATGGCGGTCGGCAAGTCGGGGGCGGCGGCGGACCGGGACCGTCTCTCGATCCACTTCGGAGACATTCTCGTGGCCGAGAAGGGCTGGGTTGCGCCGGGTTACCGCGAGGCGGACGGGGCGGCCTACATGAAGGGCCAGGAGCTGACGCTCTGCGTCGATCTCGGCCTGGGCCGGGGCCGCGCCACCATGTGGACCTGCGACCTGACCCACGCCTATGTCAGCATCAACGCGGATTACCGCTCGTGAGGCTCGTTCTCGTTTCGGCCGTGGCGCTCATCGACCGCGACGGGCGGGTGCTGCTCGCCCGGCGGCCGCCTGGCAAGCCCATGGCCGGTCTCTGGGAATTTCCCGGCGGCAAGGTCGAGGCCGGGGAGCGGCCCGAAGCTGCGCTGATCCGAGAGCTGACCGAGGAACTCGGGATCGACACCTGGGAGAGCTGCCTCGCGCCGCTCACCTTCGCCAGCCATGCCTATGACGAGTTCCACCTGCTGATGCCGCTCTTCGCCTGCCGCAAGTGGTCCGGCGCGCCCCGCCCGCGGGAGGGGCAGCGGCTCGCCTGGGTCAGGCCCGCCGAACTGCGCGCCTATCCGATGCCGCCGGCCGATCTTCCGCTGATCCCGATCCTGCGCGACTGGCTGTGATCCTCGCGGCGCCGGGCGCTGAGGTCCGGCCCTCTCTCCCTGAAACGTTATTAGCGATTCGTTCGAAACTCGGCGGAATGCGGCTATGGTTCCCGGCGGGGAGACGGCCGACCATTTCGACAGGAACCTTGCAGATGACCATTTCCAGAATTCTTGCCGCCACCCTCGCGACGGCGCTTCTCGGGGGCCCCGCACTCGCCCAGGAGGGTAACGCTTCCGCGTCGGGATCGTCCCGGGCCCAGCAAGACGCACAGGAACAGGAGGCCCTGAAGGTCTATTTCGACACCGGCGGCGCGACGATCGGCACGCGCCAGACCGAGACGCTCGACCAGGCGGCGCGGCTTTTCCGGGAAGGCAACCCCTACGTGATGATCCTGTCCGGCGCCGCCGACACGGTGGGACCGGCGGATCTCAATCTCGACCTCTCCCTCGCCAGGGCCCGGGCGGTCGCGGAGGGGCTCGAATTGCGCGGAATTCCGGTGGATAGGCTGCAGGTCGTGGGCCGCGGCAATACCGACCTGCCGGTCAGCACCGGGCCGGGCGTGTCGGAACGGCAGAACCGCGTCGTCGAGATAAGCTGGCGCTAGGCCATGATCCGCGCCGCCCTCGCGCTGATCCTCGCTGCCGCGCCCGCCATCGCGCAGAATGCCGAGCGGGCCTTTTCCGAAGGTGATTACGGCACTGCCAGGGCGATCTGGCAGGAGGCGGCCGCGGAGGGCGATGCCGACGCCGCCTTTGGCCTCGGCGTGCTGAACGATCTCGGCCTCGGCGGATCGCGGGACCCCGCGCGGGCCTTCCGCTACTATCTCACTGCCGCCGATGCCGGTCATCCCGAAGCGCAGTTCAACGTGGCAGTGATGATCGACGCCGGCACCGTGCGCGACCCCGACCCGGTGGCCGCCGCGGTCTGGTACGCACGCGCCGCGGCCAACGGCGTGCCCCGCGCGGCCTACAATCTAGGCGTCCTCTACAAGGAGGGGATCGGGGTACCGCCGAACGCGGCGCTCGCGCGCTACTGGCTTTCCGAAGCCGCATCCAGTGTGCCGGCAGCCGCGGACACGCTGGAGACGGTGACCGATCCGGCCGATCCGGAGGACTTGCCGCGCCCGATGATGCAGGGCGATTTCCTGGTCCCTTCGGGCGAGGGGATGGCGCGCGCCGAACTGGTCTGGACCTCGCCCCCGGCCGCCGATTCCCTCCCCTTCGTGGTGGAACTGCTGCAGATGCCGGAGGAGGAGGGTGCCGCGCCGGAAATCACCCGCCGCGAGACGCCAGCCTCCGCCCTTGCCATCGAATTGCCGGCCGGAAGTCGCTACGCTTGGCGGGTGCTGCGCTTGGCCGCGGATGGCGGGAGCTATGCCGCCGCCGATTGGAGCGCGCTTTCCGCCTCCCTTCCGGACGGGGAGATCCCGGCAGGGCTCGTCACCCTCGCCTTCGGCAGGCAGGACGACGACGCGCGGCGGCTGGCCGAATCTCTCCGGCCAATCCTAGAAGCAAGTGGCTATGCGGTGGCGCTGCGCCCCGAGGAGGAGACGGCGGAGACGAGCGCGGTGCGCTACGGCTACCCGACTGACGCCGCGATGGCCGAAGGTGTCGCGAGCGTCCTTCCCTCCGTGGCGCCCGCGGAAGCGGGGGATGCGGAAATCGCGCCGGGCGAGGTGCGCGTCACGCTGGCAGGGGGGCTTGCCCCGCCGACGGATTGACGATCAGGCACGCCCGGCCCAGATTTCGATGCGCGGTTCCGCCGGCCGCGGCCGGAAGCTCGTGAGATCCTGCAAGGTGGCGTCGAGCGCTGCGGCGAGATTGCGGGCAAGGCCCGCATCCTCCTCCCGGTAGTAGCGGATCACCGTCCCCTCCAGCGCCAGATCGACCGGCCGGGTCTCGACCTCGGTCACCCCGAGCGAGTCGAGGCGCTGCGCCAGCGCGTCGAGCCTGCCGCTTTCGCGCCCGAAGATCGCAACGCGCGAATCCGCAGCCTGCCGGGCGAAGGGCGGCTCGGGCGCGGCGGCCGCAAAGGCGGGGGCGGCGGCCCCGGTGCCGTTCGCGGGCGTGGGCGGAGCCTCGAGCGGAGCGGCGGGCGCGGGCAGGGCGCCGGAGGGCTCCGGCCCGACGCGTTCCGGCGGGGCCGGCGCCTCCGCCATCAGCTCGAAGTTCCGAGCCGGCCGAATCGTTCCCGTCTCCTGCCTTCCGCCCTCGCGGCCAAGGAGGCCCGACAGCGGAAGGGAGACCTCCCGGCCGGCCAGATCCATGGCGATCGCTCCGGCGGCGAAGCCGATGACGATGCCGGCGAGGGAAGTCAGAAGGCTCCGCCAGCGGGAGCCCTTCGGCGAGCGCGCGGGTTTTGCCGGCAGCTCCGCCGCCCGCCGGTCGGTCCCGGTTCGCCCCGGAACCCGCATGCCCGGCGTGAGCGGGACGATCCTCGCCGCCGCATTCCGCACGCGCCGGTTCTCGTCCAGCACCATCGGGGCCTGGGTTCCGCTCTCACGCGGCCCGGGCGCGTCCGGGGCAGGCGAGTCGGCGGGCTCCAGCGGGGCTCTGCGGGAGGGTTCGGAGGTGGGCGGGGCGGCGGGACGGCCCGGCTTGAGCTTTCCCGGCCTGCCGGCGGCCGCGCGTTCGGCCTGGATCTGGGCACGCTTCTCGCGCGCTGCCTCGAGCTTCTTCTGGAATTCGTCGGACTTGATCAGGTCACCGAGCGAGGGCTCCGGCGGTGGTGGATCCTCCCTGTCCGACTCGCCCATGACCCTGCGCGCCCCGCAAAAGAATGTCGCCAACGGGCGGGTCAGACGATCAAACCGCCCGGCCCGCCACTATACCGGCGTCCCGTCCGAAGTCGAGCCTTCGCGCCCGACGGGGTCAGAGCGTCCGCTCGACCTCCTCGCGCTCGAAGATCTCGATGACGTCGCCCTGGCGAACGTCCTCGTAGTTCTCGAAGGCCATGCCGCATTCCTGGCCCGAGATGACCTCGTTCACCTCGTCCTTGAAGCGCTTCAGCGTCTTCAGGGTGCCCTCGTGGACCACGACGTTGTCGCGCAGGAGCCGCACGCCGGCGGAGCGCCGGGCCACCCCCTCGGTGACCAGACAGCCTGCGACATTGCCAACCTTGGAGACCTTGAAGACCTCCCGGATCTCGGCATAGCCGATGAATTTCTCGCGCACCTCGGCGGAGAGAAGCCCGCTCGCTGCAGCCTTCACGTCGTCCACCAGGTCGTAGATCACGCTGTAATAGCGGATCTCCACCCCCTTCTGGTTCGCCGTGTTCCGGGCGGAGGCGTTGGCGCGGACGTTGAAGCCCATGATCGGCGCGTTCGACGCCTCGGCGAGCCCCACGTCGGTCTCGGTGATCGCCCCGACGCCGTAATGCAGGACGCGCACCCGCACCTCGTCGTTGCCGATCTTCTCCATCGCCTGGATGATCGCCTCGGCGGAGCCCTGCACGTCGGCCTTCACCAGGATCGGCAGCTCGGCCACGTTCTCGTCGGCCTTCGCCTTCGCCATCATCTGCTCGAGCGTGGTCGCGGCGCCGGCGGCGGCGCGCTTGTCCTTGGCCGCGCTCTGACGGTACTCCGCGATCTCGCGGGCCTGCGCCTCGGACTGGACGACGTTCAGCACGTCGCCGGCCTCCGGCGTGCCGTTGAGGCCCAGGACCTCCACGGGGACGGATGGGCCGGCCTCCTTGACGCGCTGGCCCTGATCGTTCTCCATGGCGCGGACCTTGCCCCATTGCTCGCCGACGACGAAGATGTCGCCCTGGCGCAGCGTGCCGCGCTGGACGAGCACGGTCGCCACGGGGCCACGGCCGACATCGAGCTGGGCCTCGATCACCGCGCCTTCGGCGGGCCGGTCGGGATTGGCGTTGAGCTCGAGAATCTCCGATTGCAGGGCGATCGCCTCGAGCAGGGTGTCAAGACCCTGACCGGTCGTCGCGGAGACCTCCACGTCCTGCACGTCACCCGAAAGCTGCTCGACGATCACCTCGTGCTGGAGAAGATCCGTGCGAACCTTGTCGGGATTCGCGTCCGGCTTGTCGCACTTGTTGATGGCGATGATCATCGGCACCTTCGCGGCCTTGGCGTGATTGATGGCCTCGATCGTCTGCGGCATCACCGCGTCGTCGGCGGCGACCACGAGCACCACGATGTCGGTCACCTGGGCGCCGCGGGCGCGCATCGAGGTGAAGGCGGCGTGGCCCGGCGTGTCGAGGAAGGTCAGCGGGGTGCCGCCCTCGGATTCCACCTGGTAGGCGCCGATATGCTGGGTAATGCCGCCGGCCTCGCCCTGCACCACGCGGGCATGGCGGATGGCATCGAGGATCGAGGTCTTGCCATGATCCACATGACCCATGACCGTGATGATCGGAGCGCGGGGCTTCAGGTCCTCGGGCCGGTCCTCGGTCTGTTCGATCACCTGCTCGACGTCGGCATCGGAGACGCGCTGCATCTTGTGGCCGAATTCCTCGATGATGAGCTCCGCGGTCTCCCAGTCGATGGTCTGGGTCTGGGTCGCCATAATGCCGTTCTGCATCAGCGACTTCACCACGTCGGCGACGCGCTCCGACATGCGGTTGGCGAGTTCGGAAACCGTGATCGCGTCGGGCAGCTGCACCGTGCGGGTGACCTTCTCGCGATCCTGCTGCTGGCCCATGGCCTTGCGGCGGGCGCGTTCCTGCTGGCGCTTCATGGAGGCCATGGACCGTTGCCGGCCGCCCTCGCCACCGGCGAGCGCCTGGTTCACGGTGAGCTTGCCCGAACGGCGCTTGTCGCCGTCGCTCTTGGCGGGCTTCGCGGTGCGGTCCTTGTCGCGCTCGCGGGCGGGAGCGGCGGTTTTCACCGGCTTCTGCTGCGCCTTCGCCTCCACGTCGGCGGGCGTCGGCTGCGGCTCGGCGGCGCGCACCTTCGCTTCCTGCTCCTCGCGCAGGCGACGCTCGTCCTCCTCGGCCTTGGCCTTCAGGGCTTCCTCGCGCTCGCGCTCCGCGCGCTCCTTTTCCTCCTGCTCGCGGCGGCGGCGCTCGCGCTCCTCGGCACGCTGGCGCTCGTCTTCCTCGCGCTGCTTCGCCTCCTCGGCCTCGCGGGACTTGGCCGCGGAAAGCGCCTTCATCCGGCGCTCGAGCTCGGCATCGGAAATCCCGGCGGGACGCTTCTTGGGATCGCCGCCGCGGGGCGGCCCGCCTCCCTCGGAGGTCTTCGCCGTCGAGGGCTTCGGCGCGACCACACGCTTGCGCTTGGTCTCGACCACGACGTTCTTCGTGCGACCGTGGCTGAAGCTCTGCTTCACAGAACCGGAACGGTTGCTACCGCGAACGCCGAGGGTCTTCTTGCCGTCATTCTCACTCATCGGGTCTTCTTTACCTTTCCGGCGCCATCGTCGCCTTGCATCAAGCGAACGCCCGAAAGCCGCACGGCATCGTCGCGGAACAAGTCTGCGAGCCTGCCTGCAGCGAGCGCCGCATGTATCACACGTTCCCGACCGAAGGACAAACCCAATTCATCCGCCGTCAGGATGTCGAAGAACGATCCCCGCCCCCCCGGGCGATGGAGCTTCGACTTGCCTCTCTCCGACCCGTCGGCCGCTTGCAGCAGGATGCGGCACTGGTCCTTGTCGAGCCAATCCTTCACCTTCTCGAATCCGGCCACAGCGGCGCCGGCCTTGCGCGCCATGGAGATCCGGTCCACCGCCCGCTTCGCAAGGGCGGCCTCCACCTCCGCGACCAGCGCTTCCGGCACCACGACATGGCGCTTCGCCCCGCGCGAGAAGAGCCGCTTCGCCACCGCCTTCTCCAGGGCCGCGCGCTCCGCCGCCACGTAGAGGCCGCGCCCCGGCAACTTCCCGGCGACATCCGGCACCACCACGTCCCCCGGTCCAACCACGAACCGAATCAGCCCGCGCTTGGGCTGTGTCTCACCCGTGGCGAGGCAGGTCCGCTCTGGCGCATCGGGCGCGGGGCTGGGTCTGCCGCGGCTCATCTGATCAGGCCTGCGCTTCCTCGACGGTCTCGTCCTCGCCCTCCGCGTCCGCCTCGAGTTCAGTTGGATCGACCCATCCGAGCTGGATACGGGCGGTCATCACCATCTCCTGCGCCTCTTCAAGAGCGACACCAAAGGGCTCCAGCAACCCATCATCCTTGACCCGCTCGCCATCGACCGTGGTCCAGCCACCCGCCAGCTCCCAGTCGGCGCAGGTCGCGAAATCCTCGAGCGTCTTGATTCCGTCGGCCGCCAACGCTTCGACCATCTGGGGCGTCAGGCCACCGAATTCAACCAGGCTGTCCTCGACCCCCTGCTCCCGTGCCCGCTCGAGCGCCTTGCGGTTCTTCTCGTCGATGAAGTCGCGCGCCCGGGCCTGCAGCTCCTCGGCAGTCTCCTCGTCCACGCCGTCGATCACGGTAAGCTCGTCGAGCTCCACATAGGCCACCTCCTCGAGATTGGTGAAGCCCTCGGCCACCAGGAGCTGGGCGAAGAACTCGTCGAGATCGAGCGTCTCCATGAAGAGGTTGGTGCGTTCCTCGAACTCCTTCTGGCGGCGCTGGCTCTCCTCCTCCTCGGTCATGATGTCGATGTCGAGGCCGGTGAGCTGGGAGGCCAGCCGGACGTTCTGGCCGCGCCGGCCGATGGCGAGCGAAAGCTGCTCCTCGGGCACCACGACCTCGATCCGCTCGGCCTCCTCGTCAAGCACCACCTTGGAGACTTCCGCCGGTTGCAGCGCGTTGACGAGGAAGGTCGGAAGATCCTCGTTCCACGGGATGATGTCGATCTTCTCGCCCTGCAGCTCGTTCACCACCGCCTGAACGCGCGAACCGCGCATGCCGACGCAGGCGCCGACGGGGTCGATGGAGCTGTCGTAGCTGATCACGCCGATCTTCGCCCGGCTGCCGGGATCGCGCGCGACCGCCTTGATCTCGATGATGCCCTCGTAGATCTCGGGTACTTCCATGCGGAACAGCTCCGCCATGAACTCGGGCGCGGTGCGGGAAAGGAAGATCTGCGGACCGCGGGGCTCGCGGCGCACGTCCTTGATATAGACCCGGATACGGTCGCCGGTGCGGTAGCTCTCGCGGCCGATCTTCTCGTTGCGGCGCAGGACGCCCTCGCCGGGATTCAGGTCGACGACGACATTTCCGTATTCCTCGCGCTTGACGGCGACGTTGATGATCGTGCCGATCCGGTCCTTGAACTCCTCGTACTGCTTGTCGCGTTCCGCCTCGCGGACCTTCTGCAAGATCACCTGCTTGGCCGACTGCGCCGCGATCCGGCCGAGCTCCACCGGCGGAACCTCCTCGACGAAGGTGTCGCCGACCTTCGGGTCGTCGAGATACTGCCGCGCCGTCTCCACGGTCATCTCCGCCTGGTAGTTCTCCAGCTCCTCCTCCTCGACCACGGTGCGGACGCGGGTGAAGTTCGCCCGGCCGGTCTTGCGGTCGATCGCCACGCGGATGTCCATCTCGCTGCCGTAACGGGACTTCGCGGCACGGGCGAGGCTCTCCTCCATCGCTTCGACCACGAGGGCGGGGTCGATCATCTTCTCGCGCGCGACGGCCTCGGCGGTCTGCAGAAGCTCGAGTTGGTTGGCAGAGGTGATAGCCATTGCCTTTAGTCCTTCTGGTTCGGAAGACGCGCGTCGTCTTCGCTGTCTATGACGGTCTCGACCTCGTCGAACTGGGCCTCGTCGATCTGACCCTGGTCCTTGCGGCTCTTCAGCACGTCGCGGATCAGGTCGTCGGTCAGCACGAGCTTGGCGTCCGAAAGCCAGCCGAATTGCAGGCCAATCGTCACGGGCGTGGCGTGACCCTCCTCTATCTCGATCAGGACCTCCGAGCCCTCGGTCCCCTGGAGCGTCCCCTTGAAGCGGCGGCGCCCGTCGATCAGCTCCGAGGTCTCGAGCTTGGCGACGTAGCCGGCCCAGGCGTCGAAATCCTTCAGTCGCGTCAGCGGTCGGTCGATTCCGGGCGAGGAGACTTCGAGATTGTAGCCCTCCTCGATCGGATCCTCGACATCGAGATGAGCCGAGACGGCGGTCGAGATGATCGCGCAATCATCCACCTCGATGCCGCCGTCGGGCCGGTCGGCCATGATCTGGACGGTCGGCGTCTTGCCGCCCTGGTAGCGAACGCGCACGAGCTCGAAGCCCAGATTCTCGATGACGGGCGTCACCACCTCCGCGAGTCGGCGGTCGATGCTGGCCTTGGCGATCAGATCTGTCATTCGGCTTCCCGGTCGATGGACAAGGTCGATGGACACAAAAAAACGGGCTCCGCGGCCCGTTCCTCGTTTCGGTGGTGCGCCGGGTGTGGACCCCGGCCGCGCCGCTTTCACGGTGAGATACGCCGAACGCGGGGGGATTTCAAGCGACGCCGCCGGCGAACTTCGTTCCGCACGCGCCGAAACCCGCCTTCGCGATCTCGCGCGCAGCCTCGCCGCGGGCGGGTCCGGCTCAGAGGCGTCCGATCCGGTCCATCTCGCGCACCAGCGCGGCGCTGATGCCGGGCTCCGACAGGGCGTGCCCTGCCCGCGGCACCACGACGAGTTCGGAGGCCGGCCAAGCACGGTGCAGCGCATCGGCAGAGACGGGCGGACAGATCATGTCGTAGCGGCCCTGCACGATCGTGCCCGGCAGATCTGCGATCCGGCCGACCTCGTCGAGGATCTGGCCGTCGCGATCGAGGAACCCGCGATTGGTGAAATAGTGGTTCTCGAGACGGGCGAAGGCACGGGCGTAATCCGCCGGGCTCTCCCCCGTGTGACCGTCATTGTCGATGCTGGCGAGCGTGTTCTCCCACCCGGCCCAGGCGCGCGCGAACCGGGTCTCCAGCATCATGTCTCCCGAGAACAGGCGGCGGTTGTAGGCTGAGATCAAGTCGCCGCGCTCCTCCTCCGGCACCGGGGTGACGAAGCGCCGCCAGAGATCGGGCCAGAACCGGCCGGCGCCCCCGGCATAGAACCAGGCGAGTTCGGCCTCGGTCATCAGGAACACGCCCCGGAGGATCAGTCGGCGCACGCGCTCGCGATGCGCCTGGGCATAGATCAGCGCCAGCGTCGCTCCCCAGGAGCCGCCGAAGACGATCCAGTCTCCGATGCCGAGGGTCCGGCGGATGAGTTCGATATCGGCGAGCAGATGCCAGGTGGTGTTGTTCTCGACGCTGGCATGGGGGCGCGAACGCCCGCATCCGCGCTGGTCGAAAAGCACGATGCGGAAGACCTTGGGATCGAAGTAGCGCCGCATGGAAGGAGAACACCCGCCGCCCGGCCCGCCATGCAGGACCACGACGGGCACGCCGTCCGGCCGGCCGCATTGCTCCACATAGACGCTGTGGCCGTCGCCGACGGAGAGCATCCTCTGGTCGAACGGGTCGATCCTCGGATAGAGGTAGGATGCCGCGCTCTTTTGCCCTGCAATCTGGTCCATGGGAGGGCTATATAGCCGGCATATCCGACCCTTGCGAGTGCGCCGGACGAGAAAATCCGACCGAGGAGCGGGCGCGTGACCAGCATTGACCAGACCGAGATCGACAAGTTCTCCGCCATGGCCGAGGAATGGTGGGATCCGCGCGGCAAGTTCGCGCCGCTGCACCAGATGAATCCCTGCCGGCTCGACTACGTCACCCGCCACGTCGCCGCCCAGTTCGGCCGCGACCTCGCGGCGGCCCGGCCCTTCGAGGGGCTGCGAATCCTCGACATCGGCTGCGGCGGCGGCCTCCTCGCCGAGCCGATGGCCCGGCTCGGCGCGGAGGTGACGGGCGCCGACGCCGAAGAGCAGAGCATCCGCGTGGCGCAGCTCCACGCCGAGGAGCAGGACCTCGACATAGACTACCGCGCCACCACCGCCGAGGCGCTGGCCGCCTCCGGCGAGAGGTTCGACGTGGTGCTTGCAATGGAAGTGATCGAACACGTGGCCGACCCGCCGGCCTTCTTCGTCACCTGCCACGATATGCTCGCGCCCGGCGGATTGATGATCTGCTCCACGCTGAACCGCACCGCGAAGAGCTTCGGCCTGGCGATCCTCGGCGCAGAGTGGATTCTCGGCTGGCTTCCCCGCGGCACCCATGACTGGAACCGCTTCGTCACGCCGGAGGAGCAGCGGCGCATGATCGACGCGACCGGGCTCTCCTGCGTCGACCGCACAGGCATGGTCTTCGATCCCCTGATATGGTCCTGGTCGCTGTCGGATCGCGACCTCGGGGTGAACTACGTCACCGCCTCGGTGAAATCCTCGGGCGGCGCGTAGGGCCGGTCATGGGCAAGGCTCGGGACGCGGGTGCGGGCCCTGGCGACCTCGCCCAGATCGAGATCGACCAGGGCCGCGCCGGTCCCCTCCCCCATGTCGAACAGCACCTCGCCCCAGGGCGAGACCGCCATTCCGTGCCCCCAGGTCTCCCGGGCCCGGCCGCGGGTCGCCGTGTGCCGCCCGGATTGTGCCGGAGCGAGGACAAAGCAGCCGGTCTCGATCGCCCGGGCGCGCAGCAGCGGTTCCCAATGCGCCGCGCCGGTGACGGGCGAGAAGGCCGCGGGCACCGTCAGCACCTCCGCGCCGGCCCGGGCGAGCGCCCTGTAGAGATGCGGAAACCGCAAGTCGTAGCAGATCGTCATCCCGATCCGGCCGAGCGGTGTCGCCGCGAGACAGGCGCGTTCGCCCGGCCGGTAGCCGGCCGATTCGCGATAGGTCTCGGTCTCGGAGACCTCGACGTCGAACATGTGGATCTTGTCGTAGCGCGCGGCGATCTCGCCGCCCGGGTCGAGAAGAAACGAGCGGTTGGCGAAACGGCCGTCGGGATCGTCGGTCTTCAACGCGAGCGAGCCTGCGAGAATCCAGATGCCGTGATCGCGCGCCGAGTCGCGAAGCGCCGCCAGCGTCGCGTCCTCCTCCTCGTGCCGGAGCACAAACTCCTGCCGGGTCCGGCTCGCGGAGACGCAGTTGGTCACCTCGGGCGTCAGCACGAGCTCCGCGCCCGCCCCCGCCGCCTCGGCCACGAGCGCAAGCGTGTCGGGCAGGTTGGCCGCCGGGTCGTCGCTCGCGCGGAGCTGGACGAGTCCCGCCCTCACGCGAGCATCGGGTCGAGCCGGCCTTCGCGCTCGAGCGCCGCCAATTCATCGAACCCGCCCACATGGGCGCCGTCGATGAAGATCTGCGGCACGGTGCGCCGGCCGCCGGCGCGCTCCATCATCCGGTCGCGATCCGCGGGACCGCGCGACACGTCGGTTTCCGCGAAACCGACATTCTTCGATTTCAATAGCCGCTTCGCTGCGTGGCAGAAGCCGCAGAGCGGCGTGGTGTAGATTTCGACGCTGGCCATCGACCGGATCTCCTTCGCATGGGATCGGCGTTGACCTAGTCGTCCCACGCCACTCGCGCCAGTGCCAGCACCCGCACGTCGAGAGCGCCGGCCGCGTAGGCCGCCTCGGTCGAGGCAGCGAGCGTGGCCCCGGAGGTCAGCACGTCGTCGACGAGAACCACCGACCGCTCGGCCAGCGCCGCGCCGTGTTTCGGATGAGGCAGGATCGCTCCCTCGAGCTCTGCAAAACGCTGCGACAAGCCCTTGCCGTCAAGCGTCGTCGTCGACCGCGGCCGCGCGAGGCCCTGGGGTTCGACCTCCGCCCCGGTCCTCCGGGCGACGGCGCGGGCCAGCAGAGCAGCCTGATTGTAGCGCCGCTTCACCCGCCGCGTCCAATGCGCGGGAACCGGAACAAGAAGTGGCGCCGGCGGCCAGATCGCCTGACCGGCCTCGGCCATCCAGCGCGAGGCGGGCGCCACGAGATCGAGCCGATCGGAATGCTTCAACCGCAGCACGAAACCGCGTGCCGTGCCGCCGTAGAGCAGCGCCGCCCGCCCCCGGCTCCAGGGCCGGCCGATCGCCAGACAGGAATCGCAGCGCATCCACGCCTCCCCCTCGCCCTCGCCGGGCAGGGGCGCGCCGCAGAGGTCGCAGACCGGACCGCGGATGAAGGGCGTGGCGGTCCAGCATTCCGCGCAGAGCTGGCCGGTACCGACCGTTTCCCGGTCGCACATGGCGCAGGTCGGCGGATAGATCGCGTCGAGCACCGATTGCCAGATCCCCATCGGCCCCTTACCTCCTGACCATGACGACACCTCCGCCCCGTCTCGCCGACCGCACGGCGCTTGCCCGCCACCGCTCCCGCTCCCGGCCAGAGGCGCTGTTCCTGCACGAGATCGCCGCGGACCATATCGAGGATAGGCTCGACATGGTTAAGCGGTCGTTTACCAGGATGGCGATCGTCACCGGGCACCCAGTGTTCTGGCAGTCCCGCTTCCCGAAGGCGCGGGTCGTGCCCGACGGGCCGCTGCTCGATCTCACGCCCGGCGCTCACGATCTCGTCCTGCACGCCATGGCGCTGCACTGGTCCGACGACCCGGTGGGGCAACTCGTGCAGTGCCGCCACGCGCTCGTGCCCGACGGCCTCTGCCTTTGCGTCGCGCCCGGCGGGCGGACCCTTTCGGAGTTGCGCGTCGCGCTGGCGGAGACCGAATCGCGGATTTCGGGCGGTCTCTCGCCGCGGGTCGCGCCGATGCTCGAGCTGCGCGATGCCGGCGCCCTCCTGCAGCGCGCGGGCCTCGCGCTTCCGGTCGCCGACGCGGAGCGTCTGACCGTCACCTACAAGAACGCGCTCGCGCTGATGCGCGAACTGCGCCTCATGGGAGAGGGCAACGCGCTCGCCGCGCGCAACGCGCGGCCGCCGGGCCGGGCCTTCTTCGCCAGGGCGGACGATCTCTACGCGGAGCTGTTCCCCGCCGACGACGACCCGGGCCGCATCCGGGCCACCTTCGAGCTCCTCCATCTTTCGGGCTGGGCGCCGGCGGCGGACCAGCCGCAGCCGCTCCGTCCCGGCTCCGCCGGGGCGCGCCTCGCCGACGCGCTCGGCACCTCGGAGCGGCCCCTCCGCGACGATAAGGCGCCGCGCCGCGATTGACCCCTTCGGCCAAATCATTATCCCGACCGCAATCTGCCGGGGCGAGGACAGGACAGACAGAAATGCTGGACGCGAAAACCGACAAGGCCATGCCACTCTTCTCGGCCGAGGACGCCACCCGCCCGGACGCGGCGCCCGAGACCCACCCCGCGATTCCGGAGGCGAAGGTCGGCATCCTGCTCGCCAATCTCGGAACTCCGGACGGCTACGATTACTGGTCGATGCGGCGCTACCTGAACGAGTTTCTCTCCGACAAACGGGTGATCGACTACTCGCCGCTCGTCTGGCAGCCGCTCCTGCAGGGGATCATTCTCACCAAGAGGCCCTTCTCCTCCGGCGCGGCCTACCGCTCGATCTGGAACGAGGACGACGGCGAGAGCCCGCTGATGACGATCACCAGATCGAAGGCCGCGAAACTCTCCGCGGCTCTGACCGCGCGCTACGGCAGCCGGGTCATGGTCGAGTTCTGCATGCGCTACGGCAATCCCTCGACACTCTCCAAGGTGCGGGAGATGGTGCGGTCGGGCTGCACGAAGATCCTCTTTTTCCCGCTCTATCCGCAATATGCGGGGGCGACCACGGCGACCGCGAACGATCAGTTCTTCCGCGCCCTGATGAAGGAGAAGTGGCAGCCCGCCTCGCGCACCGTGCCGCCCTATTTCGACCGCCCCTCCTATATCGACGCGCTCGCGAAATCCGTGGAGCGGACCTGGGGCGCGCTGGAGACCAAGCCGGACATGCTCGTCTGCTCCTATCACGGCGTGCCACAGCGCTACCTGATGGAGGGCGATCCCTACCATTGCCAGTGTCAGAAGACGACGCGCCTGCTACAGGAGCGGCTGGGCTGGTCCGACGACCGCATCGCGACCACCTTCCAGTCCCGCTTCGGCCCCGAGGAATGGCTGAAGCCCTACACGGTGGAGGAGGTCGCGCGGCTCGCCGAGCGGGGTGTCAAGCGGATCGCCGTCTGCGCGCCCGCCTTCTCGGCCGACTGCATCGAAACACTTGAGGAGATCAACGAGGAGATCCGCGAGAGCTTCGAGCATGCCGGTGGCGAGAGCTTCACCTACATTCCGTGCCTCAACGACGATGCGGCCCATATCGCCGCGCTCGAGGAAGTGGTCGTCGAGAATCTCGCTGGCTGGCTCTGAGCGAAACGACGAAAAAGGGCGGCCGGAAACCCGACCGCCCTCTCATGAAGCCGAAAGCCTTGGGCTCAGTCGGTCGCGGCGACCGCAGCGACCACGGCCAGCAGCAGAAGCGGAATCACGAAACCGCCGGAGGAGGCCGAGGATTCCTCGACCACGACGGCGGGTTCCATCACCGGCGCGGGTTCGGCGACCATGCCACCCGCGAAGACATTGGTGGCAGCGACGGAAAGAGCAGCGGCAAGAGCGATCTTCTTCATGTCATTTCTCCAGTTTTGCCTGGTGCCTAAAGTGGAGCGAGGCGGCAGCAGGCACCGAAACACTGTACCTCGACCGTGGTATACGCATCAAGGCGCACGGCAGGCAAAGCCCGCTGGAGCGGGAGACGGCCCAAACCGACCCGAAGCTGTCAAATAAGCAACACCTGGGCCCCCACAGTCGCGAGGCCGAAAAGCTCCGCAATATGCTGGTTGTAGAGGCCGATGCATCCGTTCGAGGAGCGCCGTCCGATCTTCCGCGTGTCCTGCGTGCCGTGGATGCGGTAGTATTGCCAGCCGAGATACAGGGCGTGCGTACCGAGCGGATTGTCCGGACCCGGCCCAATGAAGTCCGGCCAGTCCGGGTTTCGCTCCTTCATCTCGGGCGTCGGCGCCCAGCTCGGCCCCTCCACTTTTCGAATCACCTCGGTCCGGCCGCGGCGCGTCAACTCGTCCGTCTGCGGCACCGAAGTCGGGTAGAGCTTGTAGACCGACTCGTCCGCGCCCCAGAAATGCAGCGCGCGGGACTGGACGTCGCAGAGGATGGCGCCCTTGGCGAGCGTATCGAAGTAGGGCCGCCAGTCGAGCGTGCGGAAGCTCGACGCGTTGCGGCGCGTCTCGTCGGTGACGGGTGCGCGGTAATCGGCGGTCCCGGACCGTTGCGCGATCGCCGGCGCCGCAACTAGGCAGGCCACGCCGGCCACGAAGGTCCGTCGGCTCGGATCAGGGGGTCGGAAACGTCTCATGGGAACTGCCTCGATCATGTCGGTCTTTTTTTCGGCAAGCCTACGCACCGTCGCTCTGTCGCGCAAATCACGCGGCCGTCAGGCCGCGATCCCCGCTTCCTTGCCCCTCGATTGATGCAGGGCCCCGATCCCGGTACGCGGACGGCACCGACCAAGGAGGCCGACCATGCCGCGCCCGATCGCCTTTGCCGCCCTGCTCGCGCTCGCGGCCTGCGCCGCGGCGCCGCCCGCAGCCTACGGTCCCGTCGCCCGGACCGGGCCGAAAGTCTACGCGATCGAGCCGGGCATGTCGGATGCCATCCAGATCCGTTTTCTCGACGGCATGAACGCGATCCGCCGCCCGGCGGGGGTGGCGCCGGTCGCGTTAAACTCGGAGCTTATCGCCGCCGCGGCCACCCATTCGCGCGACATGAGCGTGCAGAACCGGCCTTGGCATTTCGGCTCTGACGGGTCCTCGCCCCTCGATCGGGTGGCCAGGGTCGGCTACCCGGGCCGGCTTCTCGGCGAGAACATCTCGGAGACCTACGAGACCGAGCTCGAGACCCTCGCCGCCTGGATGGACGCGCCCGAGACCCGCGGGATCGTCACCGACCCCGCCGCGCGCGATCTGGGCTTCGCCTGGTTCCAGGAGCCGAACGGCAAGATCTGGTGGACAATGGTGACCGGCACGCGAGACGCCGCCGCAATCGCACAGAGCGAAGCCACCCGCGTCGCCCCGCCCATGGGGCGCTGAGGGGAGGCCCCGCCGATGGGGCGGCGGGGAGGCCGCTCAGGGATAGATGCTGACCGGGGTTCCCTGCTCCACCATCGCGTAGATTTGCTCGATCTCCTTGTCGGTCACCGCGATGCAACCGGCCGTCCAGTCGTCCGGCAGACCCTTCACGTAGGACGGGCCGCGACCGTGGATGAAGATGTCGCCGCCCGGCGGGCGACCGATGCCGCGTGCAACCTCCACGTCGCGCCTGTTGGGATAGGAGATGCCGACCGACAGGTGGTAGCTGCTGTCGGGGTTGCGCTTGTCGATCAGGTAATGGCCCTCGGGCGTCCGCCCGTCGCCCTCGTACCGCTTGTGGCCTTCGGGGGCGAAGCCGAGCCCCACGTCGAAGGATTTCAGCATCACGTTGCCGTGCAGCAGGTAGAGCTGCCGCTGGCTCTTGTCGATCACGACCCGCGTCACCTCGGGGCCGTCATAGGTTCGGAATTTCGACGATCCGCACCCGGCCAGACCGGCCAGGATCAGTCCGACGAGCATCGCGCGGATCACTGCCATGGATACTGCCCTCTTCCTCGCGGGATTTTCTCCCGTCTCCTGCTTTTCGGGGATAGCGCCCCTGTCGGCGCGGGTCCCTTCACGAAGTCGCGATAATGGTTACCCTATCGCCTCGAGAGGCCCGCGGCCAGTTCGACATGCGGCGACCAGCGGAACTGGTCGACCACTCGCACCCAGTCGAGCGCGAAACCCGCCTCCGCCAGGATCGCCGCATCCCGCGCGAAGGTCGACGGATTGCACGATACCGCCGCGGCGCGGGAAATCCGGGAGGCCGCGATCTCCCGCATCTGCGCCTCGGCCCCCGCCCGCGGCGGGTCGATGACCACCGCATCGAAGCCTGCGAGTTCGGCCGCCGCGAGCGGATCGCGGAAGAGGTCGCGGCGAACGGCCTCCAGGGGCCGGTGCCCGAACCCGTGCCGCCAGGCTCTCTCCATCGCCGCTACCATCTCCGCGTCACCCTCCACCGCGCGCACCTCCATGCGGCGGGAGAGCGGCAGCGCGAAGGTGCCGCAGCCCGCGAACAGGTCGAGGACGCGCCGCGCATCTCCGACCGCGCGGCTCACGCAGGCGATGAGCGCCTGCTCGCCCTGCCGCGTCGGCTGCAGGAAGGCGCCGGGCGGCGGCACCATGTCGATGCCGGCGATGCGCTGCCGCGGCGGCCGCGCCTGCAGAACCGGCTCGCCGTCGAGCGTGAGGCGGGCGAGATCGGCGCGCCCGGCGATCTCGGCCAGCGCTGTGCGGACATCCTCGCCCTCGCGCCCGCCTCTCAGCGCCACGTCGAGACCGTCGGGCCCCTCCGCCACGTGCAGGCCGAGCTCTCCCTTCCGCGTGGCGGCCGCCTCGGCGATCTCGGCGAGGACCGGCAGCGCCGCCTCGATCCCGGGTGAGATCACGCGGCACCCCGTGATACCTGTGATCATGCCGGAGCGCCGGCCGTGGAAGCCGACGACCACGCCGGACTTCGAGCGTCGCGCCGCGAGAACCGCCCGCCGGCGGCTGCGGGGCGGCGACGTCGCGATGCCCCGGATCGGCGCCGGCAGACCCTTGGCGGCGAGCGCGTGGCGCACCTGGCCGGTCTTCCACTCGCCGACGAACGGGTCGGAGGCATGCATCAGCGAACAGCCCCCGCACTCGGCGTAGTGCGGACAGTCGGGCATCACCCGTTCGGAGGCGGGGTCGAGGATCGTCGGTCTCTCCAGCCGCCCTGCATGGACCTCGCCCTCCACCACCTCGCCGGGCAGCGCGCCCGCGACGAAGACGGGTCCCGGCGCGATTCCGTCGCCCAGGTGGCCGAGCCGATCGATCCTGAGCCGCATCTACTCCGCCGCCTCGCCATAGCCGATGAACCCGCCCGACTGGCGCTTCCAGTAGCGGGCGTAGACGCCGTCCATGGCGAGGAGTTGGCGGTGCGTGCCCTCCTCCGCGATCCGGCCCGCCTCGAGCACGATGATGCGGTCCATCCGGGCAATGGTCGAGAGCCGGTGGGCGATGGCCAGAACCGTCTTCCCCTCCATCACCCGCTCGAGCGCCGCCTGGATCGAGGCCTCCACCTCGGAATCGAGCGCCGAGGTCGCCTCGTCGAGCACCAGAACGGGGGCGTCCTTCAGGATCGCACGGGCCAGCGCGATGCGCTGCCGCTGCCCGCCGGAAAGTTTCACGCCGCGCTCGCCGAGATGGGCGTCGTATCCCCGCCGGCTCCGGAAATCCCGCAGATCGAGGATGAACTCGTGCGCCTCCGCCTGTTTCGCCGCCGCCACCATCTCTGCCTCGGAGGCGTCGGGCCGGCCGTAGAGAAGGTTCTCACGCGCGGAGCGGTTGAACATCGCGGTTTCCTGCGTGACCATCCCGACCCGGCGCCGCAGGCTCTCCTGCGTCACGTCGCGCACGTCCCGGCCCGCGACGGTGATCCGCCCCGCCTCCACGTCGTAGAGCCTGAGAAGCAGCGCCACCATCGTGGACTTGCCGGCTCCGGACGCGCCGACGACACCCACCTTCTCGCCCTCTCGGAGGGTGAGGGTCACGTCGCGCAGCCCCCCGACGTCACGCCCGTAGGTGAATCTCACCCCCTCGAAGCGCACCTCGCCGCCAAGCGGCAGCGCCGGAGCGGCACCGGCGTCCGTCAGCTGGTGCGGGGGCGTCAGCGTGTTCATCCCGTCCTCGACCTCGCCCACATTGGCGTACATCGCCATGAGCGTGAAACTGACCCAGCCGGTCATCTGCGCGATGCGGATCGAGATCGCGCCGGCCGCCGTGATGTCGCCCGGTGTCGCGGCACCCCGCGACCAGAGCCACAGCGTGCCGCCGATCAGGAGGACCGGCAGGATGCCCGCCAGCGTCATCAGGGTGAACCGGAATCCGGCCGACAGGATGCCGTAATCGACCACCTTGTCGCGGAATGTCGCGATGGCGTCGAGGGCGGCACGGTCCTCGTGATCGTCATGGGCGAAGAGCTTCACCGTCTTGATGTTCGTCACGGTGTCGACGACCTGACCGGACACCATCGCCCGGCTCGCCGCCCGCGCCTTCGACCGGGCCCGGACACGCGGCATGAACCACCGGATCGTCCAGAGATACACCGCCACCCAGACGAAGAGGCCGAGCGCCATCCACAGGTTGATCGTGGTCAGAAGAAGCGCGGATCCGATGAGCGAGGCCAAAGCGAAGCAGACGACATTGATGAACTCGGTCGCCACGTCGGTGATCGCGCGGGACGTCTGCATCTGCTTCTGCGCGATGCGGCCCGCGAAGTCGTCGTCGAAGAACGTCACCGCCTGCCCGAGCGTCCAGCGATGCAGCCGCATCAGCACCATCGGGTTCACGTTCGGCGCCACCATGATGGAGTTCGAGGCCGAGGAGAGCCCGAACATGAGCGGCCGAAACAGCAGGAAGAACGCCCCAACCCCCGCGAGGAGCAGGATGTTCTCGGCGAAGTACCCCTCGACACCCTGACCGACCGCCGAGTCCACGACCCGGCCCAGGATCACCGCCGTCACCACTTCCGCCGTGCCGGCAATTGCAGAGAGCAGACCGGCCACGGCCATCCAGCGCCAGGAGCCTGCGAGCGCCCAGAGGAAGAACCGCCCGAGCGACCGGGGCGGCGGCCCGTCCGCCGGCCGGAAAGCGTCGATCAGCCCGGCAAGGCGCCTCATTCCGCGGCCTCCGTGCGGGCGTCGTCCGCAAGGTCCAGAAAGCCGCCCGATTGCCGCGCCCAGAGCCGGGCGTAGAGCCCGCTCCGCGCGATCAGATCCGCATGCGTCCCCTCCTCGACCACGCGGCCCCGATCGAGGACCACGATCCGGTCCATCTTCGCGATCGTCGAGAGGCGGTGCGCGATGGCGATCACCGTCTTGCCTTCCATTATCCCGTAGAGCGTATCCTGGATCGCCGCCTCCACTTCGGAATCGAGCGCCGAAGTCGCCTCGTCGAGCACCAGGATCGGCGCGTCCTTCAGGATCACGCGGGCGAGCGCGATCCGCTGCCGCTGCCCGCCCGAAAGCTTCACGCCGCGCTCGCCCACATGGGCATCGTAGCCCCGACGGCCGGCGGAATCCTCGAGCTCGGGGATGAAGTCGTGCGCTTCGGCCCGCCGGGCGGCCTCGACCATCTCTGCCTCGGACGCGTCGGGTCGGCCATAGAGGATGTTGTCGCGCACCGAGCGATGCATGAGCGAGGCCTCCTGCCCCACCATGCCGATCTGCCGGCGCAGGCTTTCCTGCGTGACCTCGCCCACGTTCTGCCCGTCGATCAGGATGCGGCCCGCCTCGGCGTCGTAGAAGCGCAGGAGGAGCTTCACGAGCGTCGACTTGCCAGCACCCGACCGTCCGACGAGCCCCACCTTCTCACCGGGCGCTATGCCGAGCGACACCGCGTCGAGGCCGCCCCGCCGCCGCCCGTAATGATGCGATACGGCCTCGAACCGGACGTCGCCGCGGCGGAGGTCCAGCTCCGCCGCGCTCGGCTTGTCGGTCAGCGCGATCGGCTGGGCGATGGTCTGCATTCCTTCGGCGACGACGCCTAGGTTGCGGAAGAAGGAGCTCACCGCCCACATGATCCAGCCCGTCATGCCGTTCAGCCGGAGAGCGAGCGCGGTCGCGGTCGCCACGACGCCCACGCTCGCCGCGGCCCCGAACCACAGCCAGACCGCCCAGCCGACGAGGCCCACCATCAGCGCTCCGTTCAGCGCCACAAGCGCCACGTCCATCAGGGTGTAGAGCCGCATCTCGCGCTGGAAGGTCGCCCGCGCGTGCTCGATTGCCTCGCGCCCGTAATCCAGCTCGCGGTCGTGGTGGGCGAAGAGCTTCACCGAATGGATGTTGGTATAGCTGTCCACCACCCGACCCGTGACCTGGCTGCGCGCGTCGGAGGCCGCCTGACTGGCCGGACCGATCCGCAGGATCACCCAGCGCACCAGCACCGCGTAGAGCGCGGCCCAGAGGATCAGCGGAACGGCCAACCAGGGATTAGCGTCCGACAGCAGGATCAGCGCGCCCACCACGTAGGCGACCGCATAGGTCAGCGCGTCGAAAATCTGGAACACCGCCTCTCCTGCCGCCGGCGGTGTCTGCATGATGCGGTTGGCGATGCGGCCCGCGAAGTCGTTCTCGAACCAACCCACCGATTGGCGCATGACGTGGTTATGCGCCCGCCAGCGGAACACGGTGCCGTAATTCGGCATGATCGCGTTGTTCAGGATCAGCACGCTGATGGCTTGCAGGGCGGGGCGCAGAAGCAGGATCACCAGCGCCACCCCGACCAGTTCCAGACCATGCGCGGCCCAGAGCGAATCGCGGCCGCTCGCCGACAGCAGATCGACGAGCCGGCCCAGGTAGCCCAGAAGCCAGATCTCGACCGCCGCCACCAGGATCGAACTCAGCGCAGCCAGCGCGAAGACGGCGCGGAAGGGGCCGGAATAGGACCGGATGAAGGGCCACAGCCGGCGCGGCGGCGCGTCGGTCACCTCATGCGGGGCATAAGGATCCACCAGATTCTCGAAATACCGGAACATGCGGGCCTCTCGGGCATCGCCCGCGAACATAAGCCCTCCGCGTCGAAAGGGAACCACCCCGCGCGAGCCGCGGACCGTGCGAACCTTGCTCCGGCGCGGTCGGCCTTTGCGGCCCGGTCCCGCGACAGGAGCGGCACCGTGCGCGCCAGGTCAGTCCGATCGCCCTGACCGCCGCACGAAGTCGTTCAGCTTCCCCGGCGAGATCGGTTTTTCGAGGATCTCGGCGGATTGCATGGCGTCGCCCAGATACCGGGCCGAATGGCCGGTCAGGAAGGCGAAGGGAACGCCGCTTCTCGCCAGGAAGCCGGCGAGTTCCTCACTGGTGTGATCGCCGAGATTGAAATCGAGCACGGCGAGGTCCGGCAGCTCCGAATCCACCGATGCGCGGGCATCCTCGGCCTTGTGGAACGGGCCCAGAACCCGTGCGCCGCTCTCTTCCACCAGCATCGCGAGATCCATGGCCAGCAGGACATCGTCCTCCAGCACGAGAACCGTCTTCGGTGCGGTCTCATCCTGCGTCGTCATGCCAGTGAATCCTCGGGCAGAATCAGGTCGTATTCCAGTCCGTTCTCCCCGAAACGCAGCTCCGCCGTCGCGTCGAGCTGGGACGGCACGACCTTGGTCAGCACTGTCGTCCCGAATCCGAGACTTTGCTCGGCCGGCGACGGCGGGGCGCCGCTTTCCCGCCACGAGACGCGCAGGGTTCTCGCGGACCCGTTCCTCGAGGCGAGGTCCCAATCCACCCGGACCAGACCCCGGTCTCGCGAGAGAGCTCCATATTTCGCGGCATTCGTTGCCAATTCGTGAAAGGCGAGAACCAGGGTCTGCGCTGCGCGAGGCTGAAGCTTCAGGCGCGGGCCGCGCAGTTCGACGGCACTGCCGCCGCCATGGTAGGCGTCGAGTTCGAGCCGCAGGAGCTCCTCGAGATCCATCCCCGTCCAGCTTTCCTCTGCGAGCGCCTGATGCGCGGCCGCGAGCGCCTGGAGCCGCGCCTCGAGGCCCGCGCGATACTGCTCCAGGGACCGGGCGGACCGGCCGGTCACGCGCGCGATCGTGCTCACCGTCGCCAGGATGTTCTTCACCCGGTGATCGAGCTCGGCCGACACGACCTCGAGCCGCTGCTCCTCCCGCCTGCGCTGGGTGATGTCGATGTTGAGCCCCACCCAGTTCTCGATCCGGCCGCCGGCGTCGGTGACGGGCCGTCCGATGGCCAGCACATGGGCCGTGTCGCCGTTCGGCGAGACGATTTCGTGCTCCGCCTGCCAGTCCGCTCCCGAGCGGCAACAGTCGAGCCAGGCGGCGAGCATGTCCGCGCGCCGTTCGGGTGGCAGCGCCTCGACCCAGCCCCGGCCCGTCATCTCCGCAAAGCTCATTCCCGTGAGGTCGAGAAAGCTCTGGCTGACATATAGCAGTTCCCCCTGGGCGTCGGTGATCCAGACACCGAAAGGGATCGCCTCTCCAATCGTCTGATAGAGCCTGTTCGAGCGTTCGAGCTCCTGCTCCAGGTGGCGCCGTTCGGTGATGTCCATCGCCGCCGAGATCACGCCGGTCACGTCCCCCGCATCGTCCCGGCGCGGCACGAGATTGACTATCAGATGCCGGATCTCGCCGCTTTGGGGCATGGTCGCGGGCAGCTCGATGGACCGGGTCTCACCGGCGAGCACCGCCTCGAACGGGGCCTCCAGCGTCCGTGCCGCCTCCGGTCCGATGACCTCTCGCACCGGCGCGCCGATCTTGGCCGACGGATCGACGCCGTAAACTCCATGAGCCTCGTTCAGGAGCTCGTAGCGCAGGTCGGCGCCGACGATGGAGACCTCGACGGGAAGCGCATCCGTGAGCTGGCGCAGGCGGCGGGCATCGTCCTCGACACGCTGGCGCTCGACCGCCCGAGCGATCGACAGCCACAGGACGTTGGAGATGCTGTAGAGGAAGTTGACGTCGTCGAGCTCGAAGCCGCAGCGGCCCGTGTCGCTTTCGTGCGCCCCGAGAACGCCCCAGGGTTCCGCGACCGGACCGATGGTCACGCTGGCGCCGCACCGGATGCCGTGCTCCTTCAGCAGGTCGGGGGCGGTGAAGCGTTTCTCCTCCGCGAAATCGTTGACCACCACGGGATGGGCGCGCAGCAGAGTGTAGCCGGCCTGGGACTCGGCACCGCTCCCGACCCGCGCCGTGCCGACCGCCCCGTCCGCCCAGCCAACCCCGCTGCGCATGAGTAGCGTCTTGCCCCCGGGTTCGAGTTGCAGGATCTTGACGAAGCGCACGTCGAGACGGCGCGACACTTCCAGAACCGCCCGCTGGAACAGTTCGTCGAGGTCGTATTCCTCCAGCGCCAGCCGACCGAGTTCGGCGACCGCGCCCTGCTGGGACTCGCGCGACCTGGCGCTCTCGGTCGCCTGCCGGAGCTTGGTGACGTCGGTGAAGGTAACGACCACCCCGTCGATGCGGTTCTCGTTCGTGCGATAGGGACGGACGCGGCGGATCAGATGGCGGCCGTCATCGGTCGCGACCTCGGCCTCGACCTCGCAGAGATCGCGCAGGCAACGCCGCGCGTCCTCGAGGAGCGCGTCGTCCTTCACGCGCATCGCGATGTCTTCGACCGGGCGACCGGCATCGCCATCGATGATCCGCATGATCTCCTTGATCGCCGGGGTGAAGCGGCGGATCAGAAGCTCGGTGTCGAGGAAGATCACCGCGATGTTGGTGGATGTCAGCAGGTTGTGCAGGTCGTTGTTGGCCGCCTCGACCTCGATGATCTTGTCCTCGAGCTGGCCGTTCACCGTGGAGAGTTCCTCGTTCAGCGACTGCAGCTCCTCGCGCGACGTCTCGAGCTCCTCGTTCGTGGACTGGAGTTCCTCGTTCACGCTCGTGACCTCCTCGTTGGAGGCCTTCAGTTCCTCGTTGGCCGTCTCCATTTCCTCGATGGTTGATTGCAGGTCCTCGCGGGTCGATTGCAGTTCGTATTCCAGCGCACCGACAAGGCCCTGCTCCGCGCCCGTGGCGCCGGCGCGGAATGCTTCCCGGGCCCGCCGCGCCTCTTCCGCATCCGCCGGGCTCGAGATGTCCTCGAAGTGAATGAGGTACATCGGCTCGCTTGCGGCCGACGGGGGAAGACGTTCGCAGAAGATCCGGACCGAGACCTCCGCGTCGCCGCGCGGGACCCGATGCGCCTCGATCTCGGCCGCGCGCTTCTCGCCGGCGAGACTGTTGAGCGCGGTTCGGAGCTTGCCCCGCAGCCCCTCGAGAACCATCTCGAAGAGGTTCTGCGTCGGCGCGCCGGTGGGGAAGTCGAGATAGTCGCGCACCGGGCCGTGGTAGTACTGGGCCTCGAACCTGCCATTCACCAGAACCGTCGCGGGCGCGAAACGGTCGAGCATCCGCCGGCGCGCCGCGTCGATCGGCGAGTCCTTCGCGGGGCCGCGGGGCGGGGCGGGCATGGCCGGCCGGTTCGGCGCCCCGCCGGGCGCGACCGGGAAGCTGCCCGCGGCCGGCCGCACCACGTCGGCGCGGCGATAGATGCGGTGGGTCTTGTCAACGGCCTCGAACAATCGCCCGGGCCGTTCGGCGCTTTCGGAATTGCCGAGAAGCAGGTGCCCTCCCTCCGCGAGAGCGAAGTGGAACATCTCGATCATCCGTTTCTGCACGTCCGATTCGAGGTAGATCATCAGGTTGCGGCAGGTGACGAGATCGAGATTCGAGAACGGCGGATCGGAGATGACGTTCTGCGTCGCGAAGACGACCGTCTCGCGCAGGCGCGTGTTGACGCGCAGCGCGTCGGTTTCCTCGACCGTGAACTTGCTGCGGAAGCGATCGGGAATGTCCACCGCCACGGCGGAGGAATAACGGCCGTTCCGCGCCGTCTCGATGGCGCGCTCGTTGAGATCCGTGGCGAAGACCTGGATATCGATCTGCTTGCCGTGCCGGTCGATGCGGTCGAACAGCGTCATTGCGAGCGTATAGGCCTCCTCCCCGGTAGCGCAGCCGGGAACCCAGGCGCGGATGATGCCGGTCTGCGACTTCCGACGGACGAGCGGATCGACCACCTTGGTGGCGAAGGCCTCCCAGACGTCCTTCTCCCGGAAGAAGCGCGTCACCCCGATCAGGAGATCGCGGAAGAGCAGGTTCACCTCCTCGGGCGAGGTCCGCAGAAGCGACAGATACTCCTCGAGCGTGTCGACCTGCCGGATGCCCATGCGCCGCTGGATGCGTCGCTCCACCGTGCCCTTCTTGTAGCTGTGGAAATCGTAGTCTGTCTGGTGGCGCAGGATGTCCAGGATCGACAGAAAGGAATCGGGTGCGGTCTCCGAGAGACCTGTCTCCTCCTCGCCACGGTCGAGATAGGGATGGGCGAGGAATGCCACGAGCCGCTCGCCGATCAGGTCGACCGGCGAGACGAAATCGACGAGCCCGGTGGCGATCGCCGACCGCGGCATCCCGTCATACTCCGCCTCCTCGGGGGTCTGGACCATGACCATGCCGCCGGCGGCCTTGATCTCGCGCAGGCCGAGCGTTCCGTCGGTCCCGGTTCCGGACAGGATGATGCCTATGGACTTCTCGCCCCGGGCCTCGGCAAGGCTGCGGAAGAAGTAGTCAATGGAGAGCCGGACGCCCTTCCCCTGCATGGGCTCGTCGAGAAACAGGCCCTGGTCGATCAGGCGGATGAACTTGCCCGGCGGGATCACGTAAAGCGTGTCAGGCACGAGCGCCATGTCGTTCTCCGCCTGGCGGACGCGCATCTTCGTGTGCCGCGCCAGAAGATCGACCATCAGGCTTTCATGGTCCGGGTCGAGATGCTGGATCAGGATGAAGGCCGCGCCGGAATCGGTCGGGAGATGCTCCAGAACGCGCTTGTACGCCGCGAGCCCCCCAGCGGACGCGCCGATCCCCACGATCGGAAAGTCGTTCTCGCTGCTCATCGCCTCCCCGTGAGAGCCGGCCCGTTCCAGACGAGGAGCGACCATGCCACGCGACCCGCTTGCCGTCACTGACAATTCCGGCACGGGGTTCTGCGCGACGAAATAGATTCCGACCCGCTTCGAGCGGATCAGGTGGGCTACCTGCTCGACCTTGTCGCCCAACGCCTTAGAGGAGCAGATGTGCCTCGTCGAATACAAAGACGAGTTTCGGCCGGTCCGGGTCGCCGATCTCGGGCAGATCCTCGAACAAGTCGCTCATCAGCCACAGCAGGAAGGTTGCGTAGAGTCTCGGACCGGTCATCAGCGAGTTGGCAGCGAGGATACTGATCTGCCCCGCCCGTCCGCGCCGGTTCGCATGGGGTCGGCGAGGTCGACGGAGGCGGTCCCGTCTCCGCGATGGCGGTCCGGTCGGGTGGCCCTGTTCGCCCCAGAGATCCCAGAACGTGACCGGAAAGCTTTCGTAGCGATAGTCGGCGACGCCGATCATCTCGTCCCGCTCCACGAAGGCGCCGTGCAACCTGGACGCTTCGCTCACGGCTGCGGCGAGGCCCGAGAGTCGCCGTCGCGTCGGAGAGAAACAGCGGCACGCCGGCCGCGGCGATCGGCGACTCGATCTCCGGCAGGGGCGAGATGAGGCCGGTCGTGCGCGGGACGGCCCCGAACGCTCAGCCGAGGAGATCCCGCCGGGTCGCGCGGAAGCCCGAGTCGATCCAGTCTCGCTCCATCTCCCTGAGCCGCACGCCGATCTCGGCTCCTTCGTAGCGGCCCACGAGATCTGCGCCTGAGACCGGGAACACCGCCGTCGCGCCCCTCTCCAGTCGCGCGTCGAGATCGGCCGGCAGCGGCGCCGAGAAGCTCGCCGCCCGCAGCAGTTCGATGTCCCGCGCCATCTGCCGGCCGAACCGCCAGGCGTTCTCCGCCGCACCCGCCGCCGTGACGACCCCACCGCCGAGCCGCGCGAGCCGCCGCTCCTGCTTGCGCGACAGCCGCAACCGATCGGCGGCCCCCTCCCCGCCCAGAGCCGCAAGCCGGCGGACGGGATCGGGCGGAACGCCCAGAAGTTCCTCGAGATGGACGAGGGGCGCGAGCGCCAGCGCCTCCGCCCCCGGCAGGACCCGCGCGAGCAGCCCGGCCTGGGCCATCGCCGCAAGCGAGGGCGCCGGATCCGGCGCGGAGAGGAGCTTCAGCATCTCGCGGCCGACCCGCTCCGCCGAGAGCCGCGCGATCCCCTCCGCGCCCGCGGCGCAGGCCGCGAGCGCCTCGGCGTCGAGGCCCTCCTCCGGGTCGCCGTACCAGGCATGGAAGCGGAAATAGCGCAGGATGCGGAGGTAGTCCTCCGCGATCCGTTCGTCCGCGACCCCCACGAAACGCACGCGCCGCGCCACCAGATCAGGCCAGCCGCCGAGCGGGTCCACCACGGTCCCGTCCGCCTCGGCATAGAGCGCGTTCATGGTGAAGTCCCGCCGGGCGGCATCCTCCGCCACCTCGGTCGCGAAGGCGACGACCGCGTGTCGTCCGTCGGTGCTGACGTCGCGACGGAAGGTCGTGACCTCGAGCGCCCGGTCAGCCGCCACCACGGTCACGGTGCCATGGTCGAACCCCGTCGGCACGGCCCTCAGCCCGGCGCCCTCCGCCAATTGCATCACCCGCTCCGGCACCGCGTCCGTGGCGATGTCTATATCGTCCACCGGGGCGCCGAGCGCCGCGTTCCGCACACAGCCGCCGACGAAGAGCGCCCGGTGCCCCACCGTCGCGAGCGCCGACATCAGCGCCTGCGCCCCGGCATCGCGCCGCCAGGGGCCGTCGACCCTCACGCCATCCGCTCTGCCAGCGCGCGCAGGATCCGCGCGGTCGCACCCCAGATGTAGTAGGGACCCCAGGGCACCGTGTAGTATCGCCGCTCGGTGCCCCGCCACATGCGCGATTGCAGCGAATAGGCGGCCGGATCCGCCAGGTGGGAGAGCGGCACTTCGAAAATCTCGGCCACCTCCCCCGCCTCCGGCCGCAGCGCCGGGCGGCCATGGACGAGCCCGAGCACCGGCGTCATCGAATACCCCGTGACCGTCTCGTGGCCAGGCAACTCGCCAAGAACCTCCACCGTCTCGGGCGGCAATCCCGTCTCCTCCCAGGCTTCGCGAAGCGCCGCCGCCCCTGGACCCGCATCCTGCGGCTCGACCTTTCCGCCAGGGAAGGCAATCTGGCCCGGATGCTGGCTGAGCGACGCTGAGCGCTTGGTCAGGATCACCCGCGACTCTCCCGTCACGGCGACAAGAACAGCGGCGCCGCGAAGCGCTCGGGCGCCGCCTCGGACTCCGACAGGATTCATATCGAAATCCGACGTTTCTCCGACATCCCGTTTCAGGGCCAGGGCGAGCCTGTCGCGCAGTTCACTCACCCTCGCCCGACGCCTGTTCGGCCTCGAAACCAAGCGTTTTCGGGTCGAACTCGTAATGCGCGCCGCAGAACTGGCAATCCGCCGTGACCATCCCCTCCTCGGTGGTCATCTGGGCGATATCCTTCTGGGAATAGATGGAAAGAGTCTGCCGCACCTTTTCCGGTCCGCAAGTGCAGCCGAAGCTCACCGGCTGCGCGTCGAACACCCTCGGCGCCTCCTCGTGGAAGAGCCGGACAAGCAATTCGGTCGGCTGAACATGCGGTCCGATCAACTCCGTCTCCTCGACCGTATCGAGCAGATGGTTGGCGCGGCTCCAGTTTTCAGCCTCGGCCCCGTCGAGCACGTCCTCGGCCGCGAGGAGCCCTGCATCGCCCGAGCCGCCCGCGTCGGGCCGGAGTGGAGAGGCCTTCGGCATGTGCTGCAGCATCACGCCGCCGGCCCTCCAGCGCGAGGCGGCGCCGGGCCTGCGTGCCTGCCCGTAGCTTAGCGCGAACCGCGTTGGCAACTGCTCCGACTGGGCGAAATAGGTCTCCGCACAGGAGGACAGCGACCCGCCGGCGAGGGGCGTGATCCCGGAATAGGGCTTCATCCCACCCCCCTGGTCGAGAAGGAGCGCGAAATACCCCTTGCCGATCTGTCCGAAGGGCTCCCCCTCGCCATCGAGCCGGTCCTCGTCGAAACTCGCGTAGGCGCGCATCCAGGCCGGGCTGCCGTCTTCGCCGGGCGCGTAGTAATCCGTCGCGATGAGCCGCGCCGGCCCGTCGCCGCGGACCTGCACGGAGAGCTTCCAACGCAGCTTAAGTGCCTGTCCGATCAGAGCCGTCAGCATCGTCGCCTCGGCCACCAGCGCCTCGATCGCCGGGGGATAGTCGTGCTGCGCTAGCACCTGCTCCAGCACGCCATCGAGCCGTGCTACCCGCCCGCGAATATCGGACCGGTCGAGCTGGAAGGGCAGGACAGTGTCGTCCCAGGCAATGGTGGATCCGAGGGTCATGGGCTTCCTTGCAGGGCCGGGAATTGGCATACCGGGTCCATATAAGAGCCACAACGTCCCCTTGAACCCGGTGCAACCCGATGCTTCCCCGCTACGGCCCGCCGCCCGATCCCTCCCGACCTGGTCTTGCCCCCGTTTCACCGGACACTCAGGCGGTTGCGGTTTGAGCTGCGATGAACTCGCGTGGCGAGCGCATTTTCAGCCCTGAGTGCGGGTGATTGTCGTTGTACAACCCTAAGACACAAAACCCATGTGACGGCGACCGGTGGCTACGAGGCAGTTGTCGCCTATCGCTGGCACCCCTGGTTCGGACGGACCGTTCACGTCTGGGAGGTAATCGAGCGGCGCGCCGAGGCCTTGGCGCGGTGCCGGCCACGAGAGGCCTCGACCGGTGTCGTCCAGGAGCTTCCGGTCTGGATGCTGGATGCCGGGACATGCGGGACGATGCGGTTGGCGTCAGTGCCTTTGGCGTCGGCAACGGCCCTCGGCGCGCTTCGATCGCTTCTCGCCGACAGGCTGACTGACGGCTCCATCGGCGCTGAGGCTCCGGGGAGTACGGGAATAGGCTGTGACGATCACCAGACCGGAGATCGTCATGCCGCACCCATCGCGCCGCCCGCCGCTGCAACTGGACCTGTTCGAACGGGACGGGTCGCTCCTGCCGCCGGAGGTGGCCGGGCTGGCGGCCATCGCGCGTCAGGGATGTCGCCGAACTGATGGACGCGGCCGAGCACGACGTCCTCGCCTACATGGCCTTCGACGAGAGCCTGCGCTCGAAGTTGCACAGCACCAACCCGCTGGAGCGCGTCAACAAGGAGATCAAGCGGCGCACCAACGTCGTCGGCATCTTCCCCAACCGCGAGGCCGTCGTTCGCCTCGTCGGCGCGCTCATGCTGGAGCAAAACGATGAGTGGGCCGTCAGCCGCCGCTACATGCCCGTGGAAAAACTGACAGGCCTGTGCGACGATAACCCTGATGCGGCCATGATCGCCGCTCAGTGAACGAGCGACACCAGCTATGAAGAAGCAGGTGGACGCCAGTTCCTACACCATCCCTCGGGACACTACCGCCGCTTGCGTCCAGGCGGGTGAATGCCGTTCTGTTTCATCAGCTTGGCCACCGTCTTGCGTGACACGCGGTGGCCTTGACCTCGCAGTTCGGCGTGGATGCGAGGTGCGCCATAGCGCTGCTTGCTGTCCTTGAAGATCATACGGATCTCATCAATCAGCGCATCCCACCGACACGTTCGCGCCGCCCGGTCAGGGGCTGTGCGGCGCCAGGCTTGGAACCAGCTCCGGCTCAAGCCAAGCACCCGGCACATCAGACGTATGGAGTAATCGGCGAGGTGGGCAGCGATGAATGCCAGGTTGGCGTTCATGTCTTCGCCGCCCACTGAGCGAAAAAAGCCGATGCTTTGCGCATCACCTCATTCTCTTCCTTCAGCCGTTTGTTGTCTCGGCGCAGTTGCGCCAGCTCGGCCGCCTCGGCTTTGGTTTGAGCGATCGCCGTCGCTGAACCCGCCGCCAGAAGCTCGAGATGCCACGTCTTCAATTGCCCGGACGTGATACCCAGCTCCGCCGAAAGGCTCGCGTAGGTCACGCCCGCCTCAGAAAGGCGTGCCACCGCCTGCTCCTTGTATTCCGGCGTAAACCGCCGCCTTGTCTTCTTGGTCATCTGCTTCTCCCGGACCAGACGCTACTTTAGCCCCTGGTCCGGGATCTGGGGGCAAGGTCAAACCTGGCGGGCGAGATGGAGGGAGGCGTTCGAAGATCGGTGGCATGACAGCCTTCAGCGCGGCGAGATCCCTGACTTCCCGGTCGGCACCGTCACGCCCGACTGGACCGGAGCCGGCCCGTCTCAGGAGAATGGCCCGGAGGACGTGTTCGAGCATGTCGCCCAGCTCTCGCCGACGATGCTGGCCGGAGATTACGCGCCGAACGGATGGCTGCAGGAATGCCCCCACCCGCTGAGCAAGCAGGTCTGGGGGAACGCCGCGAGCTTCGCGCCAGCGGATGCGGAACGTCTCGGGATCGAAGAGGGTAACACCGTGGTCCTGAGCGGCAGCGACGATGTCTTCGTCCCGCTTCCTGCGGTGATCCTTCCGGGCCAGGCTACGGGGACGGTCGGCACGAATGTCGGTGCGGACGTGCGCCCACTCGGTCCGCGCGTCGGCATCGAGCCCATGGAAGGACCTTCCCTTCTCATCCGCACGCAGCAGGAGTTCGGGCAGCACGGGCGCGACCTCCTCCGTTCCGTCCCGCCCTCTCACCCCGAACTCACGCCCGAGGACCACGCTCCGCCGACCTTCTATCCCCCTTGGGACTACGACAGCCCCTCGTGAGGGATGGTGATCGATACCGACCTCTGCTCGGGCTGCAACGCCTGCATGATCGCCTGCCAGTCGGAGAACAACGTCCCCGTCGTCGGACCCGGCGAGGTAGCGCGCGGCCGCTACATGCACTGGATCCGGATCGATGCCTACGACCTGCCGCACGACGATGGGCGCGGCTTCCAGCCGGTCCCCTGCATGCATTGCGAGAAGGCGCCCTGCGAGCCCGCCTGCCCGGTCGAGGCCGCCATCCACGATCAACAGGGGCTGAACGCGCAAGTCTACAACCGCTGAATCGGCACGCGCTTCTGTCAGGCGAACTGCCCCTACCAGGTGCGGCGCTTCAACTTCTTCGACTACGCTGACAGCCAGGCCTATGCCGATCTCGGCGCGGACCTTCTGCAGGCGATGCGCAATCCCGACGTGAGTGTCCGGGGCCGAGGCGTGATGGAAAAGTGCACCTACTGCGTGCAGCTAATCGAAGCGGTGAACCACGCCGCCTCCCGGGAGGACCGCTCCATCGCCGACGGGGAGGTCGTAACCGCCTGCCAGTCCGCCTGCCCGGCCGAAGCGATCACCTTCGGCGACATCGCCGATCCCGACAGCGCGGTAAGCCGCGCAAAGGACGACCCCCGGCATTACGCACTTCTCGAACATCTGGGGACGCGCCCTCGCACCACCTATCTCGCGCGCGTCGCGCCCGGAAGCGAGGGGAGCGAGACGTGAGCGCCACTTCTACCCTCCTTCCCGCGAGCGGACCGGGCGAGATCACGGCGGACATCGCCGAACCGCTGCTCGCCCGGTCGCCGGGGCGGATCTGGTGGCTCTGCTTCTCTGTCTGCCTCGCGCTCACCGTCCTCATGGTGGTGAGCCTGGTGGCCCTGGTGATCGGTGGCGTCGGCATCTGGGGGATCAACACCTCGAACGTCTGGGGCTTTGCCATTGCCAACTACGTCTGGTGGATCGGCATCGGCAACGCCGGAACGCTGATCTCCGCGATGCTGCTGCTTACGCGCCAGACATGGCGCACCTCCATCAACCGCTTCGCGGAGGCGATGACGCTCTTCGCGGCCTGCATCGCGGGGCTCTTCCCGATCTTCCACCTCGGTCGGCCCTGGCTTTTCTACTGGCTCGTCCCCTACCCCAACACGCTTGGCCTCGTCCCGCAGTGGCGAAGCCCTCTCGTCTGGGACTTCTTCGCGATCGCCAGCTACATCCTGTTCTCCCTGATGTTCTGGTACACGGGGGCAATCCCCGATTTCGCGACCCTCCGCGACCGTGCGAAGGCCGGGGGCACACGCAAGGTGTATGGTGTCCTCGCGCTCGGCTGGCGCGGCTCGGCGCGGCACTGGCGGACGTGGCAGAGCTATTACGGCGCAATGGCGGCGATGGGCGTCCCGCTGGTGATCTCGGTCCATTCGGTCGTCGGCATGGACTATTCCGCGGGCATCGCGCCCGGCTGGAACGAGACGATCTTCCCGCCCTATTTCGTCGTCGGCGCCATGTTCTCGGGCTTCGCGATGGTCGTCGTCCTTGCGGCGATCTTCCGCCGCGCTCTGGACGTGCCCCACATGATCACCGACCGGCATTTCGACGTGATCGGCAAGGTACTCCTTGCGGGATCGCTCGTCATGACGGTCAGCTACGCAACGGAATGGTTCTATGCCTGGTATTCGGGCGAGCATGCCGAACAGCGCGTGGTGTCCGAGCAGCTTTGGGGCCGGTTCTGGCCTCTGTACTGGGGAATGCTGCTCGGCAACTGCATCATTCCGCAACTCTACTGGATTCCGTGGATGCGCCGGACCGTGCCCGCGACAGTGCTCATCGCCATCGCGATCAACATCGGCATGTGGCTCGAGCGGGTCGTCATCACCGTCGTGCCGCCGGCGCAGAGCTACCTGCCCTCCCAGTGGTCTTCCTACTGGCCGACGCTCTGGGACTGGGCGTTGCTCGCCGGAACGCTCGGCTTCTTCGGGCTTCTCTTCACGATCTTCCTGCGCGTCGTCCCGGCGATCTCGATGCACGAGATGAAGGAGAAGGTGAGGGAGGAGACTGGCCCATGACCCACCGGCTGCATCTCGTGTTCCGGGACGTCGCGCCCCTCCTTGCGGCCGTCCAGGCGCTTCGCGAGGAAGGCGTCACGGACATGGACGCGCATACCCCCTGGCGGCTGCCCGAACTGGAACAGGCGCTTCCGACGGAGGGCCCCAGCGTGCGCGGCATCATGCTGATCGCCGGGCTTTCGGCCGCGAGCGCCATCCTGGCCCTCCAGATCTGGTCCGCGGTCTGGCTCTATCCGCTGAACGTGGGCGGGCGGCCGCTCTTCTCCTGGCCCGCCTTCGGATTCGCGACCTTCGAGACCGGCATCCTCGGAGCCGCCCTCGGCGGGTTCGTCGCGATGGTCCGAAGCTGCGGCCTGCCCCGCCTGGACGATACCTTCTTCGATACTGCCCAGACCGAGGTGGCGAGCGATGACCGGCTCCTCCTCTCCCTGCCCGCCCGTGACGCGCCGGACCGCCTGTGGCTGTCCCGCCTCGAAGGGCTCCAGGAAATCCTGGAGACGGGGCGATGAAGCGCCTGGCGCTGCTCTTCGCCGTCGGATCGGCGCTCGCCGCCTGCCAGGAGGAGCAGTCGAGCCTTGCGAACCAGCCCAAGATGGAAGCTTGGGAAACGGCCTCCGTATGGGCCGACGACGCGGCGGCGCGTCCTTGGCCGACCGGGGTCGTGCCGCGAAACGATCCTCCCCCTGCGCTCGGCATGGGCCGCCCCGAGGTGACGGCCGAGCTCCTCGCAAGGGGACGCGAGCGGTTCGAGATCTTCTGCACCCCCTGCCACGGCTATACGGGGGCCGGTGACGGGCGCGTCGTCCAGCGCGGCTTTCCCGCGCCGCCCTCTTATCTCAGCGAGCGGTTGCGGCAGGCGCCGGCCGAACATTTCGTGCGCGTCATCACCGAGGGCTACGGCGTGATGTTCCCCTATGCCGATCGCGTTGCGCCCCGCGATCGCTGGGCAATCACCGCCTATATCCGCGCGTTGCAGGCCGTCTCCCCCGAGATCGCCCCGAGCCGGCCGGGTCGCGTGCTGCGGCCGCTGGAGGCTTCCGATGGCTGATCTGACCCGCGCCGCGATCCCTTTGCCGGCGCGCGCGGGCGTGCTGACCCTGCCCGGCGCCGGGCTTGCGGCGCTCACGGTCGTCTACGCCCCCGGCGCGATGGCCGCCGGAGGGCTCGCGGCCTGGATCTTCTGCCTGTCGGCAACAACGGGCGCGGGAGTCTGGCTCCTGATCGCGCGGCTGACCGGCGGGGTCTGGCCCGAAGCGGCCGGCGGCGCATTGGCCGCCCTGTCGCGGTCGACGCTGCTCGTCGCTCCCTTCGGCATCCTGCTCTTCTTCGCAGGGCCGGGGCTCTATCCCTGGTGGCAGGGAATGGAGGGGCTGGTCGGCGAGATCTATCTCGTTCCGTGGTCCTTCGGCCTGCGCGGCGCGATCATCCTTGCGCTCTGGTCTATCATCGGGTGGATCGCGCCGCAGGCGCCCGCGCCCCCGGTTGCGGCCATCCTGCTCATCGCCTACGGCCTCTCTGTGGGGTTCGCCGGGCTTGACTGGATCCTCTCCCGCGATCCCGAGATGCTGTCGACGAGCTTCGGCATGCTGCTGGCCGCGACCCAGCTCGGCCTCGCGCTCGCGGTGCTCGCGGCGCGGGGCTTGGAGCGGCGGCCCTCGCGCGCCGTAGCGGATTGGGGTGGTCTGCTTCTGGCCTGCTGCCTCGGCAACTTCTATCTCGGGGCGATGCAGTTCCTCGTCAGCTGGTCCGGAAACCTCCCCTTCAAGGCCGCCTGGTTCGGATCGCGCACGGACGGGATCGGAACCGCGCTGATGGCGCTCGTCGTGCTCCTCGGCGTGGTGTTGCCCTTCGCCCGGCTGATCCGTACGGCGGATCGCGGGTCGCCCGGCGTCCTTCGGATCGCCGGGGCGAGCGCTGCGGCGGCCGGGCTGGGCCACCTCGTCTGGCTCTGCGCCCCGGACCAAACAGCCGCCGCGCTCCTCGCCGCGGCGGCCATCGTCACGATCGCGGCGGGTCTGGCGACCCTGCTGGATACGGTGAGGTCCCGGCATGGATGAACTGCGCCACCCCGATTTCCCGGTCCGTTGGGTCCTCGCCGCGATCGGTTCGGCTTTCGCACTCCTCGCCGTGGCGATCGCGATCATCACGATCTTCTATTCCGGAGCGCGACTGGACTCCTATCCCAGGCCCGACGATTTCGGGCCGCCGCGGCTCGAGACCAGCCCGTTGGAGGCCCAGGCCGCATGGCTGGCACACCAGAACGCGTTGCTAAATGGTGCCGAAGGCAGACGCCCCATCAAGGAGGGCATGCGCCGGATCGTGGAGCGCGGAGCGGATGCCTACACCCCCCTTCCCGGCGCCGGGGAGAAGGCCGAATGAGATCCCCTCCTAGTCGCCCTCTGCCTGCTCTCCACCGGCCATTCGCTGTCGGCCGGGCTGACGCAGTCCGAACTCGACGGGGTCCGCGCCGATCCGCCCGAAGGCGCCCGGATCGACCTCAGGACCGGTTTGCCCACGGTCCTCCTCTTCGCCGACTACGATTGCGAGGCGATCTGCGATGCGATCCTCGGCCAGACCGCCGGAACGCTCGCCGGCACCGGCCTCACCCTCGGTGAGGATTATGCCTTTGTCGTGGTGGGAATCGACCCAAGGGATCGATACGAGCTGGCTCGGACTTTCGTCGCGTCCCAGGCCGGGGATTTATCCGCGGCGCGGATCGAGACTCGCCTGCCCGGCAGAGCGGATCTGGAGCGCATGACCGCGGCGCTCGGTTACGGCTATCGCTATGACGCCGAGACCGACCGTTTCGCGCATCCCTCCGCCCGTTACGTCTTGACGGCGGAGGGTGGCGTCGCGCGCGTTCTGCCCGCGTTCCGCGCCACCCCTGCGGATCTCCGCCGCGCCCTCGTCGAGGCCGGCGACGGCCGCGTGGGCACGATCACTGAACGGATCGCGCTCGCCTGCTACGGCTTCGATCCGGTCACGGGCCGCTATTCTCTGTCCATCGCCCGTGCCGCGACCGCAGGGGGCGTCGCGAGCACGCTCCTTGTCGCCGGGGGGATCTTCGTCGCGCTCCGGCGCGAACGCAGAAAAGGGGCCTGCTGATGTTTTCCGCGCTCCCGGAGCAGGCCTCGACGCAGGCGGTGACCTTCGACCGTCTGTTCTGGGTCATGTCGTGCTTCTCGATCTTCATCGTGACGCTGGTCGGGACGCTGATTCTCGTCTTCTCGGTGCGCTTCCGCGCGAAAACAAAGGCCCCGCGCCGGTCAGTCAAGGCGCTGGAGAGCCGGCGGATCGAGATCTTCTGGATCTCCGCGACCGCGTTCTTCGCGATCTTCTTCTTCTGGTACGCATCGACCATGAGCCTCGACGCGGTCGAAGCGCCTCCCGGCGCGATGGAATTCCATGTCGAGGCCAAGCAGTGGATGTGGAAGACCCGCCATCCGTCCGGCGTGCGGGAAATCAACGCGATGCACGTGCCTCTGGGCCAGCCGGTCAAGGTCTTCCTGAACTCCCAGGACGTGATCCATTCGTTCTACGTTCCCGCCTTCCGCATCAAGATGGACGTGGTTCCGGGACGCACCGGCACCGTCTGGTTCGAGGCCACGAAGACGGGAACCTACAGGCTTCTTTGCGCAGAATATTGCGGGACGAACCATGCCCGCATGACTGGCGAGATCACCGTGATGGAACCCGCCGCCTATGCCCGCTGGCTGGAAACCCGGGAAGGGGGCGAAACTCTTGCCGACATCGGGGCGCGGCTCTTCACCTCCGCTGGCTGCTCAGGCTGTCACGCCGAAGGTAGCCGCGTCCACGCACCGAACCTCAGGGATCTCTTCGGTCGCGAAATTCCGTTGCAGGATGGGCGAACGGTCACCGCCGACGCGGCCTATATCCGCGACTCGATCCTTCTGCCGGAGCGCGACGTGGCCGCAGGATACGAGCCGATCATGCCGAATTTCAGCGGAATCCTCGAAGACGGGGAGGTCGAAGCGCTTACCGCCTACATCAGAACGCTGAGCGAGGGAGATGGCACATGACCGTCACCGATACGGGCGAGCCCATCGCACTGGAGCCGGATTACCTCGGCGCCGGCCATAGCATTCGTTCGTGGCTGCTGACCACGGACCACAAGAGGATCGCCATCCTCTACCTCGTCACGCTGATCTTCTTCTTCCTGATCGGTGGCGCGGCGGCGACCCTGATGCGTCTCGAGCTCGCGACCGCCCCTGGAAACCTTGTGAGCCCGGACACCTACAACCGGCTCTTCACGCTGCACGGCGTCATCATGGTCTGGTTCTTCCTCGTGCCGGCGGTGCCCGCCACCTTGGGAAATTTCCTGCTGCCCCTCGCCATCGGCGCTCGCGACATGGCGTTTCCGAAACTCAATCTCGCCAGCTGGTACATCAATCTCGTCGGTGGAGCCCTCGCCCTCGCCGCCCTGCTCCTCGGCGGGGTCGATACCGGATGGACGTTCTACACGCCCTATTCGTCGCTCTACTCGAATTCCTACGTGACGCTGGCCGCGATGGGCGTCTTCGTGGCGGGCTTCTCGACCATCGCGACGGGGCTCAACTTCATCGTCACCGTCCACACCCAGCGCTGCGAAGGGCTCACGTGGATGCGCCTGCCGCTGTTCGTCTGGGCCCTCTACGCTACCTCCGTCGTCATCGTCCTGGCCACGCCCGCGCTCGCCATCGCGCTCCTCATGGTCGTGATGGAGCGGCTCTTCGGTCTCGGGCTCTTCAATCCCGAGCAGGGCGGCGATCCGATCCTCTTCCAGCACATCTTCTGGTTCTACTCGCACCCGGCGGTCTACATCATGATCCTGCCGGGCTTCGGCATCGTGACCGAGGTCCTGACCTGCTTCTCGCGCCGCAGGATTTTCGGCTACGAGGCCATGGTCTTCGCGATCCTCGGCATCGCCCTCTTCGGCTTCTTCGTCTGGAGCCACCACATGTTCGTCTCGGGCCAGTCGGCCTATGCGAGCCTGATCTTCTCGCTCCTGTCGTTCCTCATCGCCATCCCGTCGGCGATCAAGGTCTTCAACTGATCGGCGACCCTCTATGGCGGCCAGATCACCTTCGAGGCCTCGATGCTCTACGCGCTCGGATTCGTGGGTCTCTTCACGCTCGGCGGGCTGACGGGGCTCTTCCTGGCCTCGGTCCCGATCGACGTCCACGTGCACGACACCTACTTCGTCGTCGCGCATTTCCACTACATCATGGTGGGCGGAATGGTCTCGGCGTTCTTCGCCGGCCTGCACTTCTGGTGGCCGAAGATGACGGGCCGCATGTATTCCGAGATCTGGGCGCGCCTCGCAGCCCTACTGATGTTCCTCGGATTCAACTTCACCTTCTTTCCGCAGTTCATCCTCGGCTACATGGGGATGCCGCGGCGCTACCATTCCTATCCGCCCGAGTTCGAGGCCTGGAACCTGCTCTCCTCCGCGGGAGCCCTGATCCTCGCCGTCGCCTACCTTCTGCCCTTCGTGTATCTCGGTCTCTCTCTCGTTCGAGGCCGTCAGGCCGGCGACAATCCGTGGCAGGCGCGCGGCCTCGAATGGCAGACCTCCTCACCGCCCCCGCGCGAGAATTTCGGCACCCTGCCGAAGGTCACCCGTGAGCCTTACGATTACCACGCCGTCGAAGACCAGCCCTCCGCGCGCGAAGGCGATGTCAACTTCCCCACACGCACCGGCCAGACGGATTCCCGCTGATGTCCAAGGCCCTGCACGAACCGTTCGAGGACATCGGCGAACAGCGCAGCGCCGAGGAGGCAGGAATTTGGATATTCCGCGCCTCCGAGCTGATCTTTTTCGGGAGGCTATTCCTTGGATACGCAGTCTACCGGGTGCGCTACACGGAAGGTTTCGCCGCGGCCGGAGCCGAGACAAATCTCTCGCTCGGGATCGCCAACACAGCGCTGCTCCTGACCTCGAGCGCCACGATGGCCTTCGCCGTCGGGGCCGGGCGCAAGGGCAGCGCTCGAGGCGTCATCGGGGGATTGCTGGCGACACTTTCGCTCGGCATAGGCTTTCTCGGCGTAAAGTCGTTCGAATACATCGAGGATGCCCGCCATGATCTGATCCCCGGCCACCCTCACTTCCCGGTCGAAACATTTGGAGCAGAGATGTTCTTCTCCTTCTACTGGGGCATGACGGCGCTTCACGGCGCGCATATGGCTATCAGTCTCGGCGTGATCAGCTGGACTATTCCGTTGGAAAACTCGGCTCGGCGGCCGCGTTGCTTTCGTCCCGATGTTTGCGACGCGTGCGCCTGACCTTCCTCAGCAGGCGATTTCCGGGACTGGAAGGAGCTTTGCGAGCTTCCGGAGGTTCTGGGCGGTGGCTCCGAGGTGGAATTCGTCTCGCGCGCCGTTCGGGCCCCGCAATCGAAGGCGGCTCAGGCCCAAAATGCGCTTCAAATGCGCGAACAGCATCTCCACCTTCTTACGCAGCCTGCATGATATCGCGTAATCGGGGGACTGGGCGATCGCACGTGCCCGGTCCCGTGATGGTTCGAAGATCGACCGGAGGATCTTGCGCGCGGGCTCCTTCGGGCAACAGCGTGTCTTCAACGCGCAGGTATCACAATCGGCCTTGCTGGCCCGGTAGCGGAGCATGCCGTCCTCGTCGGGTTTCTTCTCGCGGGGCTTCGTGAAGGCCCGGCGGCTTCGCTTCAGCTCCTTGCCGCCCGGACAAGTGTAGACGTCGGCCTTGGCTTCGTAGGTGAAGTCAGCGCGCTCGAATGTTCCGTCCTTGCGCCCCGACTTGTCGACCACCGGGATATGGGGTGCGATGCCGCGCCGCTGGTCCAGCCAGTCCAGCATGGCACCGGTGCCGTAGGCGGTGTCTGCGATTAGCCGTTCCGGGGTGAGGCCGAAGGTATCATTCACCCGGTCGATCATGGTCCGCACCGAACCAACCTCGGCTTGGCGGATCGACCGGGTCGCCTCCACGTCGAGGATCACGCCGTTGTCGGTGTCGATCAGGTAGTTGGTGGAATAGGCAAAGTAGGCCGGACCTCCCCGAGCCCCGGTCCATTGCGAGGCAGGATCGGAATGTGACGTGAACTTCGGCTCCACCGGGCTCGCTGCGCCGAAGGCGGCATCATCGAGTGTTTCCAGGTATTCCCTGACAGCCCGGGGGCGCCTCTTCAGGATCGATGCTGCCCGGCTGCCAGTCCGACTTCGGAGTCGAGTTCTGCCGGTTCGCATCAGCCTGAATGATGCTGGCATCCGCGGCGAGGCGCTGACCGCTCGCCAAGCCCTCCGCGATGCACCGCGCCACCACGGTCTCGAACAGGTGCCGCAGCAGGTCGCTGTCGCGGAAACGACCGTGGCGGTTCTTGGAGAAGGTCGAGTGATCCGGGACCGAAACGGTCAGATCAAGGCGGCAGAACCAGCGATAGGCGAGGTTGAGGTGAACCTCTTCGCAAAGGCGACGCTCGGACCGGATGCCCATGATATAACCAACCAGTAGCATGCGGATCATCAGTTCCGGATCGACCGACGGTCGTCCAGTGGAGCTGTAGAATGGCGCCAGGTGCTGCCGGATGCCGGTCAGGTCGACGAACCGATCCACAGATCGGAGCATATGGTCTGGCGGCACATGCGCTTCGATCGAGAACTCGTAGAAGAGCGCGCTTTGCGCTTCCTGCCGGGACCCCATCATCGCCGTTCACCTCCGCCTGTTACAGCCAAACTGAATCAGCGGTCACCCCTTCGGGCAAGTCGAGTTTTTCAACGGAATAGGACGGTCCTGGCCGTTCACCGCGATCTGATCTTCTGGCGTGAAACGGCCCATCTGCACGTCCTAGGTCTCTACTGGAACCTCGTCGACGTGGTCTGGATCTTTCTCTTTCCGCTCCTCTATCTCGGGGGGCGCTAATGGCGGAGCGAACGATGAAACAAACCGTCCTCCGCATCGCCGGCGCCTACGTCGCGATGCTTCTCCTGACGACTTCGTCGATCGCAGCAGCCCTCATGCTCTCTGGTCCCACCGCAACCCTGGTCCCGCTCGGCGTATCCCTTGCGACGGCAATCATCGTCGCGCTCGCCTTCATGGATCTCTGGCACACCGACACCCTAAGCCGGCTCGCCGCCATGATCGCGCTCGGCTTTCTCGCAGTCATGTTCGCCCTGACCTTTGCAGACGAGTTAACACGGTCTCATATTTCTCCCGGGTTCGAGATAAATCTGCCAGAGTGATCTGCTAAATAAGGCGGATGTCGCGCTCATGGAGGAGGTCATGCACCAGGTGTTCAGTCCCGGCTTTCCTCGAACCATGGGTGCGGATCGGAGCTATGGCCGAGAATGAAATGGGCCATGATCTTCAGGTCCTTTCATGGGTCTCGGAAACGAGCGGGCGCACCTCGTCAAGCGTCCCGTAGGGTGAATGGACTGCCATGGGATGTGATCAGGGACGTCGTAGCCGATCCTTGATCAGCGCCAGCCGCGCGACGTGCAACTCCCTCAACCCGTTCATGAGTTCGCCACGAACCGGAGGCGGCGGCAGGTCGAGCGCGAGCCCCATCCGCGCCAGCAGCATCGCGTCCGCCCGACCCGGAATCTTCACCCCTCGACGGACGCGACCCGGTCGTAAGCGCCGGTTCACCCCCATAGCCCATGCTTTGATTGGCCGCTCGTTCGCAGTTTAGGCTGCGGCTTTGACTGCGGCCTTGGTGAAGGCCCAGGGGAGAAGGTCGTCGATGTCGGCGGGGGGATGGCCGGCGGCGATCACCTCGCGGGTGGCCTTCAGGTAGGCGAAGGGCTCGACCCCGTTCATCTTGTCGCTCGGCGCCCAACATTGACCCCCTATCGGCGTTGAAGAATGACCCCTTTGGGCGCGCCGTAAGCTGGCCCGAGGCGGCGTAGCTTTCAGGTCGCGCAGCCGGATCGGGCCAGCGAAGCTCGGGCGCTCATGCTCGGGTTTTGAAGCGCCAGCTCTCGTTGCCGGTCTCGACGATGTCGCAGTGATGGGTGAGGCGATCGAGGAGCGCGGTCGTCATCTTGGCATCGCCGAAAACGCTCGGCCATTCGCCGAAGTCGAGGTTCGTGGTCACGAGGATCGACGTGCGCTCGTAGAGGCGACTGACCAGGTGGAAGAGGAGCTGGCCCCCGGTCTGGGCGAAGGGCAGATAGCCGAGTTCGTCCAGGAGTTCGGCATGGGGCGCCATCGGTCCGAGGACCATGCCGGACAAGTCGAGACGGCTCAGGAGATCGGCGGTGCGGCCCTGGCGGTCTGCGCGGGCCTCGGCATCGAGCTTGTTCACGAGATCGACGACGTTGAAGAACCGGCCGCGCTTGCCGCTTCGGATGCAGGCCCGGGCGATACCGACGGCGAGGTGCGACTTGCCGGTTCCGGTCCCACCGATCAGCACGACGTTGCGCTGGTGCTCGAGGAAGTCTCCGCCGGCCAGGACGCGGACCAGCGTCTCGTTGACCGGCGTTTCTTCGAAGTCGAACTCGTCGATTTCCTTGGCCAAGGGCAGCTTGGCGATGGTCATCTGATACTTGATCGAGCGGGCCTGCTTCTCGCTGATCTCGGCATTCAGCAGGTCACCTACGATCCTCTGCGGCTCGTGCTGGCGTTTGACCGCGGTGGCGATGATCTCGTCATACGTTCAGCACGACTGCGGATGAGTGAACGCCCTCGTTCAGCGCCTCGGCACAGGCCGCCTCCACCGCGTCCAGTCCGTCGGTCAGGACCGCGCTCAGGATCTCCACCATCTGGCGGTCGCCGTTCGGCACCCGGCCGAGCCTGCGCTGCACGCGCCGCATCGCGGGCGGCAACTCCCACTCCTTGAACGGCGCCCCGTTCCGGAGCGCGCCGGGCTTGCGCGCGAGCACGGGGATGTAGTGCAGCGGGTCGTAGATGGCCTTGTCGCGGCCGAACGCGCGGGCATGCTCCCCGACGATCTTGCCATCCTGCCGGATCTCGATGCGCTCCGCATAGGCACGGATCTCGACGGGTCGGCCGACAGCGCGAGCGTCCACCGAGTAGCGGTTCGTCAGGATAAAGGTCCACTGGACCTTTATCTGGTCTTCCTCACTGTCGAAGCGAACGAGGCAGGTCTTGGACACCGAAGCGGGCACCGCGTGGAAGCCGTCGAACCGCCCGGCATAGGGCGCCAGAACTCGATCGCTCCTCCTCGAAGACCTCCCAGGTGGTCCGCTCGCGCATCTCGGGATGGGGATGCGTTCTGGCCCAGGCGACGCAGCGATCCTCGAGCCAGGCGTTGAGCTCGGCGTAGCTCTTGAACCGCGGCCGCGGCACGAAGAACCGTCGGCGGAGCACGCCGACCTGGTTCTCCACCTGGCCCTTCTCCCAGCCCGCGGCGGGCGTGCAGGCGACCGGCTCGACCAGGTAATGCCCGCACATCTGCTGGAAGCGACGATTGTAGGCGCGGTCCCGGCCGACGAAGATCGTGTCCACGGCCGTCTTCATATTGTCGTAGATCCCGCGCGCGCAGGCTCCGCCGAAGAAGGCGAAGGCCTTGTCGTGCGCGTCGAAGACCATTTCCTGGGTCTCGCGGGGATAGGCCCGCACGAACAGCCTCCGGCTGTGGCAGAGCCTGACATGCGCGACCTTCACCGTCGTCGTGAAGCCGTCGATCACCGCGACCTGTTCGTCGGGGGGACCGTCCGCTGGACGGTCCCCTCATCCTCCTCACCTCCAGTCGAACTGGTAGGCCTCGCCCGGATCGAAGCTCAGCGGGACGTAGGCCGCTGTCGACGCCTCACGCTCCGTCTTCGCCCACGTGGCCGCATACCGCCGCACGGCGTCATAACCGCCCCCGTAGCCGAGTGTCTGGAGCTGCTCGAAGATCCGGATACGGGTCAGCCGCTCGCGCTTCGGCTTGCGGGCATTCTCCGCCAGCATCCGGTCGAGCTCGTCCTTCCACGGCCCGATCTTCGGCTGCGGCTGGACGCTGCGCCCGTAGGTGAACTCCGTCGCCCCGGACCGGATGACCCTGCGCACCGTGTTCCGCGAAACCCGCAGCTCGCGGCAGATCTGCTTGATCGGCTTCCTGTCCCGGAAATACGCCCGATGGATCTTCGCGATAGTCTCCACGACCAACATCCCGCACCTGCTCCCGGTTGCCCCGGGAGCATCATGGCCACCGATGGAGGGGGGTCAGTTTTGGACGCCGATCACCCCGCTACGGGGTCAGTTTCCCATGCCGGTTCACATCGAAGACGCGGCGGGGCCTGCGCGGCCGCGTGGAAGCCGGCAAGTCCGGCGGCGACAATGCCTACGGCTACGATGTGGTGCGGCGCCTGGGCGACGACGGACAGCCCGCAACGGGGGCGCGGACGGTCAACGAGCCCGAAGCGGAGGTCGTCCGCCGGATTTTCACGGAATTCGCGGAGGGCAAGCCGCCGCGGACCATCGCTCGCGGTCTGAACGATGACAGCATCCCCGGCCCGAAGGGCAATCTCTGGCGCGACACGGCGATCCGCGGTCACCGTTTCCGCGGCACCGGCCTCCTGAACAACGAGCTGTATGTCGGCCGCCTGGTCTGGAACCGGCAGCGCTATGTGAACGACCCCGCGACGGGCAAGCGTGTCTCGCGGCTGAACCCAGAGGCGGAGTGGATCACCCACGACGTTCCGGATCTCAGGACCATCGACGACGGCCTCTGGGACCGCGTGAAGGCCCGCCAGGGCGAGATCGACGCCACACCCGCGGTGCAGGGGATCAAGCAGAGCCGGTTCTGGGAGAAGCGGCGCAGCACCCACTTGCTGACCGGCAAGCTCGTCTGCGGCGCCTGCGGCGCCACCGTGGTGGCCGCGGGCCGGGACTACCTGGCCTGCTCCAATGCCCGCAAGCTCGGCACCTGTGACCATCGTCAGGGCTACAGGCGCGGCGACCTCGACGAGGCGGTCCTCGCCCTCCTCCGCGACCGCCTGATGCAGGCCGACGCCGTGGCGGAGTTCGTCTCCGCCTTCAGCAAGGCGATGAACGCCGAGCGGAGCAAGGAAGTCGCACAGCGCCAGCAGACCCGTACAGCGCTCGAAGAGACCGAGCGCAAGCTGCAGGGCCTCTACGACGCCATCGCAGACGGGTTCCGCACCCCGGGCCTCCTGCAGAAGCTGGAGGATACCGAGGCCAGGAAGACCGACCTGGAGGCACAACCGAGCGCCCCGGAGCCCTCACCGGTGCGGCTGCACCCGGGACTGCCCGAGATGTATCGCAAGAAGGTGGTGGATCTGGCGAAGAGCCTGAAGGACGCCACCATCCGCACCCGGGCGCTGGACGTGCTGCGGGGACTGATCGAGCGCGTCTCCGTCCATGCCAGCGCGGACGGCAGCGGGCCTGTTCTGGAACTTGAGAGGGCGATTACCGCGATGATCGAGGAGGCGCAGCCTGGCGCGCTCTCCGGTGTCGATCATGGTTCGGTAAAAGTGGTTGCGGGAGAGCGCTTTGGACTTTGTCGAAAACGACTATCTTCGCGCCCGTGCTCCGGTAGACAGATCGCCTTCCAGCATGCGAAAGGCAGCGCCCGTAGTGGGCGCCGCTACTATAGCCGAAACTATCGACAGCGCGTCGTGCCAAAGCTATCGGTCCGACAGCTGGTACCATTGCTACCACGAGTTGTGCCGAAACTGTCGGTACGCCATGAATTACCTTGATTGTCGCGCGTCGTACCGAAGCTATCGGTGCGGTAGCTAGTACCATCGCTCCCGCGAGTAGTACCGAAATTGTCAGTACGCCACGAGTTGCCCCGATTATCGCGAGTCGTGCCGAAACTGTCGGTGCGAAAAGTGGTCCCATTACTACAGCGAGATGTGCCGAAGCTGTCGGGTTCGGCAGGACAAACTTTGCGCCAAAACAGGCGTAGTACTCAATATATTGATGGCGATAAGTGCCAACAGCACTCGACCAGTATTCATGACGGCACCTCCAGAATAGCCACGGCGCTGATCTATGAACAGGACGTACTTACATGCCGTTAATAGTTGGGATGATTGAATATTTTTGATCAGCAGGGGGTAAGAAAGCCACTTCCAGCGACGACGTTCCCGCCACCCTGATTAGGCGGGCGGCGCGGCCGGCCAGTGATGCCGGCCCGCCGCCCCGCGGGGATCATTGCGGCGTCGTGCTCTCGGGCGCGTCGCCTTTCGGCGTAGTAGCGGCGGCGCCGCCCTGCCCCGCGATCTTCACTTCCGCCCGGGTTTCGGCTTCCGCCTCCGCCTTCTCGGCTTCCTCCGCGGCGCGGGCCTCCTCCTCGTCCGCCCCGCGTGCATCTCGTCGACGATCTCGGGGCGCAGCGGATGCTTGGCGATGCGGCGGCGGTTGGGCGCTGTCGCCAGACGCTCGAGCGAGAAGAAGAGCGCGGCGAGCGCGTCCTCGTCCATCGCCGCGATTAGTTCGGGCATCGTGTCGGCGATCGCCTTCGCGATCAGCCTCTCCTGGTTCTCGGCCTTCCGGAAGTCGTTCCCCATGGCTCGCTGGAGGCTGGCGAAAGCGCGCGCGGTCGCGTCGGACTCGCTCGGCCGTTCGCCTGCTGGCGCTCCTTGCGGAGGCTTTGGAGGTGGCGCGCTGGGGGTCGAGGAAGTTGGTCATGATAGTATCCTTTTTCTGATGTGGTGGGCCCGTCGGGCGCCGTTTTCGGGGTCACCCTCTGGGGCTGGAAGCATGTCGCATCCGACTTTTTCGATCGGTGAGCGAGATTCCAGAACATTTCTTCCGGCTTCTTGCTAACCCCTGACTCAGCTCACAACTTTTCTTCTTCGTCCCGGCTCTCCTGGCCTTTGTTCCCCCGATCTCCGCCCCTTGCCCGCCGCCGGGCGACGTTCGAGACGGCTCAGGATGTGCGGGGATCGTCGGCGGGTTCTGGCGATCCTCTCGCGCCCCGGCGGAGGGAGTTGCCGGCTCGCCTCGACGATCTTCTCGTCGGCCTCCGCGATCTCCGCCATCGCCGTCGCGACCCCAGCCTGCGCCTCAGCCTCGGCCGTTTTGCGGGCCTCGCCGAACAGGCGGGTCCATGCGCGCCCGAACACATCCGCGGCACGCGCGAGCCCGCGCGGCGATCGCTTGCGGAGGACCGCGATCATCGGCTCGGCGGAGGGGCCGTCCCCGCCTTCGGTGCCTCGGCCAGGTCGGGCGGTGTCTCGTCCCCGGGATCGACGACGAACGTGCCGGACGCGACGCCTTCGGCGACGGCGAGCACGGTTTCCGCCTCGTCCTCGCGCTCCTCGACCTTCACTTCGCGCTCGTCGAGCCCCTTTCGGCCGCTCCAGCGCCTGCGCCTCGGCGATGAGGCGCTGCTCCTGCTCGGCGCGCCACTTCCAGGTCTTCGCGTGATAGCGGCGCTTCGGCGGCATCTCGCCCGTTGTCCGCGCGCCTTGATCGCGGCCGCCGGCGTTCCCCGCGCACGAGGCCGAGTTCGGCGAACCACTGGCCGACGCTGTCCTGCGCCTCCTCGTAATCCTTGATCATCGGGTGGATCGACGGCTGCAGCATCCTCCGGGTCGCGGTCGCTGCCGGAACCTTCGCCTTCGGCTTCGCGATCTCAACAGTCGCCCGGGGCATGATCACCGCGTGGATGTGATAGGCCGCCTCGTCTCGGTCGGCGCGGGCGTGGATCACGTCGTCACCGAAATGTCCTTCAGCCAGGCCACAGCGAGTTCGCCGAACTCCTCCTCGCGCTGGTTCCCGCCCTCGCCGAAGAACGCCGACATGTCGCCGTCGAACCAGTCCTTGTTGACCGTGAGGATCACCTCCCGCATCGGCCCGTGACGGGTCGGGCGCCACGGCTGCTTCGGCCCCTCGACGATGCGGCGCTCGATGTCCTTCTTTCGCTTACGCTTCTCCAGCGCCTCAAGCTCGGCTGCGAAGTTCTCGGCCGTCATCTCCCGGATCTCGGCGAGCGCCCGCGCCGCCCAGTCCTCCGGGCCGATCAGCGGCTTGCCGTTCAGGCTTCGATCCGCGACCGATCGACGTGGCTCAGGTCCCCGCCCTTCCGCAGTCGGTGAGCCTCGTAGCCCGCGAGGTGGTGCGGGTAGAGCCCCTCGAAGCGAAGCACCACGGGGTAGTCTGTCTTGAGCTGCGAGCCGTCCATCGTTGATCTCCTGAACCGAGGAGGTCAGGAGTTGTGATGGCTTCGCGCGATCCGGAAATCGCCACGTCAACAGAAGTCACGTCGAAAAATCGAACGATGACCAAAATTTAAATAATAACGCGGAGTTCATCAGAACATCGCAAGCTCATCTGAGGCGACGACAAAGAATACTTCATCCGCGAGCAGCAAGGCCAATCGATACTAAATAAAAGGATATTACTCACGCTGGATTTCATGCAATGTAATTAAGTGGCTCAAATCGGTCCTCAAGCTCATACAGGAAAATCTTATTGGACGGAAGAACGTCCAAGCTCCGATAACCTTTCGGAATTCTACAAACTATCTCGACATTCTCGCAGGCCAATCCCGCGACACCAGCTCCTAACGCATGACTTTTTGATCCGAGAACCATTATGGACACGCATTCGGCGCCACTATTACCGGCTGTCGCGATAAAATAATTAGCCGCACCCAAGGCATCTCCCAAAGAAAATTTGGTTTCTGTCACCCCCGGTTCACTCAACAATGATCTATATGCCAACCGCTCGCTCTTCAGCATTTGCGAAGTGTCACTCGGCGCAGTTTCTGCGATAAAAGCAAGAGATAGTTTGTCGGGCTCTGCTCTGGTGACGAACGGTACCGCCAAGCCAATTTCTCCTCCCATCGAAACTATCAAATCTCTTGAGCTCGGGAAAACCGATGTTGAACCAAGAAAAGGGATCTGACGCGAGGTCCAGTCGCCTGAGGATACTAATGCCCTATGAATGCGATCCGGTTCTTGAGTTGCACTATCTGACGTTCGATTGAGGTCATAGTGGCCAGCGCTGTAGACACAATCCAAACACGCGAAATAATCATAGCTGAAGCCAATGCCAATAAAAAAAAGTAAGTAGTTCTTGGGCAAGCATGATATATCCATAAGGACTTTCAGAGGCTTTCCGGCTTTCGAATATAACTCCTCGATATACTTTCTGAACCGCTCGAAGTTTTGCTCTACATCGACTGCAGCGTCGAGACGAAGTTCTTCAACGCAATCAATTTTAGAACGCAGGCAACACAGCTGAGCATCCTTGCGAGCGTCAATAGATTCTGTCGCCGAACGAAACCGGAGAGCCACGGCATGCTCGATACCCCCATCTTGTGACAGGAAAGAAAAAGTGGCTCGTTGCTCCCAACTTAAAGTCGTAAGGACTAAATCATACTTTTTTTCCACCTTCCAACTTTGAAAGAATTCCCTTTGGGTTAAACGAATAGAGCCAAAGCAGTCATTCATTTTTGAATAGCTCGTTATCAAGAGGCAGCGAAAACTGGTCGGAGTCGTATTTATCAGAGATACTGCACATTTTCTGCGCCCACCGCCGCGAACTACCTCTTTCGGTGCTGCGGAACAACTCGTTGAGTTCTTGAAAATCTATTCGGAAGGTCTCGTAAGCTCCTCGAAAAGAGAAGCGGAAGTTTGGAGCGAACCGCTTGTGCAGTCTATATGCGAGAACTGACGTATCAGTGCGGACCGAGAGATTTCTCGGAAGTCGAGAAAGCTCGATTGGACGCAAATAACCGGCAAGATCCGCTTGCTTCAGCGCGCTTATTGCGTCCTCAAAATTAGATTCATCCAAGCTTCCTGGTGCGCGCGGAGAAAATAGAAATATTCCACGCTCTGCAAAACCAAGAACCCGAGGATCGGCGGGGTTGGATTGTAGCAGTGAGGTTAGATAACCCAAGCCACTTATAATTCGGGAAAGCACATCTCCTTCGACGTCAAATCTGTTACTTATACCTTCAAAATAGCTCTCGCTCGCACGATAAATACCTTTAACTTGAAGATCATCCGCAATTTTCGTTCTCGAATTGCAAAACTTGACGATCGAACCTTCTTCATCGGTCTCGGGGAAATTTTTTCGACTCTGCTCATCGAATACGTCAGCCATGATTTCGAGAAAGTCACGAATTGACCGATCTGAAATACTAACGATATGATCAGCACCGCAAATCGGAACTCTTTTAACCGACATCTTTGCACAAAGCTGGAGTAGCGCATTAACTTGCTTGCGACGAAGCCATCCCGAAAAGCCAACCTCGCCGAATTGAGCTGCATACTTTTCGATAGCGGAAACCGAATTGGCACTGTAAGTCGCGCTGAAATGGCTATCGCCCTGCCAATGGAGGAGTACGTAAGCCTCGTAGTATGGCAGGGTTGACGGATCACTTATTTTTTGTCCGATCGCTTCTTGGGCGCTCCTCAAATTCTGTGCGGCATCCCTCACATCCCTTGCAATTTGCTTCGATGACTTTTTGATTACCTTGTGGAGCAGCTGGTTGATACTTGCCTTACCGAGCCGCTCTTCTAAATTGAAAAAATCAATCATAGCGAAGCCGCTTAGATCTGGACGTCGCTCGTCAGGTAGACTGAACAGTAGGCGCATGCTCACTACCGCCTGACAGAGCGAGCTGAAATCCTCTTTCTCTCGCCGATCAAGAGAAATTATAGTCCTATCTGCATCGGTTAGCGGCTGCGAGTTTATGAATGTGTGCCCCGCCCATTGGGATTTACCAACGGATGCAATTACCCATGATACTGGGGACCGCGATTGTCTTACTAAGCTATTTAAGCTTCTTCGCTGAAACTGATCTAATACTTCACAGTCGTCGAAGCAAAACTTTATCTTTGGTGAGTTGGGTCCCGACTTGGAGTGCATCGTAATATTCTTTGCAACACGCTCGCAAACAAAGCTAAGCAGTTCGTAGAACTTCTCGTGGGGGCAAAGCGGTCCATAAACGGTCAACTTGGCCACGCCCAAACTCCTGGCTTATTTCTCGCGACATCGCTCGAAACGCGCGAGACAAATCCACGTATGTACTTATAGTTTGAGCCCCGAAGTTTCCAATGTTAGGAAACTCCTTCAGAATCTCCTTTACGAGGCTAAGCTCGGCACTTGGATTGTAGGATAAACTCCCTAACTTTCTCAGCTCATGCAAGGAATCCAACAGCTTTTCGATGCAAGCCGATTCGACGAGAAGAGAGAATAAGCGGTGAAACTCCGCCTCTGGATTGAGTGCTCCCCCAAACGATTGACGCCAAAGCTGTTCTGAAAATGAAGCAGATATATGGTCAGGAACACGGAGGTAAATACCGATGTGCGTAAAATCTTCAACGGTTCTCTGCAGACGTAAAGACTTATTAAAAGAAAGGTCTTCCCAGCATACCCCGCGTAGAAGAGTAGTTTTCCCACTGCCACGACTTCCATAGACAAACGCTGACTTGCTTCCAGTAAGTTCATCTGCCGTAGCGGTATACCAGATTAGATGGCGACCCGCTAAGTGATGCTCCCATCTTGTAGGCCGAAACGGATTGTCTTTTGAAAGAATCCATACGTTCGACCTCACAATCCAGTTTCTATGAGGACATCGCGCGATTTTCAATTACAATAGTTCGGTCTGCGTACAGCATCTCAAGCGCTTCTTGTAGCAGTTCTGACTGCCGTCTGCTCTTCGTAAAAGGCTGGATCATGGTGCTGTATGTCCGACCAGTATACTTCGCCTTTGCTTAGGATGAACGAAAGCAGACGGGGCAACGACGGATCCTCGAGACCGACGTCTTCCTTGGACTAACGATATTATTTGCTGCTGGTCTCTTTGAAGCACTCCCGCTAAGATCAAAGCGCGGCCTTTACCTACAACGCACGACAATGGAATGCCGCTTTGAGTGAACGCAAGCTCAATTTCATTGAACCCATCGGACGATAGCGGTGCAGATATACTAACCAAGTTAGATCCACCTGGAACACTCATAATCTCAACCGGGTCTTCGTGTATATGGCCATGTAAGTATATAGTAGGCTTGGATCCACTTGTGAGGACGGAGCGCATTGAACCGGAATTTACAAGTTCTGTATAGGGAGCTAAACGTGTAGTTCGCTGCGGCAATAAATTATGGTGAGCAACATATACTTCAATTGTGTCCTCTGGTGTCGTTGAGCGCGCTTGAGAACTCTACCTACCGATGCTGAAGAAAACACGGGAGTATCGGCTGTCTATCATAGTATTGAGAGAGGTCGCTGTCTGCGCCGCTACCTATACTTTCTTCGATCGCGGCAAAAATAGTATGTCTAAACCTCTCCGGGATAAACTCTTTAGCCCCGCAGCCCCAACAGCTGTTCAGCAGGATTACTTTTAGCGTTCGCCCGAGTCTTTACTGATTTGAATGACTCTTGCTCTTGCGAAACGGGAAGCTGGGGCAGCCCGTAGTTGTTAAGCGCCTCGCTCAGCGGCCTAAATTTCTCGCTCATATCTGGTTTTGAAGCGAAAGCCCGGTCCATATCGTGATTGCCTGGCACAATACCGATTGCTTGATCCTGATTTAATCTTCCTGCCCCCAGCTGCAGCGAATTAGCCAGAAACGAAACTCCATTATTGAAATTATTTAGATCCCCACGGTCGGTTAAATCTCCCATGAATAAGACGAAGTCATACTCACCTGAGGAGATAAGCTCAAATAACTTTTTAAAAACTACTTTTGTGGGTGATGTAGATACTATTTCTTTGAGACCGACTGAGAACGCCTTGTCTTTATCATCGATACTTTTTCGTTCGTTGATAACGGTCGGAAGATGCAAATCGCCGATATTGTGAGTATTTTTATCTTCGGCAGTGGCATCCGTTCTTCCGCATCTTGTTATTGGTGAGTTTGTCGAACTTAGCTCTGAAGAACGCGATGTTCTCAGCTTTTCAGCTTATCGGTTCGACACGAACATCTCAACATCTGATGCCTCCAGCTTCCGGCGTTATTCATGCGGAATGCGGAACATAGCGGCATGAGGCAAGATCTTTGTGGTAGCCGGTCAGATATGGTGCCTACGTAACGCAATGCGCGTTGTGCACTGGCCGGCTGAGGTCAACCGACGGAGCGGTCCCAGATGTATATTTTCATTGGCGACCTGTTTGCAGGATCTCTGTAGTTTCCCTTTCGGCTGCATCGTTTCGCGCAGGGAAGTACTCACTAATCAGCTGGCACTCCGGCCCTCCGGGCCTGCGTTCCAGCTGTCGTTCGCCGGGGGCTGACGCCCCCGGACCCCGGCGCCGCTGGCGCGCCGCCGGGAGACGCGCCGCTCTCCCGGACCCTCTCGGGGCCTTCAGCCGGACCAGAGGACGCGCCGCCCCTCTGGACACCCAGGCAGGGTCGTCGTTCGCCACTCCCCCTGCACCCCCTGGCGTCCCCCGACGGACTGGGGTCATCGTTCCGCACTCCCCCAAGACCCCCTGCTCCCGGAGACGCCGCTCGCGCTCGCCTCCGAACCTCCCCCGCTTCCGGGGAGGGCCGTTCGCCCGCCTCCCCGAACCCCTCCCGGCCGAGTATCATCCACGCACTGTCGCAGCGGCCTGATCGGTCGTCCCGGTCCACCTATTGGGACCGCGCCGGCCGCCATCCGGCCGCGGCCGCTTCGCCCTCGTCGCAGAACCACA
>CAWHJL010000004.1:0-323037 GCA_963829665.1 uncultured Alphaproteobacteria bacterium | reverse complement strand
GACATTTCGCCCAAGGGGGGTGCAGACGGAGTTGAGACAGATGCAGGACCGACGCGACGAAGGGCGTGGGCCCGAATGCCGAACCGTGCCGCATCGCGACGGCGAGGACGGGAAGGCGCAAGAGGAGACCGATCGCGGGCGCGAAGCGTGGCGCGCTCCAGATCCAGTTGCCGGGCTGGCGCGACGTCCTGCTGCGTGTGGGGAAGGGATCGGCCGGGAACTGGTGCCGCTGGTGGCCGCGGGCGTAGCCTTCTTCAGCACGCTGGCGCTGTTCCCCGCGATCGCGATGCTGGTCTCGCTCGCCGCGTTGTTCTTCGATCCAGACGTCGTCATCGGCCAGATCGATTCGCTGGAAGGGCTCGCGCCGGCCAAACCGCTCTCGCTCGTCCGGGACCAGGCCGTGGCGCTTGCCGGCCAGACCCCCGGCCGGGCGACGGTCATGGCGTTCGTCAGTCTCGCCCTGTCACTGTTCTGGGCCTCGCGCGGAATTGACAACCTGGTGAGCGGCATCAACATGGCTCATGGGGAAGTGGAGACGCGCAACATTATCCGGCGCAACATCGTCTCGCTGTGGCTCACGGTTGTGTTGATGGCGATGGTCCTCGCCTCGCTGGCATTCGTCATGGCGGCGCCACCCGCAACGGCGCTGCTGGGCATTCCCGACCTGTCGAGCACCATTGTCGGACTGGGCCGCTGGCCGGTGCTGGCTCTGCTGTTGATGACGACGCTGGGCGTGTTCTACCGACAGGCGGCGGCCCGGAGATCGCCGCGGTGGAGCTGGGTCACCCCCGGTGCCATCGCCGCCACCGTCCTGTGGCTGGGGGGATCGGTGCTGTTCTCGGTCTTCGTGCGCAACTTCGGCAATTTTCAGTCCACCTACGGCGCGCTCGCCGGAGTGGTGATCCTGCTTCTCTATCTGTGGATGACGGCGTTCGTCGTGCTTCTGGGGGCCTTGCTGAATGCGGAGGCGGAGCATCAGTCGCGGTGCGACACGACGCAACCGCCCGCCAGTCCGATGGGGCGCCGGAACGCGAAAATGGCCGATACGCTTGGGCGGAGACAATGAGCGGCCGGTCTGCCGTTCGCGCGGCGGCCCGCCGGACCGATGCACGGTTCGAGTCCCGTTGCGAGGCGCCGAGGATTCCCGAACCCCCGCGCCCCTTCGTGAAAGCCGCCGCCGGAAAGCCGGCACCCTCGGGCCTCTACGCGTCAGGCCCCGCCGATCGGCTCCGTCACCTTTCCGGTGCCCCCGCATTCGGGACAGGGTTCCCCGTCGATCTTCCCGGTGCCGCCGAATTTGCGGCAGATGTTCTCGCCCGCTCCCCCGGTATTTTGAGGGAGGTTGTCGGGGTTCTCCTCGAAGGGAAATCGCTATCCGAAGATCGCCGCCTGGCCTCGCCCACCACGCCGATCGCGGGTCGCAATACGGCTCGGCGGCCTGCCGCAGCGAGCTGCGCCAGCTCGGTATCCTGGTGCCAATGTCCGGCAAGAGGTCGGGGCACCGCCCCGACGCTACGACAACGCGCCCGCCGAGAGCTTCTTCAGGTCACTCGAGGCCGAAATGATCCGGAGGATACCCCTCTTCACCCGGTCTCGGGCGACCGCCGCCGTCGACCGCCGGATCGACGGTTTCCACAACCCCGTCCGCCGCCATTCGAGGCTGGACTCCAGTGGCCCCGTAGCCTTCGAGCGAGCGGCAGCGTAACGAACCACCGGCTTTCCACCGTCAGCAGGCAAGTCCAGTCTGGCATGTCCGCGCCGGGCGCGGCATTCGGTCTATTCGTACCGCGCGGTCTGCGCTCTCTCAGATTGGTCCACTATGGAAAGACGTCATGACCTGGTTCGCTGATCACTCGGCCCTCATCCAGACGGCAACGTCCATCGCAACGGCGCTGATCTGGCTCGTCTACCTCCAGCTGCTGCTTTCCGGCGTGCTGCGACAGCGCAGGCCGACGCTCAGCATGAACCGCGGATCGGGCGAGGGGATGGATGCCAAGATCATTCTGAGCAATCTCGGCTACGAGCCGATCTACGTTCAGGACGTGCTCGTTACCATGGACATCGAGGGCGACGGCGAAAGCACCCACTATGTCACCGACCGCCGGGAGTTGCCGGAGGAAGAGACGTCGAAGGGGTTACGAGGCACAACACAGGGCCCAATGGGCACGGGAGACTACATCTCTCTCGGCTCGGTGCGCGGCATCCTTCAGCGCGCGGCACCCGATTACGATACCGACAAGCTGCCGGGATTGAACAAGGTAACGTTCACGGTACTGGGCACCGGCCAGAAGCCTGCCGGAGCGTCGAAGGCATATCTCGTGATTTCGGACGAACATTCGATCAAGCACCTCCGACCCGAGACGCTCGAGACCAATATCCTGTCGCCTCGACAATGCCGTCGCGTTCACGAACAGCAAGGGTCGGACGTCTGACCAGCGGGGCCGACGCGCTGCGACTGCCCGGCATGGTAACCGAATGCGCCGGACGTCAATCGTGCATCGGTCAGTTTGTCCGCACTTACCCGCCAAAGGACCGTCGGAATGCTGCGGGGCGACGAACGGCAGCTTCGGCGAAGCTGCGCCGTAGCGAACCGCTACACTCCTGAGACCCCCAGCGCGTGGTTCGGACAATATTCGACGATCTCGGAAGCCACCCGATCTGGCGACGGCGATCCGGACCATCGCGCTGAAGATCAGGTGCAGCCGGGAACCCTTCCGACGCCGGGTCGTGCAGGCCGAGACGGATGGCGGTGATCAAGAGGGTGCCGATAGCACCGAGCGCGCCCGGATCGAGGACTTGGAACGGGAGAGGCGGGAGTTCCCGTAGGCCAACGCGATCCCGAAGAATGTGTCATCGTCGCGGTATGCCGAGCACACACCCTGTTCGCCCGGGCTCGCGGCCTGCGACTTTGACACCGGGCATCTCCTGCAAACGGTCAGCTGAGCCGCCCGGTATCCCGCATCCACGACCTTAATCCACGAACTCGGCGTTTCGGTACGGGAGACCTATGCGCTTCACGGGCGTTGAAGTTCAGCGTGCCTTATTGCGCGGAACCCGCGCGAAGGCTTCGGGATTAATGACCCGCCCGCACATGAGGAAACTCCCATGAAAGCCGTCGGCATGGCGATGAACAGGAACCTCACCTTGAAGATGGGGAATTGCCCGCACCCCAAGTACATCCCGCACCTGGGTCTGGTTCGGTCCGGGGCGGTCGATCCCGTGCAGGTGCTGTGCCCGACACGAGCCGGTGCGCAACGCCGTCGATGGCCGCAAGCCCGGCCGGGTGAAGGTCGAGCTGGAGAGCATGCAGATCGCGGGATGTCGGTCCGGAGCGTCGTCCTGAACAACGGTTTTTGAGGAACAACGGCTTTTTGAGGCGCCCGTTTCGGTCATCGGACGCGGATCGGTTCCACAAGGGGAAGAGGCGAAATGTCAGAGAACGATAAAGGCGCGCACAGCGCCACGGAGCACGATCCCGGAACACCGGAATACGATCATCCGACCGGCGGCTGGGGATCGATGAAGGGGATCGCGCGCATCTTCGGCAAGGAGGCGGACAAGCCCGAGGCTCTGCGCGCCCTCGCGCGGCAGAACAAGCCCGGCGGGGTCATGTGCACCTCCTGCGCCTGGGCCAAGCCCGCTGATCCGCATGTCGCCGAGTTTTGCGAGAACGGGGCCAAGGCGACCTTGTGGGAGCTGACGAGCCGGCGCTGCGGGCCTGATTTCTTCGACGAGCATACGCTAAGCGACTTGCGAGAATGGCATGACTACGACCTCGAACGGCAGGGCCGCCTGACCCACCCGCTGCGCTACGACCCCGAGAGCGACAAGTACGTGGCCGTCGAATGGGACGAGGCATTCGCCGCCATCGGCGCCGAGTTGAAGGCTCTCGATCCGAAATCGACCGTCTTCTATTCGTCGGGCCATGCAGGGCTCGAGGCATCCTACCTCTACGGGGTGTTCGCCCGGCTCTACGGGCACAACAACCTGCCGCAATCCTCGAACATGTGCCACGAGACCACCAGCGTCGGCCTGAACGAGATCATCGGCACGCCGGTCGGTACCTGCATCCTCGACGATTTCGAGGAATGCGACGCGATCTTCTTCTTCGGGCAGAATACGGGCTCCAACTCTCCGCGTTTCCTGCACCCGCTGAAACGCGCGGTGGACCGGGGCTGCAAGATCGTCACCTTCAACCCGGTGCGCGAGCGCGGGCTGATCGAATTCGCCGACCCGCAGAACCCGGTGCAGATGGCGGGCGGCAAGCCGACGAAGATCTCGACGGAATACTTCCAGGTCAGACCGGGCGGCGACATTGCGGCGCTGATCGGGATGATCAAGCTTGTGTTCGAGGCCGAGGAGGCGGCGCCCGGAACGGTTCTGGACCAGACCTTCATCGACGGCGAAACGGCCGGGTTCGAGGAGATGAAGGAGGCGGTCGACGCGGCTTCCTGGCCCGATATCGAGCATGCGTCCGGCCTTACGCGCGAGATGCTCGGCCGCGCTGCCGACATCTACATGGGCGCAGACAAGGTCATCGGCATCTACGGGATGGGCCTGACCCAGCACGTGCATGGCTTCCAGAATCTCGGGATGCTGGTGAATTTCCTGCTGCTGCGCGGCAATATCGGACGCCCGGGCACGGGCCTCAGCCCGGTCCGGGGACATTCGAACGTGCAGGGGCAACGCACGGTCGGCATCGCCGAGAAGCCCAAGCTCGTGCCGGTCGAGAAGCTAGAAGAGTTGTTCGGCTTTTCCTGCCCGACGGAGGAGGGGATGAACGCCGTCCATGCCTGCGAGGGGCTTCTCGAGGGCTCCGTGAAGGCGATGATCCTGCTCGGCGGCAACCTCGTGCGGGCGCTGCCCGACCGCGAACGGATCGAGGCGGCCTGGCCCTCCATGCGCCTGACCGTCTATGTCGGAACGAAGCTGAACCGCACGCATCTGACGCCGGGAGAGGTCTGCTATCTGCTGCCCTGCCTCGGGCGCCTGGACGACGACATCCAGGCCACGGGCCGGCAATCGATCAGCATCGAATGCTCGCTCAGCCATATATACGGGTCGGTGGGGCAGGCGACGCCCGCCTCCGAGCATCTGAAATCCGAGGTGGCGATCGTCAACGGCATGGCCAAGGCGACGCTCGATCCCAGTCCGAAGCTCAAATGGGACGAGTGGACGGCAAATTACGATCTGATCCGCGATCTGGTGGAGCAGAGCTATCCCGAGGAGTTCCGCGACTTCAACGGCCGCATGTTCGAGCCCGGCGGCTTCTATCGCGGCAACTCCGCCCGCGAGCGCAACTGGCAGACCGAAAGCGGCAAGGCCGAATTCACCGCGCCGACCGTTCTCACGGCGCTTGGCGCGGACGAAGCGGAGGGGCGGATGACGCTCGTCACGTTCCGGTCGAACGATCAGTTCAACACCACGATCTACGGCTTCTCCGATCGGCTGCGGGGGCTGTCCGGCTCGCGCGACGTGCTGCTCATCAACCGCGAGGAGATGGGCCGCCATGACCTCAAGGAAGGACAGGAGGTCACGCTCATCTCCGATCTGGGCGATGGCATCGACCGACAGGTGAGCGGCCTGACGGTGACGCCCTTCGACCTGCCGAACGGCTGCGTCGCGGGGTATTATCCCGAGTTGAACGTCCTCGTTCCGCTCTCCTACCACGACAAGAAATCGCAGACACCCGCCTCCAAGGGCGCGCCGGTCCGCATCGTGGCGTAAGACGTGCGGGGGGTCGAGAGCGCCGCCGGCCGGCAGCGTGGGGGCGGATGCGCCCCGCAGGCCCGCCGCATACGCGCCCCTGCCGGGCCGACGGGCGCAACGGGAAGGATGCGCGGCACCCATGCGATGACGCGCATCCTTGCCGTCGCCGCACTCGCGCTGCTCGCCGGGTGCGGCGGGTCGCATATCAGCTTTCTCGACCCGCAAAGGCCGGTCGCGGCGCAGCAGCGCACCCATTTTCTGATCATCCTCGGCGCGATGATGATCATCGTCCTGCCGGTCATCGTGCTGACCCCGTGGCTTGCCTGGCCCAGTGACCTCATAGCTGTTCAGATCCGCCATCTTTGAGAACAATCCGGCACCTTGTCTGGGGGCGCCGCGATTGGGGAGGCGGGCTACACTCTTTCTGGAGTTGGGAGAGGGGGGTGGCGATGAACGGGGAGCTGGACGCGAGGGATCTAGCGGAGCGATGGAGCCTCGATCTCGATGCGCTGACGTGGATCGAGAGCAAGGCTGCGGCTCGGCGGCTCGGTCTGGCCGCGCAGTTGCGGCACTATGCGCTGACGGGGCGGTTCGCCGAGACGGCGGAGGAGATCCCGGCGACGGCGGCGCAGTACCTCGCCAATCAACTTGACCGACCAGTGACCGACCTGACGGCCCACAATTGGACCGGGCGCAGCGCGCAGCGCCACCGCGTCGGGATCCTGCGCCTGTTGGCGATCCTGCGCCGCTTCGCGCGCACCGAGGTCATGCACCCCACCTACAAGGCGCTGGCCGAGCTCGGCCGGGCGGTGAAGACCATTTTCCTGTGCCGCTACCTCGAGTTGGGGGCCCTTCGCCGCGAGATCCACGAGGGCCTGAACGTGGTCGAGACCTGGAATAGCGCCAACGGCTTCGTCTTCTTCGGCAAGGGCGGCGAGATCGCGACCAACCGGCTGGAGGACCAGGAGATCGCGGTGCTGGCACTGCACCTGCTCCAGAACTGCCTCGTCTACGTCAACACTCGGATGCTGCAGAGCGTGTTGGCCGAGCCGACCTGGGCGGCGCGGATGACGGCGGAGGACCACCGCGCCCTCTCGCCGCTCGGGCACGCGCATATCAACCCCTACGGCCGCTTCGAGGTCGACCTGGAAAGCCGGCTCAACTTCGCGGCGGCGGCGTGAAGCACTCTTTACGGAACGTACCAAAAGTGAAGAGTGTGCTGTCGCCGGTCAAGGCGGATCAGTGGGTTGTGGGAGATGCGCTAGCCATGCCCAAACGGCGAAAGGTCAAGAGTGCGTCGAGCGCCGCCACGGCGGCATCCCCCATGGCCGAAGTCGACGCGGCAGCCGACGCGCACGAGCGCGCCTGCGCATTCCGGAGCATCCGGTCGCTTGTTCCAGCGACATCCGGTCAGTCATTCCGAGGTATCCGGTCACCCCGAGATGACGCCGCTGAGCGTGGTTACCTGATCCCATCCGGGCTGCATTCGGTCAAGCCTCACGGAGGGAGCTCTGCGGGAGCCGCGCGCGGCGGCGCGTGCGCCCCATGACGCTGGCGCGGCGCCGCGCGTGGCGGTGGGTTGGGCGGTGGTCATCGGGTCTTGCTCCGTTCGGCATCGAGGGTCTTGCGCATGGAGGGCCCGTCGAGCGGCAGTCGGTGCGCGTTGTGGACGAGCCGGTCGAGGATTGCATCGGCGAATGTCGGTTCGTCGATCACGTCGTGCCAGGCATCGACGGGCAGCTGGCTCGTCACGATGATCGAGCCGTTGCCGTATCGGTCCTCGACGATCTCCATCAGGTCGCGCCGCTGCTGCGGTGTCAGACGGTCGGGTCCCCAGTCGTCCAGGATCAGTAGATCGGTGCGGAGGAGTTGACGGAACAGACGCGGGAAGCGTCCGTCGCCATGGGCGAGTTCGAGATCGGCGAACAGGCGCGGCAGGCGATGATAGAGCACGCTCTTGCCGTCCCGGCACGCTTTCTGGCCGAGGGCGCAGGCGAGCCAGGTCTTGCCGACACCGCAGGGCCCGGTGACCAGCAGGTTCTGTCGCTTCTCGATCCAGCCGCCCTGAACGAGCTGGCGGAACAGGTCGCGGTCGAGCTGGCGCGGGGTGCGGTAGTCGACATCCTCGATCGAGGCACCGACATGGCGCAGCTTCGCGGCCCGCATGCGGCTCTGGAACTTCCGCGTGGCCCGGCTGGCAGCCTCGCGGTCGATCAGCAGCCCGAGCCATTCGGCATGGCTGAGATCGGCGGATTCCTCCTGTCCGTGGAGGTCGGTGAAGGCGTCGGCCATGCCGTCGAGCTTGAGCTCGCGCAGGCGGTGGTGGGTTGGGTGGTCGAGCATGCATTTGCCTCTTCAATGGAAATAGGTGGCGCCGCGGATGTTGGGATGAGTGATCGCCGGCCCCTCCGCGGGCTTTGTGGGCCGGTGGCGATGCAGGTTGTTCTGGAGGATCGACTTCACCGAGCTGTAGGACAGCCCGCCGATCTCGTTGGCGCGCAGGCAGGCGGCCTCGAGCGCGTCACGCCCGTGCGGCTTCGCCAGGCGGACGATCCCGAGACAGGCCCGGAAGCCCTGCTCGGGATGCGGCTTCGTTCTCAGGATCAGCTCCACGAGCGCCGCCGTGTTCGGCCCGACGGCCTGCGCCCGCCGGCAGAGCTCGGCCGGTGTCAGACCGGCGTATCGACGATGGCTGGCAGGCATATGCGCCGCCACGGTCGTGTGCTTGCGGTTGCCCGAGGTCCGCACGTGGGAAGCGACACGGGCGCCGTCACGGAAGATCTCGACGGTCCGCGCCGTGACCCTGACCCAGAGCGCCTTCTTCAGCAGCTGGTGCGGGACCGAGTAATAGTGCCGCTCGACCTCGACATGGTAATCGAGCCCGACGCGGCGCTCGAACCAGTCGGCATACTCGAACGGAACGGCCGGCAGCGGCTTCAGCGCCGGCCTGTCCAGCTGCTCGAACAGCGCCTGCCGGCTGGCGCCCAGATGGCGCGTGACCTTGCCGTTGAGGCCGGGCAGAAGCTCCCGGATCGCGGCATTCACCTCCGACAGCGAGAAGAACCGCCGCCGGCGCAGCCGGGCGATGATCCAGCGCTGCACGAGCAGGACGCCGACCTCCACCTTCGCCTTGTCGCGCGGCTTGTAGGGGCGGGCCGGGAGCACCACGGTGTCGTAGTGCGCCGCCATCTCGGCATAGGTGCGGTTGATCCGGGGCTCGTGGAAGCAGGCCTTCGTCACGCCCGCCTTCAGGTTGTCCGAGACCACCTGCTCCGGGACACCGCCGAAGAACCCCAGCATGCGGACATGCGCGCCGATCCAGTCCGGCAGGGCCTGCGTCCAGGTCGCCTCGACATAGGTGTAGTTCGAGGCGCCGAGCACGCCGACGAACACCTGCGCCGCCCTGACCTCGCCGGTCTTGCCGTCGACGACCTCCACCGTGTCCCCGGCATAGTCGACGAAGAGGCGCTCGCCGGCGACGTGATGCTGCCGCATGGTCGGCGACAGTCGGCCCTCCCAGCGGCGGTAGAGGTCGCAGAAGCGACTGTAGCCGTAGCCATCCCCGGGATGCGCCGCGCGATATTCCTCCCAGAGCAACGACAGCGTCACACCCTTGCGCCGGAGCTCGCGATGGACCGCCGCCCAGTCCGGGGGCACCAGTCCCCGCCGGGTCGTGCCGCCTTGCGGCTCGAACAGCCGCCGCTCGAGATCGGCATCCGTGACGCCGTCCGGCAGCGGCCAGGACAGGCCGGACCGCTCCGCCCGCTTCAGATACTCGGTGACCGTCGACTGGCCGACGCCCAGGCTTGACGCGATCTTCCGCGTCGACAGTCCCGCGGCCCGCAGGCGTAGGGCTTCTGCAATCTTGCGCATCGGCAATCGTCTCATTCCGGGCTCCCTGCTCCTCCTCGAAGGAGCCAAGGTTACCCCGCTGCACGATCACCCAGCAGCGTCAGTCCCGTCCGGAAATCCAGGTGATCGGATACTCCGGAATCGGTGACCGGATCAGATCGGAATCACTGACCGGATGTTATCGGAACGGGTGACCGGATGACCTCGGAACGCGCAGGCAAGTTCAAGAAGGTCTGCCTCACCGATCCCGATGCGAGCATGGCGACGTCAGGGCGCAACCGTCGCCTGGAGCCCAGCTACAAGCAGCATGGCGTCGTGGACGATGTCTTCGGCGTGGTTCTCGACGTCGAGGTCACGACCGGGGAAGTGAACGAAGGCGAAGAGATCCTCGCCCGCCTCGATGCTGTCGAGAAGACGACCGGGACCAAAGTCGAGACGGTGACGGCGGATGCCGGCTATGCCTATGCCAAGATCTACGGCGGGCTCGAACGCCGGAAGATCGCCGCCGTCATTCCGGCCAAGGCCGAACCGATCCGCAGCCCGGTCCCGATGCGCCGGTTCCGCTACGACGCGAAGCACGACATCCTGAAATGCCCCCGGGGCAAAAAGCTCAAGGCCGGACGGGCCATCAAGCATGGGCGCTTCTTCACATCCCGGGCGCGCGACTGCCGCGGATGCGATCTCGCCCGTCTCTGCCTGTCGAAGGGGCGCGTGAACAAGGCCGTCGTGCTCGGGAATGATTACCCCGCCCTTCTGCGCGCGCGACGCCGTCGCGAGAGATGGTCGGAGGAAGACCGGGACCTCTACCAGCGCCACCGCTGGCGGTCGGAGGGCTACCATGGCGAGGCGAAGACCTGGCATGGGCTCGCCCGCGCGGTCCGGCGCGGTCTCCAGAACATGCGTATCCAGGCCTTCCTCACGGCGGCAGCGGTCAACCTCAAGAGGCTGGCGGCTGCGCTCTGCTCGGCGCTCGCACGCATTCTGTCGATTGCAGCTGGATGGGCCCGTTCGACGGCGCCGATGAACGCGAATGGCGAAAACCAGCCTGACGTTCAAGAAAGGGAACCGGCCATGGCAGCGTAGGCCGCAGCGGCCCGTTCTCGGCGCAATTCTTCAACGGCCCCCGGGTGCATTTTCAGCGCAATCTCCTGGCTCGCGTGAGCAAAGCCAACAAGCCGGTGGTCAGCGCCGTGGTGAAGACCGTCTTCGCCGAGAAGGACCGGGACCAGGCCCACGCCCGGTGGCGCGAGGTCGCCGACAGCCTGCGTGACCGGTTCAGGGATGTCGCCGAACTGATGGACGCGGCCGAGCACGACGTCCTCGCCTACATGGCCTTCGACGAGAGCCTGCGCTCGAAGTTGCACAGCACCAACCCGCTGGAGCGCGTCAACAAGGAGATCAAGCGGCGCACCAACGTCGTCGGCATCTTCCCCAACCGCGAGGCCGTCGTTCGCCTCGTCGGCGCGCTCATGCTGGAGCAAAACGATGAGTGGGCCGTCAGCCGCCGCTACATGCCCGTGGAAAAACTGACAGGCCTGTGCGACGATAACCCTGATGCGGCCATGATCGCCGCTCAGTGAACGAGCGACACCAGCTATGAAGAAGCAGGTGGACGCCAGTTCCTACACCATCCCTCGGGACACTACCCCATCATCCAGCCGCCGCCAATCGTACTACGATGCCCGTTCCGCTAAAGCGGTTTGTCTCTTATCTGAATCGTTGGGGATTCCCTTGGGTTCATCGGTCCGATTCACTTCCGGAAGGAGGGGGACGGATGGGCAAACCCTACTCGATGGACCTTCACGAACGGATCTGGCGCTACATCGCCGCGGGTCATTCGCGACGGGCAGCCGCGCAAGTCTTCGGTGTGAGTGCCAGCACGACGGTCCGGTTGGCGGCCGCTCATCGCGACCGGGGGGTGATAACGCCGAAGCGGCAGGGTCGCGCAGCGGGGACCGCGGGCAAGCTTGCGCCGCACATGGCGTCCTTGACCGGGATCGTCCGTGCGGAGCCGGACATCACCCTGAAGGAATTGGCGTCGCCCATCGGGCTTGAACCGATGGCGCCGCGAAGGGCGACCGCTGGAGGAGACGCATGGCGTGTCGGTGCAACTCTCTTCGATCCACCGGGCCCTGATCAGGGCGGGGTTCTCATATGAGAAAAGGCCTGATCGCTCAGGAACGCGATCGGGCGGATATCAGGCTGGCCCGGCGTGACCGGACCGTCCGCCGGCAGCCCTTCATGCGGGACAGGGCGCATCGGCTGGTCTTCCTCGATGAAACGTCGGTGAAGGCGAACATGACTCGCCTGCGGGGCCGGAGTGCCGTCGGCGAACGTCTTTTCGGCACGACCCCGTTCGGTCGCTGGAAGACGCAGACGTTCATCGCCGGGCTCACCTGCGACGCGTTGATCGCGCCCCGGGTGATCGAGGGCGCGATGAACCGCGCTGCTTTCGACATCCACGTCGAGACCCGGCTCGCACCGGCCCTGTGGCCAGGCACCGTGTTCGTCGGGAATTCGATCCACTGGATCAAATCCTTCTCCTCCTCCTCACTCCGCGACACCCTCTCGACCCACAGGAGCCCGAGAGCCGCCGGGATCCTGAACGCCCATGGCTGCCGGTTCCGTTCTCGGGGAAAGCCGTCCACTGGAGGCCTTTCTGATCCCTCGAACCTGCCGGCCTACTCGCCCGACCCGAACCCGATCGAGAGGGCCTTCTCCAAGCTGAAAGCCCACCTCCGCCGCATCGGCGCGCGGAGCTACGATACGCTCATCCGGGCGCTCGGCGAAATCTGTGGCATCTTCGATCCCGAGGAGTGCCGGAGCTTCTTCAAAGGAACTCCTGTCCCACCGAGAGGGCGGAAAGCGGCGCGGACCATCCCCGCGACCGCGCTGCGAACCCTGATCAAACGACCAGTCCAGCCCCGCGGCGGCGGGAGAACCGGGGCACGCGTTGCGCCCGCGAAACGCGATCCCGCCATCCGAAGCCCATCCCTGATAATTCGATTACCCCTCCGATCGGTCTGGAATATTGAGTTCTATTCACCTGTGACCTGCTCCGGAAGATTCGGCTGTCAGGTTCTCTCGCGATTCTAGTATGTCAATTCTATTAGGAGAACCCGAAACCGGGCGGAGTCGAATGAGCACACGCTATGTTTGTTTTTTTGCCCATTATCTTGCAACTTAACAACCTTAAGTTTTAATTTTCGGACGGCGCCCAGATAAGTCCCTTCTATTGAAGCGTTTTCCACGCTGCGAGCGAACACAAATACAGAATGAGGTGCGCTATAACACCTAACCCTTTTGGTGAGTTCCCGATTGCCCCCCTTCTGTATAGGGTGTCAATGTTGGTTAACCCCCGCCCGCGGGTATCTAAACTCAGAAGGTAACTTCATTCGATTGACGTCGTCCGATTAAGCCACACCCATTTCTGGGGGAAAGACAGCGATGCAAACGTTTAATCTCTCCGGCGGCCGACCAGACCCCGCAAGATCGCGGAGAGCATCGAGCCGAGCCTCGATCATGGTCTATGGCTCGAAGCTGCATTTCAGCGATACCCTGGCTGCCGTCATCCGTTCGGAATACCCGGGACTCGAGGTTATCCGCAGCGAGGATTTCCGAGATCTCGAGAACCGGGATGTGCGCGCGCTCATCCTGGGCGCGGAGCGCCTGGACGCCTTCGTCAAGAATTTCGACGTGGCAAGTCTTGCCGCTCCGAACGCAGTCGTGGTTCAATGTTTCGAGGATCTCGACAGCGCGCGGAGCACTTACCGGGAAAACCGGTCGGTGCTTTCCGGCAGGCTCGTCAGCTTCTTGCCCATGAACGTCCGCTTCGAAGTGTGGATGTCGCTTCTTCGCCTCTTCCTTCTGGGCCAGACGTTCATCCCGTGCGAGTTCTTCTGGACGGAGGACGCGAATACCGCGCCCCAGAAGGCTTCCGAACCGCGGACCGTCAGCCGACACTTCGCGGGCCTGACGCAGCGCGAGACAGAGGTTCTGGCCTGGGCTGCAAGAGGGTTCCAGAACAAGCTGATCGCCTCGCGGCTCGAGGTGTCGGAGCATACGGTGAAACTGCATATGCATAACGTCATCCGGAAGCTCGGTGTGCGAAACCGCACCGAGGCGGCACATCTCTTTCACAGCGAGACATCTTACCCGAGCTGATTTCTTGATCGACAGCTTGGGCAGCGTTCTGAAGGTCGTGCCCCCCCTCTGTCAGGGACAGTTGTCGTACGATCTTGCATTGAATGTGTATTCATGGGCGGGCGGGACAGGATGGATTGGCTTTGTCCCGGAGAAGAAGGCGGCTGCCCTGACGGAGAGGCTGCCGCTGAACAACGTGCCACAGGGGCGGCTTTCGCAGGAGAAAAAGTAAGCGCTTCCCGACCGCTTGACAGCATTTGGGGTGATTTACGCTCCGCTCCGGGTTTCCTTCGTATTGGTGATCTCGGGCGGCCCGAAGCGCACATGGGCCTCTTCGAGGGCGCCGGCGCGGAACTCGGCCTCCAGCGTGTTCGACAGCCGCCAAGACAATACCCGGCGGCTGTGCATGATCGCGATCAGATAAAGGAAGCCCTGCCGGATGGGCAGGTAGGTGATGGCTGCGCACCAGACCTGGTTGGACGGTCGATCACCGGGCCCCATGCAGGTAGGGGAATGGCCTGTCCCCCCGCCCACTTGCTTGTGTTCGGCCGCCGGTAGATCGGCAGAGGCCCATCAGCCGCATCAGGCGCCGAACTCGCTTCGGGTTCACAGCATGGCCGGCCACTCGTGCTTTTGCAGAAGCTCGGACAGGTCTCATGTCGGTCTTCGTCGCCAGAGACTCCGTATCGTCCGTGGATGAAGTCGCCGAACTCTACCTCGGCTATAAACCTCGATGCCCCACCGGGATCGTACCGTTGACAGCGCTGAAATTACACCACGTGTCCGGACGTTAACCGGTGGCATTACACCACGTGCTCGGACTCTAACGGGATCTCTCCACCTACATCGAGGAATTCTGCAATTCACGGCGACTGCATTCCGCGATAGGCTACCGGTCACAGGCCACTCTTGCGGTTAGGGCCGCTGCTTGGCACCGTTTAGATGGCAATAACCTCTGCTGAGGCAAAACCACAAAACAAAGGACGGATCAATTCAGTGATGTACGCTTGCCGTCGCCTTTCATGAGCAGAAAACTGCATGTCGCACGCATGGGGCCCGATGCGCTCGATGCAGCATTCCTCAATGCTTGGCGAGGCTGGATCCGACATTCTGACCTTTCGAGCCCGTTCTACCTACCGGAATTCGTACAACACGTTCATGCCATACGCGGTGACGTCGCCCTTGCTGTGGTCGTGAATGACGGCCAGCCAATCGGATGTCTTCCCTTTCATGCCAAGAGGTGGGGTGTGGCGGTACCGCTCGGCGGGCCGATCTCGGATTACCACGGGCTGATCGGTGAACTTGAGATTCTGGACGGCGCGGTAACCGCCGCGGATCTGCTGCGCGGGGCTGGGATCGCAACCTACGATTTCAACCATGTACCTGCTTCCCAAGGCGTCTTCGCACGCGCCGCGATCAGGCGAGAATTCTCGCCCCGGATTGATCTAGCCAAAGGGTTTCAGGCCTGGCGTGATGACCGAGCCGAGCAGACCAGCGCGCTCCGCACCTTGGAGCGCACCATGAGAAAGCTCACGCGGGAAATCGGCCCCCTCACCTTCACCCCCCATGACTTATCGGCGGAGGCATGGAGCGCTCTTATTCGGTGGAAGCGCGCCGCGCTATCCGCCATCGGCGCCCGGTTTGCCTTCGACGAACCTTGGATCCACGAACTGGGAAAACGTCTTATTGAGGGCGAGAAGCCGATCGGCGCGCTGTCAACGCTTCGCGCTGGCGACCGGCTCATTGCGGTGCATTATGGAATGCGCTCCGCGCGGGTCTTGCATTGGTGGTTCCCGACCTATGACCCGGCCCTTTCTAAATTCTCGCCCGGCAACGCCTTGCTCTACGAAGCTGCGCGTCACGCAGCAGAATCCGGCCTTGCCGAGGTCGATCTTGGCCGCGGTGCGGCGCCTTACAAGTTGAAATTCGCCAACGCGTACAGGCCCCTCGTAGAAGGCTCGCTCATCAGGCCCTGGCAGCCTGCGGGCATCGCCCGACGAGCCTCTTACGGGCTGCTGGCGGGCGCTTCGCCGATCCTTCCCGATAGGATCCGCAAACTCGGCTATCGCGGAGTTAGCCGCGTCCTCGGTGCGATCCGCCTGCCGGATTGACAGTTGAATCCCCTCAGGAAATCGGCGGCCGGAGATGCATCCACCCTTGTCGTAAGGCCGCTCCTCGTGCGACCTTATTAACAAAAAGGGGGAAGTCGCTTGAGACCGCTGCGTGTAATAATGCTTGTCGAAGCAAACAGGGCTTTGGCGGACTGGGAACGTCGTCTTTGCGCCGCTCTCGAATTTTGTCAAGAGATCGACTTCCTCGGACTCTGCGCGGCGCAAACGGCAAAGCCGGCGCCTGCGCTGCCCTACGTATTGCGCGGGATCCTCGCGGCCGAGGCTCGACTAATGCCACCTCCCCTCTGCGAGAGCGAACGCCGATATATTGCTCGCGCGCCGGATGGGATCGAAGCCGATATTGCACTCTGCCATCTCCGTGGCGGATGGCCAAGCGATGCTGTGAACGCGGCCGAAATCTGGGGATACGACGCGCTCCTCGACAAACCCGACGGCTTGGGGATCGGGGAGGTCTGCCGCCGCGATCCGATTACCCGGGTGGCGGTGATCCGGCATAGCGGCGATGAGGCGCGCAATGACGAGGGCGGCGGCGTCATTGCTGTTTCCGAGACCAACACTAAAATCTCCGGGAGTTTTACTGCGGCCTACGCGCTCGACAAACTGGTGCCGGTGGTTTTCCGCGCGCTGCGCCGCCGAACGAGCGGAAAAGACGTCGACCGCGACGTCACCAAAAGCCTCGCCGCATCGGACCGTCGGCCCGTGCCGGGCGCGCCTGCGGCGCCGCTTTATGTAGCCTCGGTCAGCCGCGCGGTTTTTGACAGATTAACCGCTGCCGGGTTCCGGCGTGCCGGACTGCGTCCCTCCTCTTGGTCCTTGTTTCTTGGTGACGGCGATCCATTGAGCGCGTCGTTCAACGAACTTACGGAATTGCCGCAGCCTCGATTCGAGTCCCGCGCCGATCCTTTTCTTTTCGCCCATGACGGTGCGACCTGGCTTTTCTGGGAGGTCTTTTCGCATCGCGACGGGCTAGGTCGGATCGGCGTTGGCCGGCTTGACCGTGTGGAGGGCGGCGCGGCCGAGGCACGGTTGGTGGAGGAGCGTGAGATCGACCTGGGCCCGGGCCATCTTTCCTACCCGTATGCTTTCGCTCATGAAGGCCAAGTCTACATGATCCCCGAGACCGGGGACCGGCGGCGACTTGAGATCTGGCGCGCCACCCGGTTCCCCGATCGCTGGCAGCGTCATGCCACCGCGCTGGAGGGCCTTGAAGCAACCGATTCGACCCTATTGCGTTACGAGGGGGTTTGGTGGCTCTTCACCAATCTCGGCTCAGGTGGGTTCGAGGACCGAGGCCACGAACTGCACATTTTTCGCGCTGACAGTCCCGATTTGAAGCGGCTGGAGCCGCATGTGGGCAATCCTGTGGCCATCGGTGCGCGAGATGCACGCAATGGCGGTCGTCCGTTTCTCCGGAATGGCGCACTTTACCGGCCCGTGCAGATGGCCTGTCACGGAACCTATGGCTACGGTTTGCGACTGATGTACGTCGAGGCGCTGAGCCTCACCTCTTGGCGCGAAACCGAAGTGCGCCGGATCGAGCCTGATCGACGGACCGGTACAGCGGGATGCCACCATCTCGACGCCGGTAAAGGTCTCTTCGTGCTCGACGCGCTGCGCTCACCCGGGGGTCGCAGACCGATTGCATTGCGTGCTGCTCCCTAAGCACACAACCCGCCAATTCGCTTGGGGCTGGCAGGGCTGCATGACTCGTGACCCCCAACTGTCCCGGAATAATAAGTGCGATCTACTCTGGACACCTGGACACCTCCGAGAACCTCCTGGTTCTTGGCGGTCATGGATGGTGACGCGTATCCTGGCGGAAGAGTCGGACGTTGGAAGGAGGCTCCGGAGGAGTGGCTTGGCGGGTATGATCGAGGTCTCGAGCGGATGGCTTGCGCTTGCCATCAGGCAGGCGCAGCTCGACTGAGAAGCCATCGCAGGCGGCACATGTTGTAGGCCATGTTCGCCAGCGTGATCGTGGCCTTCGCGCGGGCCAGGCCGATCGTCCTGATCGTCAGGCCCATCCGGTCCTTCGTAAGCGTTGTCTGGCGCCCACCTTCCTCGCTGTGCCTGCCAATGCGAGGCCATTCCCATCGCAAGGCCGGGAGTGCGTTTCGCAATGTGTGCTACGAATGCGTTTCTCAGATCGCTGGGTGTGGAGATCTACGCGTCCGGGCAGCGGCGCTGGCCGGACGAGGTGAAGGCGCAGGCCGTCGCCGAGACCCTTCGCCCGGGCGCGACGGTCAACGAGGTGGCGGCGCGGTTCGGCATTCAAGCCAACCAGCTCTCTGCCTGGCGACGCCTGGCGAAGGACGGCGACCTGGTCCTGCCGGCGGCAGATGCCGATGGGGATGAGGCCGTTTTCGCGCCTCTGATGGTGTGCGACGCCGAGCCTCCGCCTTGCGATGCCGCCGACATTCCCGTCATGGCCGAGGTCCAGATCAGCGTCGGCGATGTCACGGTCCACCTCGATGCCGATACAGCGAACACTGCCCGCGGCGTATGGGCCGACAGGCCTACCGATCTGCCGAGAACGAGCGCTGGCTCGAGGTTCACGGCATGACAAGCCAGGTTCACCACAAGAAGCCTCGCGGTCGCTCGATGCCGCAGCGCACGTCGCGCGCCAACGGCCGCAAGTCAGCGGTGCGCTCGAAGGTCGAGCACGTCTTCGCTCAGCAGAAGGCTCGCATGGGCCTGACGATCCGGACCATCGGTCTCGCCCGCGCCAGGGCCGCGGTCACGCTGGCCAACATCGCCTACAACATGACCCGCCTGCGATGGCTCCAGAGCCGGACTCCGCCCGCCTGACGGCCAAGACGAAGTACAAAAAACTCAGCGAAGGACCAAGGGGCCGAAAGTCCGCCAAGAACCTGTCAGATCCCGCCCCAGTCAGCACCGCAAGCTCTCAAATCCGCAGATCGGCACGTTACCGGAGGTGTCCAGTTGGTCACGCCGTGGGGCGCAGCCGCCGCTTACGTACGAACGAGAACACCAACGGCCTCCTGCGTCAGTCCTTCCCCAAAGGCACGGACCTCGCTGCGCACAGCCCCGATGACCTCGACGCCGTGGCGGCCGCTCTCAACGGCAGGCCTCGAAAAACCCTTGCTGTGAACCGGCATGGGAAACTGACCCCGTAGCGGGGTGATCGGCGTCCAAAACTGACCCCCCTCCATCGGTGGCCATGATGCTCCCGGGGCAACCGGGAGCAGGTGCGGGATGTTGGTCGTGGAGACTATCGCGAAGATCCATCGGGCGTATTTCCGGGACAGGAAGCCGATCAAGCAGATCTGCCGCGAGCTGCGGGTTTCGCGGAACACGGTGCGCAGGGTCATCCGGTCCGGGGCGACGGAGTTCACCTACGGGCGCAGCGTCCAGCCGCAGCCGAAGATCGGGCCGTGGAAGGACGAGCTCGACCGGATGCTGGCGGAGAATGCCCGCAAGCCGAAGCGCGAGCGGCTGACCCGTATCCGGATCTTCGAGCAGCTCCAGACACTCGGCTACGGGGGCGGTTATGACGCCGTGCGGCGGTATGCGGCCACGTGGGCGAAGACGGAGCGTGAGGCGTCGACAGCGGCCTACGTCCCGCTGAGCTTCGATCCGGGCGAGGCCTACCAGTTCGACTGGAGGTGAGGAGGATGAGGGGACCGTCCAGCGGACGGTCCCCCCGACGAACAGGTCGCGGTGATCGACGGCTTCACGACGACGGTGAAGGTCGCGCATGTCAGGCTCTGCCACAGCCGGAGGCTGTTCGTGCGGGCCTATCCCCGCGAGACCCAGGAAATGGTCTTCGACGCGCACGACAAGGCCTTCGCCTTCTTCGGCGGAGCCTGCGCGCGCGGGATCTACGACAATATGAAGACGGCCGTGGACACGATCTTCGTCGGCCGGGACCGCGCCTACAATCGTCGCTTCCAGCAGATGTGCGGGCATTACCTGGTCGAGCCGGTCGCCTGCACGCCCGCCGCGGGCTGGGAGAAGGGCCAGGTGGAGAACCAGGTCGGCGTGCTCCGCCGACGGTTCTTCGTGCCGCGGCCGCGGTTCAAGAGCTACGCCGAGCTCAACGCCTGGCTCGAGGATCGCTGCGTCGCCTGGGCCAGAACGCATCCCCATCCCGAGATGCGCGAGCGGACCACCTGGGAGGTCTTCGAGGAGGAGCGATCGAGTCTGGCGCCCTATGCCGGGCGGTTCGACGGCTTCCACGCGGTGCCCGCTTCGGTGTCCAAGACCTGCCTCGTTCGCTTCGACAGTGAGGAAGACCAGATAAAGGTCCAGTGGACCTTTATCCTGACGAACCGCTACTCGGTGGACGCTCGCGCTGTCGGCCGACCCGTCGAGATCCGTGCCTATGCGGAGCGCATCGAGATCCGGCAGGATGGCAAGATCGTCGGGGAGCATGCCCGCGCGTTCGGCCGCGACAAGGCCATCTACGACCCGCTGCACTACATCCCCGTGCTCGCGCGCAAGCCCGGCGCGCTCCGGAACGGGGCGCCGTTCAAGGAGTGGGAGTTGCCGCCCGCGATGCGGCGCGTGCAGCGCAGGCTCGGCCGGGTGCCGAACGGCGACCGCCAGATGGTGGAGATCCTGAGCGCGGTCCTGACCGACGGACTGGACGCGGTGGAGGCGGCCTGTGCCGAGGCGCTGAACGAGGGCGTTCACTCATCCGCAGTCGTGCTGAACGTATGACGAGATCATCGCCACCGCGGTCAAACGCCAGCACGAGCCGCAGAGGATCGTAGGTGACCTGCTGAATGCCGAGATCAGCGAGAAGCAGGCCCGCTCGATCAAGTATCAGATGACCATCGCCAAGCTGCCCTTGGCCAAGGAAATCGACGAGTTCGACTTCGAAGAAACGCCGGTCAACGAGACGCTGGTCCGCGTCCTGGCCGGCGGAGACTTCCTCGAGCACCAGCGCAACGTCGTGCTGATCGGTGGGACCGGAACCGGCAAGTCGCACCTCGCCGTCGGTATCGCCCGGGCCTGCATCCGAAGCGGCAAGCGCGGCCGGTTCTTCAACGTCGTCGATCTCGTGAACAAGCTCGATGCCGAGGCCCGCGCAGACCGCCAGGGCCGCACCGCCGATCTCCTGAGCCGTCTCGACTTGTCCGGCATGGTCCTCGGACCGATGGCGCCCCATGCCGAACTCCTGGACGAACTCGGCTATCTGCCCTTCGCCCAGACCGGGGGCCAGCTCCTCTTCCACCTGGTCAGTCGCCTCTACGAGCGCACGTCGATCCTCGTGACCACGAACCTCGACTTCGGCGAATGGCCGAGCGTTTTCGGCGATGCCAAGATGACGACCGCGCTCCTCGATCGCCTCACCCATCACTGCGACATCGTCGAGACCGGCAACGAGAGCTGGCGCTTCAAAACCCGAGCATGAGCGCCCGAGCTTCGCTGGCCCGATCCGGCTGCGCGACCTGAAAGCTACGCCGCCTCGGGCCAGCTTACGGCGCGCCCAAAGGGGTCATTCTTCAACGCCGATAGGGGGTCAATGTTGGGCGCCGAGCGACAACCCTTGCCTGGAAAACCCCCGCCGAAGCACTGAACGCCTATCTCCTCGACGCCCAAAATGGCGGTGTTGCGACGACTGGCTGAGACCGCCGTATAGCCAACGTTCTAACCGCCGTTCTCAGCCCCCCGATCTTCAAGGCTGTCTGCTACTGCCGAACGAGGAAGCGGTTCCCGGCACCCTGCCCCGCCCAAACCCTGGCGCCTCAATACGTAGCCGCGGCTTTCACTGCGGCCCAAGCGAGGGTGGGTCGGAATGACATGGCCAAGGTCAGGGATGGTCCAGCAGTCGAGCGTCTCATAGCCCATCGCGGCGACCTCGGCCTCCCAGTCGCGACGATCACGTATCTGGTAAAGCATGCGACCATGTTCAAATCGCTCAATCGTATACATACCCTTACCATCGCGCACGGCAACCTTGTTAAGCAAGATAAACTTCGGCTTTTCTCTGAGAGACGAGACGAAGTCGGAAAATGGCATATCTAGATATTGAAGCAAACCCGATGCCATAAGGATCTCAATTCGAGAAATCGAATCCACTCGATCCTCAAATGAAATCTCAGGGGGGAGTTCACCCTGCGCTTGGCGCACGCGTGCTGCATGAATGACGCCTGGCAGGTCGAATACAGTCCACTCTACCGATTTCAAATCCAGCAATCTGGCGAAGTCAATATATTTAGTTCCTAAATGCCCGCCGGCGTCCAAGACTGAAGGGTAGTCCGGCAAAAGGCGAGACAGCCAAAAGAGCATTGGGTAGTCCCAGACAAATCGCTCACGCATTAACTCAAATAAATGGCCGGCGATTCCGTCGTCCTCAAAACCGGAGGTCCCGAACTTGTCAAGCGCCTCATCGGCTTCATGCCGGGAGAAGTAGGCGCCGACAAAACGCGGCGAATATCGAGTCCCACCCAGCATACGCGAAAATCCAGAACGTGGTAGGGAGGCGATCAGAGCGAGAGAATGGCGCATCTGAGAGCGCCAACGCAAACTGTCGAAACTCATGGTGCAACTGCTCCACGGCGGAACATTTCTATAATCGGCCGCGAAAACGGGCGATCCAGAATGACGATCCCAACGACATAAACCGCCAGCCCGACTAGACCGATACTAACAGCCTCCACGAGGTCGGGAACAGCCTTTCCCTCGGCGGCCCAATTCAACAACATAATTGTCAGCACACCACACACGAGCGGGGGGACCGAACCGCTCAGTGTCCCAACGATCTCCTTCCACCGGATGCCGGCGTAACGAGCTAAGAGAAATCCCGTGGCAAGCACCGAATACACGGAGACGAAGATTTGCGCCCACGCAATCACGAGCACTCCAAAATGGACAGCAACAAACGTGACAGAAATTGCAACGACGAAAATCTTGGCCACAAAACCAGGCAGTCGGCGCGCCTCGTCCACGATCGACATCAACGGCTCCGCTAGAATGCCCGGCAGAAATATAAGTCGAGCGAAGGCGAGGATCGCTACCAGCCTCGCGGCCGGAAGCCATTTCTCGCCCAGCAATCCACTGACTAGTTCGTCGTTCATCAGCATGAGCCACAGCAAAAGCGGCGCACCAAAGACCAGAAGGACTTTAAGATGGCGTCCGACTTCAGCGTTGATTCTATCAGTCTGTCCCTCGACCCCGCCAGAATCACGAGCTGCTCGCAAATGCATCCATGCCAGCAATTGCCCAGGCACGACGATTAACTCGGATAGAGCCCCCACCAGTCGCTCCGCAGCGCGATAAAAGCCGACGGCAGCGGGACCGAGATACGCACCGATAACGAACGTGACGAAATGGACTCGAAAATGGCCAACCATCCGTACAGAAAGCATTTGCAAGGAAAAGACCCACAATTGGTGCAGTACCGCGCCACTGATACCTATCATCGGCGCTCTCCTGGTGACGCAGAAGCTGAGCGCCAGTACCGTTGTCTGGCACGAAAGTCTGCCGTACGCGAGCGCGAACACACCGGCGTCAGAGAACAGCGCCACCAGCGAAACAATGAGACCCACGATCTCACCCGAAATCTCGCAGACCGCCGAACCTCTCATCCGGCCCATCCAGATCAACACGCCCTTCTGCGCCGAAGAAGCATTGGCAATAACAACCCAGAACGCAAAGAGTCCAGACAGAACCACAGTATCGGTCGCGAAACCCATTGCCCCCGCGGCAAGAGTTCCAAGGCCGCCTATGAAGCCGAAAACAATTCCGCTCGCGATCGCAACGAGCAACACTTGGAATGGGACGGCGTCGTTGTCAGAGTTCGACATGATGAACGGCGCCCAGCCAGCCTCGGCAAGCCGAAGTAGTAGTATGGCGAAAGCAGATACCAGGGCGAAGACGCCAAACTCAGCCGGCCCAAGCGTGCGGGCGGCCACGACGAAGATAGAAAGTTGGCAAATCTGCGAGATTATCCGCTCGGCTATCGAAAAAGATGCATCTCCAAATGCCTTTCGTCCGCTACGCTGCGTCTGGTCAGTTGGTCCGTGTAACATCCTTTACTATTCCTCTATCCGACGGGACCTACGCCAAATTACTAATGGCGGCTCCAAAAAAGCATCTAGTTCGAACTTCGTGGAACGGCCAACCATTATCCTACCAGAGAGGTCCACCTAATATGCGCCATCGGAAGATATCACAACCATCACAGTGCGGAGCAATATCCCCAAATCGGTACGGAATGACCTTTGCTCGAAATACTTTACGTCGCAAGCAACGCGTTCGGAATACGTCGTGTTGTTTCGTCCACTTACTTGCCAAAGCCCTGTAATTCCTGGTCGAAGCGCCAAGTAAGAGCCAAGATCGCTACCATAGTTCTCGGCCTCCTCGCGAATGATCGGACGTGGCCCAACGATGCTCATCTCGCCCCGAACTACATTAAACAGCTGCGGTAATTCATCCATGCTGGACTTGCGAAGTATGAAACCTAAGCCGTGTATACGTGGATCGCGCCTGAGCTTCTGGGTTCTCGTCCATTCTTGGCGGAGATCTGAATCCAATTCAAGGCACTCTGCCAGTATTCGGTCCGAATCTTTATGCATAGTTCGAAACTTCAGGCATCTAAACGCAACTCCGTTCCGGCCGACCCGCTCGTGCCGGAACAAGATAGGTCCACCGTAACCTGCTTTTAACGTCAGAGCGACCAGAACGAAAATCGGGGAAAAGAAAAAGATTAGAATCGAAGATATAACGACGTCGAGGAAGCGCTTGGTAGAACGATAGCCGAAAATTCCTTCTTGTCGGTACAAGGACTCTCCAGACCGAAATCCCAACCCAGCAGTGCCAACCGCGTCGGCAGGTGGAGCATTGGCGGATTCGATAATCCCATGTTTCATTGCTTACTCCATCGCGGAAAGAGATTCCAACGCTAAGATGCTCACCTACTTCAGGCGCCTAATGATATGGTTGCTCAAAAAAATTCGAATCAGACGCCTCTTCGTTTATTATAGTTCGGAAACACCGGGTGGCTAATGGCTTTCTCTTCTGCCTGGGAGATTATCTGCCCACAAATCAATTCAGTCAGGAAGTAACTCCAGCGGTTTCTTTTGAGATGTACAAGGCACCTACTGGTCAGCGCTATTTCTTGGATTCAGCTTCGGGTAGGCGCTCAGAAAACATGGGATTTTCTGCCATCTCTCTCTGCGCTGTCGTTTGGGTGGTGATCATCTATTCCCTCTCGTCTTAGCGCCGACTATTCATAGGACGGTGCATTTTGTCACCTTCTTCATTCCACTTTAGTAGCCGGCATACGTCTCCGGCTCGGACTGAAACAGCAGTTCCTCGATCGCACGAGCAGCTTCATTGATCCCAACGTTACGTTCGCGCGCAATGCTGAGTTCGTCTAGACGCTTTGTAATCAATCGTCCGGTTACGATGCGACCCCAGCCCATTGTTGGGTCAAAAGCTGATCCGGAAGGAGATTCGCTGGTAACGAAGTGGAGGACAGCCCCATCGTATGGATCGGGTTTATGGCGGTTTCGGGCCGCGCTGAGATATCTGATGAAATTCTCCTGCTCGGCGTCGAGATCAGAATACCGGACCCTGTCGATTAGGCGAAAACGCAGCGCAAGATCCAGTAAGCCTGTTGTTCTGAAAATCCGGAACATTCCCAAGAATGCCGACAGTGAGATGTCGCCGCGGCGAAGAGATCGGAGGCGCACTCGAAGGAAATGGAGCCGGTTCAGCATCGCAGAGCGTTGGTCGGCGCCGACACGTTCGCCATAGCTTGGTTCCCAGACGTCCTTTAGGATGACCGCGACGACCTCCTGACCGGCGGCGCGTAGCTGCCGCGCGACCTCGATGGCAAGGTTCCCGTGAACGCAAACTCCGAATAGTGCATACGGGCCCCGCGGCCGGATGCTTCTGATGGCATCGACGTATTCGGCCGCGATGTCGTCGAAGCTGCGCGGTTCCAGCTCGATGCCCCGCTCCGCATCGTAGGTACGGACCGCCAGAACCGGGCGCGGCCGGGCGAAGCTCTGCGATAGCGCATAGACCGTCTGCGCGTTGTTGATCGCGATCAGCGGGATGCCTTCGCCATCTTCGTTCATCTGGAGCACGCGCCAGTCACCGCCGCCCTCCTGCCCCGCCTCGGGGCTGGCGGGCCCGGCCAGATGACGGGCGAGCGCACGAAGCGTCGGGCTGTGATAAGCCGTCGCAAGACTGACGCGATGGCCGAATTCCTGCTCGATTCGGGCCAGCATCCGCACGGTCAGCAGGGAATGTCCGCCAAGCTCGAAGAAGTTCGCCGTCGGCGGCACCTGGTCGAGCCCCAGAAGTTCGGCCCAGATCGGCGCCAGCCGCGCCTCCACGGCGTCGGCCGAGGGCCCGGACCCCGCGGCCTGTTCGAGACCGGGGGATCGCGCCGCGGCCCGTGCGGCGGCGGCGAGCGGGAGCTGAACCTTGGCGATCCGATCTGTCGCATCTTTCGGCAGGTCACGCAGGACGCTGATCGCGTCGGGCCGGACATGGCCCGGCAGTGCATCGAGCAAGTGGTCGCCGAGGCTCGCAGGCAACGACTCGAGCGGTCGCAGCGGTGCCGTCGCCGACGGCGAGACGAATGCGTGCACGCGCCGGCGGCCCTCCGGGTCCGAATATTGCACGGCTGCCGCTTCCCCGACCTGGGGATGCGCGGCGAGGGCCGTCTCGATCAAGGCGAGCCGATGCGCATCCGCCGCCAGGGCGTCACGGTCGATCTCGGGCTTCGGCATTTCCGAGAGCGGCCGATCGGGCGTATCGAAGGCGGCAGCGAAGGCCCCGCGCCAAAGCGCCAGCAGCGCGTCGGCCGTGCGCGGGTCGAACAGGTCGGAATTGTACTCGAGCGTCATCCGCCAGCCCGACACGCGGCCGATCAGCACGAAGCTCAGGTCGTAGATCGCTCCGGGAGCATGGGAGGGGGCGCTCGACAATTCGAAATCGCCGTAGCGCGCGGTTTCCATGAAGGCGTGCTGGAGAATGAAGTTGATCGAGATGAGCGGCGTCCGGGACGGATCGCGCCCCGGGTTGAGCGTCTCGACCAGCTTGTTGAACGGAACGTGCTGGCCCATGAGGGCTTCCTGAACGATACCCTTCGCACGGTCGAGATGGGCCCCGAGCGTCGCCTCGGGAGGTGTCGGGAAGCGCATCACCACGTTGTTGATGAACGCGCCGATCAGCGGTTCGAGATCGACTTCCGTTCTGCCCGCGACCTGCGTGCCGATCGTCACCTCGGGGGCGTCGGCGCAGCCGGCCAGCATCGCGCTCAGCACGCCGGAACCGTAGGCGAAGGGCGACATCGACCGCTTCCGCGCCTCCTCGTTGAGACGCTCGCCGAAGGCCGGCGGCAGATCGCACTTGACCATCGCGCATCGATCGCTCCGCGGCAGCGGGCGCGGGAAATCGGGCTGCAGCTCGAAGTAAGGCGCCCCGTCGAGCCGCTCTTGCCAGGCGGCGAGCTCTTCGGAGAAGGCGGGGGAATCGAAATAGGCTCGCTGCCAGAGCGCATAATCGGCGTATTGCAGCGGAAGGTCCGGCAGCTCCGCGACCTCGCCCGCGGCGCGGGCCGCGGCGCATTCGCCGATCTCGCGACCGAGATTGCGGATCGACCACCCGTCGAAACAGAATCTGGTGGATCGTGATCGCGAGGATCGCGCGGTCGTTGCCGAGGCGGATCAGCGTCGCGCGGAGCAGGCCGGGCTTCGACAGATCGAAGGGCCGGGAAGCGCTTTCCGTGGCGATTGCCTCGACCCGTTCCTCCTGGGCCTCGGCGGGCGTGGTGCGGATGTCAATCTCGGAGAGGCGGAACTCGGCCGCTTCCAAGATTTCCTGCTCCGGTCCGCGGCCGCGATCGACGAAACGGGTGCGCAGGATTTCGTGACGCGCGATCACGTCGCGGAATGCGGCCTCGAACGTCGTGGCGCTGAACCGGCCCGTGACGTTCCAACGGATAGCGACGTTGAGCGCCGTGGTGCCCGGGTTCATCTGGTCGAGAAACCAGCACCGCTCCTGCGTGGCCGAGCAGGGAAGCCACTCGGTCGCGACCGCGTCGACGGCTTCGCCACCGGAGACCGAGGGCGTCATCGGGGCGCTCATGCCGACACCGCGGCCTGACGCCGCGCTCCCTTGCGGAAGTCCTTGAGCGACGGGGCCTTCGGCGCGTCGGCGCGGCTCTCTGCGAAGGCCGCGAGATCGCGGATCGTGGGATGCTTCATCAGATGCCGCGCCTCGATCCCGAGATCGCGGTCGAGCATCCGCGCTGCGATCCTGAAGATGCTGAGGGAATCCGCGCCGAGATCGAAGATGTCGTCGGTCACGCCCACCGCGTCCATTCCCAGCACGTCCTGCCAGATGCCGACGAGTTGGCGCTCCAGCTCGGTTTCCGGCGCGGCGATCTCCCGCACCACGGCTTGAGGACCGGTCGTCTCGAGCGCCGGCAGACGCTTTCGGTCGAGCTTTCCGTTTCCGGTCAGGGGCAGGCTTTTGAGGCGCTGGAAGCGCGACGGCACCATGTAGTCGGGCAGCGACCGGCGCAGCACCGCCGCGATCCCCGCCGGATTGGGCGCGATCTGGTCGGCGACGTAGAAGCCCGCGAGCATCGGTCCGGACGGTCCCTCCCGCGGCGCGACTGCGGCGGCGGAGATGCCGTCGAGCCGGCGCATCGCCGTTTCGATCTCGGCAAGCTCGATCCGGAAACCGCGCAACTTGACCTGTCCGTCACTGCGGCCGAGGAGGGCGATCGACCCGTCGCTCTTGCGACATGCGAGATCGCCGGTGTGATAGAGCCGGACCGAGCCCAGGCCCGGGAGTTTTGTCATGCGATACGCGGCTTCGGTCAGGTCGGAGCGCCGGAAATAGCCCTTTGCGAGACCCGTCCCGCCGATGGCGAGCTCTCCCGTCACCCCGACGGGCGCCAGCTGGCCAGCCTCGTCCAGCACGTGCATGCTGGTGTTGGCGATCGGAGCGCCGATGTCGATCGGCCCGCTGTCGACCTGCCCGCAGGACGACCAGATCGTCGTTTCCGTCGGGCCATACATGTTCCAGACTTGGCCGCACCGCTCGAGAAGACGATCTGCCAGATCGCGCGGCAAGGGCTCGCCTCCGACGAGCGCCTTCAGCCGCGGATCGGATTTCAGACCGGCCTCCACGAGCATCTGCCAGAGGGTCGGCGTGGCTTGCAGGACGGTGATGTCGCCGCGGCCAAGACGCTCGACGAGCGGGAAGGCCTCGCGCACCTCGCTCTCGGTCGCGATCACGGTCCGGCCCCCGACCGTCAGCGGCAGGAAGAGTTCCAGTCCCGCAATGTCGAAGCTGACCGTGGTGACTGCGAGAAGCACGTCCTTGTCTGTGAAACCGGGACACTTTTCCATGGAGGCGAGGAAGTTGAGAAGCGCCGCATGCGAAACCTCGACACCTTTCGGCACGCCGGTGGAGCCGGAGGTGAAGATGACATAGGCAGTCGGATCCTCCCCCGGCGCGACCGCGACCGGCGGGAGGCCATCGCTCGGGAGCGCCGCCGGGCGCTCGATCGGCAGGAACGCGATGTCCAGTCCTTCGGCCGCCACGGGATGTGCGCCCGCGTGGACGAGGCCCGCCACGTCCGCCGCCTCGAGCACCAGCCGGTTGCGCGCGTCGGGGTGCTTCGGATCGAGCGGCACATAGGCGTGTCCGGCTTTCAGGATGCCGAGAACGGCCACGACGAGCCGCGAGGAGCGGTCGAGCATGACCGCGACGCGGGCGCCGGGTTCGGGAAGTTGCTCCCGGATCGCCGCGGCCAGGCGATCGCTCTCGCTCGACAGCTCGGCGTAGCTCAGCCAACCGTCTCCGTCCTCCACCGCGATGGCGTCGGGCGTGGCTGCCGCCTGGGCAGTGATTACCGCCTCAAGGCGCCTGGCGACGGGGAGGTCGGCCGCCGTGTCGTTGCCGCCGGCCGCGAGCGCGATCGCTTCCTCGTCGGAGAGGAGCGCGGCGCGGCCGACCGGCACGTCCATTCCTTCCACGATTGCCGCCAGAAGGCGGTGATATTGCCGGCACCAGCGTGCGACCGTCTCCTCGGAGAGAATGTCGGTGGCATAGGTCAGGTCGATCCGAAGGCCTGCCGGGCTTTCCGTGACGTTGAAGATCAGGTCGAAGTTCGTATGCGCTCGCGGATTGGAGGCCACCGCGCTCTTGAGGCCCGTGAAGCCGAAATCGTCGGGCTGCTGATCGAGGTTGAATTGCACCTCGGTGAGCGGCTGCCGGTCCACCGCGCCGCGAACGCCGGCGGCGCGGAGGATGTCGCCATAGGTGGTGTCGCCGTGGTCGAAGCCCTCCAGCACCTTCGCCGACGCGGCCCTCAGGTGGTCGGCCAGACGTGCCTCCCGATCACATGGCAGTCGAATGGGCAGAAGATTCACGCAATGCCCCACCAGCCGGTCGTCGGGCAGCAGCGTCTGTCCGGCCGTGGGAACCGCGAGCACGATCTCATCGGTGCCGGCCATGCGGCCGAGCATCGCCGCCAGCGCGCCCGAGAGCGCGGCAAAGAGTGTCACCCCCTCCCTGGCCGCGGTGCGCTTCAGCGTGCGGGCGAGGTCGGCCTCGATCCGGTGGAAATGGGTCGCGCCGTCGAAGCTTCGGCGACCGTTGCGGCGAGTGTCGGTCGGCAGGTCCGGCAGGTCCGGCGCGGCGGGGAATTCCGCGGACCAGAAGGCGCGCGTGTCCTCGGCCGGGGCGCGGACATCTTCGGTGCGCGCGAACTCCGCGAAGCTCGCAGGCGCAGGCAGCGACGCCGCCACGCCGGTGCTGCGCGCGTTGTAGAGCGCGGCGAGATCCTCGAGGATCAGGTAAGTCGACCAGCCGTCGCAGACGATATGATGGGTGGTCAGGTTCAGGACATGGCGGTTCGGATCGAGCCGGGCGAGGCGGGCGCGGATGAGCGGCCCCTCGATCAGATCGAATGGCTGGCGCGCATCTGCCGCGATCATCGCGACGAGGCCGGCCTCGTCGGTGTCTTCGGCCTCGAGCGAGAGGCGCAGGCGGGGAAGGACTTCCGCAGCCTCGCCGCTGGCGGCGAAGCGCAGCCGCAGGGCGTCATGCCGCGCGATGACTTCGTTCAGGGCACCTTCGAGCGCCGTGACGTCAAGCGGACCGTCGAGGCTCAGGCTGATGCTCTCGGTGAACACGCCGGAGGCCGCGTCGCCGAGCTGGGCAGCCATCCAGACCTCCTTCTGCGGCGCGGTCAGCGGCACCGTGACCGGGCCCTCGACGGCTTTCGCCCCGGCCTTGCCTTCGAGGATGCCGACCGACTGCAGCCGGTCGACGGCGGAGGTGAATGTTTCCAGGACGTGGGCGTAGTCCGACTCCTCGTGGGCGGTCGTGAAGAACCACGGATAGCCGTCATGGACGTGCACGCCGCCCAGCCGCATGAGCGGATAGATCAGCGCCGCACGCGGATCGAGCGCGGAGAGATTCACGATCAGCCAGCTGGAGAAGCCGGTCACGGCGCGTGGCAATCCGCGCGCCTCGAGCGCGTCGTTCATGTCCTGCAGCAATGCGTCGGTGCGGGGCGCGACCCGCTGGTAGAGCGCCTGCCCCTCGCCGTCGATATGGTCGAGCACCGCCGACATCGCCGCCAGGACCAGCGGGTGGCGCACGAAGGTGCCTGCGAAGAAGGTCGGCGGCACCTCGGGCACGCTGTCGTCCCCGAAGCACCAGTGACCGCCGTCGAGCGCATCGAGGAAGCGGGCGGCCCCCGAGAGGACGCCGATCGGCATGCCACCCCCCACGACCTTGCCGTAGGTCGCCATGTCCGGTTCTATCCCCCAGAGTTCCTGGATGCCGCCGCGGGCGACACGGAAGCCGGTGACGATCTCGTCGAGGATCAGCGCCGCGCCGGATCGCTCGGTGATCCGGCGGACCTCCTCGCAGAAGGCGCGCGGACGCAGCTCGGGGCGGCGGCTCTGCACCGGCTCTATCAGCACCGCGGCGATCTCGTCCACGTTGTCGCGGATCCATTCGAGCGCCGCGTCGCTGCCGTAGCTCAACACCACCATGTTGGATACCGAGGAGGCCGGCACGCCGGCCACGGCCGGCAGGGCCGTGGGATCTCCGGACTTGCGGCCTTTCACCAGGACCTCGTCGAACTGGCCGTGGTAATCCCCCTTGAAGGACACGATCGTCTGGCGACCGGTGACCGCCCGCGCCAGCCGCATCGCCGCCATCACCGCCTCGGAGCCGGTATTGCAGAAGGTCACGCGCTCATGGCCGGTAACAGCCAGGAACTTCTGCGCCACCTCGTGTGCGAGCGACGTTTGCGGCCCGATGGCGAAGCCCTTCTCCATCTGCGCGGCCACCGCGGCCGTGACGAAGTCGGGGGCATGGCCGAAGGCCGTCTGGCCGAAGCCGTTGACGAGATCGAGGAACTCGTTGCCGTCGGGATCGGTCAGGCGAGCCCCCTTCGAGATCTCCGCGATGACCGGATAGACCAACTCCTTCCATTCGGGCCGGAACCCTGACGCGGTGCGGGGATCGGCGAGCCGCTTGCGATTCTCCTGCGCGCGGGCCTTAGAGAGGGGGAATCGCGCATCGTGTTCCGCCACCATCTCGGCGATCAATCCGCGCTGGAGCTCGTTGAATTCCGTCTGCATCGCCGGCCGACGTGCGCTGTCGTGACGCGAGGGCCCTTCGTCGCCGCTCTCCGCAACCGGGGCCCTGCCCTTCGGCGTCTCCGGGGCTGCGCTGACCGCGGAACTGGCCGGCGCCGGCCCGCTGGCGGGTACCGTCGCCGGAGCGGCGCCGCCGCAGGCCCGGAGTTGCGTGTCGAACAGCGCCAGCATTGCCTGGGTCTGCGAATTCATCAGCGTTCCGAGGTCTCCCGCGATCGCCGATGCCGCGACAGCGGATGATGCGGCCGGGCCCGCGGGCTCGCCCATCGCGGTGGCGGCAACGGGGTCTGCGACCGGCGCGGGTTCGGGAGGCAGCACGGAATCGAGATGCGCCACGAGCGCGTCGACGCTGGGATGCTCCTTCATCAGCTGTCGGAAGGTGAGCGAGACTCCGAAATCCTTCGCGAGCCGCTGTGTCACCTGACCCAGAAGCAGCGAGTCGAAACCGAGTTCGAGGAAGGAGGCGCCGACATCGTCCGATGAGAAAGTGTCGCCGGACAGGTCGCCCAGAAGCTCCAGGATTTTCGTCGTCAGCATCTCCGAGCGGGCGGGAGTTTGCATGTCGGATCTCTCTTGTATTGTCGTTTCGGCTCCGGCGATCGCAACGGCCGCCTGCGGGATGGGGGTTTGCCTCGCGATCGGCACCGGCGGCTCGATCCAGTGACGGCTCCGCTCGAACTGGTAGCCGGGAATGGAGACGAATCCCGATGGGCGGCGGCGATGCGAGGACCAGTCGACCGGCACGCCCGCGCTCCACAAGGCGCCGGCGGCGGCGGCCATGGCTTCCCGATCCCGCGCCGCGTCCTCGTGATCCGGAAGCGATTGCACGAGTGCGGCGCGGCCCTCGCGGTCGACGGCCTGGCCTGCGAAAGCGCCGAGCGTGCGCCCCGGACCCACCTCGAGAAGCACCGGCGCCGGGCCCTCGTTGCAGAGCGTCCGAATGGCGGTCTCGAAATCCACGGCCGCACGACAATGGCGCGCCCAGTAGGCGGGGTCGGTGGCTTCGGCTTCGGAGATCCACGCCCCGCTGACGCAGGAGACGTAAGGCAGCTCCGGCGCGGAGAAGTCGTACCGCGCGGCTTCGGCCTCCAGTGCCAGTGCGACCGGATCCATCATCGCGGAATGGAAGGCATGGGACGTGTGCAGCCGCTTGCAGACAATACCTGCTGCTCCGAGCCGCGTCGCGAATTCCTCGATCACGGAGAGCGGTCCGGCCCAGACGGTTAGTTTCGGTGCGTTGCGCGCGGCGAGATCGACACCTTTCGGCGCCAGATCGCGCACGGCGTCGAAGCCAGCCCGGACCGACAGCATCGCGCCTGGCGCCTGTTCCTGCATCAGCCGGCCCCGGGCGGCGATGAGCTGCAGGCCGGTCTCGAAGGACATCACGCCAGCCAGAGTCGCGGCGACGAATTCGCCGACCGAGTGGCCGATCATGGCGGAGGCCTCCACGCCCCTTTCCGCCCAGAGCCGCGCTGTCGCGTACTCGACGAGGTACAGCGCCGGCTGTGTGATGGCCGTGTCACGGAGCACCCGCGCAGCGGCATCGCCATCGGCTTCGCGGTAGATCAGATGGGCGAGATCGAGACCCAGAAGCGGCGACAGCACCTCGCTTCCGGCATCTATGATCCGCGCGAAGGTTGGCTCGTGAGCGTAGAGCCCCTGCCCCATACCCGGATATTGGGCACCTTGTCCGGGGAACATGAACACGACCGGAGGAGTGTCGGCGGCCGCGCTGACCGGCCGGAGATCACCGCGCAGCGCTTCCACCGCCTCGGAGCGGTCCGCCGCGACCAGGGCGGTCCGGCGATGGAACGCCTTGCGCCCCTCCTGAAGGGTGTAGGCTACGTCGGCGAGCGCCGGGGCGTCGGCGCCATCGAGCACGTCGGCGAGCGCGGCGGCCTGCGCTGCGAGCGCGGCATCCGACTTCGCCGAGATCGGCAGGACGACAGGGCCCGTTCCGCCGCCGCAGAGGCGTCGAGGCGCTTCCTCGAGAATGACATGTGCGTTTGTCCCCCCGACGCCGAGGGCGCTCACCCCGGCGCGAAGCGGGCCCTCAGACTCCCACGCCGTTTCCGCGGTCGGGATGCGGAACGGGCTCGAGTCGAGGTCGATATTGGGATTCGGACGGGTATAGTTCGCCAGCGGCGGAACCACCCTGTCGCGCAGCGACAAGGCCGTCTTTATAAGGCCGATGACCCCGGCCGCTGCATCGCAATGGCCGATATTGGCTTTCGACGATCCGAGCCAGACGCGGCCTGTCCCGATGCCTGCGAAGGCCTTCTTCAGCCCCTCGAACTCGATCGGGTCGCCGAGAGGTGTGCCGGTGCCGTGGCACTCGACATAGCTAACGCTGTCCGGATCGACGCCAGCCGCGCCCTGGGCCATGGCGATGACCTCGGCCTGCCCGGCCACGCTCGGCGCGGTGAAGGATATTTTGTCGTCGCCGTCATTGTTCAGGCCCCAGCCCCGGATCAGAGCGTAGATCTGGTTGCCGTCGGCCAGCGCGTCCTCCATCCGGCGAAGCGCCACGACCCCCGCGCCGTGACCGAAGACTGTTCCGCTCGCCTCCGCGTCGAAGGGACGGCAATGGCCGTCACGAGAGACCATGCCGCCAACCTGATAGAGATAGCCGCGTTCCTGAGGGAAGGTGATCGAGACGCCGCCGGCGAGCGCGAGATCGCACTGGAATGCCTCGAGGCTCTGGCAGGCCTGCGCGACGGCGACGAGTGAGGTCGAGCAGGCCGTCGCGACGGTCATCGCCGGACCCTTCAGACCGAGGCGAAACGCCACCCGCGTGGCGAGCGTGTCGCCGAGCGCGCCCATGAATTGCTGATAGTCGCCGAGTTGGTAGGTCGAGACGAAATCCTCGATGCACCCGCGGTCGGTCAGGACGTTGTTGAGGAAGTAGGTGGACATCGAGGCGCCGCCGAAAACGCCCACGGGCCCCGGCGCCCGGCTCGGGTCGCAACCGGCATCCTCGAGCGCCTGCCAGCAACTCTCGAGGAACACCCGGAACTGCGGATCGGTCTGCGCCGCCTCGCGCGGCAGCATGTCGAAGAACGGCGCGTCGAACATGTCCGCGCCGCTCAGCGCAGGACGCACCGGCACGTAATTGTCGGAACCCCGCTCGGCATCGGTGAAGTTGTCGGCCAGGGTCTCGGGCGCGTGGGGACGGATCAGGTCGCGGCCCGCGCGGACCGACGCCCAGAAGTCCTCCACCGCACCGGCGCCGGGAAAGCGCCCCGCAAGGCCCACGATGGCAATGGCGCCCGGAATGGCTGCATCGGACATGGAGATATCCTTCATCTCTGGGCAATCCTGCGGGAACGGGCGCGCGCCATCGTGGACCGACGCGCTGCGACGGGATCCGCGGCCCCCTGAACCGTCCGGCTGGCGAACAGCCGCTCGAGATCGCGGATGCGCGGCGCCTCGAAGACGTTGGCGATGTCGAAGCTTCGGCCGAGGCGGCGCTGGAGTTCGGCATGCACCGCTATCAGCTGCAACGAGGTCCCGCCCAGATCGAAGAACGTCTTGTCGTAGGTGCGGACCTCGACTCCGAGCGCCTGCTCCCAGACCTGGCGGATGATCTCGCGGGTCGTCTCGACCACGTTCGATTCCGGCCTGGGCGCCGCCGCCCGTTCCAACTCGGCGGTCAGACGGCGGCGGTCGACCTTTCCCGAACTCGTCAGCGGGAAGCCCTCGCGCGAGAGGATTTCCGCGGGCATCGCGACGGAGGGCAGAACCTCGCCGAGACCCGCCAGAACCGCATCGGTATCTGCCGGGGTCAGAACCGGCTTCGTGAGCGCGACGATGCGGCGGCCGCCGCTCGGCCGCGGAACGGCGACAACTACCGCATCCTCGACGAAGCGGCTCGACCGCAGAGCATGCTCGACCGCATCGAGCTCCACCCGCTGGCCGTTGATCTTGATCTGTCGGTCGACCCGGCCGTGAAAGCACACCACGCCGTCGGGTCGACGACAGACGAGATCTCCGGTCAGGTACACGCGGCCCTCGAAATCGCCGATCGTCAGGGTCCGGAACGCTGCGTCAGTCAGGTCGGGCCGCCCGAGATAACCGATGCCCACGCCCGCTCCTCCTACGGCCAGCTGCCCGATCTCGCCGTCGGGGAGCGCCGTCAGATCCTCGTCGAGGACAAACAGCCGGTCATTCGCGAGGCCGCGGCCGATCGGGACCGGTCCGCCGGTCCAGTCGTCGTCGATCGGGTAGCAACATGTGAAAACGGTATTCTCCGTGGGGCCGTAGCCGTTGATCATCCGCAGGTCCGGCAATCGCTCACGCATACGCTGGACATGGATCTCGGACAGCACGTCGCCGCAGGGGAAGACCTGCGCGAGCGGCGCGAGGATCTCCGGCCGGTGCTCGGCGATGATGTGGAACAGTCCGGCCGTGACATAGGCGATGGTCACGCCGTCACGTGCGATCACCTCGGCTATCCGGTCGAGCGACGGGGCGGTATCCGGCAGGATCGCAAGCGTGCCCCCGTTCAGCAGCGCGCTGTAGACCTCTCCGATCACCGCGTCGAAGCCCACAGCCGCCATGCAGAGCATGACCTGTTCCGGACCGAGCTCCGCGTAGCTCTGGCCCCGAACGAGGCGGCAGACGCCGCTATGCGCGACCATGACGCCCTTCGGCCGCCCGGTCGAGCCGGAGGTGAAGATGACGTAGGCGAGCTGATCGGAGGTGATACCCTCGGCCGCGTTCTCGAGTTCGTCGGCGACGGCATCCGCATCGATCGGCTCGGCCGGCCGCGCGCGCCTGACGACGCGGATCTCGCGATCCTGAGACCTCAGCCGCTCGGCCGTCGCGGCATCGCGCGGATGCGCCAGGACGATCCCTATGCCGGCCTGATCGACGACATCCCGGTGGTGTCGCTCCGGCGCTGCCGGATCGAGCGGTACGAAGGCGGCTCCGGCGCATAGCAGCGCGAGCTGAGCGGCGACCGATTCCACGCTGCGGCGCGAAACCAGGCCGACGAGATCGCCACTCCGCACTCCAGCGTCGCGAAGCTCGCGGAGCAGCCGGGCGACCAGCGACCCGAGCTCGCGATAGGAAAGGTGCTCCGTATCTTCGATGATCGCGCTTGCCTCGGGCCGGGCCCGGATTTGCGAGATGAACAGCTGAGGAATCGAGAAGGCCGGATCATAGGCGAGATGGGAATGAACCGGTGGCGCCTCGTGAACGAGTGAAGTCACTTTCGCATCCCCCATGGTCTTTCTAGTCCGCGTTGCGAGCAATTTTATACCTGGGTCACCGGCCGGAATCTTGGTGTCACCCATGATGAAGCGCGAATAATTCTTCGATTTGCGCGTTCCAGATCACGACAATTAATCCGCGTAATGAATGTGTGTCCCGTCGAATGTCGTATTGGGATCATGTCTAAAGGCACGGCGTCTGGGAAGCTAAACAAAGGATTATCGAGACGTAGATCGAAAGATGCGGAGACAGACGGGGTTGATGAGTTCGTTCGGCAGGAAATGACCGGAAATTAACGACTTGCAATGCTTGCCTCCGCGCTTCAGTCCGACCGATTAAACGACTTAACACATTGGGTTATTTACCGCTCGTGCCCGCCGTGGGAATTTCGAGAAGGTCGCGCCGATCGGTGCGGATCGGTCTTTCGCTGCTCATGGGAACCGAGCAACTGGGACGCTCGGCAACATGATCGCGGAATCTGCCCGTCCGCTTGTGAACGGCGCCTCTTCCGCAGGGGTCCGCCCCGCCTCGTTCAGGAGCACGGCGTGCAGATCTATCCCGCCTCCTTCGTGTTTCTCGCGATCCTGGCCCTCTGCGCGACCCGCGGCATGCACAATGTCCTGCTCCTCGCGATCGCCATGATGCCGTTCGGAATGTTTGCCGTCGTCGGACTGCCTTCAGTCGGAGGACTTTCTCTGCTGGCCGTCAACGTCACGGCGGCGGCGCTAGTGGGTTTGGGCTGCTTGGCCCTGACATCGCGGCTGGTTCGCGTCGGCTCCGTAAAGATCGAGCCTACGACCCTCCCGCTGGTCCTTTTCGCGGCATACGCCATTTTCTCTACGACCGTCCTGGTGCGGCTCTTCGAGGGCGAGACCATGGTCTTCGCGCTCTCGCGGGACGCAGTCGGCGTGAAAGTCAGCCACTTTTTCTCATGGGGCAAAGTCTGGCTTGGGCCGACCAGTTCGAACATTTCCCAAACTTTTTATGTGGTTCTCGCCTGCGGCTTCTTCATTTGCGCAACGCATGTTCTGAACCATCGGGGTGCGGCTTTCGGGGCGCGGTGCCTCGCGCTGGCCGGAACGGTGAACTTGGTATTGGGTGTCCTTGATCTGATGCAACTTGACGCGGCGCTGTCGGTCATCAGGACTGCCAGCTACGCGCTGGCGAACGAAGTATCGGTTCAGGGAATGCCGCGCGTGATCGGGGGGTATTCTGAGGCAGCGAGCTTTGGCTCCTCCAGTGCGATGTTCTTCGCCTACTTCGCTTCCGCCTATCTCCATGGCCGCCGGGCGAAAGATGCGGCCATCGCCTTGGGCAACGGGATCTTCACAGTCCTGGCGTTGTCGGCCACCGGGCTTATAGCTCTCGCGATCATCGTCTGTTTGCTTTGCGTCAAGGCCGTCTCATCAATCCCCGGACGGATTGGTCGCACCGATCTCTTGCTGGGCGCGTACCTGATCGGGTTTCTTGCCATAGGTGTCGCCGCGACCCTGACGCTGACGGAGGCCCCGACGATGATCGCGTCGGTGGTCGACCGTCTGATCTTCCAGAAGTCGGGAAGCTCGTCCGGCATGGAGCGGACTGCCTGGGCCATTGGTGGTCTCGAAGCCATGCGCGACACGTGGGGGCTGGGAGCGGGAGCGGGTTCGCTCCGCTCCAACGGTCTACTCTTCGTCCTGTTCGGCAGCGTCGGCGTTATTGGCACGACCAGCTTCGTCTTGTTTCTCTGCCTCGCGTTTGGCGGACGTGCAGCTCAGGGACAGGCCGCTATCCTGTCGAACACCCGGATTGCTGCGCTGGCGACCATGATTTCCATGTTGCTCGCTGCAACAGTTCCGGATCCTGGCGCACCGCTTATCTTCCTCGCGGCTTTAGCCGTCTCGGCAAAGAACCGGCGGGCAGAGGCGATCGAAACCGAAACGTCCACTCACTTTCCGACGCAGCCGAGTTTGAGACCGCTCGTGGAAAACATCGAAAGAGGAAGGACCGCCTAAAAAAGCAACGGATTCCAATATCTCGAAAATCGATTTCTGATCGTATCCGGAAGCGAGAGTTAACCTATACTCGACCACGAAATCCCGCTATTGATCTCGAAGAGCAATGCGATTCGAATTTTTGACGAACGATTGCGAACGTATTTCTACGTCGTCTTCCTATTTTCGGCAAGGATGTCTGGGGAATGCTGACTGCGGAAAGATACCGGGAAGGAACGTTCTGCTCACGCGGAAAAATTAAGATTGCAGTCGCAATCGCAACGACCGGGCGCCCGAAAATCCTTGCGGACGCAATTGGCGAACTGGTACGGCAAAGCCGGTGGCCCGACCGCACGATCGTCTCGGCATCGGTCGCCGAAGATGTCGACGAATCTGCACTCCGGCAATCGCCGCTGGAGGTTGAGGTGCTTTTCGGCCGGAAGGGCTCGTCAATCCAGCGCAATGCGGTCCTAGACGCCCTGCGCGACGAGGACGCTGTTCTGTTCGTCGACGATGATTTCGTGATGGCGCCGGATTTCCTTGAGCGACTCGTATGGGTGTTCACGGAGCATTCCGGCGTTGGCGTCGTGACGGGCAATGTCGTGGCCGACGGGGTCTGTAATGCCGGTCTGTCGCTTTGCGCCGCGCGCAAACTTCTGACGCGGAGCCAGCACGCTGATGATCGCCTAGCGGACGTGGACAGCGCGTATGGCTGCAACATGGCTTTCCGATGCGCTCCTATCCGCGCGCACGGCTTGCGATTCGACGACGGACTGCCGCTGTACGGTTGGCTGGAAGACTTGGACTTCTCCCGCCGCGCTGCCGAGCACGGACGTTGCGTCAAGGCGATGGGGCTCCATGGTGTGCATCTGGGCACCAAGGCCGGTCGGACGAGCGGTGTGCGGCTGGGCTATTCTCAGGTCGCCAATCCCATACATCTCGTCGGGCGCATGACGATGGGGCGAGGCGAAGCGCTTTGGACGATATGCCGGAACCTGGCGGCGAACGCCGCAAAGTCGTTCCGGCCGGAACCTTGGGTTGATCGCACCGGGCGTCTTCGGGGCAATGTCCTGGCCCTGACCGATCTGGTGCGCGGCCGTCTCGATCCTGAGCGCGTGCTCAAGCTGGATGTGGGGACCGATGCACCTTCCCGATAGGATTGTTGTCCTCAACGACGCTTCGACCGTCCGCGGCGGCGCAACGTATCTGGCAGTCTGTCTCGCCGGCGCGCTCGCCGATTCCGGTCTCCCCGTAACCTTCATCTCCGGCGACGCCGGCCGAGTTGATTTGCCCAGTGGTGCAGATCAGGTCGCGCTTGGCGGCATTCGTCTCATTGACGGTCGGCCGGGCGTCTCTGCACTGAGAGGGCTCTACAACCTCGGGGCCTACCGGCGGGTTCGCGAATGGATTGCACGCAACGATACTCCGCGCACCGTCTATCACCTGCATAACTGGTCCAACATCCTCACACCGGCTATTTTCGACGCGCTGGGGACGGTGGCGGATAGATGTGTGATCCATGCGCATGACTTCTTTCTCGCTTGCCCCAATGGTGCGTTCTTAGACTATTCATGCTCTGGTGTGTGTCAGCGCGATCCGCTATCCGTCAGCTGTCTCATAACGAATTGCGACAAGCGATCTTACACGCATAAATTGTGGCGCTCAACGCGCCAGCGCATAGCTCTCAGCCGTTTGGAACCGCTCCTGGCCGCGGCCACCTTCGTGATGATCCACGAAAAAATGCAGCCTTGGCTAACCCGCGCGATCCGTCCTCGGCACATGATTGCGATCGGCAACCCTGTTACGGCCTTCGGGCAGGTGATCCCGGCTCCCGAAAAGCATCATCGACTGGTTCATATCGGTCAGGTCCAGAGACTGAAAGGTGTCTATGAGCTTGCCGAGGCAGGCCGCCGGCTCGGCGTCCAGATTGAATATTTCGGCTCGGGTGAGAGCCTCGACGATTTGCGGGCGCTTTATCCCGAGCACGTATATCATGGCTGGCAGTCACGCGACGAAATCGGACAGCAGTTGCAATCGGCACGGGCAGGTGTCGTTGCCACGCAGAGCCCCGAGCCGTTTTGCTTGTCCGCCTATGAGTTCGTCGCCACGGGACTCCCGTTAATCATGTCCGATGCGATACTGGCGTCGGAGGCGCTCGTTCAAAGTGGGGCCGCTCTGCCTTTTCGGGCGGGAAGCGTAGATTCACTCACCGTAACGCTCGCACGAATACTGAAAGACAACCGGCTTGCGGCGGATCTTGGCCGCGCCGCCCGCTCGCAGGGGCCTAGTCTCACGCATTCCACCTCGGACTGGGTCGCGGCCCATCTCGAACTTTACTCCGGATTGGTCCAAACCGAGAAGGTCGCGGCGAAATGAAAGTCGTTCTGTTTAACTGCAAGTTTTCAGAAAACCTGGGAGACGGCCTGATTGCTGAGGCTTTGGAACACGCAATCGGAAGGGAGTGCCCTGGCACTGACATCCGGACATGCGATATCGCAGGCCGGACGGTCTATGGTGACGTCCCCCTGAAAAGACGGCTTCTTGCATTGCAGCTTCTCGGCCGCACGCCTCCGGCAATCCGTCGAGTTGCGGTTGCCGCCATACTTCAGTCCCGGATCAACGATTTGCGCGATAGCTGGCGCACGCATCTTGAAGGTGCAGATCTGGTGATAATCGGCGGGGGCCATCTCTTTCAGGACACCGATCTTAACTTTCCCATGAAGCTGGGCGCGGTATTGGACCTTTGCGTCCAGATGAGGTTGCCGGTCGCGGTCCACGGCGTCGGGGTGACGCCAGATTGGTCGCGACGGGGCAAGACGCTGTTCGGGCGGATACTCGCCACCGAATGCCCCTGGATCTCGGTGCGGGACCGGACTTCACAACAGGCATGGCGGAGCCATTTTGGGGGCGCCAGCCTGCCGGCTGTCGAAGTGGGTCCGGACTGCGCTCTGCTAACCGAGGTGCCGACGCGGCGGACAGGACATTCGGTCGGACTTAACGTGATGCACCCCGTGACGCTTGCCTACCACGCCGAGGTCGGGCGCGGCGCCGCCTCACGACATTTCTTTCGCGCGACCGCGGAAAAGCTTGCTGCTGCAGGACACGAGGTGACGCTCTTCACGAATGGCGCAGAAGAAGATGAGATGCACCTCCGTGAAATCATGACCTCGGTGAGTGGGACTCGCATCCGGCGAGCGCCGCGACCACGGGTCCCAAATGACCTGATTGCCATGCAGACCGAGTTTAAGGCCGTAATCAGCTATCGGCTTCATGCGTCGGTCTTGGCGTTCCGCCTAGGAATTCCGGCAGTCGGTCTCGGCTGGGACCGGAAGGTTGCAGATTTCTACACCGAAACGGGACGAGAAGCCTTTTTCCTTCCGCAGTCCAGCGTGAGCCAGAGCGTGATTTGCCGGACCCTGGAAGCTGCCCTAGAGGAAGGAATCGAGCCTGCATCGATCGCAGCAGCCACCGCCGCGGCCCGTAAAGGTATCCGCGACATGCTGCAGCGGGTTTCGGTGCCGGCATTATGATATCGCGGCGCTCACTTATTCGGGGATTCGGCCTCCTCGGAGCGGCGATTGGTGCGATCGGCGCTCGACCGGAACGGGCGCAGGCGGCCGCACCTCGAAGCCTGTCCGATCTGTCGAACTTACCGTCATCCTCGTCCCCCATATTCGTCGAACAGCAGGGTTGGTTCGAGGCTGTGCCTGCTGATGCGGAACCCGATGGTATCATTCGGTTGCGTGGAAAGGACGGCCAGCACTGGGTCAGAGCCGAGTTCCCCGGCACGCTGCGACCGCACTGGTTCGTCGAGGCCGGGGACGGCGCCGATGAGGCGCTCGCCATTCAGCGGGCCTTCGACTATGCGGCACGCTTTGGATCCTTCGCTGTGGAGCTCGGCGCTCGACGCTACCGATGTCTCTCGGCCCTGAAGATCGATCCGACGTGCGTAATTCTACACGGCGTTGGCGCGGTACTCGATTTCTCGACGATGCCGGAACCCCCGGCCCGCGCTCCCGCCGTGGACCTCGAGGAAATTCAGCCAGGGAAGGGATGGAGACGCGAGGGGGGGGCGCTGGCGCATTCCGACGGTACGGAAGATACCTTGACGCACTTCTTCACGATGCAGGACGAGGGACGTTATAGGGTCTCCGTGTTCCTCAGCGCGCTGTCAGGCACCCAGCAGCACCCGTTCGCACGGATCTCGATTACGGCTTCCGACCGCAGCATCCTCGGGAGCATCACCGTCAGCAGTGCAGGCTACCACGATTTCGAGGTCGATGGCGCACAACCGGCGGCTCGCTTGATCATCACGTCCAACGCCGACTTGCAGATCGACACTCTGCGGGTCGAGTGGCACGGGCGGCGCGAGTGCATTCTGGTTCAGTGCTCGGAAGACAGCCGTCAATACGGCCACAAAGGGATGGAAGGCATCGAGATCGTCGGCCCCGGCGAGGGCACTCTGCTGCACGGAATTCGGTTCGAAACCCGCGTTCCGACGCGCTCTTCGCGACTCGACATGAGAGATCTTGTCGTGACGGGGTTCCAGACTGGGATATTGTTTTCGCATCGGTCCTATCTGGTTCACGGGTACAATGTTCGAAGCGTCTGCGATATCGCGTTGCACTTTGTCGGCGGGGTTGAGGACGCAGGCGAGCTCATTTCCTTCTTCGGATGCATTTTTGGCGGAGGCGGGATCGGCATTCTCAACAATAATGCCGAAGTCATGCTCTTCGGTACATCCATCGATTTCGTCGAACAGGTATTCGTGGGATCCGGACGGCTAGCCCTGCAGGGCTGCCATCTGGAGATCAATCGACCGAAAAACATCGAAAGGCCCCCGATCGATCTCGGCCAAGGGAATATAGCGCTTGACGGAGGCTCGTTCGGCATTACAGGCCACGACTTCGACGCCGGCAACCAATGTCAGCACATATTCCTGCTTCGCTCGCGCGACGCGACCGCCTCGATGCGCGAGATCACGGTTTACAACCTCCGCAGTCAGAGCGGCGCGTTGGCGGGCGGACCGGGGCGTCTCGAGACAAGCAACATGCGCGGGAATAGCCGGCCGCGGTACATGGCGCCAATCGTGCAGTTCGCCGAGGGCCGCAACATGCTTGGACCCGCACCATTCGACTTGCGGGCCAGTAGCTCGCCGGCCGAGCCCTTCGAGCGATTCCCGACCGAGGAGTCGACGTTCAAGGTTTCCCCGATGTTCCGTCACGTAGGAATTTTCGGGCTAGCCAGACCCGGTGCGGAAGTAGGCGCTGCATTTCGCATACGCAGCGATGTCGCCGGCACGATTCTGGTGACGATCCAGGCCTCGGACGGCGACACTCAAATCAGCGTTGGCGAGACCTGGACGATCGAGGTCGAGGAGACCTGGACGAACTACATGAACAACACCGGTGACACGCATCCCCGGGCAGTCCTCGATGGTCGGATGCCCGACGGCTATGATGAGGTGGGGCTGTTATTCGATCTCTCCGGCTTCGAGGGGACTGTGGAGGTCGCCGATTGCTTCCTATGCGCGGTCTAGCCCGCCCCTGCCCGGCATCCGCACGGAAGGGTCGGCATTCCGCCGCCGCGGCGCGCGTCGGTCAAGATCTCTGGCCGTGCATTTGCGCAGACGGTCGAGCGTCAGATCCGATTTCGCCAAGCGAGATAAAGCGCATCGTCGCCAGAGGATGCGTCCCCCGTGCGCCAGAGCGCGGCGCGAGGTCGAGGGGCGCCAAAGTGTTGGGCTTTCAGCCGGCGCTGATCGCCAGTACCGGGGCATCGCCATCTGTACGCGTCATGGGAGAGATCGACAAAGTTGAAGTCAGCCCGGTTCCTTGTACCCTAGGATGCTCCTTGCAAAGACAAGCAACGATAGGACGCGTTGACCCACTCGTCTTGAAGCGATGCGGTCAGGCTGAGGAACTCCGCAGGCACGAAATGGCGGCCGACCCCGCGATCACGGTCGACCAACCGCTAAACGCGCGCGCTTTCGTTGTTCGGCAAAAATCACGAATCTGGATCGCAGAACAGCGAGAGCAAGAGGGCAATGGCTGCAATCACACTCGCCGGGTCGCGTACCGGGCTGTCCCCGCATGAAGGTTCTAATCGCCTTCGCCGCCGTCATATGTATGGGCGGGCTGTTGGCGTTCGCCCCGTTCGATCGTCTCAAGGCGCTTTACGGTACGGTCACACTGCGCGCTCAACTTCTTAAAGATGGCGTGTCGATCGAACGCGATGTGATGCTCGAGATGCCCGACGGCGTCCGTCTCGCGACCGACATCTACCTACCGAAGGTGCCAGAAGGCGGTCTACCTGCTCTGCTGATCCGGCTGCCTTACGGAAAGGATGATTTCGTCGGGGCACTCTGGTGGGTTCGGTCCTATACCTCCAAAGGCTACGCCGTCGTCGTTCAGGATCTGCGTGGGCGCTACGGCTCGGAAGGGGTGTACGCACCTTACCGGAATGTCACGACAGACGGCGCCGCCACGCTGAATTGGATTGCCGCCAAACCTTGGTCGAGTGGCGCTGTCGCAACCTCGGGGTGCTCTGCCTTGGGTGAAGTTCAGCTGATGCAAGCCAAATCGCGCAACCCGCACTTGCGCGCTCTCATCGCCGAGGGCGCCGGCGGCGCCATCGGAACCGGTGGCCCTTCCCATGCCTATGCCGGTCTCTTCGAGGGCGGCATTCCCAACCTCGCCGCGGCCTATGGATGGTTCTCAGCCACCGGTGGGAAGTCCAGCGACAGGATGCACGCGGCGAGAGTGGACCCGGCGCAGGTTATCGACGAGCTGCCATCAGGCACGCTAGTCTCGCGGCATCGCGACGACCGGACCGACTACGAGGATTTCCTCGCCAAGTTCGAGGATTCCGATTACTGGCGCAGTCTCGGCTATCTTACCGCGGACGACCGCTTCGCCGCCCCAGCCTTGCACGTGAATTCTTGGCACGACATCGCCATTCGCGGAACATTCGAGGCTGCGGAGCTTATGCGGGCTAACGCCGTCAACGACGCGGCCCGGAGGCATCAGCACGTTCTCGTTGGCCCCGGGCTCCACTGCAACTTCTCCGCCCCGTTCCTCGAGGGTACGGTCGGCGATCTTCCCGTCTCGAAGGACGCAGGGCTCGACTACATTGCAATCTACGACGCCTGGCTCGATCACTGGTTGCGGGATGGTCCCGAGCCGGACTTGGCACAATACACCTACTTCGTGAACGGCGCAGACCAATGGCAAGAGGCGGAGACTTGGCCCCCCTCCGGTACGCAAGAGCTACGCTGGCATCTAGGGGTCGGCGGAACGCTGGGTCCCGAAGTCGCCGATGCCGGACAAGCCAGCTTCCGCTACGACCCCATGCATCCAACGCCGTCTATAGGCGGTCCGATCTGCTGCACCGGCGGGCTCGAACTGCGCCAAGGCCCCCTGGACCAGAGCCCGAACGCAGGCAGATCCGACGTGCTGGCCTTCTCCTCCGAGCCCCTTGACGCTCCGCTCACCCTCGTGGGCGACATCAGGGCCGAGATTGCGTTCTCCTCAGATGCTCCGGGCACCGATCTCGTCGCGGTCCTCTTGGACATCTCGCCCACGGGCACAATGCTCGCCATTCAGCAAGGCGCGCTGCGTCTGCGCTACCGCGACGGTTTTGATCGGCCGCATCCTCTCACCCCCGGAAAGATAGTGCACGTCGGCGTCGATTTTCCGCCAATCGCCTATCGGGTTGCCGTCGGACATCGGCTGGGCCTGCATTTGAGTTCGGCAAGCTTCCCGAGGCTTGAGCGCAATATGAATGGTCTCGGACCGAACCATTTATCTGACACGCCGCAAATCGCAACGAACAAGGTGTATTTCGGAGAATTCGGCGGATCGAGCCTGCTGCTTCCGGTTACAGCCGGTGATCGTTATGAACCGACGAGGGCTGCGAGAACGTCGCGCTGATGCTGGACCTTTCGGCAATCGAGAGACAGTCGAGATCGAGGCACCGTTCATGAGCACGATCTAGTGAGCATTCCTGAGCACACGCACCGGCCGGCCGCCCGACCGCACGGCGAAAGCTCCGGCGACGCCCGGAGCGACGTCGAGGTCGTGAAGGGTCCACTGCGCCGCCTCCCCGCTCCGGCAGAAGGTCAGATGCGGAGAGTCCCCCGGCGCGAGCGTCACGCCGAAGCTCCGCAGGTCCGTCATGAGCCCCGTTCCCCGCGCCTTGAGATAGGCCTCCTTTCGCGTCCAGCAGCGATGGAAGGCGGCGATCCGCTCCGCCTCGGGGAGCGCATGCAGAACCGCCATCTCGCTTCGCGCGAAATGCGCCTCGGCCACCGCCATCCCGACCGGTCGCACCGCCTCGATGTCGAGTCCGATCTCAATCGACGGCGCACGGAGAACGGCGAGCGCCGCCAGATCTTCCGTGTGGCTCAGATTGAAGGCGAGCCCGGCGACATCCGGCCGACCGTGAGCGCCATAGGAGAAGACGACCCGCTCGGGTGGCTGGTCGAGGCAGCGCCCGAGGATCGCTCGCAATCGCGACCGTCCGGCGATGTAGCGGTCGCGATCCCGGTCGAAGACGAACCGTGCCGCCCGTCGCCGTTCGTCGGCCGAGAGAACCTGCCAGTCGCCCCCGACGAGCCGCCACGTCCAGATCTCGACCTCCACGGTCACGCCGGATGGTTCCGGGGGAAGTCGCGATGAGGCGTGGCGCCCGCTTCGGTCTTCTGGTCGGCGTCGCCCTGGCCGGATTCGGATTCTCGGCGCCGTCGTGGTCCGAAAAGCTGCAAGCACTCGGGCGGGAGGCCGTTCTCCAGGCCCGCCTTCTCGGTGCCGGGCTGGACCTCAGACGCGACATGATGGTGGAGATGCCGGACGGCGTCCGGCTCGCCACCGATGTCTATCTGCCTCGCGACCGCGCCGATGCGCTTCCCGCCCTCCTCATCCGGCTGCCGTATGGGAAAACGGGCTTCGAAGGGGCGATGTGGAGGGTCTGGAGCTATGGCGCGCGTGGCTATGCCGTGGTGGTGCAGGACATTCGCGGCCGATACGGGTCGGAGGGCGTCTCCGCCCCCTACCGCCATGGAGCGGAGGACGGGTCCGCGACGCTGGACTGGATCGCGGGGAAGGACTGGTCCAACGGCCGCGTGGCGACGGCGGGCTGTTCGGCCCTGGGGGAAATCCAGCTCGTGCAGGCCAAGACGCGCAATCCGCATCTCGTCGCGATGATCGCGGAGGGCGCGGGGGGAGCGATCGGCACGGGCGGACCCTCCCGCGACTATTTCGGCCTTTTCGAGGGCGGCATCCCCAACCTCGCGGCCGCCTATGGCTGGTTCGCCGAGGCCGGCGGCAAGACCGCAGACCACATGGCGCCCGCCGGCGTAGACCCCGCCAACGTCATTGCCGAGCTGCCATCGGGCACGCTCGTCTCCCGGCACCGCGACGATCCGACCGACTAGGAGGATTTTCTCGCAAACTTCGAGGACGAGGCCTACTGGCGAGCGCTTGGCTATCTGTCCAAAGACCACGGATTCGCCGCCCCGGCGCTGCATGTGAACACCTGGCACGACATCGCCCTTCGCGGAACATTCGAGGCCGCCCGTCTGATGCGGCAGAACGCGGTAACGGAGACCGCCCGCGCGCATCAGCACCTTCTCGTCGGACCGGGCCTGCACTGCGCCTTCGACGCGTCGTTCCTCGAAGGACGCATGGGCGATCTGCCGGGTGCCCGCGACGGCGCGGGCGAAACTCAGGGCCTCTACGATGCCTGGCTCGATCACTGGCTGAAGGATACTCCGCTGCCCCACATCGCGCAGTACACTTATTTCGTCCTCGGCGCCGATCGCTGGGAGAGATCGGACAGCTGGCCGCCGGCAGAAGCCCGACGGCTGCGCCTCCATTTCGGAACCGGACCCGACGGGACCGGGACGCTGAGCCGCCGCATCGCTGCCGAGGGTGCCGTCAGCTACGTCTACAACGCCGCGGGTCGCCACGAACAGCGTGCATTTCGGTGGCGCGCAGGGCTCGTTGCTCGTCTTGCCGGTCATGCCGCAAGATCACGCAGCCTCGAACCGCGCGAACTGACGCGCGCGCGCCGCCTCGATCTCGGCGGCCAGTTCGCGCCGGAACCGCGCGGCGCCGAAGCGGCGCGCATGCCGGGCGATCTGGTCGGGCTCGAACAGGTCGCGCCGCGCGTCGAATTCGCGCACCGCATCGCGAAGGGCCTCGACGCTCTGCTCGCCGAAGAACGCGCCCGTGAGACCGGGCTGTACCGAGTCGCGTACGCCGCCGCGCCCATAGGCAATGACCGGGGTGCCGCACGCCATCGCCTCGACCGGGACGATGCCGAAATCCTCCTCGCCGGGAAAGACCAGCGCGCGCGCCCCGCGATAGAGGTCGGCGAGAGACGCGACGCGGCCCAGGAATTCCACGTTCGCAGGCGCCCGGCGCGAGAGCCGCTCGAACTCCTCCCCCCGACCGACGACCTTGAGATGCAGGTCGAGCCCGCGGAACGCCTCCATCGCGATATCGGCGCGCTTGTAGGGCACGAGTTCGGAGACGAAGAGGTAATAGCCGCGGCCGATCTGCGGGACGGCCTCTCCCCCCGGGGCGGCGAGCTGATAGAGGTCGAGATCGACCGGCGGATTCACCACCCCCGCCTCGCGGCCGTAGACCCGCGCGATGCGACCGGCGACGAAGCGCGAATTGGCCACGAACCGGTCGACCCGCGCGGCCGAGGCCACGTCCCATTGTCTCAGGCGATGGGCGAGCTGCGAGAAGTATCGTCGCTTCAAACCGCCGAGCGGGCCGCCGAGACCGGCCCGGTAGCCGGGGTAATGGTCCCAGATGTAGCGCATCGGCGAATGGCAATAGCAAAGATGCGTCGCGTCGGGTCGTGATACCACGCCCTTCGCCGGCCCGGATTCGGAGGACAGAACCAGATCGTAGGCTCCCAGATCCAGCTCCTCCAGAGCCCGCGGCATGAGGGAGAGGTATTTCTGGTAGTGCTTCCGGGCCCCGGGAAGCCGCCCGACGAACGTCTCGGTGATGGATCGCGCCGCGAGGACCGGACTCAGTTTCGAGCGGTCGAGAACATGCGTGAAAATATCGGCCTCGGGATAGAGTTTCACCATCTCCTCGAGCACCCGCTCTCCGCCCCGCATCCCGATCAGCCAGTAATGCACCAGGGCCACGCGGCGCGGCGGCGGCGGACCCTCCAGTGGCGGCCCCTCGAGCGGCAGACCGACGTCAGCGTCCGACAGGGGTTCGATTGCTACTCCGTCAGGCATGGAACACCGTCTCCCTCATGACCGCCGGATCGGATCTCGGCTCCGTCTCGATCGAGATCGCCCGGCCGTCGGCGTGCGACAGCACGATACCCGCCACCATTCCGCCTGCGTTCCGGAGTGACGCGACCGACGTGGACACGGCCGAGCGGCTCGACCAGTTGGCGCGGGTCACGACGGCGATCGCGTCCGTCAGTCCGGCAAGCACCGCGGCATCCGCCAGCCCCGGGACCGGCGGCGCGTCGATCACCACGACATCGTAGCAATTCGCGAGTTCTTCGAGCAGTTCGCCGAAGCGCCGTGTCGAGAGCGTGTCGGCCGCGCTTCCGGGACTGGCCGAAACGCGGACGAGCGAGAGTCCGGGCTCGACATCGTCGGTGAGGATGTCAGGCAGACGCGCAGCCCCGGCGATGTAGTCCGCAACCCCCGTGCCCGAAGTCGCGACCTGCAGCAGGTGCGACTGGGACGGACGCCGGAAATCGGCGTCGAGCAGGACAACCCGCTGCCCGATATCGGCGAGCGTCCGCGCTAGGCCGAGCGCCGCGGACGAGCATCCTGCGCCGCGCTCGGTGCCGGTGAGCATCACGATCCGCGGACGGCCGGCGCTCAGCTCGTTCATCAGGCCGAAACGCAGAAGACGGAGGCCCTCGGCATATCCCGAGACCTTCGGCGAGCCGAGCCGCACGCGTTGCCAGCCGGCCCCCCGCCCGCGCCAGCGCACTTTCTGAAGCGTCGCGAGCACCGGGAGGCCGGTCAGTCGCGAAAGCTCCGCCGGCGTGCGAACGCAGCGGTTCAGCGCCTCGCGGATCAGCGCGATGCAAACACCGAGAATGACGCCCAGAGTGACGGCCACCGTCATCACCAGCTTCCTTCGCGGCCGTGCCGGAGTGAGCGCCGGCTGCGCCTCGGAGATGATCCGCGCGTCGGCACGCTGAAACTCGAGCTGTTGCGTGGTTTCCTGAAATCGCGACAGGAAGCTGTTGTAGACTTGGCGCATCGCGCTGGCCGAGCGTTCGAGCTGGTTCATCCTGATCGAGGCGCGCAGAAGTTCGACCTTCAGGGTCTGGGCTTCGGCGATGTCTCGCTTCACCGCCCGCTCGCGTCCTCCCGCCTGGGCGACCTGTGCTTCCAGTTCGCGCACGCCCGCCGCGATCGCCGCGGCCCGGTCGCGCATCAGGTCGTCGAGCGCGACGTTCAACGCCAGCATGTCGGGGTGGCGCGGACCCAGCCGCGTCGCCAGTTGTGCCCGCCGGCGCGCGGTATCCGCAAGTTCGGCGTCGAGGGCGGTCAATCGCGTCGTCTCCATCGCCGAGGCCGCGACCTCGGGCCCGTCCTCGGCAAGAAGACGTCCGACGTGGTCGAGGCGGGCCTTGGCAGCGGCCCGGTCATTCCGCGCTGCCACGATCGTCCTGTTCATCTCCGAGAGCTGCTGTGTCACGCCTTCCTCGTTGCCGCCCTCGTCCAGGACTTGCTGGGCCATCGCGTCGACGACCGCGTCCTCGGCCTCGCGCAGCTGCGTCTCGAGCTGCATCAGCCGCTTGTCGAGCCACTCGATCGCACGCTGGGTCGCGGCCTGCTTGGCGTTGAGCTGATCCTGGATGTACTGGCGCGCCACCGAGTTCGCAATTTCGGCGGCCACGTCAGGATCGTGCGCCTCCATCGAGATCGAGATCACGAACGAGATGCCGCTCTGGTAGACGGCAAGGCCGCGACGGATCTTCCAGATCACGATGTTGCGGGCGTCGGTCTCGCTCAGGCCCTCGGCATCGTCCGGCGATGTTCCCGTTTCCGGCATCGGCTCGGGTGCCTCCCCCCCGATCCCCACGCCGGCAAGCCACGTGCGCGCGGCGTCGACGGCCCGTCCGATTCGGCCCGGCTCGGCGATGAGGTAGGGGTTGAAGTCGGGATGGGACATGAGGTCGAGTTCGTCGACCACCTGGCTCAGAAGCAGGTTCGAACGCAGCACGGCGATCTCGCCGGCGACCACGGAATTGGTGACGTTGAGATCCGAGACCACCTGCTCGACACCGACGACACGCTCCTGGCGGGTATCGAGAAGGACTTCGGCGGAGGAACTGTAGCTTGGCCGGATGTCGGAGAGCGCGAGATATCCCGCGAGACCCGCCGTCGCGACACATCCGGCGATCAGCCATCTGCTGCGGTGCAAGGCGCCGAATATAGCCTCGAGGTCCAGGCCCTCCGGCTCTGCCTGGTGCTCGTTCCGCGGCGGGAGCTGCGGTATCGGACGCGGGCTGGAGCTCATGCGGTTCATCGCAGACTGGCCTCCGCCAGCGACGGCTCGCGCAGATCGATGCGGACGATCAGCACGTCGCCTGGCAGCAGCGCGTCGATCTCGCCCACCTCGCGGGTCTCCAGGGCTCCGTCCGCGCCCCGCCGTCGAATGCGGGTGACCACAGTCGTGGTGTCCTCGACCTCGGCGACGCGCTGCGACCATCCCTTGAGCAGGGCAAGACGCTCGGTCAGGGATCTGCGGTTTTCGCGAAGCTCCGCGGCGCGCAGATGGCTGTCGGCGATTTCCTGACGCCATGTCTGCATGCGCTGGAAGTCGAGTTGCAGCAATTCGCGACTGAACCCGGTCAACTCCCGGCGGCGCGACGACAGGGCCGCTTCGAGCTGGAGAAGGACCGCCCGCTCGTCCGTCATCTGCCTCAGGGTTTGCGCGCGCGCGGGTTCGGCCAGCAACCCCTTGGTGACGAGTTCCGAGGAGCGCCGCACCTCGCCCTCGTAGGACGTGATCTGCTCCTTCTGGGCCTCGATCTGCCTTTCGGTGAGGGTGACCTGAAGCGTCGTTTCCTCCATGGCCTGCTCCACGAGCCTGCGTTCGGAAGCGTGGAAGGCGCGCTCTTCGGCGATGATCTCCTCCTCCTGGGCGATCATCGTGGCGAGCAGGTCGTCATCCAGCTCGCCGCCCACCCGCAGCGAGTCCGGAACGGCGATCGTATCGCGCCCGGCCAGTTGCGCCTTGAGCCGAAGGATCGTCAGGCTTTCGAGTGCAAGCGCGCTGTCGACGCTGGCGAGTTCCCCCTCGAGCGCGATCCGCTGCAGGGCCCGCTGGGATTCGCTGTCCGTCTGCCGCACGAGTCCGCCCGCCAGGCCGATGGCCTGTTCCACGGAGAGGTCGGGCACATAGTCGTAGAACCCCGGCTTCTGCACGTCTCCCAGCACCGAGACCGGACGATGGTTGACGACGGAGAGGTCGACGCTCGGGTGAAGGAAGATCTGCTTTTCCACATACGACCTGGCGACGAGGTCCCGCGCATCCGCGAGACGCAGCCCGGCCACCCGCAGCGTGCCCAGGTAGGGAAGCTGAACCTGTCCGGCACTGCCGACCTTCAGGACCTGGGGCGCGGCGTCGTCGTCGAGGAAGTCGAGCCGCAACTCGTCGTCGACCGTGACGATGTAGTCCGCCAGGCCGCCCGCCCGAAGCTCGAGCGGCGCGACGTATGCCAGAGCGGCGACGAGCATCGCGATCGCGCCCCGCCGTATCGGGCCGGGACGCCGGCAAGGGTGACGATACGATGCAAGCCTCATGAGACGTCCCCGCTGTTGAGGCTCTGCGTCCGCCGGGACGCGTAAAAGCTCTTTACATAACGGGTCGAATCTACGGGGATGCTCTTGATCGGTCTATAAACACTTCGAGCAGAAACCTTCGAGCAGGTCGCGCGGCCATGCCCGACCCGCGGCCCGGTTCCGGCAGTATTGCCGAGAGCCTCGTGGCCTTCGAGACGGTTTCTCCAGGCTTGCGTCGCGCCCCGCGTCGCCGATCTGGGGCGGGCCGATCGAGGCGAATGCGGGCAATCGTCCTGCTACCCGATTGCCGCGACAGAGCCGGTGTGACGCGGGCGCGGACCCTCCGGCGCGGAGGTCGCGAGAGGGAGGTCGCGGGGCTTGATCCTCCCGCGCCGAAGGCGTATGGCGCCACCTCACGCACAGCGTCCGGGGACACCCCGCCCACCGGGTCCGACCCCGAATATCTGCTAGAGAAGGACCGATCATGGCCGTCCCCCAGAACAAGGTCACGAAGTCGCGCCGCAACATGCGCCGCGCCCACGACGCTCTTACCGCCGCCAATCCGAACGAGTGCCCGAATTGCGGTGAGCTGAAGCGACCGCACCATGTCTGCGGCGCCTGCGGGCATTACGCGGATCGGGAAGTGATCGCGCAGACCGACGAGATCGATCTCGACGACGACGCGGCCTGAGGATCCCGGAGGCCGGACCATGCCAGGCCCGTCGGAGAGATTGTCGACCGGTGCCGGCCGCCGCGCCGGTCCAATAGTCCTGTCCGTCGACGCCATGGGGGGCGACCAGGGCCCGGCGGCGGTGGTGGCCGGTCTCGCGAAGTCCGCGCAGAAGAATCCCGAAATCCGGTTCGTCCTGCATGGCCGCAAAGGCGAGCTGGCGCCGCTGATCCAGAAGCGGAAGCTGGGAGACATCGTCGAGATCCGCGACTGCGACGAGGTCGTGTCGATGACCGACAAGCCGTCGAACGTCATGCGGAACGGGCAGCGGACCTCCATGTGGTCATGCATCGAGACGGTGCGGAACGGCGAAGCCGAGGTCGCCGTGAGCTGCGGCAACACCGGTGCGCTGATGCTAATGTCGATCATGCGGCTGAAGAAGCTGCCCGGCGTCCACCGGCCCGCGATCGCCTGTCTCTGGCCCTCCCGCAACCCGACCGGGTTCAACGTGATGCTCGATGTCGGCGCGGACGTGAAGGCCGAGCCCCGGGACCTCCTGCAATACGCGCTGATGGGATGCTCCTACGCGCGGAACGGCCAGGAACTCGAGCGGCCGCGGATCGGGCTCCTGAACAACGGCACCGAGGAGCACAAGGGGGTCGCCGTGCTGAAGGAGGCTCACGACCTGATCGGGGAGGCCGCAGACGGGGCCGGCTTCGATTTCGTCGGCTTCGTGGAAGGTGGCGACATTCCGTCCGACCGGGTCGACGTGATCGTGACCGACGGTTTCACCGGCAACATCGCGCTGAAGACCGGCGAAGGGACGGCCGCTCTCATCCGCGATTTCCTGAGTGATGCCTTCCGCTACTCGATCCTGTCGCGACTGGCCGCTCTCCTCGCGCTGACCTCGCTGAAGCGGCTGCAGAAGCGGATCGACCCGCGCAGGGTCAACGGAGGGGTGTTCCTCGGCCTCAACGGAACGGTGGTGAAGAGCCACGGTTCCGCCGATGCCACCGGCGTCTCGGCAGCGATCAAGCTCGCCTTCAAGCTCGCCGACAGCGACTTCAACAACCGGCTCGCGGCCCGCGTGGCCTCCACCGCCGCCGCCGACGAGGCGGAAGCGGGGACGGCGACGGCATGAGCGTCACGCGCGCCCGAGTTGCCGGAGTCGGCCATTACCTGCCCGAGCGCGTGGTGGAGAACGCGGAGTTCGAGTCCACGCTCGCCACCACCGACGACTGGATTCGCTCGAGATCGGGGATCGAGCGGCGGCACATCGCCGCCGAGGGCGAACTGACCTCCGACCTCGCGACAGAGGCCGCGCGCGCGGCTCTCGCCGATGCCGGGCTCGACGTGTCGGAGATCGACGCGGTGATCGTCGCCACCTCGACGGCAGACTTCACCTTTCCCTCGGTCGCCACGATGGTGCAGGCGAAGCTCGGCATGGTGGGCGGATACGGGTTCGACATACAGGCCGTCTGCGCCGGATTCATCTTCGCCATGGCGACGGCGAACTCGATGATCGTCTCGCGGCAGGCACGCCGCATCCTCGTGATCGGTTCGGAGACCTTCAGCCGGATCATGGACTGGACCGACCGGTCCACCTGCGTCTTGTTCGGCGACGGGGCCGGCGCCCTCGTCCTCGAGGCGTATGAGGGAGGCGAGGGAAACGCGGATCGCGGCATCCTGTCCTGCGACCTGAACTCCGACGGGCGCCACCGGGACATCCTCTACGTCGATGGCGGGGTCTCCACGCAGACGACGGGGCATCTTCGCATGGAAGGCAAGGAGGTGTTCCGTCACGCCGTGGAGAAACTCGCGACTACCGCGCACGATGCGCTCGGCAAGGTCGGGCTCACCGGCGCGGACGTGGACTGGATCGTGCCCCATCAGGCGAACCTGAGGATCATCAAGGCGACCGCGGCGAAGATGGGGCTCGGCATGGAGCGGGTGGTGGTGACCGTGCAGGACCACGGAAACACGTCGGCGGCGTCGGTCCCCCTCGCCCTGTCGGTGGGAAAGGCCCGCGGCCAGATCGCGGAAGGCGACCTTCTCGTCACGGAGGCGATCGGCGGCGGCCTGGCCTGGGGCGCGGTCGTTCTGCGCTGGTAGACCGCTTCATCTAGCCTATTCGGTAGTCTGGACAAGTCATTGGATTGACATTGAATCCGCCTGACTCCATTCTGCCCTCTGTGATTGGGGGGTGCGGAGATGGGCAAAACGCTGACGCGCATGGATTTGTCTGAAGCCGTGCATCGCGAAGTGGGACTGAGCCGAAACGAGTCCGCGCAATTGGTCGAATCCGTTCTGGCCCACGTGTCGGATGCTCTCGCGCGCGGCGAGACGGTGAAGATTTCGTCGTTCGGGACCTTCAGTGTGCGTTCCAAGGCGGCGCGGGTCGGGCGCAATCCCAAGACCGGGGAGGAAGTCCCCATCCACCCCCGTCGGGTGCTGAGTTTCCGGCCGTCGCATCTCATGCGGGACAAGGTCGCCGACGGCAACAAGGGGTGAAATGACGAAATCACCCGAGGCCTTCCGGACGATCAGCGAAGTCGCAGAATGGCTCGACGTCCCGGCGCATGTCCTGCGCTTCTGGGAGTCCCGCTTCACGCAGGTGAAGCCGGTGAAGCGGGCCGGAGGACGCCGGTACTATCGCCCGGCGGACATGGAGCTTCTGGGAGGGATCAAGCGGCTTCTTCACGATGACGGCGTCACGATCAGGGGCGTGCAGAAGATCCTGCGCGAGGACGGCGTGCGCCACGTCGCGGCGATGTCGCCGCCGCTGCATGTCGGCCAGGATCAGGGACTGGTCGCTATCGGCGCCGACCCCCTTCCCCACGGTACGGCGTCCGAACGCAGTTTCGGGGCGGAGAAACCCGGGTTCGACGGCACGATGGCACGGTCCGGCCTGCAGGACGGGTCTCGCGGGGAGCCGCGGCACGACGGGCCCGGTGTCGCGGATGAAGCATGGAACCGGCGCGATCGCGAGCATGTCCCGGACGGCCCCTCCCCCGGCGGTACTCCGAATGCGACGGGCAGCCCCGGTGGCGCGAGGGGAAATTCCCCCGGCAACCCGCCGGGCTCCGGTCCGGTCACACCGGTTCTGGCGCCGCTGCTCGCGCGCCTCCGCGACATCTCGAGACCCGCTCGCGCGGACGAGGCCCTGAGCCGGGCGCGAATGCTCAGACGGGCGATGGACGCGCGTGAGTGAGGCCGGGGGAAAATCGGCGGGGCGCCCCTTGCCTCCGCCACGCGATCGGGTAGAAGACGCCGCAGTCGGGCTATGGCGCAGCCTGGTAGCGCGTCCGTCTGGGGGACGGAAGGTCGCAGGTTCAAGTCCTGCTAGCCCGACCAACAACCGCGAGGCCTGTTCCTCCCGATGATCGGCGTGCTACCCTCGCAGGCGATCGACCGTCTGGTCGCGTCCGGGGCCGTCTCCGCCGCCGCGCCGGTCGATCCGGCCCAGATCCAGCCCGCCTCCCTCGATCTCAGGCTCGGCGACCGGGCCTACCGCATCCGTGCCTCCTTTCTCAGTGGCCGCGACCGGCGCGTCTCGGACCGTCTGCGCGACTTCTCGATGCACGAGATTGACCTCGCCGCAGGCGCGGTGCTCGAGAAGGGATGCGTTTATCTGGTGCCGCTGATGGAGGGGCTGGCCCTTCCCGGCGGCGTTCGCGCGGTCGCCAACGCAAAGAGCTCCACCGGCCGGCTCGACCTCCTGACCCGCGTTGTGACCGATGGCGGGACGGAATTCGATCGCGTCCCCGAGGGCTATCGCGGACCGCTTTACGCCGAGATCTGCCCGCGCTCCTTCTCGGTGCTCGTCCGTCCCGGGATGCGGCTGAACCAGATCCGCTTCCGTTCCGGCGCCGCGACGCTCGACGACGCGGCACTTTCGCTCCTCCATGCGCAGGACCCGCTGGTCAACGGAACGCCGGTGATCGATGGCGGGCTCGGCTTCTCGGTCGATCTCACCGCCCCGCCCGGCGGGCCCGTCGGCTACCGGGCCAAGCCGCATACGGGCGTCGTCGATCTCGACCGGATCGGCGCCTATCCCGCGGCGGAGTTCTGGGAGGAAATGCACGCCCCCGACGGCGGCATCATCCTCGACCCGGGCGCCTTCTACATCCTCGTCAGCCGGGAGCAGGTGCGCATCCCGCCGAACTACGCCGCCGAGATGGCGCCCTATCTCGCGATGGTCGGCGAGTTCCGCGTCCATTACGCGGGATTCTTTGATCCCGGATTCGGCCACCCCGAAGCGGGAGGATCGGGGGCCCGCGGTGTCCTCGAGGTGCGCTGCCACGAGGCGCCCTTCGTTCTCGAGCACGGCCAGGTCGTCGGACGTCTGATTTACGAGAGGATGGCGGAAAGACCGGCCCGCCTCTATGGGCGCGATATCGCGTCGAACTATCAGGGACAGGGATTGAAGCTCGCCAAGCATTTCCGGAACTGACCGGCGTTTCGCGGGAAAGCCTGTCTTTGCTCTTTGCCGGCCGGCGCGAACGGCTTATCGACGCGGTCGACGGCCCGCGACCCGACAGGAAAGGACATCGTCGATGAAGATTGCCATTCTAGGAGGGGACGGCTTCGTCGGCTGGCCCACGACCCTGCATCTCAGCGCGCTCGGCCACGATGTCCACATCGTCGACAACCTGTCGCGGCGATGGATCGACACCGAGCTCGGGGTGCAATCCCTGACGCCGATGGATTCGATCCAGGAACGCTGTCGCATCTGGCGCGAGGTGTCCGGCGCCTCGATCCATTTCCACCTTCTCGATCTCGCCGGCGATTACGAGAGGCTGAAGGTCTGGCTCGCCGAGGAGCGCCCGGAGGCGATCATCCATCTGGCCGAGCAGCGTGCCGCGCCCTATTCGATGAAGTCCGATCGCCACAAGGTCTACACGGTCCAGAACAACACCAACGGCACCCACAACCTCCTTGCCGCGATGGTGGAAACCGGGATCGACGCCCATCTCGTCCATCTCGGCACGATGGGCGTCTACGGCTATTCCTCCGTCGGTGCGCCGATCCCTGAAGGGTATCTCGACATCGAGATCGACACGCCGTCGGGCAAGAAGGCGCAGGAGGTCCTCTACCCGACGCGGCCCGGCTCGGTCTATCACATGACCAAGTCGCTCGATCAGATCCTCTTCCAGTTCTACGCACAGAACGACGGTCTGCGGATCACCGACCTGCATCAGGGAATCGTCTGGGGCACCCACACGAAAGAGACCCGGCTGCACGATCAGCTCGTCAACCGCTTCGACTACGACGGCGATTACGGCACGGTCCTGAACCGCTTCCTGATCCAGGCGGCGATCGGCTATCCGCTGACGGTGCACGGCACGGGCGGCCAGACCCGGGCCTTCATCCACATCCAGGATTCAGTCCGCTGCATCGAGCTCGCCCTCGGCGACGCGCCGAAGGCCGGAGAGCGGGTGCGGATATTCAACCAGATGACGGAGACCCATCGGGTCCGCGATCTGGCCGAGATGGTCGCCGAACTCGCCGATGCGAAGGTCGCCTACCTTCCAAATCCGCGCAAGGAGGCCGCCGAGAACGACCTCGTCGTGAAGAACGACCAGTTCCTGGCTCTCGGGCTGGAACCCACCACCCTTGCAGAGGGCCTGCTCGAGGAGGTCGTCGAGGTCGCGCGGCGCTTCGCCCATCGGATTGACCGGTCGCGCGTTCCGGCCGTCTCCGCCTGGACGAAGGAACTCGGCCGGGCGGTCAATCGCGACCCCGAAGGCAAGGCGCTCAAGTCGGTCTCCTGACCCGATGACACGCGACGCCTATGTCACCCTCGTCACGAATGCGGATTTCGCCAGGGGTGCGGAGGCCCTCCTGCGATCGCTCGCGCTCACGGGCAGCCGCGCGGATCGCGTCGTGATGCATACCGGAGGGGTCGGGGCGGCGGCTCTGGCGCCGCTTTCCGCACAGGGTGCGCGGCTGGTCGCGGTCGATCTCCTGCCGACCTCGGAGGCGTTCGACACCGCCCATTCGCGCGCGCGCCTCCACGGTGCCGCCCCCTTCACCAGGGGCGACAAGCCCGCCTTCCACACACCGCTCGACAATTTCGTCAAGCTCCGTCTCTGGCAGCTCGACTACGATCGCGTGGTGTTCCTGGACGCCGACACGCTGGCCCTGCGCAATATCGACAGGCTCTTCGACTATCCCGAATTCTGCGCCGCGCCGAACGTCTACGAGTCCCTCTCGGACTTCCACCGCCTGAATTCCGGCGTCTTCACCGCGCGCCCCCGCCCCGCCACCTTCGAGGCGATGCTCGCGCGGCTGGACCGGCCAGGCGCCTTCTGGCGGCGCACCGACCAGACCTTCCTGCAGGACTTCTTCCCCGACTGGCACGGCCTGCCGATCACCATGAACATGCTGCAATATGTCTGGTTCAACCTCCCCGGCCTCTGGAACTGGGAGAGCATCCGGGTCCTGCACTACCAGTACGAGAAGCCCTGGGCCGATCCGCATCCGAAGCGGGACCGGCTGCGGCCGCTCGTCGATCTCTGGCACGATTTCGCGGAGGGCCGGCAGCCCGATCTCTCCGCCATGCCCGCCCCATGCACATCGGTCTGACCGGCGCGACAGGCTTGGCGGGATACCCGGTCGGCAAGGCGCTCCTCGTGGCCGGCCACCGGCTCGTGACGCTCGGTCGGCGGCCGTCGGCCCTCGGCCTGCCCCATCGTGACTGGTCCCTGGACGCCTCTCCCGACCTCTCCGGCCTCGACGCGCTCGTCCATGCCGCCTTCTCCCACGAACCCGGGCGCTATCGCGGCGGCGAGGGGGACGACCCGGAGGGGTTCCTGCGGCTGAACCGGGACGGCTCCCTGCGCCTGCTGGACGCGGCGGGCACGCGGCGCGTGGTCTTCCTGTCGAGCCGCGCCGTCTACGGCGCCTATCCGCCCGGAACGCGCCTGTCCGAAGAGATGCCGCCTCGACCCGACACGCTCTACGGCCGGATGAAGTCCGAGGTGGAGGATGCTATGGCGTCGGCAAACGGGATTTCTCTCAGGGCGACCGGGATCTACGGCCCCGCCCCTCCGGGGCGCAGGCACAAATGGGCAGACCTCTTCGCGGATTTCGCCGCCGGCCGGACGGTGCCGTCCCGGGCCGGGACCGAGGTTCATGCTGAGGATCTCGGGGGCGCGGTGCGTCTCGCGGTGGAACTCGACCGCCCGGCCGATCGGGTCCTCAACGTCTCCGACATCATGCTCGACCGGCGCGATCTTCTCAGCACATATGCCCGGATCGCCGGACTCGACGGCTGCCTACCGGCCCGGGCCGACCCGATGGCAGTCAGCGAGATGCGCACGGATCGGTTGCGCGCTCTCGGCTGGCGACCTCGCGGCATCGCCGGCGTCGCCGCGACCCTCAGGCAGATCGTCGAAGCCGCGCCCTGACCGGATGGCCGGCGGGGCCAGAGTCCGTCGCTACTCCTCCTCGCCGAACATCTCGCCCTGATCGTCGCCACCGGCTTCTCCGCTGCCCTCCGGCATCGGACGGCTCTCGAGCAGTCCGGCGGCGCGGAGATCCTTCAGTCCCGGCAGGTCGCGGGCGCTCTCCAACCCGAAATGGTCGAGAAATTCCGGCGTGACGACGAAGGTGACCGGCCGGCCGGGGCTCTGGCGCCGGCGCCCGAAACGAATCCAGCCGAGCTCCAGCAGCTGGTCCAGCGTGCCGCGGCTGACCGCGACGCCGCGGATCTCCTCGATCTCCGCCCGGGTGCAGGGCTGATGGTAGGCGACGATGGCCAGCGTCTCGATGGCGGCGCGGCTGAGCTTGCGCGTCTCCGTGGTCTCCCGGCTCATCAGGAATCCCAGATCGGCCGCCGTGCGGATCGCCCAGGCCTCGCCCACGCGCACCACCTCCACGCCCCGTCCCGCATAGCGATCGCGCAGCGCCTCGAGCGCCGCGGCCGCATCGCAGCCATGCGGCATCCGTGCGTTCAGATCGGCGACGCTCATCGGTCCGGCGGACGCGAACAGGATCGCCTCGACCATCCGTTCCTGTTCGCCCGGATGAGGCGCCTCGAAGAGCGGCGGCTCCTCCTCAGGCATTGCGACGGCGAATCTCGATGGGCGCGAAGGTCTCGCCTTGCCGGATCTCGATCCGTCCGTCCTTCACCAGCTCCAGCGAAGCGGCGAAATGGCTCGCCGTGGCCGAGCGCCGCATGACCGGATCCGCCTCCCATCCCTCGGGCATCCAGGACGCGAGCGAGGTCCAGCTTCCGGCGAATCCGATCAGGTCGCGCATCCGGTCGAGCGCCTGCTCCATTGTCATTACCCGGTCGCGGTCCATGACATAGGGACGGAACTCGTCTCGCGTCCGAATCCGCGCATAGGCCTGCATCAGGTCCATGAGGCTCGCCGAATAGGTGATCCGGCGTACCCGCTCGACCTTCTCCGGCAGACCGCGCGCGAAGAAGTCCCGCCCCTTCTGGTCGCGCGCCATGAGCTCCGCGGCGGCCTTCCGCATCGCCTCCAGCCGTTCGAGCTGGAAGGCGAGATGGGCCGCGAGTTCCTCGCCCGAGGGTCCGTCCTCGTCTGGCTCCGGCGGCAGAAGCAGCCGCGACTTCAGGAAGGCGAGCCACGCCGCCATGACGAGGTAGTCGGCCGCGAGTTCGATCCGCAACCGCTTCGCCCGGTCCACGAAGTCCAGATATTGCCGCGCCAGCGCCAGAACCGAGATCCCGCGCAGGTCCACCTTCTGCGTGCGCGCGAGGGTGAGGAGCAGGTCGAGCGGCCCCTCGAACCCCTCGACGTCGACGATCAGCGCCTCCGCGGCGACGCGATCGGCCGCATGCGCCGACAGGGTCTCCACGTCACCCATGAACCGGTCCCCGCGTCAGGTCCGACAGCTCCGCCTCCAGCGCCGAAAAATCCGCCGGCTCCGGCGGCAGACGCCGCGCCAGCGCGGCCCCGGATCGCTCGAGACCCGCCCCGGTCAGCGGACCCAGCGCCTCGACGCATTCCTCCATCTCCCTCCGGTCGCCGTTGCAGTGCAGCACGACATCGCAGCCCGCCGCGACCGCGCCCCGGGCACGGTCCGCGATCGAACCGCCGAGCGCCTCCATGGAAATGTCGTCGGTCATCAGCAGACCCCCGAACCCGATCTCCTGCCGGATTAGGTCGATCACGCCCCGGTCCTGCGTCGCCGGTCGCCCCCCGAGGGCGGCATAGCGAATATGGGCCGTCATCCCGAGCGGCAGGTCGGCGAGCGCCCGGAACGGCGCGAAATCGCTCTGCAGATCTTCTCGCGGCGCCTCGACGACCGGCAGATCCAGGTGGCTGTCGACCTGTGCCCGCCCGTGGCCGGGCATGTGCTTCACCACCGGCAGGACGCCGCCGGCCAGAAAGCCCTCGGCCGTCGCCCGCGCCGCCTCCGCCACCCGCGCCGGGTCGGTGCCGAAGCAGCGGTCGCGCAGGAACGGGTGGGTTTCGGGACGTGCCACATCTGCCGTCGGCGCGCAATTCGCGTCGATTCCCGCCGCGCGGAGTTCGTCGGCCATCAGCCGGGCGCGAAGCCGCATGGCGCGGGCCGGGTCGCGGGCGGCACGGACATGGTCGAGCGGCGGCGGCCAGTCGCGCCAATGGGGCGCGCCGAGCCGCTGCACGCGGCCGCCCTCCTGGTCCACGAAGACCGGCGCCCTCCAGCCCAGAGCCGCCCGCATCTCGTCCGTCAGCCGCCGGAGCTGATCCGGTGTCTCGACATTGCGGGCGAAGAGGATGAAGCCCCAGGGATCCGCCTCGCGGAAGAAGGCGTATTCCTCCCGCGACAGGCGAGGCCCCGCGCAACCGAGAATGCAGGCCCGGCTCACCGCACCTCGACGGGGATGCAATCCGCCTGAGCGGCCATCAGCCGGGAGCAGAATTTCCGCGCATCCGCCAGATCGGTGAATCCCTCCGCCCGCAGCCGGAAGAAGCGCTTGCCGCCGGATTCCGCCTCCTGCACCACCATCCGCTTGTCGGCGAAGGCGTCGTCGAATCGCGACCCGATGGCAGTCCAGCTCTCGCGCGCCGCGGAGGCGTCCTCGTAGGCCCCGAGCTGAACCAGGCGGGTCCCCTTGGAGAGCACATCGATCTCGACCTCACCGGCGCCAACGCCGGAAGGACCTGCACTGGCCGAGACCTGCAGGGGCTCGTCCTCCGGGCGCGGCTGGGGCCGCGGAACCATCAACGACCCGGTCGTCCTGTCGAGACTCCGCTCGGCGCCGGCTTCGGCCATGATGCCGGCCATCGCTTCCGCGACGGCGAGATCCGTGGCCAGGGCGTCCTCCGGCTGGTCGTCGATCTCCGGCGATCCCTCTCCCGGAGCCGGCCGCGCCACGGCAACCTCCCGGCTGTCGGGGATCTCGCTCCCCTCCGCGCCCGAGCCGGTCGCCGGATCGGGAATTGTCTCGAGCAGCTCGCCCCACGGCGCATCCTCGCTCGCCAGGATCTCGGGATCGGGGGCGAGATGCACCTCCTCGGCCGGTCCGCTCGCCGAGCCGACCGCGGCGATCTCGTTCACCTCGAGTCCCTGATGCGGGGTCTGCATTCCGCCGGGTTCCTCCGGCTCGGTCCGGAAGGCCCCCTCCAGGGCCTCGATCACCGGCACGCCACTGACGTCGCGCACCATGAGCTTGTAGCCCCAGACTCCCATTCCAAGGACAAGCGCCAGCGACACCGTCGCGCCCGTCAGGTTGACGATTTTCTGCGCGCGCGCGCCGGCGCCTTCCGCAGGCGCCCCGTCGGACTCGTGGATAACCTCGATCATGTCTGCCTCTTGCCGCGGCGACGTCGGTCGCGCCGCGTCCTTGCTACGATCCGCCTCAAGACACCCGCCCGGCGCCGTTTGCGATCAGCGCATCTCTTCCGCGGGGGTCACGCCGAGAATACCCAGACCGGACGAAATCACAACGGAAACGGCCAGAGGCAGCGGAATCTTGGTCGCTGTCGCCTTCGGGTCACTCTCGTTAAGGAATTGCAGGGCGGGATCGTCGTTCCCCTTGTTCCAGAGCGCGTGGAACACCTGTGCGAGATCATACAGATAGAACGCGATTCGATGGGGCTCGCGCACCTTCGCCGCGGTCTCGACGATGCGCGGCCACTCGGCGATCTTCTTCGCCACCTCGATCTCGGCCGGATCGTCGAGCGAGGGCCGGCCCGGCGCCACGCCCATCGCCTCGGCCTTTCGCATCACCGAGCGGATCCGGGCATGGGCGTATTGCACGTAGAAGACGGGGTTGTCCTTCGACTGTTCCACCGCCTTGTCGAAATCGAAGTCGAGCGGCGCGTCGTTCTTCCGGGTCAGCATGACGAAGCGCGTCACGTCCGGTCCGACCTCGTCCACCACGTCGCGCAGCGTCACGAAATTGCCCGTGCGCTTGGACATCTTGAACGGCTCGCCGTTCTTGAACAGCCGGACGAGCTGGCAGAGTTTCACGTCGAGCGGCACCCGTCCGTCCGACAGGGCGGAGACGGCCGCCGTCATCCGCTTGACGTATCCGCCGTGGTCGGCGCCGAACACGTCGATGAGCAGGTCGTAGCCGCGGCCGATCTTGTCCCAGTGATAGGCGATGTCGGGGGCGAAGTAGGTCCAGGATCCGTCGGATTTCCGCACCGGGCGATCCACGTCGTCGCCGTGATCGGTGGATCGGAACAGCGTCTGTTCCCGCGCCTCCCAATCCTCCGGCAGCTTGCCCTTCGGCGGCTCCAACGTACCGCTGTAGATCAGGCCCCGCTCGTCCAGCGCGCCGAGCGCCTCCTCGATCCGGCCGGTCCCGTAGAGCGACCGTTCGGAGAAGAAGGTATCCATTTCCACCCCGAGCGCGGCGAGATCGGCGCGGATCAGGTCCATCATCGCGGCGGTGGCGAAGTCGCGGAACTCCGCGAGCCATTGCTCCTCGCCCGCGTCGAGATAGGCGGCCCCGACCCTCGCCTTCAGCGCCTCGCCGACGGCGATCAGGTAGTCGCCGGGATAGGTGCCGTCCTCGAACGCCACCTCCCGGCCATGCGCCTGAAGGTAGCGCAGATAGACCGACCGCGCGAGCACGTCGACCTGGGCGCCGCCGTCGTTGACGTAGTATTCCCGCGTAACGTCGTATCCGGCGAAGTCGAGAAGGCTCGCCAGCGCGTCACCCACCACGGCGCCGCGGGTATGGCCCACATGGAGCGGGCCCGTCGGGTTGGCGGAGACGAATTCGACATTGACCCGCGCCCCCTGCCCGAGCACCGACCGGCCGTAATCGGGCGCGGTCGGAACATGGCTCAGGAGCGCTGCCCATGCCGGCTGTGCGAGGCGAAGGTTCAGGAAACCCGGCCCGGCGACCGTCGCGCTCTCGACGGTCGCGTCCTCCCCCAGCCGCCGGGCCAGGGCCTCGGCGATGTCGCGCGGCTTCTTCCCGGCAGGCTTGGCGAGGACCATCGCCGCGTTCGTGGCCATGTCGCCATGGGCCGGGTCGCGCGGCGGCTCGACGGCGACGTTCGAGAGGTCGAGCCCGCCCGGCAGCTCGCCCGCCTCCTGCATGTCCGCGAGGATCGCCAGGACCCGGTCCCGCATGTCGGCAAAGAGGTTCATGTCGCATCGCCCTTGGTAGAACCCGGGCGGTCTAGTCCCCGCCCTCCGGGCCGTCAACGGGCCGGGTCAGGCGGCCTGCGCCTTCTCCTCCGGCGGCAGCATGGAGACCAGCCGGACGCCCGGCGCCGGCGCGACCTCGCCATCCTCGGACACGAAATGGATCTCTCCCCAGCTGTCGATATAGGCCAGCAGCCGCGCCTCGGGACGGTTCTTCCGCCAGGCCGCCATGTCGTATTCCTCGCTGAGCTTCGTCGTGCTGAAGTCCCAGCCCTTCCACATCAGCCGGTTGAGCTCGTTGTAGGTCGCGGCCCCGGCGAACTTGCGCCCGCCGAGTGTCGAGGGCAGCGCGTGGCGGGCCGTCGCCGCCTTCTCCCGTGCCAGCTGGTAGACGTGCTCGCGCCCGAATTCCGGGCCGAGATCGGTCGCCACGAGCGTGTTGTAGGCATCGTTGTCCGTCGCCGCGACGACGATCTTGTAGCCGTTCATCTCGACCCGGAGCCCGGCGCCCTCCGAGAGGATGTCGCCGAAGAAGGTGTCGATCCCGAGTTCCCGCGCGCGCCGGAGATGTCCGCGGTTCGGATCGGTCACGAGCACCGGAATCCGCGCCTCCTTCAGGGTCTCGGCGAGTCCGGTGGTCCAATAGCTGCCGCCGACGAGGATCACCCCCGGCCGCTCGGCCGCGGTGACTTTCAGGAGCCGGGCGACGGGGGCCAGCGTGAACCCGTGGACCACCACGGAGGCGGCGACGAGGATGAAGGCCAGCGGCCCCAGAAGCGCGCCGTCCGGGACGCCGAGCGCCACCAGCCGCTCGCCGAAGAGCCCCGCCACGGCGACGAGGACGACACCGCGCGGGCCGGTCGTGGCGACGAGAATCTTCTCCCGCAGGGGCAGCTTGGTGAAGGCCAGCGCGAGCAGGACCGTCACCGGGCGCACCACGGAGAGCACCACGACCACGAACAGCACCGAGCGCCACGTGAGCTGCTGCAGCGCCGAGAAGTCGAGCGAGGCGGCGAGCAGGATGAACACCCCGGAAACCAGGAGAATCGTCGCGTGCTCCTTGAACCGCCGGAGCTCGTCGAAAGAGGCGAGGTTCGCGTTGGCGATCACGGTGCCCATCACGGTGACCGCGAGAAGACCGGATTCGTGCAGGATCGAATCGGCGAGGGCGAAGATCGCCAGCACCATGACGAAGAGCACCGGCACCTTCATGTATTCGGGCACCTTCGCCCGGCTGAACGCCCAGCTCAGCAGATAGCCGGCCAGCGCCCCGAGGACCGCCGCGACGGCAATGCCGAAGGCCAGCGAGAGGAAGGCCGATTCCATCTGTTCGGCGGTGCGCAGCACGACGATCACCTCGAGCGCCAGGACCGCCGCCAGCGCGCCCACCGGATCGTTCAGGATCGCCTCCCATTGCAGCAGCGCGCCCGGTCGCCGCGCCAGCCGGGCGGAGCGCAGGAGCGGCGCGATCACCGTCGGGCCGGTGACGATCATGATGCCGCCGAAGACCGCCGAGCTCTCCCAGCTCAGGCCCGCGCCCCAGCGCAGCGCCAGCGCCGAGAAGAGCCAGCCGAGCGGCGCGCCGATGAAGACCAGCCGCTTCACCCCTTCCGCCGCGTCCCGCAGGGTGTGGAAGTTCAGCGTCAGCCCGCCCTCGAACAGGATGATCGCCACCGCGATGGAGATCATCGGCAGGTAGAACGGTCCGATGTCGCGGACGGGATCGAAGACGCCGAGAACCGGGCCGACGATCAGCCCGGCGGCCAGCATCAGCACGATCGCCGGCATCCGCAGCTGCCAGGCCAGCCACTGCGACCCGACGCCGAGCGCGCCGATCATCGCCACGGCGGCGATCGGATCGATCGCGCCGGCTGCCGTCTCCACCGCCATCGGGGGCTCCTTCCGTCCAGACCGAGAGAGAATTAGCGCGGCTGGGAGAAAGGGAACATCGCGCTCGGTTGCCGCTCCCGATGCACTCTGCTAGCGCGAAAAACAAGCATTCCCGGGAGCCCCAGATGATCGACCCCGCGTCCGCGCCGTGGTGGCAGAGCGGCATGATCTACCAGATCTATCCGCGTGCCTTCCAGGATTCCACCGGCTCGGGCACGGGCGACCTGAACGGCATCCGCGCGCGGCTGCCCCACGTCGCCCGGCTCGGCGCCGGCGCGATCTGGATATCGCCGATCTATCCCTCGCCGATGAAGGATGCAGGCTACGACATTACCGATTTCACCGGAATCGAGCCGCTCTTCGGTACGCTTCGGGATTTCGACGCGCTCGTCTCGGAGGCGCACGGGCTGGGGCTGAAGGTGCTCCTGGATTTCGTGCCGGCCCATTCCTCCGACCTGCATCCCTGGTTCGTAGAGAGCCGCTCGTCTCGCGCTGCGGCGCGGCGCGACTGGTATGTCTGGCGCGACGCCCGGCCGGACGGATCGCCGCCGAACAACTGGGTCAGCGAGTTCGGCGGCCCCGCCTGGACATGGGACGACGCCACCGGCCAGTTCTACCTGCACATCTACGCCCGCGAACAGCCCGCGCTGAACTGGCGCAACCCCGATGTGAAGGCGGCGATGCTGGACGCCATGCGCATCTGGTACGAGCGCGGGGTCGACGGCTTTCGCGTCGATGCGGCCGAGCACCTGACTCCCGATCACCGCCTCCGCGACAACCCCGCCAATCCCGACTGGGTGTTCGAGGAGGGGCCGGCGCGGTCGCTCTTCCGCACCTTCTCCTCGCACCAGCCCGACGGCTTCCCCATCGTGCGTGACATGCGCGCCCTCGCCGAGGAATACGGCGGCCGGCTCCTCGTGGGAGAGGCCTACGGCACGCTCGACGAGGTGATGCTCTATTACGGCGCGGCGCTGGACGGCTTCCAGCTCCCGTTCAATTTCGAGCTGATCGCGGCGCCTTGGGATCCCCTTCATATCGCCGCCTATATCGACCGCTACGAGCGGATGATCCCGGCGGGCGGCTGGCCGAACTGGGTGCTCGGGAATCACGACCGCGCACGCATCGCCTCGCGCGTCGGACCCGCGCAGGCGCGTGTCGCGCAGATGCTGCTGCTCACGCTCCGCGGCACCCCGACCCTGTGGCAGGGCGACGAGCTGGGCATGCTGAACGAGGACGTGCCGGAGCACATGCTGCAGGACCCCTGGGCGATCAACAATCCCGGCACCGGCCTCGGCCGCGATCCCGTCCGCATCCCGATTCCCTGGCAGGACGACGCGCCCGGCCGCGGCTTCACCACCGGCACCCCCTTCCTGCCGCTCTCCTCGGTCGCCTCCGCGGCGGCGCAGGAGCGCGACCCCGCCTCGATGCTGGCGCTCGTCAGGTCGCTCGCCGCGCTCCGCCGCGCCGAGCCCGCCCTTTCGCTCGGCAGCTACGAGCGGCTCCATGCGGGGGAGGGCGTGCTGTGCTACGCCCGCAGCCACGGCGCGCGCCGCCTCGGCGTCGCCCTGAACTTCACCGCCGATCCGGCGCCCCTGCCCGTCACCGGCGCGGCGCTCCTCTCGACGCGGCCGGACCGGGACCTGGCCGAACTCGACGGGCTCTTGCCGGACGAGGGGGTGATCCTGGAGCTCTGAGCCTCAGATCGCCCGCGCCAGCGCGCCGCCGATCAGCCGTCCATGCTCCTCGATGGCGAAGCGGTCGGTCATGCCGGCGATGTAGTCGAGCACGATCCGGGCGAGATCGGTCTCGCTCCCCGCCTCCTCCACATCCTTTCGCCACTGTTTCGGCAGCAGGTCGGTGCGCTCCATGAAGAGCGGAAACAGCTCGCGGACGACCCGGGTGACCTTCGCCCGCGTCTCGACCACGTTCGGCGCCCGGTACATCCGGTGGAACAGGAAGGTGCGGATCACCTGCAGATCGGCGTGGACCGGATCGGAGAAGCAAATGATCGGCCGTCCGGCCCGACGCACTTCCTCCGCGGAGCGCGGCTCGATCTGAGCGAGCCGGGCCCGCGCCTCGCCAACCACATCCTCGACGAGAAGGCCGAAGAACCGCCTGAGCGCCTCGTGCCGCCGGCGATAATAGTTGAGGCCGGGATAGAGCGCGTCGACGCGCGCGAAGCAGCGGTCGAGCAGCGGCAGCTCGGCCAGCTCGTCCGTGGAGAAGAGTTCCGCCCGCAGCCCGTCATGCAGGTCGTGGTGATTGTAGGCCACGTCGTCGGCCAGCGCCGCGACCTGGGCCTCCGCGCCGGCATGGGTGTCGAGTTCGAGGTCGTGCCGCGCATCGTAGTCCGCCAACGCGTAGGGGACGGGCGCCGCGACCGGTCCGTTGTGCTTCGCCAGACCCTCCAGCGTCTCCCAGGTCAGGTTCAGCCCGTCGAACTCCGCGTAGTGCCGCTCGAGCGAGGTCACGATCCGAATCGCCTGCGCGTTGTGGTCGAATCCCCCGTGCGGCGCCATGAGATCCTGCAGCGCCTCTTCGCCCGTATGTCCGAAGGGCGGGTGGCCGAGATCGTGGGCCAGCGCGACCGCCTCGGCCAGCTCCTCGTTCAGCCCCAGAACGCCGGCGATGGTGCGCGCCACCTGGGCCACTTCGATCGAATGGGTGAGCCGGGTGCGGAAATAGTCACCCTCGTGCTCGATGAAGACCTGCGTCTTGTGCTTCAGCCGGCGGAAGGCGGAGGAATGGATGATCCGGTCCCGGTCGCGCTGGAAGCACGACCGGAACGTGCTCAACTCCTCCGGATGGAGGCGGCCCCGCGTCTCCCCGGGACGGGATGCGTAGGGCGCGGGCGCGTCTGGCACGGCCGTCTCCTTGTTGTCGGCGGGCGCCTCCCATATATTCGGACCGTTGCCAGGATACAGGCGGATCAAACCATGAACCTGCCCCCGAAAGTCACAGACCGCGCCTTCGCCCGCCTCGCCGAGATCGGGGCCTCTGCCGACGGCCAGGCGCTCCGCGTCGCCATCGAGGGCGGCGGATGTTCCGGCTTTCAGTACGAGATCACCCTCGACGCGCCGGAGGCCGACGACCTCGTCCTCGAGAAGGACGGCGAGCGCGTCCTGGTCGACCAGGTATCCCTGCCCTTCCTCGCGGGCGCGACAATCGACTTCACGGAGGAGTTGATCGGGGCGCGATTCACCATCGACAATCCGAACGCCACGTCGAGCTGCGGTTGCGGCACCAGCTTCGCGATGTAGGCTCCGCGCCGTTTCCGGTGAAGCATCAATGTCGCGGTCAGGCCCCCTCCGTGGCAGCGGACGTAGCGTCATAATTGCTTTCGACAGCTTTTCTCGGAAATTTTTGGTAAGCTGATCTCATCCGGGTGAAATTTCCGGAAAGCAGTTTGAGAGTGCCTTACCGATGAAACATGATCTCGACGCCCCCCTCCGCCGCAGCCCCCCGGACACGAGGACGCCAGCAGGCGAGCGGCCGCAATACGCCTCCCTCCCCATCGACGCCGCGATGGACGTGATCCTCCCCCTTAAGGGAGAGCCGCGATAACCGATGCGGGCGGCCCGCCGCGGCTCTGCCGGCGCTGGCATGCAGGTCTTTCCCGGCCTATGCTGCGGCACGAAACCGGGCGGGACCGACCATGCGCATCGCGAGCTTCAACATCAACGGCGTGAAGGCGCGCCTGCCGATCCTTCTCGACTGGCTCGGCTCGGCCGCGCCGGACATCGCCTGCCTGCAGGAGATCAAGTCCCTCGACGAGGGGTTTCCCCGCGCCGCGATCGAGGATCTGGGCTATCGCGTCGAAACTCACGGGCAGAAAGGCTTCAACGGGGTCGCCATCCTCTCGAAACTGCCGATGACCGACATCACCCGCGGCCTGCCCGGCGACGTCACCGACACCCAGGCGCGCTGGATCGAGGCGACCATTCGCGGCGATCGCGCCATGCGGCTCTGCTGTCTCTACCTTCCCAACGGGAATCCCGCGCCGGGGGCGAAATACGACTACAAGCTCGACTGGATGTGCCGCCTCGAGGACCGGGCCCGCGCCCTCCTCGCCGAGGAAGCGCCGGCAATTCTTTGCGGCGATTACAACGTCATCCCGCAGGACCGCGATGCCGAACGTCCCGAGGTCTGGCGGGACGACGCCTTGGCCCGCCCCGAGACCCGTTCCGCCTTCCGCCGGATCCTGGCGCTCGGACTGACCGATGCCCATGCCGTCCGGCACCGGGCGGGGGGCCATTACACGTTCTGGGACTACCAGGCGGGCGCCTGGAACCGGAACGACGGCATCCGCATCGACCATCACCTCCTGACGCCGCAGGCTGCGGATCTGCTTTCCGACAGCCGCATCGAGACCGACCTGCGCGGCAGGGAGAAACCGTCCGATCACGTGCCCGTCTGGATCGAACTGGCCGCGTAGCGGAAACAGATCGTTCACGGCCAATAAAACTCCGCCGCTGACGGTCACCAAATCGAGTTCCGTGCGTTGCCGGGGTGAGCCGATACGGAGTCCGCGTCCATGCTGCGATACGCAAGCGCTTTGGTCTGCGCATCGCTGGGGGGCGCCTCGCTGACCAGCGCGACCGTCCTCGCCGCCGGGGATTGGTCCGCCCGCGCCCGATCCGCGCTGCCGGTCGAGGTGGCGTGCATGCCCGGCCGGTCAGCCGCGACCGCGGCCTGCATCTCGCCGCCGGACACGCCGCGATTCGATGTCGGCGACACGATCGCGGCAAAGGTGGCCCTGCGCTCCTATTTTCCCGGCATGGACCTGATGCGGGTCACGGGCGATCTCGGATATTACCGGACGGACGAATACGTCTATCTCGTCGACCGCCGGACCGGCGGTGTCCTCGAGGTGATCCGCATCGCCGACGTGATCCTGCGCTGAGCCGCTGGTGCCGGAGCGCGATTCGCCGGGCGGAGCGAGCACTTCCGCTCCACCCGGCGGCGCGACGTCTAGGCCATCCGGCGGCGCAGCCCGGCGAGACCGCCGAGACCCGCAAGCAGGAAGAGCGCGGAAGCCGGAAGCGGAACCGGAGAGGTTTCCGGCGGCTCGGGCGTCACGGTCGGGGTGCCGCGATACCAGAGCGAGGCGTGCGACAGGTCGCGGCTGGTCGACCAGGAGCCCGATGCGTCGGCGATGTCGAAGGCGGCGAAGGTGCGGCCGGCCTTCAAAGTGATCATCAGGTCGGAAAAGGCGTAGCCGTTGGCGTTGACCGACCACAGGCCGCCCTTGGTCTCGTTCGTCAGACCGTTCCCGAAGCTGACGACGAGCCCGTCGTCCGATTTGTCGTTCTTGTCCCCGAGCAGCCAGTCGCTGAACCCGAACGGATTGAGGGCGTTCACGGCCGCCGCGTCATCGTTGAAGGCGCCGTCGCCGTTCACGCAGACGGCACCCGAGGCCGGGGACAGGGTGTAGTCGGTTTTCTGGGTGTTGCCTTGGACCGAAACCGCCTGGCAGGTGGACGCACCGGCCAAAGACGCGGTTACGGCGACGCTGCCGGCGAGCGCCAGGGCGCCGAGACCCGCCGAAGAGAACAGAGTGGCAATGATTTTCACGAGTGTTGTCCCGCTGGAGGATAGCAATGATCGGTCGGCATTTCCCGGCGATACGGGTGCGCGCCGCCACGGATCGGATAGGCGGAATCCTCGGACCGAGCGAGACCTTTCGTATACGAAAGGTTAATGCCAAGCCGCTCTTATCTCAAAGCTTTCCCTGCGCCGGAATTGGTGCTTGCAGCGAAACGATCGCTCATTCGGCGGCGACCTTCCGGGCCCCGAGCATCGGCTTCAGGTAGCGCCCCGTATGGGACGCCCCGACCTCCGCGACGGCTTCCGGCGTGCCCGTCGCCACCAGCGTCCCGCCGCCATCGCCGCCCTCGGGGCCGATATCGACGATCCAGTCGGCGGTCTTGACGACGTCGAGATTGTGCTCGATCACCACCACCGTGTTGCCCTGCTCGACGAGTTCGTGAAGCACCTCGAGGAGCTTCTTCACGTCCTCGAAATGCAGCCCCGTCGTCGGCTCGTCGAGAATGTAGAGCGTCCGCCCCGTGGAGCGCCGCGCCAGTTCCTTCGACAGCTTCACCCGCTGCGCCTCGCCGCCCGAGAGCGTCGTCGCCTGCTGCCCGACCTTGATGTAGCCGAGACCGACGCGAAGCAGCGCGTCCATCTTCTCGCGGATCGAGGGCACCGCCTGGAAGAAGCCCTGCGCGTCCTCCACCGTCATGTCGAGCACGTCGGCGATGCTCTTGCCCTTGAACTTGATCTCCAGCGTTTCGCGGTTGTAGCGCGCGCCGCCGCAGGTCTCGCAGGTGACGTAGACATCGGGCAGGAAATGCATTTCGATCTTTATGACGCCGTCGCCCTGGCAGGCCTCGCAGCGTCCGCCCTTAACGTTGAAGCTGAACCGGCCCGGCTTGTAGCCGCGCGCCTTTGCCTCGGGAAGCCCCGCGAACCAGTCGCGGATCGGCGTGAAGGCGCCGGTATAGGTCGCGGGGTTCGAGCGCGGCGTCCGCCCGATCGGCCGCTGGTCGATGTCGATCACCTTGTCGAGATGCTGCAGCCCCTTGATCGTCTCGCAGGGCGCCGGCGTGTGCCGCGCCCCGTTCAGCCGCATGGCGGCGGCCTTGAACAGCGTCTCGATCGTGAGCGTGGACTTGCCTCCGCCGGAAACGCCGGTGACGCAGACGAACTTGCCGAGCGGGAAGTCCACGCTCAGATCGTGGAGATTGTTGCCGCTCGCTTTGACCACGGTCACGGTCTTCCTGTTGCCCTTGCGTCGTTCCGCCGGCACCGGGATCTCGCGCCGCCCGGCGAGGTAGTCCCCGGTCACGCTCTCGGGCGTCGCCATCACGTCCTGTGGCGTTCCGGCGGCGATCACGTGGCCACCATGGACACCCGCGCCGGGGCCGATATCGAGAACGTAATCCGCCTCCCGGATCGCCTCCTCGTCATGTTCCACGACGATCACGGTATTGCCCTGGTCGCGCAGGTTCTTGAGCGTCGTCAGCAGCCGGTCGTTGTCGCGCTGGTGCAGGCCGATGGACGGCTCGTCGAGCACGTAGAGCACCCCTGTCAGCCCGGAGCCGATCTGGGAGGCGAGCCGGATCCTCTGGCTCTCCCCGCCCGAGAGCGTCCCGGCATTGCGGCTGAGCGTCAGGTATTCGAGGCCGACATTGTTCAGGAAGCCGAGCCGTTCGCGGATCTCCTTCAGGATCGCCCGCGCGATCTCGTTCTTCTGCGCCGAAAGGCTCTCCGGCACGCTCGCGCACCAGTCGAAAGCGTCCTTGATCGACTTCTCGACCACCTCGCCCACATGCAGGCCGCCGATCTTCACGGCCAGCGCCTCCGGCCGGAGCCGGTGGCCGCCGCAGACCTTACAGGGTCGGTTGTTCTGGTAGCGCTCGAATTCCTCCCGCACCCAGTTCGAATCCGTCTCCCGGTAGCGTCGCTCCATGTTCGGGAGCACGCCTTCGAAGGGCCGGCTGATCTCGTAGACGCGCCCGCCCTCGTCGTAGCGGAACCTGATCTCGTCCGGGCCGGAGCCGAACAGGAACACATCCTGAACCTCCTCCGGCAGGTCCACCCATTTCGTCGCGGTGGAAAAGCCGTAATGCTTCGCCATCGCCTGGATCGTCTGGGTGAAATACGGGCTCTTGCCCTTGCGCCAGGGCGCGATCGCGCCGTCGCCGATCTTCAGGTTCTGGTCGGGCACGACCAGCCGCGCGTCGAAGAACAACTCCACCCCCAGCCCGTCGCAGGCCGGACAGGCGCCGAAGGGCGCGTTGAAGGAGAACAGCCGCGGCTCGATCTCGGGGATGGTGAATCCCGAGACGGGGCAGGCGAAATTCTCCGAGAAGGTGATCCGCTCCGGGTCGCCTTCCTTCGGCGCGGTCTCCAGCACCGCGATCCCGTCGGCGAGGTCGAGCGCCGTGCGGAAGCTGTCGGCGAGCCGCGTCTCCAGCCCCGCGCGCACCACGATCCGGTCGACAACCACATCGATGTCGTGGCGGAACTTCTTGTCGAGCTTGGGCGGGTCGTCGAGCTCGTGGAACGCGCCGTCGACCTTCACCCGCTGGAACCCCTGCTTGCGGAGCTCCAGGAACTCCTTGCGGTACTCGCCCTTCCGGTCGCGCACGATGGGGGCGAGGAGGTAGCCGCGCGTGCCCTCCGCCCTCGCCATCACGGCGTCGACCATGTCCTGCACCTGCTGCGCCTCGATCGGCTTGCCGGTGGCCGGCGAATAGGGCGTGCCGGCGCGGGCGAACAGGAGCCGCATGTAGTCGTAGATTTCGGTCACCGTGCCGACGGTGGAGCGCGGGTTCTTCGAGGTGGTCTTCTGTTCGATGGAGATCGCCGGAGAGAGCCCGGAGATGTGGTCGACGTCGGGCTTCTCCATCATGTCGAGGAACTGCCGCGCATAGGCCGACAGGCTCTCCACGTAGCGGCGCTGCCCCTCGGCATAGATCGTGTCGAAGGCGAGCGAGGACTTGCCCGAGCCCGAGAGGCCGGTGATCACCACCAGCTCGTCGCGCGGGATGTCCACGTCGATACCCTTGAGGTTGTGCTCGCGCGCACCGCGAACCTCGATCTTCTTCAGCTCGGCCATGACTGTCCCGGGATAGGTCCGCGCCCCCGACCGGCGCGATGACGTTCGACGCCGCTTTAACTAGAGGCGCACCGGGCGACCTGCAACCGCAGCTCCGGAGATCGATCGACGCAGCCTCGAACCCTGACGTCACGTCCGGGAGAGGCATTCCGTCTCACTCGGACAGGCGACCAAATCCTTATGAGTGCCGGAGCTTTCCGGTAACCTTGTGGCGCGTTCGGCCCCTGCGGCCCGGACCGGCGCCTGCTCCCGATCCTCGCGGGTCTCGGTGCGCGCCGCGGCGTGCGCGTCCTGCGGCGCGCCCCGGCGAAGCGCGCGGCGGCCGCACCGCGCCCGGTCCCGATACCTGACCGCCCGCCCGGTTCAGGCCGCCTCGCGCATCCTCTTCACGGTATCCCCGTAGCCGCCCTCGGCCAGGAAGCTCTCCTCGGCAGGCTGCGTTTCCCTTCCGAGCGTCGCGTTGCGATGCGGGAAGCGTCCGAAGCGCCGGATCACCTCCCGGTGCGCGCGGGCATGGAGCAGGTTGTCCTCCGCCTCCGGCATCCGGGTGTGGAAGAGCCGCACGCAGCGGTCCTGGTCGCAGAGATTCTCCGAATGCATGAGCGGCAGGTAGAAGAACTGCCGCGCCGGCGGATCGACCCGCAGGTCCCAGCCGCGCGAGATCGCGATCTTGGCGGCGGCGAGCGCGGCGGAATCCATCGCGAAACTCCGCGGCTCGCCCCGCCACATGTTGCGGGGGAACTGGTCGGTCAGGATGATGTAGGCGAGCATTCCGTTCGGATAGGTCAGCCAGAGCGAGTGCCCGCCCTCTGAGGATTTCTCCCACGCATCGGCGTAGAGGTCGCGCACCTGTTCGTCGAGGCTGTCGTCCGTCTTGTACCAGCCCTTCGGCCCGACCTCGTCGAGCCAGAAGGACAGGATTTCCTCCGGTGTCGTCATGATCTCTGGTCTCCTCCCGCGCGTCCCCCCATCATCGAATCGTTTCAGAAAGCGTCCAGCGTCGCAAGGATCATCGCAGCGATCAGCTCTCTTCGCTCTCGTCTGCGTCTCCCTCCCCCTCGCGCTTGCGCCAGATCGCCGCCGCGGCGAGACCGACGCTCGACACCGCCGGCGTGACCGCGATATGGCCGCCGGCCTCGTCGCTGTCCGGCGCCGCGCGGCGGCTCATGCGCCAGAGGGCGTAGGCTGAGAGGAGCGTGAGCAGCGCCGCCACGAAGACCCAGAATCCGACGGGCCCGAAAGCGGTCATCAGCAGACCGATGACGAGCGGCCCGGCGATGGCGCCGAGACCGTTGATGAACACCAGCCCGCCGCTCGCCGCCGGCATGTCGGCATAGTCGAGATAGTCGTTCGTGTAGGAGATCAGGAGCGCATAGAGAGGGTTGATCATGCCGCCCAGCACGAAGCCCGTGACGGTGACGTGGAGCGGCGTCGCCGGCACCAGCGCGCCGACGATGCAGGCCAGCGCGCCGAGGCTCGAACAGATCAGGATCAGCACCCGCCGGTCGGTCCGGTCCGAGAGCCAGCCGATCGGGTACTGGAACAGCAGCCCGCCGAGGAAGATCGCGCCGACGAACGTCCCCACCTGCGGCACGGTCAGGCCGGCCTGCGTGGCATAGACCGACGCCATGCCGAACTGCGCGGCATAGGCGCCCCCGGTCAGCAGCATGCCGACGCATCCCAGCGGCGAGACCCGAAACAATCGACCGAGGCTCATCGGCTTCGTCTTCTCGTGGAACGGCGTCGGCGAGATCGACAGCAGGATCGGCGCGAAGGAGAGCGACACCAGGACCGAGGGCACGATGAACAGCACGAAACCCGACGGGTCGCCCTGCACCACCAGAAATTGCGCCGCCACGACGCCGCCCATCTGCACGATCATGTAGACCGACAGCGCCTGGCCGCGATTCTCGCTCGTGGTCGAGTTGTTGAGCCAGCTCTCGGCGGTGACATAGACCCCCGAATAGCAGAAGCCGATCAGCACCCGGAGCGCGATCCAGGCCCAGGGCTCGGTGATCGACGGAAACAGGATCAGCGCCGCCGAGATCATCGAGGCGAGCGCGGCGAAGACGCGGACATGGCCGACGCGGCGGATCATCTCCGGCGCCAGCCGCGAGCCGCCGAGGAACCCGACGAAATAGGCCGACATGACCAGCGACATCTGGAAGGTCGGAAAGCCCTCGATCTCGCCCCGGACGCCCAGCAGCGTGCCCTGCATGCCGTTGCCGACCATCAGGAAGGCCATGCCGAGAAAGAGCGCCCATGCGCCGCCGAGAACCGCGATCACCCCACCACTCTCCGTCGCCTCGTCCGACCCTGGGCCGATCGGGCCGGACCGGTCTCCGTCATCCGCGACATCGCGTGTCGCCGCCCGCGCGTAGCAGCCCGCACCGCGTTCGGCATCCGTCGACACTTGCGCCCGGCGCAATCCAGCCATGCATCCACCCCGGAGCCTCGGAAAGACCCGACTGTCCCGGACCGGCATGAAGATGCAGAAACGCCGGCGTGCGCTGCCCTCGCTACCGGGCCAGCGCCTTGCCGAGCTTCGGCAGACGCGCCCTCTTGAGAAGGGCGCGCAGCGGCAGCGTCTCGCCCGAGAGCCGCTCCGCCGTGGCGTGGACGCTGCGCACCGTCTCCGCGACGGCCTCTTCGTGCTCCGGCCGGATGCGCCCGAGAAGCTGGTCGGGATCGAGCCGCTCGATCCCCTCGAACGCCAGCGTCCGGCGCGGAAAGTCGCGCGCGTTGAAGGTGCAGAGAATATCCGCATGAGCCGCCACCCCGGCGGCGATAACGTGGACGTCGTTGGCGTCGGGCAGGTGCAGCCGGGAGAGGTCGCCGGCCCGCGGCGTGGCGGAGGCGCCCGGCCAGTCCGCCTCGAGAGCCGCGCGCTCGGCGCGCGCCACCGCCTCCCCCTCGGGCCCGAGCCGCGCCGCCGCCCGGCACCACTCCTCGAGGATCCGCTCCGACCAGAGCGGCCGGAATCCGCCCCGCGCCGCCACCCCCGCGAGGATCTCGCGCAGCACTGTCGGATAGAGCACGCAGGCGTCCAGCAGGACCTTCACAACCGGAAGGCCAGCATCTTCAGATAGCCCGATTCCGCCAGCTGCGGCAGCACCGGATGATCCGGTCCTGCGAAGCCCGTGCGCAGGATCTGCCCGCGCCGGCCGGCCTTGCCGATGCCGCGCGCCGAGGCGTTGCGGAACGACGCCAGATCGACGGCGTGGGAGCAGGAGCAGAGCACCAGATAGCCGTCCGGCGCGACGACGGACGCGGCCAGCCGCGCGATCCGCTCGTAGGCCCTCAGACCCGCCTCCCGCGCCGGTTTCGAGGGCGCGAAGGCCGGCGGATCGCAGACCACCACGTCGAAGACCTCGCCCTCCGCGGCCAGCGCCTCGAGGGCGGCGAAGGCGTCGTCCTTCCGGGTCGCGAACCGCTCCGCGACGCCGCTCCGCCGCGCCCCCTCCGCCGCCAGGTCGAGCGCCGCGGCCGAGCTGTCGACGGCCAGGGTCCGTTCGGCGCCGCCCGCCAGGGCGGCGAGACCGAACCCGCCCACATGGCAGAAGACGTCGAGCACCCGCGCGCCCCGCGCCAGCCGCGCCGCCGCCCGGTGGTTGTCCCGCTGGTCGAAGAACAGTCCGGTCTTCTGCCCGCCCGCGAGGTCGGCCATGTAGACCGCGCCGTTCATCGGCACCGGCACCGGCCCGTCCACGCCGCCCCGCAGCACGGCATCGGTCCCGTCCAGCCCCTCGAGCGCCCGCGTCCGCCCGCTCGCGCTCTTCAGCACCGTTTCCGCCCCGGTCTCGGCGATCAGCGCCGCCACCAGCGGGTCGAGCAGCCGCTCCGCCCAGGCCGCGTTCGGCTGCACCACCAGCGCCGCGCCGAACCGGTCCACCACCACGCCCGGCAGCCCGTCCGCCTCGGCGTGGACCAGTCGATAGAACGGCGCCTCGTAGAGCCGCGCGCGATGCGCCAGAGCCCGCGCGATCCGCCTGCCCAGCCAGCCCGCGTCCACCTCCGCCGCCGGGTCGGTATCGAGCATCCGCGCGATGATCTTCGAGGCCGGGTTCACCGCCGCGAGCCCCAGCGGCCGGCGCTCGGCATCCTCGAGCACCGCCAGCGTGCCGCCCGGGAGCTTCGATGTGCGCCGGTCGGTCACCAGCTCGTCGGCATAGACCCAGGGAAAGCCGTGCCGGATCGCCTGCGGCTTCGATTTCGGCCGCAGCCGGACGACGGGGCGGGAGGGGGCGCTCATCCCGCAGCCCATAGGCACAATCCGGCGCGGAGAAAAGCCGCCGCGCTGTCTGGTAGCGCTAGCGCACCTATGTTAGGCGAGAACCAGCAGCCAGTCCGCACGGGAGGACCAGCATGTCCCTCAACGACACCATCGCCGCCGTCACCGAGCGCATCGTGGAGCGCTCCCGCGACAGCCGGGCCACCTATCTCGACCGGATGGCGCAGGCCGCCGAGGAGGGGCCGCGCCGGGCGCACCTGTCCTGCGGCAACCAGGCCCATGCCTATGCCGCGATGGGCGAGGACCAGGAGGCGCTGGCGACGGGCCGGCAGCCGAACGTGGGCATCGTCACCGCCTATAACGACATGCTCTCCGCCCATCAGCCGTTCGAGCGCTTCCCTGCGATCATCAAGGACGCCGCCAAGACCGCCGGCGCCACCGCCCAGGTCGCCGGCGGCGTGCCGGCGATGTGCGACGGCGTCACGCAGGGACAGGTCGGCATGGAGCTGTCGCTGTTCTCGCGCGACGTGATCGCGCTCGCCACCGGCGTCGCGCTCAGCCACAACACCTTCGACGCCGCCGTCTATCTCGGCGTCTGCGACAAGATCGTCCCCGGCCTCGTCATCGCCGCGGCGACGTTCGGCTACATCCCCGCCATCTTCCTGCCCGCCGGCCCGATGACCTCCGGCCTGCCCAACGACGAGAAGTCGAAGGTGCGCCAGAAATTCGCCGCCGGAGAGGTGGGGCGCGACGAGCTGATGAAGGCCGAGATGGAATCCTACCACGGCCCGGGCACCTGCACCTTCTACGGCACCGCGAACTCGAACCAGATGCTGATGGAGTTTATGGGCCTGCACCTGCCCGGCGCCTCCTTCGTCAACCCCAACACACCGCTCCGCGATGCGCTGACCCGCGCCGGCGCCACCCGCGCGACCGAGATCACCAATCTCGGCAACGATTACCGGCCCGCCGCCCATATCCTCGACGAGAAGGCCTTCGTGAACGGGATCGTCGGCCTCATGGCCACCGGCGGATCGACGAACCTCGTCATCCACCTGCCGGCGATGGCGCGCGCCGCCGGCATCCACCTGGATCTCCAGGACTTCGCCGACATCTCGAGCGTCACGCCGCTGATGGCCAAGGTCTATCCGAACGGCCTCGCCGACGTGAACCACTTCCACGCCGCCGGCGGGCTCACCTACATGATCGGCGAGCTGCTCGAGGCCGGCCTCCTGCACGACGACACGCGAACGGTCGTCGGCGACGGGCTCAAGGATTACGTGAAGGAGCCGAAGCTGACGGATGGCGAGGTCGCCTGGCAGGACGCGACGGATCGCGAGACCCGCAACGACAAGATCCTCCGCCCGGTCTCCGATCCGTTCCAGAAGACCGGCGGCCTGGCCGATCTGCAGGGCAACCTGGGCCGCGCCGCGATGAAGGTCTCCGCGGTGAAGGAGGAGTTCCACGTCATCGAGGCGCCGTGCCGGATTCTTCACGACCAGCAGGAGGTGAAGGACGCCTTCAAGCGCGGCGAGTTCACCGAGGACACGGTGGTCGTCGTCCGCTTCCAGGGCCCCCGCGCCAACGGCATGCCCGAGCTGCACTCCCTCACCCCCACCCTCGCCGTGCTCCTGGATCGCGGTCTCAGGGTAGCGCTTCTCACCGACGGGCGCATGTCCGGCGCCTCCGGCAAGGTCCCCGCCGCCCTCCACCTCTCGCCCGAGGCCGCCGATGGCGGACCCATCGCCAAGCTCCGCGACGGCGATGTGATCCGGGTGGACGCCACCAAGGGCACGATCGAAGCCGTGGGCGTCGATTTCGACGCCCGCGAGCCGGTGCAGGCCGACCTCGCCGGCAACGGCCACGGCATCGGTCGCGAGCTCTTCCAGGTCTTCCGCGAGAATGTCGGCCTCGCCAGCCAGGGGGCGGGCGTCGTGGTCTGACGCCACCCCGTTCTTCGTCGTCCCGAATACCGCGCTCCGACCGCCCCCAAAGAGGAGGAACCGCCGATGACCCCCGCCGAGGCCAGCCGGAAATCCGAGGCGATCTGCCGCCTCGCCCCCGTCATCCCCGTCCTCGTCGTCCACGACGCCGCCCATGCGCGTCCCCTGGCCGAGGCGCTGGTCGCGGGCGGCCTGCCCGCTCTCGAGGTCACGCTGCGCACTCCCGCCGCGCTCGAGGTCATCGCCGAGATGGCGAAGGTCGAGGGCGGCACCGTCGGCGCCGGCACGCTGCTGACCCCCGAAGACGTGTCGCAGGCGATCGCGGCCGGCGCCCGCTTCGGCGTCTCTCCGGGCGTCACCGACCGCCTTCTCGACGCGGCGGAGGCGGCCGACCTGCCGATGCTGCCTGGCATCGCCACGGCCGGGGAGGCCATGCGGCTTCTCGAGCGCGGCTACACGGTGGCGAAGTTCTTTCCCGCCGAGGCCAATGGCGGCGCCCCGGCGCTGAAGGCCATCGGCGCGCCCCTGCCGCAGATCCGCTTCTGTCCCACCGGCGGGATCACCCTGCGGAACGCGCCGGACTACCTCGGCCTGCCCAACACGCTCTGCGTCGGCGGCTCCTGGGTCGCGCCCCGGGACAAGGTCGAGGCCGGCGACTGGGAGGGGATCACGGCGCTGGCCCGCGAGGCCGCCGCTCTCTCCGCCTGACCGTCACGTCTCCCGCCGCGCCTTCCAGCCGCCGCGGCGGGCCGGGCGCGCGCGCTCCCCGAGCGCCTCGCGCAGCACCTCCTGCATCGGATGGTCGCGGGGCTTGCCCTGGTGGCGCTCGACGAGGCGCGGCGCGGCGCGCGCGGCCGGCATGTCCTCGGGCAGCGACAGCGCCCAGTCGAGAAAGATCGTCCGGCATTCGGCGAGGCCGATCCCCTCGATCTCGAAGCTTTCGTCGATCAGCCCCTTCGGATCGGCCGGGTCACGCTCCGTCATCGTCCACCTCGTCCCGCACCGCCGCGTCGATCACGTCGCCTGCCGCTTCCGCCCAGACCTCGATCCGCTCGAAGAGCGCGTCCAGATCCGCGCATCCCGTCTCCCGCAGGACCATGGCCTCACCCGACTGGCCGAGCTCCGCGGGATCGAAATCGGTTTCCACCAGCAGCCTCTTCGCGTCCTGGAAGCGCGACAGCCCGGCATGGCTCTCCGCCAGCACCTCCGCCTGCGCCACCCCGAGGAACCCCGCCGCGTGGCCGTCGCGGATCTGGTCCGCCGGCGCCCGCGCGGCCGAGCCGGAAAGGAGCCCCAGCGCCGCCGCGGCGAGCTCGATCTCGGTGAGCCGGCCGCGCCCGGCCTTCACCTCCCAGGCGCGGCCGGGCTTCGCCTCGGCGAGACGGGAGCGCATCCGCGCCGTGTCCCCGAGGACCAGCGCCGGGTCCCGCTCCGCGGTGAGAACGGCGCCGCGCACCGCCTCCACGTCGGCGACGAGATCGGGCGGCCCGGCGATGCCCCGCGCGCGCGTCAGCGCCAGGTGTTCCCAGGTCCAGGCGTCCTCCCGCTGGTAGCGGTCGAAGGAGGCGAGCGCGGTGGCCACGGGCCCCTGCTTGCCCGAGGGCCGAAGTCGCATGTCCACGTCGTAGAGCCGGCCCTCCGACATCGGCGCCGAGAGCGCCGTCACCAGCGCCTGGGTCAGCCGCGCGTAGTAGGTCCGCGCCGACAACGGCCTCCGGCCCTGGGACTCCTCGAGCCCGTCGGCATCGTAGATCACGATGAGGTCGAGATCGGAGCGCGCGGTCAGATGCCCCGCGCCGAGCGAGCCCATCGCCAGCACCATCGCCCCGCGGCCCGGCGGCGCGCCATGCCTGGCGGCATGCTCGCCGATCACCGCGGGCCAGAGCGCCGCGACCACGGCGGAGGCGAGCTCGGCATAGTGCCGTCCCGCCCCGGCGCCGTCCACGAGACCGCGCAGATGATGCACGCCGATGCGGAAATGCCAGTCCCGCGCCCAGCTCCTCGCCCGGTCGAGGCGCCGCTCGTAATCCTCTTCCCGCTCCAGTTCCCGCGAGAGGTCGCGGAGAAGCTCATCCCGTCCCGGCCACTCGGCGAAGAACTGCCCCCCGAGCACCGAATCGAGGACTGCGGAATTGCGGCTGAGATAGGCCGCGAGCTCCGGCGTCGTCCCGGCGATGTCGGCGATCAGGTCGAGAAGCTCCGGGTTCGCCTCGAAGAGCGAGAACAACTGCACCCCCGCCGGCAGGCCGCGCAGGAACCCGTCGAAATGCGCCAGCGCCCGATCCGGCTTGGGGCTCGTCAGGAGCTTCTCGAGCAGCGCCGGCCGGATCCGGTCGAAGAGGTCGAGCGCGCGCTCGGATCTGAGCGCCGGGAGGGCGCGCCAGCCCTGGATCAGCTCGGCCTGTGCCGGCGCGAGAATCCGGCTCGCTGCCCCGGCGCGGCGTCGACGGGGCGAAGAAATCCTCGGTCAGCTCGGAGACGCGGAGCAGCAGCTCCTCGAGCTCGGCGCACATCTCGGCCTCGTCGCGGCCGAGGAAGGCGGCGAGCCGCGCCACCCCCTCCGCATCGTCGGGCAGCGCATGGGTCTGCCGGTCGGCGATCATCTGCAGCCGATGCTCCACATTGCGCAGCGCCCGGTAATCCTCGGCAAGCTGGCGCGCGGCGCCGCGATCGACCCAGCCGGCCGCCGCGAGCCGGCCGAGCCCCTCGACCGTGCCGCGCACGCGCAGGCTCTCGTCGCGTCCCCCGGCGATGATCTGCCGGGTCTGGGTGAAGAACTCGATCTCGCGGATGCCGCCCCGCCCGAGCTTCAGGTCGTGCCCCTGCAGCGTGATCGCGCCGCCGAGCCCCTTGTGGTCGCGGATCCGCCGCCGGATCGCATGGGCGTCCTCGATCGCCGCGAAATCCAGATGCCGCCGCCAGATGAAGGGCCTGAGCCGGTCGAGGTAGCGCGCACCGCCTTCCACGTCGCCGGCGCAGGGCCGCGCCTTGATGAGCGCCGCCCGTTCCCAGGTCCGCCCGAGCGATTCGTAGTAGCGCTCCGCCGCCTCCATGCCGAGGCAGACCGGGGTGACCGACGGGTCCGGTCGCAGCCGCAGATCGGTGCGGAAGACGTATCCCTCGGCGCTGGTCTCGTTGAGCAGCGCCGAGGCCTTCCGCGTCGCCCGGACGAGGCGCGTCCGCGCCTCCATCGCCCCGCCCCCGTCCTCCTCCTCGTGCAGCGTCTCGTCGAAGAGGCAGACGAGGTCGATGTCGGAGGAATAGTTCAGCTCGAAGGCGCCCATCTTGCCCATCGCCAGCACCACCAGCCCGCCCGTCCCGGGCGCGGTCTCCCGAAGCCGGCCACGCGCGATCTCGGCGCCGACCTCGTGTCCCCAGGCCCGCGCCACGGCCAGGTCGGCGAGCCGCGTCAGCGCGCCGGTAACCTCCTCCAGCGACCAGATTCCGCCGCAATCGCAGAGCGCCACGAGCAGCGCGACCCGCCTCTTGGCGCGGCGCAGCGCCGTGTGAAGATCGCCCGGCTCGGCCTGGCTCAGCGCGCCGAGCACGTCCTGCAACGCCGATTCCGGCTCCGTCGCGGCAATCTCCCGCAGCCACTCCGCCTCCTTCTCCAGCAGGCCCTTCAGGTAGGGGCTGCACCCCGCCACCCCGGCGACGAGCGCGTCGAGATCGGGGCCGAGATCGCCGAGGGCGTCGCGCGCCTCGCTTGCACGATCCGCCTCGAAGGCGCGCGGCGCGCAGGTGATGCGGTCAGTGAGCGGCATGGTCGCACTAGGGGCACGCGGCCGGGGCGCGTCAAGGCGATTGCGCCGGACTCACGGCGGACGACCGCCCCCACGCGCCGGAGCCCGGACCGCCGCAAACGCGGTCCGGACGCCCGGCGTCACGGCGGGCCGGATCGGCCGGGCGATCCTTCCCCGCAGCGGCGGACCGGGCGGGCCGGTGCCGTTCCTGACCGCATCGCGGCCGCAACGGGCGCCCGGAGGCGGAATTCAGCCCGCCGCACCCAATGTGAAAACCCTTCACATCGCATCTTGACGGCGCCCGCCGCCCTACCCACCTACTTCCATGTGAAAGCCTTTAACATCCCCCAGGAGGTTCCGATGACAGCCTATGCCGACCCGTCCGTCACCCGACCCAACCCTCTCGTCCGGGCCGAGAGCTGGCTCGACCGCCGCGGGCGGTTCGCCTGGATCGCCGCGATGGTGGCGGGGTTCATCTTTCTCTGGCCGGTGGGGCTGGCGCTTCTCGCCTACATGCTCTGGCAGAACAAGTTCACCCTCGGCGGAGGCTGCAGCATGGGCCGGTCCGGAGCCTCGTTCCGCGGCTCGTCGGGCAACGCCGCCTTCGACGCCTATCGCAGCGAGACCCTGCGCCGGCTCGAGGACGAGCAGGCCGCCTTCGAGGCCTTCCTGAAGCGCCTTCGCGAGGCGCGCGACAAGGCGGAGTTCGACCAGTTCATGGAAGATCGCGCCCGTCGCTCGAACGAGACGCCCGCCGAAGCCTGATCCGGACCCGATCCGTCGCGGCCCGCCCTTCCACGGGGCGGGCCCGATACCTAGATGGACCCTCATGATGACCGCCATCGGACTTCCCGACCCGATCCGCCACGCGGAGTTCTACGCCGACACCACGGTGAAGCGCGCCCTCGCCTGGGTGTTGGACGTGATCGCCATCTCGCTGCTGTCGCTCCTGCTGACGCCGCTCACCCTCTTCACCTCGATCTTCTACTTCCCGCTGTTCTATCTCTGCGTCGGCTTCGCCTACCGCGCCGCCGCCATCGCGCGGCTGTCGGGAACACCGGGAATGCGGCTTCTCTCCATCGAGCTTCGCGATGCGGAGGGCCGCCGCCTCGACCCGATGCAGGCGTTCCTGCACACGGCGGGCTACACTGCCTGCGTCATCGTCTTTCCGCTCCAGGTCATGTCCGGGGCGCTGATGATCGGCACTGCACGGGGCCAGGGGCTGACCGACCTGGTGCTTGGATCGGCGGCGATCAACCGAGCGGTCCTCGACTGAGCATCTCGACGAAGGGAGGGACTTGGCGCACCCCGGTCCGCGCGCTACCCTCCGACGATCACCGGTCCGGGGGGATGAATGCGCCATACTCTGCCCGTCACGCCGCAATTCTATGTGACGGCCCCGCAGCCGTGCCCGTATCTCGATGGCCGCGTTGAGCGAAAGCTGTTCACCGCGCTCCAGGGGGACGAGGCGCAACTCCTGAATGATTCGCTCTCCAAGCAGGGATTTCGCCGGTCGCAGAACGTCCTCTACAGGCCGTCCTGCGCCGAATGCGCCGCCTGTCTCTCGGCCCGCATCCGGGTCGCCGATTTCGCGCCCTCGCGGACCCAGCGCCGGATCCTGAAGCGCAACGCCGAGGTCAGCCGCACCGCCAACGCGCCCTGGGCGACGGAGGCGCAATACGAGCTCTTCCGCGACTATCTCGGCAGCCGCCACGCCGATGGCGGCATGGCCGACATGGACATCTTCGAATTCGCGGCGATGATCGAGGAGACGCCGATCCGCAGCCGGGTCGTCGAATACAGCCGCCCCGACCCGGAGACCGGCCGCTCCGACCTGATCGCCGTCTGCCTGACCGACCTGCTCGATGACGGCCTGTCGATGGTCTATTCCTTTTACGATCCGGCGCTCGGCCAGCTTTCGCTCGGCACCTACGCGATTCTCGACCATGTGGAGATCGCCCGGGAAGCGGGCCTGCCCTACGTCTATCTCGGCTACTGGGTGCCCGGCAGTCCGAAGATGGGCTACAAGTCCCGCTTCAGCGCGCTCGAGATCTTCAAGTCCGACCGCTGGCAGCCGCTGGGCGATCCCGAGCGTCACGACGCCGAGACCCATCCCCTCTCCACCGATCCGATCGCCGAGCAGGTCGCCCGACTCGACCTGCCCGATTCCATGTCCCGCCGGGACTGAGCCCGCGGATCAGTTCGGGAACCTGCGGATCAGTTCGGGAACAGGTCGGGCACCAGCGTGACGATGCCCGGAAAGGCCCAGAGCAGCGCGAGGCCGGCGACCTGGATCGCCACGAAGGGCGCCACGCCGCGGTAGATCTGCCCCGTCGTCACCTCCGCCGGCGCCACGCCGCGCAGGTAGAACAATGCGAACCCGAAGGGCGGCGTCAGGAACGAGGTCTGCAGGTTCACCGCGATCATGATCGTCACCCATTTCGGGTCCATCGCGCCGCCGTAGATCACCGGCCCGACGATCGGGATCACGATGTAGATGATCTCGAGGAAGTCGAGCACGAAGCCCAGCACGAACAGGACCAGCATCACGATCAGGAAGACGGTCATCTCGTCGTCGAAGGATCTCAGGAAGGATTGCACGTAATCCTCGCCGCCGAAGGAGATCACGACGAGGTTCAGGAGCTGCGAGCCGACCAGGATGGTGAACACCATCGAGGTGACCTTTGCCGTCTCCCGCACCACCGGCGTCAGCACCCCGCCGCGCCAGAGCACGACGCAGGAATAGAGCAGCCCGAAGATCGCGAAGAGGTAGCAGCCCTGCGCCACGACGAAGGCGATCCATTCCGCCACCCCGGTCTCGTCCCGGCCGACCCGCAGGTCGAAGTTCAGGCCGAGCAGCAGCATCGCCGCCACCGCCAGCGCCGCACCGACGACGACGCGCGGCGAGCGTCCCTGCTCCACCTGCCGGCGATAGGCGGCGAGCATGATCGCGCCTCCCGCCCCGAGTGCCGCCGCCGGGGTGGGATTGGTGATGCCGCCGAGGATCGCGCCCAGCACCGCCACGATCAGCAGAAGCGGCGGAAAGACCACGCGCACGAGGTCGTTGGTCGCGAGCCGCCGCGCCGCCTCGCGAAGCGACCAGAGCACGAGAAGCCCCGGCAGCGCGAGGATCAGCGTGGTCGCGCCGGGCGATGTCGCGGGCCCGACGAGAAGGATGTCCGCAAGCAGCACCAGCGCCACCCCGGCCGCCCCGGCCGCAAGCGGCCGGATGTCGGCGCTCGGCGCGATCCCCCGCGCCGCCGACAGCGCCAGCGCCGCGAGGAGCGCGAAGGCGGCGATGCCGGTTCCGACGGGCGGCGACCCGGACGGCGCCGGGTCCGCGGTCCCGCTCGCCTCCGCGCCCCCGGCCGCCCGCGCCGCCACCGCCCGGTCCCATGCCCCCTGCCCGTGCAGGTCGATCATCGCCTCCCGGCACTGGTCGGAGACGTTGGTGCGCAACGGCGTGGCGACGCGCCCGCCGCCGCCCCCGGCCTCCTGGCCGCCCGCCAGTCCCGCCGCCCCGGCCAGGATTACCGCGAGGAGCAGCGCGGCCGGCACGCCCAGGAACCAGGTCAGCGCCTCGCCGCGGGTCACCACCTCGCCCGATCCGCCCTCGGAGGCGACCGGCGGCGCCTTCGCCGGATTGAGCAGCGCGGTGCCGAAGGCGTAGAGCCCGTAGAGCAGCGCCAGCACGATCCCGGGCAGCAGCGCCGCCTGGAACAGCGTGCCCACCGAGACCACCGCCGCCTTTCCCAGATAGGTGAGCGCGTCCGGGCAGCCCAGCGCCTGCGCCCGCGCCTCCTGCGACGTGGCGTAGAGGTCGCCGGCGAGCGTGCCGAGCAGCACGATGACGATGGAAGGCGGGATGATCTGCCCCAGCGTGCCGGAGGCCGCGATGACGCCGGTGGAGAGTTCCGGGCTGTAGCCCTTCCTGAGCATCGTCGGCAGCGACAGCAGCCCCATCGTCACCACCGTCGCGCCGACGATGCCGGTGGAGGCGGCGAGGAACGCGCCGACCACCACGACCGACACGGCAAGACCGCCCGGCAGCGGCCCGAAGACCCGCGCCATGGTGGTCAGCAGGTCGTTGGCGATCCGCGAGCGTTCCAGCGTGATCCCCATCATCACGAACATCAGCACCGCGAGCAGCGTCTCGATCGACGCCCCCGCGAGCACCCGCTCGTTGATCCGGTTGACGATGAAGGAGAGGTTGCGGTCGAGCGCCATCTCCCAGCCGCCGGGAAACAGCGCCTCGGCCATGCGCGGCAGGTCCGGGTAGCGGAAGGTGGAGATGTCGATGGGCGCGACGCTCTCCCGGAGAAGCGCGCGATAGCCCTCCGACCCGGTATCGACGGCCTGATGCACGAGCAGCCCCGAGGCGTCGAGCGCGGCGATGATGCCGAAGGAGACGAGCGCCGCGCCGCCGAGCGCGAAGGCCACCGGGAAGCCCGACAGGATCGCGCCGAAGAGACAGAGCGCCACGATGAGAAGGCCGGCCTCGACCCCGTCCAGACCGAACAGCATCAGACCGCCCCCGCCCCGTCGGCATCCCCGCCGCCCGCGTCGCGGTCGAGATACCTGTCGGCCGCCTCCGGCCCCTCCCGGAATTCGAGAAGCGCCCGGTAGAAGACGGCGATCCCCTGCAGGAAGATCATCCCCGCCAAGAGCACGAGCAGCACCTTGAACAGGAAGTAGCCGTTGAACCCGTTGGGCGAGAAACCCACCGTCTCCACGTTCCAGCGCAGGATCGTGGCCTTGCGCATGACGAGATCCAGGCTGTCGGAGGCCGAGACCTGCGGCGTCACCAGGTGGCGCCACATGAAATACCAGCCATACATCCAGATCAGCACCGCCATCGGCATCATGAAGAAGACCGCTCCCGCCATGTCGACCGCACGCTTCGCCCGGAAGCCCGCCGGGGCATAGATCAGGTCGACCCGGACATGCCCCTTCTGCACGAAGGTCCAGGCACAGCACAGCGCGACGACCGCGGCGTTGTAGAGCTTCAGCCCCTCCGACCACCAGCTCACGTCGGCGCTGAACATCGTGCCCGCGCCGAAGCCCAGCTCGGAGGCGGCGAAGACCCGCTGCGCGAAGACGATGACGATCTGCTGCAGGATCATCAGCAGCCCCGCCCAGGCCACGGTCCGCCCGACGGCGTTGGCGAATCCCTCGAGTCCCCGGACCGCGGCCCAGAGCAGGCTGCGCCGCCACAGCCCCGCGGCGGTATAGGCGAGAAGGAGCGTCAGCACGACGAAGAAGAATTCCGACGAGCCGCCGTAATAGATCACGCGCATCATCGCAGCGCCGTCCGACCAGTCGAGCCAGAGACCCGGATGGGCGAGCGCGTAGGCGAGGTTCCGGACCGACGTCGCGATTCCCGCGACGATCCAGGCGAGCGCGTCCAGCATCGTCCCTCCCTGCCCTCCCGATCGGGCGTCCCGGCGGCCTGCCGGCCGCCGGCGATCACATGCCGAGCACGCGGTCGCGCTGTTCGCTGTAGGTTCCCTCGGATTGCTCGATCCACGAGGCCGAGGACTTCATCGACGCCTGGTAGCTGTCGAAGATGCGCTTGTAGAGGTCGTCGCCCATGTATTCCTGATAAACCTCCTGCGAGGCCCGCCCGAGCGCGTCCCAGACCGGATCGGGGAAGGACAGGGTGTTGACGCCCGTCTGCTGTAGCCGCCCCAGCGCCGCGGCGTTCTTCGACACGAAGAGCGACCAGGTCCAGATGTTGCAGGCCGCGGCCGTGGTCTCGATCACCCCCTGATGGGCGGGCGAGAGCTCCTCGAAGACCGCGCGGTTGGTGGCCAGTGTCAGGCCGGGGCCCGGCTCGCCGGCGCTCGCGGTGTAGTAGTAGCTGGCGATCTCCTGGAAGCCCGCCGCCTCGTCGGCCCAAGGACCGATCCAGTCCACCGCGTCGAGCGCGCCCGAACTCAGCGCCTGATAGACCTCGGCGCCGGGGATGTTCTGCACCGAGGCGCCGAGCCTTGCGAACACCTCGCCGCTCTGGCCCGGCGCGCGCATCCGCAGGCCCTGGAAATCCTGCGGACCGGTAATCTCCTTGCGGAACCAGCCGCCGGCCTGCGCGCCGGTATTGCCGGCAAGGAAGGATTTCAGCCCGAAGATCTGGCCGAGCTCGTCATGCAGCGCCTGGCCGTCGCCGTGATAGTACCAGTTGTTCAGCTCCAGCGCCGTCATCCCGAAGGGCAGCGACGTGAAGAACTGGTAGGCGGGATGCTGGTTGGTGAAGTAGTAATCCGCCGCGTGGTACATGTCGGCCTGTCCCGAGGCCACCGCGTCGAAGCTCTCGAAGGCGCCGACGAGCTCGCCCGCCGCCTTCAGCTCGACGGTCAGCTGGCCGTCGGTCATCTTGGTGATCCGGTCGGCGCAGAACTGCGCGCTGTCATGGACCCCGGCGAGCCCGCGGCCCCAGGTCGTCACCATGGTCAGCGTCCGGTTGCCCTGGGCGAAGGCCGGCGCGGCGAGCCCCGCCGCCGCGGCGCCGGTCGCCGAGCTCCTCAGAAACGATCTGCGGTCCATGTCTCTTCTCCCTGTCACGCGGCGCCCGGCGCGATCCGGCGGGCGTACCGGAAGGCGACTAAACCAGAGCCGGGGCCGAAGGCAAACCGCGAAGCTCAGCCCGCCTCCTGCCGCTCGCGCAGGACCTTGGAGACCAGCGCGCCCAGAAGCACGATCAGCGAGGAGACCCAGAGCCACATCAGCAGGATCACCACCCCGCCGAGCGCGCCGAAGGTCTCCTGGTAGGAGGCGAACATCCGCACGTAGAGCGCGAAGGCTCCCGTGCCGACGAGCCAGAGCAGGCAGGCCAGCGCCGCGCCCGGCAGGATCCAGCGCCATGGCGCGGTCTCCCCGGCCGGCGCGACGCGATAGACCAGCGCGATCCCCGCCGCCGCGATGCACAGAAGCACCGGCCAGCGCGCGATGGTGACAGCGAGCTCGGCATCGCCCGTCAGCGGCAGCCAGCGCAGCACCACCGGGATCACCACCGCCACGCCGATGCACAGCAGCACGCCGACCAGAAGCCCGAAGGTCAGCGCCAGCTTCAGCGCCGTCGTCTTCACGAAGCTGCGCGTCTCCTCCTGTCCGTGCACCAGGTTCAGCCCGTCCATCAGCGCCTGCATCCCCTTGGAGGCGGAATAGAGCGTCAGCAGGAGCCCGGCCCCCGCCAGCAGCCCGAGCCCGTCGCCCGACGAGCCCGCTACCTGCTGCGCCTGCCCGGTGATGATGTTCGCCGCATCCGCCGGCAGCACCCCGTCGAGCGTGCCGAGGGTCGAGGCGACCTGCTCGGGATCGGCGAAGAGCCCGGCGAGCGCCATCATCGCCCCGATCCCGGGAAACAGCCCCAGAAGCCCGTAGAAGGCGACGCCGGCGGCCACCAGCATCAGCTTCTTGCGGTCCGCCTCCAGATAGATCGTCTTCAGCGTTCCGACCCAGCCGCCCATCGTGGCCCCCTTTCGCGCTCCGCCGGTGGCGCCCGGCCACCGCTTTGTGAACCCTGCACCGCCCCCGGCCGTTCCGGATTTCCGAATCGGACGGCCCGCCGCCCCACGGGCGCAACAATCTGTCACCCGCTCTCACCGGGGCGACACTTTCGGAGCGTTTTCGCGGTTGACCCCATGCCGCGCCAGCATTATCGCTTCCGGGTGGCATCTGACGGGACCGGACCGATGGAGACCCTTCCTGTAGACAGGCGAGACAGGCGCGGCGGGTGAGCCCACCCGGCAGATGACCCCGACCGCGCCCCCGACCTGACCCTCGGGGGCTTCTTATTTGGTCCGTCCCAGACGGGCCGAGGACGGAGAGAGACGATGACGAAGCCCATCACCGGCGCACAGATGGTTGTCCAGGCCCTGAAGGATCAGGGCGTGGACGTCGTGTTCGGCTATCCGGGCGGCGCCGTGCTTCCGATCTACGACGAACTCTTCCTGCAGAACGGGATCCGCCACATCCTCGTCCGTCACGAGCAGGCCGCGGTCCATGCCGCGGAGGGCTATGCGCGCTCCACCGGCCGCGTCGGCTGCGCCATCGTCACCTCCGGGCCCGGCGCCACCAACGCCGTCACCGGCCTCACCGACGCGCTGATGGATTCGATCCCGATCGTCGTCCTCTCCGGCCAGGTCCCGACCTTCCTGATCGGCACCGACGGCTTCCAGGAGGCCGACACGGTCGGCATCACCCGCCCCTGCACCAAGCACAACTGGCTGGTGAAGGACACCGACCGCCTCGCGGGCACCATCCACGAGGCGTTCCACGTCGCCCGCTCCGGCCGCCCCGGCCCGGTCCTCGTCGACATCCCGAAGGACGTGCAGTTCGCCGCCGGCGCCTACGTCTCGCGCCAGAAGGCCGATGTCTCCCGCTACCAGCCGCGGGTGAAGGGCGATCCCGAGATGATCTCCCGTCTCGCCGAGGCGATGGCAAAGGCGAAGCGGCCGGTGATCTATTCCGGCGGCGGCGTCATCAATTCGGGGCGCGCCGCCAGCCAGCTGCTGCGCGAGCTGGTCGAGGAGACCGGCTTCCCGGTCACCTCCACGCTGATGGGCCTCGGCGCCTATCCGGCCTCGGGGGCCAACTGGCTCGGCATGCTCGGGATGCACGGTCTCTACGAGGCCAATCTCGCCATGCATGGCTGCGACCTGCTGATCAACATCGGCGCGCGCTTCGACGACCGCATCACCGGCCGTATCCAGGAATTCAGCCCGAACTCCGCCAAGGCCCATATCGACATCGACCCGTCCTCGATCAACAAGGTCATCCATGTCGACATGCCGATCATCGGCGACGTCGCCCATGTGCTCGAGGACCTGCTGCGCATCTGGAAGGCCCAGGGCCGGCGCACCGACCGCGAGGCGCTGAAATCCTGGTGGGCGAAGATCGAGGAATGGCGCAGCGTCGACTGCCTCGGCTTCACGCCCTCCCAAAGCGTCATCAAGCCGCAGCACGCCCTCGCCCGGCTCGAGGAGCTCACCAAAGGCCGCGACCGCTACATCGCCACCGAGGTCGGCCAGCACCAGATGTGGGCGGCGCAATACCTGAAGTTCGACGAGCCCAACCGCTGGATGACCTCCGGCGGCCTCGGCACGATGGGCTACGGCCAGCCCGCCTCGATGGGCGTGCAGGTCGCCCACCCGGACGCGCTCGTCATCAACGTCGCCGGCGAGGCGTCGTGGCTGATGAACATGCAGGAAATGGGCACGATGGTGCAGTACCGCCTGCCGGTGAAGCAGTTCATCCTCAACAACGAGCGCCTCGGCATGGTCCGGCAATGGCAGGAGCTGCTCCACGGCGAGCGCTATTCCCAGTCCTGGTCCGAGGCCCTGCCCGATTTCGTGAAGCTCGCCGAGGCGTTCGGCGCCAAGGGCATCCAGTGCAAGGACCCCGGCGATCTCGACGACGCGATCATGGAGATGATCGAGCATGACGGCCCGGTGGTCTTCGACTGCCTGGTGGAGAAGCACGAGAACTGCTTCCCGATGATCCCGTCGGGCGAGCCGCACAACAAGATGCTCCTGCCGAACGCGGACCGCGAAGGCCAGCAGATCACCACGCCGGGCGCGGTGCTGGTCTGATCCGCGACCCGTGATGCATCGGCGCCTCACGCCGCGCTGCGGCGCGGGGGGCCGGTTGCGCCCCCCTTCACGCCCTTCGAGGCTTCCCCCGTAACAACGGGGGAAGGTGACGCCATGTCATGGCTCAGGACGATCGCGGTTTCCGGCAGCATCCTCGCGGCGGGCGCCGCCGCCGCGCAAGAGAGCGGCGCGGAAGACTCGGGCTGGCCCACCCTCTACTCCTCGGAAGAAGTGGAACTCGTCAGCTTCGGCTATCTCCGCGCCGGGTTCGGCGGCCGCTCCGGCGGCGGTCCGCAGGTATGCTTCCAGCTCCCCGAGGCGCCCGCCAAGTACCGCCTCGGCAACGAATGCGAGACCTATTTCGAGCCGGGCTTCACCCTGACCCTCGGCGACCGCGAGACCGGTCCGACGCTCGAGTTCAATCTCCGCGCCGCGATCACCGGAACGCCCTACAATTCCTACGACGACTGGACCGCCGATCTCGTGGAGAGCTGGGTCGGGCTCGACGATTTCACGACCACGGGGCCGCTCGCCGGCGCGCGGATCTGGGCCGGGCAGCGATTCTACTACCGCCAGGACACCTATATCGACGATTTCTACTACTGGAACGGCACCGGCCTCGGCGCCGGCATCGACGAGATCCCCTTCGGCAAGGGCGAACTCGCCGTGGCCTATTTCGAGGAGTCGAGCTTCGATCTGGAGACCGCCCTCGACGAGGGCACGCCCTACCGTCGGATCGAGATCCGGGTCGAGGACTGGCAGCACAGCGAGCGCGTCCTGTTCCGCAGCGCCCTCGATTTCCGCTTCGCCAAGGACGACTACGAGACCCGCGCCGATACCGGCGGCCTGCTGACCCTCGAGACCGAGGTGGAGGACGTCTTCCAGGGCGGCCTGTCGGCAACCCTGCAGCTCGGCTGGGGCGCGGGCCACGACATGACCTTCACCTCGGACCCCGACGCCGAGGACGACTGGTTCGGCGGCCGCGCCGTCGCCACCTACCTCGCCAATCTCGACGACGGCTTCTCGATCCAGGCCACCGCCGTGCTGGAGGCGCAGAGCCACGGGCGGGATTGGGTCTCCCTCGGCGCCAGGCCGATCTGGCACATCGCTGGCGATTTCCACTGGGCGCTCGAGCCCGGCCTCGACGTGACGGTGGATGGCGGCGACACGCAGGTCCTGTCGAAGATCACCGGCGCGCTGCTGTGGAAGCCGGGCGGGCCGGACTTCTTCGACCGGCCCTCCTTCCGCGCCTACGCCACCTATGCCGACTGGAACGACGCGGCGGAGGCGGCGGGCATCGCGCCGGCCTATGGCGGCACCGACGGCGCCACCTACGGCGTGCAGGTCGAACACTGGTGGTGAGCGGCCCTTGCCGGCGCGCGCGCCGGGCGGCATAGAGACGCCAGACCGAAGGAGGTTCCCATGTCCGCCCTGAAGATCAAGAAAGGCTCCTCGAAGCATTCCGCCTACGATCTCCGCGACCCGAACTCGGATGTCATCGAGCGGCATACCCTCGCCGTCATCGTCGACAACGAGGCCGGCGTGCTGGCCCGCGTCATCGGCCTCTTCTCCGGGCGCGGCTACAACATCGAGAGCCTGACCGTGGCCGAGATCGACCATACCGGCCACACCTCCCGCATCACCATCGTCACCACCGGGACGCCGGCGGTGATCGAGCAGATCAAGGCCCAGCTCGGCCGCATCGTGCCCGTCCACGAGGTCCATGACCTGACCGTGGAGGGCGCCAGCGTCGAGCGCGAGCTCGCCCTCTTCAAGGTCAACGGCGAGGGCGAGAAGCGGGTGGAGGCGCTGCGCCTCGCCGACATCTTCCGCGCCAGCGTGGTCGATTCGACGCTCACCAACTTCACCTTCGAGATCACCGGCGCGCCGCAGAAGATCGACGCCTTCGCCGAGCTCATGCGGCCCCTCGGCCTCAAGGAGATGGCCCGCACCGGCGTCGCGGCGCTGGGGCGCGGCTAGGGCGCGCGGCACGCGACCCCGACGGAATGCGACGTCCCGCCGCCCCCCGCCGGGTCCTCCTCGCCCTCTTCCTCGCGGCTCTCCTCGCCCCCGCAGCCGCGGTGGCGGAGGGCGTCGGCCGGATCTTCTACTTCGGCGACAGCCTGACGGATTGCTGCGTGATCGGCCGCCGCACCCAGGGCGGCGCGCCGAACTGGGCCGATCTCCTGCCGCCGCTCATCGGCGCGCGCTACGATGCGACCGTGGCGACCAATCGCGCCGTGGCCGGCGCGCAATCGGACCACCGCAACATCGCCACCTTCTTCGAGCGCCGGGCGGGCCACCCCGGCGGCTTCCTGAACCAGGTCGAGCGATTCCTGGCCGACGGCATCCCCGTCGGCCAGGACGATCTCGCCGCGATCTGGATCGGCACCAACGACATCCATCCCTCCGCCCGTCCGGCGGAAGGCGCAGACTCGCTCCGCCAGCCCCTCGGGCCGCGGCCCGAGACCGCGCGGCTGGCGGACTTCACCCTGTCCAACATCCGCGCCGGCGTCGATGCGCTCCACGACCACGGTTTCCGCAGCTTCCTCCTCCTCTCCCCCTACGACCTGGCCGATGCGGACATGACGCCGGAGCCCGGATCGGACGCCCTCGCCACCGCCTATTCCCTCGCCATCCGCGACCGGCTCTCCACCTTCGCGACGGCGGGCGCCACGACCCACTTCCTCGACGTGCTGGCCCTTCTCGACTCGGTCCAGGCCGATGCGGAGCGCTACGGCTTCGTCTACGTGACCGGCGAGATCCCTTGCCCCTCGGGCTGCTTCGTCCTGCCGCGGGCCGCGCAGGAGAAATTCGTCTTCGTCGATCCGATCCACTTCACCACCGCCTTCCACGAGGTCGTGGCCGAGGCGGCAGCGGCGGTGCTGGCCGGCCGGCCGACGCCGGTGCCCGCCCGGGACGAGGGGCGATGACCGGCCGTCTCACCCCGCCACCGGCGCCTGCCGCCAGCGCGTCGCGCGCCGCTCCCATCTCTGCAGGAGCAGGTACTCGACCGCCAGCATGACGGCGACGAAGCTCAGCGAATAGGCCAGCACGTAGCCCACCTCGAAGAGCTGGAAGTAGAGATGGATCTGGAAACCCACCCCGTTCGACCGGCCGAGAAACTCGACCACCAGCACGATCTTCCAGATGATCGCCAGCCCGTTGCGGGTGGAGGCGGCGACGAAGGGCCAGAGCTGCGGCAGCACCACGTGCCGCAGCCGCGCCAGCGCCGACATCCGGTAGGCCCGCGCCATGTCGTCGATCCGCCGGTCGAGCGCCCAGACCCCCTCGCGGATGTTGACCGCCACCATCGCCGCCTTGTTCACCGAGACGGCGGTGATCGCCGCCACCTCGTTCAACCCGATCCAGAGATAACAGAGCACGATCACCACCAGCGCCGGCACGTTCAGCGCCACCACAACCCACGGTCCGAACCAGCGGTTGAGCCACGGCACCGTGCCGAGCGCGAGCCCCATCGCCATCCCCACACTCATGGCGGTGGCGAAGCTCGCCGCCACGCGGAACAGCGTCCAGCCCATGTGAAACCAGAGCGTGCCCCGCGCCGCCTCGTGCACCGCGATCCGCCAGACCTCGAGCGGCCCCGGCAGGATCTCGGGGTCGGCCGAGATCCAGGCCGCGACGATCCAGACGCCGACCAGCGCGGCGAGCGACAGAGCGATGGTCGCGCCGCCCGGATCGCGGCGCTCGGGAGCCTTCGGCATGGCGCCACCCTGCGCCGCGCCGCGCGCCGCCGCATCGCGACCTTGGTGCCATTCATGCGCCACGGAAGGCGTGGTCTCCCTTCCTGTCCGCACTAGGCTCCGCCCTGCCCGACGAGAAGGATACGCGCCGATGACATGGGACCCCGACCGCGACGCCCCGCCCTGGTGGACACGGGCCACGGGCTACCAGATCTATCCGCGCAGCTTCTGCGACAGCGACGGAGACGGCATCGGCGACATCCCCGGAATCGTCTCGAAGCTCGACTACCTCGCCGAGCTGGGGATCGGCTTCATCTGGCTCTCGCCCATCTTCGCCTCGCCGATGCGCGACAACGGCTACGACATCTCGGATTACCGCGACATCGCCCCCGAATTCGGAACGCTTCAGGATTTCGACCGGCTGCTCGCGGAAGCCCGCGCACGCGACATCCGCATCGTCATGGACCTCGTGGTCAACCATTCCTCCTCGGCGCATCACTGGTTCCGCGCCGCCTCGGCCGCGCGCGACGCGCCCGAGCACGGCTACTACATCTGGCGCGACCCCGGCCCGGACGGCGGTCCGCCCGACGACCAGCGCGCGGTCTTCGGCGGGCCGGCCTGGACCTTCGTGCCCGAGGTCGGCCGCTATTACTTCGGCTATTTCAGCCCCTACCAGCCCGATCTCGAGTGGCAGAACCCCGCCCTCCGGCGCGAGATCTTCGACATGATGCGCTGGTGGGCCGATCGCGGCGTCGGCGGGTTCCGCATGGACGTGATCAGCCTGATCGGCAAGGACGTCGACGCGCGCATCTACGAGGACGGCCCGCACCTGCACCGCCACCTCAAGGAGATGCACCGCGAGGTCCTGGCCGGGCGCGACCTGCTGACCGTCGGCGAAAGCTGGTCGGTGACGCCGGAGACCGCGCTGGCCTATTCCGCCCGCCACCGCGAAGAGCTCGACACCGTCTTCCATTTCAACCACATCGTCGCCTTCTGGGATCCCGAGCACAAGCGCTGGAGCCCCAGGGAATTCGACCTCCCGACCTTCAAGCGGGTTCTCTTCGACTGGCAGGAGGCGCTGGCCGAGGACGGCTGGAACGCGATCTTCCTGTCGAACCACGACCTGCCGCGGCAGGTGTCGAAATACGGCGATCCCGGTGCCGGGCGGGTGGCCTCGGCGAAGATGCTGGCGACCGTCACCCACCTGATGAAGGGCACGCCCTACATCTACCAGGGCGAGGAGATCGGCATGACCAACATGTCCTTCGCAAGCGCCGACGAGCTGAGCGACGTCGAATCCGTCGGCCAGTATGCCGAGCGCGTGGCGGCCGGGATGTCGCCCGAGGATTTCCTCGTGGCCGCCAACGCCGAAGGCCGCGAGCACGGGCGCACGCCGATGCAGTGGAGCGCCGAGCCGGGGGCGGGGTTCACCGCCGGCACCCCCTGGACGGCGATCAACCCGAACCATGTGACGATCAACGTCGCCGACGACAGGGCCGACCCCGACGGGGTCTGGGCGCATTACCGGCGGCTGGTGACGCTCCGGCGGGAAGAGCCCGTCGTCGCCTTCGGCCGCTTCGTGCCCCATGCCGAGGACGACCCGGACGTGGTCGCTTATGCCCGCGTGCTGGGGGCGCGGCAGATCTCGGTGGTCGCCAACTTCACCGGCCGGGAGGTGCCGTTCGACGTGCCCGCGGATCTTGCGGGCGAAGGCACGTGCCTGTGCTGCACCCACGGCCCGCGCGAGACGCTGGCGGGGCGGATCGCGCTCACGCCCTACGAGGCGGTCGCGCTGTTGATCCGGGCCGCCTGAGCGCGCCGCCGCGACGGAGCCCCGCCCGGATCGGTCCGGGCGGGGTTCCGATCTTCCGGGATCTTCAGGCGGCCTCCACCGCGCGCTTCGTCATCACCTTCACCAGATGCGCCCGGTAATCGCCCGTGCCGTGCAGGTCGGAGATCATCTCCGACCCGTCCGGCACGGCGAGTCCCTCCACCGCGCTCGGCGAGAAATCCGACCCAAGCGCCGCCTCCGCCTCCGTCCAGCGGAACACACCCATCTCCGAGGCGCCGGTCACCGCCACGCGCACGCCATCGCCGTATTTCGCCACGAACACCGCCGTCAGCGGGAACCGCGAGGCGGGCTGGATGAACTTGGCGTAATGCGCCCTTTCCGGCACCTGCAGCTTCACCGCGGTGACGATCTCCCCCTCCTCGAGCGCGGTCATGAACATGCCCTCGAAGAAGTCGTCGGCCGCGATCTCCCGCCGGTCGGTGACGATCACCCCCTTGGAGGCGAGCGTGCCGGCCGGGTAGCAGGCGGAGGGGTCGTTGTTGGCCAGCGAGCCGCCGATCGTGCCCCGCGCCCGCACCGCCGGATCGCCGATGCGGCCGGCCAGGGACGACAGCGCCGGATAGCTTTCCTTCGTCTCCCGCATCACCGTCGCATGGGTCGTGGCCCCGCCGATCCACATCTCCGCGCCCTCGAGGCGCAGCCCCTTCATTTCCGCGATGGCGGTGAGGCTCACCACCTTCGAGGGCATGGCGAGGCGCTGCTTCATCGTCGGCATCAGCGTCTGGCCGCCCGAGAAGGCGATCGCCTCCTCGGTCTTCAGGGCCTCCACCGCGGCGGCGACGCTGGTGGGCCGTTCGAAGTCGAAATCGTACATCCCGTTCTCCTCTGTATCGGAAGGGCCGGCGGGGAAGGCGGCCGCGCCGCTGCCCCGCGCCGCGTCACTCTCCCGGCGTCTCCACCGAGCGGCCCTCGGCCGTTCCCGTGCTCCGGGCGGCGGGTTGCGCCGCGCCCATGTTCGCCTTCGAGGACTGGATCGCCTGCCAGACCCGCGCGGGCGTCGCCGGCATGTCGATATGCCCGATCTCGTGGCCGCCCCGGTGCAGCGCGTCGATCACCGCGTTGATCACCGTCGGCGGCGAGCCGATGGCCCCGGCCTCGCCGCAGCCCTTCACGCCCAGCGGATTGTGCGTGCAGGGCGTCACGCAGGACGAATCCACCGTGAACATCGGCAGGTCGGTCGAGCGCGGCATGGCATAATCCATGTAGCTGGCCGAGACGAGCTGTCCGTCCGCATCGTAGGCGCAGTTTTCCCACAAGGCCTGCCCGATCCCCTGCGCCAGCCCGCCATGCACCTGGCCCTCGACGATCATCGGGTTGATGACGTTGCCGAAATCGTCCGCTGCCGCGAAGCTCATCACCTCCACATGCCCGGTCTCCGGGTCCACCTCGACCTCGCAGCCATAGGCGCCCGAGGGATAGGTGAAGTTCGCCGGATCGTAGAACGCCGTCTCCTCCAGCCCCGGCTCGATCTCCTCGAGCGGGTAGTTGTGGGGCACGTAGGCGGCGAGCGTCACATCGCCCCAGGCCACCGACTTGTCGGTGCCGGCGACGGTGAACTGTCCGTCCTTCAGCTCGATGTCGCCCTCGGAGGCTTCCATCAGATGCGCGGCGATCTTCTTGGCCTTGTTGATCACCTTCTCCGCTGCCCGCACCATCGCCGAGCCGCCGACCGCGATCGAGCGCGAGCCGTAGGTGCCCATGCCCATGGGCGAGCGCGCCGTGTCGCCGTGGATGATGTCCACCTGCCCCGCATCGATGCCGATCATCTCGGCGATCACCTGGGCGAAGGTGGTCTCGTGCCCCTGCCCGTGGCTGTGCGACCCGGTCATCACCGAGATCGAGCCGGTGGCGTTCACCCGCACGGTCGCACTCTCGTAGAGCCCGGCCCGCGCGCCCAGCTGGCCGACGAGGTTCGAGGGCGCGATGCCGCAGGCCTCGATGTAATGCGCCAGTCCGAAGCCCCGGAGCTTGCCGCGCTTCCGCGACTCCTCCGCACGGCTCTCGAACTCGGAGAACTTCGAGATCTCCAGAAGCTTGTCCATCGTCGCGTTGTAGTCGCCGGTATCGTACTGGACGGCCACCGGCGTCTGGTAGGGGAACTCGGTGATGAAGTTCTTCCGCCGCAGCTCCTCGGGCGAGACGCCGACCTCCCGCGCCGCCTTGTCCACGACCCGCTCGAGCTGGTAGGTCGCCTCCGGCCGCCCCGCGCCGCGATAGGCGTCCACCGGCACGGTGTTGGTGAACACCGCCTTCACGTTCACGCAGATCAGCGGCGTCTTGTAATTGCCCGCCAGCAGCACGCCGTGCAGCCAGGTCGGGATCGACGGCGCGAAGGTCGACAGATACGCTCCCATGTTGGCGTAGGTCTCGCTCCTGAGCGCGATGAAGTTGTGCTCGGCATCGAGCGCCAGCTCGATCTTCGTCACGTGGTCGCGCCCGTGGGCGTCCGACATGAAGGCTTCCGACCGGGTGGAGGTCCACTTCACCGGCCGCCGGATCGCCTTCGCCGCGAAGGTGCAGAACGCCTCCTCGGCGTAGTGGAAGATCTTCGAGCCGAAGCCCCCGCCCACATCCGGCGCCACCACGCGCAGCTTGTGCTCGGGGATGTTCAGCACGAACGCCCCCATCAGCAGCCGGGTCACGTGCGGGTTCTGCGAGGTGGTGTAGAGCGTGTATTCGTCGTCGGCCGCATCGTAGGAGCCCACGGCCACGCGCGGCTCCATCGGGTTGGCGACCAGCCGGTTGTTGACCAGCTCCAGCGTGGTGACATGGGCGGCCTCGCTGATCGCCTTGTCCACCGCCTCGCGGTTCTCCTCCCCCAGGCCCCAGTCGTAGCAGAGGTTCGAGGTGAGATCGTCATGCACCTTCGGCGCGTCGTCCTTCACCGCCGCCTTCATGTCCATGACGGCGGGACGCTCCTCGATGTCGACCATGATTGCCTCGCCGGCGTCGCGCGCCTGGTCGAGCGTTTCGGCCACCACCACGCAGATCGGGTCGCCCACATGGCGCACCTTGCCCTCGGCGAGGATCGGGTGCTTGGGCTCCTGCATCACGCTGCCGTCGCGGGAGGTGATCTGCCAGCCGCAGGGCACGCCGCCGCAGCCCTCGAAATCGGTCGCCGTGAAGATCCGGATCACCCCCGGCATGCCCTCCGCCATCTCGGTGTCGATCTTGGTGATCGACCCGTGCGCCATGTCGGAGCGCACGAAATGGGCATAGGCCTGTCCGTGCAGGTTGATGTCGTCGGTGTAGCGTCCCGTTCCGCTGAGGAACCGGACGTCCTCGCGCCGTTTCGGGCTCGTGCCGATGCCGCCGTCCTTGGGCATGGTGTCTCCTCCCTGGGAGGCGATTTTCCGACCTGAACGTCTGCGAAAAACCGCCTCGCTGTGTGATGTCCTACTCGGCGGCGACCGCCGAGACGTCCTGTCCGCTCGCCGCCTGCACCGCCTTGACGATGTTGTGGTATCCCGTGCAGCGGCAGATGTTGCCCTCGAGATGGTGCCGGATCTCGGCCTCGCTGGGGCTGGGGTTCTCCTTCAGCAGCGCGGTCGCCGCCATCACCATGCCCGGCGTGCAGAACCCGCATTGCAATCCGTGATAATCCTGGAACGCCTGCTGCATGGTCGACAGCGAGCCGTCGGCATTGGCCATCCCCTCGATCGTGGTGATCTCCGCGCCCTGGCATTCAGCGGCGAGCACCGAGCAGGATTTCACCGGCTCGCCGTCCATGTGGATCGTGCAGGCGCCGCACTGGCTGGTGTCGCAGCCCACATGGGTGCCGGTGAGGCGCAGGGTGTTGCGGAGGAAGTCCACCAGCAGCGTCCGCCCCTCCACCTCGCCGGAGACGGGCCTGCCGTTCACCGTCATCTCGACCTTGATCATCTCTCTCTCCCTGGATTGGCTGCGCCCGCGACTCGACGAGCCCGGGCGCCTGGCATGTCTGGGATCCCGCTCACTCGGCGGGTTCGGCCTTCGGTCCCTCGACCTGCGTCTTGAAGTTCTCGAAGAACTGGTCGGCCATCTTCTTGGCGAATCCGTCGATGATGCGGGAGCCGAGCTGCGCCAGCTTGCCGCCCACCTTCGCCTCGACGTCGTAGTCGAGCCGCGTCCTGCCCTCTCCCTCCTCGGAGAGCCGGCAGGCGGCGCCGCCCTTGGCGAACCCCGCGGCCCCGCCCTTGCCTTCGCCGGCGAGCTTCAGGCTCTCGGGCGGCACCCGGTCCTCGAGCCTGACCTCGCCCTTGAAGGTCGCCTTCACCGGGCCGACCTTCTGCACCACCGTGGCCTCGAACCCCTGCTCGGGGCTGCCCGTCATCTCGGTGCAGCCGGGCACGCATTCCTTCAGCACCTCGGGGTCGAGAAGATTGTCCCAGACCCGCTGCCGGGGCGCTTCGATGATCCGGTGTCCACTGAGTTCCATGTCGGCGATCTCCCTTCCTCGTCCCGAAACTAGGGCGTGCCACAGGCCCGGCGATATAGGACCATTGGCTAGTCCGCAGGGCGGCGGGGCCGCCCCGGCGAGGGTAGCGGCGGGGCGGCGCCGTCGACAATGCACGCCCGCATAGCCGAACCTTACCGCGATCGGTCCCCGGCTGCACGAAGGGGTTGCTTCCTGCGGACGGTCGATGCTCCGGTTAATGCCCGCCATGCGTGACTTACTTGCGTATCAACCTCATACAGTCAGAGTTTAACTTCCATGATTGTCACCAGATCTGCACTTTCCGCCGCCTGTCTCGTAGCGCTCTGCGCCTCCCCGTCCTGGAGCGCCTCCGTGGACTATGTCGGCAAGCTCGCCCTGCCCACGGGATTTTCCGTTTCCGCGCTCGACCTCTTCGGGACGACCGCGCTCATCGGCGGTCGCGGCAGCGCCCTTGTCTACGACCTGACGAGCGATGCCGTCGTCGCCACCCTGACCGCGCCCGGCGGCTCGGGAAGCTCGGACTTCGGCCGGTCCGTCGCCACCCGCGACAACCGCTATCTGGTCGGTGGCACCGGCTCCGCCTATCTCTACGACTTCAACGGCGCTCCTCGCGTGACGCGCCTGGGCGACGCCGGCGCGGATGACCGCTTCGGTTACGAGGTCGCCCTGAACGGGTCCCAGGCGGCTGTCAGTTCGACGAATGAATCCGGCGAAAACGCGGTCGATGTATTTTCGGCTTCCGATGGAGGCTTGAGTATTCGCCTGAACGCGGGGGACTACGCCGGCGACTACTACAGCCGTTATAGAAACTTCGGGGCCGCGATCGCCCTCGGCGACGATATTGCCGCGGTGAATGACGGCGATCAGGTAGCTCTGTTCGACAGCCGCACCGGCGAAATTATCAAAACGCTGGAATACGGAGATTACGGACTCTTCGTCGCGGATCTTGCCTTGGACGGGCCGACGCTGCTGACCGGGCTGAGCTGACGGATTTCGGCTACGGTGTCGTGGACAATCTTATCGGAGGAGATCGGCAGGAACTGCCGCAGATCCTTGGTAACCGCGTGCTGGATAGCACTATTGGATATTCGGTCGACCTTTCTTTCCCTTACGCCATTCTCGGGGATACCGAAGGTTGCGGAGAGGTATTCGAAGACCTGGAAGATTACTGCCTGACGGACCAAGGGCTTGTCGGTCTATACGACGTAAGGACTGGGGAATCCCTCGCACGGATCGAGTCGCCCAACTTCGACCTTTTTCTACAGGAATCATTCGGGTCTGAGATTGCGATCTTCGACCGCACCATCCTCGCCTCGACCCGCACCGGTGACGTCTACCGCTACCGCATCGTCGAGGACGACATTCCGGCATCGCCGTCGCCGGTTCCACTGCCCGCCTCCGGCCTGCTGCTCGCGGCCGGTCTCCTCGGGCTGCTGCGGGGGCGCCGGTCTCAGCCCTCGGCCTGACGAGTCCCGACCGAGAGCACTCCGCGCCGACCCCGCGCCGGCGCGGACCGCGCCGGCCTTCCGGGCGAGCTTCCCAGACTCGCGGTCCTCTGCAACGCGCCGGAATCCGCCCCGGTCGCCGGGCCCCCGCCGCCGGGACCGCGGCCGGCGGCCGCGGCTCTGGCACAGCGGCGCCGATGCCGATACCTCTTCTCCATCGCCACCAATCTGGCAATCGGGAGGAGGTACGGTGATCGACACGGCGAGGCGAGCAGCCCGCGGGCGGCCGGGCTCGGGTAATCCGCCCCACGAAAAGTCCCGCGGCGCGGCGCAGCACCGGGGCCACTGATGGCCGAACCCGACTCCGACGGGACTCCGACAGGAATCCGACAGGAATCCGACAGCGCCGAATCCGGCCTCCGGGTCGAGAACCTGTCCTTTTCCTACGGTCCCAGGCAGGCCCTGGACGACGTGTCCTTCGCCTGCGAACCGGGCCGCTTCACCGCCCTTCTGGGCCCCAACGGCGCCGGCAAATCCACCCTCTTCGCGCTTCTCACGCGGCTTTTCACAACCCCCTCCGGGCGCATCCGCATCGACGGCTCCGACCTCTCCGCGTCGCCCCGCAAGGCCTTGGCAAAAATGGGAATCGTCTTCCAGCAGCCGACGCTCGACCTGGACCTGACCGTGCGCCAGAACCTGGCCTATTTCGCCGCCTTGCACGGTCTCTCGGGCCGCGACGCCGGCGCCCGGATCGAGGCCGCGCTGGAGCGCCTCTCGATGTCCGAGCGCGCCCGCGAGCGCGTCCGCGACCTCAATGGCGGCCACCGCCGCCGCACCGAACTCGCCCGCGCGCTCGTCCACAACCCGTTGATATTGCTTTGCGACGAGCCCACCGTCGGCCTCGACGCTGCCTCCCGTGCCGCCATCGTCGCGCATGTCCACGATCTCGCGCGAGAGGGCATGTCGGTGCTCTGGGCCACCCATCTCACCGACGAGGTCCGGCTCGACGACCGGCTCCTGATCCTCCATCGCGGGCGTCTCCTCCGCGACGGCGAGGCGCAGGACATTGCTGGTGTTGCAGGCATTTCCGAGACGTTCCTCACCCTGACCGGAGACTCGGCGTGACTTGGCTCACCGCGCTCCTGGCGATCGTCGCCCGCGAGGCGCTGCGCTTCGTCCACCAGCGCGAGCGCTTCCTCGCGGCCCTCGTGCGCCCGCTCGTCTGGCTTCTGGTCTTCGCCGCCGGCTTCCGAGCCGCGCTCGGCCTGTCGATCATCCCGCCCTACCAGACCTACATCACCTACGAGACCTACATCGTTCCTGGACTCTGCGGGATGATACTTCTTTTCAACGGGATGCAGTCCTCTCTTTCGCTCGTCTACGACCGCGAGATGGGCTCCATGCGGCTTCTTCTGACCGCGCCCCTGCCGCGCTGGTGGCTGCTGCTGTCGAAGCTCGTCGGCTCGACCCTGATCTCCATCCTGCAGGTCTACGCCTTCCTGCTCGTGGCCTGGCTGTTCGACATCGAGATGCCCGCTGCCGGCTATCTCGCCGTTCTCCCGGCGCTGCTACTCGCGGGTCTCATGCTCGGCGCCCTCGGCCTTGCGCTCAGCTCCTTCGTCAAGCAGCTCGAGAATTTCGCCGGCGTCATGAACTTCGTAATATTCCCGATGTTCTTTCTCAGCTCTGCCCTCTATCCCCTTTGGAAGATGGCGGAATCATCCGGCCTGCTGCGCGACGTCTGCGCCGCGAACCCGTTCACCCACGCAGTCGAACTGATCCGTTTCGCGCTCTACCTGGAGATGAATCTGTCCGCGCTCGGCTGGACGCTGCTGGCCACGTTCGTCTTCATGGCCCTGGCGCTCTGGGGCTATGATCCGGCCCGCGGGCTCGTCCGCCGAAAGGGCTGAGGTCGGCGGTTCACAATTCGGGCCGGTTCGACCTGTCTCCGACGATGCAGGCTGGCGGTCCGCCGATCGTGATCACCCGCGTCGCCAGCCGCCGCGCTTCCGCCTCGACATGGGTGACGAGCAGCGTCGTCGCGCCGGTCTCCTGCCTGAGCCGCGCGAACAGGCCCATCATCTCCCCGGCGAGGTCCGGGTCGAGCGACACGAAAGGCTCGTCCATGAGAAGGAGCGCGGGGCGTGTCGCGAAGGCCCGCGCCAGGGCCAGTCGGCGCTGCTGACCGAGGGAGAGCTGCGGCGGAAAATCCCTGTCGCGCCCGCCGAGACCCACCGCCTGAAGCATGTCCCGCGCCCCGTCCGCATCGATTCCGGTCGGAATCCGCAGATTGTCCGCGACTGACCGCCAGGGCAGCAGCGTCGGCTCCTGGAAGATCATCGCCGTGGCTGCCGGCGCCTCCACGTGTCCGCGATAGCCCTCCTCCAGCCCCGCGACGCAGCGCAGCAGGGTCGTCTTGCCGATCCCCGACGGACCGACGAGCGCGACGGTCTCGCCGGTGCCGACATCGAGCGATAGCGGCCCGAGAACCGGGGTTCCGCCGAGGGTGAGGCCGTCGATGCGGATCGAAAGGACCGGACCGTCCGCGTTCGGTCTGATTCTCCTCCGGTTCAACTCGACGGTTGCAGGAACGTGCCTTCGGGCAATTCCCTTGCGCGGCCAACCAGTTCCTCGCCACCGAGATCGGCCATCAGCTTCAGCATCGCGTTCGCGGCGTCCACATCGACCGGCCTGTCCTCCGGGATGCCGGCCCGGAATCCTGCTTTCAGCGCCTCGAACTCGGCGTCGCTCTCGGCGTTCATCGCCGGCCGCAGCGCCTCCCACGCCGCATCGGACCCGGCGAGCAGGGTCTTCGCGTCCCGGCTCGCCGCAGCGAGGCCGCGCACCAGGTCGGGCTCGCTCTCGAGCATCTCGCCCTTCACCACGTAGCCCAGAAGCGGCGTGTCGGGATCGAGCCCGAGCGCTTCGGCCGCGGTCGCGATGTCGATGAGCTGCCGCATGCCTCCGGCCTCCATCTTGGCCATGAAGTGCCAGTAATTGATGGCGCCCGCCAGGTCGCCGCGCGTCGCCGTCTTGTAGATGAGCGGCGGGGCACCGAAGACCTGCTCGGTCCCGGTCTTCAGGTCGAAGCCGAGCGCGCGCCGGGAATAAGCCTGCAGGATCAGCCAGGACTTGTCGAGCGGGCCGCCGGCGATGCCGATCCTTCCGCCCTCGAGATCGGGCAGCGATTGCGCCTCGCTGTCACCCGGCACCATGACGCCGCCGACGGCCTTGGAATAGGGGACGAAGACGTAGTCCCGCCCTGCCGCCCTCTGCCGGGCGACCCAGAGCCAGTCCGACACGATCGCGTCCGCCTCGCCGCCCTGGAACGCGATCTCGCCCGCCGATCCGGAGGCCACGCCCTTCACGTCGAGGTCGAAGCCGTGGTCGGCGTCGAAGCCGTTTTCCCGGATCGTCGTCAGCTCCCAGTTCACCGTGCCGAACTCCAGCACGGCCACGGTCAAAGTCGGGCGGTCCTGCGCCGCCGCGGCCGCCGCGACCGCGAGCGCCAGCACCGCCCCCGTCAGTACCTTCCTCAACATCGCGATCCTCCCTTCGCTGACCGCGAGTTTAGCAGTCGTGGATGCCGCCGGAATAGGACCAAAGCCGGTATCCCCACCGGGCCCTGCCCCCGGAGAGGCGGTTCCGCACCGCTTCGCCGGGCCGGAATTCCACCAGCCGCGACTTTCATCGAAGATGACGATCCGGAGCCGATCGCCTATCTTGTTTCCATGATGGCGAACCACCACGATACGACGAACCGGCAGCGGCGGGCCCTGGTCGTGGACGACCATCCGCTGTTCTGCGACGCGCTGGAGCTCACCCTCCGCAACGCCGCCCAGTTCGGCGAGATCGTCACGGCCGACACATTGTCGAAGGGGCTCGAACTGCTGAAGGACCGTGGCCGGCACGACCTCATCGTGCTGGACCTGAATCTTCCCGATGTCACCGGCCTCGAAGGGCTCATCCGGCTGCGAACGCAGGCGCCGGAGACCCCGGTCATCGTCGTCTCCTCCATGGCCGAGAACGCGATGATCTCCGCCGCGATGGAGGCCGGAGCGGCGGGCTTCGTTCCCAAGCACAGCCCCCACGGGGAGTTCCGCACGGCACTCGACGCCATCCTCGGCGGGCAGACCTACCTGCCGGAGAGTTTCGTGGAATGCGAGGCCTCTCCGGACCGAAGCGACGCCGTCAGCCGCCTCTCCACCCTGACCGCGCAGCAGGCGCGAATTCTCGAACTGATCTGCGACGGGAAGCTCAACAAGCAGATCGCCTACGAGCTCTCGATCGCCGAGACGACCGTCAAGGCGCACGTCACCGCGATCATGCGCAAGCTCGCCGTCCAGAGCCGCACCCAGGCCGTGCTCGTCGCGCAGCAGGCCAGGTTCTCCACGATCTTGCCAAGACCCGGAGCCTGACCCATCCTGCGCGGCAGGGAGGATGGCGAGATAAACCGGTTTGCCTGCCACGGGGTCTTCGGGCCCGCGCAGCCAGAGGCGCGCGACAGCGGCGTTCTCGTCCGGGCGGCGATCCCGCGCGACATGCCGCTCGCCGCGCTCGCGGCCCGCATGGCAGATGCCGAACTCTGCCACCTCTTCCTGTTCGTCACGCCGAACTGCGATTTCCACCGGATCGCCGCTGAGGCGCGGGCGGCGTTTCCCGGATGCCGGACGGTCGCCTGTACCACGGCCGGAGAGATCGGGCCGGAAGGGTATGTCGAGGACCGGATCATCGCTGTCGGATTGCCGAGACGGAGATTCGCGAGCGAGATCCTGATTGTCCATCCGCTCCGGGACTTCGAGGGCGGGGCGCTCGCCGACAGGCTGGTGCAGACGCGGATCGGTCTTGCCGAGCGGGTGCCGCACTTTCCCACCACCTTCGCGTTCTCGGTGATCGACGGATTGTCGCTGAGCGAGGACGCGCTGCTCGCCGGCCTCGCTCCCGGTCTCGGCCCGACGCCGCTCTTCGGCGGGTCGGCCGGCGACGGCCGCCGGTTCGAGCGGACGCTCCTGGCCTGCGACGGAGAGGTCTACGAGGATGCCGCGATCCTCACCGTCGTGGCCACCGATTGCCGGGCTCAGGTCTTCAGCCTCGACCACATGACGCCCACCGAGACGCGGATGGTCGTCACCCGCGCCGACCCGGAGACGCGCCGCGTGAAGGAAATCAACGCCGCCCCCGCCGCGCGGGAATATGCCCGGATCGTCGGCCGCGACCCCGACCAGCTCGACACCTTCACCTTCGCCGCGCATCCCGTCGTCGTGCGGCTCGGCGACGAGCATCACGTCCGCGCCATCCAGAGGGTGACCGCGGAGGGCGACCTGATCTTCTTCTCCGCGATCGACGAGGGCATGGTGCTGTCGGTCGCGACGTCGGAGGACATGAGCGCGCATCTCGAACGCGAACTCTCCGCACTCTCCACGAGGGGCGCACCGGCCGACATCCTCGCCTGCGATTGCATCTTGCGGCGCATAGAGGCCGAGCAGGTCCAGAAGGGCCGGGCCGTCTCCGAGGTGCTGGCGCGGCACCGGGTGATCGGCTTCTCCACCTACGGCGAGCAGATCGGCCCGATCCACATCAATCACACGATGACCGGCGTCGCGCTCTACCCGCCGCCGGGCGCCGACGAGGATCCATGACCGCCGCCCGCTCCCTCATCGATCCCGCCGATCCGATCGAGATCCAGAACGACAAGCTGCTGCGCATCGCCGAGACGCTCATGCGCAAGGTCGAGAAGGCCGAGGACCAGCCCGGCCTCGCCTATTCGCAGTTCGAGCGCGCCGCCCTGCTGGAGGCGCAGGTACGGCAGCGGACGACGGATCTCGAACGCACGCTGGACCTGCTGCACGAGGCCAACACCCGGCTCGGCGTCGCCAACGCCGCGGCGGAGAAGGCGCGCTCGAACCTCGCGGAGGCGGTCGAATCCGTGCACGAGGGCTTCGCTCTCTTCGACCGTAGCGACAATCTCGTGATGAGCAATTCGCGCTTCTGCCGCGATCTCGCCGACATCGCGCCGCGGATCGAACCGGGCCTCGACTTCGCGGATTACGTGCATCTCGTCTCGCGCTCCGTCTTTCTCGACCTGCCCGAGGGGGAAACGCCGGCCACCTGGCGCGCCGGCCGGATGACCCGCCACGGCGACGCCAGCACGATCTTCAACGTCCGCCTGACCCGCGACCGCTGGCTCCAGGTGGGCGAGCACCGGACCGCCTCCGGCGGCACGGTGATCCTGCAGACCGATGTCAGCGACATCATGCGGGCCGAGCGGCTGAAGCGCGACCGCATGATGGACGAGCAGGCGCAGATGGTGCGCGCCACGCTCGACCATCTGAACCAGGGCGTCTGCATCTTCTCCCACGACCTGCGGCTCGTGGGCTGGAACCGGCGGATGGAGGAATTGCTCGACCGCCCGATCGAGGGGCAGATCGTCGGCATCACCTTCGACGCGCTGATCCGGCGGCTCGACGAGCAGATCGTGTTCTCGACCTTCTTCACGCGCGCCCATCTCATGGCCTGGGCGCATCGCAGCCGCCCGCGCCGCCCGATCAGCTTCGAGGTGCGGCGCGGGCGCAAGAACGTCCTGTCGGTCTTCGCCCAGGAGATGCCCGATCGCGGCTTCGTCATCTCCTTCACCGACGTGACCGCCGAGCGCGACGCCGAGCGAGCGCTCCGCGACATGAACGAGACGCTCGAGCGGCGCGTCGAGGAGCGGACCAACGAACTCGGAGACGCGCTCGACGAGGCCCGGCGCGCCAACGCCTCGAAGACCCGCTTCGTCGCGGCGGCGAGCCACGACCTGCTGCAGCCGCTCTCCGCGGCGAAGCTCTTCGTCTCGCATCTCGAGGAGCAGGCAGCCGACGACACCGCGCGCTCCACCGCCGCTAAGGCCGTCTCCGCGCTGGCCTCGGTGGAGGAGATCATCGAGGCGCTCCTCGACATCTCCAAACTCGATTCCGGGCAGGCCGGAATGCGGGTGCAGGAGGTTCCGCTCGGGCGCATCCTGACCTCGCTCCGCACCGAGCTGACGCCGCTCGCCGAAGCCAAGGGGCTGCGGCTGACGGTGCTCGAGTCCGGGCACGTGGTCCGGTCGGACCCGGTCTTCCTGCGACGCATCCTGCAGAACCTCGTGACCAACGCCATCCGCTATACCGATCGCGGTCGGGTTCTCGTCGGCGCCCGCCGCGCCGGGGCCGAATCGCGCATCGAGGTCCACGATACCGGGCCCGGCATCGCCGCCGACGACCGCACGGCGATCTTCCAGGAATTCCGGCAACTCGGCCACTCCGCCTCCGGCTCCAAGGGGCTCGGACTGGGGCTGACGATCGTCGAGCGGGCCTGCAAGATGCTCGACCATCGGCTGGACCTGCGCTCGACGGTGGGCGTAGGATCGTGCTTCAGCATCGCGCTCGACCGGGTGCGGTTCGATTCCGGCATGGCGGCGACCGGCCGGATCGACGGCCCCCGCCCCGCCTCGAAGAACCTCATCGTTCTCCTCGTGGAGAACGATCCCGCGGTCGCCAACGCCCTGACCCTCACCATCGAGAGCTGGGGGAGTCATGTCGTGCACGCGGAGTCGGGCGAGGGCGCGCTCGCGCTTCTCGACGAGATCGACATCGTCCCCGACAGACTCCTGATCGACTACCAGCTCGGCGCGGGCCTGAGCGGCGTCGAGCTTCTCGAGGCGCTCCGCGCCCGTCACGGAGAGCTCCCCGCGCGGGTGATCTCGGCCAGCCGCCGTCAGGACATCGTCGATGCCTGCCGGGCCGCCGGTGTTCAGCTCGTGCCCAAACCCCTGGACCACCGGCGAATTGTTGAGCTCATGGACGAGAGCTGAGCGCCGGAACCGCCGATTCAACTCTTTCAGGAACGCTTCCTAAATTCTTTGCGTTGCACCCTCCGACCGCCGAGGCCGGTGCGCGGCCATGGCGAACAAACAGATGCGAAGAGCAGTAGCCATGTCCCGCGAAGCCCCCCGCCCGTCCCGGCAGACCGACCGCCAGGCGCCCGACATCCCCCATCGGTTCGACGACTGGGCGGCGATCTGACGATCAGGAACCCGCCCACTCCGCGGGTGTTTGCCCGTCATGACACGACATCCGCATCTCGACAGACTCGATCGCCTCGACAGGCTTGCCCACCGCCTGGACAGCGCCTTCCGGATACCCGGAACGCGCATCCGACTCGGATACGACTCGCTTCTCGGCCTCGTCCCGGGCATCGGCGATGTCGCCTCCGTCGCCCCGGCGGCCTATATCGTTCTCGAAAGTCAGAGGATGGGCGTGCCGACTTCGCTGCTTGTCCGCCAGGCCGCTAATATCGGGATCGACGCGCTCGTCGGGTCGGTCCCGCTCGTCGGCGATCTGTTCGACGTCGGCTACAAGGCGAACCGGCGGAACGTGGCGCTCCTGCGCCGACATCTTGAGGGCCGTCACGGCGCCTCGGAGGGGCCGCGCGTCGATCCGCAACCCGGCCCGGAGCGCGACCTGCGCCACCGGCCGGGAGATGAGGCCCGGATCGTCGGCGGCGGCGGACCGGACTGAACTGCCCGGCCCGGCGATCCCCTGCCTCAGCCGACCATCTCGAGGCCCGAGAAGAAGTAGGCGATCTCCTCCTTCGCGGTCTCCGGCGCGTCCGACCCGTGGACGGAATTCTCGCCGACGCTCTCGGCGAATTCGGCGCGGATCGTCCCCGGCTCGGCATCGGCGGGGTTCGTCGCCCCCATCACCTCGCGATTCTTCGCGATCGCCCCGTCACCTTCCAGCACTTGGACGACCACGGGCTCGGAGGCCATGAACTCGCACAGCTCCTCGTAGAACGGCCGCTCGGCGTGGACGCGGTAGAACTCCTCCGCCTGCCTCTTGGTCAGCAGGATGCGCTTCTGCGCCACGATCCGGAGCCCCGCATCCTCGAACTTGGCATTGATCTTGCCGGTGAGATTCCGTCGGGTCGCATCGGGTTTGATGATGGAGAGCGTGCGTTCGGTGGCCATGTCTGCCTCTTTCTCCCGCGGCCCGCCCCATGCGGGCCTCGAATTCCGGCGCTCCGTTAGCATGGGCTCCGTTGCATGAAAACCCGAAGCCACGCGGCGTGCATTGCAGACGCGGACGGATCTGCGCTCTAGATGAACCCCTGTCGAGAATAGCGGGGACAGTATGAACGTGATCGTCGATTTCCTGAACACCATCCTCTGGGGCTACGTCCTGGTCTGGGGCCTGCTGGCGGTGGGCCTCTACCTGACCTGGGCCACGGGCTTCGTGCAGTTCCGTCATTTCGGCGAGTTCTTCCGGGTCATCCTCTCGTCCACCAAGACGGCGACGAACGGCATCACGCCGCTGCAGGCGCTGACCATCTCGCTGGCGAGCCGCGTGGGCACGGGCAACCTCGCCGGCGTTGCGGTGGCGCTCTATCTCGGCGGGCCGGGCGCGATATTCTGGATGTGGATGGTGGCGCTCGTGGGCATGGCCACGGCCTATTCGGAATCGACCCTGGCGCAGCTCTACAAGGTCCGCAACGAGGAGGACCGCTATCGCGGCGGGCCGGCCTATTACATGTGGCACGGGCTCGGCGCCAAGTGGATGGGCTACGTGTTCTGCTTCTTCTTCCTGTGCTCCTTCGGCCTGATCTTCGTCTCGGTGCAGTCGAACTCGATCGCCGACGCGATGGAGAACGCGCTGGGCGTGCCGACCCTGGTGACCGGCATCGTGATCGCGGCGCTGACCGCCATCGTGATCTTTGGCGGCATTCCCTCGATCGCGCGGGTGGCCGACAAGGTGGTGCCGTTCATGGCTGGGGTCTATCTCCTCGTGGCGCTGGTCATCATCGCGATGAACATCACCGAGGTGCCCCATACCCTGTGGCTGATCGTCAGCCAGGCCTTCGGATTGAAGGAGGCGGCGGGCGGATTCGCCGGCGGCTTCACCGTGGCGCTGCTGAATGGCGTGCAGCGGGGGCTGTTCTCCAACGAGGCGGGAATGGGCTCGGCCCCGCATATCGCGGCCGTCGCGGTGCCCGAACCGCATCACCCGTCCAGCCAGGGGCTGGTGCAGGGACTGGGCGTGTTCATCGACACGCTGCTGATCTGCACGGCCACGGCGCTGATGATCCTGCTCTCCGGGGTGATCGCCTACGGCCCCGACGCGCCCACGGGCATGGAGCTGACGCAGAACGCGCTGCAGGCGCATATCGGCGTGGCCGGACCGCTCTTCATCGCGCTGGCGATCCTGTTCTTCGCCTATACCTCGATCCTCGGCAATTACGCCTATTCGGAGAACGTGCTCGAGTTTCTGGGCCTCGGCCACAAGGTGCCGCTGACGATCTTCAAGTGCATGCAGCTCGCCATGGTCGTCTGGGGCGCGGTGCAGCCGGTGACGCGGGTCTTCAACTTCGCCGACGCCTCGATGGCGGTGATGGCGACGATCAACCTGATCGCGCTGATCCTTCTGTCGGGAACCGTGATCCGGCTCACGAAGGATTACTTCGCGCAGCGCCGGGCAGGCCACGAGCCGCTGTTCCGCGTCGCCGAGCATGACAGCCTGAGCCGCGGAATCGACGCCTCGATCTGGAACCGCGACGTCAAGGCCGAGCGCGAGGGCTGATCGCCGGGCGGCCCCGCGGGGCCGCTTTCCAGCGCGGGCGGGCTTTGCTATGGGCTCGCACATGCTGCGCATCAGAGACATCACCTATTCCGTCGCCGGGCGGCCCCTCTTCGAGGCCGCCTCGGCCGACATTCCCGCCGGGCACAAGGTCGGCGTCGTCGGACGAAACGGCACCGGCAAGACCACCCTCTTCCGCCTGGTCCGGGGCGAGCTGGCGCTCGAGGGCGGCGCGATCGAACTTCCGAAGCGGGCCCGGATCGGCGGCGTCCGCCAGGAAGTTCCCTCCTCGGACGTCTCGCTCCTCGAGACGGTGATGGCCGCGGATGCGGAGCGCGAGGGCCTGATGGCGGAGGCCGAGACGGCGACCGACCCGAGCCGCATCGCCGAGGTGCAGACACGGCTTGCCGATATCGACGCCTGGTCGGCCGAGGCGCGCGCGACGCAGATCCTGCGCGGCCTGGGATTCACGCAAGCCGAGATCGCGCAGCCCTGCTCGGCCTTCTCGGGCGGCTGGCGGATGCGCGTGGCGCTGGCCGGCGTCCTGTTCGCGGCGCCCGACGTGCTGCTGCTCGACGAGCCGACGAACTATCTCGACCTCGAAGGGGCGCTGTGGCTGGAGGATTACCTGACGCGCTATCCCCACACGGTGATCGTGATCAGCCACGACCGCGGCCTGCTGAACCGGTCGGTGGGCTCCATCCTGCATCTCGAGGATCGCAAGCTGACGCTCTACCAGGGCGCCTACGACACCTTCGCCCGCGTGCGCGCGGCCCGGATCGCGGCCAAGGAGGCCGAGATCAAGAAGCAGGACGAGCGCCGCGCCCATCTGCAGAGCTTCGTCGACCGGTTCCGCGCCAAGGCCACGAAGGCCAAGCAGGCGCAGTCGCGGCTGAAGATGATCGAGCGGATGGAGACGATCACCACGCCGCAGGAGGCGGCGCTGCGGCGGATCAGCTTCCCCGAGCCCGAGGAGCTGTCGCCGCCGATCCTGACCACCGAGGCGGCAAGCGTCGGCTACGGCGAGCGGCCGGTGCTGTCGAAGCTGGACCTCCGCATCGACCAGGACGACCGGATCGCGCTCCTGGGGCGCAACGGCGAAGGCAAGTCGACCCTGTCGAAGCTGCTCGCCGGGCGGCTGGAGCCGATGGGCGGCCGCATCACCCGGGCCGCGAAGCTGCGCGTGGGCTATTTCGCCCAGCACCAGGTCGACGAGCTCAGGGTGGAAGAGACGCCGATCGACCATCTGTTGCGGCTCCGGCCCGGCGAGGCGCCGGGACGCGCGCGGGCGCGACTGGCCGGGTTCGGCCTCGGTGCGGAGCAGGCGGAGATGAAGGTGGGCGCGCTGTCTGGCGGACAGAAGGCGCGGCTGTCGCTCCTCATCGCGACCATCGACGCGCCGCATCTTCTGATTCTCGACGAGCCGACGAACCACCTCGACATCGAGAGTCGCGAATTGCTGGTCGAGGCGCTGACCGCCTATTCCGGCGCGGTGATCCTTGTCAGCCACGACATGCACCTCCTGTCGCTCGTGGCCGACCGGCTGTGGCTGGTGAAGGGCGGCCGCGTCGCCCCCTACGAGGGCGATCTGGACGAGTATCGCCAGATGCTTCTGGGCGGCGAGGACAAGCCGAAGCGCGAGGCCGCGAAGCCCGCGAGGAAGCCCGCCCGGCCAACTCGAGACGCGGTGACGGCGATGCGCTCGGAGGTGCGCAAGTCGGAGGCGCGGGTGCAGAAGCTGGCCGAGATGCGCGACAAGCTGGCCAGGAAACTGGCCGATCCGGCGCTCTACGAGAGCGGCCGGGTGGGCGAGCTCGAGACCTGGAACCGCAAATACGCCGAAGTCATGGACGCGGTCGAGCGGGCCGAGACCCTGTGGATGGCGGCGCTCGAGGATCTCGAGCGCGCGGAAGCATGAGATGGATAGCGACTTCGTCGTCACCTCCTTCGTCACCCTCTTCGTGGTGATCGATCCGATCGGCACGACGCCGATCTACGTCTCCCTGACCCGGGGCATGCCGCGACTCCGCCGCCGCTCCGTGGCGGTGCGCGCCTGCGCGATCGGCCTCATGGTCCTCACGCTCTTCGGGCTCCTGGGCGAGCAGGTGCTCGGCTTCGTCGGAATCTCCATGCCGGCCTTCCGGATTGCGGGCGGGCTGCTGCTGTTTCTCACCGCGCTCGAGATGCTGTTCGGGCGGCGCACCCAGCGGCGGCAGGACCAGGCGCCCGACGATCCCGACCCGGAGGACGATCCGTCCGTCTTTCCGCTCGCGATCCCGCTTCTCGCCGGGCCGGGCGGCATCGCGACGATGATCCTTCTGACCGATCAGGCCGGCGGCGATATCTGGGCCACGGCGGCCATCTTCGGCGCCATGCTCGGGGTCTTCGCGATCGTCTTCATCCTGTTCTCCGCGGCCGAGGCGATCGAGCGGGTGCTGCAGGAAACGGGCATCCTCGTCGTGACTCGGCTTCTCGGCATGCTGCTCGCCGCCCTGTCGGTCCAGTTCGTGCTCGACGGTCTGCGGAACACCGGCTTCGTCGGCTGACTGTTTCCGGCGCGTCGCGGTTCCTATCTCTTGTCCATGACCGCCGACAGCATCGCCTCGCTCATCTATCTCACGCTTCTCGGCCTCGCGATCCTCGGCTGGTTCGTGACCGCCGGCCGTCGGAACATGGGCAAGACGCTCCAGCAGTTCGCCCTGTGGGGCCTGATCTTCATGGGCGCCATCGCCGTCGCCGGACTCTGGCCGCAGCTGCGCGATCAGATCGCACCGCAGCAGAGCTTCACCGCGACGGGCAGCCTCAGCGTGCCGCAGAGCTTCGACGGCCATTACCGCGTGACCCTGGACATCAACGACGTGCCCGTCGACTTCATCGTGGATACCGGCGCCTCCGACCTGGTGCTCAGCCGGCAGGATGCCCGCCGCGTCGGGATCGACCCGGACAGGCTGGCTTATCTCGGCCGCGCACGCACGGCCAACGGCATGGTCGGCATGGCCGGCGTGCGGCTCGATTCGGTCGCCCTCGGCGAAGCGGTCGACCGCAACGTCCCCGCCAGCGTCAGCGACGGCGAAATGCCCGGGTCGCTTCTCGGGATGAGCTATCTCTCCCGCTTCGGCCGGATCGAGATCGAGAACGGGCGCCTGCTCCTGACCCGCTAGGCGTCGAGGGTGCGCCACAACGGGACTCGGCCTCATTCCGGCGCGGCAGTCCCGTGCCGATCCGGTTTGGCTCTCACATTACCGTCTCGCGACTGCCGCAAAGCCCCTCTCTCGCCGCCGAGGCGGCCACGTCCCGGGCTTCGGCCGCCGGAGTGCCGTCGCGGATGTATTCTCGCCGGAAACCTTGCGCGGGATGCCCTCAGCGGAGCAGGGCCGGCTCGCTCAATTCTCCGCCTTCTTCTGCCACTGCCCCGTCTCTTCGGACCAGTATTGCGCCGAGGCGCCGGCTTTCGTGAGCGCCCGCCACTGGGTGCGGGCGCGGTCCAGCGCGGCGGCATCGGCGCCGTCGAAGAGCACGCAGACGCGCGCGGCCGCCGCCGTCTCCTCTGCGGTGACCTCGGCGCCCTCGATGCACATCAGACACTCCCGATCCGCCAGCAGTTCGCCCCCGGCCGTCAGCAATACGGGCTGCTCGGCATCGCGATCCCCGCCCGCGAGCCCATGCGGCAGGAAGCTCGCCTCCGCGAAGATCCAGAGCGCGGCGTCGATCTGCTCCATCCGGAGGGGATTGCGCCCCCGCACGAGAACGCGCCAGCCCTGCCCGAGCGCCCGCTCGACAAGCTGCGGCAGCACGCCTTCGAGCGGGCGCCGCGTCAGATGATAGAAATAGGCCGCGCCCACCTCACCCCTCGAACCGGTCGCGGATCAGCCGGTCGAGCGCGCGCACCCCCCAGCCCGAGGCGCCCTTCGGCGCGTAGGGGCTGTCGAAGGAGGTCGAGGCGACGCCGGCGATGTCGAGATGGCACCACCGGGTCTCGTCCCTGACGAAGCGGTGCAGGAACTCGGCCGCCGTGATCGTGCCTGCCGGGCGGCCGCCGCTGTTCTTGACGTCGGCGATGCGCGACTTGAGCTGGTCGGCGTATTCCTTGCCGAGCGGCAGGCGCCAGAGCCCCTCGCCCTCCGCCTTCGCCGCCGCGAGCACGGCGTCGCAGAAACCGTCATCGTTCGACAGCGCCGCGGCGTTGTGGTGGCCGAGGCCGATGATCGCCGCGCCGGTGAGGGTTGCGAGGTCGATCACGCCGGAGGGCTGATAGGTCTCCTGCGCGTACCAGAGCACATCGGCCAGGACGAGCCGGCCTTCCGCATCGGTGTTGACGACCTCGATCGTGTCGCCCTTCATCGAGGTGACCACGTCGCCGGGCCGGTAGGCGCGTCCGTCGGGCATGTTCTCGACGAGGCCGACGAGGCCCACGACATTGGCCTTCGCGTTGCGCATGGCGAGCGTCTTCATCACCCCGGCGACCACGGCGGAGCCGCCCATGTCCATGGTCATCTCCTCCATCCCCGCGCCGGGCTTCAGCGAGATGCCGCCGGTATCAAAGACCACGCCCTTGCCGACGAGCGCGAGCGGCGCCTCGTCGCCGCCGCCCATCCACTTCATCACCACCATCTTCGTCGGCGACTTGGATCCCTGCCCCACGGCCAGGAAGGCGCCCATGCCGAGCTCGGCCAGGCGGTCCTCCTCCACGATCTCCACCTCGAGCCCGTGCTCGGAGAGCGCCGCGAGACGGTCCGCATAGCCGGAGGTGGTGAGCACGTTCGCAGGCGCGTTGACGAGGTCGCGGCAGAAGAACACCCCTTCGGCAAGCGCGGCGAGATCCGCTGTCGCCTCCGCCAGCGCATCGGGCTTCGTCACCATCGCGGTGATCTCGCCCGGCGTCTTCTCCCCCGGCTTGGATTTCTGCGCGGTGTAGTCGTAGCCCCTGAGAAGCGCCCCGGTCAGCACGTGGGCGCCTGCCTTCCGGGCGCCGAGGCAGAGGGTGGCCGGCCCGCCGGAGGCGGCCTTCGCGATCTCCACGCCGACCTTGCGTGCGGCTGCCGCTTCGGGCGCCCTGCCGAGGCGGGCGACGACGACAGCCTCGGCCGCCACGCCGGCGGGATAGGCCAGAGTGACCGCGTCGCCCTCCGCCGCCTTGACCCATTTCTCGGAGGCGACGAGCCGCTCGACGGCGCCGCGGGTAAGCCGGTTCACCCGCCGCGCAAGCGGATCGAGATGCCCCTTGGCGTCGACGAAGACCGCGATCGTTCCCTCTGCCTCGGCCAGCGCGGCGGGATCGGTCTCGACGATGCGGAAAGTGGCTGGTCGGGTCATGGAAGTCTCCGTGGTTCGCGTCGCCCGCCTAGGTAGGCGAGGCGGTGCGCTTTGGCCAGAAGGCCGTTTTCCCCCTCCCCCGCATCGTCTAGTCTGCGCCCCGAAGGCGAAGGAGGCGACACTTGGCGAGGCTCGACCGATACTTGCTGTCGCAGATGCTGACCCTGTTCGGCTTCTTCGCGCTGGTGCTCGCCGGGGTCTACTGGATCAACCGTGCCGTGATCCTGTTCGACCGGATCATCTCGAACGGGCATTCGGCCGCCGTTTTCCTGGAGCTCTCGCTGCTCAGCCTGCCGAACGTGATCCGTCTCGTCCTCCCGGTCGCGTCCTTCGCCGCCGCGGTCTACGTCATCAACCGGATGCGCGGGGAATCCGAGCTCGTGATCCTTCAGTCGGCGGGGATATCGCCGCTGCGCACCGCGCGCCCGGTCTTCGTCTTCGGAGCGGTCGCCATGGTGCTCACCCTGATCCTGAGCCATGTGATCTCGCCGGTCTCGAAGGCCCGGCTCGGCGATCGCACCGCCGATCTGGCGCAGGACGTGACTGCCGGCCTGCTCACCCCCGGCCAGTTCCTGCATCCGGTCGACGGTGTGACCCTGTTCATCACCCGCATCACCGCCGAGGGCGAGCTGTCGGGGCTCTTTCTCTCCGATCGCCGCGACGAGGGCGCGGAAACCACATACATCGCCCGGCGCGCCATTCTCCTCGACCGGGCGGAGGGGCCGAGCCTGGTCATGTTCGACGGCCTCGCCGAAACCCTCGGACCTGCCCGGCGCCTCGGCATCACGCGATTCGACGATTTCACCTTCGACGTCTCCGCGCTGGTTCCCAAAGCGGCCAGCGGGAGCCGCGATCTGGACCAGATATCCACGATCGAGATCGCGGCGGCCCCCGGCCGCGTCGCCGCTGAAACCCGGCAGACCCCGCGGCGGATCGCGATCGAGCTCGGCGAACGCACGATCCAGGGAGTTCGGAGCCTTCTCGCGCCCTATCTCGGCGTCGCTGTCATGCTCACGGCGGGGTTCTCGCGCTTCTCGGCCTGGCGGCAAATCCTGGCGGCGATCATCGTCATCATCCTCTACAATCTCGCCGACAATCTCGTGCTCGACATGGCGCTCGGGAACCGCCTCCCGCCGCTGGCGATCGTCCTGCCCTCGGCCGTGCTCTTTCTCGTGGCGACGCTTCTCCTGGTCGTCTCCGGGCGACCCGCGCGACGACGTCGGGTCCGGAGAGCGGCATGATCCTTCACCTCTACTTCGCACGGCGCTACGCCACCACGTTCCTTTTCGTGGCCGGGATATTCGTCGGAATCATCATTCTCATCGATCTCGTCGACGAAGTCCGTCGCTACGAGAGCGAGACGATCTCCTTCGCGAGTCTCGTCGGGCTCACGCTCCTCTCCGTTCCGAGCACGATCTACGCGATCCTGCCGCTGCTGACGATCATCTCGACCCTCACCCTCTTCGTGGCCCTGGCCCGCACCTCGGAACTGGTCGTGACCCGCGCCGCCGGACGCTCGGCGTTCCGCAGCCTCGCCGGGCCCATCGTCACCACGCTTGTCATAGGGGTTCTCGCCGTCGCGGCGCTGAACCCGATCGTCGCGGCGACGAGCCGGCAATACGACCTCCTTTCCAACAGCGTGTCCGGTACGCCGGGCGCCGCCCTCTCCGTGGGGCAGGAGGGAATCTGGCTCAGACAGGCCCGCGCCGGCGACCAGACCGTGATCCGGGCCGACCGCGTCGACCCCGACGGGTCCAGGCTCACGGGGGTGACATTCCACGTCTTCGACGGGCCGGGCCAGCCGATCTCCCGGGTCGAGGCCGCGGAGGCGACGTTGACGCCGGGGGCCTGGCGCCTCTCCTCCGCCAAGGTCTGGCGGTTCGACGGCGCCAACCCGGAGCGCACCGCCGAGACGAGCGAGACCCTGACCTTCCCCACCGATCTCACCGCATCGCGCATCCTCGACGGCTTCGGCGACCCCGCCGAGGTGCCGGTCTGGTCGCTGCCCTCCTATATCGAGGCGCTGCAGACGGCGGGATTCTCCGCCCGCCGGCACGTCGTCTTCTTCCAGATGCAGCTCGCCCTTCCCGTCCTGCTGGTGGCGATGCTCCTGATCGGTGCGACCTTCACCATGCGACATTCTCGCGTCAGTCGGACCGGACTCATGGTTATTCTGGCCATGACAATGGGTTTCGTACTTTTCTTCATACGGAATTTCGCGCAGATCCTGGGTCAGGAAGGGCAGATCCCGGTCCTTCTCTCCGCCTGGGGTCCGCCGGTCGCCGCGGTGCTCCTGCCTGTGGGGTTGCTCCTGCACTGGGAAGACGGATGAGACGCGCGCTTCTGGTCGCCACCCTGCTCCTCGCGTTTCCTGCCGGCCGGCTTCCGGCGCAGACCGCGAACCTCGTCGCCGACAGCGTCCGGATCGAGGAGGATGGCGTCCTCGTCGCCGAGGGCGACGTTCAGGTCTTCTACGAGGGCCAGGTGCTGACCGCCCCCCGGGTCGCCTACGACCGCGATGCCGACCGCCTGACCGTGGACGGGCCCATCCGCCTCGTCGAGGGAGACCGGAGCGTGATCCTCGCCGACAGCGCAGCGCTCGACGCGGATCTGCGCAATGGCGTGCTGCGCTCGGCCCGCCTCGTCCTCGACCGGCAATTGCAGATCGCCGCCAACCAGATCGCGCGCGTCGACGGCCGCTACGTCCAGCTCTCCAATACCGTCGCCTCGTCGTGCGAGATCTGCGAGGGGGGCCCGCCGACCTGGGAGATTCGCGCCCGCCGCATCGTCCACGACCGCCGCGACGAGGTGATTCACTTCAACCGCGCGACCTTCCGCTTCTACGGGCTCCCGATCGCCTATTTTCCGCGGCTGACGCTCCCCGATCCGAACCGGGAGCGGAAGACCGGCTTTCTCCTGCCTCGCTTCGCCTCCAACAGCCGCCTCGGCTTCGGCGTGAAGGAGCCGTTCTTTCTCACCCTCGGGCCGCATGCGGACCTGACGCTGACGCCATACCTTTCCCCCAAGACCCGGACCATAGAGGGGCGCTACCGGCAGAATCTCTCCTTCGGCGCCCTGAACGTGCAGGGCGCCGTGTCGCAGGACGACCTCACGGAGGAACAGCCGCGCTGGTACGTCTTCGGCGACGCGGCCTTCCTGCTGCCGCTCGACTTCCGGCTCGATCTCAGGTTCGAGAACGTCTCCGACGACGCCTACATCTTCGACTACGACTACGACTACCAGGACCGGCTGACCAACGAGATCCGGCTCAGCCGCGTCGAACGCGACCGCTTCTTCCGCGCGAGCCTGGCCGATGTGACGACACTGCGCGGCCGGGAACGGGCGATCCGCGACACGCTGCCCTCCCGCGTCGGCGACCTGCTGACGGAACTGCGTCTGCCGACCGGGTCCGGAGAGGTGCGGTTCGACCTCGATGCGGGCACGATCTACCGGGAATCCGATCTCGACGGCCTCGGGCGCGACGTCCGCAACTTCGGCGGTTCCGTCGCCTATCTGGACAGGCGCGTCAGCCGCGCCGGTCTCGTCGTCTCGAGCGTGGCGCGAGCGGAGGCCCAAGTCTACCATACCCGGCAGGATCCGACCTTCGATGACAGTACCGGCTGGCTGTCGGCGACCGTCGCGACCGAAGCCCGGCTGCCCCTGCAGAAGACCGGACCGGGCGGCGGCAGCCATCTCCTCGAACCCGTCCTCCAACTCGCCTGGTCGGAACAGACTGAGGCGACCGTACCGAACGAGGACAGCCTCCTGGTCGAGTTCGACGAGGGCAACCTCTTCGCCCTCAGCCGATTTCCCGGAAATGACGCGATGGAGACCGGCTTCCGCGGTACCCTTGGCGTCAGCTACACGGGCCGCTTCGCCGGCGGAAACGGCGTCGATCTGACCTTCGGGCGCATCTACCGGGCGGAGCCGCAAGCGACATTTCCGAAGGGGTCGAGTCTGGCGGGGCGGTATTCGGACTGGCTGGTGGCCGGCCGGCTGACGCTCGGATCGGGCTTCGAGGTGATCGGCCGGGCGCTCGTCGATTCGACATTCGAGACCCGCCAGTCGGAAGCGCGCATCACCTATTCGCGGCCGGGCTTCTCGCTCGGCGGATCGCTGAGCCGGATCGCGGCCGAGCCTGAGGAGAACCGCCCCGACGACCTCACCGAAGTGCGGTTCTTCAGCGGGATCAGCATCGGACGCCACTGGCGGACGGGGCTGTCGGGCTACTACGATTTCTCCGAACGCGACGCTGCCGAGGCGAGTCTGTCGGTCCGCTACCGGACGGAATGCCTCGACGCGCGAATGGCCCTCACCCGCCGCTTCACCGATACCGAAACGATCCGGCCGCAGACGAGCTTCGGCTTCCTGGTCGAACTCGTGGGCTTCGGCACCGGCGCGGCGAACGAAGCCTATCGAAGAACCTGCAATGGGTGATATGCCCGCTCCAACCCCAGGCCGGATGATGACCCCGATGATGCGCCTTCTCGCCCTCCCCCTGCTCGCCCTGCTGCCGCTCGCCTGCCCGGTTGCGGCACCTGCCCAATCACTCTTCGCGCCGGCGGCGCAGGTGAACGGCAGCGTCGTCACCAATTACGAGGTCCAGCAGCGGCGGCGGATGCTGGAGATCTTCCGCTCCCCGGAGGCGACCGACGAGGCCGCGCTCGATGACCTGATCGACGAGCGCCTGCAAGTGGCCGAGGCCGACCGGCTCGACATCGAGATCGACCGCGAGCGGCTCCTCGAGGGCATGGAGGAATTCGCCCAGCGGGCGAACCTGGATCGCGAGAGCTTCGTTGCGGAACTTGCGCGCGCCGGGGTCGCGGAGGAGAGCTACGAGGATTTCGTCCGCGCCGGCATCGCCTGGCGGGAGGTGGTGGCGGCCCGCTTCGGCAACGGGCAGACGCAGATCGCCGAGGACGAGGTGGAGCGCGCCGCCGACGCGCCGCCCGCTCCCGATCTGCGGGTGCTGCTGAACGAGATCATCATCCCGGCCGACACGCCGGAGCGGCTCGCCCGCGCCGAGGCCCTCGCGCCGCAGATCACGTCGATCACGGATTTCGGCAGCTTTGCCGCCGCGGCGCGGTCCTACTCCGCCACGCCCTCGCGCGAGCGCGGCGGCGCGATTGACTGGCTCGAACTGAACAACCTGCCGGCCCAGCTCCGCCAGGTTCTTCGCAGCCTCTCGCCCGGCGAGGTATCGCCGCCGGTGCCGCTGCCGAACGCGCTGGCCTTCTTCCAGCTCCGCGAGATCGGCGAGACGGGCGGCGAGGGCCGGCCGACCGCGCTCGACTACGCCGCCTACTACATCCCCGGCGGCCGCTCGGAGGCGGCGTATTCGGAGGCCGCCCGCATTGCCGCCCGCGTCGATACCTGCGACGATCTCTACGGCGTCGCGAAGGGCGGCGATCCCGCCCGGCTGCAGCGCGACACGCTGCCCATCGCGGAGATCCCCCAGGACGTCACCCTCGAACTCGCCAAGCTCGACCCCGGCGAATCCTCGACCGCGCTCACCCGTGGGAACGGGCAGACGCTCGTCTTTCTCATGCTCTGCGACCGCTCCTACCGGCCTCTCGACGCCGAGGAGCCGAATCTGACGCAGGTCCGCAACCGCCTCGTCAACGAACGGGTGGAGCAGAAGGCAGCAAACCTGCTGGCCGAGCTGAAGGCGAACGCGGAGATCCGGATCGAATGAGCCTGCCGGTCGCGCTGACCTGCGGCGAGCCGGCGGGAATCGGGCCGGAACTCGCGGCGAAGGCGCGGGCGCAGCTGGGCGGCGCGCTTCCCTTCGTCTATCTCGGCGCTCCCGATCACCTGCCCGCCGGCACGCCCGTGGTGGTCATCGAGGCACCCGAGGAGGCGGCGCAGGCCATCCGGCACGGCCTTCCCGTCCTGCCCCACGACCTGCCGGGACCCGCCGTGGCGGGCCGGCCCGATCCAGGGCAGGCGGTCGGGATCGTCGAGATCGTCGCCCGTGCGGTCGCGCTGGCCGCGGCGCGCCGGGTCGCCGCGATCTGCACCCTGCCGATCCACAAGAAGGCGCTGATCGACGGCGCGAATTTCGCCTATCCGGGCCACACCGAATACCTTGCCGCGCTCGCCGGAGTGGACCGGGTGGTCATGATGCTGGCCTGCGACGCCCTCCGCGTGGTTCCGGCGACCATCCACATCCCGCTTTCCGAGGTGCCGCGCGCCCTGACGCCGGATCGGCTCGAGAGCACGATCCGCATCACCCACGCCGCGCTCGGCCGCGATTTCGGCATTGCCCGGCCGCGGATCGCGGTCACCGGCCTCAACCCCCATGCCGGAGAGGGGGGCGCCATCGGTCACGAAGAGACCGACTGGATCGCCGCCCTGGTGGCGCGGCTCCGCGCCGAGGGGCTCGACCTGCGCGGCCCCGCCTCGGCCGACACGATGTTCCACCCGGCCGCGCGGGCGGGCTACGACGCGGCGATCGCCATGTATCACGACCAGGCGCTCATCCCGATCAAGACGATCGACTTCTCGGGCGGCGTCAACGTGACCCTCGGCCTGCCCTTCGTGCGCACCTCGCCCGACCATGGCACCGCCTTCGACATCGCCGGGACAGGGCGCGCCGACCCGACCTCGACCGTAGCGGCGCTGCGGCTGGCGGCGCGCATGGCGCAGGCGCGCGGTCTCGCCTGATGGCGCCGATCGACACCCTGCCCCCGCTCCGCGAGGTGATCGCGCGGCACGGGCTCTCGGCGCGCAAGTCGCTCGGGCAGAATTTCCTTCTCGACCTCAACCTCACCGCCAAGATCGCCCGCCAGGCCGGCGATCTGGCCGGCTCCGACGTGTTCGAGGTCGGTCCCGGCCCCGGCGGGCTCACCCGCGGGCTCCTGGCCGAGGGTGCGCGCCGGGTCCTTGCCGTGGAGAAGGATACCCGCTGTCTGCCCGCGCTCGAGGAGATCCGCGCGCTCTATCCCGACCGCCTGGAAGTGCTGAACACGGACGCGCTCGGCTTCGACCCGGCCGCGCGCCTGGTGCCGCCGATCCGGATCGTGGCCAACCTGCCCTACAATGTGGGGACCGAGCTTCTCACCCGCTGGCTCGATCCGCCCGAATGGCCGCCGGCCTGGTCCTCCCTGACGCTGATGTTCCAGCGTGAGGTCGCGGATCGCATCGTCGCCGGCCCCGGATCGAAGACCTATGGCCGTCTCTCGCTCCTGAGCCAGTGGCGAAGCGATGCGCGGATCGTCATGGAGGTGCCGCCCGAGGCCTTCACGCCGCCGCCAAAGGTCCGCTCCGCCGTCGTCCACCTGACGGCGCGGCCGATCCCCCGCCATCCCGCGCGGGCGCGCACACTCTTCTCGCTCACCGCGGCCGCGTTCAACCAGCGCCGCAAGATGCTGCGCTCCAGCCTGCGCGGGCTCGCCCCTGACATCGAGGACCGGCTCGACGCGGCCGGCATTCCGCCCACCGAACGGGCGGAGCGGTTGTCGCTCGAGGAATTCTGCGCGCTCGCCCGGGAACTGGACCGGGCCTGAGCCTATTCCGCAGCCTGGGCAGCACTGCCGCTGCCGCCGTCCTTGTCGTCGCCCTCGCCGTCGCTCTCGGATTTCTGCGCCCGGGGCTTCCGGGTCCGCCGCTTCGGCTGGCTTTCCGGCGTCTCGACGAGGCCGCTTCCCTCGGCCCCGTCCGAGGGGTCGATCACATCGTCCTCGCGGGGCTGCTTTTTCGGTGCGCGGCGGGTGCGCTTGGGCTTCTCGGCCGGCGCCGGCTCTGCGGCGGCCTCCGGCTTTTCGGCCTCCGGCGCCGCGGCCTGCCGGCCGCCGGAGCTGTCGTCGCGACCCTCGTCGCCCCGGGGCCCGTCTCCCTGGCGGCCGTCGTTGCGGCCGTTATCGGAGGAGCCGCCGTCGTTGCGGCCGTTATCGGCGGGGCCGCCGCCGTTGCGGTCGCCGCCGTCCTGGGCGTCGGATTGCTGGGAGGGGTTCTGCTGCTGCCGCTCGCGGTTCTGCTGGTCCGCCTGTTCGCGGCGCTGCTCCGTCTCGCGCTGCGCCTCGGCGAGCATCCGCGTGTAATGCTCGGCATGCTGGGCGAAGTTCTCGGCGGCCACCCGGTCGTTCGAGAGCTGCGCGTCGCGCGTGAGCTGGTTGTACTTGTCGATAATCTGCTGCGGCGTGCCGCGCACCTTGCCTTCGGGCCCGGAGCTGTCGAAGACACGGTTGACGATGTTGCCGCCCGAGGGGCGGTTGCGGTTGTTCTTGGACCGCGAGCGCTTGTTCGATGATCGCATGTCGGAGTGGGTTCCGGCCTTGAGGTATTGGCGTTCATGCGCCCCTTGCGAACCGGGGGCCGCTGGAGGCGGCCCTGGCGGGGCGGCGTGTTCTGGCAATGCCAGAGGCGGACGCCGGTTCAGCGTATCGCCCTCTGCCCTTTTGTGAGACCACGTGTCGGGGCGGTTGGCAAGCCGTTTCGGGGAATTTCCTTCGCTTTTTCCCCACTTTCGGGAGAAAGGGGGCCTCACTGCGGCGCGATGCCGCCGACCACCCGGTCCCGTCCCTCCAGATCGGGTCGGATTGCCACCGCCACAAGACCTGCCCCGCGAAACATCGCCTCGACCGCGGGCCCCTGCCGCCAGCCGATCTCCACGAGCAGCCGTCCGCCCGGTGCGAGATGGCGCCGCACCCCCGCGAGGATCGCGCGATAGGCGGCGAGCCACTCGGCTCCCGGCGACAGGGCGGCAGGCGGATCGTGGTCGCGCACCTCCGGCTCGAGGCCGGCGAGCTCGTCCGCGGCTATGTAGGGCGGGTTGGAGACGATCAGGTCGAACCCGCCCTCCACCGCGTCGAACCAGTCCGAGCGGACGAGGCGGGCGCGCGCCGCAAGGCCCAGCGCCGCGGCATTCCCGGCCGCGACCTCGAGCGCCGCCGGGGAGATGTCCGTCCCGACCCCGAAGGCCCGCTCCCGGTCGGCAAGCAGGCTGAGAAGCACGCAGCCCGATCCCGTGCCGAGATCGAGCACCCTGTCGAACGGCGCCCGGAGCGCCTCGGCAACCAGCGTCTCGGTCTCCGGCCGTGGGTCGAGCACACCCGGCGCGATGCTGAACCGATGCCGCCAGAAATCCCGGTAGCCGAGGATGCGGGAAACCGGCTCGCCATCCGCGCGGCGCGCGAGGAACCCCTCGTAGCGCGCGCGGACAGGAGCCGAGAGGTCGCCCGGATCGAGCCGGTGGAAGCCCTCCCGCGGCAGCCCGGCGGCATGGGCGAGCAGCATGCGGGCCTCCCGGAGCGGATCGGGCGTGCGCAGCAGCCGCGCCCGGCCCGCTTCGAGCAGGGCTGCGACCGGGTCGCTCATTCCTCCATCTCGGCGAGCCGCGCCGCCTGGTCCTCGGCCGCGAGCGCGTCGATCACCTCCGCTAGGTCGCCCTGCAGCACCTGGTCGAGCTTGTAGAGCGTGAGGTTGATGCGGTGATCGGTCAGTCGCCCCTGGGGGAAGTTGTAGGTGCGGATCCGTTCCGACCTGTCGCCGCTGCCGACCTGCGATTTCCGCGCATCGGCGCGTTCGTCGGCGGCGCGCTGGCGCTCGATGTCGAAGAGCCGGCTCCGGAGCACCTGCATCGCGATCTCCCGGTTGCGGTGCTGGGATTTCTCCGAGCTCGTCACCACGAGGCCCGTGGGCAGATGGGTGATGCGGACCGCGGAATCAGTGGTGTTGACATGCTGCCCCCCGGCCCCGCTCGCGCGCATCGTGTCGATCCGCAGATCGGCCGGGTCGATGCGAAGATCGACCTCCTCCGCCTCGGGAAGCACCGCGACGGTCGCCGCGGAGGTATGGATGCGGCCGCCCGATTCCGTGCTCGGGACACGCTGGACCCGATGGACCCCGGATTCGAACTTGAGCCGCGCGAAGACGCCGTCGCCCTTCACATGGGCCACGAGCTCCTTCAGCCCGCCGAGCTCGGTCTCCTGCGCTTCCACGATCTCGAAGCGCCATCCCTGGCGCTCGGCGAACCGCTGGTACATCCGCATCAGGTCGCCGGCAAAGAGCGCCGCCTCCTCGCCGCCGGTACCGGGGCGGATCTCGAGAATGGCGGGCCGCGCATCGGCGGCGTCTTTCGGCACCAGCGCGCGCCGCAACCGCTCCACGAGATCGTCCCGCCGGGCGCGAAGACGCGCCAGTTCCTCCTCCGCGAGGGCGCGCATCTCGGGATCGGAGAGCATCCCCTCGGCCTCCGCGATCTCCGCCTCGAGCGCGGCATGCTCCCGCGCGATCTCGACCACCGGCTTCAGCTCGGCGTATTCGCGCCCGAGGGCGGCGAGATCGCCCCGCCCCTCGGACATCGCAGCCTCGAGATATTCGAACCGGCCGACGATCCGGGCAAGTCTGTCCTGGGGAACCATGGCGCTACCTCGCCAGATCGGGGTCCGAGGTCAAGCCGGCGCGTTGAGGCCCGCCCGGTCGAGCCAGCCTTCGATCCGGCGCCGGTTCACGCCCAGATCGCCCCGGCCGACGACAAGATGGCCGCGGATTTCGATCCGGTCGCCGCCGGCGCGGACATTCGTCACGTCCGGGAAGCCCCAGACAAGGGATCTCGTGACGAAGCTCGCCTCGCCCGCCTCGGCGCCGCCGGCCAGCTTACCGGTCCGGGGCGTGGCCTCGATCTCGGCGATCAGCCGCTCCAGGGCGGCGGCGGGATCCTCGACCCGGCGCACCGCGGTGAAGCCGCCCTCTTCGGGGTGGTCTCCGACCGCCGGGATCGCGCCCGAGAGACGGTAGCGGTCCACCGGAACGCCGATGCTGCGGGTCCAGGCCATCAGCCCGGCAACCACCACGAGCCCGGCGGTAACTCCCAAGACGACCTTCCGCATGGTGCTCTCCTTCCGCCCTCCATCTAGGCTGCGGCGGGACCATGGACAGACGCGGCAGCAGGGTCCAGAAGGCGGCCATGACGACCCCCGACGATCCCGTCTTCGACCACCCGCCCGGCATCGACCGCCTTCGCGCGGTGATGGCGCGACTTCGCGATCCCGAGAGCGGCTGTCCCTGGGACGTGGAGCAGGACTTCGCCTCCATCGCCCCCTACACGATCGAGGAGGCCTACGAGGTCTCCGACGCCATCGACCGCGGGTCGATGCAGGACCTGAAGGGCGAGCTCGGCGATCTCCTCTTCCAGTCGGTCTTCCACGCCCGCATGGCCGAGGAGGCCGGCGCCTTCGATCTTGAAGACGTGATCGCGGGCATCACTGACAAGATGATCGCCAGGCATCCGCATGTATTCGGCGACCAGTCTCGCGACAAATCCGCCGCAGAGCAGGCCCGCGACTGGGAGGCGGAAAAGGCGCGCGAACGCGCGGGCCGCGCCGAGACCGGCGTGCTCGACGGGGTGGCCCTCGCCCTGCCGGCGCTGCTGCGCGCCCAGAAGCTGCAGAAACGCGCCGCCCGCGTCGGATTCGACTGGCCGGAGGCGGAGCTGGTCGTCGACAAGATCGGCGAGGAGGCCCGCGAGCTGGTCGAAGCGCGGGACAGCCTCTCCGCGGACAAGGTCGCCGAGGAACTGGGCGATCTGCTGTTCGGGGTGGTCAACCTCGCCCGTCACCTGGGTGTCGACGCCGAAGTCGCCCTGCGCGGGGCGAACGCCAAGTTCACGCGACGCTTCGCCGATATCGAACGCGCCCTCGCCGCCGACGGAAAGCGCCCCGAGGAGAGCGATCTCGCCGAGATGGACCATCTCTGGGAGCGGGCGAAGGCCCGCGAGGCTTAGGCGACTTTTTCCGTCAGACATTGACCCGACTGAATTACTCGGCTTTTAAGGGCGCGTCCGAACGACGAACCGAAAAAGGGACCTCCATGCGCTCCATCCTGCTGGCCACCCTGGCCTCCGCGACCGCCCTGCCCGCTTTGGCAGAGGTCAACATCTACTCCTACCGCCAGCCCGAACTGATCCAGCCGCTGCTCGACGGGTTCACCGAAGCGACGGGCATCGACACCAACATCGCCTTCCTGAACCAGGGGCTCGTCGAGCGGCTGAAGGCCGAGGGAGAGCGCTCGCCCGCCGACATCATCCTGACCGTCGACATCAGCCGCCTCGCCACCGCCAAGGACGCGGGCGTCACCCAGGCCGTCGACAGCCCCGAGATGGAAAAGGAAATCCCCTCCGCTTTGCGCGACCCCGAGGGCCACTGGTTCGGCGTCACGACCCGCGGCCGCATCGTCTACGCCTCCAAGGAGCGCGTCGGCGAAGACGAGATCACCACCTACGAGGACCTGGCCGATCCGAAATGGAAGGGGCGCCTCTGCACCCGGTCGGGCACCCATGTCTACACGCTGGGGCTCGTCTCGGCGCTCATCGAGCACAACGGCGAGCAGGCCGCGAAGGACTGGCTGCAGGGTGTCAAGGACAACCTTGCCCGGAGGCCCCAGGGCGACGACCGCGCGCAGGTCCGTGCCATCTGGGCCGGAGAATGCGACATCTCGCTCGGCAACACCTACTACATGGGCGCGATGCTCGCCGATCCCGAGCAGCAGGAATGGGCCAATTCCGTGCGGGTCGAGTTCCCCGTCTTCGCCGATGGCGGCGGCACCCATATCAACATTTCCGGCGTGGCGATGACGGCCCATGCGCCGCACCGCGACGACGCGCTCGAGTTCATGGAATATCTCGCCTCGCCGGAGGCGCAGAAGATCTATGCCGACGTCGTCAACGAATATCCCGCGAACCCGGAGATCGCGCCCTCCGAACTGGTCGCGAGCTGGGGCGACATCGAGCCGGACGACACCGATCTGAGCGCGATCGCGGAGCATCGCGCCGATGCGCTGCGCCTCGTCGAGGAGGTCGATTTCGACGGATGAGGCGGAAACGGGCGGCCCGGCCGGGGCCGCCCGCTCCGTCAGGAATCGCAGGAATAGTCCAGCCCGACCCGGTTGCCGCCGATCCCGCCGACCGTGACGGCGCAGGTCCGGCCGTCCACCTCGAGCTCGATCCGGTCGTCCGCGGCGACCTTCTGGGTCGTCACCCCGTTGACGGCGATGCGCGCGGAGCTTCCGTCGGAGGCGACCGACGAGACGAAGACGCGCACCACCCCGTCGCCGAGCAGCGCGACCGACCCGGGCGCGGTCCCGTCCGGCACCGCCTCGCCGCCGCCGCCCGACCCGGTCCCGGCGGTTGCCTCCTGGCAGACCGCGTCGAGCCCGGCCCGGCGATCGCGAATCCCGACGAGGCTCAGCCGGCAGAACTGTTCGCCGACCGCTGCCGTGACGGACTGGCCCGGCGCGAGCGTCGTCGGCGTGCCGTTGACCGATACGATGACGTTGCCGCTCTCGTCGTCGATCCGCGAGACGAAGGCGCGCAGCGCCCCGTCTCCCGCCCGCGCCGTCTGGCCCGTCGTGTAGAGCATGCCCGCCGCGATCTGCGCGTCCGAGCCGTCGCCGGAGGCCGGGGCGGCCGCCGGCCCGGTGGCGGACGACCCCGCCTCGCCCGGGCCGCCATCGGTCTGCATGGCGGCGACCGCGTCCTGAAGCTCGCCGATCGCGGTCTGCAGCGCCGCGCTCGAGGCCGCGTTGATCTCCACCATCCGGTCGTCGAGCGCCAGCGCCGCCGCGTCGATCCGCCGGGCGAGGTCATCGGACATCGCGGCGGTGGCCTCCATGCGTTCCGCGGCCACGCTGTCGAGCATCGCGACGCGCTCGTCGAGTGCCGCCACCGACTCTCCGGTCTCGTCGATCCGCCCGCCGATCGCTTCGAACCGGTCGCTCAGGGCCTGCTCGATCTCCTCCGTGCCCGGACCGCCCGGCGCCAGGATGACCCCCAGCATCAATCCCACGAGCCCGGCAAACGCGGGCAAAAGAAATTTGTTGTCCATCAATCTCTCCCTACGCCGTGGAGCACCGCCCGGACCCGATCCGGTTCGGGCCCTTCGCGGGAGACGGGGACGCGCAGTTTCGTGACCGATTCCGTGGGCTGGCCCGGCGGCCCTGATCGTGGCAGGGCCGCGGCCCGATGGATAGCTGTCGTTTTGGAGATTGCCGCGACCCCGGCGGCGCGCCGGGTCGTTCGACCCTGGCCACGGCCCGTGCGGCGAAACGACGAGGCCGAAGCAGGCGAAAACGCGATGGCGCGGTTGACGGGGCTCGAACCCGCGACCCCCGGCGTGACAGGCCGGTACTCTAACCAACTGAGCTACAACCGCGCAGCGCGTGCGGGCGGCAGATCGGGGCGTGGATGGCGCGGTTGACGGGGCTCGAACCCGCGACCCCCGGCGTGACAGGCCGGTACTCTAACCAACTGAGCTACAACCGCCCGATGCCCGATCGGGCCGATCCCGAACGTGAGGGGCTTCTATTTGGAGGCTTCTAGGGCGTCAAGCGGCAACAGCCCGGCGATCTGCGGTTTTTGCCGCGCCCCCCCGGTCAGCCGTTGTCGTGCCGCAGCAGGCGTTCGATCTGCGCGGCGAGCAGCACCGCCGTCGCGATCTTCTCGGCCGGCCAGATCCCGGCGGCCCCGTAGGCGCCGTCTTCGCACAATCTCGCCGCGAGACGCAGACGCAGATCGAGCCGCTGACCGGCGTCGAGCCCATCGAGTTCCTTGTCGATCCGGTCGCCGAGCTCGCCGTCCGATTCGCTGTCGCGATGCGTTGGCTTCTTGGAAAGAAGAATGTCTGATCTCATCGAAAAGCGGGAACTCATCCTGAATGTCCAAACTCTATCTTCGCAAAGACCATTGGCCAAATCCATACGACTATAGCTGCCATATCGCCCGATCCGCATTCATGGCAACCCTGCGGGGACCCGGTGGTGGGCGATGACGGGTTCGAACCGCCGACATCCTCGGTGTAAACGAGACGCTCTACCGGCTGAGCTAATCGCCCCTGGGTCCACCCCGCTTCCTAGTCTGGGCGCGTCGCGTTGGAAAGGGCTCACCAGCGGAACGGCGCAACGATGTTCCGGCGCGCGATCAGGAAGGCGTCGGCGACCATCTCCAGCGGCCGCAGGTCGACCTCCGACGTGCCGGCGCGGACGAGTTCCGCGAACCGTTCGTAGACCAGGGGATATTCCGCCACCGACCCGTCGAGGGCGATCTCCTCCCCGTCCTCGACGATGGCGCTGCCGGACCGCGAAAGCGTGAAGCGACCCGCCTCGGTCTCGATATCCATGTCCCAGACCGGATCGGATTCGTGCCGCCAGTCCATCCGGGCGGTCATCTCCGCCCCGCTCGGATGCGCGAAGCTCAACGACGCGGCGATGGGGCCGTCGCGACCCTCGGGCACCGACATGGTGCAATCGGTCGGGTGCGGGATCTCGTCGAGGATCGCCGCCAGGATCGACATCGCGTTGATGCCGGGATCGAACACGCCGAGATTGCCGGGCTCGAACACCCAGTCCTGACCGGGATGGATCGCCCGCACGTCCTCCCGCCAGTCGATCGTCAATCTGCGGAGCGGTGCCTGCGACAGGCGTCTTCGCGCCTCCGCCACCGCCGCGCCGACCCGGCTGTGCCAGCTCGCGTAGAGCGTCACGCCGCAGCGCCGCGCCTCCGCCTCGAGCCGGCGGCATTCCGAGACCGTGCGGCCCGGCGGCTTCTCCAGCATCACGTTCATCCCCGCCCGGATCGACGCCATGGCGTAGGCGAAGCGCGGCCCCGGCGGCAGCGCCAGGGATACGGAGCGGACCTCGCCCGGATCCCCGAGGAAATCGTCCATGCCGGCAAAGGACCGCACCCCCTCGATGCGCGCGTTCCGGCTGATCGCGGCGTCCAGTCGCCAGTCCGGATTGCCGGCGAGAGCGGGGATGTGTTCGTCACGCGCGATCTTGCCGATTCCGGCGAGCGCGAGGGGCATCGGCGTCATCGTCCCTCCTCGGTCATCCGCGGTCTTCCTCGCCGCGGCATCTGGTCTTCCAGGGCCCGAGGTCAACGCCGCCGGCCCCGGTCAGGCGAACCGCTCCCTCAGCGCGCGGTTGACCGCAGCGGGCACGAAGTGACTGACGTCGCCGCCGAGCCGGGCGATCTCCTTCACCAGGCGCGAGGCGACCGCCTGGTGTTCCGGCTCCGCCATCAGGAACACCGTCTCGATCTCATCGTCGAGCACGCGGTTCATGCCCGTCATCTGGTATTCGTACTCGAAGTCGGTGACCGCCCGGAGGCCGCGAAGGATGAGCTGCGCGCCCACCTCGCGGGCGCAGTCGATGAGAAGGTTCTCGAAGGGATGGGCGACGATCTCGACGCCGGTGCTCTCCGCGATCCCGCGGCATTCGGCCTCGATCATCGCCACGCGCTCTTCCAGATCGAAGAGCGGACCCTTGTCGCGGTTGATCGCGACGCCGATCACCAGCCGGTCCACGAGGATCGTGGCGCGTCGAATGATGTCGAGGTGACCGTTGGTCACCGGGTCGAACGTCCCTGGATAGAGTCCCGTGCGCATCCCGCCCTCCCTCTCGTCTGGGGCGGGACGCGACATCATCGCGGCCGGGATTGCAAGCCGTTAGCCCCGCGGCGCGGCGGATCAGTGACCGCGCACCATGCCCTCCAGCGCGTCGCGCTCCATCGCCAGTTCCGAGAGCCGAGCCTTGACGATGTCGCCGATGGAGACGAGGCCGACCATCTTTCCGTCCTGCATGACCGGCATGTGGCGGAACCGGCCCTCGGTCATCTTCGCGAGCACGTCGTCCAGATGATCGGCGGGGGCGCAGGATTTCAGCGATGCGGTCATCATGTCGCTCGCGCGCTTCCTGAGGCAATCGGGACCGCTCCGGCCGATCTCGCGGACGATGTCACGCTCGGAGAGGATCCCGGCGGGCTTCCCCCCCTCGCAGACAATCACGGCACCGATCCGCTTCTCCGACAGGAGCCGCGCGGCATCGCCCACGCTAGCGCCGATCTCGATCGTCGTCACCTCGTCGCCCTTCTCTCGCAGCACCCGTTCGATCCGCATCCGCCCGTCCTTCCTTCGATCCAGCTTGCAGCAAGCGTGATCGGCGGCCGCCCGGTCTGTCAAGCGCGACCCGCGGGCGGCGGCCTCTGTGCCGCCGCTCCCGCCGCCCGCACGGCCCCGCGCTTGGGCTCGCCGTTCTGCACGCTAGTATCATCCGCAGCTCTGAATACAGGAGGAGACGAGATGCAGACCCTGACCCACTGGATCGACGGAGCGCGCGCGGAGGGGTCGTCGGACCGCTTAGCCGATGTCTTCAACCCCGCGACCGGCGAGGTGCAGGCGAGGCTGCCGCTCGCCACGGCCGGCGAGGTGGACGACGCCGTCGCCCGCGCTGGCCGGGCGCAGGAGGGCTGGGCCGCGACCAATCCACAACGCCGGGCGCGGGTGATGATGCGCTTCGGCCAGCTTCTCGCCGACAACATCGACCGGCTTGCCGAGGCGATCAGCCGCGAGCACGGCAAGACCCTGCCCGATGCCCGAGGCGACGTGCAGCGCGGCCTGGAGGTGGTCGAGGTCTGCATGGGCGCGCCGCATTTCCTCAAGGGCGAGTTCACCGACAATGGCGGGCCGGGCATCGACCTCTACTCGATGCGCCAGCCCCTGGGCGTCGTCGCCGGCATCACGCCGTTCAACTTCCCCGCCATGATCCCGCTCTGGAAGATGGCGCCGGCCATCGTCTCCGGCAACGCGATGATCCTGAAGCCGTCCGAGCGCTGCCCTTCCTGCCCGCTGATGATCGCCGAACTCCTGCAGGAGGCCGGCGCGCCCGACGGAATCCTGCAGGTCGTCAACGGTGACAAGGAGGCGGTGGACGCGCTGCTCGACAACGAGACGGTGCAGGCGGTGGGCTTCGTCGGCTCCACCCCGATCGCGCAGTACATCTACGGCCGCGCCGCCGCGAACGGCAAGCGGGCGCAGTGCTTCGGCGGCGCCAAGAACCACCTGATCGTCATGCCGGACGCCGATATCGACAAGGCGGCCGACGCGCTGCTTGGCTCGGGGTACGGCGCGGCAGGCGAGCGCTGCATGGCGATTTCGGTCGCGGTTCCCGTGGGCGAGGAGACCGCCGACAGGCTGGTCGGCGCGCTGATCCCGAAGGTCGAGAAGCTCAGGGTCTCCCCCTACACCGCCGGCGAGGACGTGGATTTCGGGCCGCTCATCACCGCCGCGGCCCGCGACCGGGTGAAGGGCCTCATCGACCGCGGCGTGGAGGCGGGCGCCGAGCTTCTGGTCGACGGGCGCGACTTCACGATGCAGGGCTACGAATCCGGCTTCTTCATGGGGCCGTCCTTCTTCGACCGGGTCACGCCAGACATGGAAATCTACCGGGAGGAGGTCTTCGGGCCGGTCCTCACCCAGGTCCGCGCCGGCTCCTACGAGGAGGCGCTGAAGATCACCATGGACAATCCCTACGGCAACGGCACCGCGATCTTCACCGGCGACGGCGATACCGCGCGCGACTTCGCCCACCGGGTCAATGTCGGCATGGTCGGCATCAACTTCCCGATCCCGGTGCCCTTGAGCTACCACACGTTCGGCGGCTGGAAGAAATCGGCCTTCGGCGACCTGAACCAGTACGGCCCCGACGCCTTCCGCTTCTACACCCGCACGAAGACGGTCACCGAGCGCTGGTTCTCCGGCATCAAGGAGGGCGGCGAGTTCAACTTCAAGGCCATGGACTGAGCCCGCGCTTCCGGTCCATCATTGCCGCCTCGCCCGGTCCGGGCGGGGCCGACACCGCGTGACGAGTGCGCCCGATGCCAGACGACCACTTCACCATCGGGATCGAGGAGGAATATCTCCTCGTCGATTCCGAAAGCCTCGATCTCGCCGAGGCCCCCGAGGCGATGATCGACGAATGCACCGAGGCGATCGGCGACCGGGTGGCGCCGGAATATCTCCGCTGCCAGATCGAGATCGGCACCCGCGTCTGCCGCAGCGCCGGCGAGGCGCGCGGCGAGCTCGTCAGCCTGCGCCGCACGGTGGCCGGGGTGGCGGAGCGCTACGGCCTGTCGCCGATCGCCGCCGCCTGCCACCCGACCGCCTCTTGGTCCACCCAGACCCGCCGCGACCGCGCGCGCTACAACCAGCTCCGCCGCGATCTCGCCGATGTGGGCGACCGGATGCTGATCTGCGGCATGCATGTCCATGTCGGCATCCCCGACGACGAGGCCCGGATCGACCTGATGAACCAGGCGTCCTACTTCCTGCCGCACCTGCTCGCGCTCTCCGCTTCCTCGCCCTTCTGGCAGGGCCGCGACACCGGCCTCGCCTCCTACCGGATCGGCATCTTCGACAACCTGCCCCGCTCCGGCCTGCCGCCGCGCTTCGAGACCTGGTCGGGCTACCGCCGCATCGTCGACACGCTGGTGGGGCTGGAACTCATCCACGACGCCACCACGATCTGGTGGGATCTGCGGCCCTCGGACACTTTCCCGACGCTCGAGACGCGCATCTGCGATGCCTGCCCCAGGGTCGACGACGCCGTCGCGCTCGCCGCGGCGATCCAGGCGACGATGCGGATGCTCTGGCGGCTCAAGGGGCTGAACCAGCGCTGGCGCACCTACAAGACCTGCCTGATCGACGAGAACCGCTGGCGCGCCCGGCGCTACGGGATCGAGGAGGGGCTGATCGATTTCGGCCGGGGCAAGATCCAGCCCCTGGGCCTGCTCGTGGAGGAATGGATCGACATGGTGAAGGAGGATGCCGATGCTCTGGGCGGCGCGGAGGCGATGCTGGGCCTGCGGCGCATCCTGAGCGACGGCACCTCCGCGGAACGCCAGCGCCGGGTCCATGCGCGGGCGCTGTCCGAGGGCGCGGAACCCGAGGAGGCGTTCCGGGCCGTGACCCGCCACCTTGTCGAGGAATATCTCGCCTGACCGCAACGGCACCCGGAGGACGCCATGAAACTCGCATTCCTGGGGCTCGGCAACATGGGCCTGCCCATGGCCGGCACCCTCGCCGCGGCCGGCCACGACCTGACCGGCTACGATCCCGCCGCGCCCGAGGCGCCGTTTCCGATGGCCGCGAGCGGCGCCGAGGCGGTGCGGGAGGCCGAGATCGTCCTCACCATGCTGCCCTCGGGGGAGGTGCTGCGCGCCGTCGCCGCCGAGATCGTGCCAGCAATGGCGCCCGGCGCCATCTTCCTCGACTGCTCCACCGTCGACGTGGAGAGCGCCCGGGCCGTCGCCGCCGCGGCCGTCGCCGCCGGTCTTGGCGCGCTCGACGCGCCGGTCTCGGGCGGCATCGGCGGCGCCAGGGCCGGCACGCTGACATTCATGGTCGGCGGCGATCCGGCCGCCTTCGAGACCGCGAAGCCGCTATTCGGGATCATGGGTCGCAAGGCCGTCCATTGCGGCGTCTCCGGCAACGGCCAGGCGGCGAAGATCTGCAACAACATGATCCTCGGCGCGACCATGATCGCCACCTGCGAGGCCTTCGCCCTGGCCGACCTTCTGGGTCTCGAAAGACAGGCGATGTTCGACGTGGTGTCGACCTCGAGCGGATCCTCCTGGTCGATGACCAGCTACTGTCCCGCCCCCGGCATCGGCCCCGACAGCCCTGCCGATGACGGCTACCGCCCGGGCTTCGCGGCGGAACTCATGCTGAAGGATCTCCGCCTCGCCGCCGCCGCCGCCGAGAGCGCCGGGGCCCACACGCCGCTGGGCCGCGCGGCGCTCGAGCTCTACCGCGTCTTCGTGGAGGAGGAGGACGGGCGCGGCCGCGACTTCTCCGCCATGTTGCCTCGCCTCACAGCCCGCGCCACGCGCTGAGCCGCGCCGCATCGCCGTCTTGACCGGTCCGGCCGCAAGGCCGAAGGATCGCCCTCGTGACGCGCCGCTTCGCCCTCCTCGCGCTGCTCGCCGTGCCGGCCGCGGCCGGCGACCTGCCGCCGCCGCTCGACCCGGCGGATTTCGCCCGCCCGCCCGCTTCCGAGGTCGCGCTCGGGCGGCTGCTGTTCTACGACCCGATCCTGTCAGGCGGTCGCGAGGTCTCCTGCGCCACCTGCCACCATCCGCGCTTCGCCACCGGCGACGGGGTGTCGCTCGGTCTCGGAGACGGCGGCTCGGGCCTCGGCCCCGCGCGCGTGGCCGACCCCGCGAACCCGCCCGAACAGCGCGTGCCGCGCAATGCCCCGCCGCTCTTCAATCTCGGCCACCGCACGATCGCCGCGCTCTTCGACGACGGCCGCATCGAGGTCGATCCCGACCGGCCGACCGGATTCCGCACCCCGCTCGAGGACGACATGGTCGCGGGCTTCGACGGCATCCTCTCGGCGCAGACGATGTTCCCGGTGCTGGCCCCGGACGAGATGGCGGGCCATTACGGCGAAAGCGACGTCTCCACCGCCGTCCGTCAGGGCCGCCTGACCGGAGACGGCGGCGCCTGGGACATCGTCGCGGAGCGTGTCGCCGCCATTCCCGCCTATCGCTCCGCCTTCCGCGCCGTCTATCCCGGGATCGCCGCCGGCAGGGAGATCGGCTTCACCGACGTCTCGAACGCCATCGCCGCCTTCATGGAGGTCGAGTGGCGCGCCGACGACAGCCCGTTCGACCGCTACCTGCGCGGCGAGGCGCCGCTTGCCGGCGCCGCCAGGACGGGGCTCGATCTCTTCTACGGTCCGGCGGGCTGCGCGGACTGCCATTCGGGGCCACTGCTCAGCGACCAGGACTACCACGCCATGGCCACGCCCCAGCTCGGCCCCGGCAAGGCCGAGCGCTTCGAGAGCCATCAGCGCGACATCGGCCGGATGCGCGTCACCGGCGATCCGGCCGACGCCTACGCCTTCCGCACGCCCATGCTGCGCAACGTCGCGCGGACCGGGCCCTGGGGCCATGCCGGCGGCCATGACGACCTCGCCGCCTTCCTCCGCGACCACGCCGACCCCGTCGCCGGCCTCGCCGCCTACGCGCCCTCGGCCCTCCTGCCGGAGGTCGCCGGCCTCGCGCCGGACTGGGCGATCCTGGACGACCCGGCCGAACGCGCCCGGATCGCCGCCGCCGTCGGCCACGAGGGCGTCGCCCTCGACCCCGCCTCAGTCGCCGCGCTCCTCGCCTTCCTCGAGACGCTGACCGACGAGGCGTCCCTGTCCGGCCGGCTCGGCATCCCCGATGCCGTCCCCTCCGGCCTGCCCATCGCCCGCTAGCGGCGGATCTCGACCCTCTGCCCCGCGGCGACGGTGCGCCACGCGCCCGGCGTGCCGTCGGGCCAGATCACCCGCACCTCCGCCGCCTCCGCCGCGCCGAGGCCGAAATGCACCGGTCCCGCCTGCCCGCCGGCATGGCCGCCGCCGACCGTCACCTCCCGCGTCTGCCAGCCGGCCGTCGTCCTCACCTCGATCCAGGATCCGACGGCGCGGGTATTCGGCCCCGCCATCCGCGGCTCGACCGCCAGCCAGTGACCCGCATCCTCGGTCACGTTGCGCCAGACCTTCAGCGGCGCCCGCCGCGCCGAGACCACAAGGTCGAGCCGCCCGTCGCCGTCCAGATCGGCCAGCGCCGCGCCGCGCGAGCGCGCATCGTCGCCGATCCCCGCCGTCTCCCCCCGCTCCGCGAAACTGCCGTCCGCCTGCCGGATCAGCAGGTTGTTCGGGTCGTGCATGGCATTGGACGGCATCTGGTCGACGTTACCCTTGGCGATAAAGAGGTCGAGATCGCCGTCATTGTCCACATCCGCGAATTCCGCATGCCAGCCGGTCGAGGGCCGCCCGTCATCGCCGCGATAGGGCCGCTGTGCCGCCGCCCCCATGGAGAACGGCGCATCGCGCATCCGCCCCGCCTCGTTCAGCTGCAGCCGCTGGTCGCCCATCGAGGTCAGCATCACCTCCGGGTAGCCGTCGCCGGTCAGATCCGCCGAGGCGATCCCCATCCCCCAGAGCGAGAGCTTCTGCCAGCCCTCCGCCGCCGTCCGCGGCGCCAGCGGATCAAGCCGCCACATCTCTTCGTATCCGCCCCGCACGTAGTAGTGCCGGTCGTTGGAGATCCGCAGCTCCGGCCTGCCCTCCCGCCGCCAGTCGGAGAACAGCATCGACAGCGCGCACCATCCCGGCGAGAGGATCTCCGGCTCTCCGTAGCCCGCCGCCCCCGGCCGGTGCAGTTCGTTGTCGTCGCAGGCGCCGAACGGTCCCTCCGGGTCGTCGCGATCCACGTAGTTCCCGATCGCCAGCGTCGGCCGGTCGCGCCCCGCCTCCCAGGTCGCCGCGAAGGCGGTGGACCAGGCATCGCCCGCCGCAAGACCCCATTCCGCCGTCGCGTCCCTGAAGCCGCAGGCGCCGTCGCCCCGCAGCAGGCTGTTCGGGCCGGCGCGCAGCACCGCGAGGTCGAGCGCCCCGTCGCCATCGATGTCGAGCGGATAGACCCCGGTGGTGCCGCGCGGCCCCGGCAACTCCGCCGCCTCGAAGCGGAGCGCCGCGTCGCCGGTATTGACGAAGAGCCGCAGCGGCTCCGATCCGCCGGCCGCCGCTATGTCGGGCCGGGCGTCGCCGTTGCAGTCGAAGACCGCGACCCCGCCGCCGACGAAATGCTCCCAGCCGCCGGAATAGAGGTGCTCCACCGGAATGGCGTCCGGCACCGGCTCGAAACGCGGACCGGCCGCGGCCATCGCGGGCAGGAGCGCGACCCAGACCAACCGCATCATTCCCGACCTCCCGAACCGGCCCGACGCGGCGGTATCCTGTTGCTCTGACGCAGAATAGACTTTGACAGACTATCCGAAACCGGCAAAATCACCGCAAGCCCGGTGGCGGAAGACAACCGGGAGCCCATGGGAGGAAGACATGCTCAGAAGATCGTTCCTCGCCGCCGTTCTGGCGGCGACCAGCCTCACGCCCGCCTTCGCCCAGGACGGGCCGACCGTCGGCGTCAGCTGGTCGAACTTCCAGGAGGAGCGCTGGAAGACCGACGAGGCGGCCATCAAATCCGCACTCGACGAGGCCGGCGCCACCTACATCTCGGCCGACGCCCAGTCGTCCTCCTCCAAGCAGCTCTCCGACGTCGAATCGCTGATCAGCCAGGGCGCCGACGTGCTCATCATCCTCGCGCAGGACAGCCAGGCGATCATCCCGGCGGTGGAGCGCGCCACCAACAACGGCATTCCCGTCATCGGCTACGACCGCCTGATCGAGGATCCGCGCGCCTTCTACCTGACCTTCGACAACATCGAGGTCGGCCGGATGCAGGCCCGCGCCATTCTCGAGGCGCAGCCAGAGGGCAATTACGTGATGATCAAGGGCTCGCCCACCGATCCCAACGCCGACTTCCTCCGCCAGGGCCAGCAGGAGGTGCTCCAGGACGCGATCGACGGCGGCGACATCGAGATCGTCGGGGAGGCCTATACCGACCAGTGGCTGCCCGCCAACGCGCAGCGGAACATGGAGCAGATCCTGACCGCCAACGACAACGAGGTCGACGCCGTCGTCGCCTCGAACGACGGCACCGCCGGCGGCGCCGTCGCCGCGCTCCAGGCCCAGGGCCTCGCCGGCATCCCGGTCTCCGGGCAGGATGCCGACTTCGCCGCCCTGAACCGCATCGCGCGCGGCACCCAGACGGTGTCAGTGTGGAAGGACAGCCGCGAGCTCGGCAAGCGCGCGGGCGAGATCGCGGTGGAGCTCGCCGGCGGCACCGAGATGAGCGAGATCGAGGGCGCGGAGGAATGGAACTCCCCCGCCGGCACGACTCTCTGGGCCGAGTTCCTCGAGCCGGTGCCGATTACCCGCGACAATCTCGAGGTGATCGTCGATGCCGGCTGGATCAGCCAGGACGAGCTTTGCCAGGGCGTCTCCGACGGCCCGGCGCCCTGCAACTGAGCATCTGACCCGCGGCGCCCCGGCCGGTCCGGGGTCCGCTTCCCGTTCCAGAGGACATGCCATGGCCGAGGCCAGCGCCCCTTCCTCCCGGCCGAACCGTCGCAACCTCGTCAAGACGCTCGAGATCGACACCCGGCTCCTCGGCATGGTCGGCGCCTTCGTCGTCGTCTGCGTGGTCTTCAACCTGCTGACGGACGGGCGTTTCCTGACGCCCCGCAACATCTTCAACCTGACGATCCAGACCGTCAGCGTGGCGATCATGGCGACCGGCATGGTCTTCGTCATCGTCACCCGCCACATCGACCTCTCGGTGGGCTCGCTGCTCGCCACCTGCTCGGCGATGATGGCGATCATCCAGACCAACCTCCTGCCGGGGCTCGGCCTCGATTACGGCAGCCCCCTGATCGCGCCCCTCGCGATCCTCGCCGGCGTCCTGACCGGCGCCGTCATCGGCGGCTTCCAGGGCTGGCTCGTCGGCTATCTCGGCATCCCCGCCTTCATCGTCACCCTGGGCGGCCTGCTGGTCTGGCGCAACGTCGCCTGGTATCTCACCAGCGGCCAGACGATCGGGCCGCTCGACGAGACCTTCCAGCTCCTCGGCGGCATCGGCGGCACGATGGGCACCACCGGCAGCTGGGTGCTGGCCGCAATCGCGGTCCTGGGCGCCTGCGTGGCGATCTGGCAGGCCCGGCGCGCCCGCATCGCGCACGAATTCCCGGTGAAGCCGGTCTGGGCCGAGATCGCCCTGATGGCCGTCGCCGCCCTGCTGATCCTCGGCTTCGTCGCCGTGCTCAACGCCTACCAGGTGCCCGAGCGCGTGCTCGCCATGCGCTTCGAAGCCGCCGGCGAGACCATGCCGGTGGGCTACAGCGAGGGCTACGGCGTGCCCTATTCGGTGCTCCTGCTGATCCTCATCGCCGTGGTCATGACGATCGTCGGCCGCAAGACGCGGCTCGGGCGCTACATCTTCGCCACCGGCGGCAATCCCAGCGCGGCGGAGCTGTCCGGCATCAACACCAAGCTGCTGACGGTGAAGGTCTTCGCCATCATGGGCGTACTCTGCGCGCTCGCGGGCCTCGTCGCCTCGGCGCGCCTCAGCTTCCACTCGAACGACATCGGCACACTCGACGAGCTGCGCGTCATCGCGGCCGCGGTGATCGGCGGCACCGCGCTCTCGGGCGGCATGGGCACGATCTACGGCGCCATCCTCGGCGCGCTCATTATGCAATCCCTGCAATCGGGCATGGCCATGGTGGGCGTCGATGCGCCGTTCCAGAACATCGTCGTCGGCGGGGTTCTGGTCCTCGCCGTCCTCGTCGACATCCTCTACCGCAAGCGCACCGGAGGCTGACATGATCGACCGCAGCGGCCCCCCCCTGGTGGAGATGCGCGACATCTCGATCTCCTTCGGCGGCGTGCACGCCGTCGACCACGTCTCGATCGATCTCTGGCCGGGCGAGGTGGTCGGGCTTCTCGGCCATAACGGTGCCGGCAAGTCGACCCTCATCAAGTGCCTCTCGGGCGCCTACCGCCAGGATTCGGGCGAGATCCACGTGAAGGGCGAAAAGGTCACCATCGAGACGCCGCGCGACGCGCGCTCCTACAACATCGAGACGATCTACCAGACCTTGGCGCTCGCCGACAATCTCGACGCCGCCTCCAACCTCTTTCTCGGCCGCGAGCTGACCACGCCCCTTGGCTTCGTCGACGACGCCGCGATGGAGGCCGAGACGCGAAAGATCTTCAAGCGTCTCAACCCCAACTTCCGCAAGTTCGCCGCCCCGGTCTCGGCGCTTTCCGGCGGCCAGCGCCAGTCCGTGGCCATCGCCCGCGCGGTCTATTTCGAGGCCAAGATCCTGATCATGGACGAGCCCACCGCCGCGCTCGGCCCGCAGGAGACGCAGATGGTCGCCGAACTCATCCAGGAGTTGAAGCGCCAGGGCCTCGGCATCTTCCTCATCGACCACGACGTCCACCAGGTGAAGCGCCTCTGCGACCGCGCCGCGGTGATGAAGAACGGCGAGCTCGTCGGCGTGGTCGATGTGGACGAGGTCACCACCGACGACCTCCTGGGCATGATCATCGCCGGCAAGAAGCCGGAAAAGACGGCCGCCTGAGACTCAGACCGGCAGGGCGGTGGTGAATTTCAGCTCCTCCATCGACAGGAGCGCGGTCACGTTGTGGATCTTCACCTCGGCGATCAGCGCCTGGTAGAACGTGTCGTAGGCGCGTGCATTCGGCACCCGCACCTTCAGGATGTAGTCGATATCGCCCGCGAGCCGGTGCGCCTCCTGCACCTCGGGCCGCGCGCGGAGCGCGTGCAGGAAGCGCGTCTGCCATTCCGCCTCGTGTTCCGAGGTGCGGATCAGAACGAAGAAGCAGGCGTCGAATCCCAGCGCCTCGGCATCGAGAAGCACGGTCTGCGCACCCACGATCCCCGCCTCGCGCATCTTGCGGATGCGGTTCCAGACCGGCGTCTTCGACGACCCCGCCGCCCGGGCGATCTCGTCGAGCGACTGGCTCGCGTCACGCTGCAATTCGCGAAGGATCTTCCGATCCAGCTCGTCGATCCGGACGGACATTCGCAACCTCCTGCGATCATGGAACGGACGACCCCCTTCGCCGTCCGACTGGAACACGCGTTCCTTATATACGCCGCTCCCCTGCAACGGACAGGAAGAATGTTCTATCTCTGCGGGTGAGACAGGAGCCCATCGATGCAGCATTTTCCGATCTTCATGGATCTCGCCGGCCGCCGGGTCGTGCTGGCGGGCGGCGGCGACGCCGCCATCGCCAAGCTGCGCCTGCTGCTGAAGACCGAGGCGCGGATCACGGTGCTCGCCCCCGCCCCCGCGCCGGAGATCGCCGACTGGGCCGAGGCGGGCCGGCTGCGCCTCCTCCGCCGCGCCGCGGAACCCGGCGACGCGCTCTGCGCCGCCCTGTTCTACGCCGCGACGGACGACGAGACCGAGGATGCCCGCGTCGCACGGCTCGCCCGCGCCGACGGAGCGCTGGTCAACATGGTCGACAACCTCCAGGGCTCCCAGTTCATCACCCCAGCCATCGTCGACCGCGATCCCGTCACCGTCGCCATCGGCACCGAGGGCGCCGCTCCGGTCCTCGCCCGCCGCATCAAGCGCGACCTCGAGGAGCGTCTCTCGCCGGTGCTCGGACCCCTCGCCCGCATCGGCAAGGGCTTCCGCCACGCCGCCGAGCGGCTGCCCTTCGGCCGCCCGCGCCGGGACTTCTGGGCCGAGTACTACGACCGCACCGGCCCCCGCGCCTTCGCCGAGAGCGGCGAGCCCGGTCTCGTCCCCGCCCTCGAAGAGCTGCTCGCCAGCCATCTCGCCGGCCCCGAGGCGCCCGGCCATGTCGCCTTCGTCGGCGCCGGCCCGGGCGACCCGGATCTGCTGACGATGAAGGCCCGCAAGGCCCTCGACGCCGCCGATGTGGTGATCCACGACCGCCTCGTCGCGCCCGGCATCCTCGAACTCGCCCGCCGCGAGGCCACCGTCCTCGATGTCGGCAAAAAAGGATTCGGCCGCCATACCGAGCAGGGCGACATCAACGCCCTGATCGTCGCCCATGTCCGCGCCGGCGCGCAGGTCGTGCGCCTTAAATCCGGCGACCCGACAATCTTCGGCCGGCTCGACGAGGAGATCGAGGCGGCGGAAGCGGCGGGCATCGACTGGTCGATCGTGCCGGGCATCACCGCCGCGTCAGCCGCCGTCGCCGCCATCGGCCAGAGCCTCACCCGGCGCGGCCGCAACGCCTCCGTGCGCCTCCTGACCGGCCACGACATGAAGGGCTTCGCCGACCACGACTGGGCGCAGCTCGCACGTCCGGGCGAGGTCGCCGCCATCTACATGGGCAAGCGCGCCGCCCGCTTCGTCCAGGGTCGGCTGCTCATGCACGGCGCCGATCCCGCCACCCCGGTGACGGTCGTCGAGAACGCCTCGCGCGCCAGCGAGCGCCGGATCGCCACCACCCTCGGCCGGCTCGAGCCGAGCCTGGGCGAGGCGGATTTGTCCGGCCCCGCCCTGCTCCTCTACGGGCTGGCGCCGCGCCGGGCCGCGGAGCTTTCCCTTCCCCTGCAGGAGGCCCTGTGATGCCGCGCAAGTTCACGCCGAAGGTCGTCACGGCCAACCGTCTCCTCGAGGGCGACGCCGTCTGGCTCACCGAGGACGACCGCTGGTCGCCGGACATGGGTGAGGCCGAGCTGATCGAGGATGAGGCCGTGGCGCAGGACCGCCTGCTCTTCGCCCAGACCCAGCCGGGCATCGTCGTCGGCGCCTATCTCGCCGATGCCAAAGCCGGCCCGGACGGCCCCGAACCCACCCATTTCCGCGAGGCGTTCCGCACGCGCGGCCCCTCCAACTACTTCCACGGCAAGCAGGATTCGGCCTGAGCCGACCCGCCTCCGAAGGAGCCAGCCCCATGTACAGCTACACCGATTTCGACGAGGCCTTCGTGCGCGAGCGCGTCGCCCAGTTCCGCGGCCAGGTCGAGCGCCGGATCGACGGGTCGCTCACCGAGGACGAGTTCAAGCCGCTCCGGCTGATGAACGGTCTCTACCTGCAGCTCCACGCCTACATGCTGCGGATCGCGATCCCCTACGGCACGATCAGCGCGCGGCAGATGCGGCAGCTCGCCCATATCGCCGAGACCTGGGACAAGGGCTACGGCCACTTCACCACGCGCCAGAACATCCAGTTCAACTGGCCGAAACTCGCGGATGTCCCCGACATTCTCGACGCCCTGGCGGACGTGCAGATGCACGCCATCCAGACCTCCGGCAACACGGTCCGGAACGTCACCGCCGACCATTTCGCCGGGGCCGTGAAGGACGAGATCGCCGATCCGCGCCCCTATGCGGAGCTGCTGCGGCAATGGTCCACCGACCATGCCGAGTTCCAGTTCCTGCCGCGCAAGTTCAAGATCGCCGTCATCGGCACGGCGGCCGACCGCGCGGCCATGCGGACCCATGATATCGGCCTCCAGCTCGTCGAGCGGGACGGCGCGATCGGCTTCCGCGTCCTCGTCGGCGGCGGCCTGGGCCGTACGCCGATGATCAGCCAGGTGGTCCGCGATTTCCTGCCCGAGGCCGACCTTCTGCCCTACGTCGAGGCGATCGTCAGCGTCTACAACCAGCTCGGCCGGCGCGACAACAAGTTCAAGGCCCGCCTCAAGATCACCGTCCACGAGACCGGCATCGAGGAGATCCGGCGGCTGGTCGAAGAACGCTTCGCGGATCTGCGGCCGGCCTTCACCGGCGTCGATCAGGAGATCCTCGCCGAGATCCGCGCCCAGTTCGCGGCTCCCGAATGGTCCGAGCTTCCGCTGGACAGCTACCGCGCCGCCTACGAGGCCGATCCGGTCTTCCGCGCCTGGATCGACACCAACATCGCCGCGCATCGCCGCGACGACCACGCCATCGTCTCGATCTCGCTGAAGACGCCGGGCGAGACCCCCGGCGACGCGACGGCGCGCCAGATGGAAGTCATGGCGGCGCTGGCGGAGGCCTACGGCTACGAGGAGCTCCGCATCAGCCACGAGCAGAACGTCATCCTGCCCCACGTGCCGCGCGCGCATCTGCCGGAAATCCACCGCGCGCTGAAGGAGGCGGGTCTCGCGACGGCCAATATCGGCCTCGTCTCGGACATCATCGCCTGCCCGGGCATGGATTATTGCGCCCTCGCAACCGCCCGCTCGATCCCCGTCGCCCAGGAGATCGCGACCCGGTTCGAGGAGCTGAAGATGGCGCACGAGATCGGTCCCCTGAAGATCAAGATCTCGGGCTGCATCAATGCCTGCGGCCACCACCATGTTGGCCATATCGGCATCCTCGGCCTCGACCGCGCCGGCGTGGAGAACTACCAGATCACCCTCGGCGGTGACGGTACCGAGGACGCGGCGATCGGCACGCGTACCGGCCCCGGCTTCGCCTACGACGAGATCGTTCCGGCGATCGAGCGCATCCTGAAGAAATATGTCGCGATCCGCGAGGTCGAGGACGAGACCTTCCTGCAGACCTATCGCCGCGTCGGCATGGAGCCCTTCAAGGCCGCCCTCTACCCCGAGAAGGAAAGGGAGCGCGCCCGTGCGGCATGATTCCCATATCGTCCCCGTGGCCGAGCGGGTGGCGGACCTCAACCGCCGCTACGCCCACCATGCGGCCATCGACGTGCTGCGCCACGCGCTGAAGGATCCGGTCGTCGGCCGGACGGCGATGGTGTCGTCCTTCGGTGCCGAATCGGTCGCGCTCCTGCATTTTGTGGCAATGGTGAACCCCGCCACGCCGGTCCTGTTTCTCGATACGGAAATGCTTTTCCCGGAGACGCTGGACTACCAGCGCGAGGTGGCCGCGACGCTCGGGCTGACCGACCTGCGCGTGCTGCATCCCGATCCCGCCGACGCCGCCGCGCTCGACCCCGACGGCATGCTGCACCGCACCGACCCCGATGCCTGCTGCAACGTCCGCAAGACGGCCCCGCTGGCCCGCGCGCTCGACGGGTTCGATGCCTGGATCACCGGGCGCAAGCGCTTCCAGGGCGGCGCGCGCAGCTCCCTCGACTTCTTCGAGGAGGAGGCGGGCACCGGCCGGATCAAGGTCAACCCGCTGGTTCACTGGCGTCGCGGAGACGTGCAGGACTACATGGTCAACAACCGCCTCCCGAGACACCCGCTGGTGGCCCGCGGCTACCCCTCGATCGGCTGCGAGCCCTGCACCTCCCGCGTCGCGCCGGGAGAGGATGCGCGGGCAGGGCGCTGGCGCGGCCGGGAAAAGCAGGAATGCGGCATCCATTTCGTGGACGGAAAGCTCGTCCGCGGACCGATCACGGAGACCACGACATGAGCGTCATCGTCACCGACACCGGCTTTTCCGCCGACGATTGGCAGGCGGGCTACACCGCCCTGCAGGACTTCCCCTCCGACGAGGCCGGGCGCGGCCTCGCCCTCGACCTGCCGTCGGAGACCCGGCCGACCGAGCTCGCCGGGCGTCTGGAGGGGGTGGCGATGATCCGCGTGGACTTCCCCTCCCACGCCGACGGCCGCGGCTTCACCATCGCCCGCCAGCTCCGCCGCCAGGGCTACGCGGGCCGGCTGCGCGCCAAAGGCCACGTCATCGCCGACCAGTACGCCATGGCCCGCCGCGCCGGGTTCGACGAGGTCGAGATCGACCCCGATCTCGCCGCCCGCCAGCCCGAGGAGCAATGGCAGGCCCGCGCCGACTGGCGCGCCCGCGATTACCAATCCCGCCTGCGCGGCTGAGCGCCGCCTTTCCCCCCGACGACCCAGACGCTAGAGAGGGCCGGAACCGATCCCGGCAATGTTTCCCATGAACCAGATGACCGACCTCAGCCCCGCCAAGCCCAAGGCCCTGCCCGACGCGCAGACCGTCCTGTCGGTCACGCACTGGACCGACTGGCTGTTCTCGTTCCGCGTCAGCCGGCCGCAGAGCCTGCGCTTCCGCTCCGGCGAGTTCGTGATGATCGGGCTGCTGAAGGAAGACGGCAAGCCGCTCCTCAGGGCCTATTCCATCGCCTCTCCCGCCTGGGACGACGAGCTCGAATTCTACTCGATCAAGGTCGAGGACGGGCCGCTCACCTCGCGCCTCCAGCATATCGAGCCGGGCGACCAGATCATCCTGCGCCCGAAGCCCGTGGGCACCCTCGTCCACGACGCGTTGCTGCCCGGCAAGCGGCTGTGGTTCTTCTCCACCGGCACCGGCATCGCGCCCTTCGCGAGCCTGATCCGCGAGCCGCAGACCTACGAGGATTACGACCAGGTCATCCTCACCCATACCTGCCGCAACACGGCCGAACTGGAATACGGCCGCCAGCTCGTCGAGGAGGTGCGGTCCGACGAGATGCTGCGCGAGTTGACCGAGGGCGGCGTGGACAAGCTCGTCTACTATCCCACCACCACGCAGGAGGTGAGCCCGAAGATGGGCCGGATCACCGATCTCCTGCGGACCGGGGAGATCTTCGAGGATCTGGGCGTCGAGGGCATGAACCCGGAGACCGACCGCGCCATGGTCTGCGGGTCGATCGGGCTCAACACCGACCTGAAGGTAATCCTGGAAGGATTCGGCCTCGGCGAGGGCGCCAACAGCGAGCCGGCCGAATACGTGGTGGAGAAGGCGTTCGTCGGCTGACAGGGCCGGGGCCGCAGGCCCCACCTCCGAGTTATTCCCCGAATCAGTCCACGCCGAGCGCGCTCCGGACCTCCTCGATCGCCGCGTCGGAGACGGTGTTGCTGTCGGATCCCTTGACCCGGTTCAGCAGCGCCGTCTTGCGCTCCTCGGGCAGGTCGGCGGCGCGGATTGCCGCGACAACCCGCGCGCTGTCCCAGGATTCCCGGGTCAGCAGCGCGTCGAGGGATCCTCCCTCGCTCTCCGCGCTGGCGACGCCCTCGGCGTCGGCCGCGCTCTCTGCCTCGTCCTCGGCCGCCACCGTCGGACTCTCCCCCGATTGCGCGGCATCGGCAGCCGCGTCGGTTGCCTCGTTGGAGGCGGCGCCCATGTCGCTGGTCGCGGTTTCCTCCGCATCCGAGCTCGACGTGGCAGTCCCGTCGGACTGGGCCGCCCCCGTTTCCGCGGATGAGGTCTCCGCGGAATTCGTGTCTTCGTTGGTACCGCCCGTCTCCCCGGAGGAGTCGTCCTGGCAGCCGGCCAATACGAGGCCGGCCGCCAGGAGGGCGGCTGTTCTTGACGGAATACGCATCGTCACAGCCGCTCCGCGTGTTACTGGGACTCGGTCGAGCTCTCTTCGCCGCCGCCGGTGTCGCCGCCGGAATCGTCGCCGCTATCGTCCTGGCAGGCCGCCAGGAAAAGGCTCGAGGCGAAAACCGCGAGGATCGACGCAAGACGCAATGACATTGTGGGTCTCCTTGGGATGTGTTTCGGGTGAGCGCAGTGAGCCAAGATTGGTTCCTCCGTGCAAACGGCCCGAGCGGTTTCCCGCCGCCTTTCATCTTGCGGCGCGGGGGTCTCGCGGCTATTTTAGCTCTCCGTACAACCCCCATGGAAGGACGACACCCATCGCTCGCAGACCACACAACGCGCCGCCGACGCGCGATACCGGCCCCCGCGTCAACGGACGCATCCGGGCTCCGCAGATCCGCCTGATCGGTGCGGAAGGAGAGAATGTCGGCGTGGTGACGCCGGAGCGCGGCATGGAACTCGCCGAATCCGTCGGTCTCGACCTCGTCGAGATTTCACCCAACGCGGATCCGCCTGTCTGCAAGATCATGGATTTCGGCAAGTTCAAGTACGAGCAGCAGAAGCGTGAATCCGAGGCCCGCAAGAAGCAGAAGACGATCGAGGTGAAGGAGGTGAAGTTCCGCCCCAACACCGACGTTCACGATTACGACGTGAAGATGCGCAACGTCTACAAGTTTCTCGAGAACGGCGACAAGGTGAAGGTCACTCTGCGCTTCCGGGGGCGCGAGATGGCGCACCAGAATCTGGGCCGCGAGCTTCTCGAGCGGGTTGCCGAGGATACCAAGGAGCTCGGCAAGGTGGAGAACTTTCCGAAGATGGAAGGCCGCCAGATGGTGATGATGATCGGTCCGACGCGCTGATCCGCCGCGCCCGACCGATCCCGACCCGGCCCCTTGCGGCCGGGTTTTCCATGCCCGGCCCTTGGCGGCCGAACCGCGCCGGGGGCGCGCGTTCGGGGCGCGCCGCTCACCCGCTGCGCGGATGGGGCCGCGTCGGCATCTCCTTCAGCAGGCCGCCGACGCCCATCCGGGCGATGTCCTCCGGGCTCGGCTCGATCCCGCAGCAGATCCGCTCCAGCACCCAGTCGGCACCGTTCAGCGCCGGCGAGCGCGCGCAGCCCGGCAGCCCGATCACGGGCCTCTCCCCGAGCCGACCGTAGAACAGCAGGTTCCCCGGATCGACGGGCATCCCGAACCGCGTCAGCGTGCCGCCGGCGCGCCGGAGCGCCGCGGGCCCCACGTCGTCCGGGTCGGAGGTGGCGGAGGCGGTCAGGACCAGCGCCAGATCCGCCGTGACCGCGGCCAGCGCCTCCGCCACCGCCTGCGTCTCGTGCGCCACCACCGCAACGTCCCGGAGCGTCATGCCGAGCCGGTCGAGCCGCGTCGCCACCGCCGCCTCGCCCTTGCCCGGCCCCTGCCCCATCTCGGTAATGACGAGCGTGGCGTCGCGGAGCGTCACCGGCGCCACCGAGACGGCGCCGGCCGCCGCCGCCGCGCCCGCCTCCACGGGTGCCCGCGCGACGGCGTAGGAGATGATCTTCACGGTCGCCACCATCTGCCCCGGCGCCACCCGCTTGCAGGGCGCCAGCGTCGCCAGCGTCACCATCGGGTCGATCCGGTTCAACCGCTCGATCGCGGCCACGTTGAGGGCCAGCACGCCGGGCCGCGTCGCATAGAGGTTCACGCGCCCCGTGGAAGCCTCCGTGATCCTGAGGCCCGCGCTCTCCGCGTCGGGCACGAGCGCCGCGGCGATCCGCGCCGCCGCCGCGTCCTCGTCGAGATCGTCGGCGGCCGGCCGCGCGACCACGACCTCCTCCACCCCGTCCGCACGCAGCCGGTCGAGATCGTCGGAATCGAGCCGGCGGCCCTTGCGGATGCGCCCCTTCGTCAGCCGGTGCGAATGGGCGAGGATCGCGCCTTCCGCGCGGTCGAGGGGGACGGCGCCGAATTTCATCAGCCTCGCCTCAGCCGCGCCACGATCTCGGCCAGGATCGCCACCGCGATCTCCGCCGGGCTGCGCGCGCCGATATCGAGCCCGACGGGCGCATGGACGCGCCCTATCGCCGCCTCGTCCAGCCCTGCCTCGCGGAGCCGCGCCACGCGCCTGGCATGGGTCCGGGACGAGCCGAGGCAGCCGAGATAGAAGGCGTCCGAGCCCAGCGTCTCCAGGATCGCCGGATCGTCGAGCTTCGGATCGTGGGTCAGCGTCACCACCGCCGTGCGGGCGTCGATTCGCTCCGCGGCTAGCGCCTCGTCGGGCCAGTCATGGACCAGCCGCTCGCCCGGGAATCGCTCCGGGCTCGCGAAGCTCTCCCGCGGATCGACCAGAACCGCGTCGAAGCCCGAAAGCCGCGCCATTGCCATCAGCGGCTGCGCGATATGGACGCCTCCCACCACAACCATGCGCAGCGGCGGGTTGTGAATCGCGACGAAGCGGCGCCCGTCTTCCTCGAATCCCGACCGGTCGAGCCGGAACCGCTCGCCATGGGCCGGCGGACGCGCCAGCGCCCGGCTCCAGCGCTCCGTGTCCACCTCGTAGGCCACCTGCTCCCGTGCGGCCCGCGCCGCGACCAGATCGGCGAGCAGGTCCGGCGGCATGTCCGCCTCGCCCACGGGCTCCACCATCACCCGGATGCGCCCGCCGCAGGCCAAGCCCACGGCGAAGGCCTCGTCGTCGGAGACGCCGAATTCGAGAAGCCGCGAGCCGCCCTCCTCGACCGCCTCCATCGCCTCCACCACGACCGCGCCCTCGACGCAGCCGCCCGAGACGGAGCCGGCGATCTCGCCGGCCCCGGAGATGGCGAGCTGGCTGCCCACCGGCCGCGGCGCCGAGCCCCAGGTCTCGATCACCGTCGCCAGCACGGCGCCCTTGCCGGCCCGGTGCCAGCCCAGCGCGATTCCGGGAATGTCGTCGAAGCTCGTCTCGTCCATGCCCCCTATCTGGGGCGGCGGCGGGCGCGATTCCACTCCGACGATGGTCCGGGCCGGGCGCGGCCCGGACCGCCGCCCTATTCGGGGCCCGGCTCCATGCCCGCCACCTGCAGCAGCGGCGTGATGTTGCGCACCGTGGCGCGGCGATTGGCGCCGCTCCTCCCCGTCGCTCTCCACCTTCAGGAAGCGCTCGCCGTAGCCCTGCACGACCAGGTTCTCCGTCGGCACGTCGAAATATTCCCCGAGCGCCAGCGCCACCGATTCCGCCCGCCGGTCCGACAGCGCGAGGTTGTAGGGCGCGTCCCCGACCGCGTCGGTGTGACCCTCGACGAGGAACACCGCCCTGCGGGCTCGTCTCGATCTGTTCGCGGATGAACAGCCCGACCCCACGCAACGCCTCCGCCTGGCCGGGCCTGATCGCGGCGGAGCCCGATTCGAAGGTGATCGCCTCCAGGTCGACGCCCGGCACCTGGCCGCGCACCTCCTCGACGCTGCGCACCTGGTTCAGGCTGAAAGGCCGGTCGAACTCCCGCATCTCCCCCAGCGCGCGCCGCAGCGCCTCCTCGTCGGAGATGTCCACCTCCTCCGCCGCCGCCTCGGTCGCGCGCAGCTCGGCCAGGTCCACCGGCTGCACCTCGCGGTCGAGATCGTCGATCAGCACCACCCGCTCGCCCTCGGGGCTCACCCGGACCCGCTGCACGACCCGCAGATCGGCGTCGCGGATGGTGATGACCTCGCTGCCGTTCGGATAGCGCACCGCGGTGCGGCTCGACCCGTCGGCGAAGGTCTGGGTGGTCACCTCGGCACCGGGCCGGGCGAGCAGCGAGGTGTCGTCCTTGATGATCTCGTAATCGTCCTGCCCGCGCGACACCACGAGCCGGTCGGGAGCCGAGGCCACCACGCGGCGGTTGCCACTCAGCACCGAGCCCACGGCGAGCGATCCCGCACCGATCAGCAGCTCCTCGAGGCGGCTCCCGGACCCGTCGGCCCCGACCCCCTCGGCGACATCGCTGTCGGCCTGGCTGATCGTACCCCGGAACTCCTCCGAGGAGGACCGCGCCATCTCCTCGGTCACGGTCCGTTGCCGGCTCTCCACCGGCTCCGCGTCGTCGCTGGCCGCGGCCGCCTCCGGCGCCCGGCCCTCCAGCGCGGCCTCCTCGCTCGCGGTGACCCCGCCGCCGGACGACGCGTTTCCGCCGGACGAGCCCGCCCCGCCGCCGGACGACGCGCCCCCGCCGGACGAGTCGCTCGAGCCCGCCCCGCCGGATTCGCTGCCCTCCGACGTCGCGCCATCCGACATGCTGCCGCCCGAGCCAGTCGCCCCGGCGGTCGCTTCCCCCCGCCGGAGCCGCCGCCTGAACCGCCACTGCTGCCGCTCCCGGACCCGCTATCACCCGAACTCCCGCTGTCGGCGCCGCCGCCGACGGAGCCCCCGGCCGAGCCAAGCCCTCCGTCTGAACTCTCGCTCCCCGAGCCGCTACCGCCCGAACTCTCGCTTTCGGCGCCTCCGCCGACGGAGTCACCGGCCGAGCCAAACCCACCGTCGGAACTGTCGCTCTCGGAGCCGCCATCACCCGAACTCTCGCTTTCGGCGCTGCCGCCAACGGAGCTCACCGGCCGAACCAAGCCCACCGTCGGAACTATCGCTCTCGGAGCCGCTTCACTCGAACTCCCGCTTTCGGACCCGCCGCCGACGGACTCCTCGGCCGAGCCCAGCCCACCGCCGGACTATCGCCCCCGAGCCGTATCACCCGAACTCCCGCTGTCGGCCCCGCCGCCAACGGAGTCCCCGGCCGAGCCAAGCCCACCGTCTGAACTATCGCTCCCCGAGCCGCTATCACCCGAACTCCCGCTCTCGGAGCCGCCGCCACCCAAGCCGCCACTGTCGGAGCCGCCGCCACCCAAGCCGCCACTGTCGGAGTCGCCACCGCCCAAGCCGCCACTGTCGGAGTCGCCACCGCCCAAGCCGCCACTCTCGGAGCCGCCGCCACCCAAGCCGCCACTGTCGGAGTCGCCACCGCCCAAGCCGCCACTGTCGGAGCCGCCACCGCCCAAGCCACCGCTGTCGGAGCCGCCTCCACCCGAGCCACCGCTGTCGGAGCCGCCGCCTCCCGAGCCACCGCTGTCGGAGCCGCCTCCGCCCGAGCCACCGCCATCGGACCCGCCGCCATCCGAGCCGCCGCCCGACCGCCGCCCGAACCGCCACCGCCGGAGCCGCCGCCGTCGGACTGCGCCAGCCGGTAACCGGCCGGCTCGCGCTCCGGCCCGGCAGCGGTGGCGCAGGTTGCGGCCGCGCAGGGCACCGCCTGGCGCGCCGACTCGGCGGATCGCGCAAGGGCCGGAGCCGGCAATGTCAGATGCGCGCAGGCGAGGATGGCCGTGGTGGCCCTCAGCGTCTTGATCATTATGTCCTCCAAGCAACAGACCCGAAGGTTAACAGGTCGTTGACGTCGGCGTTCCCCGGCGGCGGCGAAACAGCGCGTTTCAGCCGAGCTGGCGCAGCATCCGCGTCCGCTCGCCGACGTCGTCGGGCCGCGCGATTGCCGCCGCCAGACCCTCGAGCGAGGCGATGTCGTGCCCGGCGCGGAACGAATCCACATGGGCCATCATCGTTGCCACGCCGCGCGCCCTGGGCGCGAACCCGTCGAAGCGCAGCAGCGGGTTCAGCCAGATCACCCGCCGCGCGGAGAGGTGCAGACGGCTCATCGCCCGGTCGAGCAGGTCGGGGTCGCCGCGGTCGAGCCCGTCGGTGATGAGAAGCACGATCGCCCCCTGCCCCATCACCCGGCGCGACCAGTCGCGGTTGAACCGGTCGAGGCAGGCGCCGATCCGCGTGCCGCCCTCCCAGTCCTGCGCCTCCGCGCCCGCGGCGGCGAGCGCCGCATCCACGTCGCGGGCGCGCAGATGCCGGGTGATGTTGGTCAGCCGGGTGCCGAAGGTGAAGGCATGCACCTCCGCCCAGCCCGCGCCCTGCCGGTTCGAGACCGCATGCAGGAAGTGCAGCACGGCGCGCGAATAGGCCGACATGGAGCCCGAGATGTCGCAGATCGCCACCAGCGCCGGCCAGCGGATGCGATGCGTCCGCGTGGCGAAGCCCGTCACCTCGCCCCCGGTCCTGAGCGCCCCCTTCATCGTCCGCCGCCAGTCCGGCCGCCGGCCGATCGGACTCGCCATCATCCGCCGCGAGCGCAGCGGCGCCACCGGCAGCGTCAGCCGCGCGATCATCCGCTTCGCCCGCGCCATCTCGGCATTCGACATCTGCTCGAAATCGAGCGTACGGAGCCGTTCCTCGTCCGACATGGTGCGCGAGGCGTCGATCTCGATGCGCTCCTCCGGCGCCTCGGGCTCGGTTCCCGGCAGCTCCGGCTCCTCCGCCCCGTCGAGGATCGCCTCGGCCGCCCGCTTCTCCGCGGCGCGCGCCTCGCGCTCCTCCTGCGTGCCGCGCACGGAGGGCACGAGGAAGGACATCATCTGCTCCATGTAGCGCGGGTCGCGCCAGAACAGGCGGAAGATCTGGTCGAAGACCTCGCGCTCCTCGCGCCGCGACACGAAGCAGCCGTGCAGCACCCAGTAGAAGTCGCGCCGGTCGGTGAACCCCGCGGCCTCCACCGCGCGGATCGCCTCCACCACCCGTCCCGGCCCGATCGGCAGCCCCGCCTTTCGGAGCGCGCGGGCGAACCAGGCGATGTTGTGCGCGAGCTTCGGGCGCTCCGGCAGATCGAGCGCGGCATATTCCGCCATCAGCCGGCCACTCCCGAATCTTCGCCGAAAATCCGCCCCGCCCTCACGCCCCCGCCAGCTCCGCCTCGACCCGGTCGAGGATGCGCCTGGTCTCCGAGCCCTCCATCCTCTGGATGTCGTCCTGGTATTTCAGGATCGCGCCCAGCGTGTCGGCGACGACCTGCGGCGAGAGCTCCATCATGTCGAGCGCCAGCAGGCACTTGGCCCAGTCGATCGTCTCCGCGACGCCGGGCTTCTTGAACAGGTCCTCGGTCCTCAGATGCTGCACGAAGGCGACGACCTGCCGCGAGAGCCGCTCGGAGGCCTCGGGCGCCCGCGCGGCCAGGATCTCCATCTCCCGCTCGAAATCCGGGTAGTCCACCCAGTGATAGAGGCAGCGCCGCTTCAGCGCGTCGTGGACCTCCCGCGTGCGGTTCGAGGTCAGCACCACGATCGGCGGTTCCGGCGCGCGGATGGTGCCCAGTTCCGGGATCGTCACCGCGAAGTCCGACAGCGCCTCCAGCAGGAACGCCTCGAAGGGCGCGTCGGTGCGGTCGATCTCGTCGATCAGCAGCACCGGCGCGCCGCCGTCCTGCGGCCGCATCGCGTCGAGGAGCGGACGAGAGATCAGGTATTCCTCGGTGAACAGCTCCGCCTTCAGCACGTCCCGGTCGGCGCCGCCCGCCGCCTCCGCGGCGCGGATCGCGATCATCTGCTCGGCGAAGTTCCATTCGTAGACCGCCGAGGCGGCGTCGAGCCCCTCGTAGCATTGCAGCCGGATGAGCCGCCGCCCGAGACCGGTGGCGAGCGCCTTGGCGATCTCGGTCTTGCCGGTGCCGGGCTCCCCTTCGAGAAAGAGCGGCCGCCCGAGCGCCAGCGCCAGATAGGTCACCGTGGCCAGCGGCCGGCCGCAGACATAATCCTGCCCCGACAGCATCGCCTCCACGGCGTCGATGGATTCCGGAAGGTGCCTCATCCCCGCCCTCTCCTTGCGCGTCGGCGTCACCCTGCATTCCGCCCGCCCGCGGTCAATGCGCCTATGGTGGCGGGTGGCCGGGCCGGTCGCCGACTCCGACGCGACTCCGACGGGAATCCGACAGGAATCCGACAGCCCGATTCCGGCCCGTCTGGCGCCGCCGCGCCCCTTCGCCTATCACCCTGCCATGACATCGCTCACCATCCGCCGCCCCGACGACTGGCATCTCCACCTGCGCGACGGCGCCATGATGCGCGCTGTCCTGCCCGAGAGCGCGCGCCATTTCGGCCGCGCCATCATCATGCCGAACCTCGTCCCGCCGGTGGTGACCGCACGCGATGCAGCCGAGTACCGCGATAGAATTCTCGCCGCGAAACCAAGGGGTTCCGACTTCCGCCCCCTGATGACCCTCTATCTCACGGAGGAGACGGAGGTGCGCGATCTCCGCGCCGCCGCCGAGATCGGCCTGATCACCGCGGTGAAGCTCTATCCCGCCGGCGCCACCACCAACTCCGCCAGCGGCGTGCGCGACTTCGGCAAGGTCCGCCGCGTCCTCGACAACATGGCCCAGATCGGCCTCCCCCTTCTCGTCCACGGCGAGGTGGTCGACCCGGACGTCGACATCTTCGACCGCGAATCCGCCTTCATAGACAGAGTTCTGGACCCGATCCGCCGGGACGTGCCGGGGCTCCGCGTGGTCATGGAGCACGTCACTACTTCCGAGGCCGTGGCCTATGTCTCGGAGGGCGGCGACGACCTCGCCGCCACGATCACCGCCCACCACCTCGTCATCAACCGTAACCACATCCTCGCCGGCGGGATCCGGCCGCACTATTACTGCCTGCCGGTCGCCAAGCGCGAGAGCCACCGCCGCGCCCTCGTCGACGCCGCGACCTCCGGCGCGCCCTCCTTCTTCCTCGGCACTGATTCGGCCCCTCACACCGATGCCGCCAAGCTCCAGCCCTGCGGCTGCGCCGGCTGCTTCACCGCCCCGAACGCGCTCCCCATCCTCGCGGAGGTGTTCGAGGCGGCGGGGGCGCTCGATCGGCTCGAAGCCTTCGCGTCGCTGAACGGCCCGGCATTCTACCGCCTCGCCCCCAATGCCGGGACGATCACGCTCGAAAAGGGCGATCCGGTTGAATTTCCTGGGCAAGTCCAGACAGGGGACGGTCCGGTGACGGTCTTCGACCCCAGCATGCCGCTTCACTGGCGCGTCCTTCCCTAGCGCCCGCCTTGTGCGAACGGGCCGGGTCGGGCAGGAAAGCGCCATGCCCCGCGACGAGACCGCCCCCGCCTTTCTCGGCGTCACCGCCTCCCTCACGGGGCGCGCCTGGATCGGTCCCAGCGCGGCGGACGACCGGCTCTGCGAGGCGATGATCCAGCAGACCGGCCTGCCCGATTCCGTCGCCCGCGTGCTCTGCAATGCGGGGGTCGCTCCCGAAGCGGCGGAAGCCTATCTCGCGCCTGCCATCCGGGACCTCCTGCCCGATCCCCTGAGCCTCGCCGACATGGGCACCGCCGCGGATCGGCTGATCGGCGCGGTCGAGGGCCGCGAGCGGATCGCGGTCTTCGGCGATTACGACGTCGATGGCGGCGCCTCCGCCGCGCTCCTGCTGACATGGCTCCGCGAACTCGACCGCGAGGCCACGCTCTACATCCCCGACCGGATCGACGAGGGCTACGGCCCGAACGTCGCCGCCATGGCTACCCTCGCCGAGACGCACGGGCTCATCATCTGCGTCGATTGCGGCACCCTGTCCCACGAGGCGATCGCCGCCGCGAAGGGCGCCGACGTGATCGTGCTCGACCATCACCTGGGCGCCGAGTCCCTCCCCGACGCCGTGGCGGTGGTAAACCCCAACCGCCAGGACGAAAGCGGCGATCTCGGCCATCTCTGCGCAGCCGCCGTGGTCTTCCTGCTCCTCGTCGAGGCCAACCGGCGCCTCCGCGGCGCCGGCGTGCGCGGCCCCGACCTCATGGCGATGCTCGACCTCGTGGCGCTCGCCACGGTGGCCGACGTCGCCCCGCTCCTCGGCGTCAACCGCGCCCTCGTCCGCCGCGGGCTCGAGGTGATGCGCCGACGGGCGCGGCCCGGCCTCGCTGCTCTCGCCGATATCTCCCGGCTTTCGGTCCCGCCCAACGCCTATCATCTGGGCTACGTGCTCGGGCCGCGGATCAATGCCGGCGGCCGGATCGGCCAGGCGGACATGGGTGCGCGCCTGCTGGCGACCGCATCGCCAACCGAGGCCGCCGCGCTCGCCGAGCAGCTCGACGCGACCAATGCCGAACGCCGCGTCGTCGAACAGGCCGTGCGGGAGGAGGCGCTCGCCCAAGCGGAGGCGCGGGGAATCGATGGTCCGCTGGTCTGGGCCGCGGGAACGGGCTGGCATCCGGGCGTGGTCGGCATCGTCGCCGCGCGGCTCAAGGAAGCGACGAGCCGGCCGGCCATCGTGATCGGTCTCGAGGACGGGATCGGCAAGGGGTCGGGGCGCTCCATCGCCGGGGTCGACCTCGGCGCCGCGGTCCAGAGGATCGCGCGGGAAGGGCTGCTCCTCAAGGGGGGCGGGCACCGGATGGCGGCGGGGCTGACCGTGGCCGAGGAGCGGATCGAGGCGGCCATGACCCGCCTCGGGGAGCTTCTCATGCGACAGGGGGCCGACCGGGGCGAGGCCCGCGGCCTGCGCCTCTCGGGGTTGCTCATGCCCTCAGCCGCGACGCCCGAGCTGATCGACCGGATCGAGGAGGCCGGACCCTTCGGCATGGGCGCGCCAGCGCCCCGCTTCGCCTTCGCCGGATGCCGCATCACCCATGCGCGGCGCGTCGGCGCGGGGCATCTGAAGATCGGCCTGTCGGACGGCGCCGGACCGCGGCTCGACGCCATCGCCTTCGGCGCCTTCGACGGCCCCCTCGGTCCCGCTCTCGAGGGCCATTCCGGCGCCCGTTTCCACCTCGCCGGGCGACTGGAGCTGAACCACTGGCAGGGCCGGACGACACCGCAGCTCCGCCTCGACGACGCCGCGCCGGCCTGACCAGTTCGGCCCGACGCGCGCGGAAAATCGGGGGGAGAATCCCCTTGCGCCCCTGCGGGAGTTTTCCTAAACCCCGACCCACGCCAAAGATGGCCCGTTCGTCTATCGGTTAGGACGCCAGGTTTTCAACCTGGAAAGAGGGGTTCGATTCCCCTACGGGCTACCATCTTCCCTCTGAAGTCGTTGTTCTTTTGTCCTCGCGGCCCCAAGGTCTCCCGCGATTTCGGGGCTGTGTGGGACACATCGGATTTCGAACGCCTGCGGACCGCACCCGAAGCCGCTCTCGGAAAGGCGCACGCTCGGCAAACAGCCAGCTCGGCGCGGCGTTCTCTTCTTTCACGGTCTTCAGCCGCTTCGCGTCGGAAACTTGCATGCTACCGGCATACCTCCGCCGCTTCGGCGCCGGTCCCCTCGTTTGGCCGGATTCCAACCTCGGAGGAAGGAGAAAGCTGGGGCACGGCAGCGTGTCGGAGCTCGGAACGGGGGCTGTAGCTGCGCTAGGCATCCGTATTCGCCAACGCCCCGGGCGCGCAACGATCACGGCGCCGCCGATACGGCCGAACCGGACCGCCAGACCGGTCCGCGGAAACGTCCCGCTCGTCCTTCGCCCGATTGCGGACCATTCAGCTCGAATGGATCCGAGTGTCAGAGAACGACCTCCACGAACGCCGCCCTTCCCTCCCCGAGACACGCTGTGAGAGCCGCATCGAGAACCTCCTCCAGGTCGCTTGCGCGCTCGACCGACCACGCCAACGCGCGGCTGGCCCTCGCGATGGCGCACAGATCCGGCACCGGCTGCAGCGATGTCAGCGGGACGCTGTTCGTCCGTGCCGCCGCGCCGTCCGGGTACATGTCGAGAACGGATTGCCGAACGGCGCCCCATTCCCGGTTGTTCAGCACGAGGATCAAGAGCGGCAGCCCGTGAGCCTCGATGATCTGGTGGCAAGCCGGGGCATTGCAGAAGAGATAGCTGCCATCTCCCATGGTCGCGACGCAGAGGCGGTGCGGATCGGCCAGCCGCGCTCCGATCGCTGCCGGAAGGGCCCAGCCCAGCCCGCCCGAATGGGGCTCCTGGAACCACGAAGCATGGTCCCGGCGCGTCAGAGGTCCGAGGGGTACGCCGAGTTCGGAGAAGACGGAGGACGACGTTTCGATCTGCTCCAGCGCATTGCCGAGCGCGAGCCCCACGCCGGCCTTGCTGAGGCCGCCGGCGCTCAGATCCGCCTGGATCGCCGCCATTTCCGCATCGCGGCGGGCCCCCGTTCGCTGCGCCAGGCGCGCGGAGCGCCCCGCCCGGCCGGGACCGCGCCGATCCGTGGCGCTGATCAGGGCGGGAAGGGTTCGTCGGGTCTCGCCCGCAACGGCGAGATCGCCCGGGAAATGCCGCACCGGGAAGCGCTGGAAGAGCGGGTCCGGTCCCATCTGGATGACCCGCGCGTCGGAGCGCAGACGATGCAGTTCCGGCTGCCATGGAGCGAGCGAATCCAGCACCAGCACGACATCCGCCTCGGCGAGCGCGTCCCCGGGATCGGCGCCGACATGGCAGGGGTGATCGGTCGCGATGGCGAGATGCGTCGCCCACCAGGAGGCCACGGCGATGCCCCACCGCTCGACCCAGTCGGAGAAAGCCCGGAAGCTCTTCGCGTCGCCTGCCCCGCGCTGCGCGATGACAAGCGGCGCCTCCGCGGCGGCGATCCAGTCCGCCGCCCGCTCGATCGCCTCCCGGTCGATACCCGGATGCACCGGATGCTGCCGGATCGGAGCGTCGATCTCAGAGATCGGCCGCGTCCCGGCGAGCACTTCGCGCGGAAGCGAGAGATAGACCGGCCCTTTCGGCGTCGTGTCGGCGATCGCCATCGCCCGGTCCAGCAGGTCCGGAACCTGTTCAGGGAACCGCAGCTCGTAATCCCACTTGACCGCCTCGCGCACGAGCGCGGTCTGGTCGGCCATTTCCTGTCCCCAGGCGATCGGGACCGTACGCGCTCCGAAACGGCCCCCCTCCGTCGCCGGCGTGCGCCCGGACATCAGGATCATCGGCACGTGCTCGCAGGCGGCGTTTATCGCTCCCGCCGCCGCGTTCGCGAGCCCGACGTTGGTGTGCAGCATCACCGCCTGCGGCCGGCCGGAGATCAGCCAGTGCCCGTGCGCCATCCCCATCGCCGCGTGCTCGTGCGGAACGACCACCGTTCGCGGCAGGGGAAGATCGAGCGCAACGGCCTGCGCCATGCCTTCGATCACGGGCGGGAAATCCGTGCCCGAATTGACGAACACCCATTCCACTCCGAGGCGCTGCAGCCGCGTCAGCACCGCGCCGCCGGCGGTGATCCCCGGCGTCTCCTTCATCCGCCGAGCACCGCCGGCAGCCAGAGCGAGAGCGCCGGAAACAGGATCAGCAGCGCCACCCGGACAATCTCGGAGAGAAAGAACGGCGCGACGCCCCGGAAAGTCGTCAGCATCGGAACGTCACGGGCGAGCGAGGAGATGACGAAGACGTTCATCCCCACCGGCGGCGTGATCAGACCGAGCTCGATCACCACGAGGGCGAGGATGCCGAACCAGACCTTCAGGTCCTCCGTCCCCATTCCGAACGCCGCGCTCTCCGCCGTCGCGTAGGGGCCGCCGTTGATCTCGCTCAGGACCGGCCAGAAGAACGGCAGCACGAGAAGGATCATCGACAGCGAATCCATGAGGCAGCCGAGCAGGATCAGCGCGAGGAGCAGGACCAGCAGCACCATCATCGGCGTCAGGCCGGAATTCACCGCCCATTCGGCGGCTGCCTGCGGAACGCGGGCCCGGGACATGAAGATTTTCAGAAGCTCGGCGCCGAGCAGGATCAGATAGATCATCCCCGAGGTCGCGGCGGTCTCGAGCACCGAGTCGCGCAGGTCGCGGAGGCTCATCTGTCCGCGGATGAGCCCGAAGACGAAGACCGCGAAAACCCCGATCGCCGCCGCCGGCGTCGGGTTGTAGAGCCCGGCATAGATGCCCCCGATGACGAGTCCGAAGACGAGAAGCGTGGGCACCACACCGCGCGTCGCCGCCCGGAACTCCGCCCTGTCCGCCGCACCGCCGGCCGGGCCCGATCCGGGGAAGACACGGACATAGGCGGCGATGGTGACGAGGAAGAGGCCGACGGCGATCAGGCCGGGAAGCAGCGCCGCCTCGAACATGGTCACGATGTTCGCCTCGACGATGATCGCGTAGATGACGAGCGCGACGGACGGGGGAATGAGGATGCCCAGCACGCCCCCCGCCGCGACCGATCCGGTCGCCAGGGCCGGCGAATAGCCGTATCGCCTCAGTTCCGGGAGCGCGACCTTGCCCATCGTGGAGGCGGTTGCGAGGGAAGAGCCGCAGACCGCGCCGAACCCTGCGCAGGAGGCGATGGAGGCCATCGCGGTGCCGCCCCGCATCCAGCCGAACCAGGCGTTCGCCGCGCGGAACAGGTCGCGCGAGAGTCCTGTCTTCGTCGCAAGCGCACCCATCAGGATGAACATCGGAACGACCGACAGGTCGTAGATCGAGAACTGCCCGTAGGCGAGGGTCTTGAGCTGCGCCAGCAAGACGGCCGGACCGTTCAGGCAGAAGACGCCGCCGGCACCGACGAGGATCATCGCGTAGCCGATCGGCATCCGCGCGGCGATGAGCGCCAGAAGCAGCACGAGACCGATCACGCCCGTCACGAGCGGATCCATCAGCGTGCCTCCCGGATTTCATGACGGAGCGTCTCCACCGCGGCCAGAAGCAGCATGGCGAGCGAGAACAGGATCGGCACGTAGGCCCACCAGATCGGCACCTGCAGGATCGTCGTGGCATAGTCGTAGCTCTTCTGATCGAGCAGCCCGAACCACATGCGCCAAAGCAGCAGCGCCGCGAACAGCAGCGCCACGAGAGAACCGATCGCGGAAAGCGCGGCAACGGTGCGCCGGCCGGCATTCGCCGTGAAGATATCGGCCGTGACGTTCTGCCCGGTCAGCTGGCAATAGGGCAGAAAGGTGAAGACGGCGACCGCCACGCCCATCTCCGTCAGCTCGAAATCGCCTGCGAACGGCAGACCGATCGCGGGCCCGATCACCGACCAGACATTGACCAGCACGACCAGGGCAAGCAGGCCACCACCCGCAATCGCCCACCAGACGACGATCCGGCCCAGGACGCCCCGTTCGATCGGGGTCCGATCCTGGTCGAACTCGGCACTCATCGAGCCGTGGCGGCGTCGATTTCGGAGCGGGCCTCTTCCACCAGGGCGGCGCCGTCGACGCCCTCGCCGGAGACCTGCTCGACCCAGCGATCGACCACGGGCGCGAGCACCTCCTCGAAGGCTGCCCATTCCTCGACGGTCAGCTGCAGATGGGTGTTGCCGTTCTCCACGGCGATCTCGATCCCCCGCTCGTCGGCCGCCCGCCAGATCTCGCCCAGTTCCCGCAGCCAGTCTTCCCCTCCCGCGTCCCGGAAGGCCTGCTGGATGTCATCGGGCAGCGCGTCCCATCGTCCCTTGTTCATCGATACCTGGAAGACGGAGGTGCCGATCCGTTCCTTCTCGGGACCCTCGATCTGGAAGTCGGTCTGCTCGTAGATCCTGAGCGCCGGAATGATCTCCCACGGGATCAGGGCCCCGTCCACCACCCCCTTCGAGAGGGCCTGCGGCAGTTCGGGCACCGGCATGGCCACCGGCTGCGCACCGAGTTCCTCGATCGCCCAGGAGCCGGTTCGGGTGGGAATGCGAAGCGCCGCACCCTGCAGGTCTTCGGGCGCGTGGGCCTCGATCTCGGTGGTCTGCAGCCCCTGCCCGGCGTGGACATGGAGGAACATCACCTCCAGCCCCCGGTAGTCGTCCGCGAGATACTCGTCGAACATCGAGGCCATGGCGAGGTTCGTCGCGGCGATGTCGTTCTCGTAGACGTTCGGAAGTTCGAAGACCTCGGTCCGCGGAAACAGTCCCGGCGTGTAGCCGTTCAGCGTCCAGACGAGATCGACCACGCCGTCGCGCGCCTGCTGCACGAGTTCCGTGGGGCGCCCGCCGAGCGTCATCGACGGGTAGATCTCGATCGCGACCCGGCCCCCGGAATTCTCCTCCACCTGCCGCGCCCAGGGTTCGAGCATGTCGGTGTGCGCCGGCGCTTCCGGCCCGAGAAAATGGTGCAGCGTGAACTCGAACTCCTGAGCCAGGGCCGGACTTCCGCCAAGCAGCGTCAGCAACCCCGTTGCCAGAATCGTCGTCTTCATGGTCAAACCTCCCTTCGATGCATGCCGCGGATCGGGTCCACGTAAGGCGCACGCCCTCGACAGGGAGAGTTTCATAATCCTCGACAGCGCATAAGGTAGAAACGTCTGCAGAAGGTATGGGATTTTGACTATACATCGCGGTGTCAAGCTGCGGCATCTGAGGATATTCCTCGCCATCGCGGAGGAGCGCACGATCTCCGCCGCGGCACGCAGGCTCGGGGTGGCCCAGCCCTCCCTTTCCAAGGCAATGGGCGATCTCGAAGCGATGCTGGGCGTCGATCTGCTGACCAGGGTGGGGCGCGGCGTGGCGCTGACCGGCGAGGGAACCACCTTCCGTCGCTACGCCATCCAGGCGCTGCAACAGCTCGAGACCGGAGCCGAGGCGATTCAGGCCGGAGGCACGGCGGGGACCGTGGCGATCGGCGTGCTGCCCACCGCCGCAGGGCGCCTGTTCCCCGACGCTGCGCTCGATCTGCGCGCCCGCCGGCCCAGTCTGCGCCTGTCGATCACCACCGGACCACATCGGCATCTGGTCGAACGGTTGCGGGCGAACGAGATCGACCTGATGGTCGGGCGGATGCCGGAGGCCGCCGAGATGCCCGGTCTCCGGTTCGAATGGCTTTATGACGAAAGCGTCGTCCTCGTGGCACGGCAGGCTCACCCGTTCGCCCGGCGAAGCCATGTCGAGGCTCTCCGGTCCTGCGCCCTCATCCTTCCGACCCGGCAGGCGATCATCCGGCGCCCGGTGGAAGAGTACCTCGCCGTTTCCGGCATCCTGGATCCGATCGTCGCCTTCGAGACGGTCTCGCTCGCCGGGGCGCTGCGGCTCCTGGAACATTCGGACATGCTCTGGTTCATCTCGCGGGGCGTGGTGGAGCGGGAAGTGCAGAACGGCGTCCTGCGGACATGGCCCCTCGGCGCACCGTTCCTGACCGGGGCCCTCGGCATCACCACCCGTCGGGACGACACGCCGGGAGCGGACGTCCGGGCGCTGATCGACGCCCTGAGCGTGGCTGCGGCGCGGTCTCAGGGCTCCCGGCCCGCCCGGTCCGCGCGATAGGCACTGGGGCTCGTCCCGTGGAGCCGCCGGAACGCGCGGGCGAAATAGGCCGGATCGACATATCCCAGCTCGTAGGCCACCTGGGAAATCGAGTTGCGGGTATAGGCGATCTGCCGACGCGCTTCCTGCATGAGTCGCGCCTCGACAAAGGCGGCCGCCGTCAGCCCGGTCATCGTCCGGCAGATGCGGCCCAGGTGATCGGCACTGAGACCCAGCTCCCCGGCATAGTCCGAGATCCGCAGGTGGCAGCGCAGGTTGCGGCGCACCAGTCGCTCGAAGGCGCGCATGTGCCGCTCCGCCGGTCCCGGCGGGCCGCGATCGGCACCGCCTCCGCTGTCTCGAAGCAGCTGCACGGCCAGTTCCATGACATGGGCGCGCAACATCGTGCTGCGAAGGTATCGCGTGTCTGCGAGCTCCTCGAGAATCGCCTCGAACCGCGAGCCCACCGGCTCCCTCGCTTCCGCGAACAACGGGACCGAGAACGCGGCAGGCCGGTCCGCGGACGATCCGAAGAGCTCTGGCAGCACCTCGGGCGGCACGCTCAGGACGTAGCCCTTCTGTCCGCGGGGAAAGCGGAAGGCATGAACGACATAGCACGGGACCGACAGCAGGATCGGCGCGGTGACCGGAATATCCGCCCCGTCCAGCGTCACGCCCGCCCCTGCCCCGGCGATCAGGAAGAACTGGTGAAGGTTCGCATGGCGGTGCGGAGCGATGGTCCAGTCGTGGCGCGCGGCCCGGTCGACGATCCGCTCGCAATGCATCAGGTCGGGGAAGCGCCCTGTCTCCCCGTAGAGGCCGAAGGCGGGAATGAAGGTCTGCGGCTGCGCCATGTCGGAAAAGTGCCAGACATTTCGCGACCCGTCCATGGAGCGGGGGCGCGGCACCGGTATCCTGCGCCAAAGCGGAGGAGCTGCATGAAGACAGACGTGGTAATCATCGGTGGCGGGCCCTCCGGCCTGCTGCTGTCGCAAGTGCTGAACCGGGCCGGCATCGGCACCGTCGTTCTCGAGCGGCGCACGCGGGACTACGTCATGTCCCGGATTCGCGCCGGCGTCCTGGAGAGCGGCACGGTCGACCTGCTGCGCCATGCCGGATGCGGCGCGCGCATGGACCGGGAGGGACACCCGCATCGGGGCTGCTTCCTGTCCACCGAACGGGGCATGTTCCGCGTCGACTTCCATGATCTCTGCGGCAAGGACGTCATGGTCTACGGCCAGACCGAGGTGACCGAAGACCTCTACGCCGCGCAGGACGAGATCGGCGCGACCATCGTTCACGAGGCCGCGGACGTCATGCCCCACGATCTCGAGGGATCTCCCTACGTCACCTACACCAGCGGCGGCGAGACCCACCGGATCGAGTGCGAGTTCGTCGCCGGCTGCGACGGCTCCCGCGGGGTCTCGCGGACCCTCGTCCCCGCTGCGAAGAAACGGGAGGTCGAGCGGGTCTATCCCTTCGGCTGGCTTGGCATCCTGTCGCAGACGAAGCCCGCCGCCGAGGAGCTGATCTACGCCAACCATCCGCGCGGCTTCGCCCTCGCCTCGATGCGCAACGACCACCTGTCGCGCTACTACATCCAGGTGCCGCTCGAGGACGATCCCGGCCAGTGGTCGGACGAGGCCTTCTGGGCCGAACTGAAGCGGCGTCTGCCCGACGAGGTGGCCGGGACCCTGCAAACCGGGCCCTCCATCGAGAAGTCGATCGCGCCCCTGCGCAGCTATGTCTGCGCGCCGATGCGCCACGGCGCGCTATTCCTGGCGGGCGACGCGGCGCATATCGTCCCGCCCACCGGCGCGAAGGGCCTGAACCTCGCCATGTCCGACATCCACTATCTCAGCGAGGGGCTGCTCGCCTATTACCGCTCCGGCGACCGGACGGCGCTCGACGCCTATTCCGACCGCGCCCTGCTGAGGGCCTGGCGGGCGATCCGGTTCAGCTGGTGGATGACGTCGATTCTGCATCGCTACCCCGACCAGGACGATTTCGATCAGCGGATGCAGGAGATGGAACTCGAGAACCTGCGCGATCTGGAGGCCGCGCAGCGCGCGATGGCAATGAACTACGTGGGCCTTCCCCTCTGATCCATATCCGTTTGCCTATGGCATATAGGGAAGAATCCCGATTTCACTTCCGTTTCGGTCAGGGCATCCTGCCGGCGGATCACCGAAGGGGGCGAGGCGGCATGACCGACAGACACCAGAGGGGCATGGAAGTCCGCCGGACGGTGCTGGGAGATTCCCACGTGGACCGCGCCGAGACGGCCCGGACCGCGTTCGACGCGCCGTTCCAGGACTTCATCACCGAGGGCGCCTGGGGCTCGGTGTGGTCGAGCGACCGCTGGACCCTGCGAGAGCGCTCGCTGGTGACGCTGGCGCTGCTGGCCGGGCTCGGCAATTTCGAGGAATTCGCCCTGCATGTCCGCGCCACCGCGAATACCGGGGCGAGCCCCGAGGACGTGCGCGAGGCGCTGATGCATGTCGCCGTCTATGCCGGCGTGCCGCGCGCCAACCATGCCATCAAGGTGGCGCGGGAGACCTTCGCGGAGATGGGGGTGGAGCCGTGAGCCACGAATACGTCCAGCGCGACCGGCGCTGGCACCCGCCGGCGCTGACCCCGGACTACAAGACCACCGTGACGCGCAGCCCTCGCCTGCCACTGCTGTCGGTGGAGAACTCATTGAGCGAGGTCACCGGCCCGTCCTTGTCACATGCCGCGCTGGGGGAACTCGACCACGACCTGATCCACAACTACACCGGCGAGGCGGCGGTGGGCGAGCGCACCATCGTCCACGGCCGGGTCACCGACGGGTCCGGCCGCCCGGTTCCCGGCGCGCTCCTCGAAGTCTGGCAGGCCAATGCCGGCGGGCGCTACCGGCATGTCAAGGACGGCTACCTCGCGCCGCTCGACCCGAATTTCGGCGGCTGCGGCCGATGCCTCACCGACAGCGACGGATACTATTTCTTCCGCACGGTGAAGCCCGGCGCCTACCCGTTCCGGAACTCCTCCAATTCCTGGCGCATGGCCCATATCCATTTCTCGATCTTCGGCGCGGGGCTGGCGCAGCGGCTGATCACCCAGATGTATTTCGAGGGCGATCCGCTGCGTGCCCAGGATCCGATCGCGCAGACCGTCCCCGACGCGGCCGCGCTCGACCGGCTGGTCGCGCCGCTGGACCTGGATGCCTCCGTGCCGCTGGATGCCCTCGCCTACCGCTTCGACATCGTCCTGCGCGGCCGGCGACAGACGCTGTTCGAGAACAAGCTGGAGGGCGCGTGATGCCGCTCGAACATCGCCGCGAGACACCGTCCCAGACCGCCGGGCCCTTCGTCCATATCGGAACCCTGCCCGCCCTGGCGGGGCTGGCCGCGCACCCGGCCGGGATCGGCGCCGCGATCGCCGGGCCGGAGGTGGCCGGGGAGCGCATCGCGGTGGAGGGACGGGTGCTCGACGGGATCGGCGCGCCGGTCCGGGACATGCTGATCGAGGTCTGGCAGGCCGATCCGAACGGGATCTACCCGCACCCGGCCGATCCCAACGCCGCCCGGGCGGCGCCCGGCTTCGCCGGCTTCGGCCGCGTCGCCACCGATTTCGAGACCGGTGCCTTCCGCATCGAGACGGTGAAGCCGGGGCCCGTGCCGGGGCGGCACGGCCGGACCCAGGCGCCGCACCTGTCGCTCTGGCTGGTGGCCCGGGGGGTGAATGTCGGGCTGCATACCCGCATCTATTTCGACGACGACGAGACCGGGGCGGATCCGATCCTGTCCATGGTCGATCCCGCCTGGCGGTGCGAGACCCTGATCGCCGCCCGGACGGAGGCCGGACCCTACCGGTTCGACATCCACCTCCAGGGCGAGAAGGAGACGGTGTTCCTGGATGTCTGATCCCGCCATCATATGCGTCGCGATCACCGGGTCGCTGCCGCGCAAGTCCGACAACCCGGCCGTGCCGATCACCGTGGCCCGGCAGGTGGAGAGCGCGCAGGCCGCCTTCGAGGCCGGCGCTGCGATCTGCCATGCCCATGTGAGAAACGACGACGGGACCCCGTCCTCCGACCCCGACCGGTTCGCCGCGCTGAAGGAGGGGGTCGCGCGGCACTGTCCCGGGATGATCGTGCAATTCTCCACCGGCGGCCGCTCCGGCGCGGGCCATGACCGCGGCGGCATGCTGCCCCTGCGGCCGGACATGGCCTCCCTCGCCGTGGGCTCGAACAACTTCCCCACCCGGGTCTACGAGAACCCGCCGGATCTCGTGGAATGGCTCGCCGCCGAGATGCGGACACATGGTGTGAAGCCCGAGATCGAGGCGTTCGACCTCTCCCACATCTACCAGGCCCGCGCGATGCACGACCGGGGCGAGATCGCGGACCTGCCCTACATCCAGTTCGTGATGGGGGTGCGGAACGCCATGCCCGCCGTGAGGCGGGTCTTCGACTTCTACGTCGAGACGGTGGGCGATCTCTTCGGACCCGACGCCCCCTGGTGCGCCGCCGGGATCGGCCGCCACCAGGTCGAAGTGAACCGCTGGGCGGCGGAGGCCGGCGGGCATCTGCGCACCGGGCTCGAGGACAATGTCCGGATGGACCGCGACACGCTCGCCCCGTCGAACGCGGCGCTGGTGCAGCGGGCGGCGGAGATCGTGGCGGAGGCCGGGCGCCGGCCCGCCACCGCCGCGGAGGCCCGCACCATCCTGGGACTGGAGCCGGCCTGACCCATGCCCGAATTCGCCCGCCTCGAAGACACCGTCCTGCACATCTCGTTCCGCGCCGGAAGCGGGCGGCCGGTGGTCTTCCTGAATTCGCTCGGCACCGATCTGCGGATCTGGGACGCGGTGATCGACCGACTGCCCGCCGACCTGCCGCTCCTCCGGATGGACAAGCGCGGCCACGGTCTCAGCCGGACCGATCCCGCGGACATGGACACCTACGCCGCCGATGTGGCGCGCCTGATGGACGAGCGCGGCCTCTCCGGGGCCCTGGTCTGCGGCGTCTCGGTCGGCGGCATGATCGCCCAGCTGCTCGCCCTGTCCCGCCCCGATCTCGTGGCCGGCCTGGTATTGTCGAACACCGGCGCGAAGATCGGGGACGACGGGACCTGGAACGCCAGGCTCGATGCGCTCCGCACCCACGGGCTCGGAGCCATGGCCGAGGCGGTGCTGGAGCGCTGGTTCTCGCCCGCCTTCCGCGAGACCCGGACGGCTGAGCTCGAAGGCTACCGCGCCATGCTGACCCGCACGCCAGCAGAGGGCTACGGCGCCTGCTGCGCGGCGATCCGCGACACCGACCTGCGCGACCGCGTGTCCGGCATCGCCGTCCCGGCGATCTGCCTCGCCGGCAGCGCCGACCTGGCGACGCCGCCGGAGCTGCTGGCCGACCTCGCAGCCCGCCTGCCGGAGGCGGAATACCGCGACATCGAAGGCGCGGGCCACCTGCCCTGCATCGAGAACCCCGAGCCCGTGGCCCGCGCGATCCGCGACCTGATCGAGCGGCTCGGGTGATCTCGGTCTTCGACCATTCCTGGCTCGGCGGGCTCTTCGGCGACCCCGAGGCGCAGGCGATCTGGTCCCCCGAGCGGCAGCTGGCGCACATGCTGGCCTTCGAGGCGGCCTGGTCCCGCGCCCTCGGCGCCGCCGGACGCGTGGCCCCCGGGACGGCGGAGAGCGCCGCCGCGGCGATCGAGGACTGGACCCCGGACGGGGCCCGCCTTCGCGACGGCACCGCGCGGGACGGCCTGCCCGTCCCCGCTCTAGTCCGGGCGCTGAAGGAGGAAGCGGGCAGAGCGGCCGAGGCCGTCCATGCCGGCGCCACCTCGCAGGACGTGATGGACACTGCGCTGGCGCTCACGCTGTGCGAGACATCCGACCTCCTCGAACGCCGCCTCGTCGAACTGGATGCCGCGCTCGCCACGCTCGCCGCGCGCTTCGGGAGCTGCGAGATCATGGGCCGCACCCGGATGCAGGACGCGCTGCCCGTCGCCGCGGCGACGCGCATCGCTGCCTGGCAGACGCCCCTGCCCCGCCATCGGGATCGCCTCGCCCGGCTCCGCCCGCGGATCGGACTCGTGCAGATCGGCGGCCCCGTGGGCGACCGCCGCGACCTGCCCGACGGTCTCGTGGCGCAGGTGGCGAACGCGCTCGGGCTCGCCCCCGGACCTTGCTGGCACGCCGCCCGCGACGGCGTCGCCGACATGGCGGCGCTTCTGTCGCTCATCGCCGGCAGCTGCGGCAAGATCGGCCAGGACGTGGCGCTGATGGCGCAGATGGACGAGATCGCGATCTCGGGCGGCGGCGGCTCCTCGGCCATGCCGCACAAGCAGAACCCGGTCCGCGCCGAACTCCTCGTCACTCTCGCCCGCTTCGCGGCGACGCAGCTCCCGGCCCTGCACCACGCCCAGATCCACGAGCAGGAGCGCTCGGGCGCCGCCTGGGCGCTCGAATGGATGACGCTGCCCGGACTGGCCGTGAGCGCCTGCCGCGCCCTCGCTCTGGCCATCGACCTCCTGCGCGACATCGAACGGATCGGGCGGGCCGGAAGCTGAGCGGGCGATCCACACTCCGCCGAAGCTACGCAATGACGGACATTGCCCGTGTCGGGCAGAAAACGCGCCCCGAACGGGCCACGTCACCGTCGTGTCGCGGCCGCTCCGCTGGCGGAAGATCCTCGGCGGACCAACGACCCGATCGAGGCCGGGAGTGCCCATCGAGTAGGATCGTGCGGAAATAACTGCCCGGATTCTTCTCGGACCCCGACAGATCCTGCCTGGAGAGCCTTCGCGGCCCGTCTCCGGCTTGTGGCCCGCATCCCATCCGGGAAGCCTTGCATCCGTCTGGAACGGAGGATGCATGGTACCGTCGCAACCGGAATGGCTGGAAAAGGTCAGGGCTGAAGACGCGGAGCTGGAGGCGTTCGTCCACTTCGCCGGCGATCCGCCTGCGGCGCCGCCGGCGATCCGCCTCGGTGTCAAGGACATCATCGACGTCGCGGGGCTTCCCACCGAATGCGGAACGCCGATCTGCCGGGGCGCCGTGACGACGGTGACGGCCCCCTGCGTCGCCGCGCTGGAGAGGGCCGGCGCCACGGTGATCGGCAAGACTGTCACCACCGAATACGCCACCACCCGCCCCGGCCCCACCCGCAACCCCCTCAACCCGAACCACTCGCCCGGCGGATCCTCCTCCGGCTCCGCCGCCGCGGTATCCTCCGGCGCGCTCGACTGGGCGCTCGGCACCCAGACCGCAGGCTCGGTCATCCGACCGGCGGCCTTCTGCGGCATCGTCGGCTTCCTTCCCTCGGCGGGCATCGTGCCGCGCGTCGGCGTCCGCATCATGTCTCCCACGCTCGATCGGGTCGGCGTGTTCGCGCGCCGGGTCGCCGACGCCGAGACGATGATGCGCGCCTTCCCGGACCATGCGCCGATGCCGCCGCCCTCGGGACAGTTGCGGATCGCTGTGCTGCCCGCCCCGCTCTGGTCCTCGGTCGACGCGGGCACGCGCCGCATGATGGAACGCGCGATCGAGGCGATCGCGGCCCAGGGCGACACCATCGTCCCGCTGGAGGATCCCGCGCCCTTCGAGGCCATGCTCGCGGCCCAGAAGATCGTCATGGGATACGAGATTCCCCGGTCGCTCGTGTGGGAACTCGATACCCATGCCGACCTCCTCTCCAACGAGCTGCGCGCGTTCTGCGCCGAATCGGCGCCGATCTCCCGCAGCGAGTATGCGACCGCCCTCGATGTCGCCGATTGCTTCCGCCTCCTGATGGGGCGGCTGTTTCAGGACTGCGACGCGATACTCGGCCCCGCGGCAGCCCAGCTCGCGCCGGAGGGACTGGGCTGGACCGGCGATCCCTTCGTCAACCGGATCTGGTCTCTGGCGAAGTTCCCCGCCGTGGCCATCCCCGGCGCGGCAGCCGTCTCCGGCCTGAAATCCTCGCTGCAGTTCAACGCGCCGGCCGGCCAGGATTCCCGGCTGCTCGCCATCGCCGGCCGATACGAAGCGCTTGCCGCCGGGATCCGGCCCGACTGACCGGTCGGCTTCCACGCCGTTCCGTCCCACCTCGATCTCCAACCGAAACAGGATTCCCCATGATCAGCCAGACCACGACCTCCCTGCTTCTCGGCGCCACCCTCCTTGCCGCGCCCGCCGCCGCGCAGGACTACGAATGGACGCTTCAGACCGCCTATGCGGCCGGCGACGAGCTGCACCAGACCTTCGTCACGCTGGCCGAGATGGTCGGCGAGATGTCGGGCGGCCGGCTGGTGATCAATGTCAGCCCCGGCGGCGCCTTCGTCCCCGCCTTCGACGTGCTCGACGCGGTCAATAGCGGCGTGATCGACGCGGCCGGCGGCGACGGAGACTACTGGGTGGGCAAGCACCCCGCCGGCAGCCTCTTCGCCTCCTCGCCGGGCTACGGCATGCAGTCGATCGATCTGATGGGCTGGATGAAATACGGCGGCGGGGACGAGCTCTTCGACGAGTATATCGGCGAGGTCCTCCGGTACGGCAACACCGTCTCCTTCCTGCTGAGCCCGGCCCAGGCGCAGCCCTTCGGCTGGTTCGAGGAGCCCCTCACCTCCGTCGACCAGGTTCAGGGGCTGAAGTTCCGCACCCCCGGCCTGCCGGTCGACGTGATGAGCGAGATGGGCGCCTCGGTGGTGACGGTCCCCGGCTCCGAGGTGGTCCCGGCGCTCGAACAGGGCGTGATTTCGGCGGCCGAGTATTTCAGCCCGGAAGCGGACATGGTTCTCGGCCTGCCGGACGTGCGCAAGACCTACATGATGCCGAGCTACCTGCAGATCGGGCTGGTGCAGAACTTCTTCGTCAACCGGCAGAAATGGGACGAGCTCCCCGACGACCTCAAGTCCATCGTCGAGCACGCCACGGTCGCGACCTCGATGGAATTCTACTGGCGCGGCCTCGACGTGAACTCGAAGGCCCTCGCAACGATGGAAGACGAGATGGGCGTCGAGGTCGCCGAGACCCCGCGCGAGGTGATGCAGGCCCAGCTCGACGCCTGGACGACGGTGCTCGACCGCTACGCGGCCAACGACGAATTCTTCGCCAAGGTCCTCGACAGCCAGGAGGCCTTCGCCGGGCGCGTCGTGCCTCTCAAGGCCCGCATCAATCCCCCGGCCGATATCGCGCTGGAGCATTTCGGCTTCGAGTGATCCGCGACCGGGGCAGCCGCAACGGCTGTCCCGATCCGCCCGAGACGCACACCCACGCCACGGAGGCCGGGACCGCCGATGACCGAAGACCAGGATGCACGCCCCGAAGGCCTGACCCATGACGAGGACCTGCCCGACATCGAGCGGATGCGCCGTGCGAAGATCGACCTGCCGGCCCCGTTCGGGCCGATCGTGCGCACGCTCGACCGCTTCGCCGACCTCTATGGCTACGTCCTGTCCTGGTGCGTTTTGGCCCTCGTCCTCGTCGTCTCGATGGAAGCGGTGCGGCGCTACCTGTTCAACGATCCGAGCATCTGGGGATACGACGCGAGCTACATGCTCTACGGCGCCATCTTCATGCTCGGCGCCGGGACCACCCTGCGCTTCGGCGGCCATATCCGCACCGATCTCTTCTTCAAGGACTGGTCGCCCAGGACCCAGGCGCTCGTCGATCTGGTCTTCTACCTGGTCCTGTTCTTTCCCGGCATGGTGTTCTTCTTCTGGGCCGGGTTCGACCAGACCCTGCGTTCCTACGCGATCACCGAGCGCGCGGCGGCGAGCCTCTGGCGGCCGATCCTCTGGCCCTACCGCGCGGTGATTCCGGCGACGGCCCTGCTGCTGATGCTCCAGGGGGTGTCGGAGGTCATCAAGGCCGCCTTCCAGTTCCGCAGGGGAGAGACCCTATGACGTTCGAGGTCGCTCTCGGTTTCGTCCAGCTCGCCGTCCTGCTGACCGGCATCTTCGCGGGCTTCCCCATCGCCTTCACCCTGCTCGTGCTGACGATCTTCTTCGGCTATCTCGGACTCGGCAGCCTGACCTTCGACCTGATGGTCTTCCAGACATGGGGCGTGATGAGCGAACCCACGCTTGCCGCGGTGCCGCTCTTCGTCTTCATGGGCTACATGCTCGAGCAGGCCGGGATCATGGAGCGGCTGTTCCGGGGCGTGCAGTTCACCCTCGCCCGGATGCCCGGCGCCCTCTATATCGGCGTTCTCCTGACGGCCACGATCTTCGCCACGGCGACGGGCATCATCGGCGCCTCGGTGACGCTGATCGGGATGCTGGCCGCACCGGTGATGTCGAAGTCGAACTACGACCCCGCGCTCTCGGCCGGCACGATCACCGCCGGGGGAACCCTCGGCATCCTGATCCCGCCCTCGATCATGCTGGTCGTGCTCGGCCCCGTGGTCGGCGTCTCGATCCCCCAGCTCTTCGCCGCGACGATGCTTCCGGGCCTCCTGATCGCCTTGCTGTTCATCGGCTACACGATGGTGCGGTGCTGGCTGAACCCCGATCTCGGTCCGCCGCTTCCCGAGGACCAACGGCCGGACAACTGGCGCGTGGCCCTGCGCGAGCTCGCGATCGGCATGGCGCCGATGCTGTGCCTCATCGGCGCGACGCTCGGAAGCATTCTCGCCGGCGTCGCCACCCCGACGGAGGGCGCTGGCATGGGGGCCGCTGGCTCGGTGATCCTGAGCCTCCTCTACGGGCGGTTCTCGGTTTCCCGGTTGCAGACAGCTCTCTACCAGACCGTCGTGGTCACCAGCATGATCATGATCCTCCTGGTCGCCTCGAACATGTTCGGCGCGGTCTTCAACCGGCTCGGCACCGGCCCGTGGATCGCCAACACCCTCGTCGCCTGGGACCTGCCGCCGATGGGAATCGTTCTGGCGCTGATGCTCGTCGTCTTCCTGCTCGGCTGGCCGCTGGAATGGGCGCCGATCGTCTTCATCTTCCTGCCGATCTTCCTTCCCATCGTGCGCGAGGCCGGGATCGACCTGCTCTGGGTCAGCACGCTGGTCGCCGTGAACCTGCAGACGGCGTTCCTGTCCCCGCCCGTCGCGATGGCCGCCTACTACCTGAAGGCGGTCGCCCCGCAATGGGGCCTGAAGCAGATCTACAGCGGCATGTTCCAGTTCGTCGCGCTCCAGGTGGTCGCGCTCATCCTTGTCCTCCTGTTCCCCCAGATCGCCCTCTGGCTCCCGAGGGTGATGTTCGGCTGAGTGGCCCGGAACGCGCTCGGCGCGGGCCAGGTGATCGCACCGGGGGAGCAGAGCGTGTCGCCGGCGCGAAGGCGCTCCAGCCGGACCGGTCGCGGAAGCCGCAGGCGAGCAGCGTGATCTCCGGCCCGGTGGGCGCTACCTGCGCTGCAGCGCCAGCCGCCGGGCCCCCGAGAACAGGCTCGCGAGACAGAACAGGACCGCCACGACGCAGACGATCGTCGGACCGGTCGGGGTGTCGAAATGGTAGGAGACGCGCAACCCGCTCCAGGCCGAGGCAACCGCCACGCCGGAGGCCAGGAGGGCCATGACCTCGGGGGTTCGCGAGAAGGGCCGCGCCGTGGCCGCCGGAATGATCAGCAGGGCGGTGATGAGCAGGACACCCACGACCTTGATCGCCACGGCCACCACGATGGCCAGCGCCAGCGTGAGGACGAGCTGCTCGCGCCGGGGGTCGATGCCGGCGGCGCGCGCGAGATCGGTGTTCAGCGTCGCCGTCAGCAGCGCCGACCACCGCCAGGCCACGAGAGCGAGGACCAGCGCCGCGCCACCCCAGATCACCGCCAGATCCGTCCGGCTGACGGCAAGGATGTCGCCGAAGAGATAGGCCATGACGTCGATCCGCACCGTGGTGAGGACCGACACCGCCAGAAGCCCGAAGGCGAGCGCCGAATGGGCCATGACGCCGAGGAGCGTGTCCATGGCGTAGCCCCGGCCCGACAGCAGCGTGACCGAGACGGCCATGACGAGGGCGACGACCATGGCGCCGGCAAAGACCGGCACCGACAGCGCCAGCGACAGCGCCACGCCGAGGATCGCCGCATGGGCCGTGGCGTCGCCGAAATAGGACATGCGCCGCCAGACGACGAAGCAGCCGAGCGGCGCCGCGGCAAGCGCCGTGCCGATGCCGGCGAGCGCGGCGCGGGTCATGAAATCGTCCAGCATCAGCCGGCCTCCCGCGCGTCGTCCGCGTCCCTGCCGTCCTCGGCGCGATGGTCCCGGGAATGATCGTGCCGGTGGTCGTGGCTGTGGTCGTGCCGGTGGTCGTGGCTGTGGTCGTGCCGGTGCCGGTAGAGCGCCAGCGCCCCTTGCGTGCCCTCGCCGAAGAGCGCCCGGTAGACCGGTGCCTCGGCCACGACCTCCGGCGTCCCCTCGCAGCAGACATGGCCGTTGAGGCAGATCACGCGATCGGAGGCGCTCATCACCACGTGCAGGTCGTGGCTGACCATGAGCACGGCACAGCCGGTCTCCACCCGCACCTGCTCGATCCGTCGGTAGAAGGCGGCGGCGCCGGGCTGGTCCAGCCCGGCCGTCGCCTCGTCGAGGATCAGCAGGTCGGGCGACCCGAGGATCGCTCGCGCCAGAAGCACGCGCTGGAACTGCCCGCCCGACAGCTCGGCCATCTGGCGCCCGCCGGTATCGGGCACGCCCGCCGTCGCCAGGGCGGCATCGCGCTCGGCGCGCGGCATCCGCCGCGATAATGCCAGGAATCGTGCGGCGGTCATCGGCAGGGTCGGGTCGAGCACCAGCCGCTGCGGGACGTAGCCCAGCCGCAGACCCGGCGCGCGGTGGATGCGGCCCCGACTCGGCCTGACACCGCCGAGAAGCGCGCGCAGCAGCGTCGACTTGCCCGACCCGTTGGGGCCCACGATCGTCACGATCTCGCCCCTTTCGATGCGGAAGTCGACGTCCTCGAGAACCCAGTTTCCGCCCAGGCGGACGCCCAGGCCGGCAGTCTCGACGAGCGCGGTCACGCCGTCCCCTTTGCGGCGCAGACCGGGCAGAGGCCGACCGCCTCGCGCACGGTGCGCTCGATCATGAACCCCGCCGCTGCGGCGGCCCGTCCGAGCTCGCCCGCCCGCGGGTCGGCCTCGGCCTCCACCACCCGGTCGCAGGACCGGCAGATGAGGAAGGCCGGGGCGTGCCGGTTCTCCGGGCGGGTGCAGGCGATGAAGGCGTTCAGTCGCTCGATCCGGTGCGCGAAGCCGTGGCTCACGAGGAAGTCGAGCGCCCGGTAGGCCACCGGCGGCTGCGACCCCAGACCCTCGGCCCGCAGTCTGTCGAGGATCTCGTAGGCGCCCATCGCCCGGTGCCCCTCGAGCAGGATGCCGAGGACGCGGCGGCGGGCCTTGGTGAAATGCAGCTTGTGGGCCGCGCAATGGCGTTCCACTGCCGCGACGCCCTCGGCGATGCAGCTGCGATGGTCGTGCGGCTCGAATGCGGGGCTCGGCATGAGGTCTCCTGCCGTCGGGTCTTGCGATGTTATACTGTATCGCCGTATGGGCGCTTGAAATGTTATCTAATTACAGGAGACGATCATGTCCATCCGCCTGCCGGCCCTCTCCGGTCTCGCCGGACTTCTCGCCTCGGGCGCCGCCCTCGCCGACGTCCCCCGGGTGGCGGCGGACATCGCGCCCGTCCATTCGCTCGTCGCCCGGGTGATGGAAGGTCTGGGAGAGCCGACGCTGATCGTCGCGCCCGGCGCCACGCCGCACGGCTACTCGATGCGGCCCTCCGAAGCGCGGGGCGTGCAGGAGGCAGAGGCCGTGTTCTGGATCGGGCCCGAGCTCGAGCCCTGGATGGAGGATGCCATCGCCAACCTCGCCCCGGATGCAGAGGCGGTGGAGCTTCTCGGGGTTCCGGGGACGCAGACGCGCGCGTTCCGGACCGGCGCCACCTTCGCGCCGCACGAGCACGGGGACCGCGAAGGCGACGATCACGAGGCCGAACATGCAGAAGGCGGCCACGACCACGCCGGGCATGGCGACGAGGAGCAGGACCATTCCCATGCGGGCCTCGATCCGCATGCGTGGCTCGATCCGCAAAACGCCATGGTCTGGCTGGACAAGATCGCCGCGACGCTGAGCGATCTCGACCCGGAGAACGCCGAGACCTACGCCTCGAACGCGGAGGCCGGAAAGGCCGGGATCGACGCCGCCGCCACGGAGGTAGCCGGAATGCTCGATCCCGTCACCGATCTGCGGTTCGTCGTCTTCCACGACGCCTATCAGTATTACGAGGCGCGCTTCGGCCTCTCCTCCGCCGGTGCCATCGAGCTCGGCGATGCGTCTGCCCCCTCTCCCGCGCGGATCGAGGAGGTCCGCGATATCGTGCGGGAGCTCGGCGTCACCTGCATCTTCTCGGAGCCGCAGCTGAACCGGGGACTCGTCGGAACCGTGGCCGAAGGCGCCGACGCGCAGACGGGCACGATCGACCCGCTGGGAAGGGACATCGCGCCGGGCCCCGACTTCTATCCGCAACTCATCACCGCGATCGCCGGCGAGATCGCGTCCTGCGCGGACTAGCGCGCCCCCTGCCGCCTTTCCTTCCCGTCGATGCGCACCGACCTCTCCGCGGAAAACCTCTCGCGGGGGTTGCAGGTCCGCCGGTGCGCGTCATCGTCCTCCGGGTGGGAAACCAGAGGAGGACCCCGACATGCAACGATCCGTCGGCGTGCTGATCGCCGCCTCGCTCGCGGCAGTGACGTCATCGCCCGCGCTCGCCAGTTACGCCTTCTACGTCGGCAAGAACCTGACCGAGACCGGCGCCGTCATCGTCGGCGGCACTGGCGAGGAGGTCTCAAGCCACTGGCTCGAGATCGTTCCGGCCGAGACCCACCGGGACGGCGAGACGATCGAGGTCGGCGTCACCGGGACGGCGACGATGCCGGGCCGGCTGATCGAGATCCCGCAGGCGGCGGAAACGTTCCGCTACCTCTCGATGTCCTATTCCGACTACGAAGGCTTCCCCGCCCCGCTGACCAACGGCGGCGTGAACGAGCATTCGGTCGCGGTGCGCGACGTCTGGGCGCCGAACCGCGACGATCTGGTCGCGATGACGCCGAACCCGCAGGAGGGGCTCCAATACAGCGACCTGGCCCGGATCGTGCTCGAGCGGGCGAAGACGGCCCGCGAGGGCGTCGATCTGATCGGTAGGCTCATCGCCGAACACGGCTACGCGACCTATGGCGGCAACACCCATCTCATCGCCGATCCCGACGAAGCCTGGGTGGTCTGGGAATTCGCGGGTGGACAGGGCCTGTGGGTCGCCGAACGGCTGGGACCGGACGATGTCAGGGTCCTCTATCCCGGCTATATCGAGGAGGTTCCCGCCGACTATCTCGACAACCCGGATTTCGCCGGCTCCGAGAACCTCTTCGACTTCGCCGCCGAACAGGGCTGGATCGAGGCGGGGGCCGGGAGCCTGAACGTGTTCGAGGTCTACGGCTCCCAGGCGGACGGCGACGAGGCCCGGACCGGCGGCTACAAGTACGTGAGCCAGGCCGCGGTGGAGGAGGAACTGACGTCGATGCAGCCGGTCGACATCGCCGAGATGACGTCGATGGTGCGCGATCCGCGCATTGCCGATGACGAGGCCGGCTACGGCCAGGTCGTCGAGCTCCGTCCCGGCACCGACCCAGACCTCGTGCAGATCTGGGTCGCCCCGACCGGATCGGTGACGGCCCCGTTCAACCCGTGGTGGCTCGGCGTCCAGCAGGTTCCGCCGGAATACGCGCAGCACCGCTATCTGACGAAGGACGCGGCCTCCTCGTTCCTCAACCCCGATTACCGCGAACAGGAAGCGACCGAGTTCGCCGGACGCACCTTCAAGCGGCTGATGTACCTGACCTGCTCGCGCCCCGACACGTACCTTCCGATCGTGGTCGAGGCGCTGAACGGTTTCGAGGCGCAGAGCATGGACGGCGTCGCCTGGGTCGGCCCCGCAGCGCGAGAACTCAAGGAGGCGGGCGACCGCGACGGTGCGCTGGCGCTGCTGACCCATTACGCGACGACGCGCGCCGACGAGGCCCTGGAACTCGGCAACGTCATGGTCGATGCGATCGGCGGGCACCTTCGCGTGACCGAGGGCCTGGCCGAACCCCAGGGCGACCAGATCAACGACCAGTGGCAGGGCGCCGAGACCGTGAACTGCCTCCCCGATGCGGATCCGGACAAGCCCTCCGACGAGCAATAGCGCCAGCCCCCGACGCGCACCGGCCAACCGCTCCGATCGGGAGATTGGCCGCGTTCGGCCCCGGCGCGCGGCCGGACCTCCGGCATCTCCGGCTTCGCCCGCGTCTTCACGAACCGGCGCGTCGCCGCGATTGCCGGGCTCGATGCGACATGGTGGCGTCAAACGATTGCCATCGGCCTCGGGTGCCAGCCCCTCGGGGGGACTGTTCGTCTTTCCTTCGAGGGGATCGGGCATGTCGACCACGTCCCGACTCCGTCTTCGACTGGGCATAGAATTCGGCCTCGCGATTGCGCGCATGGTCCTGGCGATCGTCACGGTGATCTGGCGAACCGGATCGAAATGCTGATCGACGGTCTTTCAGTCCTCGCCATTGCCCTGGCCGTCCTGATCGCTTTCGTGGCGATTGCCGTTCTGCCGGCGGCGATCGCGACCGGCCGGAGGCGGCCCGGAATCCCGTCCAGGCGGGAATCGCCGATCGCCTCCTCCGCGAGATCCGCTCCCGGACCCCGCCCCGCGCGGGTCGGCCCCCGCCGGCGCGTCCCGCCCCGGCGCGGCGCCGGTTTCAACGCCTCCGCCCGCGCCGAGGCGGAACGGACGGGCGGCTGCCGGGTTCACAGATGGCCGGTCTGACCGGGCAAGCGTGGCACCAGTATCGGAGGAGGCGGCAGATGTCCGACCAGAGACGGAGCGAGCAGAAGAACGCGGCCCATGACTTTGCGGAGCAAGGTCAGGGGGGCGAGTATCACCAGCACGCGGCCCGGGGTGGCGAGCGGCTGACCACGGCGCAGGGCGTCACGATCTCCGACAACCAGAACAGTCTCAAGGCCGGCGCGCCGGGGGCGACGCTTCTGGAGGATTTCGTGCTGCGCGAGAAGATCTTCCACTTCGACCACGAGCGCATCCCCGAGCGCGTCGTTCACGCCCGCGGCTTCGGCGCCAAGGGCACCTTCGAGTGCAGCAAGGATCTCTCGGCGATCACGCGGGCCGCGCCGTTCCAGGAGGTCGGCAAGAAGACCGAGGTCTTCGTCCGCTTCTCGACCGTGGCCGGATCCAGGGGCTCGTTCGATCTCGCCCGCGACGTGCGCGGCTTCGCCACCAAGTTCTATACCGACGAGGGCAACTGGGACCTCGTCGGAAACAACATCCCGGTCTTCTTCATCCAGGACGCGATCAAGTTCCCCGACCTGGTCCACGCGGTGAAGCCCGAACCCGACACCGGCTGGCCGCAGGCCCAGTCGGCGCACGACAATTTCTGGGATTACATCTCGCTGACGCCCGAGGCGATGCACATGATCATGTGGATCATGTCCGACCGGGCGATCCCGCGCTCCTTCTCCACCATGGAGGGCTTCGGCGTCCACACGTTCCGGTTCGTGAGCGCCGAAGGCAAGTCCACCTTCGTGAAGTTCTTCTGGAAGCCCAGGATGGGCCTGCAGTCGAAGGTCTGGAACGAGGCGGTCAAGACCAACGGAGCCGATCCCGACCGGCACCGCCGGATCACCTGGGAAGAGGTCACCGGCGACATGCCGCCGCAATGGGATCTCGCCGTCCAGCTCTTCGACCAGGATTTCGCCGACAGCTTCGAGTTCGACGTGCTCGACGCCACCAAGATCATCCCCGAGGAGGTGCTGAAGCCCGAAGTGGTGGGCACGATGACGCTCGACCGCGCGGTCGACAACTTCTTCGCCGAGACCGAGCAGGTGGCGTTCTGCACCCAGAACGTGGTGCCCGGCATCGACTTCACCGACGACCCGCTGCTGCAGGGGCGGAACTTCTCCTATCTCGACACGCAGCTGAAGCGGCTCGGCAGCCCGAACTTCACCAAGATCCCGGTGAACGCGCCGAAAGGCTGCCCGGTCTCGAACTTCCAGCAGGACGGCCACATGCAGACCGACCAGCACATCAAGGGGCGGGTGAACTACGAGCCGAACGGCTGGGGCGAGGGTCCGCGCGAGCATCCGCTCGAGGGCTATACGAGCTTCCCCCAGAAGGTGCAGGGCGAGAAGGTGCGGCTGCGCCCCGAGAGCTTCAACGATCATTACAGCCAGGCCCGGCTGTTCTATGTCAGCCAGACCGAGGTGGAGCAGAACCACATCCGCGACGCCATCGTCTTCGAACTGTCGAAATGCGAGATGGAGGCGATCCGGGTCCGCATCGTGTCGCATCTGCTCAACATCGACGAGGGCCTCGCGCAGGGCGTGGCCGACGGGGTCGGGCTGACCCAGATGCCGAAGCCCGCCCCGGCGGCGCAGCCGACGCGGACCGATCTCGAGGTCTCGCCCGCGCTCAGCATCGTGCTGAACGGGCCCGAGAGCTTCAGGGGCAGGATCATCGGCGTGCTGGTCTCCGACGGCGCCGATGCCGGCGTTCTCGACGCGCTCGCCGCGGCGGCCGAGGCCGAAGGCGCGAAGATCAAGCTGGTCGCCCCCCGGATCGGCGGCATCACCGACAGCGCCGGCACGCGGCGTCCGGCCGACGAGAAGGTGGATGGCGGTCCATCGGTCCTGTTCGACGCGGTGGCGATCGTGCCCGGCGCCGACAGCGTCGCGACGCTGGTCGCCAACCCGACGGCGCATGATTTCGTCAACGACGCCTTCGCGCATTCCAAGTTCATCGCGCTGGCGCCGGAGGCCGACCCGCTGATCGAGGCGCTCTGCCTCAAGGACAAGCTCGACGACGGCTGCGTCGCCCTCGGCAAGGACGACGGCCCGGCGCGGTTCGTCGAAGCCTGCCGGAGACTTCGCTACTGGGACCGCGAACTCGCCTGAGGCTTGCCCCCCCGGACGGAAGGATCCGCCCCTCCGGCATGGCGGGGCGGATCACCGGCCGGATCGACCGAAGGAACAGGCCCGCCTCGGCGGCGAACTCGGCTGCGGGGAGGCGGGGATCGACGCGGCGGAGCTCGTGACGCCCGGCCTGTGCCGAATCGACGCCAGACCCGCCGATCCGGGATCGGGCGCGGCGCGGACGCCGATGCCTCACCGCACCAGAAGGATCGGGATCCTGCAGGTCCGCATCATCTCGAGGCTGGTCGAGCCGACGAACAGCGCGCGCAGGCGGGAATGGCCCGAGGCGCCCATCACCAGGTGATCGAATTCCGCCTCCTCGACGAGCTTGGCGAGGGCGTCTTCGGGCTGGCCCGGTATCATCGCGGTCTCGGCATCGAGCCCGGCGGCGGCGAGCATCGCCTTCGCCTCCTCGAGCCCCTTTTTGCCGGCATCCGTGGGCGCGCCGACGGTGACGATCCTGAGGTCGAGGCCGGCATAGACCGGGCTGCGGGCGATGTAGTCCACCGCGCGCATGGCGCTGGCGCTGCCGTCATAGGCCACGAGCACCCGCTCGATCGGGCGGAAGGCGCGGGAGGCCACGAAGAGCGGCTTCGTCGCAGTGCGCACGACGCGCTCGAGATTCGATCCGAGATGGCCCTTCGCGAAATCCGCCCCCTCGCCCCGCTTGCCGATCAGGATCATCTCGGCGCCGGCCTCCTTCTCGGAGATCGCCTCGATGAGATCGCCGTGACGCAGGTGCTCGCTGGCGCCGGGGCCCGCCGCGTCGAGGACCGACTTGGCGTCCTCGAGGATGGCGCGGCCGCGATGGACCACCAGCTTCGCGCGCTGCTCGTCGAGCCCAGAAAGCTCCTCGAGCAGGGCGCTGCGCGCGCCGAGGGCGATCGCGCCCGACAGGTCGGAGCCGGCCCCCGCCTCGCGCCGGCCCAGAACGTGCATGAGCTCCACCTCGTACCCGCCGCGCCCGGCCAGCCACGCGGCGTGGTCGCAGACGCTCCTCGAATAGGCGGACCCGTCCACCAGGGCGATGATCTTGCCGGTCATGCGGCCTCCTCCCTCAATGCGCCGTCAGCGTGTCGATCGCCCCGGGCTTGTCGTGAATCGCGAGCCGGTCGACGATCGTCTCGGAGGCCTCGTTCATCCCCACGATCTCGACCTCCGAGCCCTCCCTGCGGAATTTCAGCACGGCCATGTCGAGCGCCGCAACCGAGGAGATGTCCCAGATATGCGCCCGGCTGACATCGATCACCACCCGCTCCGCCACCTCGCGGAAATCGAAGGCGGCCATGAAATCCTCCGCCGAGGCGAAGAAGAGCTGTCCTTCAACGTGATAGGTGCGCACTCGCCCGTCCTCCGACAGCGAGGCGGTGACGCGGAAGAGCTGGGCGATCTTGCCGGCGAAGAACAGCCCCGACAGCAGCACGCCGACGAGCACCCCGATCGCCAGGTTGTGGGTATAGACCACCACCGCGACCGTCGCCAGCATCACGATGGAGGAGGAGCGCGGATGCACCCGGAGCTGCTGGATCGAGGACCAGGAGAAGGTGCCGATGGAGACCATGATCATGATCGCCACCAGCGCCGCCATCGGGATCTGCGCCACCAGGTCGCCGAGCGCGACCACCATGAACAGCAGGAAGACGCCGGCGGCGAAGCAGGAGAGCCGTCCGCGGCCGCCGGACTTGATGTTGATGATCGACTGGCCGATCATCGCGCAGCCGGCCATGCCGCCGATGAACCCGGTGGCGGTGTTGGCCAGCCCCTGCCCCACGCATTCCTGGTTCCGGTCCGAGCGCGTGTCGGTCAGGTCGTCGACGATGCTCCCGGTCATCAGGCTCTCGAGCAGCCCGACCACGGCGACGGCGGCGGAATAGGGCAGGATGATCGTCAGGGTCTCGAAGGTCAGCGGCACGTCCGGGATCAGGAAGACCGGCAGCGTGTCCGGCAGCGCCCCCATGTCGCCGACGGTGCGCACGTCCCAGCCGGTCACCAGGACGAGCGTCGTCAGCACGACGATGGTGACGAGCGGCGAGGGCACCGCCTTCGTCAGGCGGGGGAAGAGATAGATGATCGCGAGCCCGGCCGCGACCAGCGGGTAGGTCAGCCACGGCACGTCGACCAGTTCGGGGATCTGGGCGATGAAGATCAGGATCGCCAGCGCGTTGACGAAGCCGGTCAGGACCGACCGCGAGACGAAGCGCATCAGGTGACCGAGCCGCGCGACGCCCGCGGCGACCTGAAGGAGACCGGCCAGAACGGTGGTCGCCAGCAGGTATTCCAGCCCGTGATCCGCCACCAGCGTCACCATCAGCACCGCGGTCGCCGCGGTCGCCGCCGAAATCATGCCGGGCCGCCCCCCGGCGATGGCGGTGACCACGGCGATGGAGAAGGATGCGTAGAGCCCCACCTTCGGGTCCACGCCGGCGATGATCGAGAAGGCGATGGCTTCGGGGATCAGGGCGAGGGCGACGACGAGTTCCGACAGGATGTCGCCGCGCACGTTACCGAGCCATTGGCGTCGGTAGTGGTCGAGGGTCATGTTTCGGATTGTCCCGTGTTTCTCCGGCCCGGCGGCGGCGCCGCGCAGATGATCGTTGCAGGTCCCGCGAGGACCAAGTCGGAGACGTGGCCCGGCCCGGGGGATGGGGGAGGCGCGCGCGCCCGGCCTTCCCGCCGAAGCACCTGCGCCCGGGCGTCGAATAGTCGCTCGGCCGCGCTGGCGCAACCTCCGCCTGAGCGTCGCGGCAGGCGCTGGCCTCACCGCGGACGGTCGGGACGGCCTCCGAAACCCGGACCCGATCCGGGTTTTCCCGGGCCTCGCGACGCCTCCGATCCATTCGGGACGAGGACGGCCATATCGCGCCTTCCCCACGCAAGGATGCGCAGCCTCAGCCGATACGGCACGCGGCAATGCCCTCGCGCGGAGGGCGGCGGCGTGCCCTGCCTCCGTCAGCGGTCAGCCGGCGCCTCGCCCTCCGATCCGTTGCCGTTCGCATGCAGCGACGGATCGGCATCGTCGGGATCGGGGTCGAGGTCGATATCCTCGCCGGCGAGGCAGATCGCGACCAGGGGCAGCGCCTCGACGACGGTGTTGAGGTCGAGCCCGAACTGCGCGTCGAGCCGTCCGGCGCGCAGCGTGCCGGGAAAGAAGGTCAGCGCCGCATCCGCGGAGCGTGCGTGGATCTCCTCCTGGGTGACGCTCTCGATCAGCACCACCTCGGCCTCGATGCGCACCTCCTCGAGCATTTCCGCGATCTTCGCCTCGGTGCGGCCGGGGCGGTCCGTATTGGCCTCGGCCAGCACCCGCAGCCGCGCATTGGTCCAGTCCGGCGTCCGCGTCGTCAGATAGGCCAGAAGCAGCTTGAAGTCCGAGGTCGCGCCGCCCGCCCACCAGATATCGACGCGGCGCTCCTGGCTCGGCACCTCGTCCAGCCGCGCCATCGCGTCGCCGCGGCAATGCAGGATGATCGCATTGAATCCCTGGTCGAGCGCGATGCCCAGATTATGCCCGTAGATCCGCTTGGAGCGCTCGTTCCGGATCGGCGGCAGCGGCTCGCGCCAGTTGACGAGCACGGTGTTCGCCTTCAGCGGGCCGATTCCGTAGGATTGCAGCATCACCGGGAACCCGGTCTCGAAATCGGGCGCACTGACCACCAGCGGAAAGACCTCGACCCCGGCTTCCGCGATGGATTCTCGCAGCCGCTCCTCGACGTCGGCGCGGTCGCGATGATCGCCCTCCTCCGCCTCGATGAGCGACACCAGCGAGCTCAGTCCGCTGCGGCCCTCGATCCACCCGGTGAAGCGCAGAAGCTCCCGCCGCCGGTCCGCGTCCTTGGACAGGATGAGGATCAGCGGCCTCCAGTCGCCGGGATGGGCGGGGCGCTCCAGCATGTGGAAGAGCTGCTCGCGGATGCGCTGGAAGCCGTAGGCGCGGTGGCTGTCGGCCCAGACCTTGTCGCCGATCCGGCCCTGCAGGTACTGGTGCACCGCGAACATCGCCAACACCGCGACCCCGGCGGCGATGAGGTCGATCGCCAGCATCGCGCCGACGCAGAAGAATCCGCCGAGAAGGCTGAGATACTTGTGGTAGACCCGGAACGAGGGGCGGAAGGACGGGCTCGCCGCGTGCGCCACGAAGAATGTCGCGTAGTTCAGGAGCGCGTAGGAGGCGAGGAAGAACATGGTGATGATCGGGGCGAGGAAATTGAGGTCGCCCACCCCCACCGCGCCCAGCGCGATCGCTCCCGACAGCAGCACCGCGCGGCGCGGATTGTTGGACGGCCCGTGGCCCTTCGCGAAATGGCGGGTGCCGGGAAAGACCCCGTCCTGGCCGAGCGCCTGGGCGATCCGCGGCGCGCCGAGGAACGAGGCCATGGCCGAGGAGGCGGTGGCCGCGATCACCCCCGCCGTCACCACCCAGGCGAGCGGTGAGATCTCCTCGAGGATCAGGTAGTTTCCGCGCAGCTCCTCGCCCGTCGCATTGCCCGCGACCAGCACCGCGAGCCCCAGATAGAGCCCGTAGGAGAGAAGCACGGCGGCGAGGGTGCCGAGCGGGATGTCGCGCGTCGGCCGCCGCAGATCGCCCGACATGTTCAACCCCTGCGTGAACCCGGTGATCGCCGGGAAGAACAGGGCGAAGGCCGCCCAGAACCCCAGCGCGCCGCCCTCGCCCGCGAAGAGCGCGCCGCTGTTCGCCCGGGCCTGGCCCGGGTCGAAGCCCGTCCAGCCGCCCCACCCGATCGCCAGGATCGAGGCGAAGACGATCGCCATGACGACATATTGCAGCCGCGTGGCGACATCGGCGCCCGCCCAGGCGAAGGCGAAGAGAAACAGGATCGTCGCCACCGCGACCATCCGCGGCGTCATCCAGTCCGGCACTGCGGCGATATTGACGACCACCTCGCCGAGACCGATCGAGTAGAACGCGATCCCGGTGGAGATCGACACGAACAGGACCACCCCCAGCGCGCCGCCGAACTCGAAGCCGATCGTGCGCGAGATCACGTAGTAGAAGCCGCCCCCCTTCACCGGCATGCTCGTGGCGATGGCCGACAGCGAGAACGAGGTGAGGATCGAGATCGCGTAGCAGATGGTGATGATGATCAGCGCGTCGAGAAGGCCCACCTCCCCGACCACGTATCCCGCTCGCAGGTAGAAGATGATGCCGAGGATCGTCAGGATCGAGGGCGCGAAGACGCCGCCGAATGCGCCGAGCGTTCCCGCCGGCCGGCCGGCGCCCGAGGACCCCTTGCTGCGTCGGGGCATGAAGGCCTGTCCTTCCCGTGAGGTGACGGTCGTTCGCCGATCCGCCGCGCCGGAGGGAAACACCGCAGATGTCTTCGTGCAAGGGAAAGGGCCGCGCCCCTCCGCCGGCCGCCATGCCGGGCGGATGCGGCCGTCCCGACCCGCTGCGCCGGTCCGCAGTCACTTGTAGGACAGGACGGGACGGGATCACTCGCGATTCCTGCCCGTCCGGTCCGCCGCAGGATCACCGCGGCGCGCGAGACCGGCGTCAGCCGGCCTGCGGGCAGGCCGGCGCCGTGACGCCTCCGCTGCGGGCGGTCGGCCGTGGTACCCCCCCCCGGGCCGACGGGAGCGCGGGCCCACGCCGCCCGTCGAACCCCGCCACCGTCCCGATCAGCCTGATTCCCCGGTCCCGCGCGCCGCGCCCGGGAGCCGTCTCGCCGCGTCGATGGTGCGGGCGGCCGGACTCGAACCGGCACGGGCAAGGCCCAAGGGATTTTAAGTCCCCAATGTCTACCATTCCATCACGCCCGCCTCCGGTGGTACCCGCGGCCGGACTCGAACCGGCACGCCTTGCGGCGGGGGATTTTGAATCCCCTGCGTCTACCATTCCGCCACGCGGGCCCGCCTGGCCGGGCGGGGCATGACCACCGGCGGCGCCGGTCTAGCGCGGAAGTGGAGGCGGAGAAAGATGAAATCGGACCCGATCCCGGCCGCCGCGGCTGTGGTGGTCGAGGCGCAGGCGGTGCTTCTGGTGCGCCGCCGGAACCCGCCCGATGCCGGGCTCTGGGGCTATCCGGGCGGCCATGTGGAGCCGGGCGAGTCGGAGGCGGAGGCGGCGATCCGCGAGCTTCTGGAGGAAACCGGCGTGGTGGCGACTGCCGGGCCGGTCCTCGACCGGCTCGACATTGCCGGCGCCCGCCGCTTCCGCCTCGCCATGGTGGCCTGCAGCTACGTGTCGGGCCGGCCCGTGGCGCGGGACGACGCCGAGGCGGCGCAATGGGTCCGCGTCGAGACCGTGCTCGCCGGCGGCCGCCCAATGAGCCGCGACGTGGCCCGCATCCTGCGGCTCGCGCTCGGGCGCCCCTAGCCGCCCATGAGCCCGACGCTGAGAATCCGGTACATGCCCCAGAGCGCGGTGACGAAGATCGACACCATGGCGATCGCCTGGACGACGAGTCGATGCATCCGCAGCCGCCGGCAGAGTTCCTGCCCCGCCACCCGGCGCCTGTCGATCGCCGCGGCGGTGCGGATCGAGAGCGCGCCGATGCCGGCCAGCGGGAAGGCGACGAGAAACACGGCCTGCGCGAATTCGAGGCCGTAGCCGAAGCCGAGAACGGCGAGCGCGGAAAGCAGCGCCGCCGCCCCCGCCACTAGCCAGACGCCCGCGCCATGCGCCAGGTGCAGGATGCGGACCACGTGGATTCGAACGAGATGGTGGAGATCCTCCATTGCCCGCCCCTCCAGCCGCGCGGCGCGGCCGACCATGTCGTAGGGCACGCCGAGCACGTAATGCACCCGGCGCGCCCAGATCGCCGCGAGCGCGATCCAGTACCAGAGGGTCGAGAAGGACCGCAGGTCGATCAGTTCGAGTATCGTCAGATGCCAGTCCAATGCGCGCTCCGCGGCCGCTCCGCCGCCTCTCTACACTTGAGACCGGGGAGGTTCCATGCAACCCAGCGGAGCGACCCGACGCTTCCCGACGGACGATCCCATGGCCCCTATCCACGCCCCCTTCCCCGCCGCGCGCTTCCGCCGGCTGCGCCGCACGCCCGCGCTCCGCGCCCTCGTCTCCGAGACCCGGCTCACGCCGGCCGATTTCATCTGGCCCGTCTTCGTGCGCGACGGGCGGGGCGAGCGCGACGCGGTGCCCTCCATGCCGGGGGTGGAGCGGCTCTCGGTGGACCTGATCGTCGGCGCGGCGCGGCAGGCGGCGTCCCTCGGCATCCCCGCGATCTGCCTCTTCCCCTATACCGACCCGACGAAGAAGACCGAGGGCTGCGAGGAGGCCTGGAACCCCGACAACCTGTCGAACGTCGCCACCCGCGCCGTCAAGGACGCGGTGCCCGGGATCGCGGTGATGACCGACGTGGCGCTCGACCCCTACAATTCCAACGGCCATGACGGGATCGTCCGCGACGGCGTCATCGTCAACGACGAGAGCGTCGAGGCGCTGGTCAGAATGGCGCTCGCCCAGGCCGATGCCGGCGCCGACATCCTCGGCCCCTCCGACATGATGGACGGCCGCATCGGCGCGATGCGTTCCGCGCTCGAAGCCGCCGGCCACCGGGACGTGACGATCATGTCCTATGCCGCGAAATACGCCAGCGCCTTCTACGGCCCGTTCCGGGACGCGGTCGGCGCCACCGGCGCGCTGACCGGCGACAAGAAGACCTACCAGATGGATCCGGCGAACGGCGACGAGGCGCTGCGGCTGGTGGCGCGCGATCTGTCCGAGGGCGCCGACATGGTGATGGTGAAGCCGGGCATGCCCTATCTCGACATCTGCCGGCGGGTGAAGGACGAGCTCGCCGTGCCGACCTTCGCCTATCAGGTCTCGGGCGAATACGCGATGTTGCGGGGCGCCGCCGAGCGCGGCTGGCTCGACGGCGAGGCGGTGATGCTCGAAAGCCTCACCGCCTTCCGGCGCGCCGGCTGCGACGGCATCCTCACCTATTTCGCCCCCGAGGCGGCGCGCCTGCTGGCCTGATCGCCGGATGACAGCGCGCTGCGCTTGGATTAACCTTTCCCCGAGAGCGGCCGCGCAAGGCCGCCCCGATCGGGCACCAGGCAGGCATAAGGGACATTCCATGAGCATCATCACACGGCGCGCCGTCCTCGCGGGCGTCGCCGCGGCAGGCGCCGGCGCGCTCGCCGCATGCGACAACGGCATCGGCACCGGCGGCGCGGCGACCATCGACGCCCGCGTCGAGGCCACGACGGACTACCTCTACTCCGCCTATCCCGCCACCCGCCAGCTCAGCGAGAAGGCCGCGGGCATGCTCGTCATGCCGGTGATGACCAAGGCCGCGCTGGGCGCCGGCGGCGCCTTCGGCCGCGGTGCGCTGATCGTCAACGGCGCCACCATCGACTACTACTCGGCGACCCAGGCCAGCATCGGCTTCCAGCTCGGCGCCCAGCAATACGCCCATGTCCTGTTCTTCATGACCAACGACGCGCTCTACGACTTCCGCTCCTCGCCGGGCTGGACTGCCGGGGCGGACATCGAATACGCCCTGAACGACCGCGGCGCCAACGTCTCGGCCTCCACCGTGACCCAGCTCTCGCCGGTGATCGGCGTCGTCTTCGGCCAGGCGGGCCTTCTCGCCGGCGCCTCCCTGGCGGGCACGAAGTACACCCGCATCATCCCTTGAGGCGGTCCCGCCCTTCGCCTACACCCGCCCGGGATCCGGTCTGACGGGAGAGAGCCATGGCCAGGGGCGCCAAGAATCCGATCGGCAAGGCGGTCGTCTACGTCGTGCTGCTGCTTCTCATCGTCGGCCTCGCCGGCTTCGGCGCAACCAATTTCGGCGGCTCCACGCGGGTCCTCGGCCGCGTCGGCGACACCGAGATCCCGATCGACCGCTACGCGCGCATGCTGCAGCAGGAGATGCGCAGCTACGAGGCCCGGACCGGCGAGCGGCTGGGGATCGCCGAGGCGCAACAGATGGGCCTCGACCGGGCGGTCCTGCAGCAGCTCGTCGCCGTCGTCGCGATGGAGGACGAGGCGCGCGCGCTCGGCATCTCCGTCGGCGACGCCGAGATCGCCCGCCGGATCCGCGAGATCCCCGCCTTCCAGGGCGTCGACGGCGGCTTCGACCGGGCGGCCTACGACGCCGCGCTCGAGCGTGTCGGCCTGTCGGTGGCGGAATTCGAGGAACAGCTCCGCGACGAGACCGCGCGCACCCTCCTGCAGGGCGCGCTGGTGGCCGGCATCGCCCCGCCCTCGACCTTCGTGGACACCCTCTACCGCTACGCCCGGGAGGCGCGCGACCTGACCCTCGTGGGCTTCGGCCCCGAGGATCTCGAGGGCGACATGCCCGAGCCCAGCGACGCGCAGCTCGTCGAGTATTACAAGGCCCACGAGGCGGCCTTCACCCTGCCCCGCCGCAAGCGCATCACCTATGCCTGGCTGACCCCGGAGATGCTGACCGGCGAGATGGAGGTCAACGAGGACGCGCTGCGCCGCCTCTACGAGGAGCGCGCCGACGAGTACGACCGGCCCGAGCGGCGGCTGGTCGAGCGCCTGGTCTTCGCCGATGCCGCGGCCGCGGAGGCGGCGCGACAGGCGATCGCGGCCGGCGAGACCGATTTCGACGCGCTGGTCGTGGAGCGCGGCCTCGACCTCGCCGATGTCGATCTGGGCGAGGTCGCCGCCGGCGATCTGGGCGCCGCCGCCGAGCCGGTCTTCGCCCTGACCGAGCCGGGCATCGCCGGACCCGCGGAGACCAGCCTCGGACCGGCCCTCTTCCGCGTCAATGCCATCCTCGCCGCCCAGACCACGCCCTTCGAGGAGGTCAGGGACGCGCTCAGGGACGAATACGCCCTCGGCGCCGCCAGCCGCGCCATCGGCGACGAGCGCGAGCCGGTCGCCGACCTGCTGGCGGGCGGCGCGACCCTCGAGGAGATCGCCGACGAGACGCCGTTCGAGCTCGGCGAGACCGTCTGGAGCCCCGGCGAGGCCAGCACCGCCGGCGCCGATATCGACGCCTACGAGACCTTCCGCGCCGCCGCCTCCGAAGCCGAGCCCGGCGATTTCCCGGAGGTCGCGGAACTCTCCGACGGCGGGCTCTTCGCCCTGCGGGTGGACGAGGTGCTGGAGCCGGAACTGCAGCCGCTCGATGCGGTCCGCGCCGCGGTGGTCGAGGGCTGGGAAGCGCAGGCGCTCCGCGACCGGCTGGTCGAGCGGGCGCAGGCCGCGCTCGAGGCGCTCAGCTCGGGCACCCCCGTCGGCGAGATCGGCGGCAGCGTCCGGGAAGAGGCCGATGTCCGCCGCGACGAGACGCTGGAAGAGGTTCCGCCAGAGGCCATCGCTGCCGCTTTCGCGCTCGAGGAGGGCGCGGCCGAGGTGCTGCCCACCGAGACCGGCGCGCTGCTTCTCCGCGTCGATGGCGTCACCGTGCCGGGCGGCGCCAGCCAGGAGGCCGCGCAGATCAAGGAGCAGGTGGCGCAGGCCGCCGGCCAGGGCATGTCGGAGGACATCACCCGCGCCTTCACCCGGACGCTCGAGACCCAGAAGGGCATCTCCCTCGACCAGTCCGCGGTCGACGCCGCCCTGTCGCAGTTCAACTGATGCACCTCGCCCCTGACTTCCGGGCCTTCGCGGCGGCTCACGAGGCCGGGCGGAACCAGGTCGTCCATGCCCGCATCGCCGCCGATCTCGACACGCCGGTCTCGCTGATGCTGAAGCTCGGCCAGGCCGGGCGCGACACCTTCATCCTCGAATCGGTGACCGGCGGCGAGGTCCGGGGGCGCTACTCGATCATCGGCCTGAAGCCGGATCTGGTCTGGGAATGCCGCGGCGAGACCGCCCGGATCAACCGGCACGCCCGCTTCGACGACACCGCCTTCGAGCCGATGGAGGGCCCCCCGCTCGACGCGCTGCGGACCGTCCTCGCGGAAAGCCGCATCGACCTGCCGGAGGATCTGCCCGCCGCCGCGGCCGGCCTTTTCGGCTATCTCGGCTACGACATGATCCGCCTCGTGGAGCGGCTGCCCGGCGTGAACCCCGACCCGCTCGGCCTGCCCGATGCGGTGATGCTGCGCCCCTCCGTCGTGGCGGTGCTCGATGGCGTCAAGGGCGAGGTCACCGTGGTGGCGCCGGCCTGGGCCGGCTCCGGCCAGTCCGCCCGCGCCGCCTATGCCCAGGCGGCAGAACGGGTGATGGACGCGCTCCGCGACCTCGACCGTCCGCCGCCCGCCGAGGCCCGCGACCTGGATGTCGCGGCGGCCGCGCCGCTGCCCGAGCCGGTCTCCAACTTCGCCCACGCGGATTATCTGGCCGCCGTGGCGCGCGCGAAGGACTACATCGCCGCCGGCGACATCTTCCAGGTCGTGCCGTCGCAGCGCTGGACGCAGGACTTCCCGCTGCCGCCCTTCGCGCTCTACCGCTCGCTGCGGCGGACCAATCCCTCGCCGTTCATGTTCTACTTCAATTTCGGCGGCTTCCAGGTGGTGGGCGCCAGCCCGGAGATCCTGGTGCGGGTGATGGGCGGCGAGGTGACGATCCGGCCGATCGCCGGCACCCGGCCCCGCGGCGCCACGCCGGAGGCCGACCGCGCCCTGGAGGCCGAGCTTCTCGCCGATGCCAAGGAACGCGCCGAGCATCTGATGCTGCTCGATCTCGGGCGCAACGATGTCGGCCGGGTCGCGAAGGTCGGCACCGTGCATCCGACCGAGGAATTCATCGTCGAGCGCTACTCCCACGTCATGCACATCGTCTCCAACGTCGTCGGCGAGCTGAAGCCCGGCGAGGACGCGCTCTCGGCGCTCCTCGCCGGCCTGCCCGCGGGCACGGTCTCGGGCGCGCCGAAGGTCCGCGCCATGGAGATCATCGACGAGCTCGAACCCGAGAAGCGCGGCGTCTATGGCGGCGGCCTGGGCTATTTCAGCGCCGGCGGCGACATGGACATGTGCATCGCGCTCAGGACCTCGGTGGTGAAGGACGGCAGGCTCTACATCCAGTCCGGCGGCGGCGTGGTCTTCGACAGCGATCCCGAGGCCGAGTACCGGGAGACGGTCAACAAGGCGATGGCGCTTCGCCGCGCCGCCGAGGATGCGGTCCGGTTTTCCGGCGGCGGCTCCAATCGGTGAGCAAGCCGCGGTTTGTCGACGGACGGCCATGGGTATTTGAGAAGATAAAGAAGACCTTTGGTCCGCCGCCGCCGCGCGCGGTAGACCGGTCGGGCGGTACAGGCTGGGGAGCCGATGACCGCAAGATGAAGAAGTAGGCCGGCCCTGCATCGAAGGCCTGGCGCGGGGTGACCAGGGCAATCCCGCGCGATCTGCCCGCCGCGGACTCCGACGGGATTCCGACAGGATTCCGACAGGAATCCGACAGCGGTTTTCGCGGGTCTCCGGGGTCAGGTTTCGCTGAGCTTTCGCAACCGCGCGATGAGGGCGGAGGTGTCCCAGCGATTGCCGCCCATCGCCTGGACGTCCTTGTAGAACTGGTCGACCAGCGCGGTGACGGGCAGCGGCGCGCCGATCTCGTCGCCGGTCTTCAGGCAGATGCCGAGATCCTTGCGCATCCAGTCCACCGCGAATCCGTGGTCAAACACCCCGTCGAGCATGGTCTCGTAGCGGTTCTCCATCTGCCACGACCCGGCCGCGCCCTGGCTGATCACCTCGACCACCGCGCGCCCGTCGAGCCCCGATTTCTCGGCGAAATGCAGGGCCTCGCTCAGCCCCTGGACGAGCCCGGCGATCGCGATCTGGTTGCACATCTTCGCGGTCTGCCCGGCGCCGGTCCCGCCGATCCTGCGGCAGATCTTGGCATAGCATTGCATCACCGGGCGCACGGTCTCGAAGGCCGCCTCGGGCCCGCCGCACATGATCGACAGCGCCCCCTTCTCCGCCCCCGCCTGCCCGCCGGAGATCGGCGCGTCGACATGGGCGATGCCTTTCGTCTCCGCGTCCGCGGCCAGTTCCCGCGTCACCGCGGCCGACACGGTGGTGTGATCGACGAAGATCGTGCCTTCGCCCATGCCGGCGAACGCGCCCTCTTCTCCGAGGCAAACGTCCCGAAGATCGTCGTCGTTTCCGACACATGCGAAGACGATCTCCGCCCCGGCGGCGGCCTCGGCCGGGGTCCCGGCCCGGCTCCCGCCGTGCTCCGCGACCCAATCCTCCGCCTTCGAAGCGGTGCGGTTGTAAACCGTCACCTCGTGTCCCGCCGATTTCAGGTGGCCGGCCATGGGATATCCCATCACGCCGAGCCCGAGAAACGCCGTGCGTGCCATGCCTTCACCTCGCCATTCCGATTGTCTAAGCCTGTCCTAACCTGCAGACCGCACCGGTCAACCACCCGCATCCGAGACCGACATGGCCGTCACATTCCGCTGGCTCACACGCATCTTCCTCGGGCTGGCGCTGATCGGCCTGCTGCTCCTGGCGGTTGCGTACTGGTTCCTGTCCCGCAGCCTCCCGGACTACGAGACGCAACTCGAAGTGGCGGGGGTCGCCGCCCCGGTCGAGATCGTGCGCGACACCTCCGATGTCCCCCACATCTTCGGCGAGTCCGACGCCGACGTCTTCTTCGGCCTCGGCTTCGCCCACGCCCAGGATCGGCTGTGGCAGATGACCCTCATGCGCCGGACCGCGCAGGGGCGGCTCAGCGAGATTTTCGGATCGCGAACCCTGCGCACGGACGAACTGATGCGCCGTCTCGACCTCTACACTCTCGCAGCCCGCTCCCTCCCCTCCCAGGACGACCGCACAAGGGCGACGCTCGAATCCTACGCGGCCGGCGTCAATGCGCGCATCGCACAGGTCAATTCCGGCGCGCTCGGACGTGGAGCGCCGGAATTCTGGCTGTTCTCGCCCAAGATCGCGCCGTGGCAGCCGGCCGACAGTCTGGCGATCATCAAGCTCATGGGACTGCAATTGTCCACGCACGCCCACGAGGAGGTCTTGCGCGCGCGCGTCTCTCTTGCGCTCGACGACGAGGACCGCCTTCGGGACATCATGCCCGACGCACCCGGAAGCGGCGTCGCCGCATTGCCGGACTACGCAGCGCTCCTGCCCGGCACGGAGCGACTGCGTTTCGCGGAGAACGGCGCTCCGCCGGGCGCCCTCTCGCCTCTGAGCGCGCGCGGGCTCGGCGGCGCGTCGAATGCCTGGGCAGCCGGGCCCTCGCGGTCCGCAACAGGCGGGACCCTTCTCGCGAGCGATCCCCACCTTGCCCTGACCGCCCCGTCGATCTGGTACCTGGCGCGGCTCGATCTGGCGACCGGCGACGTGATCGGCGGCACGATTCCGGGGATGCCGCTCGTCCTTCTCGGTCGCTCCGCAAGCCTTGGGTGGGGACTGACCTCCGCCTATGCCGACGATCAGGACATCCACATTGAGAAACTCAATCCCGAGGACCCCCAAGAGGTTCTGACCCCGTCCGGATATGCCCCGCTCGAGACCCGCACGTCAATCATTCGCGTCAAGGACGCCGACGACGTGACGCTGAAGCTCAGGTGGTCGGAGAACGGACCCGTGCTGCCGGGATCGGCCTGGGATCTCGGTACCATCACTCCGCCCGGCCACGTCGCCTCGCTGTCCTGGACGATGCTCAGTTCCCACGACACTTCGATGTCGGCGGCCTATGCACTGATGCGTTCGCAGACCGTCGAGGAGGCGATCGAAGCATCCGGAGCGTTCATCGGCCCGGCCCAGAACCTCGTCCTGGCCGACGAGGAGGGTATCGCGATCAAGACGATCGGCGCCCTGCCGCGCCGGGATCCGGCGCATCAGTCGAAGGGGCGTCTTCCCTCTCCGGGTTGGCTGGCCCGGAACCGCTGGGACGGCCGGCTCGCCTACGACCTCAATCCGCAATTCCTGAAGCCCGAAGGCGGCATCGTCGGCAACACCAACAACAAGACCGTCGACAGACCGTTTCCCCTCCACGTTTCCTACCATTGGGGCGATACGCAACGGATCGAGCGGTGGCGCCGGTTGATGCAGGGACGCGAGGTCCATACGCGCGAGAGCTTCATGGAAGCGCAGCTCGACACGGTCAGCTACACGGCGCGGTCGCTCCTGCCCCTCGTGGGCGCCGACCTCTGGTTCACCGGCGAGGCCGCGCCGGAAGGCACTCCGAAGCGGCTGCGCCAGCGCGCTCTGGCGCTCCTGGCAAGCTGGAACGGGGAGATGAACGAACATCTCCCCGAACCCGTGCTCTACGCTACGTGGATGCGAGCGCTTCAGGATCGTCTGATCCGCGACGAGCTCGGCCCGCTGGCGGAGGAGTTCGCGCATCTCGAGCCGATCTTCATCGAGCGCGTCTTTCGGAACGTGGACGGTGCGAGCGCCTGGTGCGACGTCATCCAGTCGGCGAAGCCGGAGACTTGCAGAGAGATGGCGCGCCTTGCGCTGGACGACGCCCTCGTCTGGATCACCGAGCGCTACGGCACGGCGCTCGAATCCCTCAGATGGGGCGACCTGCACCAGGCCGTCCACGAGCATCCGGTCCTCGGCGAGGCGCCGGGCTTGTCATGGCTCGTCAATATTCGCCAATCCGTCAGTGGCGGCGACAACACCCTGCTGCGGGGCGCCACGAGGGGCAGCGGAGCCAATCCGTTCGTCAGCGTGCAGGGTCCGGGATACAGGGGCATCTACGACTTCTCCGATCCGGATTCATCGGTCTTCGTGATCGCGACGGGCCAGTCGGGCCATCCGCTGAGCCGTCACTACGACGATCTCGGACAGCTCTGGAGGCGGGGGGAATATGTCCCTATGACGCTCGATCCGGATTTGGCGCGGGCCGGCGCGGTCGGCGTCACGACACTCACACCCGCCCCCGATGGCGACGCCCGCTGAACCTGATTTCAAGCGTTCTCGACCTATCGGACCGCGTGTTACGGGCCTGGCCGCCAGGGACGTTCCTCCCTGATGGACTGACCGCGCCGGAACGGGCGCGGCCTCTTTCGCTTCGACAGCGTCCCGCGCTCGGAACACGCCAAGTGTTGACGGCTCGGGACTTTCGCCATAGCGTGCCTTGCACAAAACAAGACAAGCTGGCCAGTCCGCCAGGGAGAACCAAGTTAAAAGGCCCCCTTAGGGGCCTTTTTTCATCTGCGTGAACGGATCCAGATCCCGCCTGACACGGGCAGACGTAGCTGCTACACGCATCGCGAATGGCAAATACAATCAGGTGGGATACGAATGGCCGAATTCCTCAAGACGATCTCCATCGCCGCGCTTGTCGCGATGTCCGGACCGGCGCTCGCGCAAGACGATACCGGAACCGGAGATCAGGCTCAGGAAGCACAGTCCGGCCAGAACGGAACCGGAGCCGCCTCGTCCGGGTCCGATGGAGCGGCGGCCGGGTCGCAATCCTCCTCCGACAGCGGTGAGGATGGTGGCGGAAGCTCGGACATGGTCGCCCCGTCGGGGTCGGACGATCTCAGCATGGGGGAGCCCGCCGGAGAGTCCGAGGGACCGGGCAGCTCCTACGTCGCCGAGACGCATGGCGCCTGGGAACAGCGTTGCGTCCGCACGGAAGAGGGCGCCGATCCGTGTCAGCTCTACCAGCTGCTGCGCGACGAGAGCGGCAACGCCGTGGCCGAGATGAGCGTGTTTCCCCTGCCGGAGGGTCGCGAGGCCGCTGCCGGCTCGACGATCATCACACCGCTCGAGACGCTTCTGACGCGCAATATCCGCCTCTCCGTGGATGGCGGCGAGACGCGCCGCTACCCGTTCGAGTTCTGTACGCGTCAGGGCTGCATCGCGCGCGTGGGCTTCACCGACGCGGAAGTCGGGCAGTTCAAGCGGGGCGTGTCGGGAACGCTCCTCATCGTTCCGGCGGCGGCCCCGGACCAGGAGATTTCCCTGAAGTTTTCTCTCTCGGGTTTCACCGCGGGTTACGAAGCGGTCGCCGAGGCCAACGCGAAAGCCGCCGACGCACCGCAGCAATAGCGCGGACCGGTCCGGGGGCGGGGCCGCGTCGCCATGCGGCACCGTTCCCCCGCTCAGATCCGCCGCAGAGCCAGAACCGCGTTCAGACCGCCGAAGGCGAATGCGTTCGACAGGGCGACCTCAACGTCGGCGTCGCGCGCCTCGTTCGGAACGACGTCCAGCGCGCATTCGGGATCTGGTTCCTCGTATCCGATCGTTGGCGCCACGATTCCGTCCCTCAGCGCCATGATGCAGGCGAGAAGCTCGACCGCGCCGGTGCCTCCGATCAGATGGCCGTGCATCGACTTGGTCGAGGAGATCATCAGGTCGTTGGCATGCCGGCCGAAGACGTCGGCCACCGCCGCGCATTCCGTCTTGTCGTTCGCGGCGGTGCCGGTGCCGTGGGCGTTGATGTACCCTACGGCCTCCCGCGAGATACCGGCATCGGCGAGCGCACCGGAAATCGCCCGCGCCGCGCCCTTTTTCGACGGCATCACGATGTCGGCCGCGTCCGACGACATCGCGAAGCCGATCACCTCCGCCAGCGGCTCTGCGCCCCTGGCGCGTGCATGTTCGTATTCCTCGAACACGAACATGCCTGCGCCCTCGCCCTGAACCATGCCGTTGCGCGTGGCCGAAAACGGGCGGCAGGCGTCCCGGGACATGACCCGCAGTCCTTCCCAGGCCTTCACGCCCCCGAAGCAGAGCATCGCCTCTGACCCGCCGGTCAGCATCGCGTCGGAAAGCCCCGAGCGGATCATGGCGAAGGCCTGTCCCATGGCGTGGTTGGAGGAGGCGCAGGCGGTCGCCACCGTGAAGGACGGTCCCTGCAGATTGTGCTGCATGGAGATGTGGCTGGCCGCGGCGTTGTTCATGAGCTTCGGCACGACGAAGGGATGGACGCGGTTCTTTCCCTCCTCGTAGACGGCGCGATAATTCTCGTCCTGCGTGTTCAGGCCACCGCCGGACGTGCCCATGATCACACCCGATCTCAACGCCAGCTCGTCCTGGAAGACGATACCCGACTGGGCGATCGCCTCGGCGGCCGAAAGGAGCGCGAACTGGGTGAAGCGGTCGTAGAGCGCGATCTCCTGCCGATTGAAATGCGCGCCTTCGTCGTAGTTCCGCACCTGGGCGCCGATCTGCACCGCCAGCCGGTCGATGTCGCGGATGTCGAGGCGGCCGATGCCCGACCGGCCATTCCGCATCGCCTCAAGTGTCGATCGAACCGACGTGCCGAGGGCATTGACGGTCCCCGCGCCGGTGATGACGACGCGCCTCACGCCTTCTGCGCCGCGACGAGCCCCTCGACTGCGCCCACGATCGCCGCCACGGACGAGATGTCGAACTCGCCGGCATCGGGCTCGTTGGCGTTAAAGGGAACCTGTATGTCGAATTCTTCCTCGATCGCGAAGATCGACTCGACGAGACCGAGAGAATCGATTCCGAGATCGCCGAGGGAATGCGTCAGGGCGACATCCGACGGCTCGACCATCGCCTGCTCGGCCAGGATCCCGATGACTTTCTGCCGGATCTCGTCTGCCATTCTGCCGCCTCGTGCCGTTCGGCCGGAGATCTAATCGCCTGCGGAGTCTTTTGAAACCGCTTTCTGCCGTCGCCCGCCGAGCTCGCGCAGGACCCTCGGAAGCCGGCGGAGCGCCTTGTACATCTCGACATGCTGATCCATGCGGACAGCGGGATAGCCCAGCATCACGCGGCCCGACGGCACATTCGACAGCGCCTTGGTGCAGGCGCCGAAGATCACGTCCGAGCCGACCTGCAGGTTGTCGACGATTCCGGTCTGGCCGCCGCAGACCACACGGTCGCCGAGCACCGTCGACCCTGCGATCCCGGTCTGGGCCGCGAACAGGCAGTCGCGGCCGACGACGACGTTGTGGGCGACATGACAGAGATTGTCGAACTTGCAGCCGTCGCCGATCCGCGTCGCGCGGATCGTGCCGCGGTCGATGCAGGAATTGGCGCCGAGTTCGACATCGTCGCCGATCGTAACGCTGCCGAGCGAGTGGATGCGGGTCCAGCTCTGCGGCGTGATCTCCCCCTGGTCTCCGAGCGAGCGTCGCGCCTTCTCGACGCCGGAAAGTTCCGGGGTGACGAAGGACAGCCCGTCGGCCCCGACGACCGCCCCCGGTTGCGCCACGAATTGGTCGCCGATCGCGATCCGCGCCCCGATGCGGACGCCCGCCAGGAGCAGAGCCTCGAGGCCGATTACCGTTCCTTCGGCGATGGAAACGTGGCTGGCGATCCGCGCCCCGGCCCCCATCCGCACGCCGCGACCGACGACGACGAAGGGACCGATCGCGGCCCCCTCGCCGATCTCTGCGGTCGGATCGACAACCGCGCTCGGATGGATGCCGGGCGCGATCTCCGGGCCGGGATCCAGCCGGCGCGTCAGCCGCGCCAGGGCGAGACGGGGCCGTTGGACGAAGAGGGCGGCATCCAGACCGAGCGCGCGCCAATCGGCTCCTTCCCAGAGGATCGCGGCGCGCGCGCGCCCTGAGGAGAGGCCCTCGGCATAGGCGGGCTGCATCGCCAGCGCGAGATCCCCGGGCCCGGCCTCGGCGGGTTCCGCCGCACCGGTGATGCACAGGTCGCCGTCGCCTTCCAGCCGCGCCGACAGCGCCGCGGCGATGTCGCTCAGACGTTCCGCCATGTCTCCTCCGCCCCGAACTGGCCGGATGCTAGCGGCCGATCTCGGAAGAGGCCAGCCACCGGTCGAGACCCGGAAGACGGACGCCTTCGGCAAGGAGCGCGTTCAGGATGCGCCCGTCGCGGCCGTAGACGTCGTCGCGGTATTCCATGCCCCCGCGAGGCTTCGCGATCGCGGTCCGGTAGACGATGTGGACGGGCAGCGACCGGGCAAGCTCCACCCGGTCTTCGCGGCCGGTCGCGAGCCGACGCTGGAACTCGCCCTCCGGATCATGGGATTGCATCGCCAGCAGAGCGAAGGCGAAGCCGTAGGGATCGTCGAGGCGGATGCAGCCGTGACTGAACGCCCGCCGGGGAAGATCGAAGAGATGCCGTGCCAGCGTGTCGTGAAGATAGACGTGGTATCGGTTGGGAAACAATAACTTGACGCGGCCGAGGGCATTGTCGGGCCCCGGCGGCTGACGCATCGCATAGGGAAAGTTGCGGGCGCCGTACTGGCTGAAGCCCCGCTCGCGACTCACCACCCGTCCGGCGCGATCCACGATCTGCAGGTTTGCGTGGGCATAGGGGTTTGCCCTGAGATCCGGAAGATATTCCTCCACGACGATCGAGCGTGGCACGTGCCAGGACGGGTTGATGACCATGCGCTCCATCCGGTCGGAGAATTCCGGCGTCTGGCGGCCGTCCCCGGACGTGCCGATGACGGATCGCGTCTCGAACACCACCTCGCCCTCGCGGACGATGCGGGCGTGATAATCGGGCAGATTGACCCAGATATAGGTCCCTGCCCGGTCCGCATCCATCCATCGCTCGCGCTCCATCGCGACGAGGATCTGGCCGAGCCTGCAGTCGGGGCCGACATTGAGCTCACCGATTGTCCTGCCGCCGGCGACGCCGTCGACGGTCAGGCCGTGATCCTTCTGGAACGCTTGGACGGCCTTCCGCATACTCGCATCGAAGCTCCGCCCCGAGAAACGGGCGAGATACCCCATCGCCGCCAGCCGGTCCCTGAGTGCGACGACGTCCGCCCCTGCACCCCCCTCCTCGAGATGCGCCGCGGCCACCGGAGCGCCCCACGACCCGAGCCGGATCGCGTCCTCGATTGACAGCTTCTCGCGGAGAAGCCGGGCATATTCCCGGCTGCGCGGCGCCAGCCCGTTCAGGAAGGCGATCGGGGACGAGTGTTCGAATTCCCGCAGCAGATCCGGACCGTCGAGGCTCGCGGCGTCACGCTTGATTGCCGGAACCACCGCGCGCGGGTCCAGGATCCCGTGCCGGAGATCGGCCGCGAAGCGCAGCAGGAAGCGGGAGAGTTCGACGTCGAGAGTGCCGCGCTGGCGTATCGTTCGCGCATCGGCCATCAGGTCGCGCAGGCGATCGACGTCGTAGCGATCCGGTGGCAGACCGTGAAGTCCGGCTCGTCCGACGGCCCTCAGGAGCGCTTGCCGCCGGGCCGACTGCGCGGCCTTCGTCCCGACCCAGAGAGGCGCATAGCCGACGGATCGGTAATAACCCGCGAGCTGCGCATCATCCCGGGCGGCCGCCGCCACCGCCACCGCGAGCGGCCCGACGCGGCCGGCGAGGGCCGATCCCGAGAGCGCGCCGAAGATCGCGAGCGTCAGGGCAACCCGGCTCAAAAAGTTCACGAACATAGTCACTTACTCGGCGACGTTCCTGCGCGCTTAGCTAACGCTTCACGGTGATGCCGGCGCAAGCTGCGACGCGGCCCCGGGTCGCCGGACCCGCTGTTTCTCCGGCTCCCCTGTGGCCCGATCATCACAGATCGGTCTCAAAATTTTGTTGAGCCCTTCGGCAAGAAGCTGCCGGCCCTTTGGAACTTTTTTCGCTCCGACCAAACGATGCTTTCTTGGCGACCGCCCTCATGCCATACCTGACCTGTACCCGAGACGAGCAGATAAACGCGAAAACGCGAAAAATGGGTACGTGAGTTCGACCAATACGGGACGTACAGGACATGACCGATAGTTCGAGCGGGTTTTCCCGCCGCGCCCTTCTGGGCGCCTTCGCGGCGACGGCCGTCGCCGCCGCGCCGACCTACGCCAACGCCTTCGGCTTCCTTCGGGGTGGCGGAAACGTCCGGCGGCTCAAGATGTATAACGGCCGCACCGGAGAGAGCCTCGACACGATCTACTGGGTCGACGGCCGCTACATCCGGGACGCGCTGACCGAGGTAAACCTCTTCATGCGCGACTGGCGCAACGGGCAGGTCAAGGAGATCGACACCCGGACGCTCGACATCATGACGGCGTCGCACAATCTCCTCGAGACGAGCGAGCCTTATCTTCTCATCTCCGGCTACCGCAGCCCGGAAACGAACGCGATGCTCCGCCGGCGCTCGTCGGGCGTGGCGAAGAATTCCCGCCACCTCCGGGGGCAGGCCGCAGATCTGCGCCTGCAATCGCGATCGGTGAGCCAGATGTTCCAGGCCGCGTATGCCTGCGCGGCGGGCGGCGTGGGCCGCTACACCTCGTCGAACTTCGTGCACATGGATTGCGGTCCGGTCAGGACCTGGGGCAGCTGAAGGGCGTCGCGGTCGCCCCTCAGTCGCTGCGGTCGGCCAGGCGGAGGTCCCGGAACGCCCTCGCCTGCCGCTCGGTCCAGTTCACCGTGAGGCGCAGGCCTTCCTCTGACGGGGATTCCCGTTCGATGACGCCCTGCTCGTAGAGCCAGGCGCGTTCCCGGCCGGCCTCGTAGGGGAGGGTCACCGTCTTGCGCGTTCGCTCGTCGTCGAGCGCTCTCTCGATGGAGTCGAGCAGCTCGGGCACGCCCTGCCCGGTCAGGGCCGAGAGCGTCTGCACGTCATCCCGCCGGGAGGCCAGCCGGGTCAGCGCCGCCCGATCCTCCTCGCCGAGCCGGTCGGTCTTGTTCCAGACCTCGATCTTGGGCACGCCGTCGTCGAGGCCCAGATCTCCCAGAATGCGCGCGACGTCCTCGGCCTGTTCTTCGGTTCCGGGATGGCTCACGTCGCGGACGTGCAGGATCAGGTCAGCCGCCAGAACCTCCTCCAGGGTGGCGCGGAACGCCGCCACGAGCTGCGTCGGAAGGTCGGAAATGAACCCCACCGTGTCGGACAGGATCACGCGCTTGCCCGAGGGCAGATCGACCGCCCGCATGGTCGGGTCCAGGGTCGCGAACAGCATGTCCTCGGCCACGACATCGGCACCCGTCAGGAGATTGAAGAGGGTGGACTTGCCGGCATTCGTGTAGCCCACGAGCGCGACGATCGGGAACGGCACCTTCTCCCGCGCGGCGCGGTGCAACTCGCGCGTCCTGACCACCTTGTCGAGCTGACGCCTCAGACGCAGGATCTGCTCGTCAATGGCCCGCCTGTCCGCCTCGATCTGGGTCTCGCCGGGACCGCCGACAAATCCGAGCCCGCCGCGCTGGCGCTCGAGGTGCGTCCAGGCCCGCACCAGCCTGGTCCGCTGGTAGCTGAGCGCCGCCATCTCGACCTGCAGCACGCCTTCGCGGGTTCGGGCGCGATCCGAGAAGATCTCCAGGATGAGGCCCGTCCGGTCGAGGAGCTTGACGCCCCAGGCCTTCTCGAGGTTGCGCTGCTGGACGGGGGAGACCGGTCCGTCGATCAGGACGAGGTCGACCTTATCCGCGGATAAGGTTTCTCCCAGCTGCTCGACCTTGCCGCTGCCGAAAAGGTGGCCGGGATGGGCACGGGGAAGGCGCACGACCTCGCCGCCGAGAACCTCGAGTCCCGGAAGGGCCTCGGCGAGAACCTTCGCCTCGGACAGGGCAGGACCGGCCTCCCGCCTGTCGCGGTCGGTCTGGATATCGGGATGAATGACCCAAGCGCGTGTCGTCATGGCAGCGGAACGCAGGCCGGGCGCCGAAGGTCCCTGCCCTCAGCTATTGCCGTCACCTTCGTAGAGCTGGATCGGCTGCGAGGGCATGATCGTCGAGATGGCTCCCTTGAAGACGAGTTGGGACTGCCCGTCGCGGCGCAGAAGCACACAGAAATTGTCGAACCACGTGATGACGCCCTGTAGCTTGACGCCGTTGATGAGGAAAATCGTTACCGGCACCTTCGTCTTGCGAACGTGGTTAAGAAACGTCTCCTGCAGATTCTGTTTGTCGCCGGCCATGGATTCCCCGTCCCTGGAATGGTCGTTCGTTATTGCCCGCGGTCCTTGCCGACCGCGGGATCGCTGTCAGAGGAGTATGTCGCGGCGGTTTTTCGATTTCCAGACCGAATCCGAGCCGCCTTCGCCCCTCAGTTCCGCCAGAAATCCCTGTTGAAGAGCGCGATGAGCGCGAGAGTCTCCAGGCGACCGACCACCATGACGGCCGCCAGGATCAGGCGGGCCGCGTCGCCCAGGTCGGAATAGAGGATCGGCGCCTCGCCGCCGACGCTCGCCAGGGGGCCGGTGGTGGAGAGCGCCGCCACGGTGAGGATGGTCGCCTTCTCGAAATCCAGTCCCGCAAGGGCGAGCGCGGCCATCGTCACCGCGATGCTGATCGCGAAGAGCATGAAGAATATCCACGCGACGAAGGCGCCCTCGCGGCGTAGGCGCCGCCCCGATGCGCCCGCCCCGCCGACGGAGGAGGGATAGACCAGCCGACCCATCTCCCGCGCCCCGTGCTTGTAGAGCGCGTAGATGCGCAGCAGCTTGACCCCGCCCGCCGTGGTCGCCACGCCGCCGCCGATGACGCTCAGGCCCACCAGCAGGAGCCCGGGCGTCGGCAATCCCGACCAGAACCGCGCATCCTCGAAGGCCGCGCTCTCGAAGCCGGTGGTGGTCAGGAATGAGAGGGTCGTGAAAAGCGCACCCCAGAAGGCGTTGAACGCTTCCGGCACGTCCTCCTGCGCTTCCGTCTCGATGGAACCGAGGAAATGGCGCAGGAAGAGAAAGCCGGGAACCACGACGAGGAGTGTCACCGCCAGGCGGATCTCGGGATCGCGCAGGATCACGCCGCGCTCGCGGGTGATGAAGTCGTTCCGGAAGGTCAGCCGCGAGACGGCGAAGATCAGGAAGAAGAAGATGAGCACTTCCGGCCAGATCTGCTCGCCCTGCCACGAGCCGGGCGTGATGCCGGATGTCGACATCGTGGACATGGCGAGGATCGCGCCCTCGGTCGGTTCGGTTCCGAGGATCACGAGGCCGAGCCAGAGCGCCAGCGACAGGCCGGCATAGATCGGCGCGAGGCGAAGGGCGTAGCGACGCAGCCGCTCGCCGGGCCGCCCGGCCCGCCGCTCCCTGAGCGCCGCCCGGCCGGCCGCGGTGATGTCGGTCGCGATGACCTCGAAGCCTCCAAGGTTGAGGGGGGCGAGGATGGCGAGGGCGGAGACCCAGAACAGGAGCCCCCCGAGCCACCCCACCATCGCCCGCCAGAGATGGAGCGTGGGCGGCAGCCGACCCGGCTCGGGGTAGAGCGTCGCGCCGGTCGTGGTGAGCGAGGACACCATCTCGAACCAGGCGCTGAAGAGCCGCCCGTCGCCGATGGCCTCGCGGAAGGGCACGGCAAGCATCAGCGGAAGAAGGATCAGCGCGCCGACCAGACCGAGGAGCTGGCCCCGGATCGTGCCGTGCCGTGCGCGATGACCGAGCGCGAAGGCGAGGAGCACGAAGAGGACGCAGAAGATCAGGCACGAATAGAGAAACGCCCGTGCGACCTCGAAATGGCCGAGCTGAAGCGCATGGATGGCCGGCACGATCATGGCGAGCGCACCGATCCCCTGGAGGATGACGAGGAACGGAAGACGCTGCAGCGTGGCGCGCATCAGAAGAAGTCGATGGCGACCTGAAACAGCCGCTCCACCGCCGGGACGTCCGCGGAGAGCGCGAAGACGACCACGATGTCCCCCTCCTCGATCCGGGTGGACCCGGTCGGCTTGACGATCTTGCCCCCCTTCGACACCGCCGCCACCAGCGCTCCTTCGGGAAAGTCGATCTCGCGCACGATCTGGCCGGAAATCGGCGAGGTCGACAGCACCTGCGCCTCGATCACCTCGGCCTCGGCGTCGCCGACCGAATAGACGCCGCGGACGCGACCGTGACGAATATGACGCAGGATCGAGCTGACCGTCGTGGCGCGCGGACTGATGAAGGCGTCGATGCCGAGGGGCTGCATCAGCGATTGCAGCGTCGGATCGTTCACCAGGCAGATGGCCATGCGGCAGCCGGCCTGCTTGGCGCGGACGGCGGCGATCAGGTTGGTCTTGTCGTCGTCGGTCACGCAGAGGATGGAATCCGCCTTCGCCACCGACGCTTCCAGCAGCAGTTCGCGGCTCATCCCGTCCCCATTGAGAACGATCGTCCGGTCCAGCGAGTTGGCTGCCCGCTCGGCGCGGCGCCGGTCCTTCTCGATCATCTTGACCCGGACCCGCCAAGGCGGCGCCTCGAGACGGCCGGCGACCGCGAGACCCACGTTGCCGCCGCCGACGACGACGACGCGCTCGGGTCGCACCACCGGCTTGCCGAAGATGTCGAGCACCCGTCCCGCATCGTCGCGATGCGTCGAAATGTAGATCTCGTCGCCGGCGAAGAGCTGGTCCCCTGGCTCGGGCGCGAAGAGCACGCCGTTGCGGCGGACGCCCACCACGATGGCGCGCAGCGTCGAGAAGAGGTCGGTGAGCTGTTTCAGCGGCGTGTTGAGGACGGGGCAGTCGGGTTCGAGGGCGATCCCCAGCAGATGTACCTGACCGTCAAGAAAGGTCTGCGTGTCGAAGGCGGCGGGTGCGGAGAGGCGCCGCAGGGCGGCCTCGGCCACCTCCTTCTCGGGCGAGATCACCACGTCGATCGGCATGTGGTCGCGGCGGTACAGATCGGAGTAGATAGCGTCGAGATAGCTTTGCGCGCGCAGCCGCGCGATCTTGCGCGGCACGGCGAAGACGGAATGGGCCACTTGGCAGGTGACCATGTTGACCTCGTCGGAATAGGTCGCGGCGATGATCATCTCGGCATCCCGCGCCCCCGCCCGGTCGAGCACGTCCGGGTAGGAGGCATGCCCGGCGATGCCCTGGACATCGAGCGTATCGGTCGCCTGGCGGATCAGTTCCGCGTTGTTGTCGACGACCGTGACATCGTTCCGCTCGCCCGCCAGGTGACGGGCGATCTGCCAGCCGACCTGCCCGGCCCCGCAGATGATGATCTTCATGGAGAACCCTTCCGCGTCCGGCGGTCGGAGGTTTGTGCCATGCGGCCCGGCGGCATTCAGAATCCGCGCCTTGGCGCCGACCCCCGATTTCCGGGGACCCGGCGATGGAAGAGCGGGCTCGGTGCCTCCGGATCCTCGCCTCGGCGCGTCGAGGTCCGGGTCACCGCATCGAAAGTTCGAGGGGGAAGGTGGCGGGGACCGCCCCTCCGGTGCCGCGGCGTCGTACGCGCCTCGCGGCACCGGCAGATCACTCCGAGAGAAACCGCGCCACGGCGGCCTCGAACAGGTCGGGGCGCTCCCGCATCGGCCAGTGGCCGGTCGGCAGCACCAAGCAGCGCGCCCCCGCGATCGCGTCGGACGCCGCGCGGACGCGCGCGGGCGGCACGAACCTGTCCCCGCGCCCCGCGATCATGAGGGTCGGGGCGGCGATGCGCCCTAGATCGGGCCGCAGATCGGTCTTGAACCCGGTCGCGCCAATTTCTGCCAAAAGGAACGCGTCGAAGGTGCGGCGCTGCGCCTGCCCCTTCGCGACGGCGCGCAATTGGCGCACCGTCCGCTCCGTCACGCGCGAGGGGTCGGCGTAGCTGAGACCCAGACCGAGTCTCGCAAGCGGGGCGGAGAGCATGGCCGCGCGATAGGCCGCGGGCAGGAGGCCGGCCCGGACCGCGGCGTAGGCGAGCGGATGGCCGGGCAGGCGGGCCAGCACCCCGTAGGGGCAGACAGCGATCAGGCGGCGTACGAGATCCGGGCGCCGGATTCCGAGCCAGAGCGCCATGCCGCCGCCCATCGACAATCCGGCCAGGTCCGCCCGCCCCAGGGCGAGCGCATCGGCGAAGGCGCCCGCCCAGGCGCCGAGCCTCGGCAGATCGGGCGCGCCGATCAGGGCGTCGCTTTCGCCGTATCCCGGAATATCCGGCACCAGAACCCGCCGACCGGCTCCGAGCGAGCGCGCCGTATCCTGCCAGGTCAGGCCGGAATGATCGAACCCGGCCCCATGGAGGCAGATGATCGGAGGCTCTCCGGACGGACCCGCCTCCCGGTAGACGACGCGACGGCCCCAGACCCCGATATCGCGGGTCTTCACCCGGCGGGCTGTTCGTCCAGCGCTGCCGTCCGCATGCCCTGCTTCGCCGAGGTGACGACGCCGAGCGATTTCAGCTTCCGATGCAGGGCCGATCGCTCCATCCCGACGAAATTGGCGGTGCGCGATATGTTTCCGCCGAACCGGTTGATCTGCGTCAGCAGATATTCCCGCTCGAAGAGTTCGCGCGCCTCGCGCAGCGGCAAGGTCGCCAGCGACGCGGAAAGCACCACACGTCCCTCCCCCTCTTCCGGCGCCTGATCCGGCATCGGGAGTTCGGACGCCTTTATGTCGCCCTGGTCGTCACCGAGAATCAGGACACGCTCCATCATGTTCTTGAGCTGCCGGACATTGCCCGGCCAGAGCATGGTCTGCAGGATCGCCTGGGCCTCGTCGCTCAGATGCCGCTGCGTCAGTCCCTGCTGCTTGTTGAACATCTCGAGGAAGAACGCGGCCAGTTCGGGAATGTCCTCGCGCCTCTCGTCGAGGGAGGGGACGTCGATCGGAACGACGGCGAGGCGATGCAGAAGCTCCTGCCGGAAGAGCCCCTGCTCGGCGAGTTGCGCGAGGTCGCGGTTTGTGGACGACAGGACGCGGATATCGACGCGGATCTTCTCGGTGCCTCCCACCCGGGTGAAGGCCTGGTCGACCAGCACGCGCAGGATCTTGGACTGGGTTCCGAGCGGCATGTCGGCGACCTCGTCGAAGAACAGGACGCCGCCATCGGCCTGCTCGAGCAGGCCGGGCTCGGCGCCGCGCTCCGGCCCCTCCCGGCCGAAGAGCACCTCTTCCATCCGGTCGGGTTCTATCGCTGCCGCGCCCACGGTGACGAACGGATGGTCGGAGCGGCCCGAATTCGCATGGATGTACCGCGCCGCGAGTTCCTTGCCGGAGCCTGCGGGGCCTCTGAGCATCACACGTCCATTGGACTTCGTGACCTTGTCCAGCGCGCATTTCAGGGACCGGAAGGCGGGAGACGAGCCGATCAGCACGGGCGGCTCGGCGTCGCGGCGGCGGAGTTCGACATTCTCCCGCCGCAGCCGCGAGGTCTCCATCGCGCGCGCGATGACGACCATGAGCTGATCGATGTTGAACGGCTTCTCGATGTAGTCGTAGGCGCCCTGCTTGATCGCGGCCACCGCGATCTCGATGTTGCCGTGGCCGGAGATGATGATGACCGGCATCCCCGGATGATCGCGCTTGGCGATCTTGAGGATGTCGATCCCGTCCATGTCGCTGTCTTTCAGCCAGATGTCGAGGATCATCAGGCTCGGCGGGTCCTTCTCCACCTCGGCCATGCAGTCCGAGGAATTGCCCGCCTTGCGGCAGGTATATCCCTCGTCTTCCAGAATGTCCGCGACCAGCTCTCGGATGTCGCGCTCGTCGTCCACGATCAGGATGTCGCCCATGTTTCTCTTGCCTCCTCTTTTTTTTCTTCGCTCGCCGCCACCTCTTCGCAGGATGGCAGCCGTATTTCGGCACGGGCGCCGCGGTGGGCGCCCGGCACGAACGGATCCGCATCTGTAAGACCCAGCGTTCCGCCATGCTCTTCGATGATCTTGCGGACGATGGGCAGGCCGAGGCCCGTCCCTTCGGCCCGCGTCGTCACATAGGGTTCGAACAGCCGCCCCCTATCCTCCGGCAATCCGATCCCGTTATCCTCGATCTGGACGGCGAGATCGGCGCCGACCCGCGTCAGGCTGACACGTATCTCGGGGGCGTAGCCCTCGGGCGCCCCAGCCTCGATCAGCGACCGGGTCGCCTCGCCGGCATTCTTGAGCAGGTTGGTGAGCGCCTGATCGATCATCGTCTCGTCGAGATCGGCCATCTGCGGCTGGTCGGGAATGTCGGCGACGATCCTCGCGCCCTCCTGGTCCGCCTGCTGGAGATAGACGGCGGCGCGGACGATCTCGGCGAGGTCATGGCGCCGGCGTTCGGGCCGGGGCATCCGGGCGAACTGGCTGAACTCGTCCACGATCCGGCGCAGACCCTCGGTCTGCCGCACGATGACATCCGTCATGGCCTCGAGCTTGCCCGGATCGCTCACCTCCGGCCCGAACTTGCGCCTGATCCGGCCCGCCGAGAGCTGGATCGGGGTCAGGGGGTTCTTGATCTCGTGGGCGATCCGCCGGGCGACGTCGGCCCAGGCGGCCATCCGCTGGGCCGCGACCAGATCGCTGACATCGTCGAAGGCCACGACATAGCCTTCCAGCGTGCCGGTCTCCGACCGGCGCGTCGCCATGCGGACGAGCAGGCTCTCGAGCGCGCCGCCGCGCGAGACCTTCACCTCCCCCTGCACGGTCTCGTCGCGCTGCTCGATGAGCCGCTTGAAGACCGGGGCGAATTCGGGAACGGCGCTCGACAACGGAACCGTCTGTCCCTCGCCCTCGTCGAGACTGAGGAGCCGTTCGGCCGAGCGGTTGACGAAGGTGACGCAGCCCTTCGGATCGAGGCCGACCACGCCGGCGGTGACCGAGGACAGGACGGAATCGAACAGCCGCCGCCGCTTCTCGATCTGCTCGTTCCGGTCGAGAAGGGTCTCGCGCTGCACCTTCAGCTGGCGGGTCATCTGGTTGAAGAGCCTGCCGAGGCTCGCGATCTCGTCGTCGCCCCGCTCTTCGCGGACCTGCACGTCGAGATCGCCTCCACCCACCCGTTCCGCGGCACTGGCGAGCCGTCCTACCGGCCGGGCGAGCCGCTCCGCGAACCAGAGCCCGAGAAAGATGGCGGCAAGGATCAGGATCACCGCGAAGCCCAGATAGAGAAGCCCGAACTCGAACAGCAGGCGGCCTCGATCCTCCTCGAGCTGGTTGTAGAGCCGGACGCTATCCTGCGTGTCGTCGAGAAGGGCGAGGAGGTCGCCGTCCACGTCGCGCGTCACGTAGAGGAATCGGTCGCCGAGCCCCTTCAGCGCGACGAGGGCGCGGAACTCGTTGTTGTCCCAGTCCTCGATCACCACGGTCTCGCCGTCGCCGGCGCCTTCGAGGGCCGCAGCCGGGGGCGATTCGTAGTCGAACAGGTAGGACCCCTCGCCCCGCGACCTGATCTGCCCGGCGCCGTTGATCACGAAGGCCTCCTGGAGGCCCCTCTGGATCTGGGACTGTCCCTGACCGAGCAACTGCCGGATTTCGCCGTCGGAAAGCAGAAAGGAATTGCGCTGCGCGGACGAGAGGAACCGCGCGAGCGCCTCCGCATCCGTGGACAGGGACCGCCTCTGTTCGTCCTCGTAGGCCTCCGCGGCGGCGAGGGAGGCTCCCACCACTTCCCGCACGCGATCGGAGAACCACCCCTCGAGACCGAAATTCACCGTCAGCACGGCGAAGATCGCGACCGTGACCGTCGGCACCATGGCGATCAGCGCGAACACCCCGGTCAGCCGCATATGCAGCCGCGAGCCGGCGGACTGGGCGCGCCGGGCCGCGATCATCCGCCCGAGACCGATGGCGACGAGGGTCGCCAGCCCGATCACGTAGACGAGGTCTGCGAGCAGGACGAGACGGAGCGAGAGCGCCGAGGATCCGGCATCCAGAGGGCCGAGGACCAGATAGGTCGTCAGAGCCAGGGCCGGACCCAGGATCACGAGGCCGATGGTCACCCCGTTCTCCACCTTCTTCTGCCGGCGAAGCCGAGCAAGGCTTTCCCACCTCGGCATCCGGACCGGATGCGCCATGGAGGCCCTCCGATGATGTGCGGCGCGACGGGCGCGCCCTTACCGCTCGGACATGGCTTGTTCGACGGGGTCTTCTTGCCCCTGCGCCACGCCTCTGTTGCAGCGTTACATCAACTTGCGGCGCCGTGTCACGCGAATATCGAGATCCGTGATCTTCTTTCTCAAGGTGTTTCGATTGATTCCCAGCAGGTCGGCGCATTTCGCCTGGTTTCCTGCAGTGGCATCCAGCGCGATCTCGATCAGCGGCGCCTCGACCTCGCGAAGAATCCTCTGGTACAGCCCCGGCGGCGGCAGCACGTTGCCGTGCAGGTCGAAGTAGCGGCGCAGATGCCGCGCGACCGATGCAGTCAGGCCGTTGCCGTCCCCGCCGTTCTTCAGCGGCTCCATTGCCGGCTGGGTGCCCAGCACACCTTCCGCCTCGTCGCGGCTGATCTCTCCCTCTCCGCCGGTGAGCATCAGCCGGCGGACGGTATTCTCCATCTGGCGCACGTTGCCCGGCCAGGAATACCGGCGGATGAGCGACATGGCCTCCTCGGAGAAGATGCGGGAAGCGAGACCGTCCCGTTCCGCCTTGAGCAGGAAGTGCTCCACGAGCAGGGGAATGTCCTCCACCCTCTCGCGGAGGGACGGCACGGAAAGGGTCACGCCCGAAAGGCGGTAGAAGAGGTCGGACCGGAAGACACCCTCTTCCATCTTGCCCGCCAGATCGGTCTGGCTGGTGGCCATGATCCGCGGCCCGCCCTCTTCGAGCCGGTCCAGCATGCGGACGATCCGCGTCTGCACCTCCGGTCCGAGATCGCCGACCTCGTCGAGGAGGATCGTTCCGCTCCGCGCCTTGCCGATGATCGCGGCGGCGCCCTCCGTCGAGACGAGATCGGAACTCGACGCCACCACGAAGGGCTGCGTCCGGCGATCCGAGAAATCGTGTATGGCCCGCGCCACCAGCGACTTGCCCGAGCCGGACTCGCCTATGACGAGGATCGGCAGATCCGTGTTCATCACCCGAGCGACCAGCCTGTAGAGTTCCTGCATCGCCGGTGTACGGCCGACAAGGGGCAGGTCCGACTGGGCCTCCGGCGCGCCGGACCGGTCGTTGCGGATCGCCGGACGGCGCGGAACGTCGAGCGCGCGCGCCGCCCGCTTCATCAGGTCGGGAAGATCGAACGGCTTGGGCAGATAATCGAACGCGTCCTTCTCCGCGGCCTGGATCGCCGTCATGATGGTGTTCTGCGCGGAGATCACGATCACCGGCAGATCCGGTCGGCGCTTGCCGATGAGCGGCAGCGCCTCCAGTCCGTTTCCGTCCGGCATGACCACGTCGGAGATCACGAGGTCTCCCTTTCCCTCCTCGACCCAGCGCATGAGCGTGACCATCGAGGAGGTCGCATGGACCTTGCATCCGGCGCGGGTTAGCGCCTGGGTCAGAACGGTGCGGATCGTGCGGTCGTCGTCGGCGACGAGAACGGTGCCGTCCATCTGTCTACTCCGGATTGGTGATGGCGGGCGCCATCGGAAGGGAGATGCGGAACGCCGTCCGCCCCGGCCGGCTATCCAGGCTGACCAGACCGTCATGTTCGCTGACGATCTTGGAGACCAGGGCGAGACCGAGGCCGGTCCCGTTCTCCCGGCCCGATACGAAGGGATCGAAGGCGGATTGGGCGAGGTCCGGCGGCAATCCCGGCCCGTCATCCACGATCTCGACCTGCAACGGGACATTCGTCCCGGTGCCGTCCTTGTGGCGGATACGGAACGCGTGGTCGTAGAAGGTGCGCACCGTGATGGTGCCGCCCGCCGGCCCGGCAGCCTCCGCCGCGTTCTTCAGGAGGTTCTGGAAGACCTGCTGCATCTGGTCGTCGTCGACATAGGCGGCGGGAAGCGAGGGGTCGTACTCCTCGACGATGCGCATATGCGCCGCGACGCCCAGCGCCGCGCTGCGCTGCGTGCGGTCGAGGATGTCGTGGATGTTTACCGCCTGACGTGCCGGAGGCCGAAGATTGCCGAACTGCTCCACCTGGTCGATCAGGGTCACGATCCGGCGGGTCTCGGCTACGATGAGATCCGTCAGCTCCCGGTCGCTTTTCTCGAGCCCCATCGACAGCAGCTGCGCCGCGCCGGTGATGCCCGCGAGCGGATTCCTGATCTCGTGGGTCAGCATCTCGGCCATTCCGATCGCCGCCCGCGCCGAGGAGCGGGCGGTCGCGGCATTCTGCAACCGACCGGCGATCTGGCGCGGATGCAGCAGGACGAGGACGAAACCGGTCATGCCGATCATCGGCGCGATCTGCATGTTGCAGATTTCGGGCGGCCGGTTGCCCGAGCCGACCTCGACGGTGTTTATGAAGAGCGGCGCCCGGTTCCGGCGCACGCGCTGCAAGGCGTCATCGAGCGGCGCGTCGATGAAAACCCGGTCGAAGAAGGGCGCGCCGCGCAGCGTTCGATCCGAGGACATCAGGAAATCCTCGGCCGCCGCGTTCACCTCCCGCACCGCATCCTCGGCGTCGATCAGGATCGCCGGGACCGGCAGCGAGGCCCAAAGGAAATCGCTGAACGTCATGCGGCGGCCGCACCCCTCGAAAGCGCCTCGGGAAGCAGGTGCGCGATGCGCTCGGGACCATCGGCGGTCAGCAGCGCGCACCGCAGCGGCGTCTGCGGAGCGGCGGCATCCAGATACCAGCCAAGATGCTTGCGGATGACCCGCGCCCCGAGGGCGCGCCCGTGGAACCGGCAGGCCGCTTCGACATGCTCGCAGACGAGGGCGGCGAGGGCAGCGCCCGAGGGGGCCGGCGCCGGATTCCGGCCGCCCAGGGTCGCCGCGATCTGCGCCAGGAGCCAGGGGCGTCCCCGCACCCCGCGACCGATCATCACACCGTCCGCACCGGAGGCGGAGAGAGCCGCGCGCGCATCCTCCGCCGAACGGATGTCGCCGTTGGCGATCACCGGAACCGAGACGGCGCTCTTCACCGCCGATATGGCCGCCCAGTCGGCGCATCCGCGATAGAACTGGCACCGCGTCCGTCCGTGCACGGCGATGGAGGCGATTCCGGCCGCTTCCGCCCGGCGGGCAATCTCGGGGGCATTCATCTGGGCCCCGTCCCAGCCCAGCCGCATCTTCAGGCTGACCTTGACGCGCACCGCCGAAGTGACAGCCTCGATCAAACGCAACGCATGATCCGGGTCGCGCATCAGCGCCGATCCGGACAGTCCGTTCACGACCTTCTTCGCCGGACAGCCCATGTTGATGTCGATCCGCTCGGCGCCGGCAGCCTCGATCCGCCGGGCCGCCTCGGCCATCCAGCGCGCCTCCCGCCCGGCGATCTGCACCGCCGTGCGCGCCCGGCCGATGCCGAGCGCCGCCTTTTCCGGGACGCCGGGCTTCCCCTGAACCATCTCCTGGCTGGCAACCATCTCGCTCACGACCAGGTCGGCGCCGAATCGCGCAACGAGGTCGCGAAAGGGCAAATCCGTTATCCCGGCCATCGGTGCGAGATACACGGCGGGAACGACGTCGCTATTCGTGCAATGGGCGGACACGGCTCTTCTGCTTAATCTGCGTGCATTTGCACATGCCGATATCCATAGCTCGGGGCTGAGGCAATTTGCGGACCGCCCTGGCGGACGAAAAAAAACCAAATGCCTAAATATCATGCAGAGCTTCGGGAAAGGCAGCATCATTTTCAAAGGGCGTATAAGCAGGGGCGGCGGAAATGACGGGATCGGCAATGTCGGATGAACGGAGAATTGCCGCCGTGCTCGTCGCGGCGGGACGAGGCCTTCGTGCCGGAGGCGGGCTGCCGAAGCAGTGGCGGCGACTGGGCGATCGCACCGTCGCCGCCCACGCTATCGCCGCGTTCAGGGACCATCCGCGCATCGGAACCGTCGTGCTCGTCCTCGACCCGGACGACATGGCCCTCGCGGCGGGCTGGTTCGGCCATTCCGACATGATCGTGGTGGAAGGCGGGCCCTCGCGCGCCTCGACCGTCCGGGCCGGTCTCGATGCGCTGGACGGCCGGGGCATCGACCGCGTCCTCATTCACGATGCGGCCCGACCTCTGGTGCCCGCCGCCCTGATCGACCGGGTGATCGATGCGCTCGACAGCGCCGCCGGCGCGGCGCCGGCGCTGCCGGAGGTCGACGCGCTCTGGGTCGCCGAGGGGGATTTCCTGCGCGACCCGCGCGCGCGCGCCGGGCTCCTGCGCGCCCAGACGCCGCAAGGCTTTCATTTCGAGGCGATTCTCGCGGCGCATCGCGCCAGCGGCGCAGATGCGGCCGACGATGTCGCGGTCGCTCGGGCGGCGGGGCTGGACGTTCGCATCGTGGAGGGCGATGAGAGAAACATGAAGATCACCGGCCCGGAGGATTTCGCGCGGGCCGAAGCCATTCTCAGGGGCTGCATGGACATCCGGACAGGCACCGGCTTCGACGTTCACGCCTTCGGCGACGAAGGGCGCGAGGTGATGCTGTGCGGTGTGGCTGTTCCGCACGACAGGCTCCTGCTCGGACATTCCGACGCGGATGTCGGGATGCACGCCCTCACGGACGCGCTCTACGGGGCTCTGGCCGAAGGGGATATCGGCCGGCACTTCCCGCCGGGCGATCCGGCATGGGCCGGCGCGCCCTCGGAAATCTTCCTCGCCCACGCCGCCAAGCTCGCCCAAGACCGCGGCTATCGGATCTCGAACATCGACGTCACCCTTGTCTGCGAGACACCGAAGATCGGTCCGCACGCGGAACGCATGTCGGAAGAGCTGGCGCGGATCGTCGGGGTGGAGATGGGCCGGGTATCGGTCAAGGCCACCACGTCGGAACGTCTGGGATTCACGGGGCGCGGCGAGGGCATCGCGGCACTCGCCACCGCGACGCTGGTGAGCCGATGAGCCGCCTGATCGCGACCTTCTTCTTTGTCGGCCTCCTGAAGCCGGCGCCGGGGACGTGGGGATCGCTGGCGGCGCTGCCCGTCTTCTTCGCCCTGCACGTGACCGGCGGACCCGCCCTCTGCAGCCTCGCGATCCTCGTCGCCCTGGCGCTCGGATTCTGGGCCGCCGCGCGAGAGACCAGACGGCTCGGGCGCGCCGATCCCGGCGAGATCGTCATCGACGAGGTCGCCGGACAATGGATCGCCCTCCTGCCGCTCTCGTTCGGAGCCGCATCCGCCGGGGTCGGAATCGGCGCGCTCTGGCCGGGATGGATTGCGGCTTTCGCGCTGTTTCGCCTGTTCGACATCCGCAAGCCCGGGCCGGTGACCTGGGCGGACCGGCGCGGCGACGTGACCGGCCTCATGCTCGACGATGTCATCGCCGGGATCTTCGCGGCTCTCGGCGTCATGATCCTGGCCGCAATCGCCCACGGCGTTCTGCTGTGACCCTCGCCGACGAGCTCCTCGCGCGAAGCCGCGCGGCCGGCGCGACGATCGCCACGGCGGAGAGCTGCACCGCCGGTCTCGTCTCGGCGGCGATCACCGATCCGGCCGGCGCCTCCGACATCTTCGACCGGGGATACGTCACCTATTCGAACTCCGCCAAGACGGACATGCTCGGGGTCGGCACGGATACCCTCGGCGCTTTCGGCGCGGTGAGCGAAGAAGTCGCGCGGGAGATGGCCGAGGGCGCGTTGCGCCGCTCCGGCGCCTCGCTCGCGATCTCCGTAACCGGGATCGCGGGCCCCGGCGGCAGCGAGAGCAAGCCGGAGGGCCGCGTCTGTTTCGCACTGGCGCGGAGCGGCGGGGCAACCCGGAGCCAGACCGTCGAATTTGGCCCTCTCGGACGTTCCGCGGTCCGCCGGGCGACGGTCGACCACGCGCTCCGGACCCTTCTCTCCGCGCTGCCGGGCCCCTGACCGGGCGCATCGACCGCCCCTCGCGAGCGGGTCGAGAGCGCACCCGCCGAGCGAGCTCGACCTGCTATCCGTAGAGTTTCGCGGCCCGCCGCTCGAACGCCCTGACGATCCGCTGCATGGCGTCGTTGAAGAACATCTGCGCCGCGGAGCCGAGGATCCGGTTCTTGAACTCGAAATCCACGTCGAAAGTCACCTCGCAGCCCTTCCCTTCGAGGTCGCGGAACCTCCAGGTCGAGTTCATGTGCCTGAACGGCCCGTCGAGATACTCGGTATCGATCCGCCGGGTCTCGTGGTCGAGCGTCACCCGGCTGGTGAAGCGTTCGCGAAACACCTTGAAGGAGATCACCAGATCGGCATCGACGATCTCTCCCTCCTCCGTGTCGCGCCGGGAGGTGATGCGCGCCGCCGAGATCCACGGAATGAACTGCGGGTAGGTCTCGACATCAGACACGAGATCGAACATCTGATCGGCGCTGTAGGGGAGCTTGCGGGTCTCGTGGTGCTTCGGCATATCTGTCCTGCGATGGGGCCTTACGGGATTTCGACCGAACCTGCCGCGAAATCAAGTGTACCGACATGTCTGATCCGGCCTACCATATCGAGGAACTCATCCCCGCCCGCGCGATTGCCGACCGCATCGCGGAGCTCGCCGGCGAGATCGAAGCGAGTTTCGCGGGAACGCGGCAACTCGTCGTCATCGGCCTTCTTCGCGGCTCCTTCGTCTTCATCGCCGACCTGGCCCGCGCCCTCGATCTCCCCCTCGAGATCGATTTCCTCGAGGCGTCCTCCTACGGGAACGCGACAGTTTCCAGCCGCGAGGTTCGCATCCTGAAGGATCTCTCGAGCGAGATCGCGGGACGCGACGTGCTCGTGGTCGAAGACATCGTCGATACCGGGTTCACGCTCCATCACGTGGTCAATCTGCTCGCCGCGAGGAGCCCCGCCCGGCTCGAGACCATCGCCCTTCTCGACAAGCCCTCGCGCCGCGAGGTGGACATCCGGGCGAGTTGGACCGGGTTCGAGATTCCCGACGAATTCGTGGTCGGATACGGGATCGACTATGCGCAGCGGAACCGCAATCTGCCCTATATCGGAAGGGTCGTCTTCGACGAATAACGCGGGCGTGATTTTGGATCGGGGTCGCGGGGTGATTGCATCCGGTCAGTATCTCAAATGGAGACCTACATGAACCGGACCCTGATCGTCGCGCCGCTCGTGCTCGCCGCCGCCGCAGCTTTCGCGCAATCCGAGGACAGCGAAGCGCCGCCCCCGGTCGCAGCGCGGCACGGATTGATGGAGAACTTCTCCTTCAATCTCTCCACGCTCGGCGGCATGGCGAAGGGAGAAATCGACTACGATGCGGAGACCGCCCAGATCGCCGCAGACCGGCTCGCGACGCTCTCCAGCATCGACTGGACCGGATACTGGCCGGAGGGCACGTCCCACGAGGAGGTCGAGGCATCGCGGGCGTTGCCGGCGATCTGGTCGAACAGGGACGACTTTCTCTCCGACTTCGAGGATCTGCACCAAGCCGCCGTGTCCATGCAGGAGGTGGCCGGCGATGGCCGGGAGGCCGTCGCCGGGCAGATGAAATCGCTCGGTCAGGCGTGCGGCGGCTGCCATGAGGATTACCGCATGTCCGACGATTGATGCGGGCGCTCCTTCTCTCCGTCGCCGTGCTCGCCGTCGCGGGCGCGGCGGCGGCCTGGTGGATGACCGCGCCGCAGCCGATCGCCGCAGCCGAACTCGACGGAATGACCGGCGACGCCGACCGCGGTGCCGCCCTTTTCACTCAGGCGGGCTGCGCCTCCTGCCACCGCGCGCCGGAGGCGACGGAGGAAGACGGCCCTCCGCTCCTCTCCGGCGGCCAGGCCTTCACCACGACCTTCGGAACGTTCTACGCTCCGAACATCTCGCCCGGGCCGGAAGGCGTCGGAGAATGGAGCGATCGGGACCTCGTGTCGGCACTGGCCCGGGGCGTGTCGGCGGACGGGGCCCACCTCTATCCCGCGCTTCCCTACACCTCCTACGAGAATGCCGAGCTCCAGGATCTTCTGGATATCGCGGCACACCTGAAGACCCTGCCAGCCTCGGACGCGGTCTCGAGAGCTCACGATCTTTCCTTTCCCTTCGGCATCCGCCGGGGTCTCGGCGCCTGGAAACTCCTCTACGCCGGACGCGGATGGGTGCTCGAACGCCCCGCCGACGACGAGATCGCCCGCGGGCGCTACCTGGCGGAGGCCCTGTTCCATTGCGGCCAGTGTCACACGCCCCGAACCGCACTCGGCGGCATGGACCGCGACAGATGGTTGCAGGGCGCGCCCAATCCGAACGGGAAGGGCCGGATTCCGGGTATAGCGCCCGGCCAGCTCGACTGGTCCGACGCGGATCTCGTGGCGTTTCTGACCACCGGGCTCACGCCGGACTATGACAGCGCCGGCGGCCACATGGTCGCCGTCATAGACCACGTCGCCACCCTTCCCGATGCCGATGTCGAGGCACTGGTGGCCTATCTGCGAGCTATTCCGGCGGCCGAGTGATTCGGCCACGCCCCGGCCGGCGGCGCGGCCGTGGCGACGATCGGTCTTGCAAGATTCTGCGATCCATTCCATATGCGCAGTCAAGACGCCAACGCACGCGCCTCTGTCCGCCGGACCCGGTCCGCTCACGTAGCGACGGTAACGTCTCCCATGAAACTAAGGGGCCATTTCATGCGCCCCGGGTCGCATCGGAGATGATCATGACCGCTTCTTCCACCGATTTCGTCGGCCGCCGCTTCGACGCCTCCCTGGAGGAGGTCGTCTCGACCTGGCACTTCGATCGTCCGACCCTCGTTCTGGATACGGGAATCGTCTCGTCGAACTACCGCGCCCTGAAGGCCGGTCTCGGTGAGGCGCGCATCCACTATGCCGTGAAGGCCAACCCGGCGCGCGAGGTCATTGCCGCGCTCGTGTCGGAAGGGTCCGGCTTCGATGCCGCGTCCCGCTCGGAAATCGAACTCTGCCTGAGCCAGGGCGCCCGCCCCGACGACATCAGCTTCGGCAACACGATCAAGCGCGAGAGCGACATCGGCTTCGCGCACCGCGCCGGGATCTCGCTCTTCGCGGCCGATGCGGAGGAGGAGCTCGAGAAGATCGCGCGCGCGGCGCCGGGTGCGCGCGTCTATATCCGCGTCATCGCGGAGCCCAACGGGGCCGAGTGGCCGCTGACGCGCAAGTTCGGATGTGCGCCGGACCGCGTCGGACCGCTCATGGACCACGCGGCCGCGCTGGGCCTGTCTCCCACGGGTCTGTCTTTTCATGTCGGCAGCCAGACCCGCTTCGCCGCCATGTGGTCCGACACGCTCTTTGAGGTCGCGGGACTCTGGCACCGCCTGCGCGCCGAGGGATATTCGCTCGAGCTTCTGAATATCGGCGGCGGATTTCCCGCGCGCTACGGCGAGGGCATGGACGAACCGACGACCTATGCGGCGGAGGTGATGGACCGGGTGCGCGCACTCTTCGGCGCCGCACCGGAGATCATGGCCGAGCCGGGGCGCGGCATGGTGGCCGATGCCGGCATGATCGCGGCCGAGGTTCTGCTCGTCAGCCGAAAATCGGACACCGACCTGCACCGCTGGGTCTATCTCGACATCGGCCGGTTCTCCGGCCTCGCCGAAACCGAGGGCGAGGCGATCCGCTACCGGTTCCAGACCTGGCGGGACGGCGACGAAACCGGGCCCTGCATCCTCGCCGGGCCGTCCTGCGACTCGGTCGACGTGCTCTACGAGAAACGCCCGGTGCAGCTTCCGCTCTCGTTGCGGGCCGGCGATCGCGTGGTGATCGCCGATTGCGGCGCCTATACGTCGACCTATTCGAGCGTCGGCTTCAACGGCTTCCCGCCGCTCGACGTGCTGGTTCTCTGAACTGCGAACCGCGGCCGGTGGCGGTCAGTCGGCCGTGACCCGCCAGACTGCGTTGCCCACGTCGTCGGCGACCAGGAGCGCGCGATCTTGCGCGAGCGCCACCCCGACCGGGCGGCCACGGGCATTGCCTTGTCCGTCCACGAAACCGTCGAGAACGATCTGCGGGGGCCCTGCCGGCGCGCCGTCCGCGAAGGGAACGAAGACGACCCCGTAGCCGCTGGCCGGACGCCGGTTCCACGATCCGTGCAGGCCGACATAGACGCCGCGACCGAGATCCGCGCCGTCGCCCTCCGCGAAGGTCAGGCCGAGCGGGGCGACATGGGCACCGAGCGCGTAGTCTGGCCTCGCGACCGGGCGGTCCGGACGTCCGGACTGATCGACGCGCGGATCAGGCCGGTCGCCCCAGTAGACGAACGGCCAACCGTACCAGTCGCCGGCGTCCACGCGGGTCAGGTAGTCGGGCACGAGGTTGTCGCCGAGTTCGTCGCGCTCGTTCACGACGGTCCAGAGGGCACCGGTTCGCGGATCGACATCCATGCCGACGGGGTTGCGCAGCCCGCTCGCGTAGATCCGCGCCTCGCCCGTCTCCGGCTCGATCTCCCAGATCGCCGCGCGCCCCGCCTCCCGGTCGAGCCCGTTCTCGCCATGATCGCTGTTCGATCCGACGGAGACGTAGAGCCTGCCATCGCGCGCGAGGAGCCCCTTCGTCCAGTGATGGTTGATGGGGCCGCCCGGCAGCCGGGTCACGACTTCGGGCTCCTCGTCGATGCCGGTCTGACCCGGACGAAACCGCACCCGGACGAGAGCGTCGGTCTCCGCGACGAAGAGATATCCGTCGATATAGGCCATGCCGAAGGGCGAGGTGAGATCGTCGAGCAGGATCGTGCGGGTCTCGGCGGTCCCGTCGCCGTCTGCGTCGCGCAGGAGACTGATCCGGTCGGCCGAGGGTGCGCCCGCCCCGGCCGCGCCCATGACCGCCCGCATGACGAGATCGCGGGGCCCCTTCGGCGGCGAGGGCTGCGCGTTCGTTTCGGCGACGAGAACGTCGCCGTTCGGCAATACGTGCACCCAGCGCGGATGATCGAGGCCGCTCCGGAACGCCCTGACGGAGAGGCCCTGCCTCGCCACCGGCGTCTCGCCCTCGGCCCATCCCGCCGCTGGCGCGATGTTCACCGTGGGCAGGAGCCGCTGCGCCGGTGCGGGCAGCTCCGGGTCGGGGCCCTGAACCGACGAGAGAGGCGCATCGGCGGGATGTCCGCACCCCGCGAGCAGTGCGATGGCAAGGGCGAGTTTCCGCATGTCCGATCCTCCCGCCTCACCTGACAGAAATGCGGACCGCATGAAAAGGCCCCGCCGGCAGAACCGGCAGGGCCATCTTGACGCAGAACTCGCGGATCAGCGCTTGGAGAACTGGAAGCTCCGGCGCGCCTTCGCGCGACCGTACTTCTTCCGCTCGACCACGCGGCTGTCGCGGGTCAGGAAGCCGGCCGCCTTCAGCGGACCCCGCAACGTCGGATCGTAGAGCTGCAGCGCCTTCGACACGCCGTGCTTCACCGCGCCCGCCTGCCCGGACAGGCCACCGCCCTTGACGGTTGCCATCACGTCGAACTGGCCTTCGACATTGGCCACCGAGAAGGGCTGCTTCAGGATCATCTGCAGGACCGGCCGGGCGAAGTAGGTGTTCACGTCCTTGCCGTTGACGACGACCTTGCCGGAGCCCGGCTTGATCCAGACCCGCGCGGTGGCATCCTTCCGCCGGCCCGTCGCGTAGGACCGCCCGAGGTCGTCGCGCACCGGCTCGCGCGGCGCCTCCGGCTCGGCCCCCGCGACCGCCTGGTTCAGCTCTTCGAGCGAGGAGACTTGCTCAGCCATCAGACGGCCTCCCTGGTGTTCTTCTTGTTCATCGATTTCACGTCCAGAGCGGTCGGCTGCTGCGCGTCATGCGGGTGCTCTCCCCCGGCATAGACGCGAAGATTCGTCATCAGCTGGCGCGACAGCGGACCGCCCGGCAGCATGCGCTTGACGGCCTGCATGACCACGCGCTCCGGATGGGCCCCTTCCAGGATCTGCCCGGTCGTCCGGGACTTGATGCCCCCGGGATAGCCGGTATGCCAGTAATTCGGCTTCTCGCGCTTCTTGCCCGTCAGCTGCACCTTTTCGGCGTTGATGACGATGACGTTGTCGCCCATGTCCATCGAGGGCGTGAAGGTCGGCTTGTGCTTGCCGCGCAGCCGCATGGCGACGATCGAGGCCAGCCGGCCCAGAACGACGCCCTCCGCGTCGATCACGACCCACTGCTTGTCGATGTCCGCCGGTCTAGCGGTGAAGGTTTTCATTTCGGATCCTGTCTGTTTCGGACGGCCGCTCGAATGCGCCGGCCGGTCATCTCCGGATGCGCGGGTTCTACCGATCGCCTCGCCGCAGTCAATGACGACCATACGATTTTAATGACGTTATTTCAGTAATTTGCTGTTATGGTATTATAATACCTTCCTTTACCTCTGATTCCGGCACCTTCTGCCATTCCGCATCGGCAATCGGATTCATCTCTTGCATGGCAGCACCGTGAGGATTAGGTGCCTTTCACGATCGGGGACGATCCCAACTTCGGGCCGCTGGCTTCGGGGGGGCGCTAAGGACCCGCCACATCAATCTACTGGCTGAAAGGGGGGGTCCCATGGACGGAACCAACCTCTTCCAACTGGGGATCGGTCTGGAGACAGGCGCCCAAGGGGAAGATTCCACCGCACGCGATATCTTTGCCGATGATCGCGACGACCATTTCATTCGCGAGCAAGGTCGCGTCTTTGCCGGTCGACACCTCATCATCGAGGTGGTCGAGGGTCATGGACTCGATGATGAGGACCGCATCCAGCAGGCCTTCCGCGATTGCGTCGAGACCTGCGGGGCGACGCTCCTGCACATCCACACGCACAAGTTCTCGCCCCAGGGCGTGTCCGGCGTGGCGGTCCTCGCCGAGAGCCACATTTCGGTCCACACCTGGCCGGAGATCGGCTACGGGGCGTTCGACGTCTTCATGTGCGGAGAGGCCCGGCCCTGGCTCGCCGTCGATGTGCTGAAAAGAGCCTTCTGCACCGCCGATGTGCGCGTGAAGGAGCTTCTGCGCGGCGACGGGGTCGTGGCCGAGGCTGCAGCGGCCTGACCGGGTCAGGGCCGTCCGGTGTCCCCGTGACGGGGTATTCCCGGGAGGCCGCGCGCGGATTTCTCCGGTAATGGCGATGATCCTCACTCTGGGGTTCGACAGCGTCAGCTTCGCGCGGCTCGAGCCGCTGAGAGAGCGTCATTTTCCGCCGCGGCGCAACTTCCTCCCGGTCCATGTGACGCTGTTCCAGCAGCTCCCCGAGCCCATCTTCCGCGGCTTCTGGACGACCTCGCCCAGGTCGCCCGGACCGTCCCGCCCCTCACCTTCGAGGCAACCGGGGTCGGCGATCTCGGCGGCGGCGCGGCAATCGACATCTGCTGCCCGCCGGCATCCCGGCTCCGGGGCGACCTGTGACGTGGATGGGCCGACATCCTGATCCCCGTCGGACGACCGCGGCCGGCGACTCCATGTGACGATCCAGAACAAGGTCGACCGCGTCACCGCCCGTGCGACCCGGGATGCCCGCGATGCCGGCTTTCGGCAATGGCGAGGGGTGTTCGACCGGGCGCTTCTCTGGCATTACCGCGGCGGCCCGTGGGAACGCGCCGGCACCTTTCCCTTCTGCGGTGAGATCCGATGACCGACATGACCGGCTGGAGCGTCGAACGGCTTCACCAGGACTTGACCCAGGCGCTTCGGATCGAGCGCGTCCTCTACGACAACCAGAGCAACCATCAACGCATCGTCGTGTTCGAGAACGCGACCTTCGGCCGGGTCCTCACGCTCGACGGAGTAGTGCAGGTGACCGAGCGCGACAATTTCATCTACCACGAGATGCTGACCCACGTGCCGATGGTCGCGCACGGCGCAGCGAGGCGCGTCCTGATCATCGGCGGCGGCGACGGTGGCATGGCGCGGGAGGCCTTGCGGCACCCTGTCGAGCAGGTGACGATGGTGGAGATCGATGCCGGGGTGGTGGATTTCTCCAAGGCGTATCTCCCGATGGTCTCGGACGGCGCCTTCGACGATCCGCGCCTCGATCTCACGATCGCGGACGGCGCCGACTTCGTCCGCGGACAGAAGGCGGCATACGACGTGATCATCGTCGATTCGACGGACCCCGTCGGTCCGGGCGAAGTCCTCTTCAGCGAGCACTTCTACGGCCATTGCAGCCGGGCCCTCCGCGAGGGCGGCATCCTCGTGACGCAGAACGGCGTGCCGTTCATGCAGGGCGGCGAACTGGCCGGAACGATTCGGGCCTTCCGGTCGCTGTTTGGGGACGCGACTGCCTTTGTGGCGCCCGTCCCCACCTATCAGGGCGGATTCATGGCCTTCGGCTGGGGAACCGACGGCGGGTCGCGGTCCGTCTCCCTCGAGACGTTGCGGTCCCGGATCGCACAGATCGGCCTCGAAAGCCGCTACTACAACGCGGAAATTCACCAAGCAGCGTTCGCCCTGCCCGGCTATGTCCGAGACCTCATCCCTCGCTGAGTTCGAAGATCCTGAGGGTCGCGCTCCCCTGGGCGCCGACCTGTGCGGCACGACGTTGCGCGGCCAATTTGCCCCGTCCGGTCCATAACGGCGGCCGCGCCCGGCCCGTACTGTTCCCACGCGCCCGCGAGCGATCCTGCCGCGAGCCGGGCATACCGGGGAGCCGCCGCGTCGCTCGGCCTGACCCGGTCGCCTTTCCGTTGGCGATCCGGGCGGCCGGCATCTCACGCCTCCCGCAGCACCGCTTCGGCGGCAGCGATGGCGCCTTCCGCGTTCGCGGCATCCTTCGCGCCGCCCTGAGCCATGTCCGGCCGACCGCCACCGCCCTTGCCCCCGAGCTCGCCGACGGCGGCCCTGACCAGATCCACGGCCGAAACCTTTCCCGTCAGGTCGGGCGTCACGCCGGCCGCCACGGCCGCCTTCTCTCCCGCATCCGCGATCAGCAGGATCGCCCCGGAGCCGAGCCTCGTCTTCTGGGCATCGATGAGGGCCGGCAGATCCTTACCCGTCACCCCGGTGAGGACCTGGGCCAGGAACGGCACGCCGTTCACGTCCCGTGCAGCCGCAGCGGAGGCCCCGCCCGCCCCGATCGCGACGTCGCGCCGCAGCTGGGCGAGCTCACCCTCCAACCTGCGACGCTCCTCCACGAGCGCGCGCACGCGGTCCGGCAGATCCGCCGGCGAAGATCTGAGGATCGCCGCCGCCTCGGCCGCCCGCCGGGCCTCGGCCGCGAGATGATCGAGCGCGGCCTGCCCCGTCACCGCTTCGACGCGCCGGACGCCGGCCGAGGACGCGGAATCGGCCGTCAGCACGCAGAGGCCGATCTCGCCGGTGCGCGAGACGTGGGTGCCGCCGCAAAGCTCGATGGACCAGGTGTTCCGGTCCGGTCCCCTGCCCGTCTCCGCGACGCCCATCGAGACCACGCGAACCTCGTCGCCGTACTTCTCCCCGAAGAGCGCCTGGGCCCCCAGTTCGCGCGCCGTGTCGGGGTCCATGATCCTGGTCGCGACCGCTGCGTCCTGCCGGATGAAATGGTTGATCCGGTTCTGGGTCGCTGCCAGTTCCTCCGGCGACAGGGCCACCTGATGACTGAAATCGAAGCGCAGCCGCTCGCCGTCGTTCAGCGAGCCGCGCTGTGCGACATGGGATCCGAGCACCTCCCGCAAGGCCTCGTTCAGCAGATGCGTAGCGGAGTGATTCGCGCGAATTCTCTGCCGCCGGTCGGCATCGACCTCGAGTCGCGCTGCATCGCCGTCGCGCAGAATACCCTTCGCGACCCGCCCGATATGGAGGAACAATCCGGCGACCTTGCGGGTATCCGAGATCTCCACGGTGGCTTCGGCGGTCTCGATCCTGCCGGTATCACCGACCTGTCCGCCGGCTTCCGCGTAGAACGGGGTCTGGTTGACGACCAGCTGGATGTCGGCGCCCTCGGCGGCCTCCTTCACCCGCTCGCCGTCTGACGCGAGGGCGATGACCTCCGCCTCCGCCGCGAGATGCTCGTAGCCCAGGAATTCCGTCGTGCCGCGCTCTTCCGCGACGTCGAACCAGATCGCCGCATCGGCCTGCTCGCCCGACCCGGCCCAGCTCGCCCGGGCCTTGGCCTTCTGCGCCGCCATGGCGCTGTCGAACCCCTCCGTGTTCACGCCCCGGCCGCGCTCCCGCAAGGCGTCCTGCGTCAGGTCGAGGGGAAAGCCGTAGGTGTCGTAGAGCTTGAAGGCGGTTTCGCCCGCGAGGCTCTCGCCTTCGGGAAGCCGGGCGGCCTCCTCGTCGAGCATCCGCAGTCCGCGGTCGAGCGTGCGGCGGAACCGTGTCTCCTCGGCATGAAGCGTGTCCTCGATCATGCGCTGGCCATGCCCAAGCTCCGGATAGGCCTGACCCATCTGGCGCACGAGCTCGGGCACCAGCTTGTGCATGACCGGCTCCCCGGCCCCGAGCTGGTGCGCGTGCCGCATGGCCCGTCGCATGATCCGGCGCAGGACGTAGCCGCGCCCCTCGTTGGCCGGAAGCACGCCGTCGGCGATCAGGAACGAGGTCGACCGAAGATGATCGGCGATGACCCGGTGATGCACGTTGCCCGGCCCGTCAGGGTCGGTGCCGGTCGCTGCTGCGCTCGCCTCGATCAGCGCCCGCAGGAGATCAGTATCGTAATTGTCGTGCTTGCCCTGCAGGAGCGCGCCAATCCGCTCGAGCCCCATCCCGGTATCGATGGACTTGGCGTCGAGGTCGCGCCGCGTGCCGTCGGCGAACTGCTCGAATTCCATGAAGACGAGGTTCCAGATCTCGATGAACCTGTCGCCGTCCTCGTCGGGGCTCCCCGGCGGACCGCCCGGGATGTGCGGCCCGTGATCGTAGAAGATTTCCGTGCAGGGGCCGCAGGGGCCGGTCGGGCCGGCAGACCAGAAATTGTCGTCCGTCGCGATCCGGATGATTCGCTCGTCGGGAAGTCCGGCGGTCTTCTTCCAGATCGCCACAGCCTCCTCGTCGGTGTGGTAGACCGTTACCAGAAGCCGGTCGGGGTCGATGCCGAATTCCTCGGTCAACAGGCCCCAGGCGAGCGGGATGGCCCGGTCCTTGAAGTAGTCGCCGAACGAGAAGTTGCCGAGCATCTCGAAGAAGGTGTGGTGGCGTGCGGTGTAGCCGACATTGTCGAGATCGTTGTGCTTGCCGCCCGCGCGCACGCATTTCTGCGCCGTGGTCGCCATCCTGTAGCTGCGCGTCTCGACGCCGGTGAAGAGCGTCTTGAACTGGACCATGCCGGCGGCGGTGAACATCAGCGTCGGGTCGTTCCGCGGCACGAGCGACGAACTCGGCACGACTTCGTGACCATTCCGGGCAAAGTAGTCGAGGAAGGTGGAGCGGATGTCGTTCAGGGAAAGCATGGCTTCGCAGGTTGGCTTCGGACCGTCGGCCTCGTTTAGCGGCGGGGCGCAACGGTGTCCACCAGAGGCAGTGGCCGCCCGGCGCCCTCGGGCACATGGATATCGGGGGGTCTACGGTCGGGATTCCGACCGTGGTGCGGGTTCGGCGGAGGTCACGCAGCGCTCTTCGACGCCCTGCAATGGAGGAAGCCATCGCGCTCAACGACTTTAATGCCGGCCCGCCCCCGGGCGAGACTGGCGAAGCCGGTGCCGAGACGCAGGAGGCCCAGGTCTGATCGAGGTTCACGATGCCCATCGCAAATGGGCGAGAGCCCCGACATCGCCGGACTTCCCGGTTCGGCGAACCGGTCGGATCGGGGATCTCGACGGGGACCGATCGTGACGAGGCCACGCCATCGGATCACCTCTACCCGAGAGAACATCCCGAACCGGGACGTCCTTTAGCGCGGGGGCGAGCCCGTTTTTCAACCGTTCACGGGAGCGGAGGGGAAGCCGGGTGACGGCGACCATGCGGGCGCGCGCTACCTCCCTCCGAGGTCCGCACCTGCGCCGGAGCGGGCTTAAGCGTTCGTCCCGCCTCGCCTGTTTCGGAACGGCAACAGGGGCGTAAAGGTGGGGACCCTTGCCGTCACCGGCGCCCGATCGTCGGACGCCCGGGACCGGCCGATCCGATCCCGGGCGGAGGGCGCTTTCACTCCTCCACCACCGCGTCGTCATCGGCTGCCCCGTCGAAGTCGAGCCCGTGACTGGCGCGGATCTTGTCCTCGATCTCGAGGGCCACGGCGGAGTTCTCGCGCAGGAAGGATTTCGCGTTCTCGCGGCCCTGTCCGATCCGCTCGTCGCCGTAGGAAAACCACGATCCCGCCTTCTCGACCACTCCGGCCTTCACGCCAAGGTCGAGAAGCTCGCCGGTCTTGGAAATCCCCTCGCCGTACATGATGTCGAACTCGACCTGCTTGAAGGGCGGAGAGACCTTGTTCTTCACCACCTTGACGCGGGTCTGGTTTCCGACCACTTCGTCGCGATCCTTGATCGATCCGATCCGCCGGATGTCGAGACGGACGGAGGAGTAGAATTTTAGGGCGTTGCCGCCGGTGGTGGTCTCGGGGCTGCCGAACATGACGCCGATCTTCATCCTGATCTGGTTGATGAAGACCACGGTGCAGCCGGAGCGGTGGATCGATCCGGTGAGCTTGCGCATCGCCTGGCTCATCAGGCGCGCGTGAACGCCCACCGAGCTGTCGCCCATGTCGCCTTCGAGCTCGCTCTTCGGCGTCAGTGCGGCGACCGAATCGACCACCACCATGCTGACGGCGCCCGAGCGCACCAGCGTGTCGGTGATCTCGAGCGCCTGTTCTCCGGTATCGGGCTGCGAGATGAGCAGTTCGTCGAGGTTCACGCCCAGCTTGCGGGCATATTGCGGGTCGAGCGCATGCTCGGCGTCGACGAAGGCGCAGACGCCCCCCTTCTTCTGCTCCTCGGCGACGCAATGCAGCGTCAGCGTCGTCTTGCCCGAACTCTCGGGGCCATAGATCTCCACGATCCGCCCCTTCGGCAGGCCGCCGATCCCGAGGGCGATGTCGAGCCCCAGGGACCCCGTCGAGGTTGACTGGATGTCGGGCACGGGGTTATCGCCCCCGAGCTTCATGATCGAGCCCTTGCCGAACTGCCGCTCGATCTGCGCCAGCGCCGAATCGAGAGCCTTCTGCTTGTCCGCGTTTCGCTTGTCAGCCATGTCGAGAATATTTGCCACGCTCAAGGTCAGGCTCCTTATTTCATGCCAGCCGAACACCGGCAATGACCGGATCGTTCGTGTTACGTTCCGAGTTTTACTATGTGATCAAAGCGGGAACATTTCAAGCTCGACGCGAATTCGGGACCGGAGATCGGGTCAGTCCCGCGACATTTTCGAGGCCACCATGGAGATCAGTTCCGCCAGCGAGAACGGTTTGGGAAGGAAACTCGCATCCGGAAGGCGCGCATGCTGCTGCGAGAAACTCTCCTCCGCATAGCCGGACATGAAGATCACGGCGGTTTCCGGCCGCGCCTCGAGCGCTTCCAGCACCCACGACAATCCGTCGCGCCCCGGCATGATGACGTCGGTCAGGAAGATGTCAACGATCAGGGATTCGTCCTGCAGAATGTCGAGGGCCCGCTCGGCGTCCTCCGCCTCGATGACGGTGTAGCCCTTCAGGCTGAGCGCCTGAGCCGCGAAAGCACGGACCGATGATTCGTCCTCGACCAGAAGCACGACGCCCGGCTTCGCCTCCGGCTGCGGCGCGACTTCCATCTCAGCCTCCACCTCGTCCGTCTCGGTGTGATCGAGGGCCGGGAAGTAGAGAAGGAACGTGGTTCCGGCGCCGGTCGTGCTGTCGGCAAAGATGTAGCCGCCCGATTGCTTGACGATCCCGTAGGCGGTGGAGAGGCCCAGCCCGGTCCCCTCGCCCGGGCGTTTGGTCGTGTAGAAGGGCTCGAAGATCTTGTCGATCCGGTCCGGGGGAATCCCCGTTCCCTGGTCGATCACCCGCACCACCACGTAGTTTCCCGCCGGCACTTCGACGCGATTGCGCGAGAGCGGGGCCGCGAGCTTCTCCATGTCCGTCTCGATCCTGATCTCGCCACCGCCGGGCATCGCATCCCGCGCGTTGACCACCAGGTTCATGATCACCTGCTCGAACTGCTGCCGGTCGGCACGGACCTTCTTCAGATCCTGCCGGTGGTGGAAGCTCAGCGTCACCCGCTCGCCCACGAGCCGGTCGAGAAGGTGCGTCAGCTCGGAGAGCGACGCCCGCAGGTCGATCTGCTCGGGCCGCAGGTTTTGCTTTCGCGAATAGGCCAGCAACTGGCGAACGAGGCCGGCGGCGCGGTTGGCGTTCTGGTTGATCTGGTCGAGATCGGAGAAATCCGGGTCGCCCGGGTCGTGGCGGAGGAGCAGCAGGTCGCAATGGCCTGTGATCGCCGTGAGGAGATTGTTGAAATCGTGGGCGACGCCGCCGGCCAGCTGCCCGATCGCCTCCATCTTCTGACTCTGGACGAATTGCGCCTCGAGCGTCTTCAGCTCGGTCGCGTCGTTCATGACGCCCATCAGACGCGTCCCGCCGGGCCGGGCGATCGTGTCGAGCGTGATCTGGACGAACCTGTCCTCGGCGGGGCGGACGGCGCGCACGACTTCGGGCTTCTGGATCGTGCGCCCGTCGAATGCGTCATCCACCCAGTCGGAGATCGGACGCCCGAGCCCCTCGACGAGGCGATAGAGCTCGACCCGTTCCTCCTCGTCGATCTGGAGAAGCTGGCGCGCGGCCGAATTGGCCACGGAGACGATGCCCCCCTCCTCGATCTCGATCAGCGGCACCGGAAGAGCGTCGAAATCAAGCGTCGAGTTGCGTTCGAGCAAGGCGCTCACCTCCCGTTCGATCGGCACCTCAATCTGCCATAGGAGGTTCGAACCGTCCACGCGGCGGACGGAGAGGCGTGTGTCGGTCGCCGCGCTTATCTGGCGGCTCGCCACGCCCTTGGTAAGCGCCCCGCGCCGCAGCTGCTCGATGACCTCCTCCGGATCGGCGAGGGCCTCGGCGAGCCGGGCGAACAGGCCCTCGCTGCCGGACCGGTTCTCCCAGAGGACCGTTCCCCGCCCATCGGTCAGGATCGTCGGACGCGCTTCCGCCCCTCCGCAGGCCGCGAGCGCCGCGCGCATTCCGGACCGCTGCAGACGATGCCGCGTTCCGAGGACCAAGAGCGCCACCGCGAGGATCGCCAGCGTTCCGGCGGCGGCGCCAACGATCGTCCCGAGGGTCATGTTGGGGAGGAACGGGGCCACGAGCCCGGCAAGCGCGGCCAGCATCAACAATCGCAGGGCACCGCTGGCATGCCCCGCCGCCGCTTCTCCAGGCGATGTGCGTATCTCCGTCACGGATCACCGTCCCGGCTGTGGAGCGTCTGCTTCCTCACTCTGCCGTTTCGGTAAACAGGGAATTAACGCGCGTCTCCCCGTCAAATCCGTGGGAGGATCGCGCAGTAGAAGCCGTCGCCCCCTTCGAGGGGAGTGAACTGCCGCTCCAGATCGCGTCGGACCTCCTGCCGTTCGACGAACGCATCGGTCTGATCCGTGTTCTCTCTCCGGAGAAACGAGCAGGTCACGTAGGCGAGGCACCCGCCGGGCGCGACATGGGTCAGGGCGGCATCGAGAATCGCCTGCTGGGTCGCGACGAGCCCGTCGAGCCGCTCCGGCGTCAGCCGGATCTTGCCTTCGGGACTGCGGCGCCAGGCGCCGCTCCCGGAACAGGGCGCGTCGACCAGCACCAGGTCGTAGGGATCTTCTGCGGCGAGCTCGGTTTGCGTTCGCAGCCCGATCTCGGCCCCCGCCCGTTCCGCGCGGACCGGAAGGTCGCGCAACCGCCGCGGATCGGCATCGTGGGCGTGGTAGGTCGCGCGGTGCCGGGCCGCCATGGCGAGCGTCTTTCCGCCCCCTCCTGCGCAGAAGTCGAGGATGCGGCTCCGGCCTGCGAGCGGCAGCAGATCGACGACTGCCTGGCTCGCCGCGTCCTGCAATTCCGCGAGCCCGGAGCGATAGGCCCCCGCAGCCTGGACCCGTCGCGGGTTCGTCAGAACCTCGAGAGCGCTCGGCGAGAGCGGATGCGGACGACACTCGATCCCCTCCCCGGCGAGATCCGTGGCGACCTCTTCGCGGCCCGCCCGGGAAAGGTTCGCGCGAAGGAAGACCGGCGCCCGGCTGCGCAGGGCCTCGAGCATCGCGTCCCGCTCCGCGCCGAGGCTGCGGTCGAGCTCCGGGACCAGCCAGCGCGGCACGTCGAGCCGGTCGAGCCCGTCCGGTTCATCCCCGCCCTCACGCTCCGCCGCCGACAGCTTTTCCGGTGCATAGCCATCTCCCGTGAACAGGAGATCGGGATCGGGGCCCCCGTCGCGGAGAAGGCCGATCATCCGGGGCCGACCGCCGGTGCCGCCGCCCTGCGCGGCGGAGGACCACCATCTGCGGAGCGCATCGAAAACGTGATCCCGGACCGCAGCCCGGTCGGAGGAACCGGCATGCCGCGCCTTCCGCGCCCAGCGCGTCAGGACCGCTTCGGCTGCCTCGCCCTCGACAATCCGGTCGAGCGCCTCGATCGCCGCCTGGACCCTCGCGCCCGGTGTCATCGCTCAGCCCAGGCGGTAATTCGGCGATTCCCGAACGATCTGCACGTCGTGGACGTGAATATCAACGCTAAGTAAATCAATGGGTTGAACGTAATCTGCATCTACACTGCATCTACAATCTTCTGTTTTGCGGCGCTCCACTCGCGCATCACCGCCTCATCGCTCAAGCGAAGATCTGTCTCGCAGTGCCTCTGTATCTCGGGCCACCACTCGTTCTCAAGTGCGTCTCGAACTGGCTGGAGATGCGCGAGCTTCTGCCTGAGGTAAATGAGGGTAGTACGGCTGCCGTCGTTCTCGCGGAACTGCCGGCGCTCCCGCGTGTCCAGTGCCGCGACATGGCCGGCGAGCATCGACAGGCTTCTTGCCGGCACCCGCATCTCAAGCCAGTCGATGAGGGTGTGGCGAATCGAATACCAATTCACTCCCTTCGCTTTTTCCTTTCCAAGGGCACGTTCAGCGATGCGGTGAATGATCTGCGTGCCGTTTTTACCTGATAAGCCTTGGGCGCGAAAATGAATAAGATGCTTGTCAGGTCCGGCCGTCATGGCCGCTTCTGCGACAGCCCAGTGCATCGGCCCTGTAGCGGGTATCACCGGCTTATACTTCGTGGTCTGCTTCGTGCCCACAGGAAGTGTGTCGAGTGCCTCGAAATCCCAGAGCACCTGGTTCAGCAGCATGTCAGGAAAGACGCCGCTCCTTGAGGCGCATCCAAGATCGAGCAGGAGCATATGAAGATGATGGCGGAACTTGCATGCATCGATCAATTTTCCGATCTCGGCAAAGGTGATGTGGCGACCTTTGGTCCGCCTATCTATTGGCGCTGTTCGACCCGCAACTCGAATTGTTGGTACTGGGTCCGGCCCGACGATGATTTTCTCTTTTAGGAGGAAATTTAACGTCGCTCTGGCGATGTTTACGATATCTTCAATCGTGTTTGGGTGCAGTGGCTCATGCCTGACACCGCGGCTGTCGTCTCGGTTCTCCCCAGTCCAGCCTATTGTGTTTTCGTCGCCAAGCATTCTGTCACGCATTGACCGGATTGCGTCAGGCAGTCTGCTGGCCGGAACCTTCGCAAGAGACGGCTTGAAATACAGCTTGTAGAGTTCGTCCAGGCGTTTTGCTCTCCCAGCCGATAGATGGGGTTTCTTCTCGCGCGTATAGAAGTGCCAGAGCTCTTGGAACGTCGGGTCGCCTGGACGTTCGATGATATCGTCGGGAGAAACCAGAGCGGCCATGCGTTTCCAGGCCTCCCTCTTGGCGGCCTCCATGTCCCGGCCGAAACTCTGGGATTCTTGCTTGCCGGTATTCCGGTTAAGCCACCTGAGATGATACGTGTTCCTGTTCTTCGCTACGGTAAACTCGCCAATACGCTCTTGTGTGATCATGTCTGCATCTATCTCCGCTGCTATCGTTCAGGAGTATAGATGCAGACGCGGAGGTCAAGGCAGTATGCCAGCTCGCAGCGCGGCCCTGTCGTAGTTGCGATGGTATGTCGTCGAGCGAACTGATTGCTCGGAAGGGGTTAGCTCTGCCGGAGGAAGCTGCGTTGCGGCTGGCCCAGGCTGTATCTCGCGATCCTTCTCCCATGCGAGGAGAGACGCGCGCAGGTATCGCACAGGCTTGCCAGGAAGGTGGGGGATCTTCTTTTCGCGACGCAGAGCGCGCACGGTCGATAGCCCCCTCTTCAGGAACTTCGCGGCTTCCGGTTCTGTCAACACCTCGTCGCTCATGACGAGGATCTCTGACCGTTGAAGATCGCGACTCTATCGGGTAAAATCACAACGCCGTGAGGAATATCCTGGACCTGGCGGGGTGGGCTGACACCAGCAATGCGCGTCTCGAGTTACAAGCCGGACTTGCTCTTCCAGTAAGTTTGTGCCGATATGCCCATCGCCGTTTCCACGGCGTTTGCTGCTCGCATGATCGCGTAAATTTCGAGGTTTGCGAACGACCCTTCGAAATCTTTTAGGTAAGCCTCGCTTCGAGGGGTTAAACCGTTTCGCTTGGCGACCAAGTACGCTGCCGTCTCGGCCTCAACTTCCGTCATTACCTCTGACTGCGTAGACCGATCCGGAATCCGCCTGCCTGCGTCTTCGCCAAGATGGCCAAGAAAGAGGTGGGCGAGTTCATGAGCAATAGTGACGAGTTGCGTTTGGGGCACATGGTTTCTGTTATAGCCCAACGTATACCGATTGCGGCCTTTCGGCTTCGGCGACCGCCATGTGCATTCTATCAACCCAGCCCACGCATCACCAAGATCAAGGGGCTCGGGCTTGACGCCCTCGCGGTCAACTCTGCGCAGGAGCTCTTCGAGGCGCGTTTGGCTGAGTTCGCCGAGCGTCGGGAAGGTAAAGGCGCTATCCGGGAGCGGGCTGTCGCCGTCGGTGTCCTGAACGTCGAAGACGAAATCGACCGGTCCTTTCATGCGCAGGACGAGGAGGGGACGAGCGCCGGTTTTGGGGACGCGGTTAAAGCGCGCGAACCAGTCCCGTGCAGTCGCGGCGTGGGTTAGACCCGGCTTCTGAATGTGTAGAAGCATGGCATTGAACGGGGCGAACTCGCGGAGGCGACTGGTGAATGCGAGAAGCTCCTCAAGCCTCTCGCGCGAAGTCATAGAGCCGCGTTGCGGCAATCAGCTGCTCGATGAGGGCGCGGGACTCTCCCTTGGCGGCATCTGAGGCGCGCTCGAAAAGATCAGGCTGGCGTGCGTCCCCGTACGTCATGGATTAAAGAATCCAAGCCGCGAAAGGCACCGTCCTTCGCCATGCGGTCACAACCTCTTAGGACGAAGGCTTGAGTAAGATATTCGTAGTAGTGGCGCCTCTCCTCCCCTCGAGGGGTGGAAAATTCTTCGAGGTGTAAGTTGGGTCCTTCGCATTGGCGGGGATCGAAAATGTAGCGCAACTCGCCGCAGCCAAGGCCATGGGCGCAGGCATAAAATGCGTCGATCTTCCCGCGCAGCTGGAGGCGGCGGAGCCTTCTCGCAGTTGGAGGGCGAGTCGTCGTGGCCAAGGTGGCAGGCGAAGGGGATGCCTGTGAATGTTGCACGTGAGATCGAGAAACTGCGGCGCGACGAATGCGAGACGCTTAGGGTTATAGGACGCTGACATACTGAATGGCGATTTCTGTAAGACATTGATCTTGCGGTCTATCCTCCAAAAATTTGCTTTTCGACGAGATTGAGCGCGAGCGCCGGCAGTTCCCCGTAGCGTCCACCGAACTTTTTTGCGGTGGCTTTCGGCAGAGCTCGGGAATTACAAGGAGGTTCACCTCGGCGAAACCTGTTCCCGCTCGATAAATACAGCGCATTCTTTCATCCGTCGCATGAGGTTATCAATGCCTGAGGTGACGTCCAGCCTCGCGGCCGTGGTTCCTTCGATCGCTTTCAGAACAACCGTACGATCGTGGAAATGTCCCGCCCCGTCCCAGGGTTCAAGCAGCAAGGTCTCGCATGCCCCGTCCAGCCGGGACTTTAGGTCTTCCGCTTGCGATACATGATTTTCCCGATCGCTTCGAGACGGGTCCCAGATAATGGTGAGGCGATGAATGGCTATACCTTCTCGCCGCATCGCGCCCAGAAAATCCGCCAATCGGCTACGCCCATCCGCTGAGAGAGGTGCGTAGGGGTCGCGGATAACTACGTCGAATTCTCCCCCGGAGAACGGTGCAAAAAGCGGAGACAGGTTACGAGGTTGCCCGGCTGCGAACCGATGAGCGGTCAGCCTGGAGTTCAGATCTGCCAAGGGGGATCCAGACTGCTGAGTAAGCTCGTTTCTTACACACGCTATCCACGCTTCGTCGGGGTCATGTCGATGCGTGATGCCGGCCGTTGCCGCTGACAGAGCCGAGGCGTGTGGCAGAACGCCAAACCATTCGCGCTGGCCGTCCCCCAGCAGCGTCAGCCGGGGAGCGACGGCGAGACGCGATTCCGGCGCGACAGAGAAGACCAGGCGCTTTCCGCGATCGGAGGAATACAGGATGTCCGCTGCTCGCCGATCCGCCGTGGTGGCAGTACCGACCTGGCCCACTTCGGGGACGACGAAGATGATCTTTCGATCCTCGCGGGCCTCCAGCCAGTCCCGTAGAGCACGCGCTTCGGCCACGGTTTCTTCCTCGCCTTGACTGCCCCATACCGAGGAGGCTGCAAGAACCAGAACGCTGCCCTTCTCGAGCATGGGCAAGAGCGCCCGGGCGCTCACCGGTGGAACGGGAACAGCCGCCGCAGGAACATGATCCGGACGGGGAGACGAACGCGTCACGACCTCTGTCAGCCAGTTTCGGGCGCTAAGCCGATCGAAAGCGTCCCACCATTGCTGGTTCGAGTAGTCGTTCAGGCACCTGTTGCAACTGGTCGAGCATGCCGGTCCCAGGGGGCAGTCCAAGATCTCCAACGCTTGAGTCAGGAGCGCGCGCGCCGAGAACCGCGGCTCGGCTGTCAATCGGCGGACGTATCCGGCACCACCGGGAGTGGCATCCGAAAGGATGATCAATGGAACACCGTCGGCGAAGATCTCGGTAGTGGCCCGAAGGTCGCGCGGATCGGTTTCAAGCAACCGTGCGGCGGCGAGCCGTACCGCTTCGGCAACTGTCCGGGTCAAATTCTCCCTTGCCTGGTCGCGGTCCGTCGCAGGCATTTTATCGAATGCCGGGAGGTGATGGGTCAGGCGAATGCCCCGGATATCCGTGTGATAGAGATGGGCCAAATCCCGTGGCCAGGAGAGCGTTCCGACCGAGCAATCGTCCCCCGTACGCGGGTTCTTGTGCTTCGACGCGACCTCCCGCGCGAAGCAGCTGTCGGCGGGCTCAGCATGTTCGCAGGCCGGGCAGCTCAGGTAACCGCCACCGCGGGGGCCACGGTTGATGACGATCATGTGCCCAACGAGTTGCCCTGAGCCCTCCCGGGAATGGGCGGCGGCAAAGAAACTCTTCACGTCCCGCAAATCGGTCGCGTGGTAGTCCTCCGGGCGTGGACGGGTGAGCAGGCGTGCTTCGTCGACCAAGCGGGTCCGCAACCGGGAATTGCCCGGATCACGTCCATCCCGGTCCGCATAGGACGTCAGGAAGCCGATGGGTTCCAAATACTTGCGCGGCATTTCAGTGACTGTACGAGTGCACAGCGGGCACTGCGGGTCCAACTCCTCGCGCTCCATTGCGAGCTGCGGATGCCGGCATTGAGGGCAAATGCGGTACCAGCCGGTGTTGACCCAGGCCTCCGAGCCGCTTCCGTGCAAATTGCGGCGCGCGATGCCCGCGCTTCGCCAGATCCGGCCCGCGGCAACGACTTCGGCACCGGGCGCGTATTCCGCGATGGCGAGGGAGGCGTCGCGGTTCAGGTCAGGACCCGCACCTTTCCCGCCGTGGGCCCCCTGCCCCCTCTGGGTGACCATCTCCAAGTGCAATGAGTGTATCGGAAAGCTGTAGGTCGGGATGACGGCTCGTTGCGACAAGGACGCGGTAACCGCTTGATCGAGAAAACGGGCCTTGTCGCTTCCTCGCGCTTTCATGCGGGATTCGAGCCGGCGTCGATCACGTTCCGGGAGATCGTTGTTGCAGTTGAGCTGATCGAGCGCCGCGATATAGCTGTTGTCCATTGCTTGCCAGCGACCGGCGAGATGGTCCAACCAGTTAGAGATCTGCTCGTGCGCGTGCTCCCGCAGCGCATCTCCCGTCAAACCCACCGGTAGGGTCATCCGCATCGCTTCGGCGGGCCGGGCAGAGTTCTGCCCCTCTTCGGACGCCAGCCAGTCCCCGAGATCCACCTTGATCTCCGCCACGGTCGCGGGATCAAGTCGCTCTCCGAGAACGTCGCTCAGCCGCGGCGCCCCGGTGCGCTTTGTCGGCCCGATACGGTGGCGCAGCCAGCCGGAAAGCAGGCACGATACCTGGTGCCGGCGAAAGAACGCCTCGTTCTCCAAGCTCAGGTAGGGAAGGCCAGGCAGGGAGCGCAGGTAGCTGTCGAACCCCGCGAAAGTCACCTGATCATAGCGGCTTTGGCGCGCGATCGTCAGCGCGATCGGCGCCACTTGCGCCCGGCGCCCAGCACGACCGGCGCGCTGTTGGTAGTTGGAAATACCGGGCGGAACATTTCGGCAGAGGACCGCCTCCAGATCGCCGAGATCGACGCCCATCTCCATTGTGGTCGTGCAGCTGAGCAGGTTGACCCGGCCCTCCCGGAACGCGTCTTCGACATACGCACGGTCCTCCGTCGGAATCGCGGCCGTGTGCTCGCGCGCGATGACGGCGGAGGGCGCTTCCCTGTACCGGGCAACGTAGTGGTGGCTCGCCGCGGGGAATGCATCTTTGGGGTTCAATGCCCTCGTCTTGCCTCGGCATTGCCAGGCGGTGCACGCCCCATTCATGTCGAAGGTCGAAATGCGCGCGCAGCTGTCACAAACGTAAACGGCACCGTCCATCGTCTGGAATCGCAAGGCATGCAGATCGAGGACCTTCCCCCCTTTGCCGGTTTGAAAGAGCTTTGCGCTGCGCCGATCCGCCTGATCCCAGACAAATTCCAGAAACGGACGTGCGACATCCGGACAGAAACCAAGGCGATCTTCCATCACCCATGTCGCCCGCGTCTTGCCGCGCGGGGTCTTCGGGAGAAAGGTGCGGGTTCGACTTTGTCCCTTGGTATCGGTCTTGTGCCAGCCGATGCGATCGCTCGCCAGCGCCTCGCCCCAGATCGACCCGTCCGTCAGGTCGAGGACCCCGTCCATGTCGTCGATGGACCGGCTCTGCCGCATCATCGACAGGAGGAGCTCCGTAATCGGCAACGCGATTTGCCCGAGTTCCGGCTTCGAGGCGGTCCGGCCCGCCGCCCGGGCCACGCGATCCGTCCCCTCATGGGTCACCCGGATCAGACCGAAGCCCTCGAGCGATTGGCGCATCGCGACACCCATCGAGGTCTCGGCCATGATCAGGGCGAGCAGACGATCTTTCGCCGGATTGGTCCCCAGGGGATCGCGCGGCGAGCCGCGATCATAAAGCGCAAAACCGTCTCCTCTCAGCCTCTTCCAAACCTGGTCTCGCAAGTCGACAAGATCCACGGGTTCGCTCTGCTCCTCGAGAACCCCCAGCATCGCTCCTCTGAGGGACTCGGTCCGGCTTACACGTTCCAGGAAGGGCGCGAAGAAGGCCGCGTCCTGGCGATTGTCGGAGAACGCGAGCAGGTTGCGGCCCTTCAAGGGAGCACCGCGGCGTTCTGGCTCCGGCGGGGGAAGGGCTTCAAGCAGCGTCGAGGCAACAAGGGCCGCCAACATGTCGTCGCCCGGGTGAATCGTGGTGACCGGCTCGGGCGTCATGCCACCTTTCGCCCCGCAACAGAGGCACCGCTTCATGTATACGCGCCGGTCGTCCTCGTTCCGCGTCATCTCCGCGGCTTCGAGCGTGACCCCGCCGCTTTCCCCATCGTCGAGCAGTGTGCCCGTCCGCGCATCAAAGGTTACTTTGACCACCCCGGGTTCGGCGTCTGGGTCCGCCTCCTCTTCCATTTCGAGCCCGGCGGTTCCTGCACCGGACAGTCGCAGGAAAATTCTATCACCGGCATTCTGTCTCAGCGGAGGAACCATGGGGCTGAGCAGCCGTCCATCGTCCCATGCCTCGATGTAGGGTTCGCCGCAATTCCGGCAGACCCAGAGCGGCCAGGATGCCGCTCGGTCTTCGTTCGCCGCCCGCCCTTCGCGTGCGATTTCAAGTGAGTCCCACCCCTCCGGGCTGCCGGGATCGAGTGATACGATCACACCGGGAACGGCGCTTGCCGCCATATGGTACCGCGCCGGGAGCAAGGGATAGCCGTTGCCATGCGCGGGTTTGGCCAGCACTCCCAGAGAGATCAGGGCCGCGGTGGCTTGGCTTGCGGCATCCTGGGACTCGTCTGGGAACAGGCGCCGTGCAAGATCGCCAAAAGGGAGGAGACCGTCGTGCAGAATCCGGGCCGCATGACGGACCTCCCGGCATTGTGCCAGCGCCCCCATCAGGGCTTCTCCGAAGCATTGCCCGGCCAGCGGCAGCTGCGTCACTTCCGCATTCCAATCGTCGAGATGATGCTCCGGCTCATCAGGCGCGAGTCGTCCGTCTTCGCGCAGGCCAGCCAGAGATTCCCCCAGTGAAATCCATTCCTGCGCCGTCCAGCTGACCAGGGAGCAGTCGGTGGTCAGGCTCTGGTGCAGTTTTCTCGGCGCCGTGATGACCGCCTCCCGTCCGGCCGGGAATGGTTCTCCGAACAGGTCCGCCGCGAATCCTGCCAGCTCGTCCTTGCGTGCGGGATCGAGGCTGGCCGAGGTCCCAACGCAGCGTAGTTGCCCGTGCGCGATCTCAAGCCTCGCTTTCAGCTTGCGCATGAGGAACGCCACTTCGATTGCTTGCGCGCCCGTGTAGGTGTGCAGCTCGTCCAGCACCATCCAGCGTAGTGCCGCATCCGACAGTAGGGGCCGGTTGCGGGGCAGAAGCAGGATGTGCTCCAGCATTGCGTAATTCGTGATGAGGATGTCAGGTGGCGTGTTGAGCATCTCTTCGCGGGACAACAGCCATCGCCGCGGGACGGCCGCGTCCTCGCCGAACGCCTCCCGAAACACGGGCATGTCCCTTATCACGGCCTCCTCGTCCCGGCGCTGGGCATCGGATCTGACCTGGCCTGTGTACCGCCCCAAGGTGAGCCCGGGATCGCCGAGGTCCTTGAACAGCAGCCTGGCGATCCGGTGCATCTGGTCCGTGGCCAGGGCATTGAGCGGGTATATGAGGATCGCCTTCACGCCGGGGCGCCCACGGGCCGGATCACGCAGCAAGTTGTCGATGAGAGGAAACAGGAACGCCTCGGTTTTGCCCGATCCCGTGCCCGTGGCGACGATATAGTTGCCGTCCTGCTCGATCGCCGCCGCCTGGTGTGCGTGAAGAGGACGAGAGTAGAGCCGCGGCGCGTGCGTCTGCATGGCGGACCAGTCGGCGTGCAGTGTCTCCGCTTCTACCAGTTCCCGGAGCGACTCTCCCTTATCGAAGTCGGGAAGACTCTCCACGAAAGGACCTTTGACCAAGGTCTCGTTCCTGACCCGATGGGCCACTGCATCGGCCAGCCGTGGAGTGCGGACGCGCGAGACGGCGGCAGCCGTGGTGATAAAACGGGCGAGGATTTCGTTCAGGCGGTCGCGAAAATGCAGTGGGTCCAGGTCCGAGCCAAAACTCGAAGTCGAAAAATCCTTCATCAGCGGCGGTTCTCCAACTCGGCAATAAGCATGTGAAACGCGAACAATTCCGGAGCGAGTCGCAGCAGGTCACCAAAGGCCCTTGAGACTTGCTGCTCAGATAGGCCAGCCTTCTGCGCGGCCCCCAATAGCCACTGCCTTGCTCGGCCTCCCCGGGCGGCACGGGAATATGCGCGGAGCGTCGCCGACAGCCGCGCATGCAGTTCCGCCTCGCCCTCCGGCAATGACGGCGGGACCGGCGGAAGTGTACCGGGCTCCCGCGCGAACCCGCCGGTGAGCCGCAATAGCATCTCGCTGCGCAACCCGTTGTTCCCTTCCGGGTCCTCTCCAAAGAACCCCGTATCGGCGATGCGGTCCGCAAGTCCCTCGTGCGCCGCCCGCCAATGCGCGGGACCGAGTAGCGGACGGCCGTTCCAGCGCCGTCCGGCAAAGGGATCGGAATCCAGCGACGGGTCGGTAAGGCGCTCGAAAAAGCGTTCGGCATCGAAGCCGCGAAGTGGCTCCCCGGTCGCGTTCGCACGAACAGCGTTGGCAAAGCCCAGCAGGGCACTGGCATGAAGCGCGTCGATCTCGCGCAATCGGTGAGCTTCGAACTCGGCAAGCGTCGAGAGGAAGGAACCGGCCGCGTGGAATGCTGTCAGCGGGCTCTCGTGCAGATCGGGGCAGTGATCGAGTAGATGCAGGGGGGGCATCCAGCCGCCGTCGCTCTCTCTCCAGGCCTCGGAATGGGCCAGAGCCAAGAGCCTCGCCCGGCCCCCGGCACTCTGGCTGAGCGCGCCGGCGAGATCACCGCAGCGTCGGATCAGGACCGCCCCCACTCGACCCTCGTTCCAGCTTTCCGGGGCATGGCAGATGGAGAGCCACCCCAGGACGGTGCCGAGGCGTGACGTGGTGCGGATCTCGTCCGGATCGGCGGATCCAGTGTCCAAGGCAAAACTCACGACGTCACCTCGGGGGGACGTGAGCGGATGCCAGCCCTCTGCATCTCGAAGGGAGACGCGGCCGAACCAGATGCCCTGTGGCAGGCCAAGCGGCTCGCAGGACATCTCGATCCGCCGATCGACACCGAGGGTTGCGCTGAGCCATGCTGGGGGCCGGGTCGGGAATGCATCGGGGCGGAAAGAAACAACGCCGTCGAGGCGATCGCGCGATTCAGCTTCGAGTTCGACCCGCAGGGCATCCACTCCGGCGGCAACCCGGAAAGCCATCGCGAGCTGTCCGAAACGCTGTTCGACGGCCAGGTTTTCGTAAGCGCAAGCTGCTACGATCTCGGCGAGATCCACCTGTACCCCGTTCGGCTTGAGCAGTCTTATCCAGCCCGCGACGGCAGCACGGAGCGGAAGGGTGCAGGTACTTCCGGCGTGGAACGGCCGGGCACGGGGGATCCCGCACAAGTCAAGGCTTGCCTCCTCGTCGCGGCATCGAATGCGAATGGCGCCATTCCGGGATGCCGCATCCAGCACGATGCGCCCACCCCGTGGCAGCGGGCGCTCCGTTCCGTCGGCCATAAGATGGGTAACGGTCAATTCCCCCGGGGATAGCCGGAACGACCGCAGGCGGTCCCCGATCATGAACGCGAGAACCGGGCGGTCGTCCTCGCACTGCCGCTCGATGCAGGGAAGTCCTTGGCTGTCGGTCGCGATACCGTGGCAATCTTCGAGGCTGATATTGGCAGGCATACGATCGCAGAGAAGCGAGAGGCCCGACCTTCCTCGCCAACCGGGCCACACGGTGGCCGAACTCCGCAGCCCCGATGGCGTCGGTCCGCCGCCCTGTCCATCCTCTGGGCGCATGAGTTCGAAGCGGAGGAACTCGGGACCGCCCAAGGGCGGCACGCTCGCCTGCGAGAGAACTTCTGCGAGAGACAGATCGACATGGCCGCGGTCGTCGGTCCGTACACGAACCTGGACCGGGCTGCGTCCACCCACATCCACCGCCAGCAAACGATCGGCTTCGTGGGGCAGGCCCGTGGAGAGGCTCAGAGTGGCGTCCGTGCCATGCAGCGCTCCGTGTGCGCCCGTGCCGATGACGTCGCCGTGCAGGACCAGTCGTCGGTGCGGACGCTGGACCAGCACGGTCTCGCGGCCCGCGACGCGGAACGTCGATCCAGAGGTATCGAGGGTGACCAGGGCGAGATGAAGATCCGGTCCGATCCGATGGGACACGGTGGGGAAAGCGCTCGCCCCCGCCGTCTCGATCGGCGCGCGAGCGAAGATCGCAACGCGCGTCATCGAGAGCGTCGCCCGCTCGGTGACGAGCACCGGCGTGGAATTCTGCTCGCGATCGGCCACGAGGACGCTGCCGCGCGCGCCGAGGACCTCGATCACACCCGAGCGATCGCCGATACGCCAGGAGATGGTATGCGGCAGCGGTTGCGGCAAAGGCCAGAGAAGCCCGCCCCGCAGCCGCAGGGGCTCCGCCCCGTCGCAGATCACGTGCACGCGGCCGCTGCCCTCGGGAAGGCGCAAGGCGAGATCCATTCCGTCGAGCGTGAGCCGGGGTACCGGCTTGGCCTGCTCGCCGCTCGCGGTGCTTCGGCGCCGGGTCTGTGCCGCCGTGAGTTGTTTGGCGAACCTCGCGGCGTGTTCGTCATTTTCCGGAACGTCGCCCCGGCGGCATCGCGCGTAGAGCGCCGCATGCCACGCCGTCGCATCCCACAGGATCGGCATCCGCAGCACTGACAGGCTCGGGTGGACATAATCGAGGGCCTGATCTTCCCAGAGGTTGAGACGATGCCCATCCTCTTCCGGCGGAAAGCCCGCGGCATCCTCCTGCGCCAGAAATGCCTCCGCCAGCACGCCGAGTTGCGCGGTCGCCACGCCGGCATGAAGCTGGAAAAGAGCCACCCGCCGCTCCGGCGGAACAGGTAGCCCGAGGCTCTGGCACAGCTCGGCGACGACCCCGTGCAGCGCCTTGCGGTCGGATTGCGGCAACGGATCGGGAAGTCCAAGGCCCGCGGCAATGTTCGGCCAGACCCGGGACGATCCATTTCTCCCGTAGCTGCGTCGAACAAGATCGCAGAGATACCAGGAGGCGAGATGCCGGTAACGCCTCAACACGCGGTGGGCGGTGCTGGCATCGCCGGCGATCACGTTGCGCAGCGCAGGTTCGGTGCTCGACCGGGTTCGAGAGTTCGACCTTCAGCAGACCCAGGAAAGGCGGGGCGTCGACGCGGCGGAGCGCTTGGAAGACACCGAAGTCCAAAGGGCCGAGAAGTTGGCCTACGCTCTTCTCTCTTCGCAATATATCGTTCTGCAATATCGTCGCTCCACGACCGGAATAAATAATCCGGGGCACGTCATACTCTTCCGTTTCCGGGTTCCCCCCGGACGCGCGGTGGAGACTGCGAAGAAATTGATCTCGGGTCCAGTACTTCGGGCGACTGGTTACGCTGCGGCATGAGCGGGCGGGTAGTCGGAAGTCGAAGGGGAAATCGGCCTTTGCGATCTGAAAGCGCCCCGATCGGGTCGGGTCCCGGCGGTGTCCCGAAGAATGCCAGTCGCGAATGCATCTCGAAACCATGCTGGGCTCCGTCACCGCAGACTCGCGCACGAGCCATGCATGGCAGCCTCCTGGGCCCCCTCGGTCCGAGGAGCGACCCCCTGTGACCGACATGCAGACGTCGCTCGTCTCACTCGCGAGACACGTGAGCTCCGCGAGAGCATTCCAAGCGCCTCACTGCGCCCGGAAGACCGAGCGGCGTCATCCGCGTGCCTTCGTACCCGCTCCTGTATTGTCTTGAGGCTGACCCCACACCACCGGCGTTTCCGCTGAATACATTTTAGGCCGATTTCGAAGAGATTTTTTCGACCCCCGCATCCGGTCGCTTCGTGCCTTGCCGGCACGACGCGGCGCGTCATCCTGTCTTCGTCGGCGCGAGTGCCCGGCGCTCCGGTTCGGCCGGCGGAAACGTCGTATGAGCGGCATCTCGTTGATCCGCAGGATCTTCTGGTTCGGCATCGGGCCGCCATCCGGGCCGGAGCTTTCGATCCGAGAGGAGGGAATTACCGCCGAACGGTGTCCAAGCTTCTGCAAGCGGCGAGAACCTCTCGACGCGGAAGCGTAGGGACGCGAGGGGCACAAGCATGACCGAAGCGAGAAGAGCCCCTGCGCCGCTGCGCACGGCAGTGTCTGCGAAGAGCGGAACATCCAGTTCAACCATCCGAGCGGCAACTATACTTTGACCGAGCCCTGCGGGTCGTGCGACGCCTTTCGGTGTTACTTTACCAAGTCGTTGCGATGAATATCTTTCCAACCCTGATCGCCCTCGCCTGTTACGTTGGTGGCTTACTGACCTGGCGGTCTTTGTATCCTGACCCGAACACCACCGCCCTCGGCCTCGTGGCTCTCGGAGCGCTCCTGCTTGCCGGAATGGTCGGCGGCATTCGATTGTCCGTTCAGCGCCGGCGCGCTTTCCTCGCGATGGCTCTCGAAGACAAGTCCTGGTTCCGCCACGTTTTGTCCGGTCGCTTCACCGCCACCGTCACCAACGCGGTCTCGGGAGTCGTGATCGGACTCGCACTGGCCTACCACCTGCTCGTGGCCAGTGCCGCGGAGGTGTACCTTGCCATGTCTCTCGGCGTGTCTATCGCCTGCGCCTTCCTGGTGCTGAACGTCATCAGCGCCCGGCATGTGCGGCCGCTCTACAGGGCAAGCCTGTTCGCCCCCTTCCTGATTCTCCCTACCTCGTCGGTCTTCGTGGCCGTTCATTTTCTCCTGGCAAGGAACGTCATTCCCCTCCCTCCCTATCTCGACGCGCCGGGCGGGTTGGCCGGGGTCCTCGCCGCCGCGCAGGCCGAACTGCCACGGCATCACCAGATGGTTTTCGAGGCGCTTGCCGCCCTCCGCGCCGTCGAGGCGACGGCGTACTGGCTGCTCGCGCAAGCGGACTTCGCCCCGGCCGCTCCGGTGGCGCTGTTCCTCCTCCAGGGCGCCCTCGTCCATGTGAGCCTCGCCAAGCTCGCCGTCGATCTCCAGGCAGTATGCCACGCGCTGGCCGGCATCGCCGCCAGCGGGGGGCCCGGTCCATGATACGTAAACCCGATCCGTCCCGCTGCCCGCCCGACGGCGCCTCCGGTTGCTCTTCCACCGTGGCCGGACGCGCTGCGATCATCATGATCCTCCTCCTCGCGGCCGCCTCCCTCGCTCTCGCCGGCCTCGCCGCCTACCATGCGAATGCGCCAACCGCGCCGGACGCGGTGGAGGAAGGGCCGGCCGAGCACGGCCTCTCGGAGAGCCGTATCGGCGCACTCCTGGGTCCCGCTGCATCCGTGGCAGAGCGCCGGGCGCTCGAGGTCGCATCGGCCGAGCTTGAAGCGCTCTTTACGCCCGTCCATGCCGCCGTGCCTGGCTATGCCGATTTCCATTATTCGATCCTCGGCGAATACATCGAGATGGGCGAGCTCGCGTTCGGCTCCGTCAGCTCGAACATGGAAAAGCGCCTCTTCGAGGGCTTCGATCAAAGGCTCGATGCGGCCACGGCCCGGATCGACACGACGTTCACCAGCGCCTTCGAGAAGGCCCTCTACGAGAGCGCCGCCGCGGAGGTCGCCGCCGCCGAAAGCGGAGCAGTCCTCGGCGACGCAACCAAGGTAATCCTCGACGACACCGTGATGCGCTTCGCGACCGGAAAGCCCGTCGAGGCGGTCGTGGCCACCGGCGCGGCGTCGGTCGGCGCCAAGACCGTCGCCGCGACCATCTCGAAGACCTTCCTCAAGGGACTCGGAAAAGCGGTGGCAAAATCCGCAGCGCGCCCGCTCAGCCTCGGCGGCGGCATGGCCGGGGGAGCCTTGGCCGGCTCATGGGCCGGGCCGATCGGCGCTGCCGTCGGCGGCGCCGTGGGCGGAGCGGTGACCTGGTTCAGCATGGATTATGCCATCATCAGCATCGACGAGTTAGTCAGCCGGGAGGTATTCGAAGCGGATCTCCACGCCCTGATCGACACTGAACGGGCTCAGCTTGAGGCAAGAATTGCCGAAGCGATCTCCGGACACCGTATCGCCGTGTCGGGGAAGACGATCGACCAGGCCAGCGGCGCCGGCCCGGAGAAGGAACGAAGCAGTGCACCGACTCCCGGCCGTCCGTAGTCCGCATCGTCCGTGCCCTTGAATGTATCCCCCAGATGTGCACCGTGCGGGTGCGGCGGCCGGGCCGCAGAGTTGCGGCCGTTATTCACCTTTGCATTTCGTCAGCGGCGACAGCGGCAACCTTCGATGAAATGTCGGCGCACGTCGTTTAGCTATAGTCGCGATAAAGACATTGACCAGCTCCGAGAGATGCCCTTCGTCAAGGGCGCGCCATCGGCAGCAGTTCGACAAGGTATGAAAGTAACACACGCAATGAAAGACAAAGACGCGCTCTGGCTGGCCTATCTCAGAGAATTCTTGGGGACCATCTCCGGAGCGCCTAAGAGAGTTGCAAGAGCTTGAAGACATTATTCGCCTCGAGGGCTCCTCGAGTAAAGTCGATGCGTTCGAGGCAGCACGGGCCAGAGGGAAGAGGGCGTTCGAGGCGAAAAAGGAACTCAAGAAAGTCTTCCATGATGGCGGGGAGAAAGCCGCGCGCCAATGGTTTGTCGAAGCAACCGGAAGCTGGCTGTCCGATCGCGATATTCAAAATAGCCTGGAACTGGAGATCAAAAATCTGATCGATCGAGCTCACAAGCTTCGCAACCGCGGAAGTCAGCGGTCTCAAAAAAGCAATGTCAACGCAGGCTTAATAGATGGTCGGCACCCGAATTGTCTGCGCGCGCTGAGGACGTCAAATTTCTGGACGATCTATGTGGATGAAACTGGCAGCAAATTCGACGCCACCGAAGAGTTAGATTCAAGGTCGAAACAGGTGGGGCGCGTTGTAGCTCTGGCAATTCCCGATGGCGTCAAGTTGGCCGATTGCAGTAAGTTTCATGCCGTCGAGCGAACCTTTGAAGAGGTCGATACAGTACTCCAACGTATTCTAAATGCGCCCATTGGCATTCTCGGTTTCAGCATTCTCGATGAGACTGCTCGACACCGGTACTGGATCGGCCATGTCCTTCATCTTATCCGCTGGACGCTTCTGGAGCTGCCGGTCCCGGCCAATGGTCGGAAAAGCCGTGTTCGCGTCCTGATTGAGCAGCGTGACGCTTATAGTCCTCAGTCGGATCTGAAAGCTTTGGCTCAAGCGCTCGAAGGCGAGTTGGCCGCCATTGATCCGCAACGTTTCCAGAGCCTCGTGCTGGAGATGGGCTTCATGGACAAGAACCATCCGATGAACGGTTATATCGATGTCCTTGCCTTCACTTGGGGCAGCTCGGACTGGTCGAACAAGGACCGGCTGCGCAAATCACAGTTGCTTGGCCATTGTTTCATCAAAGCCAACGACCGCAGCCTTCACCACCTATTCTTGGCGCTGACTCAAGGTGGCCCGCTGGCGTCGGCCGATTGGTATGCGCTTTGCGCGGCGGCGGCGGATGAAAGTGAGGACAGCTTCCTGCGCCGAGAGCTCGACCGCCTGGGCCACACGATGGCGCGCTTCCCGAAGCAATGGGAACTATACCTCGCAGAGGTGCAGCTGCGTCTTGCGAGCAAACAGTACTCCCTTGCCGAGCTGGGCTGGGCCATCGCTTGGTTGCAGCAGTATGCCGGCCAGTCGCAGATCATCCCCGGCACACTGCAGCTGCAGCTCGACAGTAGCATCCTGACCTTATCCAATCATCGCGGGCAGATTCAGGATGATCTTATCTTCCGCTGCCTTTCTTGGGTCCAGAAGTTGGAAGACGAGGCGCCGCAGCTGGTGTCTGAGGCGCTATTGCGCATGGCAAGCACAATGACAAATAATTTTCAATTCAATGCGTTGCAAGAAACTGTCGACACATGGCTGGCCAAACCGGTCGCTGTGGCTGGTCTGCTGAACTACGGCAAGTTGCAATCCACGCGCGGCCAGATGCACGCCTTCTCGGGAGACCCAGCCTCAGCTGTTCCCTGTTTCGAAGCTGCCGCGGCAAGTTTCGCCCGCCTGAGCGATCCGCGGAAGGTGGTACGAGAGACGCGTCAGAGCGGCATCTACGAAATGATAGCCCGAATGGACTCCGTGCCCATCGGTTTCGACGGCAGCGAACTCTGCGCCGAGATCGAAGCGGTGCTGGACGCCATCTGCCGACTGCTCGACAATCGCGAGCCCGATGCAATCAGCCGGTCATTGTCTGCGTCAGATCAGGCCAAACGTTTTGAACATCATCTGTGGCTGCGGGGGATGAGCCGATTTCCTACGCGATTGGCCGGTGCCCGCTCCGCCTATCTCGAGAACCGAGGCAAGTGGAAGACCGGCAGCGATCATCCCTGGCCGCTGATATTCGTCTATCGGGCTTGGCTGCTGAGGGACGCAGGCGACACTGACGCGGCGCGCTCGCACATGGATGACGCCGTTGCGGCTTGTCTCGGCGAGGATCACGGGGTGACGCTCGAGTGGATGGCACTGGTGCTCGAAACTCTGGCACAGGCGCTTGACGTGCCGCTTGACCGTCCAAATAGGGCTGCCGCAATGGAATTGCGCAAGCACCTGCGGCATGCGCCTTGGGAAGCGCTGGCCGAATTTGCCACTGAAGCCTCGAAGGGCGAGATGCCGTCTGCCCGGATCTGGGTGCATTTGACAAGATGCCTTCCTTTCAATTTTCACTGAGCCACGCGCCGGTCCTCGCATAAGCAACAAGACCAATGTCTCTTCCCACCAAGCCAATTTCTGCACCTGAACTGGCCCGGCGAGTTCTTCTGCACCCTCGCGGGGGCGTGAAATCTCTGATGCAATTCGTCAGGCAAAGCGAAACCGAATGGCTGGAGCTAAAGGCCGCAACCTATCCCAAGGATGGTACTTTCGATAAAGGCACGAACGCCGATGACTACAATTGGCATGTGGCTAAGGCTGTCATTGCGCTGGCTAACTCGATCGGAGGAGTAGTGCTGCTCGGCGTCACTGATGATGGCAGCGTGATCGGCATCGAGGCAAGCGATCCCAAGGGACGACGTCAGTCAAAGGGGGCGGAAGCGTTTCGTCGCGAAGTAGTCATGCAACAGATGCTACTGCCGCACAAGGGCTGGAGAACCGGTCGCCAGGGCATTTTCCAGCTGGTGAATGCCGCTTTGCTCGAGCGGCTGGTGGCGCTGGAAGAGATCCCTGATGGCGAGCAAACCGTTTTGGCGATTTTCGTCGATCCGGCGCCGGCGGGCTATGGCCTTGTCGAGGTAAAGAAGCCCAATGATGCCAGCCCAGTGATTTTTGTGCGTGAGCGCGGTGCAGTCGGACAAGTCCGAGAGCTACCCAAGGATCAAGCCGGACGTCCTGTCAGCGCATGAGGCGCAGCGCCGGAAGATTGCCGCCGAAATAGGACTGGTCTGGAAGCGTTTTGAGGAGGGCGGCCAGCTTGCCCGCTCGGCTGAGGAGCTCTTGCCCGATGTACGCCGCCATGTCGCCGCGCTGGAGGCGCGGCTGGCGCAGGCCGCGGCACAGTTCATCCCGCTTGTCGGCGGTTCAGCGCCGCGGGCGGACCGGGCCGGATGCCGGCGGCAAGCTTCGGGCGCGCGATGACGGCGATGACTGGGCCCGGAGCGAGGCCCGCTCCGGCGAGGACCGCGATCTGCTGCGGACCGAACCCGAGCCGCGCAGGGGCCGGCGACCGAATTGCTCGCGACAAAGCCGCCAAGCGCTGCTGATCGGTGAAGGTGGATCGGGCAAGAGCAGATGCCTTGCGGCGCTCGCCCTCGAAGCGGCGCGCGACTGGCAGCCCGGCCGCCCCTGGCCGCTGCTGGTCTCGCTCTCGGCCTATTACGGCCGAGGGGCTTGGCGGGATTGCTGGCGACCGAAAGCGGCATCGACTGGCAAGATCTGGCGCCGCTGATCGGTGCGGGCGAGCTGACGCTCTGTCTCGATGGGCTAAATGAATGCCCGGACCTGCACTATGATCAATGCTTGACCGAGATCGCAGGGATCTTGCGCGAATATCCCGCCGCGCGGGTGCTGCTGACCAGCCGGACCGCTCAGCTACCGCCGGAGCTGCGGCTGGAGGTATTTGAGACTCGAGTCAATGGAACGGGCGTGTCAGAGCCAGTTTCTGGCAGCCTATCTCGAGCAGCCGCAGAATGCAGAGCCGATCCTTGAGCAGCTGCACCTTCATGCCGGTGGCAGCGCGATCGCGGGCAGCCCAATGCTGCTGCGCATCGCCGCTGAGGTCGCCCGCGAGACCGACGAAATCCCGAACGAGCGCTCGGCGCTCTATCGTCGCTTTCTCGATGCCTGGTTCCGGCGCGAGGTCGAGACGGCGCGGCGCGGCGGCCAGACGCTGCCTTGGGAGCGCGAGCTGACCATCAGCGCGCTGGCGGAGCTGGCCTTTCAAGCGCGGCAGAAGGGTAGCGGCCGAATTCCTTTGGCCCAGGCTCAGCGCCCTGCTGATCCATCGCCTTGGCGAGGATACCGAGCGCTTCATCGACTGGGCGTCGCAAGGCACCGTTCTGGTTCGTAACGCTGATCGCGGGGATCTGGTCTTCGAGCACGAGACGATCCAAGAATATCTCTGTGCCGAATATCTGGTGGCGCGGCATGAAGACGTGCATTCCGGCATGCTGGCCCGGCGCGCCGATGCCAAGCCGGGCATATGGGCCATGCCGCTGGCCTTCACCTTCGAGATGCTCGCGCAGCCGTCGTCGGCTCTCGTTGATGCAGCCTGGAGGGTCGAGCCGCTGATCGTTGCCGCCGGAAACCGCGATGCGGTGCATCATCGCGCCGAAGAGGTGGCCGATGACCTGTGGATCCAGGCAGTACTGAACGTCCTTCTTGGGGAGGATGCTTCTGCACAGGCCCGCGCTATCTCGATCATCGCCCGCTTGCCGCCGAAATATCCGATCTCGCGCTATCTCTTGGCCAGCCTGAACAGCCGGGCGTTCTGGTACTCGGCGCTGACCCATGCGGCCGGCACGGCCAGAGTCGAACGACTGCGCGGCCTGGTCTGCGGGACCGATTTCCCTTGGATCGAACTGCTGGCAGATGCGCTGGTCGGCTGCAAGGCTTGGGGCGAGGGCCTTTCGCCGGCGCTGCGCGCCATCGCGGGCGTTAGTCCAACGCCGACCCTGAGCGAAGTACTTTCCTCGGCCTCGGTCTCCGAGCTATGCGCCCTCCGGCGGCGCAAGATGATCTCGACCGAGACCTTCGTCTCCTCCTGGAAGGCGGCGCTCGACCGCTCATCAGCGGGAGAGGCTCGATCTCGACCTTCTGGACATTCTGCGCACCGAGAAGGACAGGCAGGCGACGATATCCTGCAAGACATGCTGCCGCGCTACCGAGCCCAACTGCGCCGGATTGCTGTCGAACCAGAGCTGTCCCTGCGGGTTCTCAGCATCCTATTGCGGCGACAGGTGGTTCGCGCCGATGAGCTTCGACGAACGGCCGGGCTTTCTGGAGAATGTTTGTGCCCGCATGTCGATGATGAACGCCATCCGACTGATTAAAACTGAAGTAGGCCTGCTGCGCCGAGCAGATATCGACGCCGGAACGTACGGGCACGTCTTGTCTATGACCGCAAAACGACAAGGCGCAACATTGAGGATGCGATCAAGCACGGGCTGCTGGATCGGGAAGATCTGCCGACGCAGCTGCGCGAGCAGATATCGGTTACTGCCCTGTCTCCGAGCACAGCGCGGGCGGCAAGGTCGGGAAACGCCAAATTTTCGGCCGCTATGCTGAGTGATACTCAAGTACCGGAAGGAGGTCAACGCAGATCTGGCGAAAAAACGCTGGAAAGTCGTGCTGCAGCGGATCACCCCCGAGAGAGGTTTCGGATTTGTGCGGCATCCAGATTTCGATCAAGACATCTTCTGCCTTTTGTCGAGGATTTCCGCAACGGATCGCGATGTGCTGCGCGAAGGGAAAGCAACTCGACGTGAGGATCACCACAAATTTTGACCGGAGGCGGCAACACTGGGGCTTTGCTGTCGAGTCCGGGCACTGCGATTTAGCGCGGAGCTGGCGCGATCACATCTGGGCCGATTGCGGCCCAAACTCATAATATCTGTCGGCAATCCTCAACGGGTCCCCCGAGGCCAGCTTGCCCGCCTCGCTCACGTCGAAATTATAGATATGGGCCGAAGCGACGTAGCCGCGCAGAGCGCCGCTGATCGTGTCGCATCGCTTCGCCAGATCGCTCTGCAGTTGCGCCAGCGCGGCCAGATTGGCGTATTGGCGTCCGAAGATGTTCTGGCTGCGAAAGAAGAACTGCAGGTCCAGCCGGCCTTCGCGGATCTTTGCGTCAAGCGTCGTCAAGCAAGGAAGGCTGGCTGCAGTGCTGCCGGGAACCAGCAGGTTGATCGTTGCAGATTTTGTGTCCGGCTTACGTTGCAGCCGCTCGACCATCCATTCAAACTGATCGATCCCTGCCATGTCAAAAATTCGCTGCCCATAAGTGAAGGGGCGCTCGGGCATGCAGGCGCCCCGCGCAAATTTTGATAGGGTCCGGGCCAGAACGGTAGGATCGCCATGGGCGGACAGCAGCGGATCGTGAACGCTCGGCGCAGAAATCTCGACTGTCAGCCCGAGCACCTCGATCAGACCGACCTCTTCATCGGATGGGGCTGACCGTGGCTCAGCACATGGCGGATGCTCTCGATCCAGCACTCCCCGATTGTCTGAGCACGAATCCCCGACGGCCGGTCTGCCATTAAGCTCGTACCCATTTCAAAACATCCGTCTCCATAGTGCTTCGAAGTGTCGCGCCTTCGAGCGCCGTGCCGCGCCGAGCAGGTGCCTGCTCGATCCGCGAAAAATGGCCGATGCCATTCCCGTCGTCTGCGAAACTGTCATGCTCCAAGCGCTCGAGCCGATGCCAGGCGCCATCGAGATGACGGATGGCGATCTCCCGGCTCTCCGTGACGCTGCCGATGACAGTTACCTTTGCATCCTGCGATGCGGCCAGCTGTTGCACAGTCGACAAGTGCATCTGGTGGTACGGCATAGAGAAACTGCCAGTCGCCACCTGCTGTCGCCAGCTGTAGCGGCGAGAGACCCGACGCCAGAATGAGTTCGTCGAGGTCGGGATGCAGCGGGATGCGCAGCTCATCGATCAGGGCGCCGCAGCCGCTCGCGCTGCATATCGCGTGAATTGCCCCGGGCAAGCCATCGCTGATGTCGGTTCCGGCATGCGGTATGCTAGCCTCGGCAATGGCGCGGCCAAGGGCGAAGGGCGGGCGCTGCTCGATGATCGCCCGTTCGACGATGCGCCGGGCGCGGTCGCCGATGCGGGAGCGTCGCGCTTGAAGGCGATCAGCCCCAGCAGCATCGAACCGAGGAAGCCGGTGACCACCAGCGCATCGCCGGGACGGGCACCCGATCGGCAAATGCGTTTTCCGCGCGATGCTGTGCCGATGGCGGTGGCGATCAGGGCGAATTTTGGGTTCTGCTTGGTGTCACCGGCGACGATCTCGGCGCCGTAGCGCTTAGCGGCTTCGGAGGCGCCCTGCATTACACCGCGGACGAACCCGAGCGTGCTGTCGATGGGAAGCAACAAGGCCACAGTCACTGCGCGCGGAATGCCGCCCGCGACGACGATATCGCTGATGGCATGTGAAACGCCGAAATCCCCAACGCATTCTGGGCCGGCAAGCCCGAGACCGAAGGCCGCATTGAGCCCGGATCGGTCGGTGTTCAGAACCAGCAGCTCATCGTCCTGCACCATGCAGATCGACGAACGCGGCATCGTGGCCAAATCCGTCTACCAACATGCTCGGAGCGGCCATCATGTCGGTGATCTCGGCCACGACACGACGCTCTCCAGCCTCGCGCACCGTCAGTTCTTTGTCCATCGGTTATGTCACTGCTCCATCTCACGAACATAAAGCTTCATTGGCAGATCCGCGGAGTTGCAACAGGCTTCCACGGCATCGCCAATGTTTGGTGACGCATCAAACCTCTGCAATTAGCCACAAAGCGCCACCCAGTGTTACTTCTCAACGCACGCTAACGGCCAACGCGTCCCGTATACTAAATACTAAAAAACGAGCCACGATTGTCGCCGCCTGCTTTCTGAGCATCTCTGCCGTTCATAACCGGCGTAGAGAAGGTCGGGAGCCCGCCCTTGCCCTAACTCACCTTCTCCACTGCCAGTACAGTCATACGCAGGACGGCCTCCCGTGTGCTGCCCACCGCGATGAAGCGGGTACTTTGTCAGAACCTGGCGCCCCCCACGCCGGACGCCTTCTCCAGCGCCGTTCTCAGACCCGATGTTCTGGTCCCCGCTCATGGCGCTCCTTGGCGGCTGCCGTGAGAAGGAGATCCCCCAGCTGTCACCGGACGATTTCGAGACGACCGGTGGCATCCACCACTACCGGCTGCGCAACATGCCCGGCAACAGCATCAAGTCCGACGCGGGGCATCGCATGATCCCCTTCCGTGCCTTCGTCGACGCTCCCGACATTATCGCCCGCGTCAAAGACCAGCCGCTGCGGTAGCTATCAGGCGGTTGCACCGGAAGCGTGGCAGAGAGCAGAGTTCGAACAGTCGCTTCCTTGCGCTGGTGGTCGATCCGGCTTGGCCAGCTCGATTACCTCCGGACCGCGAGGACGCGATCCGGAAGTGCTTGGCATCACCGCCCCATGATGAGCTTCACGGCGTCGAGTCTTGCCCGGCACGTCGAACGAAGATTGCGCGAGCCGGTTCAACTGCTTCAGCAGTCGCTCGACGCGCCGACCCCGTTCGGTCAGATCCCGGACCTCGATGTCGTGCCCGACGGCGCCGTGCTCGGGATCGACGACACCCCGGAAGGACTGGGTCCATCCCAAGGTCTCGCGCTCGATCTCGCGGTTCAGAACCGCGGCGATGAAGTCCAGATCGAAATTGTCCCGTTGGGACAGCCCACCGTCGTGAGCGAACACCTCGAGGGTGCGTCGAAGGGAATTGCGCTCGAGAACGTCCGCCGCGATGTCTGTAGCCGGGAAATCCTCGGCGAAGTCACGGGCCATTCCCATGATCCTCGCGCACAGTTCCTCCAGCGGTATTCCAAAATTGCTTTGCTGCATGTCTCACTCCAGAGATGAGCGGACGGACTTGTCCGCTCTTCATGCTGCCGGCCCCATCGGGCCGGAACAGCGTCATGCAGCGAGGTGCTCTTGGAGTTCGGGCGGCGTAGCCCCCTCCTCCTGCGCCCCGGCGATCTCGGCCAGGAGATCGAGCAGGCGGTCCGCGAGCAGGCACAGGTCGTGCACCCGCGGATCCATGGGATCGATCTCCACGAAGCGCGCGGTCTCCTCGCGATCGGGATCCCCGACATGCTCGAGCATCAGCAGACGATGCATCCCGATCAGGTCGAGAACGTCCGCGCGGGCGAGCGCATGGGTCTCCCGGAGCCGGGAGAGCAGCCGGAGGCACCGGCGCTCGGCGGCAGGGCCTCCGAGGAGCAAGCTGGCGCAGCACAGGGCCTCGCCTTGCTCCGTCGCGAAGGCCCGGACGAAGGACAGGGCGTGGTCCGCAGTAGCACAGGTGGGGTGAAGAAGCGTGGTCGACATCGTCGATCTCCTTGGGTGGGATCCGTCTCTCGGGACGGGTCAGGCCGCAGGACCCTCCTTTCTCGCGGTGGCTGTGGCGCGCTCGATCTCCGGGTAGCAGCCGGGGGAGTTGCGTTTGCGCGCAGTGGATGGATTGGCTTCGGGTTCATGCGTGTCGCGCCCTCGTCGAGAGGGGGTGCGACACGCATGGACCGGAGCGGTGGCCTCGGGGCCTACCTCAAGAGCAACCTATCGGTCCCCTTGCTGGTCGACGCGACCAGGGGTCTATCTCTCGACCTCTTCCCGACATCCCCTGCTACCTTTCCGGTCGCGGCTCCGTCGCCCGTGCCTGTCGGCCCTCGACATGAGGGGCCGACATGGGCGGGTGATGGAGCGACGGTCGCTCCGGGTTTCCGCAAGTATGGGGCAGGTTTCCGCTCCGAATTGAAGCGAGCCCTGTCCTGGCGGAGCGGTTGACGGAAATAGACGCATTGCGCGGAAAATGTTGAGAGAGGGGTCCCTCCATCCCGTGCGGATGCTGCCGGCCCGTTCTCAACACGCCACGGAAACAGGGGAAATAGCGGTTTCCGGCGGCAACCGGCGGAAACGGATCACAGGATCAGTTCCGTCCTGTCCGTCGTACGAGTGTCGACGAAGCAGCCGAAGTCCGTGGCCGCCGCGAGCCCTTCCGAGTGATCGTAATGCCCATGCGTGGTCGCAATATCCACGTGCCGGAGCAGGGTTTTCGCCGCGTAGATGCCCCCGACCATGTTCTCGGCCGCTTCCGTCGCGACATTGTCCCGAAGCCGGTGGATCGGGATCCGCACGCCGAACTCCCGCTCGGTCAGGTTTCCGGTGAGGCGCCCAAGATGCTGGGGCGTGATTGCCCCTGGCTTGCCGTGGACCGACGGGAAGAGGTGATCCCCATCGTCGAAGAGCGGCCGAAAGATCGCGCGATACTCGTGAAGGGCCGATGCGAGCCCCGCGTTCTCGAAGATCACGTCGTAGCCTTCGGATCGCTTCCGCGCTTCGGAGCACTTCAGCGCCTTTCCGGGGAGGTCGACATGGATATGCGTCCCGTCGATCAGGGTCAGGGTGCGATCGAAGGCGAGCCATGTCAGCGCCCGGGCCCGCTCCGGCAGGGCGGCCCCGACCGCGAAAACGAGACCATTGCGGAAACAAGTGGCCGCGCCGATCCCGCGTACCGGACGTGTCCGTGCCGCCTCCATCAGGCGAAACCCGAACGCGTAGAGGGTACGCGCCCCCACGAGCTGGCTGCCGGTCTTCGTGACGGCAGCCGTGCCTGCCGCCCTCTGCTGCCAGTCGGCGGCTACGAATTCACAGGCCTCCGACCGGAACTGTCCACCCGTGGCGACCACGAGGCCGGCAAGGATCCTCTGGAGATAATTGGCGGCCGTACCGGCCGACACCGGCTCTTTCCCATCCGTGGGTTCGGTGAGCGTGCGGGCGTAGGCGTGAAGCGCAGCGCCCGTGGGACGCAGAGGCTGCCCTGTGGCCGCACAATACGCGGCCCAGCGGTTGAGGGCGGTCACGACGGCGAACGTGTAGTCCACGCTCCAGATCGTCTTGCCGAGAACCGCCCGGCCCTTCCGCGACAGCATGATCTGTTCGCTGAGGCGCGGCCGCCACTCCACGGGCAACGAGGCCACCAGCCGCTCCGCCTGCGCCCAGCGACATCCGTCGCGCGGCTTGGGCGAGACCCGGGCATCGCGCAGCACGCGCGCGAAGTGCGCCGTCGGTCCGGCGCCCCAGGTTTCGGCGGCGACCTTCTGGAGATACGCAAACTCGGCGAAGGCCGCGTCTCCTGCCTGCTCGCGCCGCTCGGCGAGATGCCGGGCGAGGTCGTCCCGCGACGGCACCGCGTCGAGCGGAGACGCGCTTCGGAATTCGCTCAGGAGAGCGAGATGCTGGTTTCCCATGTCATGTTCCATTCATTCCTGTTCGCGAGCCCCGGAGAGGCCGCTCACGCGGCCTTCTCCTGCTTGCCCTCGAGAAGGTTCTGCCACCCGTCCATGACGAGGCTCTCGTCAAGCTCGGCGTAGTATTCCACGGTCGTCCTGAGGCTGACGTGCCCGAGGAGGCGCTGGACGCGGGGCAGATTGTCCATGGATTCTCTGCAGCCAGATCCAGCCGATCAGGTGGCGGTAGAGATGCGGATGGATGCGAACGCCGACATGGGTCTCGAGAATCCTCGTGACCCGGTCGAGAATGGCGCCGTAGGGCGCGTTGGCCTTGAAGGCGCCACCCTGCTGGCGCGGGAAGAGGAACGGATTGTCCTTGTCCCCGTCCTGCAAGAGGATCGGCCGGATGCTGTCGATGTAGTGCCGCAGGAGCCGGCTCGACCTCTCCCCGAGCTTCACGACGTAATCGGGATCGCGCGGGCCCCGACCCTTGACCTCGACATTCGGCACGGTGATCCGTGCGACACCGTCCTGGAAGGCAATCCAGTCCAGCCTGGCCCCGATGACGTTGGCGCTGCGCGGTGCCCGCGTCAGCAGAATGTCATGCGCCACGATCGCGGCGATATCTCTCGCCATCTCGATGTCGATGACATCGACCCGGGCAGGAAGCGCGCCCTCGGTCTTGCGACGCGTCTCCCGCCGTCTGTCGATCTCCAGATTGATCCCGTTCAGCACCTTCCCCGACAAGTCGATCGTGGCCTGGATCCGCGCCTCGGTGAACTGGCGCAGCTTCGCCTTGTTTTTCGGCGAGATGCCGCGGCGTCCGGTCTCGTGGAACCGGATGAGCGCCTTGATATCCTCCAGATCCTCTTCGGAAGCCGCCGCGTAGCCGACGGCGATCTTCTTCATGGCCTTCAGGACGGAGGCGACGTAGTCGGTCTGCCCGCCACCGCCGTTCGACTCGGCCAGGGCCTCGGCCGCTGCCGCCAGGTATTCCGGGTCGAGAAGGTCTGCCATGGAGGTCACGACCTCGTCGTGGGTAGCGGCCAGGGCCTTGGCCAGCGACACGACGTATCCGCGTCGCGTCCTGACGGTCGATGGCGACCAGCGATCGTCCGTCGTCAGGAAGCCGTATTCGCGAAGCCTGGCTTCCTTGTGCTCCACGCGGCCATTCTTTCCGCCACGGCCCGCCAGTTTCGCCTTTGCCGCAACCTTCTTCCGAAGCCGCGCCTTCCCGATCGGAAACCGGGGCCGTTTCTTCCCTGTCCAGAGCTTCGAGGAATGCCTCGTAGGTGACCCCGTCCCTCGACGCCTCACCCAGTGCCCACGGAGCGACACGCGTATCGAACTCACGCAGCAGGTCGGCGAGCAGGGCGTCGTCCACGCCGAACTTGTCGCGTCGATCGGTGAACGGTGAGGCGACGACACCGAACCCGAACCGCGAGGTTCGCGGGTCCGTGGCGAGATGGCGGATCAGCGTGACGATGTTCGCAACATGCTTCCGGCACTTCGCCTCGGTCGTCACACCATGCTCGAGGCGATACGCGAAGTACTCCCCAAGGACATCCGGGGTCACGTCCTCCGGCAGGATCTGCCGATCGAACAGATAGACGAAGAACGGCCCGGCCTTGCGGATGCAATCCTCCGGCAGCTTCGCGTCCAGGGCGGCGCGGTAGCACTCGTTCCAGACCCCGCCGATATCGGCGACCCCGCGGGGCCGGTTGCGTCCACCATGGCCGTCGATCGCCGCGAGAATGTCACTCTTGTAGGTGGATCGACTGCCCGGGGACAGACCGAGGCTCGCAGCGTTATGACGCGCGAAGAAGTCGATCACGTCGTGCCGGCAAACGACCCGGTTCCCGTACCAGTTCTCCTGTCTCATGATCCACCGGATCCGGCTGACGGAGACTTTTCTGCCGTCGGCTTCCAGCTTCTCGATCAGACGATCGTAGGTCAGCGAGGCCATATCGGCGGCCCGGACAAGGTCGCGTCCCGTCGCGTGCGAGAGGGCCAGCCAGATTCGTGTATCGCGATTTTTGTCCGTCTCTGGACAGAAGGTCGGACACGAACTTGTCGTTCAACCCTGCCCTCAGGGACAGGGCCCGCTTCGTTTCCCCGGTTTCCTTCAGGTGCGCCCTGATTTCATCTTGAACGGTCATGGTCGGGTCCTTGTCCGAGAATTCGACCGTCACTCGTCATCGAGCTCGAGATCCGGCCTTCCATCACGGGAAGGCCGGGTTCGATGCTCGAAGAGGAGCACGTCTTCCCTGGTCGCGAACCAGCGCCTGCCGAGCTTCCGGGCGGGCAGCTTCACCCATTTGCCCCCTGTGGGGCAGCCGTGGTTGATCCAGTTGGTGATGCATCGCGGCTTGCAGACAAACCGCTCCGCAAGATCCTTCGTCGTATAGAGTTTTTCCGCCATTTCCGTTGTCTCCCTGTCTGGCAAGAGCGGAAATAGGGAAGTGGCCGCGGCGTCCCCAAACGCCGCGGCCACATTTTTTTGGCCGGGGCAACGTCCTCCGGCGACGGCGTCTGGCAGGATGTCCCGGGTATCAGCCCGTCCCGGTCATCGGCAGGTCCAGCTGCACGACATTGCTCCCGGCCTCATCGACATGATCGTGATCCGATCCCCCGGCGATCTGGTCACGATCGGTCCGACGGAGTTCCCGGAGCCGACGCTCGTTGCGCTTGCGCTCGTTGAGGACGAGGCGCGCCTGGATCTCGTCCCGGCGGCCCTGGATCGCCGCGGATTTCTCGCGCGGATCGCTGGTGCCCTTGAAGAGACCCGGCATTTCCTCGATCCGGTTCAGGACCTGGAGGATCTCCGCGATCTCGCCTCTCGCGAATTGCTGCCGCTGCTGCTTGCTCAGGATCCGACTGACCTCGCGGCCCGTGACCGGCTTGCCGGCGTCCGAGAGGCGGTTGCTGGCTTCGGAGATCATCTGGAACCGGGACGTATTGGCGCTGTCGTATTGCTGGACGACATGGAGGGCGCTCAGGAGATGGTATTCGGCGAAGCGCGTGGCGAGATCGGCCGTTTCGACATCGATCGGTCGCCGCGACTTCCCCAGCAGGAAGTGCAGGACCATGAGGTAGCGCAGGACTGATCCTGCCCCGAAAAAGTGGACGGGGTCACTGAGCATTTCGATGACCTGCGCGTCGGAAAAACGGCTCTTCCTCATGGCGTCTGCTCCTTCGAGGTGGGGCAAACTCTACATCACAGAGAGGGCTATCACCGGGGGCAGGTCAGTCCGGACGCGGCCGGAAAAGCTCTTCGCACGGAAACTGTCCGAGCGTGCACTCCTCGTTCTCGGGGGCACGGGAGTCGCCACGACGAGATGGCCTTCCGGGGACAGGGGACACGCCTGCTGATTTGCCTCCTTCATCGGGAGGGATATCGCGAGACCGGGATCGATCTCGTTCGACAGGACTGATCGCCCATGCCCCTCGATGCGCTGAGCCCGCCTCGACCGGAACGACGGATGGGCCCAAGCACCCTGCCTTGCAGTGGCCTCGTTTTTTTATGCTGATCTACGACTTCGGCTGGCACCTGCGCGACCTCGGCCGGGCCTCGGCCACGGCATGGCTGCTGTTCCTGCTCATCGTCGGCATCGCCCTGGTCAACTTCGTCGTCTCACGCCGGCGGTTGCGCGTCCCTGGGAGGTGGGCGATGAACCGCCGTCCCGGCTTCCTCGTCTACGGGCTGCTGCTCGCCTTCGTCGCTGGGCTCGGCCGCCCCGCTCTACTGGTCGTTCCTGATCGGCTCGCAGACCAAGGAGCGTGATGACCCAGCAGGTGCCGCCGCTGTTCCCGGGCGGGCACTTCTTCGAGAACGCCCGGCGGGTCTTCGACACCGTGCCGTTCTGGAAGTCGCTCGGCAACAGCCTGCTCGTCTCCGGGCGTCACCGCGACCTCGGTGGTCTTCTTCTCCACCCTCGCCGGCTTCGCGTTCGCCAAGCTCCGCTTCCGGGGCAGCAACGCCCTGCTGGTCTTCGTCATCGCCACGATGGCGGTGCCGACCCAGCTCGGCGTGGTGCCGCTGTTCATCCTGATGGCCAAGCTCGGCTGGACCGGCAGCGTCTGGGCGGTGATCATCCCCTGGCTCGTCACCGCGTTCGGCGTCTTCTTCATGCGCCAGTACCTGGTCGACGCGATCCCCGACGAGCTCATCGAGGCCGCCCGCGTCGACGGCTGCTCGCAGCTCCGCGTCTTCTGCACGTCGCGGTGCCCGGCGGCCCGGCCGGCCGCGGCGATCCTCTGGCTGTTCACGTTCATGCAGGTCTGGACCGACTTCTTCTGGCCGCTGCATCGTGCTGCCCGGCGACAACCCGACGGTCCAGATCGCCCTCAACCAGCTCCAGAGCGGCTACTACAAGGACTACAGCCTCGTGCTGGCCGGCGCCACGCTGGCCACGATCCCGCTGCTGATCCTGTTCGTCGCCACCGGCCGCCAGTTCGTGTCCGGCATCATGCAAGGAGCCGTCAAAGGATGACCAGCACCAGCCCGCGGACCGTCCCGACCTGCCAGGCGGCCGCCGACCGCGACCTCGGGCGCTCGAGTTCCCGCGCCGACTTCCGCTGGGGCGCCGCGACCGCGGCCTACCAGATCGAGGGCGCCGTCGACCGAGGACGGCCGCGCGCCGTCGATCTGGGACACCTTCTGCCGGGTGCCCGGCGCGGTCGCTCGACGGCGACAACGGCGACGTCGCCTGCGACCACTACCACCGGATGCCGCAGGACGTCGCGCTGATGCGCCGCCTCGGCCTGGACGCCTACCGCTTCTCGGTCGCCTGGCCGCGGGTCCGGCCCGACGGCCGGCCCGGTCAACCCGCGCCGGCCTCGACTTCTACCGACCGGCTCGTCGACGAGCTGCTCGCCGCACGGCATCGCGCCCTGGCTCACGCTCTACCACTGGGACCTCCCGCAGGCCCTCGAGGACGCGCGGCGGCTGGACCAACCGCGACACCGCCTACCGCTTCGCCGACTACGCCCTCGCCCTGCACGACGCGCTCGGCGACCGGGTGCCGACTGGACCACCCTCAACGAGCCGTGGTGCTCGGCGTTCCTCGGCTACACCGGCGGGCAGCACGCCCCGGGCCGCCAGGAGCGGCGCGCCGGCGCTGGTCGCGGCCCACCACCTGCTGCTCGGCCACGGCCTGGTCGTCGACGAGCTGCGCGCGCCGCGGCGCCGGACGCCGAGCTGGGGATCACGCTCAACCTCGACCGTGCGCCGACCCCGGCCGACCCGGACGACCCGGCCGACGTCGACGCCGCGCGCCGCGATCGACGGCCTGCAGAACCGGGTCTTCCTCGACCCGCTGCTGCGCGGCTCCTACCCCGCCGACCTGCTCGAGGACACCGCGCCGACCGTCGCGGCTCCGACTGGCACGACGTCGCGCGACGGCGACCTCGACCTCATCGCGGCGCCGATCGACGTGCTGGGCGTCAACTACTACCACGGCGACGCGGTCTCGGGCACCGCTCGCCGACCCGGTCGACGCCGGCATCGAGCACCCCGCCGCGGCCGAGCCTCGCCGTTCGTGGGCTGCGAGCGACGTCACGTTCCCCAGCCGCGGGCTGCCGCGCACCGACGATGGGCTGGGAGATCCAGCCCGAGGGCCTGCACCCGGCTGCTGCGTCCGGCTCACGCGCGACTACGCCGTGCCGCCGATCGTCGTCACCGAGAACGGCGCCGCCTTCGCCGACGCGCCCGGCGCCGACGGCGAGGTCCACGACCCCGACCGGATCGCCTACCTCGACGCCCACCTGCGCGCGGTCCACGCCGCGATGGACGGGGGCGTCGACGTGCGCGGCTACTTCCAGTGGTCGCTGCTGGACAACTTCGAGTGGGCCTACGGCTACGCCAAGCGGTTCGGCATCGTCCACGTCGACTACGAGACCCAGGTGCGCACCCCCAAGTCGAGCGCCCACTGGTACGCCGACGTGGCCGCGCACCGCGTCGTACCGCCCGACGGCCGCCCGCCGTCCCGGGCGCCGGAGGTCCCGGTGGCGAGAGTCAGTAGCGTGACCCGCATGGACGCGGGACCGCGGCACGGCACGGGCTCGCCCCACGCTCGAGGAGGTCGCCCGCGCTCGCGGGCGTCTCCCGGGCCACGGCCTCGCGCGCGATCAACGGCGGCAACCGGGTCAGCGCCGCGCGCCCAGGCCGCGGTCGACGCCGCCGTGCGGACCCTCGGCTACAGCCCCAACCCGGCGGCCCGCAGCCTGGTCACCCGGCGCACCGACTCGCGTCGCGGTGGTCGTGCCCGAGCCCGACGAGCGGGTCTTCCCGACCCGTTCTTCGCCCGCACGCTGCGCGGCGTCAACCAGGTCCTCTCCGAGCGCGACCTCCAGCTGGTGCTGCTGATGGCCAGGCCGGGCGAGCAGGAGTCGCGCATGCTGCGCTACCTCAGCCAACCGCCACGTCGACGGCGCCATCGTCGTCTCCCACCACCGCGAGCGACCGCCTCGCCGAGCACCTCGCCGACCTCGGCCTGCCGCTGCGTCTTCGTCGGCCGCCCGTGGAGCGGCGGCGACCGGGTCGCCTACGTCGACATCGACAACGTCGCCGGCGGTCGCGCGGCCACCGAGGTCCTGCTCGAGCGTGGCTGCCGGCGGATCGGCACCATCGCCGGCCCGCCGACATGACCGCCGGGGTCGACCGGCTCGCCGGCTGGCGACAGGCGATGGCACGCCGCCGGGCTCGACGACGCGGCGTCGAGCACGGCGACTTCACCGAGGCAGCGGCGGCGCAGGCGGCCGCGCAGCGCCTGCTCGACGCCCACCCCGACCTCGACGGCATCGTCGCCGCCTCCGACCTGATGGCTGCCGGCGCGCTGCGGCGCGCTGCGCGCCGCGGGCGGCGCGTCCCCGACGACGTCGCGCTCGTCGGCTTCGACGACCTCGGCGTCGCCGAGCGCACCGACCCGCCGCTGACCACGATGCACAACCCGTCCGCGAGATGGCCGAGCGCGCCACCCGGCTGCTGCTCGAGCAGATCGACGGCGCCGACGGGAGCGGCCCGGTGCGGGTGATCTTCCCGCCGGCGCTGGTGCGGCGCGAGCAGCGCCTGAACCCCGACGAGCCGCGGACGGGTCCGGTGACTCAGGCGACCCGGACGTGCCGGGTGTTGGCGTGGATGGCCACACCGGACAGGGCGACGGTGATCAGCAGCACGGTCAGGCCCCGGGCCTCGGAAGGCAGCACCTGGCTGAGCGGGAACAGCGCGACGTGCAGGATCAACAGCCCGGGGATCCACCTCGGCGTCGACTTCGCCATCAGCAACGCGATCCCCAGCAGCAGCTCACCGAGGTAGAACGCACCGATCCAGCCGAACAGGAAGACCGCGAACCCGTTGTCGGAGGCAACCGCGTCGAGGGCGTCCGCATCGAGGGCGTCGGCCACGACCAGGGCCCGGAAGAACGACAGGATCATCGCGTAGCCGGCCGTCCCGACGCACCCGATGGTGAAGACGGAGATCGCGGTGAGTCCGACCCGGGCCCCCTTGCGGTCGAAGAGCACCAGGATCGACGGGAGGCCCACGGTGAGCAGGACCGCCGCCACGAAGTAGAGCCCGGAGACGGCCAGCCACCGGCCACCCTCCTCCTGCGCCAGTGTCAGCATCTCCGTGGAGTCCTCGGCCGACGGCATGGTCAGCGAGCCGATCGAGAGCATCGTCGCGCCGGCCACCAACGACGAGGCCGAGAAGGGCACCCAGTCGATCCGCATGGAGCACTCCGATGCTGTGGACGGCGATACGCCCGAAGTCTAGGGGGGCGCATGGGGCGACACGTGCGAACCCTGCCTTTTAGCCGCCGACGTACCACCGGGCTAGAACGGTGTTGTCCTCCTCGACCAGCAGCCCCAGTCGAAGCGGTACGTCGACCGGGGGGCCGTCGGTGATCCGCGCGTGCTCGCCGCCGACCAGACGGGGCACCAGCGTGGCGTCGACCTCGTCGAGGGCTCCCTGGTCCAGCAGGTCCCGGAGCAGGTGCGGTCCGCCCTCGCAGAGCAGGTGGCGCAGACCGCGCATCGCCAGCGCCTGCTTCAGGCCGACCAGGTCCACCCGGTGGCCCCCGAGCACGAGCACGTGGTCGGCCCCCAGGACGTCGCGGGCAGCGGCGAGACCGTCGGCCTCCTGGCAGGTGGCCAGCAGGACCTGCCCGGGCTCGGCATCCCGGAGCCCCTCGGGGACCCGGCCGGTGCGACTGACCACCACGATCGGGCGCGGAGCCGGCCGATAGCCCTCGGCCCGCGCGGTCCCGGCGCCGACCAGGATCGCGTCGCACTGGTCACGGAGCAGGTCGAAGACCCGCTTGTCGACCTGGTTGTTGATCGATCCGGACTTCCCGTTGGCGCCGGTGGCGGCGCCGTCCACGGTCGAGACCATGTTGGCGCGCAGCCACGGGCCGTCGGGGGCGGCGTACAACCGCCGCAGGTCGTCGTCGGTGAGCGGGGCGCTGCTCGTCGCAGAACTCAGGTCGGGTCCGGCCAGTTGACGCATGGGGCCACTGTCTCAGGCGGCTCGGCGCCGGGTCAGGTGCGGGGGGCGGCCATCGCGACCTCGGCGGTCGCCGCGCGCTCGCGACGGATCACCGGGGCCAGCGCGAACAGGCCGAGCAGCGGCAGCAGCGCGAGCAGGCCGAGGCTGGCCGGGATCCCGAGCGCGTCGCCCAGGCCGCCGACCACGGCCGAGCCGACGCTGCCGCCGACCAGGAAGAGCAGGGTGGCCACGCCGAGGGCGACCCCGCGGACGTCGACGTGGACCGCGTCGCCCACCGCGGCGCTGAGCGCCGGCTGGCCGAGCCCGAAGGCCATCGTCACCAGGATCACCGAGACGGCGAGCAGCGGGGGCCACAGGGCCGCACTCCCCACGGCGGCCAGCAGGAGGGCGACCGAGGCGATCACCCCGGAGATGGCCAACGACGTGGCGGACCCGACCCGGGTCAGCAGGGGGCCGGCGATCCGCGGCACACCGAGCGCCACGACGGCGCTGGGCAGGAGCAGCACGCCGACCTGCCACGCCTCCCAGCCCTCGACGACCAGGACGGCGGGCACGCCGACCAGCAGCGCGAACCAGGCGGCCGGGACGGCGGCCGCGGCCAGCGCCGAACGCACGACCGTGCCGTTGCGGATCACGGACAGCGGGAGGAACCCGTGGGGCCGGTGCCGCACCCGCAGCGCGACCGCCGGGGTCCCCAGCACCATCAGGACGACACCCACCAGGGCAACGGTGAGGCCGGTGGAGGGCGACTGCACCAGCAGCACCAGGCCGCCCGCGGTGCCGGCCACCAGGACCGCGCCGAGCAGGTCGAGGCTGGCGCCGGTGCCGCCGCCGGTCATCGCGCGCCACAGGAACGGGATGACCAGGAGTCCGAGGAGGGGCAGTGCCATCACCGCGCGCCACCCGAGCGCGTGCTCGACCAGGCCGCCGACGAACGGGCCGAGGCAGCTGATCGCTGCCGCGGTGCCGGCCAGTCGCCCGAAGGCCAGGCCGCGCACGGCACCGGAGTAGCGGGCGCTGAGCATCGCGACCCCGAGGGTGGGGACGGCGGCGGCGCCGGCTCCCTGCACCATCCGGGCGACGAGCAGGACGCCGTACGTCGGGGAGAGCGCGGCGACCACGGCCCCGCCGGTCATCAGCCCGACCCCGACCAGCAACGGGATCCGGACGCCCACCAGGTCGGAGATCCGGCCGTAGACGGCGGTCGTGACCGCGAGCATCAAGGCGTAGAGACTGATCGTCCAGGTGGCCACGCCGACCCCGACCCCGAGGTCCTGGCCCATCAGCGGCAGCGCGATGGCGGCCGAGGACGACCCCATCCCGGCGAGGCCGAAGAGGAGTCCGAGCAGCGTGGACACGCGGCGGGAGTCGTCTGGGGTCACGGTCCCCCAACCGAACCGGTGGCCTGCGCATTCCGTCCGGGCCTGCCGCCCTTTCCGCAATGCCGTCCCGGCGGCACCTTTTCAAGCACACGGTTGGTGGATTCGGTCGCCAGCCGAGACCCAGGGCCTCACCAACTGTGTATTCGAATCGGCAGACTCACCGCCATGACCGAGTTCGACATCGCCGAGTTCGACATCGCCGAGTTCGTCCATCAGCTGGGCGGGATCGCCCGGACGACGGACCTGCTGCCGCTCTTCGACCAGGGCGAGGTGGACGCGGCGGTGGCCAACGGTGGCCTGGTCAGGATCGGCCGCGGCCGGTTCGCGATCGCCGGGGTGGAGGAAGCCCTCGTGGCCGCCACCTCCATCACCGGGGTCATCTCCGGATTGAGCGCGGCGCGCTGGTGGGGTTGGCCAGTCAAGACGGACCCGGAGCGGCCGGTCGTGACGGTGCCCCGCAACCGAAGTGTCGAACCGAGACGGCATCGACGTACACCGTCAGGACCTGCCGCCGCACGGCGTGGTGCGCAAGACCGTGACCTCACGGGTGCAGACCGTCGTCGACTGCGCGCGCTCGCTGCCGTTCGACGAGGCGTTGGCCGTCGCCGACTCCGCTCTGCGTGACGGCCACGTGACCCGAGACCAGCTGCTGGAGGCCGCCCGGACAGCGACGAGGACCGGGAGACCGGCCACGCTCCGGGTCGCGAGGGCGGCGGACGGTCGCGCGGCCAACCCCGTCGAGTCGGTGGTGCGCGCGATCGCGCTCGATGTGCCCGGCCTCGAGGTGACGCCGCAGGGTCGGGTGGCGGACGTGGGGTGGGCCGACCTCACCGACGAGCGGCGACAGCTCGCCATCGAGTGCGACTCCTGGGCGTTTCACTCCGGCCGCGAGGCCTTCCGCCGTGGCCTCGCCGCTACCCGGCCATGGTGTGCGCGGGCTGGACCGTGCTGCGGTGCTGCTGGGAGGACGCCATGCAGCATCCCGACCGGGTCAGGGAATCCCTGGCGTCCGCGGCCGCTCGGCCCTGATCGTCAGTTCGGGATCTCCCAGCGGATCACCCAGTACTGCACGCCGAACGGGTCGGCGTCGAGGTCGACGGTGGCGGTGGCGTCGGAGCCCAGGAGCTCGCCGAGCCGGCGGATCGAGCCGGTGTCGGCCCACAGCCGATCGGCCAGCCCCGGGTCGATCCCGGCCAGCGCCGCCGGGTCGGGCGCGAGCAGTGCGCGGCGCAGCTCGTCGTCGAACGCCGCGGCCCGGGGGTCGAGGTGTCCGGGTGCCTTCTCGGTGCGCCGGGCCGACCCGTTCCCGACGACCAGGTACGCCGCCGGTGGTCGAGCAGCCGCGCCCTCCGGTGGTCGAGCAGAGGGCTCCGCCGACCCCGGTGGTCGAGCAGCGAGCGCCGGCGAGCGTCGTCGAGACCCCGCAACCTCGAGCAGCGCCTGCGCCACCCGCCGCCCCTGCGGGCTCGCGACCACCTCGACCGGCCCCTCCAGCCAGGAGACGGCCGCCACGCAGGCGGCTCGGAGCTCGGGCACCGGATCGCTGCCACCGGCGTACTCCGGCAGCAGCGCGAGCACCCCGGGCACGAGCACCACCCTGGTCCCTGGCCTGGTCCCTGGCCGGGTCCCTGGCCGGGTCCCTGGCCGGGTCACTGCAGCCCCCGGATGGCGCGCTGCGGCGGCCGGCGGCCGGCGATGGCGTCAGACCATGTCGACGACCTGCCGGGTCTCGACGACCTCGTGCACGCGGTAGATCCGGGCGCCGGCCAGCGCGCAGACGGCGGTCGCGGCCAGGGTGCCGGTCAGCCGCTCGCCCGACGGGCAGGTCGAGGGTCTCGCCGACGAAGTCCTTGTTGGACAGCGACACCAGCACCGGCCAGCCGGTGGCGACCATCTCGTCGAGGCGGCGGGTCAGCTCGAGGGAGTGGAAGGTGTTCTTGCCGAAGTCGTGGGCGGGGTCGATCACGACGCTGCGCGGGTCCACGCCGGCGGCCACGGCGCGCTCGGCGTAGGCCACGGTGTCCGCGATCGCCGAGGCGACGACGTCGTCGTACTCGATCCGGAAGCGGCCGCGTCCGCGGGGTCGACCCCGCCGGTGTGGGTGCAGACGATCGCGGCGCCGTACTCCGCGGCGACGTCGACCAGCGCCGGGGTCGGCGCCGCCCCAGGCGTCGTTGAGCACGTCGGCGCCGGCCGCGCACGACCGCACGCGCCGACCTCGGCGCGCCAGGTGTCGACCGAGATCACCAGCGTCGGGGTAGCGCCGCGCGCACCCGCGCGACGAAGTCGACGACGCGCCGCCTCTCCTCGTCCGCGTCGATCTCCGCGCCGGGCGCCGCCTTGATCCCGCCGATGTCGACGATCTCGGCGCCCTGGTCGACCACCTGCGCGACCCGGTCGAAGGCCTTGTCCTCGGCCCAGGTGGCGCCCTGGTCGTAGAACGAGTCCGGGGTCCGGTTGACGATCGCCATCATCAGGGTGGCGTCGTCGGGGAACGCGTGGCGGCCGAGCTTGAGCGTCATCGCGCGGCCTCCGACGCCCGGCGGGCGGTCGCTCGGCGACGGGCACCGGTCGACGGCGCGCGGCGACGGCCGCCGGCACCGGGGTGGTACTGCCGCAGCTCGACGTCGCCGTCCGGGCGCGCCGGGTCCGAGGCCCGGCGCCGGCTGCGACGCGCCGCGGCGAGGATCTGGGTCGGCCATGCCGCCGAGGTCGCGCAGCGCCTGGTGCCGGTGGGCCCGGCGGCCGAGGTCGACCTGGGCGATCGCGTCGAGCCCGAGCGCGGCGCGGTGTCGACCAGGGCGGCCAGCTCCACGGCGTACCCGGTGGGCACGCTGCAGCGAGGCGAACAGCGAGCGGCGCACCGCCCACTCGCCGGCCAGCGGCTGCACCAGCCCGGCCAGCTCGGGGAAGAGCAGGCGATCAGCGGGCGGGCGACCAGCTCGGTGACCCGGCCGCCCTCGAACGCCGCGGCCGTCGGCCGCCGTCGCCGTCAGCGGCCGCTCGTAGAAGCCCTTCACCAGCGCGACCTCCGGGTCGGGTGAGCAGCGGGCCGAGCAGCCCGGGGACGAAGTGGGTGTCCCAGTCGAGCAGGTCGGCGTCCATGAAGACCAGCAGGTCGCCGCGGGTGACGAACAGCGACTTCCACATCGCCTCGCCCTTGCCCGGGCGGCTGCCCGAGGTCGGGGCGGATCTCGGCGCGAGCGGTGCACGACGGCGCCGGCGTCGCTCGGCCACCGCGTAGGTGTCGTCGGTGGAGTCGGAGTCGATCACCACGATCTCGTCGAGCAGCGCGGTGGTCTCCACCAGCGCCTCGCGGACCCGGCCGACCACGTCACCGACCGTGGCGGCCTCGTTGCGGGCCGGCACGACCAGGCTGACCCTGGTCGTCGCCCTTGGCGGCGACGAGCGCGTCGAGGGTCCAGTCGTCCCAGTGGTGGGTGTTGCCGTCGAACCAGCTCATCCCCGGTCGCCTCGCACCCGGCGAGACTAACCGGCGACCGGAACCCGCCGGAGGTTGCGTACGGCTGGTGACACCAGGGTGAGCAGCGCGATCGCGGCGTAGACGATTCCGCTGACCACCAGCACGTCGCGGTAGCCGAAGTGTTCACCGAGGGGTCCGTAGGCGAGCTGGCCGATCGGGATCGCGACGAACGAGCCGAGCATGTCGTAGGAGTAGGCCCGGGAGAGCAGGCGTTCCTCGATGTTCTCCTGCATGGCGAGGTTCCAGCCGAGGCTGAACAGCTCGATGCCGGCGCCGGCCAGGAACGCTGCGATCACCAGGGGGAGCAGCACCGGGTGGGCGCCGAGCAGGAACAACGAGAGCCCGACCACGGAGACCCCGACCATGCCGTAGACCAGCGGACGCTCGAGCCGGCGCCGCAGCATCAGGAAGGTCATCGCGACCAGTCCGAGCGACTCGGCCGACAGGACGATGCCCCAGCCGTCCTCACCGATGGTGCTCCTTGGCCAGGCGGTGGTCCGAGGGTGAACCAGGCGCCGCCGTGGATCGCGTTCAGCAGCCCGAAGCCGAGCACGATCACCCACAGCCAGGTGGTGCCCGGCGAAGAGGGTCCACCCCTCACGGAGCTCGGCCAGCGTGGAGCCCGCTCCTCGCGGTGGTCGGGCGGGGATCCTCACCTTGCGCACCAGCAGCAGGGCGGACAACGCCAGGTCAGGCACGTCGGCGGCCAGCGCCCAGCCGGGCCCGACCGTGACCACCAGCAGCGCACCGGCGGCGGGCCCAGGACCCCGGGCGCGCCGCGGGACATCGACTGGAGCACGTTGGCCTGCTGGAGCTGGTCGCGCGGCACCAGCTGGGGCAGCAGCCCGGCCAGGGCCGGGAAGGTCAGCGCCAGGGCCGATCCCGTTGATCGCCTCCAGGACGACCATCATCCAGAGCTCGGCGCTGTCCCGGTGATCACCAGTGCCGCGACGGCCCCCTGGGTGAGGGCCGAGCACCAGGTTGCCGACCCGCGGAGCAGCAGCACCCGGGGCAACCGGTCGGCGATCACCCCGCCGAACGAGCACGAACAGCACCATCGGGATCGATGTTGGCGGCCAGCACGATGCCGAGGGCGCTGGCCGAGTCGCTGACCTCGAGGACCGCGAAGGCCAGGGCGACCGGCGCCATGGTGGAGCCGGTGACGTTCATCGAGCTGGGCCCAGAAGTACCAACGGAAGTTGGACTCGCGCATCGGCGCGAACGCTGCCCCCCGGTCCATGGCGTCAACCTAGTGGCAGGTCTGTCCTGGGGCACTCCGGTTTCCTGCCGGCCACCGGGTCGGCCGGGCGTGGGTCAGCGGTGGCGCCGGTGGGCCTTGCCGCGGGAGTGGGACGGTGCCCCGTGGGCGCGTACGCCGTGAGCGGCGCCCCGGCTGCTGGCGTGGGCAAGTCCGTTGACGCCCTTGCTCTTGCCGGCGCTCTTGCCCTGGCCGCTGCCGAGGGGGATCTGCACGGTGACCGGCCCGGTGAGCCCGGTGTCGAGGGTGACCGTGGTGGTGCCGCCGCCGCTCTGGACGGTGACCGGGCCGCTGCCGGAGCCGGCACCGCCGTTGCCTCCACCGCCGTTGCCGTTGTTGTTGTTGCCGTTGTTGTTGTTGTTGCCGTTGCCACCGCCCGGGTTGCCCTGGCCGCCGGAGTTCCCGGAACCGCCGGACGGGGCGGAGCCGGTGGCCGCGGGCGCAGGTGCGGCGACGGCCGCCGCGCCGGGAGCCGATGGCGTGGGAGTGCGACCCCTGGTCGCGGTCGCCGTCGCGGGCACACCGGCGAGGGGCTCGAGGAAGGTGCCGGCCACGGGGACCTCGGCCGGGGCGGCCGCGGCGGTCGGCACCTCGGTCGCGGGGACCATGTCGGGGCCCATCGTCAGGGCGAGCGCGGCCGCCAGGCCCACCGCCGCTGCGGTGATGCCGGCGATGCTCGGTGCCAGCCGGCCCTCGCGACGTCTGGCGACCGATGCCCCGCCGACGACGCGGAGGCCGGACTGCGGCCGCAGGGCGAGGTAGCGGGTCGCAGCCGGGCCGAGGACCACGCCGGCCAGCGTGTCGCGGAGCCGCTGCTCGACCATCAGCAGCTGGGTGGTCATCGCAGCGCAGGACCGGCAGGCGCCACCGTGGGCGCGCAGGGCCTTGCTGTCTGCCTTGTCCAGGCTCGCGGGAGGGTTGAACCGGTAGGTGCCCTGGAGGTGCTCGCACGCCGCTGAGACCGGCCGTTCGGCGTGGTGCAGCGCGATCTTGCGCTTGAGCGCGGAGTAGCCCTGCGTGAGCGCCCGCTCGGCACCGTCGGTGGTGGTGCCCAGGAAGGAGGCGATCTGCTCGGCCGTCTGCCCCTCGACCTCGCGGTGCCACATGGCCAGCTGCCAGGCGGCGGGGAGCGTGCAGAAGGCGTCCCAGACCGGGTTGCGGCGCTCCTCGCCCGACGGCAGCGATCCCTGGGCGTGCATCGAGAGCCAGGCGGCCCGGAACGGAAGGTTCTTGCCGATGTTGTTGCGGATCATCGCGACGGTGACCCGGCCCGAGGAGTCGACGGACTCGAAGCCGTCCGAGGGGCCGAGGTCGGCGACGGCCTCGCGGTGCCGGGACAGCAACTGACGCTCGGCGAGCGAGTCGCCCACGGCGAGCAGGACGGTCAGCTCGACATCACCCGGTGTCGACGAAATTCGTTCGCTGGTTGCCACAAGGTCCTCCACACTCCCCGACCGTCGGTCACGGCCGCACCCACCCGGTTGAACGGCGACCCGGGCACAGGGTCACTGCGCCGGTCTCCCGACTGACCCTGGTCTGGACCAGTGTGCCCTACTCCAGGTAGTTCCGAACAGCCCTCAGCAGGCCCCGGCTGTAGGTGCGCCGGCCCTTCGAGGTGGTCATCCGGCGGGCATCCTTCGGGTTGCGCATGTTGCCGAGCTCGACGAGCACGGTGGGGATGTCGGCGAGGTTCAGGGTCCCGAGATCGGCGCGGAAGTCGATCCCGTCACCCCCGGCGGTGTAGTTGGCGACCGGGAGGCCGACGGACTTCAGCGCGCGCTTGGTGGTCCTGGCCAGGCGCCGCGAGGACGTGAAGATGTCGTGGGTCCACGGCTTGCGGTCGGTCGGTGCGATCACGTGGAACCCGCGGGCCCCGGCGGTGTAGGACCCGTCGCCGTGCAGGCTGAGCTTCGCGTCGGCGTCGATCTTGTTGCCCGTGCGGCCGCGGGCGTCGATGCAGGGGCCCCAGCGGTCCTGCCGGTTGCTGTGCCGCGTGAAGACCACCCGGGCGCCCTGCCGCTTCAGCCGGGCCCGGAGCAGACGGGCGACCCGCCACACGAAGGTGGCCTCGGAGAAGCCGCCGTCGGTGGCCGTCCCGGTCGTGTTGCAGGCCTTCTTGAAGCCGCCGGCCGGCACCTGCTTGTTGATCTTCTTCGGGTAGTTGTGGTTGCCGAGCTGGTGGCCCGGGTCGATCACCACCACCTTGTCGGCGAGCGGCCCCTCCACGGCAGGCTCCTCGACCGTCATCTCCCCCGCCGTCCGCGACGGGACGGCCGACACGTGCGCCGACGCCTGCTCCGCACCAGAGGTGGGCCCGGCCGCGCCGGTCAGGAGCAGCACGCAGAGAACCGGGGCCAGGAGACGCATGGGCACCAGTGAACTACGTGGACCGGCCGTCGGCCACCGCGAGGCTTGGCGTCGAGGGGCCAGGGCGTGGCGCCGCGGGGGCAGTTGGCGGCACGAACAGCGCCCCGCCCGCTCAGCACCACCGGGCTCAGACACGAACTGCCCCCATGGCGGCGCAGTCGGCCTCACTCGTAGCCGAGGATCTCCTGGCGCTTCTCGCCCCACGCCAGCGCCGAGGCGATGGCGTCGTCGATGCTCAGCTCCGCACGCCAGCCGAGCAGCTCGACGAGCGGTCGACGTTGGCGAACGCGCCGACGGCATCGCCCGGGCCGGGGTGGCGCCTCGGTGACCGGGACCGGTTGGCCGTAGACCCGCTCGAAGGAGGCGACCAGCTCACGCACGGTGACGCCGGATCCGGTGCCGATGTTGATGATCGCGCTGGGGCGGCCACGGCGGCGAGCACGTCGTCGAACGCCTCGACGGCGCGGACGTGGGCGCGGGCCAGGTCCCAGACGTGGATGTAGTCGCGGATGCCGGTGCCGTCGCGGGTGGGGTGGTCGGTGCCGGTGATCGTGAAGCTGTCCTTGAGCCCACGGGCGGCCATCACCAGCTGCCCGATGACGTGGGACGGCTCCCGGGCATAGATGCCCGACTCGAGGTCCGGGTCGGCGCCCACCGGATTGAAGTAGCGCAGGATGACCGCGCGCAGGTCGGTCGCGGCGGCCATGTCGACCAGCACCTGCTCCATCATCCGTTTGGTCCGGGCGTACGGCGAGGGCGGGTCGAGCGGCATCGTCCTCGCTCACCTCGAAGTCGTCGACTCGGTGGCGTACAGCGAGGCGGACGAGGAGAACAGCACCCGAGGCCTGCCCAGGGCGACCAGCTCGTCGAACAGCTCGAGCGACTTGGCGACGTTGTCGCGGTAGTACTCGTAGGGCTGCTCCACCGACTCGGGCACCACGATCCGGGCGGCCATGTGGATCGTCGCCTCGATGTCGGGGTGCTCGGCCATGATCCGGCGCAGGAGCTCGCGGTCGGCGATGTCGCCCTCGTAGAAGATCCGGTCCCTCACGAAGACGCCGCGGGCCGGTGAGCAGGGAGTCCAGGATCACCGGGGTGTGCCCCGCCTGCTCCAGTGCCTTGGCAGTGGTCGAGCCGATGTAACCGGCGCCGCCGGTGACCAGGATCTTCATTCCAGAACCCTATGCTGCTGCGTCATGACGTGGTTGGTGACGGGTGGAGCGGGCTACATCGGGTCGCACGTGGTGGCGGCGCTGCGGGACGCCGGGATGGCGCCGGTGGTCCTCGACGACCTGTCCAGCGGGTTCGAGCAGTTCGTCCCCGCGGACGTGCCGTTCGTCCGGGCCACCCTGCTGGACACCGCGGCCGTCGAGGCCGCCCTGCGTGAGCACGACGTCACCGGCGTCATCCACATCGCCGGCTTCAAGTACGCCGGGGTGTCGGTGCAGCGTCCCCTGCACACCTACACCCAGAACGTGACCGCCACGGTGAGCCTGCTGGAGGCGATGCTGGCCGCCGGGGTGGAGCAGATCGTGTTCTCCTCCAGCGCCGCCAGTTCGGGACCCCCGACGTCGACCTGGTCACCGAGGACGAGCCGACCACTCCGGAGTCGCCGTACGGCGAGTCGAAGCTGATCGGCGAGTGGCTGCTGGCCGACGCCGAGCGCGCCCACGGGGTCCGGCACACGTCGCTGCGCTACTTCAACGTCGTCGGGTCGGGCACGGGCGAGCTCTACGACACCAGCCCGCACAATCTCTTCCCGATCGTGTTCGACATGCTCTACGCGGGGACACGCCGCGGATCTACGGCGCGGACTACCCCACCCCCGACGGCACCTGCGTGCGCGACTACGTCCACGTGTCCGACCTGGCGGTCTCCCACGTCGCGGCGGCGCGCCGCTGGAGGCGGGCGAACCGGTGGAGCGGGTCTACAACCTCGGCAGCGGCGACGGCTCGTCGGTGCGCCAGATCATGGACGCGATCCGCGACGTCACCGGGATCGACTTCGAGCCCGAGGTGCACGACCGGCGCCCCGGCGACCCGGCCCGGATCGTCGCCACCGGCGAGCGGGCCGCCCGCGACATCGACTGGGAGATGCGGCACGACCTCAGGGAGATGGTCCGCTCCGCGTGGGCGGCCCGGCAGGCCGCCGGCGACGCCTACCCGGCCTGAGCGGCCCGGGTGTTTGCGGGTGGGGGCGGACCGGGTACGACGGGGGTGACCGGCCCCCGACCGGAGGATCCGAGATGACTGACCAGGACCGCCCGACCGCCACCCATCCCGTCCATCCCCGCCAGGTGTGGGGCGGGCTGCTGATCGCCCTGCTCGGGCTGACCGTGCTGGGCATCGGCGCGTCCACCGGGCCGCGATGGCTCGGCATCGTCGGCGCCGTCGCCCTCGTCGCCGGCGCCGGCCTGGCGATGGTCGGCGGCCTGCGCTACGACACCCGCAGCGGCGCCGTCAGCGGCGAGCTGCGCGACCTCGAGGAGGGTGAGGTCCACGCGGGCCGGTCACCGAGCCAGCGGTTGCACGACGACACCGCCGAGGCCACCGCCGCGCGGGACGACGAGCGTCGCCGAAGCATGATCTCGGCCCGGGAGGAGACCGGCCGTCCGCCACTGGCGCCGATCGGCGCCGGGCTGCTGGTCCTGGTGTCGGTGTGCGTCCTGGTCGGCCAGTGGACGATCTACCCGATCGGTCAGACCGGTCAGGACAACGCACTGCGGGACCTGGCCTTCGGCATCGTGGCCGGACTGGCCGGGATGCGGATCCTGGTGGCCCACCCGGGCCGGCACCTGGTGGCCGCCGGTGCGGGCCTCCTCGCGGGGCTGGGACTGCTGCTGGTGGCCGTGCTGGCCGACCACACGGTCACCCGCACCCTGGTCTGGGAGGTCGTCGGCGGCGGGTTCGCCCTGATCGGAGCAGCCCTGTGCCTGGTCTCGCCGGGCGTGGCGCCGTGGGAGCGCCGATCGTCCTGAGCCGAGGACGCGACCCTCAGTAGGGGTCGCGCTCAGTAGGCGCCGCGCTGGGCGACGACCGCCCTGGGGGTGCGCAGCAGCAGCTTCGCGTCGAGCCCGGGCGACCAGTCGCGGACGTAGGCCAGGTCCAGGGCCAGGCCCTCGTCGGCGGTCAGGTCGCTGCGGCCGTGGACCTGCCACATGCCGGTGACGCCCGGACGGACGAGCAGCCGTCGCCAGACCAGGTCGTCGTACGTCGAGACCTCGGCCGGCGACTGGGGCCGCGGGCCGACCAGCCGCATGTCTCCGAGCAGCACGTTGAAGAGCTGCGGCAGCTCGTCCAGCGAGGCCTTGCGGAGCAGGCTCCCGACCCGGGTGACCCGCGGGTCGTCCTTGATCTTGAAGAAGGGCTGGATCTCGTCGGTGCCGGAGGCGGCCAGGACGGCGGCGAGCCGGGCGTCGGCGCCGCGGTGCATGGTGCGGAACTTCACGATCCGGAAGCGGCGCCCGAACTGCCCGATCCGCACCTGCCGGTAGAACACCGGACGACCGCTGGTCAGCAGCACCAGCAGGGCCAGGACGACCAGCAGCGGGGAGAGCACGACCAGCAGGAGCAGGGCCGCGAACCGGTGACCGAGGTCGATGGCCGTCTCGCCACGGCCGCTCATGGCAGGCCCACCGGCAGGTCGGTGGCCTGGTCGAGCGAGCCGGCGGGGTCGTCGGTGCCGGGGACGGGGAGCTCGGGCAGGGGCACCTCGACCGCGACCGGGGCGTCGGGGTCGAGGCCGTCGACCGCGACGGTGGCCTGGCTCTGCGAGACGGCGACGGACACGGTCAGGTCCGGCTCGTCACCGTCGGCCGCCGGTGGACCGGTCGGCGTGCCGGGCTCGCCGTCCGGGCCGGAGGTCCCCGTCGTCGGGTCACCGTCGAGAGGTGCCGAGCCGTCCGGTGCGGCGACCTCGTCCGGGCCGGCCGAGGCATCGTCCCGGCCGCCGCTGGCGGTCGAGGCGGCGGCGTCGGCGGCCACCGGCGTGAGGGTGACCGGTTCCGGGGCCAGGACGCCGAGGCCGCTCGGGCTCGCGGCAGCCTCCCGGGTGAGGAAGGAGCCGAGGACGGGCGGTTGGGCGGTGACCGCGTCGGCGGGCTCGCGCAGCTGCGTGAACTGCGGCCCGGCCAGCGCGAGGGCCATCGCCGATGCTCCGACGGCGGTGGCGGTGAGACTCGCCAGGATCGGGTTGACCCGGCGCTCCGTGAGGGCCGGACGGGCCGGGCCGGGCAGCCGGAGGCGGGCCACCCGGGGCCGGGAGGCGAGGTAGTCCTCGGCGGCGTCGCCGAGCACCACCGCGGCGAGGGTGTCGCGCAGCGTGTGCTCCACGGTGAAGAGGGCGCGGATCAGGCCGAGGCAGCTGTCGCAGTGTCGTCCGTGCTCACGCAGCGCGCGAACCTCGGCGAGCGGCAGCACCGCGGGTGGCGAGAGTCGGTAGGTCGCGTGGATCTCCTCGCACTCGGGTGCGGAGGAGGTCGGGGTGTGGGCGAGGGCGACCCGCCGCTTCAACGAGGCGTACGCCGAGGTCAGCGCGCGGCTCGCCTGCTCCTGGTCCATCCCGAGGTGGCCGGCGATCTCCGGCAGCCGCTGGCCCTCGACCTCGCGGTGCCAGACGGCGACCTGCCAGGCGGCAGGAAGCACGGTGAAGGCGTCCCAGACCTCGGTGGCCCGGCCGGGCGCCGTCGGCAGCGTGCCGGTGGCGTGCAGGGCGAGCCAGGCCGCCCGGAAGGGGAGGTCCCGGTCGACGGCGTCGCGGACCTGGACCAGCGCGACCTTGCCGGAGGCATCGACGGAGGAGAAGCACTGCGAGGGTCCGAGCTCGGCCACGGCGGCCCGGTGCCGCCGAAGGAGCTGGTGCGCGGCGGCGTCCTCACCGGCCCGCAGCCGGATCAGCAGCTCGGCATCACTGCGTCCGGTGGCGTGGTCGGTGGTGCGGTCGAGGACGGTGACGGTCATCGCAGCGGACTCCCTCCAGCAGGCGGTGCGCCCGAAGGACGGGCGGTCAGTGCTGGGACAACGCGCGGGCGAACGGAGGGTTACTGGCGGGTTGCACATCGACCACCGGCTGGTCTGGACCGGCGCCGCCGACCCGGTCGGTGACGGCGAGCCCGACGACCAGGCCGAAGTGGATCCAGACGTAGCGCAGGTTCTCCAGGTTGAGGGTCATCATCTGGGCCACGATCACCACCAGCCCGGCCGCCAGCGCGTGCTGCTGCGCCCGGCTCAGGGACGTGGAGGTGTAGAGGGTGCGGAGCAGCCAGGCGAACAGCCCGAGGAAGACCACCAGGCCGACGGCGCCCAGCGAGACCAGCACACTGAGGAACGAGTTGTGCACCACGTGCCCCAGGTCGCTGGTGTGGATCTCGCCGACGATGCCGACCGAGAAGCGGGGGTACTGACCCATCCCGATGCCGAGCAGCGGGTGGTCCAGCCACAGCGAGATCGCCAGCCGCCACAGCTCGAAGCGGGCGTCGTCGCCCGACTCGGCCGAGGAGACCAGGAGCCGGTCGACGCCGAGCAGGTTGCCCTGGTTGCTCGCCTCCTCCCCGGGCAGGAAGGCCAGCCCGACGGTCACCGCGGTCACGGCGAGGACCAGCACGGCGGCGCGGACCCGGGCCGAGCCGATCACCAGGAACGAGAAGGCCGTGAGCAGGGCCAGGGTGCCGAGCCCGCCACGGGAGCCGGTGGCGACCAGCCCCGCGACCAGGACGACGGCCTGGACCGCCAGCAGGGGTGAGCTGCGGGTGGTGGCGCGGAAGACCAGCAGGGCCAGGCTGAGCAGCAGGTAGCTGGCGTAGAGGTTGGGGTCGGCGAAGAAGCCCAGCGACCGGTAGCCGTCGTCGGGCACCAGCGCGAGCCCGGTGGCGCCGCCGAGGACCGAGGCGCCGGCGACCGCGGTGGCCACCCAGGTCCACAGCGCCACGGAGCGGTACGTCGCCCGGTGGCCGTCGCGGCGGACCAGCGTCACCACCAGGCCGAGGTAGACCACGCCGACGGCGAGCTTGGCGGTGTCGGAGACGGCCTTGTTGACCAGGAAGTCGGGGTCGGCCACCGACCAGACGGTGAGCGAGCCGACCAGCAGCACCGCGGCGGCGACCGCGAGCGGCACCGCACCGGACACGACGCCGCGCCGGTCGTGCTCGCCCGGCTCGCGCTCCACGACGGTGCGCACCACGAGCACGGCCAGGACGAGCGGGAGCAGCACGTCGGAGGTGCCGAGGTTGAGCAGGCCGACCGGCGAGAGGACCCGGAACATGAACGGCGCCAGCACCACCACCAGGTCCAGGGAGGAGCGGATCGTCAGCGAGAGGACGACCAGGGCGATGCCGGCCGCGGTGATGCCGGCCGGGTCGATCCAGGTCGAGCCGACCAGGGCCAGACCGAGCCCGAGCCACACGACTCCGGTGGCGGCGAGCCCGAGGACCCGCACCCCGCCGACGGCACCGCCCGCCCGGGTCACGAGAGCAGCCCTCCGGGCAGCCGCAGCGGCTCCACGTAGGTCGTCACGGCGTGCTCGAGCTCCCGGCTGCGGTGCTCGGGTGCCGGCGGGCGCAGGTAGTCGCCGTACAGGCTGGTGAGCAGGGGTTCGACCCCGGCGGGCACCGGGCCGAGCGGCGTCGGGCGGGTGCCGTCGAACCAGGTGGCGTCGAAGAACTCGCGGGCTCCGTAGGCGCCGCAGGAGTTGACCAGCACCCCCGAGGGGCGGCGGGCCTGGAGCCGGCGGAAGGCGGCCAGCACCAGCCCGGCCGGCACCGGTGCGGCGAGCAGCCGCAGCGCGCGGGCCGCCCGTCGCTTCGCCGGTGAGTAGTGGCGCCGCACCGAGACGTCGCCCCGCTTGACCAGGAACGCGCGGTCCAGGACCCGGGTGAGCCGGCGGTGCAGCGACCGACCCCACGACGAGGCCGGGGCGTGGTCGAGCGGGAAGACGTCGAGGCTGAGCAGCACGTGGTGGGTGCCGCGGAGCGCCAGCCTCGGGAAGAGGTACTCGTAGTCGTCGTGCGTCTCGGGCGTGAGCAGCTCGAACTCCGGGCCGAGCAGCTCGGCGCAGGCGGCCCGCAGCCGGGGATGGTCGGCCGAGGCCACCCAGACGTCGGCGTCCGGGTCCCACGGGATCAGGTCGCCGTCGCGGACCGCGCCGATGGCGGTGCCGTAGGCCAGCGTGTACTCGATCCGGGCGGCGACGCAGACCCGGTCCAGCTCGGCGAGCAGCCGCCGCACGTGCCGCTGGAGCTCCTCGAGACCGGTCATGGCGTCACCCGGCGATTCGCGTGGACCCACAGCGTCGCGGCCATCACCGCACTCAGCGAGGCGGTGCCGGTCGCCGCGCCGACGGCGCCGTCGAGCACGGCACCGGTGCCCGCGGCGCACACCTGCGCCACTGCGAAGCCCAGGGAGAGGTAGCCGACGATCCGGGCATCCTCGGTCGAGAGCGCCTGGAGCAGGATCGCCAGCAGGGTGGCGGTGCCGGTCAGCACGGCGGTCAGGCAGGTGATCCGCAGCACCGGCACCGCGTCGGCGTACGCCTCCCCGAGCAGCAGCGGCAGGAACGGCGAGAGCAGCGCGACGCTGCCGGCGACCAGGCAGACCGGCAGGACGCCGAGCAGGGTGCCGCGGCGCAGCTGGCTGCGGTTCAGCCCGGAGCGGGCCACCCGGGGGAAGGCGACCGAGGCGGCGGCCAGGGTCACCAGGTTCATCGGGCTGACCAGCCGGGCCGGGAAGGCGTAGAAGCCGCCGGCCACCGAGCTCACCGCGGAGACGGCGGCGACGTCGAAGTCGCGCAGCTGGAGGCCGACCAGGCCCCACCAGTAGCCGAGGTCGAGGGGGAGCTTCTCGGTGATCAGGGATCGGCGCGGCCACCGGACCCGGGCCCACTGCTCCTGGCCGCCCACCCCCACGGCGTAGGACAGGAAGGACCCGGCCGCCAGGCCGAGCGTCCACGACCAGACCATGTGCCAGCCGAGGGCCAGCGCGACGGCGAGGAAGACGACCACCGGCAGCCGCCGGGTGAGGTAGGAGAGCACGAGGTTCTGCGCGCGCCCGTCGACCACCGAGATGCCGTTCCACACCTGGGTGGTCTGCTCGACCAGCAGCCACACCGCGGCCGGGGCCAGGGCCAGGAAGTAGTCGTGCCGGGTGACCGCCCACAGGCCCAGGCAGGCCGCCACCCACAGCAGCGCCGAGCCGTAGGAGAAGCGCAGCCGCAGCGCGAACAGCGAAGCCAGCGACGGGTCGTCGGGGTCCCGGCTGCGGCGGAACTCGATCTGGCGCAGCAGGCCGAAGCCGTTGACGGCCACCACGAGGTTGAGGGCGACGTACGCCGTGGAGACCAGCGCGAACAGCGACGGCTCGAGGCCGCGGGCCAGCAGCACCAGGACCAGGATCTGCAGCAGGGCGGCGGTGAACCGGGCGGTCATCGACCACAGCACCTGGTGCCGGAAGGAGCCGGACGGGTGGATCGACTCCAGGCCGTCCTCGGCCCAGATGCCGGTGGCCGGCGGCAGGGCGGGCTGGATCCGGCCGGTGCTCGGCTCGAGGTGGGCGATCATCGGCTCGGCCTGCGGGGCGACCATCCAGGACCGGCCCGCCAGGGTCGCCTGGAGGCCGCCGTAGATGTGCACCGGTTGGCGCTTCTCGGGACTCGGCGGCTCCAGGAAGTCCGGGCCGTAGAGCTCGGTCAGGACCGCGGCGTGGTCGCCCGGGGCGGGGTAGGTCTCGCCGTCGAACTCGACGGTCCCGGCGGGGAGGTACCAGTCGCGCTCGAAGACCATCCGGCGGCCGGCGGGCGTGGAGTAGTTGGTGGCGACGTACGGTCCGGAGCGGCTCCAGCGGGCCGGCCGGGTGACCAGCCAGGTGCGCAGCGCGTGCCAGGCCCGGCGGGGCAGCACCCGCGCGGCCAGCACCGGCACCAGCTCGACCGCCTTGCGGGCGGCGCCGATGGTCGGCTCGGTGACGACGTCGCGCACGGTCGTGTAGCGGGCCGAGGCGACCTTCTCCAGGCCCAGGGCGAGCCCGGACCAGACCCGTCGCAGCCAGCCGGAGCGTGGGGCCCGGTCCAGCACGAAGATGTCCAGCGGGATGTGCCGGGTCTCGATCGGGGTGCGGGAACGGGTGCGACCGACGTAGACGCGCTGGGTGTCCAGGTGGACCAGCCGCGGGATCGCGGTCTTGTGGTCCTCCCGGGTCTCGGGGGCGGTGAAGGCGATGTCCTCGGGGAGCCGGTGCGTCGCCAGCGCATCGCGCAGCCGCTCGTACTCGTCGCGGAACATGATCACGTCGATGTCGTCGTCCCACGGGATCCAGGTGCCGTTGCGGACCGCGCCGAGCAGGGTCCCCGAGGTGAGGAAGTAGCCGACCCCGACGTCGGCACACAGGGCGGCGAACTCGCGGAGCAGGTGGTCGCCGATGGCGTGGGTGGCCTCGAGGTACTCCTCGACGACGGCCTCGTCGAATCGTGGCCGGGTGCCCGGCTGGGTCGGCGCGCTCATCGGGTCAGTCCGTACGCCGCGTCGAGGGCCGCCCGCTGACCGGCCGGGGTGTGGGCGGCGAAGCAGCGGGCCCAGGCGGCGAGGTTGCCGGCCCGCTCGTCGGCGTCACCGACCACCTTGGCGACCCGCAGGGCGAGGTCGACCGGCGTGTCCGCGAGGTACTCGGCCGGGCAGTGCCGCAGGGCCGGCAGCGGACGGGCCAGGATCGGCACCCCCTGGGCCTGCGCCTCGAGCAGCGCCATCGGCCCGGACTCCCACGCCGAGGTGTTGACGTACGCCGTGGCCGAGGCCAGCACGGCCAGGCCCTCGGAGCGGGGCAGCCAGCCGGTGACGGCGACCTCGGCGGCGCGCAGCGGCGCAACCCACTCGGCCGGGCCGTCGCCGACCCAGGTCGCGTCCACCGCACCCACCAGGCGGCGCAGCTCGGTGACCACCGTGGCGAAGAAGGCCGGATCCTTGGAGGCGCCCAGCCGGCCCATCCCGACCAGGTGCGGGACGCCGTCGCGGGGGGCCGGGGCGGCGTCGACGACGAGGTCGGCGACGTTGGGCAGCAGGACGTGGTGGCGGCGGGGTGCCACCCTGGCCGAGAGGTCGACCTCGCGCCCGGAGCAGGCGGCGTACACGTCGGTGTTCAGACCCAGGGCCCGCTCGGCGAGCCTGAACGCGGCCCGGTGCGGCGCGGAGACGTCCTGCCGCTCGAAGCCGTAGCCGTGGGCGGTGTAGACGAGCCGGGCCGGGCCGCCGCGGCGGGCGGCACGCAGGGCGGTGCGGACGTACAGACCGGCGAAGCTGGAGTGGGCGTGGACCACGTCGGGGCCGAGGGAGGCGACCCGGTCGCGCACGGCCCGCCGCGCGGCCGGGTGCCGGCGGGGCAGCTCGGCCACGGAGGCGAAGGCCGCGGACTGGCCGTCCTCGGCGAAGTCCTCGCGCAGGGCGCGCAACAGGTGGTGCTCGAGGTGGGGTGTGGCGCGCACGTACTGGTCGAGCGCGCTGGCGACGCCCCCGCCGTAGCACTCGACGACGTGCAGGACGGTCGCCTCCGGCCGGCTCATCAGTGCCGCCGGGCCCGCCGCCCGGAGGCGCGGTAGTCCCCGTAGCCGCCGTAGGAATAGCCGGCGAACTTCTTGGCGGGGACCATGTTGAGCACCATGCCGACCAGCTGGGCGTCGACGGCGGAGAGGCGTTCGGCGGCGGTGGCCAGCTGGTCCCGGGTGGTCCGGCCGTGTCGCAGCACCAGCAGGGCGCCGTCGGTCTGCGCGGCGATCAGGGCGCCGTCGGTGACCGGCAGCAGCGGCGGGGAGTCGATGATGACCACCTCGTAGGACTCCCGGAGCCGCTCGATCAGCTTGGCCATCGCCTGCGACTGGAGCAGCTCGGCGGCGTTGGGCGGGATGACCCCGGAGGTGAGGACGTCGAGGTCGGTGAGCGTGTGCCGCTGGACGGCGTGCGCGAGCTCGACCCTGCCGAGCAGCACCGTGGTGACGCCGACGGAGCGTCGAGGCCGAGCATCGACGCCGATCCGGGGCCGGCGGAGGTCGCCGTCGACGAGCAGCACCCGCTTGCCGGCCTGGGCATGGCGAGCGCGAGGTTGACCGCGGTGCGGTCTTGCCCTCCCGGGGACCGAGCAGGTGACCACGAAGACCTTGGTGGGCTGGTCCACGTCGACGAACTGGAGGTTGGTGCGCAGCACCCGGAAGGCCTCCACCCGCGGCGCCTGGGCGTCCAGCTCGCTGAGCAGCATCCCCTTGCTGCCCGAGGCCTCCAGGATGATCGCCCCATCAGCGGCGCCTCGGTGACGCCGGCGAAGTCGTCGGTGGTCTTGATGCTGGTGTCGAGCAGCTCGCGGACCACGGCCACGGCCACCCCGAGCACGAGGCCGAAGAGCAGCCCGAGGACGAGGTTGCGGGCCGGCTGCGGGCTCACCGCGTCGGCGGAGTACGACGCCGGGTCGATGATCGTGGCCTTGACCGGCGCCTCCTGCTTGCCGTTGGGGGTCTCGATCTCCTGGGAGAGCGCGATCAGGCCGGCGGCGTAGGCCTGGGCGAGGTCCTGGGCCCGGCGGGGGTCCTCGTCGCGCACCGACAGCTCGAGCACGCCGGTGTCCTGGACGACGCTGGCGCCGACCTTCTCGGTCAGGTCGGTGGCCGACTCCTCGATCCCGAGGTCCTCCGCGACCCGTGCGGCGAGGACCCGGCTGGTGACCAGCTCGACGTATCCCGCCACGCGCTGCTCGGCGACCAGGCCGCCGGCGTACGCCTCGGCGGTGTCGGACTGCGAGCTGGAGACGAAGACGCGGGCCGTCGACTCGTAGACGGGCGTGGTGCGATAGGTGACCACGCCGATCAGCGCCTCGACCACGACGACGCAGGCCACGATCAGCAGCAGGTTGCGTCGCAACACGTTCAAGTAGGCACGAAACTCCACGATGCTCCCTCCGACGCCGGCCTCCCAGCCGGCGCTCCACAAGCCGCTCTAGCGTCCCCTCGCGAGTCACCAACGACCTATTGCCCCCTTGGTCACGTCGCGAATCCGCTGGCCTAGCCCGCGCGCTCGTTACCTGTAACCTCCCGTCATGGACACTGCTGCACGTCGTGCGGTGCTCGGGAGTCTGCTCGCCGGTGGCGCGGTCGCCGCCGGTGCCGGCCCGGCCGCCGCCTCGGACTTCTCCGCCCGCCTGCTCCCGGCTCGCAAGCTCCGGCCCGGCGACGTCGTCGTCGGGCCCGCCTCCCGGGTGGCCCGGGTCGCGGATCGCACCGTGCTGCCCAGCGGCCGGATCCGGGTCCGGTTCACCGATCCGCACACCGGCGAACCGGAGCCGGTCAGCCACGCGGTCGACGCCGACGGCTACCGCCGCAAGCACAAGTTCGTGGTGCTGCTCCGCCGGGTGCCGGTCTCCGCGATGGTGCTCTCCCCCTCGCCGCCACCCACCGACCCGAACGTCATCGACGGAGGGACCCCCTGATGTCCAGCCTGATCCTGTTCCGCCGCGGCACTGCCGAGGAGTGGGCCGCGGCCAACCCGGTGCTGTATCCCGGGGAGCCCGGCTACGAGACCGACACCGGGCGACACAAGCTCGGCGACGGCGCGACCCGCTGGCCGACCTGCCCCACGCGGCGACCGGGGCGCTGGCGGTCAACGTCAAGGACGCGCCGTACTCCGCGGCCGGCGACGGCACCACCGACGACACCGCCGCGATCCAGGCGGCGCTGGACGCGACCCCGGACGGCGGCACCTGCTACCTGCCGCCGGGCAGCTACCTGCTCGGCGACGCCGCGCCCGACCTGCTCCGGCCGCCCGACGGGGTGACCGTCGCCGGAGCCGGGCCGGACCTCACGACGCTCGTGCTCGACCGGGCCAGCACCGCAGCCCGGGTGATCGACGTGTCCGGCCGACGCGGCGTGACGGTGCGCGACCTGACCTTCGACGGGGCCGGGCACGCCACCGTGCTCAGCGCGGTCTTCGCCAGCACCCGCAACACGCAGAAGGACCTGCGGGTGCGCGGCTGCCGGTTCCTCGAGTTCATGCCCGGCCGGACCGCGGCCACCCAGGCGGCGATCTACACCTGGACCTCCGACGGCGTGGTCGTGGAGGACAACGAGTTCGTCGACTGCGGCCGGGCGGTCACCGTCGACCAGCCGGACGGGCAGGTCCGGGTCACCGGCAACCGGATCACCGCGGCGTCCGACGTGATGGCGACCGGCATCCTGGTGCGCCGGTCCTCGGGCGCCTCGGAGAGCAAGGTGCTGGTGGACGCCAACTACGTGAGCGGCGCCGACCGCGACCCCTCCGGCGTCGGCACCGAGGGGCACGCCATCGCGGTCTACCGGGTGCGCGACGTCCACGTCACCAACAACCACTGCCTGGCCAGCCGCCGCGGCATCCTGGTCTCCGCCGAGTCCTTCGGCGCGCTGGTGCAGGGCAACACCTGTGCGGCGTGCAGCGACGCCGGCATCCGGGTCGAGCCGGAGATCACCGCGCAGGACACCACCGTCGGGCGGGCGGTGCCGCGTGGCGTCAGCGTGATCGGCAACGTCTGCCGCGACAACGCCGCGATCGGCGCCGTGGGCAACGCCAACAGCGGCAAGGGCATCACCATGTCGTACGCCGCGGGGTCGTCGGTGGTCGGCAACACCTGCCACGACAACACCGGCGACGGGATCTTCTGCGACTCCGACCGGGTGGCGATCCTGGGCAACATCTGCTTCAGCAACTTCCGGGCTACTCCGGGCCGCCGACGACCGGTCAGCGCGCCGGCATCCGGATCTACGCCGGCACCGGCTGCACCGTGGTCGGCAACCAGTGCTTCGACAACCGGGACAACCCCACCCAGGACTTCGGGCTGTCGCTGTCGACGGCGAACCGGTGGCACGTGGTGCACGGCAACTCGTTCGCCGGCAACGCCCGTGGTGAGATCTCCGGTGCGGACCGGATCCGCGACGGGTTCTTCGGGGTGCCGCCGGTGGAGCGCCAGCCGGACCCGGGCGAGGCGAACGGCCTGAACAACACCCAGGTGCTCAACAACCTCGTGACGTCCCTGCGCAACCTCGGGCTGGTCACCTAGGACACGTCGGCCGGGTCCGGCTCCTCGGGCCAGACCACCCAGCGGTCCTGGGGCAGCTCGTAGCCCCACGGCCAGGCCCGGACGGCCCGCTCGTGGACGGCGAGCATCGCCTCGTAGAGCGCCCACGGGTCGGCGAAGTCGGCCGGGTCCAGGGGCTCGTGCAGCCGGACCCGCTGCCGGTCCCCGAGCCACTCGGCGCTGATCACCACCACCGGGACGCCGGTCTCGTGGGCGAGCCGCGGCGCACCGAACGAGGCCAGCCGGTCCTTGCCCATGAAGTGCACCTTGGTGCGGCTGGTGACGTCGGAGGCGAGGGCCACCACCCGGCCCTCGGCGAGCAGGTCGCGGACCACCTGGCTGCCGCCCTCGACGCTGTGCATGGTCGTGCCCATCCGCAGCAACCGCGCGTGCTGGCGCTGCCAGTCCGACCCGATGCCGGCGTACAGGAAGGGGATCACCATCGCGTCGGTCTCGACCCCGGCGTTCTTCAGGGCGAGGAACATCCCGTCGTAGTGGCCGTAGTGCATGAACGACAACAGGACCCCGCGGCCACCGGCGCGGGCGCCGGTGAGGTGCTCGAGGCCGACGATCTCCTGGTCGGAGACCAGCTCGGGGTGGAAGCGGTACTCCGCGCGGCGCTGGGTGAACCACAGGTGCCGGGCGGTCATCTCGTCGAGGTCGTAGTCGGGCAGCGCGTCGAGCAGCACCTCCATCTGCAGCCGCGACGACGCGACCTTGAACGCGTTGCGCTTGGCGAGCTGGTGGCGCACCCGCACGACGGTCGGGGCGAGGAAGGCCGGCAGGTGGCGGCGCAGCGGCGCGGCCAGCCGGCGCAGGACGGTGCGGATCGCCTTGCGCGGGTCGGGTGGCAGCCGGTCGGCGGTGGTGACGGTGCCGGTGCCGGGGTCGGTCACGGTGTGCCCCATCTCTTCAGCGGTTCGTCGTAGGCCTCCGGCCAGGCGCGGATCGCCGTCTCGTGGACGCCCAGCATCGCCTCGAGCAGCGCCTCCGGGGTGGGGTACGCCGCCGGGTCGAGGGGGGCGTGGAACCGCACGCCGGCCTGGTCGCCGGCGCCCCGGTCGAACGTCATCACCACCACCGGCGAGCCGGTCCGGCGGGCGATCCGGGGCGCGCCGGAGGAGCCGACCCGGTCCCGGCTCAGGAACCGGACCGGGGTGCGGCCAGGGACGTCGGAGGCGATGAAGACCGGCTTGCCCCGCTCGAGCAGGTCGACGATGCCGTCGGAGCCGATGTCGGTGCTGTGCAGGATGCCGCCGAGGGAGCAGAGGTGGGCGTGCTGGCGCATGAAGTTGCCGCCGCCGCCGGCCACCATCAGGGGGTGGACGATCGCGTGCAGGTCCTCGAGGCCGGCCCGACGCAGGGAGAGGAACGAGCCGTCGAAGTGGGCGTGGTGCAGGAAGCTGACCAGCACCCCCCGGCCGAGCGCCCGCGCGTCGCGGAAGTGGTCCAGGCCGGAGACCGGCTGGTGGCCGATCAGCTCGGGATGCCAGCGGTACTCGCCGCGGCGGCGCATCCACTGCACGAACCGCTCCGCGAGGACATCGAGCTCGACGGCCGAGACCTCGGCGCCCATCAGGTGCTCCATCTCGGCCCTGGCGCGGGTCAGCCGCGCCCGGCTGCGCAGGTCGATCCCGGTCCGGGTCGCGACGATCGCGCGCACCCCGGCCGGGGGCACGCGGCGGCGCACCGGGTTCACCGCGGCGAGGACCTGGTCCTTGAGCACCCGCCGATGTTAGGGCACAGCAGCGCCGGCGTGGGCGCTTGCCCGAGCCGAGCACCCCGGACCCACGGCGGCCCGAGGGCGACCATCGCCGCCAGCACGTCGCGCACGTAGTCCTGCTGGAACATCACCTCCTCCCAGGTGAACCGGACCACCGCGAAGCCGAGCCGGACGAACGACGTGTAGCGCCGGACGTCTCGGACGAAGGCCGAGCGCTCGCCGTGGAACTCCCACGAGTCGGCCTCGATCACCAGGTTGTTCCGCACGCAGAGCAGGTCGACACGACCGACCCGGCCGACCCACTGCTGGGGCTCCACGTGCAGCCCGGGCACGTCGGCTGCGATGGCGCGGAGCACCGACTCGAACGGGTTGGCGGCGCGACCGTCGACGGCATGGGCGACCCGGAGCGCCGCCGGGCGGCCGGTCCGCGCCGATGCCTGGGCCTCGACAACGAGCTGGCGGGGGTCACGTCGCCCGCCCGGACGGCGGAGTCGGCCACCGCCAGCGCCGCGTCGAACGGCTCCGAGCGGGCGCAGTCGACGACGGTGCGGACCGGCGAGGTGACCTCGTCACGGATGTCGTCCGCGTGGAGGCTGCACCACCGGACGTCAAGCCCTCGCGCTGGTCGGCGGTCAGAGTGCGGTTGCGCGGCACGGTGACGACGGGCCGGTCGGGCGGGAACTTCACCGCCAGCCCCAGTGCTGGGCGGCACTGAGGTGGGAGACGACACCGCTGACCCGCCGGGCGGCCGCGCGCGCCTCCCAGCGGCCCGGGCAGCTGGTGAGTGACCGCGCCCGACCCGCACGATGCTGCCTTCCCGGACCGCGTCCGCAAGCTCCCGGGTGGTCAGGGACTGGCGCAGCCGCTTCGTCGTCGCGATGCCGCCGAGGCGGGTGAGGAGCTCTGCCGGGTCCATACCGGGTCTGTGCCCGGTCCTGGGGATGCCGAAATCCGGTCTCCACAGGCCGGCACGTTCCGCCGTGGGGGCAGTTGGCGTCGCCCAACCGGCTCCCCAGCGCGAGGCCGGCAGAGAAGGCGACGAACTGCCCCCACCGAGAAACCGAGGACCGGGTGTCGCGACTGGATCGTCGACCCGAGCCTCGACTGGCACAATCCGCTCATGCCCACCGCGCTGATCACCGGCATCACCGGCCAGGACGGCCTCTACCTGGCCGAGCTGCTGCTCGGCAAGGGCTACGAGGTCTACGGCCTGATCCGCGGGCAGAACAACCCCAAGCTCGACCTGGTCCGCACCTGCTGCCCGACGTCAAGCTGCTCACCGGCGACCTCACCGACCTGTCCAGCCTGCTCCGCGCGCTGCGCGACTCGGCAGCCCGACGAGGTCTACAACCTCGGCGCCATCTCGTTCGTCGCCTACTCCTGGGAGAACGCCCGCGCTCACCTCCGACGTCACCGGCATGGGCGTGCTCAACATGCTCGAGGCGACCCGGCTGTACGCCGGCGACGACATCGGCGAGGTGCGCTTCTACCAGGCGTCCAGCTCGGAGATGTTCGGCAAGGTGCAGGAGGTGCCCGCAGCGCGAGTCGACGCTGCTGTGGCCGCGCTCGCCGTACGGCGTGGCCAAGGTCTTCGGCCACTACATGACGATCAACTACCGCGAGTCCTACGGCATGCACGCCTCGTCGCGGGATCCTGTTCAACCACGAGTCGCCGCGCCGCGGGCCCGGAGTTCGTGACCCGCAAGGTCACCCGCGCGGTCGCCCGGATCACGCTCGGCTGCAGGAGACGCTCGCGCTGGGCAACCTCGACGCCCAGCGCGACTGGGGCTTCGCCGGCGACTACGTCGAGGCGATGTGGCGGATGCTGCAGCAGGACGAGGCCGACGACTACGTCGTCGCCACCGGCGAGACCCACTCGATCCGCGAGCTGCTCGACGTCGCCTTCGCGCACGTCGGCATCGACGACTGGTCGCGCCTACGTGCGTGCAGGACCCGCGCTTCATGCGCCCGGCCGAGGTCGACCTGCTGATCGGCGACGCCGACCAAGGCGCGCGAGCGGCTGGGCTGGGAGCCGAAGGTCGGCTTCGAGCGAGCTGGTCGAGATGATGGTCGACGCCGACCTGGCCGAGCAGCGCGCGCTGGCCGGGCCGGTGAGCATGGCCGCCGCGCTCGTCACCGGCGTCACCGGCCAGGACGGCGGCTACCTCGCCGAGCAGCTGCTCGCCGAGGGCATCGAGGTGCACGGCGCTCGTCCGCACGCGCCGACGCCGGCCGGCGCGACCTGCGCGCCGCGCGGCGTCGCGCTGCACGCCGGCGACCTCGCCGACGCCGCCGGCGCTGGCGCGCTGCGTCGACGAGGTCGCGCCGGACGAGGTCTACAACCTCGGCCGGCGTCAGCGTCGGTCGCGCTGTCCTGGGAGGACCCGGTCGCTGCACCGGCGCAGGTCAACGGCGCGGCCGGTCGCTCGCGCTGCTGGAGGCGGCGCTGGCAGCTGCAGGAGCGACGCGGCCGGCCGGTGCGCGTTCGTGCAGGCATCCAGCGCCGAGATCTTCGGCGACGCCGGACGCGGCGCCGCAGGACGAGTCCACGCCCGTGCGCCCGGTCAACCCCTACGGCGCCGCCAAGGCGTACGCGCACCAGCTGGTCGGCGTCTACCGCGCGCCGCGGCCTGCACGCCGTCGAGCTGCGATCCTGTACAACCACGAGTCGCCGCGGCGGCCCGCCGACGTTCGTCACCCGGAAGATCACCGCGGCGGTCGCCGCGATCGCGCGCGGGCCGGCAGGACGCGCTCGCGCTCGGCAACCTCGACGCGCGCCGCGACTGGGGCTGGGCGCCGGACTACGTCGACGCCATGGTGCGGGCGGCGCCGGCCGACGTCGCCGGACGACTACGTCGTCGCCACCGGCGTCGGCGCACTGCGTCGCCGACTTCGTGGCGACGGCGTTCGCCCGCGGCGGGATCGCCGACTGGGAGCCCACGTTCAGCTCGACCCGGCCTTCGTGCGCCCCGCCGACGCCGCCGAGCTGGTCGGCGACGCCGACCAAGGCCCGCGCGCAGCTGGGCTGGGCGCCGACCGTGACGTTCGACGAGATCGTCGGCCGGATGGTCGACGCCGATCTCGCCCTGCTCGACGGCTGAGCGGACCGGACACCCGGCCCCTTCTCGGGCCTTTGGCCCCTGTCCGGCGCAGCGGCACCGATCGCATGCTCGGAGCATGGAGCTGCCCGAGCTGCGCCGGCAGGCACGCGACCTGATCGACGACCCCGCCCTGACCTACCCGCAACGGATGCACCGGCTCGCGGTGCTCGCCGAGAACGCCCTCGAGCCGCCACCGGTGTCCGAGGCGTGCGCGGAGGCGCTGGAGAAGCGGGTGATCTGCGACCTCTACGAGGGCAACGCGCCGCACCGCCCCCGCTACGTGCTGCCCGACTACTCCGCACTGCTGCTGCACGGCTCGCAGTTCCTCGAGCTCGGCCCGGCCCTCGATCTCGACGAGGCCCTGGCGCACCTGCTGATCGCCTACACCCAGGTGCCCTCGATCACCGGCTACCCGGTGTGGCTGGGCGACCTCGACGCGATGCTCGAGCCCTACGTCGAGGGCGTCGACGACGCCGAGCTGCACCGCCGGCTGCGGCTGTTCTGGATCTCGCTGGACCGGATGCTGCCCGACGCCTTCACCCACGCCAACCTCGGCCCGGCGGACACCCGGGTCGGCCGGATGGCGCTGCGTCTGGAGCGGGAGCTGCTCCAGGTGGTGCCCAACCTCAGCCTCAAGGTGCGACCCCCAGCTGCACCCCCGACGACCTGCTGCGCGACGCCGTCGAGACGGTCTTCGCCTGCGGTCAGCCGCACTTCGTCAACCACCCGATGATGGTCGACGACCTCGGCGCGGAGTACGGCGTCGCCTCCTGCTACAACTCGCTGCGGGTCGGCGGCGGCTCGCACACGCTGGTGCGGCTGAACCTGCGCGAGGTGGCGCTGCGCCACCACGGCTCACGGACGTCCTTCCTCGACGACCTGCTGCCGCACTACGTCGAGCTCACCGCCGAGCTGATGGAGGCGCGGATCCGCCACCTGGTCGAGCAGGCGCGCTTCTTCGAGCACTCCTGGCTGGTCGCCGACGGCCTGCTGCACCTGGACCGGTACTCCGCGATGTTCGGCATCTACGGGCTCGCCGAGGCGGTCTCGCTGCGTGCTCGAGCACGAGGGCACCGCGGCCCGCTACGGGCACGACGAGGCCGCCGACGAGCTCGCCGGCCAGATCCTCGCGGCGGATCGCCGAGCTGGTCGACCGCCCGGCCGATGCCCTACTGCGAGGGCACCGGCGGCCACGCGCTGCTGCACAGCCAGTCCGGCATCGACTCCGACATCGGCGTCACCGCCGGCTGCCGGATCCCGGTCGGCGAGGAGCCCGGTCTGCTGCGGCACCTGCAGACCGTCTCCCCCAACCACGTGCTCTTCCCCGCCGGCGATCAGCGACGTGCTCGCCTTCGACGAGACCGCGCGGCGCAACCCGGCCGCGGTGGTCGACGTGATCCGCGGCGCCTTCCGCACCGGCATGCGGGACTTCACCTTCAACCTCGACAGCAACGACTTCATCCGGATCACCGGATACCTGGTCCGCAAGTCCGACCTCGCCGACGATCGACCATGGCGCCCGGCACGACAGCACCTTCCTCGGCGCCGGCTCCGTCGCGCGAGTCCCACGTCGACCAACGCGCACCCAAGCGGGTGATCTGCCCATGAGCTCGACGCCGGTCCGGCTCGCTGACGTCGTCCCGTTCTCCTGGGTGGACGGGCCGGGCAACCGGTTCGTGGTGTTCGCCCAGGGCTGCCCGTTCGACTGCCTGGCCTGCCACAACCCCGAGACGATCCCGCCGCGCGGCCCGGACACCCGCGACACGACCGTGGCGAGCTGCTCGACGCAGATCCGGCTGGCCGAGCCCTTCCTCGCCGGCGTCACCGTCTCCGGCGGCGAGGCCACCGCGCAGTGGCGCTTCGTCCGGGCCCTCTTCAACGCGCTCCGGGCCGACCGGCAGCTCGCCCGGTTGACGACGTACGTCGACACCAACGGCCATGCGCTCCCCCGCGTCTGGGACGCGCTGCTGCCGGTGACCGACGGCTTCATGGTCGACCTCAAGGCGCTCGACCCCGAGGTGCACCGCCGGCTCACCGGTCGCGACAACGCGCTGGTGCTCGACTCGATCCGGTACCTGCACCGGCGCGGGCCGCCTCGCCGAGGTGCGGCTGCTGCTCGTGCCCGGCTACAACGACTCCGACGACCAGCTCGCGCGCACCGCAACGTGGCTCGCCGACCTCGACCCGGGGTGCGGGTCGTGGTGATCGGATTCCGCCGGCACGGGGTCCGGCCGCCGTGGGCGGCCTCCCCGAGGCCGGGCCGGAGCTCCTCGGCTCGGCCCGGGCCGCGCTGGAGGCGGCCGGGCTGCACGACGTCGTCACCGTCTGACGACGTCACCCGTGGTTCAGCAGCTCGAGCAGGTAGTCGCCGTACCCGCTCTTGCGCAGCGGCTCGGCGAGCTCGGCGAGCCGCGCGTCGTCGATGTAGCCCATCCGCCACGCCACCTCCTCGGGCGCAGCCGACCTTCGTCCCCTGCCGCTTCTCGAGTGCGCGGACGTAGTTGCTGGCGTCGTTGAGGTCGTCGAAGGTGCCGGTGTCCAGCCAGGCCGAGCCACGCGGCAGCACCTCGACCCGCAGCCGGCCCTCGCTCGAGGTAGCGGCGGTTCAGGTCGGTGATCTCCAGCTCGCCGCGCGACGAGGGCCGCAGCTCGCCGGCCAGCTCGACGACGTCGGGGCCGTAGAAGTACAGCCCGGGCACGGCGTAGCGGCTCCGCGGCTTCGCCGGCTTCTCCTCCAGCGAGACCGCCCGCCCGTGCTCGTCGAACTCCACCACGCCGTAGGCGGTCGGGTCGCGACCCGGTAGCCGAAGACCGCGGCCCCGTCGAGTCGCGGCGAACCGGCGCAGCTGGGCGCCGAGGCCGGGGCCGTAGAAGATGTTGTCGCCCAGCACCAGCCCGACCGGCCGGTCGCCGACGTGGTCCGCGCCGATCAGGAACGCCTGGGCGAGGCCGTCGGGGGAGGGCTGCACGGCGTAGGTGAGCTCGACCCCGAGCTGCGGAGCCGTCCCCCAGGAGCCGGTGGAACTGCTCGGCCTCGTGCGGGGTGGTGATGACCAGGACCTCGCGGATGCCGGCCAGCATCAGCGTGGACAGCGGGTAGTAGATCATCGGCTTGTCGTAGACCGGCACCAGCTGCTTGCTGACCGCGCGGGTGATCGGGTGCAGCCGGGAGCCGGTGCCGCCGGCCAGGATGATGCCGCGCATGGTGTATCCGCCGCCGTGAGTCGCGCGTCACCGGCGCTCGCCGATCCTAGACTCCGCCGCGTGGACCGCCTCCTCGTCACCGGCGGCGCCGGCTTCATCGGCGCCAACTTCGTGCACCACCTCGTCGAGCACACCGACGCGACGGTCACCGTGCTGGACAAGCTCACCTACGCCGCCTGCCCGCGAGGCCGCTCGCCGCCCTGCCCGACGGACCGGGTGCGGCTCGTGGTGGGCGACGTCGCCGACGCCGACGCTCGTCGACCCGCTCGTCGGCCGACACGACGCGGTCGTGCACTTCGCCGCCGAGTCGCACAACGACAACTCCCTGCGACCCCGGCCCGTTCGTGCAGACCAACCTCGTCGGCACGTTCTGGCTGCTGGAGGCGGCCCGCCGGCACGACACCCGGCTGCACCACGTCTCGACCGACGAGGTCTACGGCGACCTGGCCCTCGACGACCCGGAGCGGTTCACCGAGGAGACCGCCTACAACCCGAGCAGCCCGTACTCGGCCACCAAGGCCGGCTCGGACCACCTGGTCCGGGCCTGGGTGCGCAGCTTCGGGGTACGGGCCACGATCAGCAACTGCTCGAACAACTACGGACCCTGGCAGCACGTCGAGAAGTTCATCCCCCGACAGATCACCAACGTGCTCGACGGCGGCCGGCCCAAGGTCTACGGCGCCGGGCGCGAACGTGCGCGACTGGATCCACGCCGACGACCACTCCTCCGCGGTGCTGGCGATCCTCCAGCACGGCCGGATCGGGGAGACCTACCTCGTCGGTGCCGACGGCGAGCGCACCAACCTCGAGGTCGTCGCGCCAGCTCCTGCGCCAGCTCGGCCGCGACGACGGACGACTACGACCTGGTCACCGATCGCGCCGGCCACGACCTGCGCTACGCGATCGACTCCGACCAAGCTGCGCGACGAGCTCGGCTGGGCGCCGCGGTACGCCGACTTCGAGGAGGGCCTCGCGGCCACCGATCGAGTGGTACCGGGCGCACGAGGACTGGTGGCGCCCGCACAAGGCAGGCCACCGAGGCGGCCTACGCGGCCACGGGGCCAGGCGTGAGCGCAGCCGCTGAGCCGAGCCTCGAGACCACGCCGGTCCCCGGCCTGCTGGTGCTGCGACTGCCGCTGCACGTCGACGCGCGCGGCTGGTTCAAGGAGGCTGGCAGCGCGAGAAGATGACGCGCGCTCGGCCTGCCCGACTTCGGGCCGGTGCAGGCCAACGTCAGCTGGAACGAGCACGCGGGCGCCACGCGCGGCCTGCACGCCGAGCCGTGGGACAAGCTGGTCTCGGTCGCCACCGGGCGGGCGCACGGCGCCTGGGTCGACCTGCGCGAGGGCCCCACCTTCGGCGGCTCGTTCTCGGTCGAGCTCGATCCCGGCGGTGGCGGTCTTCGTGCCGCGCGGCGTCGCCAACGGCTACCAGACCCTCGACCGACGGCGTCGCCTACACCTACCTGGTCAACGACCACTGGCGCCCGGGCACCCCTACCCGGCGCTCGCCCTCGACGACCCCACCGCCGCCGTCGACTGGCCGCTCGCCGATCGCCGACGCGGAGGTCTCCGAGAAGGACCGTCGCAACCCGGCCCTGGACGACGTCGCCCCGGTGCCGCCGCCGCACGACCCTGTGCTCGGCGCCGGCGGTCAGGTCGGCCGGGCGCTGCTGCGCTGAGCTCCCCGACGCGCGGTCGGCCTGACCCGGGCCGACCTCGACCTCGCCGACCCCGACGCCGTCGAGGCGTGGCCGTGGGGCGAGCACGACGTCGTGATCAACGCCGCGGCCTACACCGCGCGTCGACGAGGCCGAGACCCCCGACGGGCGCGCGAGCGTGCTGGGCCGCTGAACGCGCCGCTGCCCGCCCAGCTGGCGCGCCTCCCGCCGAGCACCGGCTTCCGGCTGGTGCACTACTCCTCCGACTACGTCTACGACGGGCCCGGCGAGCGCACGACGAGGACGAGCCGCTCGCCCCGCTCGGGGTCTACGGCCAGGCCAAGGCCGCCGGCGACCTCGCCGTGCTGCGGCGCCGCGGCACTCTGTTGCGCACGTCCTGGGTGGTCGGCGACGGGCCGCAACTTCGTGCGCACGATGGCCGGCCTGGCACGCGAGGGCGTCTCGCCTCGCGTCGTCGACGACCAGGTCGGCCGGCTGACGTTCGCCGACGACCTGGCCCGCGCGACCGGCACCTGCTGGAGACGGGGGCGTCGGCTCCTGCACGTCAGCAGCGGCGGGCCGACCTCCCTGGGCCGACGTGGCCCGCGCGGTCTTCGCGCTCAGCGGGCCGGACCCGGACGACGTCCGCCGTCACGACCGAGGAGTACGCGGTCGGGCAGTCGCTGGCCCCGCGCCGGCGACAGCGTCCTCGACCTGTCCAAGCTGCAGGCGACCGGGTTCGAGCCGCGGGACGCCGCGGCCGCCCGGCCGCCGCGTCCCGCGGGACGAACCCGGACGCCTGGAGTTTCGCCAGGTCCAGCCGCTCCGTGCGGGTCGCGGAGCCAGTGACTTCCCGGCGGCGTACTCCTCGGTGCTGGTCGGGCGGACGTCGGCCGGGTCGCGGCCCCGGAGCTCGAAGACCAGCCGGGCCACGTCGGCCCAGCTGGTGGCCGGCCCGCCGTTCGTGACGTTCCAGGTGCCGTACGCCGCCCGGGTCTCCAGCAGGTGCCGCACCGCGCGGGCCAGCTCGTCGGTGAAGGTCAGCCGGCCCACCTGGTCGTCGACCACGGCCGGGGACCCGCCCTCGTCGGCCAGCCTGGCCATCGTCCGGACGAAGTTCGGCCCCTGTCCCCGACCACCCACGAGGTGCGCACCAGGTAGCGCCGCGGGGTCCCGGCAACCGCCAGGTCGCCCGCGGCCTTGGGCCTGCCCGTAGACCCCCAGGGGGAGGGCGCCTCGTCCTCGGGGGCGGCCGCCGTCCGGTGGAGGCGTAGTCGCTGGAGAAGTGCACCAGCGTCAGCCGTGCTCGGTGGCCGCCTGCGCGAGCAGCGCCGGACCGTGGGCGTTGGCGGCCCAGGCCGCACGCGGCCTCGCGGGTCTCGGCGTCCACCGCGGTCCGCACGCCGCCGCCCATTGACCACCACGTCGTACTCGCGCCAGGGCCAGGCGGCCACCGCGGCCGGGTCGGCGATGTCCAGCTCGGCGCGGGTGACCACCTGGGCGTCGGGGAACTCCGCAGCCAGCTGCCCGCCCCGCCGGTGACCAGCATCCGCCGCCGGCGGAACGGATCGATGTCGCGAGCCCGGGCTGGGAGCGGTCCTTGTCGGAGACCGCGGCGAGGTCGATCGGCCAGCGCGACCGCGACGTACTCCGCGTCCGGCCGCCAGTGGTCGTTGACCAGGTAGGAGTACGCCGTGGCGTCCTCGAGCGTCTGGTAGGCGTTGCCGACCCCGCGCGGCACGACACCACAGCTCGAGGGTGAAGACCGAGCCGAAGCTGTCGCCGGCCGCAGGTCCGCGCCGAAGGCACGCCCGGTCGCACCGAGACCAGCTTGTCCCAGCTCGCGTGGATGCCGCGGGTGGTGCCACGGGCGTGGGCGACGTTGCTGCTGCACCGCCCCGAAGTCGGGCAGCCCCGGCCGCGACCATGTCCCGGCGTTCCAGCTCTCCTTGAACCAGCCGCGCGCGTCCTCGTGGCACGTCGAGGCGCAGCACCAGCAGCCCCGGGATCGGCGTGGTCTCGACGGGAGGGGCACCCTTCACTGCCCCTTCACGGCGTACGCCGCCTCGGTGGCGGCCTTGGCCGGTCGCCACCAGTCCTCGTGGGTGCGGTACCACTCGACGGTCGCCTCGAGACCCGCGGCGAAGTCGGCGTACCGCGGCTCCCAGCCCAGCTCGGTGCGCAGCTTGGTCGGGTCGATCGCGTAGCGCCGGTCGTGGCCGCTCGGCGACCATCTCGAGGTCCTCAGCGGCCAGGATCATCCGGCAAGGTTGTCCAGCTCGCCGTCGGCACCGACCAGGTAGGTCTCCCCGGCGACGCCCTGGGTGAGGATCCGCAGCACCGCCGAGGAGTGGTCCTCGACATGGATCCAGTCCCGCACGTTAGTCCGTCGCCGTAGACCGCGGCCGACGCCCCTCGAGCATCGGTGATCTGGCGCGGGATGAACTTCTCGACGTGCTGCCAGGGGCCGTAGTTGTTCGAGCAGTTCGAGCAGCGTGGCATCGACCCCGAAGCTGCGCACCCAGGCGCGGACCAGGTGGTCGGCGCCCGCCTTGGTGGCCGAGGGGGGTTCTCGGGGCGTAGGCCGTCGACTCGTCGAAGCGGGTAGGTCGTCGAGCGCCAGGTCGCCGTACACCTCGGTGGAGACGTGGTGCAGGTTCGGCCCGACGGACCGCCTCCAGGACCGTGAACGTGCCGACCAGGTTGGTCCGCACGAACGGCGCCGGATCGTCGAGGGAGTTGTCGTTGTGGGACTCGGCGGCGAAGTGGACCGGCGTCGTGCTCGTCCCACCAGCGGCTCGACGTCGCGTGCCTCGGCAACTCGCCCACGACCAGCCGCACCCGGTCGGGGGGCAGCTCGTCGAGCGCCGCGGGGCTGGCGGCGTAGGTCAGCTTGTCCAGCACGGTGACCGTCGCCTCGGTGTGCTCGACCAGGTGTCGGACGAAGTTGGCGCCGATGAAGCCCGCGCCACCGGTGCGGTTCCATGGGCGGAGTCTAGGTCGCTAGGGTCGTCGGCATGCGCGGGATCTCCTCGCCGGCGGGACCGGCTCACGGCTGCACCCGATCACCCGTGCTGTGAGCAAGCAGCTGGTCCGGTCTACGACAAGCCGATGATCTACTACCCGCTCACGACGCTGATGCTGGCCGGCATCCGCGACATCCTGATCATCACCACCCCGCACGAGGCCGAGCAGTTCCAGCGGCTGCTGGGCGACGGCTCCCAGTGGGGTGCCGGCTCAGCTACGCGATCCAGAAGACCCCCCGACGGCCTGGCGCAGGCCTTCATCATCGGAGAGGACCATATCGGCGACGGCCGGGTCGCACTCGTGCTGGGCGACAACATCTTCTACGGCGCGGGGTTGGGCGAACAGCTCAACCGCTTCCGCGAGGTCGACGGGGCAGCCGTGTTCGGTTACCGCGTCGCCGATCCACGGCATACGGGGTCATCGAGGCGGGGCGGGCCCCTCTCGTTGGAGGAGAAGCCGGCAAAGCCGCGCCGCCGCCGGCCTGTACTTCTACTCGAACACGTCGTGGGTCGGGCAAAGCAGCTCGAGCCGTCGGCCCGAGGTGAGCTGGAGATCACGGACCTCAACCGCCTGTACCTCGAGGAGGGGCGGCTCGGGGCGAGGTGAGCCGCGTGGCTGGGCTGGACGCCGGGAGCTTCGAGGCGCTCAACGACGCCAGCAACTTCGTCCGCACCCTCGAGGCGCGGCAGGGCTACCAGTCGGTCTGCGGAGGAGGTGGCCTGGCGGATGGGCTTCATCGACGACGAGCAGCTGACCCAGCAGGCGGAGTCACTCGTGAAGAGCGGCTACGGCACCCATCTGCTGGACCTGCTGAACCACGGGTCGTCGTTGACGCGTCGTGCAGCCCGGCCGCGCGCGGCCCGGGCCGAGCCGAGGGCCTCCGGCCCGGCCTCGGGGACCGGCGGTCCGGCCGGCGGAAGCCGATGACGACAACCCGGCACCCGGGGTCGAGGTCGGCGAGCCAGGCGCTGGTGCGGCTGGTCGGGGGTGTCGTTGAAGCCGGGGACCATCAGCAGCCGGACCTCGTCCACGATTCCGCTGGTGGAGGTAGCGGATCGAGTGGCGCACCAGCGCGTTGCCGCGCCCGGTCAGCCGGTGGTGCACCTCGGGGTCGAGTGCCTTGAGGTCCCCATAAGCCGTCGGTCACCGGCAGCAGCTCGTCCCACACCCGGGTCAGCGCGGTTCGTGTCGACGTTCGCGTCGTGAGCCTGGCCAGCTGGCACCGCGGTGAACAGGTCACGCACGAACGACCACTGGGCGGTCGCCCTTCGCCCCGGAGACGTGACCCCCGCGAGGTAGGGCTCCGCCTCCCTGATCCGCTCCAGGAGCTCGCCGACGGACGAGTCCCGCGTCGCCGGGCCGCGCCGCGGGGTTGTGGCAGGCCACGGGCAGCCCTGCGTGAAGACGACGAACCGGTTGCCGGCCCGTCCACCCACGAGAACGGGACGACGTCAGCGAGCCGGACCGGCGTCGACTCATCGCCACCCACCCGCTTCGGTCTCGCCGGTCGACGTGCGACTCGGCGACCGATCCCGCGCCCGTGTGTCGTGCCGCGCCCCGCGGTCGAGCTCGGCCAGGTCGCTGACCAGGTAGCCGGTGATCCGGATGAAGTCGTTGCTGCCGTCGAGGTGACAGAAGGTGAAGTAGGCGCAGAGCCGCGGTGCGGAAGGCGCCGCGGACCACGTCAACAACGGCGGCCGGGTTGCGGCGCGGCGGGTCTCGTCGAACGCCGGCACGTCGCTGATCCCGGCCGGGAAGAGGTGCGGCGTCACGGTCTGGTGCTGGAGCGCCCCGGCTCCTCGCCGACCCGGGATCCGGCAGCCTCGGTCCGCCGAGGTCGGAGTCGATGCCGGACTCAGGCTGTGCAGCAGCGCGCGGCCGCCGTACCCCTCGCAGTGGGCATCGGCCGGGCGGCGACCAGCTGCACCCGGTGACGACTCGGACGGCTCGCGGCAGCCTCCCCCTCGGTAGCGCCCGGGGGGATGCTCCTCGTGCTCCAGGACTCGCGACACCGCCTCGGCCAGCCCGTAGATCCCAACATCGCGGAGTAGCGGTCGAGGTGCAGCAGCCCGTCGTCACCAGCCACGAGTGGTCGAAAGAGAAGCGTGCCTCCTCGACCAGGTGGGTGCCAGGGCCGTGAGCTCGACGTAGTGGGGCAGCAGCTCCGTCGAGGTAGGACTCCCGGGGAGCCCTGGTGCAGCAACGCGACCTCGGCGAGGTTGAGCCGGACCAGCGTGTGCGAGCCGCCGCCGGCGGTGTAGCGGGAGGCCGCGCCCTACGACGGGCCGTTCGCCGACCCGTGGTCGGTTCACGAAGTGCGGCTGGCCGCAGGCGAAGACCGTCTCCCACCGCGTCCGGACCAGGTCGTCGGGAGCGTGGGGTCGACCTTGAGGCTGAGGTTGGGCACCGCCTGGAGCGGGCCCGCGCTCCAGGCGGAGCGCCATCCGGCCCACCCAGGGTGTCGTGCGAGGCGTCGGGTGTCCGGTCCAACGAGATCCAGAACAGTCGCAGCCGCCGATGCAGCTCGTCGTCGTCGAGGCCGAGCGACGTACGGCTCCAGCGGAGTCGAGGTCGCCCAGCCACACCGGGTAGCCGTGTGATCGAGGGGACCTGGGTGTAGGCGATCAGCAGCGTCGTCAGCGCCTCGTCGAGGTCCCGGGCGGCCGAGCTGGAGGTACGACGAGCCGCGCGCTGCGTAGTCGGGCAGGACGTAGCGCGGCCGTGCGGGGCGTTGCCCTCGTAGAGGTCGCGCGCGCTTCTCCAGCGCCTCGGCGCACGCGGGGCGGAGCGCGTTCCGGGGCCAGCCACCCGCGCTTGGCGGTAGGTAGCGTCGGGTCGTCGACGACGGCGCGGCGTAGCTCAGCAGCTCCATGGCTCCCGCATGGGGCGCGGTGGCGTGCGGGGACAGGGACGAAAGGCCCGAGAAGGGGCCGGGTGTCCGCCGCTCAGCCGTCGAGGCGGGGCGAGATCGGCGTCGACCATCCGGCCGACGACCTCCTCGAACTCACGGTGGGTGCCCAGCCCAGGTGGGTGCGGGCCAGGTAGCGGCGCCGCCGGTCAGGGTGGTGAGCGGGTCGGCCGGGCGGGCCAGCGACCCGTCGGTGGTGACCAGGCCCTCCAGTCGGTGATCCGCGGGCGAAGAGCCGTCGCCACGAAGGTGCGCGCACCGCGTGCCCGACGCCGGTGGCCACGACGTAGTCGCAGGGGGACGTCCGCCGTGCTGCGCGGACCGGGCGTCGACGTAGTCCGGGGCCCGGCCCCAGTCCCCGGCGGCCGTCGAGGTTGCCGAGGGTCAGCGACGAGGCCCTGCCCTGCGCGATCGCGGCCACCGCGAGGTGTTCTTCCGGGTGACGAACTGCCGGGGCCGCCGCGGTGACTCGTGGTTGTGAGGATCGCGCTCACCGCGTGCAGGTCGCGGCGCGGTAAACAGTTTCGACCATCAGGTGCGCGTAGGCCTTGGCGGCGCCGTACCGGTTGACCCGGGCGCAGCGTCCTCTGGGGGCTGGTGCCGCGGCTGGCCGAGTCTACCGCGTTGGAGGCCTGCACCGCCGCACCGGGTGGCCGCGCTGGACCTGGAGCGCCGACTCCATCAGCCCGGCCGCGGCCATCCCGGGCGGGTGGTTCCGGCGCCCACGACTGGGCCACCGACGACGCGCGGCGAGGTTGTAGACCTCGTCGGGAGCCAGGTCGAGCGTCGCGCCGGACCTGCGTCCACCCGGGTCAGGTCGCCGGGGTGGCAGCTTTCCGCCCCCGGCGGGGCGGGGTCGTCCGTGGGCGAGCGCATGGCACGTCGATCCCCCTCGTCGAGCAGTCGCTCGGCGAGGTAGCTGCCGTCCTGGCCACCGACGCCGGTGATGAACGCCCGGTAACCAGCCGGCCTTTGGGATCGGCCTCCACCATCATCCGGACCAGCTCGTCGAAGCGGAGCCTTCGCGCCCTCACAGCCTCCTCGGCCCGGGCATGCGACCTCGGCCGGCATGAAGTTATCCTTCTACGTAGCCAGTCGCTGATCCCATCTGGTCGAAGCGGTTCCCGGATGAAGTACGGTCTCGGCCGGTCGGCGACAACGTATCGTCACCCACCGGTGCGACATCAGCCACATCGCCTCGACGTAGTCGCCGGCCGGGCGTCGAGGTTGCCGAGCACCACTCGTCCTGGAGCCCCAGCTTGATCCGGGCCACCGCCTGGCTGACGGCGACTCGTGGTTGAACAGGATCCCCGACGAGGCATGCATCCCGTAGGACTCGCGGTAGTTGATGGTAATCCCAATGTGGTGGCCGAAGAGAGCCATTGCTGACGCCGTAGGCGACCAGCCACGCAGGGTGCGCTCGGTGCTGCAGCATTCCTGCACTTTGCCGAACGTGTCCGAGCTGGACGCCTGGTGAAACCGCGCCCCGCTGCGGGTCGTCCGGTGTGCAGCCGGATCGCCTCGAGCAGGTTCGCGCGCCCTTGCAGGTCGTGGTGGGCGGGGCGTTCTCCGCGGAGTAGGCCATGTCGGACGGAGCGGCGCAGAGTTATAGTTCTCGTCGGGCGCCGAGTCAACAGCAGCGCGCCGAGGACCAGGCCTGGACAAGCGATTGCTTG
>CAWHJL010000003.1:0-197409 GCA_963829665.1 uncultured Alphaproteobacteria bacterium | reverse complement strand
TCTCGCCGAACTCGGGATACCCCCAGATGTTGCGGTCTTCCCGCAGCGGAACCCCCAGAATCTTTGCAAGCCGCGTCGCCCCTTCTCACGCTACCGCACAAGTTGCGGGCACCGGCCGGCGGAAGGCGGCGAATCCGGTCGCCCGTTCCGGCCTGCCGGCCCCTCGGCGCCCGGGAATCGCCACTCTCGCCTGGAGTGAACAGCGTGCCCTCCGGCACCCGCGCCGAGCGTGCGGGGCGCTTTACCGCATCGCCCCCGCCCGGCATGGTCGTCCGGCAAAGACCGGAGCCCTGCCATGACGATCCTGACCGCCGTCCTCGCCTATCTTCTCGGCTCGGTGCCGTTCGGTCTCGTCATCACCCGGGCGATGGGTCTCGGCGACCTCCGCCGGATCGGTTCGGGGAATATCGGCGCCACCAACGTGCTCCGGACGGGATCGAAGCCGGCCGCGCTCGCCACCCTGATCTGCGACGTCGGCAAGGGGGCCTTCGCCGTCCTCGTGGCCCGCCAGTTCCTCGGCGAGACGGCGGCACAGATGGCCGCGGTCGGGGCCTTCGCCGGACATTGCTACCCGATCTATCTGGGCTTCAAGGGCGGCAAGGGCGTGGCGACGTTTCTCGGGACCGTCCTCGCCCTCGCATGGCCCATCGGGCTCGCGACCTGCGCCACCTGGCTCGTGGTCGCGACGCTCAGCCGGCTCTCCTCGCTCTCCGCCCTGGTCGCGGCTGCGCTCTCGCCGCTCTACGCCCTGCTTCTCGGCGCAGAGGGCTTCGCGGCGGGGCTCGCGGTGATGGCTGTCTTCATCTTCCTGCGCCACAGGCAGAACATCGCCCGCCTTCTTGCCGGAACCGAGCCACGAATCGGCAGGAACGGCTGACCCGGCGGTCGGCTGCCTGCCACTCGGCGCCTTCAGCGCGGGCCGGCGGGATCGCTGGACCTGAGGTAGGCCGGGGGGGCCGTTTCGCCACCGATCGCCAGCAGCTGTCGGACGGCGGGGCGCGTCTCACGCCCTGCGAGTCCTTGTGGAGACGGTCCGGCCGCTCCTCCGCGAGGCGGTTCCGGCCGGCGACCCGGAGGCCGCCGGCCGGCCGTGACCCTTACGGGCAGGCGGCGGTGTAGCGCTCGCCGTACTGGTTCTCGTAGACGCAGTTGCCGCGTTGCGTCTGGCCGATATAGTTCCCGGCCGCCGCGCCCACCGCGCCGCCGATCAGCGCGCCGGCCACGCGGTCGTCGCCGCCCGAGACTGCGGCGCCGGTTGCCGCGCCGAGCGCCGCCCCGGTCAGCGCGCCCTGGTTGTTGCCGCCCATGCCGCTGCCTTGGCACCCGGCCAGGAGCGCAACCATGGGCAGCGCGACCATCAACTTTTTCATAAGTCATTCCTCCGAAAACGCTGCATCCGACCCTATACTAGAAGATGCCCGAATCCAGTCACATGTCATGGAGAACGCAAATTTTTTGCCGTCCCGTGACTAATAGGAGAAGTCCGCGAAGACGCGCGTGACATCGCCCTGCCACTCGGTCTCGTAGAGCCCGATGAGGTCGTCGGCCGGCGCGCGTCCGGCCTCCACGCTCTCCTTCAGGGCGTTCAGGAAATGGGTCTCGTCGGGGATCATCCCCCCCGACCCGGCCCGGCCCCGCGCACGCAGCCCCGCCTCGGCGATCTCCACGCATTCCGCCGCCACCTCCTCCATGCGGAGCCCGTTCACCTCCGCCTGGAGCCCGTCGACCGAGGCCGCGACCCGCAGCGACTCGCGGGTCTCCGCATCCCAGTTGCGGCACACGTCCCAGGCCGCGTCGAGCGCCGTCTGGTCGTACATCAGCCCCACCCAGAAGGCCGGCAGCGCGCAGAGCCGCCGCCAGGGGCCGCCATCGGCGCCGCGCATCTCGATGAACCGCTTGATCCGCGCCTCGGGGAAGATCGTCGTCAGGTGGTCGGCCCAGTCCGACAGCGTCGGCAATTCCCCGGGCAGCGCCGGCAGTTCGCCCTTCAGGAAGTCGCGGAACGACTGGCCGAGCGCGTTCACGTAGGTGCCGCCGCGGTAGACGAAGTACATCGGCACGTCGAGCGCGTACTCCACCCATCTCTCGAAGCCGAATCCCTCCTCGAAGACGAAGGGCAGCATGCCCGTGCGGTCGGCGTCGAGATCGCGCCAGACCCGGCTCCGCCACGACTTGTGGCCGTTGAGCCTGCCCTCGAGAAACGGCGAATTGGCGAAGAGCGCGGTGGCGACCGGCTGCAGGGCCAGCGCCACGCGCAGCTTCTGCACCATGTCGGCCTCGGAGGCGAAATCGAGGTTGACCTGCACCGTGCAGGTCCGCCGCATCATCTGCCGGCCGAGATCGCCCACCTTCTGCATGTAGCCGTCCATGAGCTTGTAGCGGCCCTTGGGCATCAGCGGCATCTCGTCATGGGTCCAGTGCGGCGCCGCGCCGAGACCGATGAAGCCGACGCCGATCCGGTCGGCCACCGCCTTCACCTGCGCCAGGTGGTCGTTCACCTCGTCGCAGGTCTCGTGAATGGTCTCGAGCGGCGCGCCGGAGAGCTCGAGCTGCCCGCCGGGCTCGAGCGAGACGTTGGCGCCGTCCTTCTCCAGCCCGATGAGCTTGCCCGCCTCCTCCACCGCCGCCCAGCCGAACTCGTCGCGAAGCCCGGAGAGCACCGCCTCGATCGAGCGCTCGCCTGCATAGGGCAGGGGTTTCAGCGTATCCTTGCAATAGCCGAACTTTTCGTGCTCGGTGCCGATCCGCCAGGCATCCTTCGGCTTGCAGCCCGCCTCGAGATACTCGGCCATCTGCTCGTGGCGCTCGATCGGGCCGCCGCCGCTTTGTGGAATGGACATGGGCCCCCTCGTCTCGCCTCGTCCGCGGACATTGCCCCGCGACTTCGCGAAGTCAACCGAGCCTCTCGGGCGCCCGCCGCCACAACTCCTCCTCGCCCCGCCCACCGCGCCGCGCCGCGGCCACCAGCTCCTCCTGGGCGAGCCCCGGCAGGGCGGCGAGCGCATCGAAGAGCGCGGCCGCGTTCTCCGCATCGACCGGCACGGCCACATGACGCCCCTCGCCATCCGTCAGATGCCACACGGCCGGTCCGGTGCCGGGGCGCAGGATCGCCACCCGCGCCAGGCTGTCGGCCGAGACCGCGCCGCCGCCGGGCCCGGAGAGATAGGTGATCTGCCGCTCGGTGACGCTGACGATGCCCGCGCCGCCGCCGTCGCGCGGGCGCCTGAGCCGGATCGCGCCCTCCCGCGCCACCGCCACGCCGCCCACCGCCAAGACCGCGCCGACCCAGCGCAGGACGCCCGTCGACCCCAGCGCCCACCAGAGCCCGAGCGCCACCGCCCCGGCCCCGACCAGCACCTCGCGCCAAGCGAGAATCCGGCGCAGCGCCTCGGGTCGCAGCCAGCTGGTCACCCCCAGTCCCCGAGCGCCTGCTGCCAGAGCGCGAGCGCCGCCACCGCCGCGGTGTCGGCACGCAGGATGCGCGGTCCGAGGCTCGCGGGCCGCGCTGCCTCGAGCGCCGCCAGTCGTGCCCGCTCGGGCTCCGAGAACCCGCCCTCGGGCCCGATCAGGATCGCCCAGGGTCCGCGCGCCTCGCCATCGAGCGCCGTCGCCGGGCCCGCCCGCCCCTCGTCGCAGAACATCAGCCGCCGGCCGCTATCCCACCCGTCGATCACCTGGTCGAGATCGGCGATCTCGGCCACCTCGGGCATGTAATTGCCGCCGCATTGTTCCGCCGCCTCGACCGCGTGCGCCTGCAGCCGGTCGCGCCGGATCCGCTCGGAATTGGTGAACGCGGTCCTGACCGGGCAGATCCGCGCCGCGCCCATCTCCGCCGCCTTCTCGACGATGAAGTCGGTGCGGCCCTTCTTGATCGGCGCGAAGAGGAGCCAGAGATCGGGGGGATCGCGCTGGGGAGCCACCTTCTCGCGGCAGGCGAGCAGGCCTTCCTTCTTCCGCGCCTCCACCACCTCCGCCGTCCAGGTGCCGGAGCGCCCGTCGAAGACCTCGATCACCTCGCCCGGCCCGCGCCGCATCACGGAGAAGAGATAATGCGCCTGTGCACGCCCCAGGGGGACGGTTTGCCCCGCCCCCAGCGGATGCTCTACATGGAGCCGGATCGTGGAAGCCATCGGGAGCCGGACGCTTGGTGAACAGTGATGCGACGAAAGGCCAGGTGGCCGATGCCGTCAAGGGCAACTGGGTAGATCGCTACGCGCCCGCGGCCGCGCGCCCCTATCTGCGGCTCTCCCGCGCCGACCGGCCGATCGGCACCTGGCTGCTGCTCCTGCCCTGCTGGTGGGGTCTCCTGCTCGCCTCTGCCGAGATCGGCCGCTTCGGCTGGCTCGGGCTCTGGATCGGCGCCGGCTGCGCCGTGGGCGCGGTCCTCATGCGCGGCGCAGGCTGCACCTGGAACGACATCACCGACCGTGACATCGATTCGGGCGTCACCCGCACCCGGTCGCGCCCGATCCCCTCGGGCCGGGTCTCCGCGGCGCAGGCGCTCGGCTGGGCCGTCGCCCAATCTCTCGCCGCGCTGCTGATCCTGCTCACCTTCAACTGGAACGCCATCGGCCTCGGCGTCCTGTCGCTCCTGCCGGTGGCGGTCTATCCCTTCGCCAAGCGCTTCACCTGGTGGCCGCAGATCTTCCTCGGGCTGGCCTTCAACTGGGGCGCGCTCCTCGCCTGGACGGCGCAGGCCGGCCGCCTCGAGACGCCGGCCCTCCTGCTCTATCTCGCCGGCATCGCCTGGACGCTCTTCTACGACACGATCTACGCCTATCAGGACGCCGAGGACGACGCGCTGATCGGCGTGAAATCCACCGCACGCCTCTTCGGCGACCGGCCGCGGAACTGGCTCCGCGGATTCCTCGCCGCGAGCGCGGGTCTGATGGCGCTGGCGATCTTCGTCGCGCTCCACGGGCAGCCCCTGTCGCTGCTCGTCGCCCTGATCGCCCCCGTCGCGATGGCGCTCCACATGGGCAGCCAGCTCTCCCGCTTCTCCCCCGAGGACACCGAGACCTGCCTCGCCCTCTTCCGCTCGAACCGCGATACCGGGCTTCTCGCTGCGCTGTTTCTCGCCGCGGCGGCGTTCGTCTGATGGACCTCCCCGCGCCCGCGCCCTAGACCGTCTCCGCTCCCCCAGGACCCGTCCCGATGCGATCGAAACCGCTCTTCCCCGTACTCGTCACCTTCGCCCTCGCCGCCGCCGTCTCGGTCGGCGCCGCCACCTATGCCGTCGAGCAGATCGAGACCCGCTCGGTCCGCGCCATCGCCGGCAAGCTCGCCGCCGAGGGCGTCGACTGGGCCGATGTCTCCGCCGACGGCCTGCAGGTGGCCCTCACCGGCACCGCGCCCGACGAGGCCGCCCGCTTCCGCGTCCTGAGCCTCGCCGGCACCATCGTCGACGGCGCGCGCGTCATCGACCACATGGAGGTCCGCAAGGCCGAGACCATCGCCGCCCCTCGCTTCTCGGTGGAGATCCTCCGCGCCGGGGAGGCGGTGACGCTGATCGGCCTGATCCCCGCCGAAACCGACCGCGACGCGCTCCTCGCCGCGGTCCAGGACCGGGTCGGCGACCTGCCGGTTTCGGACCTTCTCGAGACCGCCGGCTATCCCGCCCCCAAGACCTGGTCGGAGGCGGTCGATTTCGGTCTCGAGGCGCTCGCCCGCTCCGACAAGGCCAAGGTCTCCATCGCTGCCGACCGGGTCGCGCTGACCACGATGGCGCCCGATCCCGAGGCCCGCACCCGGCTCGAGCGCACCCTGCGCGGGATGGCGCCCGAGGGCGTCGATACGGCGCTCGACATCACCGCGCCCCGCCCGGTCATCACCCCCTTCATCCTGCGCGTCACCAAGTCCGAGGCGGGAACCGCCTTCGACGCCTGTTCCGCCGGTACGGAGGAGGGACGCGCCGCCATCCTGGAGGCCGCCCGCGCCCTCGGCATCGCCGATCCCGACTGCCGCCTTGGTCTCGGCATGCCCTCTGCCGCCTGGTCGCAGGTCGCCACCCGGGCGCTCGAGACCATGCGCAAGGTCCATGCCGGCACACTCACCCTCTCCGGACTCGAGATCCGCCTCGAGGCCGACGCCGAGACGCCGGACTTCAGGACCCTCGCCACCGAGCTCCGCGCCGACGTGCCCGAGGAGTTCAGCCTCTCCGCCTCCCAGGCCGATGCCGCGGTCGAGCCCGGCGACGGCCCGGCGGAGTTCATCGCCACCCGCTCGCCCGAAGGGCTCATCCAGCTCCGCGGCCGCGTCGGCAGCGACCGGTCCCGCGGCGTCGTGGCCAGCGTCGGCCGCGCGCTCTTCGGCTCCGAGCAGGTCTCCACCTCGATCGAGATCGCCGAAACCGTGCCCAAGGGCTGGTCGCCGCAGATCCTCGCCGCGCTCGACGCGCTCTCGGTGCTGACCAACGGCGCCGCGACGGTCCGCGAGGGCAGCGTCCGAATCGCCGGCGTCAGCGGCGACCGCGACGCCTCCGACGACATCTCCCGGCTGCTGTCGAGCCGGCTCGGCGACCGGGCGAGCTTCGACATCGACGTCACCTACGACGAGCGGCTCGACCGCGAGCTCGCCCTGCCCACGCCCGAGGAATGCGTGACCCGGATCAACGACGTGCTAGACCGGCGCCAGATCGCCTTCGATCCCGGCTCATCCACCATCTCCCCCGACACCCGCGCGAGCGTCGATGCCATCGCCGGGATCCTCGAGACCTGCGAGGGCGTGGCGATGGAGGTCGGCGGCTTCACCGACAGCCAGGGCCGCGAGGAGATGAACAAGGCGCTGAGCCAGTCCCGCGCCGAGGCGGTGCTGAGCGCCCTCCTCGACCGGCGCGTGCCGGTGGGCGCGCTGACCGCCGTGGGCTACGGCGAGGAGAACCCGATCGCCGACAACGACACCGAGGAGGGTCGGGAGGCCAACCGGCGCATCGAGTTCAGCCTTCTCGGCAGTCCCGAGCAGACCGCGCGCGCCGACGGGGCCGATACCGGGGCGTCCGGCGCCCCCGACAGCGAGCCTCGGAGCGAGCAATGAACCGCACCGAATTCGTCATCGCCACGGCAATCGTCCTGTTCGTTGCCTTCGCCATCGGCTGGTTCGCGAACTGGCTCGTTCACCGCCTCACCCGCGTCAGCCAGGCCGATCTGGGCGAACTCGACCGGATGGCGCAGATGGTGCACGAGGCCGAGGAAACGCGCGACGAGGCCATCGCCTATCTTCAGCGGCGCGAGAGCGAACTCTCCGGGCAACTCCGCGCCGCCGAAGCGGAGAACCACGCGGCGCAGAAAGATCTGCGCGAGGCGCGCTCGGAGAATGACAGCCTGCGCGCCTATATCGACCGGCTCGAGGCGCGCGCCTGAGCGATTCAAGGTCGAACCCCGCCATCACCCGAGTGGAAGACCGCCAGATCCGAGGCTAGGGCGTCGCACGCGTCTCCGGCGATCTCGTCGTGGATCGCCGTGCCCCACCGTTACCGGATCGCGGAACCGCTCCACGTCGGAACTGTCCTTCGGCGTCACGGGTCTCAGGTCCCGGCCGGCGTGCCGCGCCCCCTGTCGGAGCCGTTCGAGCGCCCGGAGTCTCCCCGGTCGTGCCGGCACCGCCTGAAGGCGGAGGATGTCCGCCTCCCGCCGCTCGATCTGCGGCCGCAGGATCGCCGCGCACTCCGCGAAGGCGGGGTCGCGCTCCCCCGGCCGGGCGCCGTCGAGGTTCTCGATCTCTAAGGCGGCGCTGCGCACGAGCGCATCCTGCACGCATCCCGTGTCGGAGCGATGGCGCTCACCAGCGCCCGAGCGCCGCCTCGTCCTCAGCTCGCGCCGCGACCCAGTCGGCACCACGCGCCGTGACCTCCTTCTTCCAGAAGGGCGCGCGCGACTTCAGGTAGTCCATCAGGAACTCGGCGGCGGCGAAGGCGTCGCCCCGGTGCGGCGCAGCCGTGGCCACCATCATGATCTCCTCGCCGGGCCGTATCCGCCCGTGGCGGTGGATCACCAGCACGTCGCCCAGCGACCAGCGCGCCACGGCCTCGGCGGCGATCTTCTCGATCGCCCGCGCCGTCATCCCCGGATACTGCTCGATCTCCATATGCGCCAGATCGCCCTCCGGCGTGTTCCGCACGAGGCCCGAAAAGGTGACGATCGCGCCCATGTCGCCGCGTCCGGAGGCGAAGCGGTTCACCTCCGCGCCGATGTCGAACGGCGCGTCCTGCACGCGGACCTCCATCAGCCCCCCGTCATCGGCGGGAAGAAGGCGACCTCCCGCGCCCCGGCGAGCGGCGCGTCGAACTCCGCGAGTTCCTGGTCGACCGCGACCCGGAGCGCGCGCAGGTCGGAGAACGCCATGTCGTAACGGTCCTCCCGCGCGCGAAGCTCGGCCACCAGGTCGGCAACCGTCGCCGCCCCGGTCTCCACGCGCTCCCGCGGCAGACCGATCCGTTCCCGCAGCCAGGCGAAATAGAGAATGTCGAGACTCATTCCGGATCCTTCAGATAGGGGACCGCCTTGCGGAAATAGTCCCACCCGCTCAGGAGCGTCAGCGCCGCCGCGATCCACAGAAGCGCCACGCCGACAAAGCCGGCCGCATCCCGCAGCATCGCCAGCCAGCCGATCCCGGCGGTGTCCGGGGCGGTCCCGGCCATCATCGCCGCCACCGTCTCGGCGCCCACGCCCTCGGTGCGTTCGACGATATGGTAGAGAAAGATGTCACGCGAGAACAGAACCGCGATGGCCACCATCTGCGCCGTCGTCTTCCACTTGGCGATCTGCGTGACCTTCAGCAGCTTCGCCTGTGCGCCGAGGAACTCCCGCAGCCCGGAGACGAAGACCTCGCGGAACACGATCACGGTGGCCGGCAGCACCAGCCAGGGCGACATCGACGAATAGCCCACGATCACCAGCAGTGCGATGATCACCATCGTCTTGTCGGCGATCGGATCGAGCATCGCGCCGAACCGGCTCTCGAGCTTCCAGGACCTTGCGATGAATCCGTCGAACCAGTCGGTGATCGCCGCCCCCATGAACAGCACAAGCGCGAACCAGTCTGCCCAGGGCCGGGTGAAATAGAGGAACGCCACAGCCACGCCCGGCGCCGCGAGAAGCCGCAGGACGGTCAGGATGTTGGGAACGGTCCAGCGCATGCGCTACCCTTATCGGGGCAGATAGGTGGCGGAAAGGCCTGATATCGCGGCAATCACCGGGTGAGCGGCACCTGGCCGCGTCACATTTCCGTCACGGCCCGGGTTAATGCGGCTGGCCGCCTCGCACTGCGCGGCACGATCCCTAGCCTGTCCGCTCGGCCACGACCGAACAGACCGCAACTCCAGTCCCGAGGTATTCATGCCACGATTTGTCCCGGCGCTTCTCGCCGGCACATCCTTTCTGTCCTTCGCGGTTTCCGCCGCGGCCCAGCAATCGCCGGAAAGCCGCATCGCCGCGCTCGAGGCGCGCGTCGCCGAGCTCGAATCGGAGCAATCCGAGGGGCCGCAGCTCACCTTCGGCTCGCAGACCGAGACCAGCGTCGAATTCTACGGCTATATCAAGACCGATTTCATCGCAGATTTCGGTGCCGAGCTCGGCAACACCACATTCGGCCTCGTCGGCATCGATTCGGATGACGACGGCGAATTCTTCAACGCCACCGCGCAACAGACCCGGCTCGGCTTCCGAACCACCACCGCCACGCCCTACGGCGATCTCGGCACCCGGATCGAGATCGACTTCTACGGCGGCGAGGACGCCTTCGGAACCGGCAACGAATACCAGCCGCGCGTCCGGCACGCCTATGTCGAGCTCGGCGGCGCCCTGGTCGGCAAGACCTGGACGACCTTCATGCCGATCGATTCCTACCCGGTCACGCTCGACTTCCAGGGCGTCGCCGGCATCCCCTTCGCCCGGCAGGAGATGGTCCGCTACTCCTTCGGCTCCGGCGCCTTCGCCGGCGAGGTGGCGATCGAGCAATCGAACGGCGACAGCGACAATCCGGTCTTCGTCGCCGCCGCCGCCTACGACACCGACGCGCTGCTGCTGCGCCTGTCGGGGATCGTCGGCACGGTCAACGATCCCGCCGGCGGCGAGGAGGATTTCAACGGCATGAACCTCTCCGCCACCGCCAGCCTCTGGCAGGGCGCGGAGATCAAGGCCGCCTACACGATGGGCGAGGCGATCGCCTCCTACATGGTCTTCCTCGGCGACGACCTGAATGCGGAGGGCGACCCGATCGAGTCGGAAGCGGCCTATCTCGGCCTCTCGCAGGAGGTGAGCGACAAGCTGATCCTAGGCGCCGTCTACGGCTGGCGTCACAACGACGAGGCCGGCCCGTCCGACGACACCGACGAGCTGAGCTCGGTGCATCTCAATGCTCGGTACGAGCTGGTGGAGAACACCACCCTCGGCGTCGAGCTCTTCCACGGCAACCGCGAGACCTTCGCCGGCGACGAATACGACGTCGACCGTATCCAGACCTCGGTTCAGTTCGACTTCTGAATCTCGCAAGGCGTGGCCGGCCGGCCGCGCCTCACCGCTCCTGCTCGCGGCCCAGATAGCCGCCGAGGAACGCGGCGAGCGAAGTGGCGAGATCGGGCGAGAGATAGCCGCCCTCCTGCACGAAGGTGGTCGGCAGCCCGACCGCCGCCAGCCGCCGCCCGGCACGCGCGAACCCCTCGAATGTCACCCGCATCCCCTTCAGCGGATCGTTCTCGTGCGCGTCGAGCCCGAGGCTGACGACGAGCGCGCCCGGATCGAACGCCGCGACCCGCGCCAGCCCCTCCTCGATCGCCGCGATCCAGCCCGCATCGCCGGTGCTGCGCGCCAGCGGCAGGTTCAGGTTGGCGCCCTCTCCCGCCCCCGCCCCCGTTTCGCGGCCATAGCCCGCGAAGAACGGATAATAATCCGCCGGATCGGCGTGGACCGAGACGAAGAGCACATCGCCCCGCTCCCAGAAGATGCGCTGCGTGCCGTTCCCGTGATGCACGTCGATGTCGAGGACCGCCACCCGCTCGTGGCTCTCCCGCAGCCGCTCGGCGGCGATCGCGGAGACGTTCAGAAGGCAATGCCCCGCCGCCGCCTCCCGGTCGGTGTGGTGCCCCGGTGGCCGGCAGAGCGCGTAGGCCGCCCGCTCTCCGCCCGCCACCGCATCCGCCGCCGCGATCGCCGTGCCGGCCGCGGCCAGCGTCGCACGCCAGCTCTCCCGCCCCAGCGGCGCGGAAGTGTCGCCCATGTGCCAACCGGCGCGGCCCACCACGCTCGCCGGATAGCTTGCCCAGTCGCGCTGCGCGAAGGCGTTCGGCACCACCTCCGGCCCCGGCTCCGGCAACGCCTGCCACGCGTCCCAGGCGGTCTCGAGAAAGTCCAGGAACCGCTCCGAATGGACGCGCCGGATCGGCCCCATCGGCGCGTCGGGCGGCGCCTCCGTCGCAAGCCCCAGCCGCGCGAGCCCGTCCTTGAGATGCTCCGCCCGCTCCGTCCGCTCGGCGTTGCGCCGCAGCAGCCCGTGCGTCAGCCGGAATTCGGGGTCGTGCGCCGCCGTCCGGGGGTCGTAGAAACATCGCATGCGCTGGCCTCGCCAATACCGTGACACCGAAAAGCTAGGCGGCGCCCCGCGCCCCGCCACGTCGCCGCCGCTTGATCGAGGCCCTGACCGCACTCTTTTCCGCACGAAGCGACCCGATCCGAGGCCCCGGCGATGTTCAGCCCCACCGAATCCCCCGTTCTCCCGATCCCCGCGATCCCCTGCGCCGCCGCCCTGCCCGGCCTCGTCCCCGTGGCGATGGGGGGGGCGGCGTGAACGCGGTGCCCCAACCGAGACAAGTCGCTCTGGTGACCGGCGCCTCCCGCGGCCTCGGCGCCGTCATCGCCCGCGCCCTTGCGGAGGAGGGCTGGGCCGTCGCGGTGAACTGCCACAGCGATACCGACGGCGCCGAATCCGTCGCGGAGGCCATCCGCGCGCGAGGCGGCCGCGCCGCCCCCGCGCCATTCGACGTGACCGAGGAGTGCGCCGTCGCCGCCGGGCTCGACTCCATCCGCGCCGCGCTCGGGCCGGTCGATCTCGTGGTCAACAACGCCACCGGCCCGCAACCCGACAAGCCGGTGACGGAGCAGGTCTGGCAGGATTACCACGACCAGCTCGTCTTCTTCGTCAAGGCGCCGCTCCTGCTGCTGAGGGCCTGCCTGCCGGATTGGCGGGCACGCGGGAGCGGCCGCATCGTCAATATCGGCTCGGAGGCCGCCGAGACCGGCCCGGCCGACTTCGCCCATTACGCCACCGCCAAGAGCGCGATGATCGGCATGACCCGGTCCTGGGCGACCGACCTCGGTGGCGACGGCATCACCGTGAACCTCGTGGAACCGGGTTTCGCGCCCGTCGAACGGCACGCCGATGTCGCCCCCGAGGAACTCGAGGCCTACCGCGCGGGCGTCCCGCTCGCCCGCCTCGCCCGGCCCGAGGACATCGCCGGCGCCGTCGCCTTCCTCGCCTCGCCGCGGGCCGATTTCATCACTGGCCAGAGGCTGGCGGTGAATGGCGGGCGCGCCTTCGTGTAGCAAAACGTCTCAGCCGGCCGCCGCTCCCTCCGGGCCGGGGCCCCGCTCGCGCGGTGCCCGTGAGCGGCTCGGATCGCTTCACCGGAGCGTTCCGCCGGCCGAGCCGGCCTCCGCTCACCCTCTCTCGTGGAAATGGTCGTAGATCTTCTCGGCCAGCCCGGCACTGATTCCGTCCACCGCCTTCAGGTCGGCGAGCGCCGCCCGGCTCACCGCCTTGGCCGATCCGAAATGCGTGAGCAGCGCCCGCTTGCGCGTCGCGCCGACGCCCGCGATCTCGTCGAGCGGCGTGGCGGACACCCCCTTGGCGCGTTTCGCCCGGTGGGTGCCGATGGCGAAGCGGTGCGCCTCGTCCCGCATCCGCTGCACGAAATACAGCACCGGGTCGTTGTGCCGGAGCGCGAAGGGCCGCTGCCCCACCCGGTGGAACTCCTCCTTGCCTGCATCGCGGTCGATCCCCTTGGCGACGCCGGCCATGGCGATGTCCTCCACCCCCATCTCGACCATGATCCCGCGCACGGCCGAGACCTGCCCGGCACCGCCGTCGATCAGCAGAAGATCCGGCCACATCCCCCTCTCCCGGCCCGGATCCTCCGTGATCAGCCGCTTGAAGCGCCGTGTCAGCACCTCCTTCATCATCCCGAAATCGTCGCCGGGCGTCAGAATCCTCGCCGCGGATGTTGAACTTGCGGTACTGCGACTTCACGAACCCCTCGGGCCCCGCCACGATCATCGCGCCCACCGCGTTCGTCCCCTGGATATGGCTGTTGTCATAGACCTCGATCCGCTCCGGCCGCCGGTCGAGCCCCAGCGCCTCCGAGAGCCCGTCGAGCAGCCGCCCCTGCGTCGCCGTCTCGCTCATCTTCCGCGCCAGGCTCTCCCGCGCATTCCTGAGCGCCCCGGCGACCAGGTCCTTCTTCTCCCCCCGCTGCGGCACCAGGATCTGCACCCGGCGCCCGGCCTTCTGCCCCAGAGCCTGCTCCAGCAGTTCCCGCTCCTCGATGTCGTCGGACAGCAGAAGCTGCCGCGGCGGCTCCTTGTTCTCGTAGAACTGGCCGATGAACCCGGCGAGGATCTCCGCCGGCTCCGCCCCCGAGCCGGTCTTCGGGTAATAGTCCCGGTTGCCCCAGTTCTGGTTCGCGCGGATGAAGAAGACCTGCACGCAGGCCTGTCCGCCCTCGGTATGGAGCGCGATCACGTCCGCCTCGGACACGCCCGCGGGATTGATCCCCTGGCTCCCCTGCACATGCGTCAGAGCCCGGATGCGGTCGCGCAGCGCCGCGGCGCGCTCGAATTCCATCGCCTCCGCCGCCGTCTCCATCTCGCGGGCGAGCTGGGCCTGCACCCTCGTCGTCTTGCCCTGCAGGAACTGTTCCGCGTCGCGCACGCTCGCCCGGTACCCGGCTTCCGAGATATGCCCCACGCAGGGCCCCGAGCAGCGCTTGATCTGGTAGAGCAGGCAGGGCCGCAACCTTCCCTCGAACTGGCTGTCGGTGCAGCTTCGCAGCAGGAAGACCTTCTGCAGCTGCGTCAGCGTCCGGTTCACCGCCCCGGCGCTGGCGAAGGGACCGTAATAGGCCCCCTTGTCGCTGCGCGCGCCCCGGTGCTTGCGGATCATCGGATAGGGATGGTCGCCGGTCACCAGGATGTTCGGGAACGACTTGTCGTCCCTGAGCAGCACGTTGTAGCGCGGCTTCAGCTGCTTGATGAGGTTCTGCTCCAGAAGCAGCGCCTCTGTTTCGGTCCTGGTCGTCAGGAACATCATCGAGGCGGTCTCGCGGATCATCCGCGCGATCCGCGGGCTGTGCCCCGAGGGCCGGGCGTAGTTCGACACCCGCGCCTTCAGGTTCCGCGCCTTGCCCACATAGAGCACCGCCTGGGACGCATCGAGCATCCGGTAGACGCCGGGCGAGGCGTCGAGCGTGCCGAGATAGGACTGGATGCAGGCATGGCCCGCGGGCGCGGTCTGGTCGCTCATCGAACGCCTTCTGATTCCGGTCGGGCCTGCAAAATATGAAGCCGCGCCTCAAGAGGAAAGGCCTCCACCGAACCTGTGGATAAGTCTGTGCATGACCTCGAGAGACGTCGAATTTTTCCTTTCGGGCGACCCGGTTGATTAAAATGCCTAAAAATTAGCCGGCGCTGTATCTAACTGATTTAAAAGAGAATTAATGTATTAACAAGTTATTAACAGCGTAAGTTCGTGAATCGGAAGATAAATATGTCGATTGCGTGACGTCGTGGATAAACGTCCGCCCGCCGGATCACTCCGGCGCGGTCACGTCCGGGGTCCGCCAGCCGAGATGCTGTCCGCCATCGACGCAGAGGAGCTGCCCCGTCACCCCCGGCGAATCCAGGAGGTAGCCGAGCGCGGCGCAGATCTCCTCGGGGCCGGTGCCCCGCCCGAGCACCGTCGCCGCCCGCTGCCGGGCGAAATGCGCCGTCGATTGCCGCGCTCCCTGCAGCGCCGGGCCCGGCCCGATCGCGTTCACCCGGACCGCCGGGGCCAGCGCCTGCGCCGCCGTCTGCGTCAGCGTCCAGAGCGCCGCCTTGGCGAGCGTGTAGGTGGCGAAATGCGGCGTCAGCTTGCGTACCCGCTGGTCCACCATGTTGACGACGAGGGCGGAGGCCACCGGCTCGCCGGCCGCGTCCCGGCCCGCCTCCGGCGCCTGGGCCGCAAAGTCCTGGATCAGGACGAAGGGCGCGCGCAGGTTCGAGCCCATGTGCCGGTCCCAGCTCGCCCGCGTCGCGCTTCGCACCGTGTCGTATTCGAAGATCGAGGCGTTGTTCACCAGCACGTCGATCGGCCCGCCCAGCGCCTCCGCCGCACCGGCCACGAGCGCCCCGGTCTCGCCTTCATCGAGGAGATCGGCCGGCAGCGGCTCAGCGCGCCGTCCCATCCCCCTGATCTCGTCCGTGACCGCCGCCGCCCCGTCGGCGGTGGAGTGGTAATGCACCGCCACGTCGAGCCCCCGCCGGGCCAGGTGCAGCGCCATGGCGCGGCCGAGCCGCGCGCCCCCGCCGGTGACGAGCGCCCGCCTCACCCCGCCACCACCACCCAGAGATAACCGGCATAGAGCGCGCAGAACGCCGCCCCCACGATCCGTGTCATCCGGATCGGCGCGAAGATGAACGGCGCCATCGCCAGCGCCGCCGCCGCCATCACCCAGAGGTCGAGCCGGAGAAAGGAGGGCGCCACCGCGAGCTCGCTGACAAGCGACGCGGCCCCGATGATGAACAGCAGGTTGAAGATGTTCGAGCCGATCACGTTGCCGAGCGCCACGTCCGCCTGACCCTTCTTCGCCGCCGCGAGCGTGGTGGCGAGCTCGGGCAGCGAGGTGCCGATCGCCACCATGGTCAGGCCGATCACCGAATCGGGCACGCCGAAGCTCTCGGCGATCGTCGTCGCGCCGGTGATCAGCAGGTTCGATCCCACCGGCAGGCCGACGAGGCCGAGCACGAGAAAGGCGATCACCTTCCACCAGGCGAGGCCCGGATCGGCGCCCTCGAGCGCGTCGGGCGGCACCCTCGTCTTCCTCCCCTCGCGGAACTGGTCGGCGAGAATCACCGCCAGCGCCGCCAGGAGGACCAGCCCCGCCCCCCAGCCGAAACTGCCGCTGAAGGCGAGCCCGATGAAAAGCGCCGTCGAGAGAAGCATGATGACGTAGCTCTTCCGGGTGGCGCTGGTGCGCGTGTCGAGCCCCGAGAGCAGGGCCGGCAGGCCGAGGACCAGAAGCACGTTCGCCGTGTTCGAGCCGACCACGTTGCCGATGGCGATGCCCGGCAGATCGTTCAGCGCGGCGTCGATGGAGACCAGAAGTTCCGGCGCCGAGGTGCCGAAGGCGACGATCGTGAGACCCACGATCAGGGGTGGCAGCCCCACCCGGAGCGCCAGGTTGACCGCCCCCTTCACGAGGAAGTCGCCGGCCACGGCGAGGATCGCCAGGCCGAGGAGGGCGAGCGCCCAGCTCACCTCACGTCTTGCCGCACGGACAGGGGCCCTTCCCCATCCGGTAGCGGCCGCAGGCCGGGCACTTCATCGCCTCGAGCCGCTTCTGGCCCGGGAAGCGCAGGCGCCCGAACATCGCCAGGACGATCATGCCCACGAGAAACAGCGTGACGATCTTGATCATGGCAGGCCGAACCGGGCATAGGCCGCGCGATCCTCGACGCCCGACACCGCCTCCTCGACCAGCCGCGAGCCGAAACGCGACAGGAACGGCCGCTTCTGCCTGTAGGTGACGAAGCGCGTCTTAGGTCCGAAGCGGTCCTTCATCACCGGCACCACATGGCCGAGCCCGTCCACCAGACCGAGCTCCGCCGCCCGCTCGCCGACCCAGAACTCGCCGGTGAAGAGCCGCGGATCGTCGGCGAGCCTGGCGCCGCGGCGAGTCTTCACCTGCGCCTTGAACGCCTCGTGGATCTGGCCCTGAAGCTCCTTCAGGCGCGCCACGTCGTCCGCCTTCTCGGGGCGGAACGGGTCGAGCATGCTCTTCGATTCGCCCGCCGTGTAGACGCGCCGGTCGATGCCGTGGCGGGAGATGAACTTGTCGAAGCCGAACCCCGCCGAGATCACCCCGATGGAGCCGACGATGGAATTGGCATCGGCGTAGATCTCGTCCGCCGCCGTCGCCAGCCAGTAGCCGCCCGAGGCCGCCACGTCTTCCACGAAGGCCACGACGGGGATGCCCTTCTCCTCGCTCAGGCGCCGGATGCGCGCCGCGATGAGCGAGGATTGCACCGGCGAGCCGCCGGGCGAGTTGATCTGCAGCGCCACCGCCTTCGGCCGCCCGCGCCGGAACGCCTTCTCGACGGTCTGGGCGAGCCCCATGTCGTTCAGCCGGCCCGGATTGCCCGCCGCGATCACGCCCTGCAATCGCAGCACCGCGACCAGCGGGCCCCTCTTGAGGTGGGGAAGATGGAATCTCATGGTCACCGATCTATGCCTCCCGGCACCCCCCGCAAGGCCGGGCCGCCCGTCGGCACGCGAAAGGCGGCGCCCTTGCGCTCGCCCCCGAACTCGCCGAGGCGGGAGCCGACCCATCCGACGAGGCCCGGGGCCCATGCTTCTCCTGACGATCTGGCCGATCTTCGCGCTGATCTGCCTCGGCTACGTCCTTGCCCGGACCGGCCTGCCCGGCGGCGCCTTCTGGCCGGAGGCGGAGCGGCTGAACTACGTGCTGCTGTTCCCCGCGCTTCTCGTCGGCAACCTCGCCGGGGCGCCGCTCGGCGATCCGGGTCTGCTGCGGCTCGGCGGCGCCGCGGCCGCGACGATCGGTCTCGCCGCCGCCGCCCTCGCCGTCCTGCGCCGGGCGCGTCCCGTCCCGCCGGCCCGCTTCGGTCCGCTGCTGCAGGGGCTCGTCCGCTTCAACACCTATCTGGGCCTCGCCATCGTCGCGAGCCTCGCCGGTCCCGACGGCGTCGCCCGTGCCGCGATCTTCCTCGCCGTCGCGGTGCCGCTGGTGAACGTCCTCGCCGTCGCCGCGCTGACCGCGACCGGCGCGCGCCGAGGACCGGCCGCGCTGCTCCGCCCGATCCTCGCCAACCCGCTGATCCTCGCCTGTCTCGCGGGCATCGCCCTGTCGCTCTCGGGGACCGGCCTGCCCTTCGGCACCGGCCGCTTCCTCGACCTGCTGGCGCAGGCGAGCCTGCCCCTCGGCCTGCTCTGCGTCGGCGCCGCGCTGCGCCCGGCCGCGCTCCGCCGAGAGGGGATGACGCTCGCCGGGATCAGCGCGCTCCGTCTTCTCGCCATGCCGTTTCTCGCCGCCGGCATCGCCGCCGTCCTCGGCCTCGGCCCCCCGGAGACGCTCGTTCTGGTGATCTTCTCCGCCATCCCCTGCGCCACCACCGCCTATGTGCTGACCACCCAGCTGCGCGGCGACGGCGGTCTCATGGCCGGCATCGTCACCGCCCAGACGCTCGCCTCGGTGGCGACGATCCCGCTCGTCCTGGCGCTGCTCGGCCTCGTGCCCTGATCGAATTCGCGCGAGGGCAGCTAACAATCCGCTCCGGCCGAGCCATGTATGAAGGTGGCGGCCGGCTCTCCCGGCCGCAGGAAAGGCGTCCCCCGATGACCATGTTTTCGATGAAGCCGAAATTCGATCTTGCCGCATTCATAGCGGAATCCGAGAAAAAGGGCGTCCGCCCGAAGGCCAAGACCTTCCGCCGCACCAAGCCGGTGCAGGCCGACCCCGCGCCCGCCGCCACCGACGAGACCGCAAATCCGCCGAGACCGACGGGTCGAAGCCGCAGGACTAGCCGCCGGCTCCGGCCCGCCACCGGCGGGCCGGGCAGCCCGTCAGTCCCGGATCCGCCAGCCGGTGCGGAAGATCCACCCGATCACTCCGATGCAGAGCCCGGTGAAGGCGAGGATGGCGAGAAGGCTCCACCAGATCGACACGTCGGCGAGCCCGTAGAACGACCAGCGGAACCCCGAGACCAGGTAGATCACCGGGTTGAACAGGCTCACCCCCTGCCAGAAGGGCGGCAGCATCGAGGCGGAGTAGAACGCCCCGCCGAGGAAGATCAGCGGCTGCACCAGCAGGAGCGGCACCAGTTGCAGCTGCTCGAAATTCTGCGCCCAGATGCCGATGATGAACCCGAAGAGCGAGAAGCTGAGGCAGGTCAGCAGCAGGAAGACCAGCATCCAGACGGGATGCTGGATCGAGAGATCCACGAAGAAGAACGCCGTGATCAGGATGATGAGCCCGATGGCGAAGGATTTCGTCGCCGCCGCCAGCACGTATCCGGCGGTGATCTCCAGAAACGAGGCCGGCGCCGACAGCAGCTCGTAGATCGAGCCGATGAATTTCGGGAAGTAGATCCCGAACGACGCGTTGGAGATCGACTGGGTGATCACCGACAGCATGATCAGGCCGGGCACGATGAAGGCGCCGTAGCTCACCCCCTCGACCTGCTGGATGCGGCTGCCGATCGCCGCGCCGAACACCACGAAGTAGAGCGAGGTGGAGATCACCGGCGAGATGATCGATTGCAGCAGCGTGCGGAAGGTCCGCGCCATCTCGAACCGGTAGATCGCCAGGACCGCGAAGAGGTTCATGCCGCATCCTCGCCCACGAGACCCACGAAGATGTCCTCCAGCGAGCTCTGCTCGGTGCGCACGTCCCGCGCCCGCAATCCGCGCTCGGCCAGGTCGTTCAGGAGCCGCGTGATCCCGGTCCCGTCGCCCCCCGTCTCGTAGGTATAGACCAGCTCCCGGCCGTCCCGCGCCAGTTCCAGCTCGTAGCCGCCGAGCCCCCCGGGCACGCTCTGCGCCGGCTCCATCAGCTCGATGACGAAGCGCTTGCGGCCGAGCTCGCGCATCAGCGCCGCCTTCTCGCGGACAAGCTTGATCTCGCCCTTCGAGATGATGCCGATGCGGTCGGCCATCGCCTCGGCCTCCTCGATGTAATGGGTGGTCAGGATGATCGTCACGCCGGTCCGCTTCAGCTCCGCCACGGTCTCCCACATCTCCCGCCTGAGTCCCACATCGACGCCAGCCGTCGGCTCGTCGAGGAACAGGATGCGCGGCTCGTGGGCCAGCGCCTTGGCGATCAGCACCCGCCGCTTCATGCCCCCCGAGAGCTCCTTGACCTGCGCCTTGCGCTTGTCCCAGAGCGTGAGCCGCCGCAGCGTTTCCTCGAGATAGGCGTCGTTCGGCCCCTTGCCGAAGAGTCCGCGGGAGAAGCGCACGGTGTTGATCACCCGCTCGAAGGGTTCGAGATTGACCTCCTGCGGCACCAGCCCGATCTGCCGCCGCGCGGCCCGATAATCGGTCACGTTGTCGCGCCCGCCGACCAGGACCCGGCCCTCGGTGATCGAGGTGATGCCGCAGATGCAGGAGATGAGCGTCGTCTTGCCCGCCCCGTTCGGCCCGAGCAGCGCCAGGATCTCCCCCTCCTCGATGGCGAGGTCGACGTCGCGGAGCGCGTGCACGCCGCCGCCGTAGCGTTTCGTCAGCTTCTCCACGGAAACGATGGCAGACATGCGGGCGCCCTCCTTGTGCCGACGGCGTACCTAGCCGCTCGCCGGCCCCCGGCCAAGCACTCCCCCTTTGCGCCTCCGCACAGACCGGGCGTAGGAGGCGCGCATGAGTTCCGTGGACGCCCTCGTCATCGGCGCCGGCCCCGCCGGCCTCATGGCCGCAGAGACCCTCGGCCGCGCCGGGGCCTCCGTCCTGGTGGCCGACCGCATGCCGTCGCCGGCGCGCAAGCTGCTGATGGCCGGAAAGTCCGGCCTGAACCTCACGAAGGACGAGGCGCCGGACTCCTTCCGCGCCGCCTATGCCTGCCCGCGCCTGCATCCGATGCTCGCCGCCTTCGGCCCGGCCGAGGTCATGGCCTGGGCCGAAGGACTCGGCCAGCCGCTCTTCACCGGCTCGACGGGGCGCGTCTTCCCGACCGCGATGAAGGCCTCGCCGCTGCTGCGCGCCTGGCTCGCGCGGCTCGAGGGCTATGGCGTCAGGCTCCGCACCCGCTGGGACTGGACGGGCGGCACCGCGTTCGCCACCCCCGACGGGCCCGTCGAGATCTCCGCCCGGACCGTGATCCTGGCGATGGGCGGGGCGAGCTGGCCGCGGCTGGGATCGGACGGGCGCTGGGCGGCGACCCTCGACACACAGGGAATCCCGGTGACCCCCTTCGTCCCGGCCAATTCCGGCCTCGCGATCCCCTGGTCCGGCCACATGGCCCGCCATTTCGGCGCCCCGGTGAAGAACGCGGCGCTCATCATCGAGGGCCGCCCGATGCGCGGCGAGTTCGTGATCTCCGCCGCGGGGCTCGAGGGCGGCGGCATCTACGCCGTCTCCCGCGCCGTCCGCGAGGGCGCCCCCCTGGCCCTCGACCTGAAGCCCGACTGGTCCGAGGCGCAGGTCTCCTCCCGCCTCGCCGCCTCCCGCGGCTCGATCGCCAACCGCCTCCGCAAGGCACTCCGACTCGACCCGGCGGCCATCGCCCTCGTGATGGAATTCGCCCGCCCCCTGCCCGCCGACCCCGCGTCGCTCGTCAAGCACCTCCCCGTCCGCCACCGGGGCCTGCGCCCCCTCGACGAGGCGATCTCCACCGCCGGCGGCCTCTCCTGGGACGCGGTGGACGAGCGCCTCATGCTGACAGACCGCCCCGGCACCTTCGCCTGCGGCGAGATGCTCGACTGGGAGGCGCCCACGGGCGGCTACCTTCTCACCGCCTGCCTGGCGACGGGGGCCTGGGCGGGGCGGGCGGCGGCCCGGTCGATCTGAACGCGGCAGGCCGGACCGCGCGCCGCGGGGCGCGTCTCGTCTCTAGCCCGGCATCGGTGCGGACCCTTGCCGCTCCGGCCCCGTCTCCACCTTCACCGTCTCGTTCACCAGCCTCACCTCCCGCTGCGGGAAGGGGATGGTGATCCCGTGCTCGCGGAACGCGTCCCAGAGGGCGAGATAGACGTTGCCGCGGATATTGGTCAGCCCGCCCGTCGGATCGGTGATCCAGAAGCGCAGGATGTAGTCCACCGACGAATTGCCGAAGCCGACGATGTGGCAGACCGGCCTGCGGTCCGCGAGCACCCGGCCGACCCCCGCGGCGGCCTCGACCGCGATCCGGCGGACGAGATGCGGGTCGTCCCCGTAGGAGACGCCGAAGAACACGTCGAGCCGCACGAAATCGTTGGAATGGGACCAGTTCACCACTTGCCCGGTGATCAGGTCCTCGTTCGGGATCAGGTATTCCTTGCCGTCCCGCGTGGTGATCGAGGCGTAGCGGGCGCCGAGCGTGTTGATCCATCCGAAGGTCTCGCCGAGCGAGATCACATCGCCGGGCTTGATCGACTTGTCGAGCAGGATGATGACCCCCGAGACCAGGTTCGACACCACCTTCTGCAGCCCGAAGCCGAGCCCCACACCGATCGCCCCCGACAGCACCGCGAGCCCGGTCAGGTCCACCCCCACCGCCTTCAGCCCGGCGAAGAAGGCGACGCCGTAGAGCGCGATCTGCAAGACCTTGACGAGCAGCACCCGGAGCGAGGGCGAGATGTCCTCCGAGCGCCGGATCCGGTCGCTCCCCGCCCGCGCCAGGAACCGCGCGGCGAGGATGAAGAGCGTCACCAGCACGAGGCCCTTGAGCAGCGTCAGCAGCGTCAGCCGCACCTCGCCCACGGTCATCCCGACCCCGTCGAGCGCGCTCGCCACCTCGTCGGTCAACCCGAAGACCCAGAGCGTCACGTAGGCCCAGAGCGCCCAGCGCACCACCGTCCGGAGCGCGGGGTTGCGAACCAGCCGGGAGCCGAGGATCACCATCAGCCAGCCGGTCGCCAGCGTCGCCACCACCTCGAGGATGAAACTCCGCGACGGGAACGGTGTGACCGCCCGCGTCGCTGCGGTCGCCGCCCACATCAGGGCCGTGAAGGCGATCAGCTTCAGCCGCTTATGCACGACGAGCAGCGCCCGCAGCCGCCACATCGGCCAGTCCCGACCGCGCATCCAGTTGCGCATCCTGGGCTGCGCGATCCGCCCCAGAAGGAGGGCGAGCAGCAGCATCGCGGCGATGATCGCCACCTGCCACAGCCGCGAGGGCAGCAGCAGCGTCTGCGCCTGCCGCACCGCCAGGTGCCAGATATCCGACAGCGCCGAGAGGGCGGGCGCGAGATCCGTTTCCATGTATACCGTTCTCGTCCGCACGGCCGGTTCCCGCAAGTCCGGGCCCGACCCCGCCGATACTCGCCTCTAAGATTAAGAATCTTCTTAGATCGCGCCCGGATTCGTGCTAAAGTTTCCCGACTTTCTTTTACATCGCAGGATCGTTTCCCATGATCATGTTCATGCCGCCCGTCCGGGCCGTCCTGTTCGCTGTCGCGGGACTCGGCGCCGCCGCCGAGGCCGCCACCTTCACCATCCTCGACGAGACCCTCCCGGGTCCGACCCTGACCGCCATCGGCACCTTCGACGCGCCGGCCGCCGGCGGCCCCCTGACCGCCGCCAGCATCACCTATGACGGCCATGTCTTCGATATTCTCTCCGTCGGTCCGTCCGCGCCCTTCTACTACGCCGCGGGAAATTACGTGGACGGCACGGGCGGCGGCTTCGGCCTCGTCTACAATTCCACGCCGTTCTCGTTCAGCGACGGGTTCGACACGTTCGACTGCACCGTCGGCACCTGCAGCTTCCAGTTCGAGGATCGCGGCGGCGGCTACCCGACCAATGCCGGCGAATGGTATATCGAGCACCCGGAGGCGAACTACGCCTTCGGCCTCTACCAGATCGAGACCGCCGCGGTGCCGCTCCCGGCCGCCGGCGCCCTGCTCCTCGCCGCGCTGGGGTTCGGCGCGCTGGCGGCACGCCGCCGGCACTGAGCCGGGTCCGGGGGAGGGGGAGAGCATCTGTCTTGAGCGCAAGCCCCGAAATGTCGCGACGAGCCTGACCGGACCGGAGACCTCCGATTATCGGAGGTCCGGTCAGGCGGCGTTGAAACAAGAACTGCTGCTCGTCCTCACTGCGGCGATCGGCGGCTCAGAGCCCGCTTCGACCGGCGCTGCAGCACGATTGAATGACCGATTCCAAAGATCTCGGGTGATCGCGAGCGTTTCAGGCGGGTCTAGACCGCCCAGCTAGGCGTCTTGATCAAGTGCGCCAGTCACGATGTTCGGCAGTCACATCCTGGACTTGCTAACGTTGCGGGATATCCGCCGCGACCTTCCCAGATGCCAGCAAGTTCAAAACGAAGCGGCGCGTCAAGTAACGGCAGGCGTCAAATATGGAGGCTGCTCAAGCCGACCGGCGAGCGATCACCACCGATGATGACGAGTCCGCTTTCCGTTACCTGATAGTTCTTGGCATCCTCAGCGGGGTCGAAGCCGATGACGGCATCCGGGGGTATCCGCACGTTCTTCTCGAGGACGGCTCGTCGAACCCTCGCTCGCCGCCCGATATCGACGCCGTCGAAAAGGACGCAGTCCTCCACCTCAGCACCGGAGTGCACATGCACCCAGCGACCGAGAACGGAGCGTCGAACGGTGCCGCCGGAAATGATGCAGCCGCCGGAAAGCATGCTGTCATGCGCCTGGCCGCGGCGACCCTCCTCATCGAAGGCGAATTTGGCCGGCGGCTCGGAATAGCCGGCTGTGCGGACCGGCCAGTCACGATTGTAGAGATTGAGCGGCGGGTCGATGGCGCGCATGTCCATGCTCGCCTCATAGTAGGCTTCGAGCGTGCCGACGTCACGCCAGTAGGGCGTGCGGTCTGTCTCATTGCCGGCGATCCGGTTGGTCTGGAAGTCGTAGGCGTACATGTCGACCTTACCAATCAGCGCCGGCAGGATGTCCTTGCCAAAGTCGTGGCTGCTCGCCTCGTTCGCGGCGTCCTTTTCGACCATGTTGAGCAGCAGATCGCGGTCGAAAATGTAGTTGCCCATCGACGCGAGCACCCTGGTCGGGTCGCCCGGCATCGTGGGCGCATCAGGGTCCTTCTCTATGAACGCTTTGATCCGGCCCTCGCTGTCGACTTCGAGGACGCCGAAGTCCTTGGCGAACTTCTTGTCGACGGGGATCGCGGCGATGGTCACGCCGGCCTTCCTCGCGGCGTGGAACTCGACCATCTGCCTGACATCCATCAGATAGATGTGGTCGGCACCGAACAGGACCACGAGGTCGGGGCGCGACTGCTCGATCAGGTTGGCGTTCTGCCAGACGGCGTCGGCGGTACCTCGGTACCAGCTTTCGCCCGGGGTGCGCATCTGTGCCGGGACCGGGATGATGAACTGCTCGTTCAGCATGCCGCCGAACTGCCAGCCGTCACGTAGGTGCTGCAGGAGCGACTGGCTGCGAAACTGGATCAGCACGTAGATCGAGTAAATACCGGAGTTGATGAAGTTCGACAGCACGAAATCGACGATCCGGTACTTGCCGCCGAACGGCACCGCCGGCTTCGCACGCTCCTTGGTGAGCGGCGCCAGGCGCGTGCCCTTCCCGCCGGCCAAGATCAGGCCCATGACTTTCAGTTTCATCGCTGCTCACTCCCTCGGACGCGCTGCAACTCTTTTCCAGCCTAGACTATTTTCGGTCGCAGGGCTTCCTCATGAGGAACGAAGATGACCCATGCAAAAAATCATCCTTGTTGACTCAACTTGTCCCGCAGGCGTTAGCTTGTTTCCCTAAGGTAAATTAAGCGAGCGGGAGGAATGAATGATGTCCTGGCAAGTCATTCCGACCCTGGCCGCCTCCCTCGCATTAGCCACTACCGTTTCCGCGCAGACGACGCTGACCGTCGCGACAGTGAGCAATCCGGACATGGAGCGGATGCAAAGGCTGTCCGCGGCCTTCACGTCCGAGAACCCAGGCATCGAGTTGGAGTGGGTCACGCTCGACGAGAACACCCTGCGCCAGCAGGTCACTACCGACATCGCGACCGGCGCGGGACGTTTCGACATCGTGTCGATCGGGAGCTATGAGGTACCGATCTGGGCCGAGCGCGGTTGGCTGTCTGCGCTGGACGACATGCCGGAGGGCTACGACGTCGACGACATCCTGCCGACGATCCGGAACAGCCTGAGCCACGAAGGTACGCTCTTTGCCGCGCCCTTCTACGGCGAGTCCGCCTTCACGATGTACCGCACGGATCTGTTCGAGGACGCTGGGCTGGAAATGCCGGACGCGCCCACCTGGGATTTCATTCGCACGGCGGCGGCCGCGATCGACGGGCAGAGCGACGAAGTCTACGGCATCTGCCTGCGCGGCAAGCCGGGCTGGGGCGATAACGTCGCGCTGATCACGGCGATGGCTAATTCCTACGGCGCGCGCTGGTTCGACGGCGACTGGCAACCGCAGTTCGACAGTGAGCAATGGGCCAGCGCCGTCAACGACTATGTCAGCCTGCTCCGGGACTATGGGCCACCCGACGCCCAGCAGAATGGCTATACCGAAACGCTGAACCTGTTCCAGAACGGCCAATGCGCGATCTGGATCGACGCCACCGTCGCGGCCTCGTCGGTGACCGACCCCGAGACGTCGAACGTCGCGAACCGGGTCGGCTTCGCGCTCGCCCCCGGCCGGGGTCTCGGCAAGACGGCCAACTGGCTCTGGGTCTGGGCGCTCGGGATCTCCTCGGGCTCCGAGCACCAGGAGGAGGCCAAGCGCTTCGTCGCCTGGGCGACCTCGAAGGACTACACCGAGCTCGTGGCCGCGGAGGAGGGCTGGATCAACGCACCGCCCGGTACGCGCGCGTCGCTCTACGAGAACTCCGAGTATCTGGAGGCGGCGCCCTTCGCCGGGATGGTGCTGGCCTCGATCCAGGCGGCCGATCCGGCCAGCCCCACCGTCGACGAGGTGCCCTATACCGGCATCCAATACGTCGCGATTCCCGAATTTCCGAGTATGGCGACCGCCGTCGGCTCGCAGATCGCCAAGGCACTCGCGGGCGAGATACCGACCGATGAGGCGCTGGAGAACGCACAATGGGTCACCGGCAAGGTGATCGAGCGCGCCAGGTTCATCAATGACGATCTGCCCGGGAGGGACACGGTCCGTCCCCGCATGACGGAAAAGATAGGAGGATAGCGTGACACAGGTAGCTGACGCCTATCAGAAACCCGTCTCCGAAATGGACGACGAGCTCCTGCCTGTGCCCGAGCATCGAACACATGGCCCCGGTCATTTCCTCGGCCTCTATGGTGCAGAGCACGTCGCGGCGACAGAGTTCGTCATCGGCGCCGCATTCGTGGCCATGGGCGCGACGATCAACGATATCCTGATCGGCCTGATCATCGGCAACACGCTGGCCGTGCTGAGCTTCTGGCTCATCACCGCGCCGATCGCGGTCAAGACGCGGCTCAGCCTCTACACCTATCTCGACCGCAACATGGGCGAGCTGGTCTCGCGGCTCTACAACGGCGCGAACGTGCTGATCTTCGTGGCCATCTCGGCCGCGATGATCACCGTGTCCGCCACCGCCGTCCGCGCACTTTTCGATATCCCGCCGCAGGTCTACCCCTATCCGACCAATATCTACTTTGCGCTCATTGCCGCTTCGGCAAGCGTGATCGCCGTGACGGTGGCCTATTACGGTTTCAATCTCGTGGCCGAGTTTGCGACCATTTGTACACCCTGGTTGATGGTGATGTTCACGGCCGGTGGCATGGTGTTGATCCCCGCGCTGAACGAAACGTTGACCGGTTACACGACGCTGGCAGGTTTCTCGGATTTCATAAGTCTGGCAGGGGCGACCGTATTTACCGGCATCAATGCCGCAGGGGAACCCGGGATCGGGCTGATCGAGGTCATCGGCTTTGCCTGGGCCGCCAACACCTTCGCGCATTTCGGCCTCGTCGACATGGCGCTCCTGCGCTACGCCAAGAAATCGGTCTACGGTCTGTGCACCGCGACCGGCATGCTGTTCGGCCACTATATCGCCTGGATCTCCGCGGCCTTGATGGGCGCGGCGACGGCATCGATCATGAACTTGAGTGTCGCCGTCGTCGAGCCGGGCGATGTCGCCTACTACGCGCTCGGCGCGACCGGCTTCATCATCGTGATCGTCGCGGGATGGACCACGGCCAACCCCAACCTCTATCGCGCGGGTCTCGCGGCGCAGGCCGTATTCCCGAACATCGCTCGCCAGAAGGTGACGCTCGCCGTGGGCGCCGTAGTCGTGATCGGAAGCTGCTTCCCGTTCATCTACCGCAGCATCCTGCCCATACTCGCCTACGCGGGACTGGTGCTCGTCCCGATCGGCGGCATCGTCTTCGCCGAACAGCATATCTTTCCGCGCATGGGCATGAAATCCAACTGGCACCGCCTGAAGGGCGTCAAGGACAACATGCCGGCGCTGATCACCTGGGGTATCTGCCTCGTGTTCGGCTTCGGATTGAACTTCATCAACATCATCCCGTTCGTCTACCTCTTCCTGCCCACATGGGTCCTCTCCATCGCTCTCTACACTGTCTTGGCCAAGCGGGCCGGCGCCGACCAGAGCTACCCTGAGGCCGAGAAGCGCGAGGCTGACTTCGATCGGCGCGTGGCGGAGTACCATGCCGGATTGGCACGGAAGGAGAGCCACAAGCACGTCAAGGACACCTCGATGCTGACAAGGGTCATCCGCGCGATCTGGATCGTCGTCGGCCTTGTGGTGCCGGCCGTGCTCGCGTGGCGCGTGCTCTTCAACAGCCCCGATCTCTATGCCTACTACGTCAATCGTGAGTTCTTCTACGACGTGACCATTTGGTGCACCGTCATCTATTTCGTCTTCGCCTGGTGGGATCTGCAGCGTGGCAAGGCGCTGCAACGCCGGGACGAGCCAACGGCGGCAGCCGAGCCGGCAGAGTGACGTGGCGGGCGGCGTGCCTGTGCATAAGACGGTGTTTCACGAGGGTCAAACATGACCGTCACACCGTCCTGGGCTAAGCTCGACGACCTGCCGGCGCCGATCGGCCGACCCTCCTACAGGCGCGCGGACCTCTCCGTCGGTATCCTCCACTTCGGCGTCGGCAACTTCCATCGCGCACACCAGGCGGCCTATCTCGACCGGCTGTTCTCATCGGGTCACGGCCGGGATTGGGGGATCGTCGGGGCGAGCGTCATGCCGAATGATGCACGCGCCCGCGAGATCCTGGCCGGGCAGGACTACCTGTCACTCCTCGTCGAGCAAAGCTCCGAGAGCGCCTCCGCCCGCATCACCGGCCCAATGATCGACTACCTGCCCGCAGCTGACAGCGAGGCGATCTGCGCCCGCATGGCTGAGCCTGACATCCGCATCGTCTCGCTGACCGTCACCGAGGGCGGCTATTTTCTCGACGCCGAGGGCAACTTCGATCCCTGCCACCCGGAGATCGAGGCCGACGCCCGGACCCCCGACGCACCCACGACCGCCTTCGGCATGATGCTGAAGAGCCTGCGCCACCGTACCGACGCCGGCCATCCGCCGTTCACAGTGATGTCCTGCGACAACATTCCACACAACGGCCGGGTCACACGCGGCACGCTCACCGGCCTCGCGCAGCTCTCCAACCCCGATATGGTTGACTGGATCGACCAGAACGTCGCGTTTCCGAACGCGATGGTCGATCGCATAACCCCCGCCACCTCGGACCGTGAACGGCGCCTCGCGCGCGAGGAGTGGGGTGTGGACGACGCTTGGCCGGTGTTCTGCGAGGACTTCATCCAGTGGGTGCTCGAGGACGATTTCCCGAACGGCCGTCCCCCGCTCGAAGAGGTCGGCGTCACCTTCGTGCAAGACGTCACGCCGTACGAACTCATGAAGCTAAGGATTCTTGAATGGCGGGCACGCGATCATCGCCTATCCGTCCGCACTTCTAGGGATCGAGTATAGCGACGCGGCCATGCGCCACGAACTGATCTCGCGATACCTCGAGAAGATCCAGCGGGAGGAGGTGATCCCCGGCGTCGCAGCCGTACCGGGAACCGACCCTGCCGATTATTTCGCGATCGTCCGCACCCGGTTCTCCAACCCCAAGGTCGCCGACACCATCCATCGTCTCTGCCACGACGGCTCGAACCGGCAGCCGAAGTTCATCGTCCCGTCGATCCGCGACGCACTGGCCCGAGGCGGCTCCATCAATGGCCTCGCGCTCGCCAGCGCGCTCTGGTGCCGATATTGCCTTGGTACCCGCGAGGACGGCGCCGAGATCGCGCCGAACGATCCGAACTGGGAGGGGCTGACGGCGGCCGCCGCGAAGGCCCGCTCGCACTCCTCCGCTTGGCTTGGCATGCGCAAGGTCTATGGCGACGCGGGTTCGGACGAGCGGCTGCGCGCAGCGTTCGGACACTGGCTGACGGCCATCTACGAGCACGGAGTCGAGGCGACCCTGCGGGCCTATCTGCGGGGCACGGTCGCCGCGGACGAGGTCCGCTAATGTTCGTCGTCTGCGGCGAGGCTCTCATGGACCTGTTCTCGACCGAGACAGAGAACGGCCTCATGTTCGCCGCTAGGGTGGGGGGGTCGTCGTTCAATGTGGCGGTCGGTCTTGCAAGGCTTGGACAGCCCTCGGCGCTCTACACCGGGATCTCCACCGACCCGCTCGGCGAGCGGCTGGTCGAAGCCCTTGACCGGGAGCATGTGCGGACCGACCTCCTGGAGCGCCTCGACCGGCCCACGACACTGTCTGTCGTCAACCTGACGCCCGACGGGCAGCCGAGCTACGCCTTCTACGGCAACGGCGCGGCCGACCGCGAGATCGGGAGCCGCGGGCTCCCGACGTTCGGCCCCGACGTATGGGGCCTCCATGCCGGTTCCTACTCGCTCGTCGTCGAGCCCGTCGGCGACACGCTCCTGCGTCTCTTCGAGCGCGAGGCCGGCCGGAGGCTCCTGACCCTCGATCCGAACGTCAGGCTGAACGTCGAGCCCGACGCCGCGCTCTGGCGCGAACGGATCGCACGTTTCGTCGCCCACGCCGACGTCGTGAAGGTCAGCGACGAAGACCTCGGGCTGCTCTATCCGGGCGCGACGGGCCCGGAGATCGCGGGGGCCTGGCTCGACGCGGGCGCGGCGCTCGTCATCATCACGCGCGGTCCGGGTGGGGCGGAGTACTTCGTCGAGGGTGGGCGGCGAAGCGTGGCGGGGCGATCGATCGAGGTCACGGACACCGTCGGCGCGGGCGACACCTTCCAGGCGGCCCTGATCGCAGGGCTGTCCGAGCTCGGGATCTGGACCCGCTCGGACCTCGTCGCCACCTCCGCGACGGAACGCCTGGTCGCCTTCGCGATCTCCGCCGCGGCGATCACCTGCACCCGACAGGGCGCGGATCTTCCTCACCGCGTGGATCTGTCGGAGTTTCTCCTGGGCAGTTCCTGATAGCCGCCGTCGGGTCTTTCGATGTCGGGGGCTTCGCCTTTGCGAAACGACAGCGTCCACGACGGAGTGGAGTCCGACATGTGAGCGGACGCCAGTCGAGGATAGCTGCGCCACGGTGGGCGTTCAGTGCCCGAGACACCCACGCTCAGATCAGGCGAGGAAGCGCCACAACCGCGCCATCATCGGTGCGTCGCGGCGGTCGACGGCGATTACCCGCGCCTCGGCGCGGGCCAGGGTCGGGTCCGAAGCGGCGAGCGGCCCGGCGTTGGAGTCCATTGCGAAAAAGTGTGAACTCCTACCATTAACCGACAACGGTCGTTCGGGCACCGCGCGGCGAAGGCCCTGTCCGTCCGCGCTTCGACCCTTCCGGCACGGCGCAGCGAAAGGCCAAACTAGGGTGGCGTGGGAGACCAAAGGCGGTCCTCCTTCAGCAACGTATTGGCCAAGATGATCAGCTTCCGCATTGCGGCCGTGATCGCGACTTTCGAGGGCTTTCCGGCCGCGCGAAGGCGACCGTAGAAGCTCTTGAAGTCACGGTTCCAGCGAATTGCGACCACCACGGCCATGTAGAGGCTGCGGCGTACCGCGGCCCTGCCCGCCTTGATCGTCATACGGCCCCGCAGATTACCGGAATCCCTGTTCATCGGGGCCACGCCTGCAAGTGCCGCGACCTGGGCCCCGTTCGCGTGGCCAAGTTCTTTCATCTCGACGAGCAACGTCGCGGCAGTGACAGGCCCGATCCCGGGGATCGAGGTGAGAACGCGGAACTTCCGGGCGACGTGTCGATCGGATCGGACGCGCTCTAGAAGTGCGGCCTCCAGATCTTTGCACTGACGCTTGCACAACGCGATCCGGTCCGCGATCTGCGCTTTCACGGTCCCGAGGATCGCTTCCCCGTACTGCTGCTCCAGGGCGACGCGCTCGTCGACGATCTGGCGACGCGCGACGGAGATCTCGGCCAGTTCTGCCATGAGCTCGGACGGCGGTTCGCTCGGCGCCGGTTTCATGGTGGCGCCGAAGGTCGCCAGCGTCACGGCGTCGATCCGGTCGGATTTCGCCAACTGGCCCATGACGTCCGCGAAGCGGCGGGACCGGTACGGATTGACCACGGCGACCCGGAAACCCGCCCCATGCAAAGAGGCATGAGCCTCGCGATGGTAGCGGCCCGTGGCTTCCATCACGACCAGGTCGGCCCCTGCGGCAGTACCAAGCTTCTGAATTTGCTCAAAGCCGGAGGGATCGTTCCGGACCCGGATTCTGGTCTCCCGCAGGATGAACAGCGGCATCAAGCCATCCCTTGCTGACGTCGATTCCCACGGTTGTCCCACCACTATGTCGCGGAACGGATAGTGCCTTTCCTTTTATCCGGGACATCGAAGACTCCCCATCATCTGTTCAGGCCCAAATCTAAATTGGGGACCGGCCCTGCTCTCCCTCGGCCCTGGAAGGCCCAGGCGGCGACGGCCCAATCCCCACCCGGACATCCCACACAGCAGGCTCTCCGGGGAGACGTTCCGCAAGCGGTGACGTCCCAAGGGAAAGATAAAAGGCGGCTCCGCGGGGGCTGCGCTTCTCCCGGCGGCGCGGAGCCGCTTCAAATCGCCCCGCGACTGCGCTATGTGTCCGCGCATGGACCGGGTCTTCGACATGGGCGACCACGCGCGCCTCGCCGAGCGCTTCGAGGGCGACAGCCGCTCGGTGCTCGCGCGCCGCTGAGCGCTCCGGGCGCGCACGCGTCCCGCGTCACCCCAACCCGCTTCCTCCGAGACACGGAGACCACCATGGCCGGCAAGACCCTCTACGACAAGATCTGGGACGAACATCTCGTCCACGAAGGCGAGGACGGCACCTCGCTCCTCTACATCGACCGACACCTCGTCCACGAGGTGACCTCGCCCCAGGCCTTCGAGGGCCTGCGCATGGCAGGGCGCTCGGTGCGCAAGCCCGAGAACACCATCGCCGTGCCCGACCACAACGTCCCCACCTGGGAGGACCGCGCCAAGGGCATCGAGGACCGGGAGAGCCGCATCCAGGTCGAGGCGCTCGACACCAATGCCCGCGAGACCGGCATCCACTACTACCCGGTCAGCGACCTCCGCCAGGGCATCGTCCACATCATCGGCCCCGAGCAGGGCTGGACGCTGCCCGGCATGACCGTGGTCTGCGGCGACAGCCATACCGCCACCCACGGCGCCTTCGGCGCGCTCGCCCACGGCATCGGCACGTCGGAGGTGGAGCACGTTCTGGCCACGCAGACGCTGATCCAGGCGAAGTCGCGGAACATGAAGGTCGAGGTCACGGGCACCCTGCCCGCGGGCGTCACCGCCAAGGACATCGTGCTCAACATCATTGCCCGTACCGGCACGGCGGGCGGCACCGGCTACGTCATCGAATATTGCGGCGAGGCGATCCGCGCGCTGTCGATGGAAGGCCGGATGACGATCTGCAACATGGCGATCGAGGGCGGCGCCCGCGCCGGGCTCATCGCCCCCGACGAGACCACCTTCGACTACGTGAAGGGCCGGCCCCACGCTCCGAAGGGCGCCCAGTGGGAGGCGGCGCTGAGCTGGTGGCGGACGCTGAAATCCGACGACGACGCCCATTGGGACAAGGTCGTGACCCTGAAGGCCGAGGAGATCGAGCCGACCGTGACATGGGGCACCTCGCCCGAGGACGCGCTGCCGATCTCCGCCACCGTGCCCGACCCCGAGAGCTTCCAGGGCGGTAAGCGCGACGCCGCGAAGCGCGCCCTGCAATATATGGGCCTCACCCCCGGCACGCGGCTCACCGACATCGAGATCGACACCGTCTTCCTCGGCTCCTGCACCAACGGCCGCATCGAGGATCTGCGCGCCGCCGCGGCGATCCTCAAGGGCCGCAAGGTCCGCGAGGGCCTGCGCGCCATGGTGGTGCCCGGATCCGGCCTCGTCCGCGCCCAAGCCGAGGAGGAGGGGCTCGCCGACATCTTCCGCGATGCCGGCTTCGAGTGGCGCATGGCGGGCTGCTCCATGTGCCTCGGCATGAATCCCGACCAGCTTTCGCCCGGCGAGCGCTGCGCGGCCACCTCGAACCGCAATTTCGAGGGCCGGCAGGGGCGCGGCGGGCGCACCCACCTGATGTCGCCGGCGATGGCCGCGGCCGCCGCGCTCACCGGCCGGCTCACCGATGTGCGGGAGGTCTCCGGTGCGCCCGAGCCGGCCTGATCCGCGCCGCGGCATTCGCCGCGATCAGGGCGATTCCGGGCAGCTCCAGCAGCGGGTTGGCCCGGATGCCGGCGACGCGCAGGTTGATCAGCGCGTCGACATGATGGAGCCCCACCGCGCGCACCGCCACGAAGGCCACGACGAGCCCCAGCCCGAGGATCGCGGCCAGCAGCCGGCCCAGATGCCGGCGCATCGCCAGGAGCAATCCGGCGCAGAACGCCGCCGACGCGGCAAGAAGCGCCAAGATGAACTCGGTCTGCACCGCCCGCCGTTCCCCGTACCAGCCCTGCGCCCGGGCGATACAGCGCCCGGCCGCGGTCAGCGCCGATTGCAGGTCGAGCTGCTTGTTGACGCAGAGCGCCGCCATCAGAACCGCCAGGAGAAGCCAGAACCCGCGCTCCCGCGCATCCTTGTGCCGCGCCGCCACGACCGACAGCAGCGCCGCCAGCGCATAGGCGGCGACCGTGCCCCATCCCCACCATGTCGGATCGCCGATCCGCGGCGACCAGCGCTCCGAGACGCAGGCGATCAGGCTGGCGAGATCGGGCATTGCACAACACTCCCGGGCGGCGTCTCTGCGCACCCATAACGAAAGGTCCGACCGCATGGAAAAGTTCGACAAGCTGACCGCCGTCGCGGCGCCGCTGCCGCTGATCAACGTCGATACCGACATGATCATCCCCAAGCAGTTCCTGAAGACGATCAAGCGCGAGGGGCTGGGCCGGAACCTCTTCGACGAGATGCGCTACGACGACGACGGCAACGAGATTCCCGATTTCGTGCTGAACCGCCCCGCCTACCGCGACGCCGAGATCCTGATCGCGGGAGAGAATTTCGGCTGCGGCTCCTCGCGCGAGCACGCCCCCTGGGCGCTGAAGGATTTCGGCATCCGCTGCGTCGTCGCGCCCTCCTATGCCGACATCTTCTTCAACAACTGCTTCAAGAACGGCATCCTCCCCGTCATCCTGCCGCAGGAACAGGTCGACCTGCTCATGGAGGAGGCCGAGAGGGGGTCGAACGCGAGGATGAGCGTCGATCTGGAGGCCCAGGAGATCACCACCTCCTCCGGCGAGACGCTGCGCTTCGAGATCGACCCGTTCCGCAAGCACTGCCTCCTGAACGGTCTCGACGATATCGGCCTGACGCTGGAGAAGGCGTCGGCCATCGACAGCTTCGAGACCCGCGCCGCCCAGTCCCGCCCCTGGGTCTGATGCGACTCGCCTGGGCGGCGGTCGTCTCGCTCGCGCTCGCAAGCGCCCTCGCGGCGGAAACGGTGCGCGTCGCCACCTTCGCCACCGGCCTCGGCGGCGAGGGGCCGGGCCTTCTCCTGCGCGACATCGTGGAGACGCGCGACCCGGCGATCGACGCCGTCGCCGCAACGGTCGCCGAGGCCGCCCCCGACATCCTCGTGCTGCAGGACGTGGACTGGGACGCCGGCGGCGCGACCCTCGACGCGCTGGCCGACCGCATCGCCGAAGGCGGCGGGCCGGACTATCCCTACTGTTTCGCGCGCAGGCCCAACAGCGGCGTGCCGACGCAATTCGACCTCGACGGCGACGGCTATCGCGGCGGCCCGCGCGACCGGCAGGGCTACGGCGCCTTCACCGGCGCCGGCGGCATGGCGATCCTGTCGCGCTACCCGATCGACGCGGCGCACGCGACCGACCTCTCGGGGCTGCTCTGGCGCGACCTGCCCGGCGCGATCCCCCCGCCCGGCATGGCGGCGGCGGTGGCCGACATCCAGCGCCTCTCCTCCGTCGGCCACTGGATCGTGCCGGTGGAGACGCCCGGCGGCCCCCTCACGCTCCTGACCTGGCACGGCACGCCGCCGGTGTTCGACGGGCCGGAGGACCGCAACGGCCGCCGCAACCGCGACGAGACCGCACTCTGGCTGCGGCTGCTCGACGGCGCGCTGGCGCCGGCCCCGCCCGAGCCGCCCTTCCTGCTAGCCGGCCTCGCCAATCTCGACCCGGCGGACGGCGAAGGCCGCCGCGACGCGCTGGCCTCCCTGCTCGCCGATCCCCGCCTGCAGGATCCGCGCCCCGCGAGCGCCGGCGCGGCCGCCGCCGCCGATCCCGGCCAGACCGGCGACCCCGCCCTCGACACCGCCGATTTCGGCGACCGGACCGGCAATCTCCGCCTCGACTACCTCCTGCCCTCCGCCGATCTCGCCGTCTCCGGCTCCGGGGTTCTCTGGCCGGCGCCGGAGAGCCCCCCCGCCGCGCGTCTCGGACCGGCGGAGGACTGGCCCGCCCACCGCCTCGTCTGGATCGACCTGGAACTCGACTGAGCCGGGCCCGCTTGACCCCTCCGGGGGCCCGCGCTACCCCGCCCGACGATCGTCTCGAAAGGACCGCCCCCATGCCCAACCCGTCCCTCCTGATCCTGCCGGGCGACGGCATCGGCCCCGAAGTCATGGCCGAGGTGCGCAAGGTCATCGACTGGTTCCGCGCCAATCGCGGCATCACCTTCGAGGTCACCGAGGACCTGGTCGGCGGCGTCGCCTACGACACCCACGGCACGCCCCTGACCGACGAGACGATGGCCCTCGCCCAGTCGGTCGACGCCGTCCTCCTCGGCGCCGTCGGCGGCCCGAGATACGACGATCTCGACTTCTCGGTGAAGCCCGAGCGCGGCCTTCTGCGGCTCCGCAAGGAGATGGATCTGTTCGCCAATCTCCGCCCCGCCCAGTGTTTCGACGCGCTCGCGGACTTCTCCTCGCTGAAGCGGGAGGTGGTCGCCGGTCTCGACATCATGATCGTCCGCGAGCTCACTTCCGGCATCTATTTCGGCGAGCCCCGCGGCATCACCGAGGACAACGAGGGCGGCCGCGTCGGCGTCAACACCCAGCGCTACACGACGAACGAGATCCGCCGCGTCGCCCGCGCCGCCTTCGAGCTCGCGCGCAAGCGGTCGAACCGCGTCTGCTCGATGGAGAAGGCCAACGTCATGGAATTGGGCGTCCTCTGGCGCGAGGAGGTGCAGCGGCTCCACGACGCGGACTATCCCGACGTGGAGCTGTCCCACATGTATGCCGATGCCGGCGCCATGCAGCTCGTCAGGCGGCCCAAGCAGTTCGACGTCATCGTCACCGACAACCTCTTCGGCGACCTGCTCTCCGACGCCGCGGCGATGCTCACCGGCTCGCTCGGCATGCTGCCCTCCGCCTCGCTCGGCGCGCCGATGGCGAACGGCCGGCCGAAGGCGCTCTACGAGCCGGTGCACGGTTCCGCCCCCGACATCGCCGGCCAGGGCAAGGCCAACCCGATCGCCAGCATCCTGAGCTTCGCCATGGCGCTGCGCTACAGCTTCGACATGGGCGAGGAGGCGGCCCTCGTCGAGGGCGCGGTGGAGGCGGTGCTGGCCCAGGGCATCCGCACCGCCGACCTCCTCGGCGACGCCGGCACCACGCCGGTCACCACCTCGGAGATGGGCGACGCGATCGTCGCCGCGATGGGCACCGACTAGCCGCCCGCTCGGGCCGGACGGACGATCGCGCCCCGGTTGCCCTTGACGCGGGGGCCGGTCCTGCCGATCACCCTTCCGCATGAACGCGCGCATCCTCGGCCCGGCCCTCGCCCTCCTCGCCTTCGGACTCTACGCAACCCACGACGCCGTGGTGAAGCTCCTCGGCGCCACCTATTCGCCGATCCAGATCCTGTTCTACTCGGTCCTGTTCAGCTTCCCGCTCGCCACCCTCGTCCTGATGCGCGACCGCAGCGCCGGCACCCTCAGGCCGGTCCATCCCTGGTGGACGGCGCTCCGCACGGTCGCCGCGCTCGGCGCCGCGCTCGGCGGCTTCTACGCCTTCTCCGTCCTGCCGCTCGCCCAGGCCTACGCGCTGATCTTCGCCGCGCCGCTCCTCGTCACCGTCCTGTCGGTTCCGGTGCTCGGCGAGAAGGTCGGGCTGCACCGCTCCGGCGCCGTCCTCGTCGGGCTCCTAGGCGTCCTCGTGGTGCTCCGGCCGGGCACCGCGGCGCTGCAATTCGGCCACGCCGCCGCGCTCGTCGCCGCGCTCGGCTCGGCCCTCGTCTCGGTGGTCTCGCGCCGCATCGGGCGGGAGGAGCGCAGCGTGGTGCTGATGCTCTACCCGATGATGGTGAACGTGATCCTGATGGGCGTGCTGCTGCCGGGTGTCTACCAGCCGATGACCCTGCCGCATCTGGGTCTCACCGCCGTCATCGCGGCGCTGGGCTTCAGCGCCGGCCTGCTGACCATCGCCGCCTTCCGCGCCGCCGACGCGGCGCTGATCGCGCCGATGCACTATTCCCAGATCCTCTGGGCGGCGCTCTACGGCGCGCTCTTCTTCGGCGAACGGGGCGACTGGCCGACCTGGATCGGCGCCGGCATCGTCATCCTGAGCGGGCTCTACGTGGTCTTCCGCGAGACCCGCACCGCCTCCGTCTACACCCCCGTCACCCTCGGCCGCTTCCGGCCCGAGGCCGGCCCGGGCCCCCGCCTCGCCCAGGCGCTCCGCAGCCGCGCCGAGCGCCGCCCGCCGCCGGGCCACGAGGCCCTTGCCAAGGGCCCGAAGACCCGCTAGTGCGCGCCGCACGGTCGGAGTGTAGCTCAGCCTGGTAGAGCACTGTCTTCGGGAGGCAGGGGTCGTAGGTTCGAATCCTGCCACTCCGACCAGATTATCCAGATGCATGCGCCTGACGTCAGACAGCGCTCTTGGCTTCGTTGAACCTCCGCCTTGTCGTAGCGCCCTCCGGCCGCCGTCGACATTGCGCCAAGTTCACGGATAACGTCGATCATTCCGTGGCGGGGACATACCCGACCGCTCGGACCTCACCACAGATGGTGTCCTTGTCGGCGATGCGCCCGTGGTCTGCCAGGTCACATGTCCCGGTGACGGGAAGGCCGAGGTGGCACATCGACCGCGGGCGCCGGTCGATGAAGGAACCGCTCTCCAGAACCCGGACTGGCTGCGCGGGCCGGGGCGACGTTCACCGTGCTTTCGAAGCGTTCGGAAACAGCGCCACGGGGGCAGGCGAGCTACCGGGCCGGCATGGTGAGGGCAACAACGATAACGCCCGCGACGATGCTCCCGATCGCGACCTTGATGCTTGTCGATACGGCCGTGCTCCCCTGGATCGACAGGCTTCTTCGGAGCGAGCAGATCCGGCGATGAGGCTTCCGGTCCACCGGACGCTTGATCTTCTGCGAACCTTGCGTCCAATATACCTATACCCACTACCCCATATTGAATTATCCGGATGACGCATCTGACGAAGGACAAGAAGAAGCTCCTCGGACGCGTCCGGCGGCTGCGCGGGCAGATGGAGGCGATCGAGCGCGCCGTCGACGAGGAGAAGGAATGCGGGGAGATCCTGCATCTCGTCGCCTCGGTCCGCGGCGCCATTGCGGGGCTGACCAACGAGTTGATCGAGGCGCATCTCCAGCATCACGTGCTCGGCGCCGATGACGAGGCCGAGCGGCGACGGGGCGTCGAGGACCTGTCCTCCGTCCTGCGCAGCTACCTGAAATAGAGGGCTCCTCGGATGCACGATCATGTTCATCACCATGGCCCGCGGGCCGTCGGCTCCCATGAGGACGGAACCCACGACCATGTGTTCCTTGGCGCTCAGCATGACCGGAACGCGCGGCGCACATGGGCGGTCATCGCAATCACCGCTGCGATGATGGTGGTCGAGATCGCCGCCGGCACATTTTACGGCTCGATGGCGCTGGTGGCCGACGGCTGGCACATGTCAACGCATGCGGCCGCGCTCATCATCACGGCGCTCTCCTACCGCTACGCGAAGCGCCATGCGCGCAACCCGCGCTTCACCTTCGGCACCGGCAAGCTGGGCGATCTCGCCGGCTTTGGCAGCGCCATGGTGCTCGGCGTCGTCGCCCTGCTGATCGGCTGGGAGAGCTTCGTGCGGCTGGCCAACCCGGTCGGGATCGATTTCGGGCAGGCGACCGTAGTCGCCATCGTCGGGTTACTGGTCAATCTCGGCTGCGCGGCGCTGCTGCATGAGGGGCACGGCCACCTTCACGGCCACGGTCATCATCACGGGACCGACAACAACCTACGTGCCGCCTACCTGCACGTTCTCGCGGACGCGCTCACCTCGGTCCTCGCGATCGCGGCGCTGCTGGCCGGGCGCGCATACGGCTGGCTCTGGCTCGACCCGCTCATCGGGATCGTCGGAGCGCTGGTGATCGCCCGCTGGTCCTGGGGGCTCCTCACCGACGCGGGAGCCGTGCTCGTCGACTACCTGCCCGAGGACGAGAATCTCCCCGCCGAGATCCGGGAGGCAATCGAGGGCGAGGGCGAGCGGGTCACCGACCTCCATGTCTGGCAGCTGGGACCCGGCCATCACGCGGCGATCGTCGCCGTGTGTGCCGAAGTGCCGCGTCACCCGTCGGATTACCGGCAGCGTCTCGCACATCTGGGCGCGCTTTCCCACGTGACGATCGAAGTCGAACCGGCTTGAGGCCCTGTCTGTCCGCGCGTCGTCTGCTGCCGGGACGGCGACATCGCAACTTCCGACCATGCAGGAGTTCCTTCCTGCGTTCGCATGATACCGAGCGGTCGCAGCGATCCGCACCGGGCCCGCGGGGCGATGGCCTGCGCGCCGACGCGGCGGTCTCGGGCAACGGAACGGGCAACACGGGTCTGCCCCGCCGCGATGTCAGTTGGTGCGAGGCGCCCGCACGCGATCACCCGGAGCACGGGGCGTCAGTTCGTCGATCGAGACGACGTGCATGTCGGTCCCGGCGTCGAAGGACACGCTCCACGCACCGGGCAACGAAATCTCGCGTTCCACCCGCGGGGGCTGACCGAGCGCGCCGCCGAAGTCGCGGCGGGATTGCAGCAGTTCCCGCGTCACCATCGGCTCGACGAATGTCATCGCCCCGTCCCAGGCGCCGTAGATCAGCACGCCTTCGAAGGGCTGGCCAGAAAAGATCGGATCGGTCGAGTCCGGCCAGTGTTCTCCCATCGCCGGGACGGGCTCGACGCGGGGCGGCGGCACGAAGTTCGGTGGCATCAGGTCGGCCGGGGGCCGGTTGCCCGCCTTCTCCATGTAGCGCGGGTCGGAGGGGTCGATCGCCAGACGCTCGGCCTCGGTCATCATGTAGAAATGAACGTCGAAATGGGGCGTGTCGAACAGGCCGACCGGTGCGTGGCCGTGCGGCATCCAGTCGAGCAAGACGTGATCGTAGCCTGTAGCGATGGCAGCCTCGGGCAGCGGCACCGTGACCAGGATCACCTCGTGTCCGAGCGTGGAGACGGTGGTCGCGCTCATCGCGACGCCCATCCGGGTGACCTGGTCCGTTGCGTCGGTTTCGACGAAGGCGCGAACGGTGCCGTCACCCAGGGCCTGTTCGGGGCCGAACTCGATGCCCTCGGCGACGGCTGCGAGGGGTAACGAACTGATACTCGCCAGAAGCGCGGCGAGGACATGGCGATTGCGGATCATCATCACTCTCCAGGTGGTCCGGCAGGTCCGGAGATGCCGCCATAGTGCCGCCGCCCGGCAGGACGCGGAAGCCGCCGCTGGCTGGACACCGTGTTCGGCTGTGCCGAATAATCGCGGGATGTCTCTGTTCGACGAGATGACCGTTTTCGCCAGCGTCGTTGAGCGCGGCAACTTCACCCGGGCGGCAGACGCGCTGGGTCTGTCCAGGTCACGCGTGAGCGAAGCCGTCCAGTCCCTGGAAACGCGTCTCGGCGTTCGGCTCCTGGATCGGAGCACGCGCCATGTCGCAATGACCGAGGAGGGCCGCCTGTTCTATGTCCGGTGCCAGCGCGCCCTCGGTGAGATCGACACCGGCATCGCCGAACTGCAGGCCCGCAGGGACGAGCCGTCCGGACGGTTGCGGATCGGCGCGCCAGACGTCTTCGCCGACCTCTACGTGGTTCCTGTGCTGGCCGGTTTCCGCGCGGCTTTCCCGCTGGTGACGGTCGAACTCTTCGCCGAGACGCGAACCGTGGACCTGATCGGAAATCAACTCGACCTGGCGATCCGTATCACGCGGGCGCCGGATCCCGGTCTGATCGTCAGACGCCTCGGCGTCTCCGAGCCGATCGTCGTCGCCGCGCCGGCTCTTCTGGACCGCGTCCCGCGTCCCCGCCGCCCCGAGGATCTGGCTGGGCTACCATGCGTGGCCTTCGGGGCGTTGCACTGGGCGCGGGCATGGCCCTTCGCAGGGGCGGAAAACGAGACCTGCCCGGTGCCGATCGACCCGGCCGTGACGTGTTCGAGCACGACGACGCTTCGCTCGGTGGCCCTGGCGGGCCTGGGCTTCACGGTCGTTCCCGACTGGGCCGTGGCACGCGATCTGGCGGAGGGGACGTTGATCCGGGTTCTTGATGGATGGTCGCTGCCATCGAGCGACATCTTCGCTGCCTATCCATCCAACCGCCTCATCACGCCGAAGGTCCGGCGGTTCGTGGATCACCTCGTCCCGTTCGTCTGCGACGCCCGGTTCCCGAAGCATTCCTCTCGGGCTCCTGGCAAGTGAATGTATTCCCCGTGGCATCGGAATGTGCCAGACGCAGCTTGCTCGCCCTGTCCCGCAGAAGCCCATCGCTCGAACTCTGTGCAGGAACCACTGGCATTTAGCGCGACGGAACCCGTCGAGACCGGTGACGCCACCGGAGCCGGCCGGATCTCGGCCCCACCATTCCGCGTTCCTCGACTCGTTTGCCGGGCCGGATTCCTTCAGAGGCTTACGCACATCCCACCCGTCACCTGCGGAGAGAACGCCGAGATCGCGGCTGTAACCGCCGTTGCCTTTTCCGATGATGCAGGGCTGGCCTGGCATGAGAGAGCGGACGAGACCCGTGGCAACGACCGCCAGCTTTGCTTCCGCCCGGCATTCCATGTCTCGGGCGCCTCTAAAGGGGCGTCCCCACGCCGGCGAGGCGCACGTCGGGTCCTTCGAGCCGGTATCCCCGTCCCATCGCGGCTTTCCGAAGAAACTCGCGATAGCAGCGTTACGATGGGAGGCTAAGCCTCCGCGCCCTGACGCAGAATGACACGTCGCCGTCTCTCACCGGTTCATGCTCGCCGGTAAAGCCACAGAGTAACGGGCGCCAGAACCCCGGTGAGGACAACCGGCGCGACGAGCGCGAGCGCGACCTGTGCCGGTGTCGCCGTGCCCGCCATCAACCCCCGCATGGCGGTGGTCATCAGGGAGATCGGGTTCACCTCGACGAAGCCGCGGAGCCAGTCGGGCATCGTCTCCGGCTGGACCATGATGTTGGACGCGAAGACCACGGGGAAGAGGAACGTGAAGCCCAGGGTCATGACCGTCGTGGGCGTGCGGATCAGCAGGCCGAGGACGATGAACACCCACCCGATCCCGAAGCCGATCCCCAGCAGCAGCAGGAACGCGGCCGCCACGCCGGCCGGGCCGGCTTCGGGGCGGTATCCCAGGGCCAGGCCGATCCCGAGAATGATCCCGCCGGCGATAAGGTGGCGCAGCAGGTCCCCCACGACCAGGCCCGCGAAGGGCGCCAGCGGCCAGATCGGCAGGCTGCGGAACCGGTCGAACAGCCCCTTGCCGAGGTCCGTCGAGAGGCCCATCCCCGAATAGACCGCGTTGAACGCCACGGTCTGCACGAGGATCCCCGGCAGGAAGAACTGCAGGTAGTCCCGCGTCGATCCCGCCAGCGCGCCGCCGAAGACGAAGGTGAAGAGCAGCGTGAACATGAGCGGCGTCATCACCAGGTCGAAGAGCTGCTCGGGAACGTGACGGAATTTCAGCACCGCGCGCCAGCCGAAGGTCAGCGCGTTCGAGAGCGCCGAGGGCCGCGGCGGCCGGGGCGTGTGTTGCAAGGTGGCGGGGGTGATCTCGGTCACGCGGCCTCCTCCGGTCGCGGACCGGCATCGCCGGTGAGGGCGAAGAAGACCTCCTCCAGGCTCGGCGACCCCATCGCGAAATCCTCCAGTGCGATGCCCGCCGCGACCACCGCGGACAGCGCCGCGTTCGCAGCCTCCGGTGTCCTGGCCATGACCGAGAGGCGCGCGCCCTCAGGGCTGCGCTGGACCGGCGCGGCGAGCCGCTCCTCCAGAAGGGCGGCGGCCCGGTCGATCTCCCCCGGATCGGCGAGCGTCACATGGAGGAAGCCCGACCCGGTCGCCGCCTTCAGCTCCCGGCTCGTGCCCTCGGCGATCTTCCGGCCGCCCTCGATCACCGCGATCCGCTGCGCCAGCTGGTCGGCCTCCTCGAGATATTGCGTGGTCAAGAGCACGGTGACGCCCGATCGGGCGAGCTGCCGGATCATCCGCCACACCCTCTGGCGCGCCGTCGGGTCGAGACCCGTGGTCGGCTCGTCGAGGAACAGCACGCCCGGCGTCACGATCAACGAGGCGGCGATGTCGAGGCGGCGTCGCATGCCGCCCGAGTAATCCTTCACCTGCCGGTTCCGCGCCTCGGTCAGCTCGAAGGCGGCGAGGAGATCCTCGGCCCGCCGCGACGCCGCCCGGCCACCGAAGCCCCAGAGGCGCGCGAGAAAGACCAGGTTCTCGCGCCCCGTCAAATCCTCGTCGAGCGAGGCGAACTGGCCGGTCATCGCGATCGCGCCCCGGACCGCGTCGGGGGCGCCCAGAAGGTCATGCCCCATCACCTCCGCACTTCCCTCGTCGGGCCGCGTCAGCGTGGCGAGCATGCGCATCAGGGTCGTCTTGCCGGCGCCGTTCGGGCCCAGGATCGCGAAGATCATGCCGCGCGGCACGTCGAGGTCGATGCCGGCCACCGCCGTCAGCCCGCCGAAGCGCTTGACCAGTCCTCGTGCGCAAATCGCGGCCTTCCCCTGATCGGGCGTCGCGGTCGACAAGGTGTTCGGCTGGGCGTCCATCGTGGCTCTGCCTGAATCGCGATTTGTATCGGGGGGAGACATAACACGCGCCCATGTCGGTGCGGATCCCGTTTCCGCAGCCACGGTTCCTCGATGTGCAGAGACAGCCCTTTAGCCGGTCCTCCGGATCATGCGTGCTGTGCCAGCCGGAGGCAATCGATCCGCAAGGCCTCCAGCGACCTGTTCCAGGCGGAACGGCCAGCCCGGACGGTTATCCGGTTGCCTGGAGTAGGCGACCACGACCCCCTGGACCTCCGGCCTTTCCGGGCACAGTCGGCTTCTGGCCTGAACGACGTTCCGAGCTCGCAGCGTCTGCCAGCGCAATCGTTCCGCTTTCCACCCGATCGACATGGCGCACCGGGAAGCCGGATCATGTGACACGGCGCAGGAAGCGCTGCAGGCGCTCGTCCTGCGGGGCGTCGAGAACATCGCGCGGGGGGCCCGCCTCGACGATGCGGCCGCCATCCATGAACACGATCCGGTCGGCGATCTCGCGGGCGAACTGCATCTCGTGGGTCACGATCAGCATGGTCTGGCGCTGTTCGGCCACGCGGCGCATGAGGTCGAGCACTTCGCCGACCCATTCGGGATCGAGCGCCGAGGTCGGCTCGTCGAACAGCATGAGATCGGCGCCGATGGCCATGGCGCGGCCGATGCCGACCCGCTGCTGCTGGCCGCCCGAGAGCGCCGCCGGATAGCTGTCCGCCTTGTCGGCGAGCCCGGTCTCCGCCAGCACGTCGAGGGCGCGGCGCGCGGCCTCCTCCGACGGGCGGTCCTGAACCGTGACCAGCGCCTCCATGATGTTCTCTTTCGCTGTCTTGTTGGCGAAAAGCGCGTAGTTCTGGAAAACGAAGGCCGTTGCCCGCCGCAGCGCGAGGATATCGCGCCGGGTCGCGCGGGCGGCGTCGACTCTGACATCTCCCACCGTGATCCTCCCCGCCTCCGGCCGGTCGAGGAAGTTGAGGCAGCGCAGGAGCGTGGACTTGCCCGTCCCGGACGGGCCGATCACGACGACCCGCTCGCCATCCGCGATGTCGAGGTCGATGCCGTCGAGGACCGTGGTGCCCCCGAAACGCTTGGTGAGGCCGCGCACGGTGATCATCGCGCATAGGCCCTGTCGAGATAGGTTTCGAGCCGCTTCTGCCCCTGGTTCAGCGTCTCGACGATGAGCCAGTAGAGGATCGCGACGACGAGAAACGCCTCGAAATAGAGGAAACTGCCAGAGGCCTCCTTCTGCGTCGCGCCCATCATCTCGGTGACGCCCAGCGTGAAGGCCAGGGAGGTGCTCTTGATCATGTCGATGAAGTAGTTGACCAGCGTCGGCGCCGCGATCCGGCCTGCCTGGGGCAGGACGATCCGCCGCATCATCTGCCCCTGGGTCATGCCGATGGATTGCGCCGCTTCCCACTGGCTGCGGTCCACGCCGGTGATCGCGGCGCGGATCGCCTCGGCCATGTAGGCCGAGAAGTGCAGCGTCAGCCCCATGATCGCCGCCGTCACCCCGTTGATCTGGGTCAGGAACGCCAGGACCTGCGGCAGGCCGTAGTAGAACAGGAAGAGCTGCACCAGGAGCGGCGTGCCGCGAAAGAAGCTGATGAAGAGCATGACCAGCCAGTCCAGCCCCGGAACGCGGATCACCCGCTCCACAGCCAGGAGCGAGGCCAGCACGAGCGCGCAGGCCATGGCTACGGCCGCCATGAACAACGTCAGCGGCACGTAGCCCAGGATGACGGGCACCAGCCCCAGCATGTAGTCGAGGTCGAGCGCCCGCATCGATCAGATTACTCGGTCTCGGTGGCGGAGGTCGTGATGTCGCTGTCGAACCATTTCCGCGAAATCTCCGAAAGCGTGCCGTCCTGCTTGAGCGCGGTCAGCGCCTCGTCCACCCGGTCCCGCATGGCGCGGCCCTCCTCGGTGTCCCGGAACGGCAGCGCGTTGCGGATCTCGGAGAACGGCTGGCCGGCGAGTTCCAGCGGCAGCGGACTTTCCCGGATCACCTGGGCCGAGGAGACGCGGTCCATCACGAAGGCGTCGACGCGGCCGAGCGCGGTATCCTGCTCGATGTTGGACTCGTAGGTTCTGATGTCGATTTCGTCGGAATAGGGAAGATCCCGCAGCAGCTGCTCGAAGTTCGAGCCGAGATTGACCGCCACGGACTTGCCGCGCAGGTCCTCGACGCCCTCGATCTCCTCGTTGCCCTCCTTGGTGACCACCTGGGCGCCATCGATGACATAGGGCTGGGTGAAGGCGAAGGCCGCCTCGCGCTCCGGGGTGATGGTGATCTGGTTGGCGATCGTGTCGATCCGCCCGGCCTCCAGCGCACCGATCAGCCCCGAGAACGACATGGTCTCGAACGCGATGTCGAGCCCGGCCTCTTCGCCGACGGCGTTCATCACGTCCACTTCGAACCCCTGCAACTCGTCCTGCTGCACGAAGGTGAAGGGAAAATAGCCGCCCGACATGCCGACGCGCAACGTTTCGTTCTCTTGCGCGATTGCGGCGCCGGACAGACCCGCCGTGGCGATCGCGGCGGCAATAACCGTTCTCAGCATCTTGAAGCTCCTGCTGGCGTTGGACGACGGACCTGATCTTCGGGCGTGCCGTCATCAATATCTGCTAGATAATTAGGGCAAATGTTCCCACGGGCAGGACCCGGTGGAATGCTGTTTGCCACAGCTCGGCTCTCGCGGGCCATCGTTTCGATAACGCCGCGCTGCGGCAGTCGCGCGCCCTGAGGCTCTGCCCCAGCAGCCTCCCGCAATGCCTCTTCGTCTCCGTGCGGCGGCGACGGCAGTCTCCGCGCCATCCTCGCCGGACGGCACGTCCAAGGTATGTCGAAGCGCAGAGCGCCTCGTTCCGGGCGATGACGCCAGTGAGTCCCGGGCGGGCGTCACTCCGCAGCGCGGGCCCCCGTCTCTGCCGGAGCGATGTTCTGATTGACGCGGAACATGTTACCGGGGTCCCAACGCGCCTTCGTCTGCGACAGCCGCGCGTAGTTCGTCCCGTAGATCGTGTCGAGTTGGCCGCTCTCGTCCTCGGGAAGGAAGTTGACGTAGATGGATGGCATCGCATGCGGCGATGTCTCGTCGAAGAAGGCGCGGGCCCAGCCGATGCATTCAGCGTCCTGCGCCGGCTCCTGCCAGCGGGTATGCACGTTCATCACGAAGCTCGCCTTCCGCCCGCCATAGGCCGTCGCGTCTTCCGGCACCTCGGCCATCGCTCCACCGAGGCTCGCGACGAAGATCTCGCATTCGGGCGAGGGCAGCCGCCGGGCGTAATCGACGAGAAGGTCGAGCGCCGCATCCGGCATTTCGCTGAAATCGTGACTCTTCCAGTAGTTCCGGGCGCCGGGGGTCAGCAGAGGGTCGAATGCCTGCTGCCAGCCGACGAAGGGATGGGGACCGATCACGTCGGCGATCGGCTCGCCGATCGAACGCAACGGCGCCAGCGCCGCCTCGGCGTCCTCCATCGGACCCGCATGGCAGGCGGCCAGGACCACGACCTCGCGACCGTGCCACTGTTCGGGCAGGAACGGCAATGGCGGGGCCCGGCGAAGAACGGTCCAGACCGAGACTTCCCGAGGGGCGGCGGCGACGAAATCGCGCCACCCCCGGAGTACCTCTCCGGCATTTTCGAACGGATGGACGATCAGGCCCGACATCACCTCCGGCCCGAGCGGGTGGAGGCGGAATTCGAACCCCGAGACGACGCCGAAATTGCCGCCACCGCCCCGCAGCGCCCAGAAGAGATCCGGATTCTCGTCTTCGCTGGCGCGGACCAGGCGCCCGTCGGCGGTGACCACGTCCGCCGAGACGAGGTTGTCGATGGTCATGCCCAGCGCGCGGGTGGTCCAGCCGAAGCCCCCGCCGAGGGTCAGCCCGGCGATCCCGGTGGTCGAGTTGATCCCGACCGGGACCGCAAGCCCGTGGGCCTGGGTCTCGGCGTCGACATCGGCGAGCGTGGCTCCGGCCTCGACCCAGGCCCGTCGTGCCGCCGGATCGACACGGATGCCGCGCATGCCCGACAGGTCGATCAGCAGGCCGCCATCGGCGACCGCCTTGCCGGCGATGTTGTGACCGCCGGCGCGCACCGCGAGCAGGAGGCCGTGCTCGGCCGCGAACCGGACCGCCGCGAGTATGTCGGCGGGACCCGCGGCGTGCACCACGAGGTCCGGACGACGGTCGATGGTCGCGTTCCAGACCGTGCGTGCCGCGACGTAGCCTGCGTCGCCGGGCTTCGACAGGACGCCGCGCAATGTCGCTCCGAACGCGGCGATCGTCTCATCCGACAGGGAGAGGGGCGTGCCGCTCAGGGTCTTGATGGACATCTTGGTCATGGTCGTTCCCTCGGCATGAATGGCTTCCGCACGGGACAGGGGCCCGCATCTCGAAAGCATCCCGACGAACGGCGTCACGGCAAGTTCACGATCTGAATCGGCCGGTTTCGTGCTATGGTTCCGGGAAGCGGCGCGAGAACTCGGGGGAGTGAGGCCGATGGCGATCACGGCGAGCTACGGGCAGTTCTGCCCGGTCGCGATGGGTGCGGAAATCCTGTGCACACGCTGGACGCCGTTGATCCTGCGAGAGTTTCTCTGCGGCTCGACGCGCTTCAACGAGCTTCGCAAGGGCCTGCCGCGAATTTCGCCGGCGCTTCTGTCGAAGCGTCTGCGCGAGTTGGAGACCACCGGACTTATCGTGCGCGAGGCCGACGGCGGCCCAAGCTATCGGCTGACCGGGGCGGGCGAAGCCCTGCGCCCGATCATCCTGTCGCTCGGCCACTGGGCGCAAAGGTGGGTCGACCGCGAGATCTCGTTGCGCAATCTCGACCCGACACTGCTGATGTGGGACATGCGACGGAACATCGAGGTATCCGAAGTGCCGCCCGGTCGCCGGGTGATTCAATTCGTGTATCGCGATCTGGCCCCGAACAAGCAGAAACACTGGCTGGTCGTCGACGGCCAGGCGGTGGATCTCTGCCATGTCGACCCCGGCTTCGACGTCGACCTCCTCATCGAATGCGAATTGCGGACGATGACCATGGTGTGGATGGGCCACAGCTCCATCGGCATCGAGCGCCGCGCCGGCCGGTTGACGCTCGAGGGCGACCGGACCCTCGTGGCCACCATGGAAGCGTGGCTCGGTCTCAGCACCTTCGCCCCCACGCCGCAGCACTCGACCGACGCCGCGCGCCTGGCCTTTGCCACCTGACCTCCGGTCGAATACGATCCCGGAGGGCGAGACGCCGCCGGACGCGGTCGCCCTCCTGCGGCCGAGCATCCGCTCGACCCGACGCCCGCGCTCTTCGAGCCTGCGGACGTCCGGGGCGCCGACTGCTCGTTCTTCCCCCACCGCCGTCGCGCTCCCTTCGGCTGCTGCTGAGGGGGGTCCGGAGTCTGTTCCCCGCGCCCACGCGGATAACCCGCGGAATGCGCCGAGCGTGACGCCCTCCGTCTGCCGTTCCCCCGCCAGCGGGGATGAACCGGGCATGGGGAAAGCTCACGAAGGCGGCATCAAACCGCCCGCCGGAATCGCGCGCCATACCTGAGGCACGATGGCGTTTCCGGGGTCGTCCCGGAAACCTCCCGAGATCGCAGAGGTCTCGGCCGCCAAGCGCGCCTCGCCTCTCCGGCGGCGACGGCGCCATGGCGGCGCTGGCCCGCCGCCGAGAGGTCGCGCGCGGGCACGTTAACCCTGCCGCGCGCCGCCGGCGGAGCGGCCCCGCCCCTCCGACGGGACTCCGACAGGAATCCGACAGGACTCCGACACCCTGGCAGGGGAGTTGCGAGCCGCCGAATCGGGAAAATCCGACCGCACCGCGCGGCGGAACGGCGGCATTCGTTATCGGAAGGTTGCGCCGACCGTGCGGTGGCCCGGAGCAGCCGGGGACCGCTGGCGCGATTCCCGTGATCCGCCGGTATCGCTCCACCGGAGCGTTTCCGGACGCCCGGCGGGGGCACCGCTGGCGCGATGCCCGTGATCCGCTGGAAACGCTCCACCGGAGCGTTTCCGGACGCGGATCACCCCTTCCGCAGCACCTCGCGGCCGAGCAGCTCGGCGATCTGCACCGCGTTCAGCGCCGCGCCCTTCCTGAGGTTGTCGCTGACGCACCAGAAGCTCAGCCCGTTCTCCACGGTCGAATCCTGGCGGATGCGGCTGATGAAGGTGGCGTAATCGCCCACGCATTCGATCGGCGTGACGTAGCCGCCATCCTCGCGCTTGTCGACGACCATGAGGCCGGGCGCCTCGCGCAGGATGTCGCGCGCCTCGTCCTCGTCGAGGAACTCCTCGAATTCCACGTTCACCGCCTCGCCGTGGCCGACGAAGACCGGCACCCGCACGCAGGTCGCGTGGACCTTGATGCTGGTGTCGACGATCTTCTTCGTCTCCGCCACCATCTTCCATTCCTCCCGCGTCGAGCCGTCGTCCATGAAGGAATCGATATGGGGGATGACGTTGAAGGCGATCTGCTTGGTGTAGGTCCTGGGCTTCACGTCCTCGACGGGGTTGTAGATGGACTTCGTCTGGTCCCAGAGCTCGTCGATCCCCGCCTTGCCGGAGCCCGAGACCGACTGGTAGGTCGAGACCACCACGCGCTTTATCCTCGCCCGGTCGTGCAACGGCTTCAGCGCAACGACCATCTGCGCCGTGGAGCAGTTCGGGTTGGCGATGATGTTCTTCCTGGAATAATCCTTCACCGCCTGCGGGTTGCACTCCGGCACGATCAGCGGAACCTCCGGGTCGTAGCGGTAGAGCGACGAATTGTCGATCACCACGCACCCCGCCTTCGCGGCCTTCGGCGCATATTGCTTCGTCGCCTCCGACCCGATCGCGAACAGAGCCATATCAAAGCCTTGGAAGTCGAACTGGTCGAGATCCTTGGTCTTCAGCGTACGGTCGCCGTAGCTGACTTCGGTGCCGAGCGAGCGGCGCGAGGCGAGCGCCACCACCTCGTCGGCCGGGAAGCCCCGTTCGGCGAGAATGGACAGCATTTCGCGGCCGACATTACCCGTCGCACCCGCGACGGCGATCTTGTAGCCCATGGGATCCCCCATCTTTGAAGACGCGGCCTCTTAGCCTATCGTCATCTTGCGTGAAAGGGGGCGACGCCGCGCTATCTGCCCCTGTCGAACCATCGGCGCAAAGGAGTTGCCCATGTATTTCATCGTCCTGATCATCCTCGTGGCTCTGCTGGCTCTGTCCGTCTTCAACTACATGATGTCGTCGAAATAACGGTCTGCAATGATCAGCGGGCGGGGGCCGGCTCCAGCGGAGTGCGGCCCCCTTCGTCGAGAAGCCAGATCGAGCGGCCCTTGAAGACGGCCGGGACGAGCGGTCGGCCGTACCCGGCGCCTCCATCGAGGTTGACCCGGTTGCCGTAATGTCGCGGATGGTCGAGCGCGGTATGCCCGTGAACGACGAGCCAGCCGTGATCCGCCGTGTTCTCGAGCCAGCCCTCCCGGATCCAGAGAAGATCGTCCTCCCGCTGGCGCCGGAGCGGTCGCCCAGGCCTCAATCCCGCATGAACGAAGAGCAGCTCGCCGATCTCGTGCCAGAGATCGAGCCCCTCGAGGAAGCGCCTGTGCGCGTCCGGCACAGCCTCGTAGGCGGCCTTGGCGAGGTCCGCCTTGCCCAGGAGTTCTCCCTCCACGCGGTAGGAGGTGAGCGTCTCCATTCCGCCATTGTAGAGAAATGCCCGGGCCTCCGCCGAGAGCCCGTAGGAGCCGAGCGTCTCGGATCCCCCGAGCGCCCTGTTCAGCCAGGACTTTCCCGAACTGATCCGCGGATCGTTCTCGCGCCCCTTGGACAGGAAGCGCAGGAACATCCGGTCGTGATTGCCCATGCAGAATCGCCAGGGCCGCCCCTCAGCCTTCGCCGAGACGAGCCTGTCGAGCACCCCGCGGCTGTCGGGTCCGCGATCGGTGTAGTCCCCGAGAAAGACGATCTCCGCCTCCTCGCCGCCATCGGCCGAGATCAGGCGCAGGGCGCGGTCGAGCGCAGCCGATTGCCCGTGGATATCTCCGACGGCGTAAAGACTCACGATCGCATTCCTTCTGCCACGCCGATCTCCGCCAGGATGCCCCGCACCGCTGCGGCCGGGTCGGCGGCCTGCCAGACGGGCCGGCCGACCACAATGTGGTCGGCGCCCGCGGCGAGGGCCGCACGCGGGGTTGCCACACGTTTCTGGTCTCCCGAGGAGACTCCCGCCGGACGGACGCCGGGGGTGACGATCAGCCGCCCGGTGGAGGCGGCCAGCGCCCGGATCGCCTGCGCCTCGTTCGGCGAGGCGACCACACCGTCGGCGCCGGCCTCGAACGCCGCCTCCGCGCGGTCGCGCACCATCTCGTCCATCGCGCCGGACCGCATCAGCGCGGCGTCGAGATCGGCGCGGTCGAGGGACGTCAGGATCGTCACCGCGAGGATTCGCGTGCGCGATCCCGCCGCCCCCTCCATCGCCGCCCGAACGACATGCGGGTCGCCGTGCACCGTCAGGAAGTCGAGGTCGAAGCGGCAGAGACCGCGCACCGCCGCCTCGACGGTTGCGCCGATGTCGAAGAGCTTCAGGTCGAGGAAGATGCGCTTGCCGCGCTCGTCCTTGAGTTCCTGCGCGAGGGCGAGCCCGCCGCCGGTCAGCATCCCCAGGCCGATCTTGTAGAACCCCACCGAGTTGCCCAGCAGATCGGCGACCTTCAGCCCGCCAAGCGCGTCGGGCACGTCGAGTGCGACGATCAGCCTGTCGTCCGCCATGGGGATCTCCTTGCTTCCCGCCCCGCTTGCCCCATCTGCGGCAGACCGACAAGGCGCGGAACGCGGCGCGACCGCATTCGTTGTGCGCGACAGGATAATTCGGAGTGTCTCATGGCCAAGTCACAGAAGGGCGTCGGAAGTCCGCTTCTTCCCCTCGCCATCGCCGCGGTCGCGGTGGTGGCCGCGATGGTAGCGGTCTTCACGCTGACCGGCACCGAACCGCCGGAAGAAGCCACGATCATTCCCGAGGACGTGAACGCCGAGCCCGCGGGCGGCGGCGACACGCCGGAGGCCGATGTCGCCGATACGGTGGGCGGCGCGACCGAACAGGGCGATCCGACAACCTCTCCCCCAATTCCGAACCGGCTCCCGAGCGCGCCACCCCGGCGGACGACACCAACGGCATGGCCGGGTCGGACGGCGGGAGCGGCTCGTCCGGGACCGATGACGGACAAGGCGCGTCTCAGGGCTCGGCCGAGGGCGGCACGGCGGCAACCGTGAGCGAGGGCGAAGGTGCGACTGCCGGAAGCGGCGGCGCCGATGGCGAGGGAGGCGACAACAGCGCGTCCGAAGACTCCGGGGCGACCCAGGGCGAGAGCGGGGACAACGATTTCCTGCTCGACGAGGATTCCGACACGTCCGCCACCGGGACTCCGGGCACGACCCAGCCGTCGGGCGGCGATGCCGCGAACCCGGAGGGCCGCGACGCGCAGACGCAGCTCGATCCCGAGCCCGATCAGGAGGTGATCCGCGATACCGACGAGGGCGGTGCGGCCTTCGTTCCGACGCCCTCCGGCCCGGAGGGCCGGGACGACGCGCCTCTGACGACGGAATAAACCGGGCACGGGCGACCGGGACCGGCTTCGTCAGTCCCGGTCTTCCGCCATCCGGTCGAGCCAGGCAAGGCTATCCGCGGTTCGACCCTCAGGTTTGTACTCGGCGCCGATCGCCAGCCCGGTGGCGCGGAGCGGCGGACGAAGCGCAGCATAGTTCACTTCGCCGCGATCGGGCGCGCCACGATCAGGAACGGCGGCGATCTGGATATGGCCGGTCACGTCCCGGAACGCCTCTATGTCGGCCGCCACATCGCGGCTCTGGCGTCCCATGTGATAGCAGTCGAGCATCAGCCGGAGATTCGGAGCGCCGAGCTTAGCGATGATATCGGCGGCATGCTCGGGTGTCTGCAGGTGGTAGAAGGGCACGTCGCAGGGGTTGATCGGTTCATCAGGATGCCGATACCGTGCGGCCCGGCAGCCTCGCATGCATGGGAGAGGTAGTCGCGGAACACGGCCTCGGCGGCCGCAAAATCCTCCGTGCGCCCGGCGAGGACGTGAACGTACCGCACGCCCGCTCGGGCGGCAAACGCCACTGCCCGGTCGATCTCGGCCCGCGCATCGCCCCCTCTCCCCGGAAGCGCCGAGAGACCGAACTCGCCCGCCGCCCCATCGCCCGGCCGGGTCTTGAGCGACACGGCCGGCAGACCGGTCTCCTCCAGAGCCTCGCGGACCCGCGTCGCCCCGCCTCGTAGGGATAGTGGAACTCCACCGCCCCGAACCCCGCCCGCGCCGCGGCGCGCACCGCTTCGACCAGCGGATATTCGGTGAAGACAACGCCCAAATTGGCAGAGATCCGCATCGCTCCTCCTCCCGGTCCCTGCGAGGATCCGTGCATCCCTAGCCCGGCTGACCGACCAGGAGGAGACGGAAATCATTGACATTCGTGCCGGTCGGTCCGGTCACGTGGAGCTGATCGACGGCGGCGAAGGCGGCGAAGGCGTCGTTGTTCCGGAGCCTTGCCTCGGGGTCCACGCCCGCTGCGCGCATCCTGAGCGCGGTTTCCCCGTCGAAGACGGCGCCGGCATTGCTCTCCACCCCGTCGATCCCGTCGGTATCGGCGGCGATGCCCCAGACATCCTCCCGGCCCCGCAGCGCCAGGGCCGCGCCCAGCGCGAATTCCGCGTTGCGCCCGCCACGGCCGTCGCCCCGGACGGTCACGGTCGTCTCGCCGCCGGAGAGGATCGCCACCGGCGGTCGAAACGGCGCCCCGCGATCGCCGGAGGAGGCCGCGATCGCGGCCACGACCTCACCGGCCTCGCGCGCCTCCCCTTCGATCCGGTCCGAGAGGATCACGGTTGCCCAGCCGCGGCTCCCGAGCCAACCGGCCGCCGCCTCGAGCGATTGCCACGGCGCCGCCACGAGACGGGCCTCCCCGCCGACCTCGGCCGGCGGAGGAGACGCCGCGCTCGCGAGCGCGCGCCGCACCGCCTCCGAGGGCTCGATGCCGTAGCGATCCAGGATCGCCTCGGCATCGTCGTCCCGGGGGGCCTGAACGCTCGGACCCGAAGCGACGGTGGCTGCGTCGTCGCCGGGCACGTCCGAGATGTAGAGCGTCACGACCCGCGCCGGCGCGGCGAGCGCCGCGAGCCGCCCGCCCTTCACCGCGGAAAGGCGGCGACGAACGGCGTTCATCTCGTGGATCGTCGCCCCCGACCGCAGGAGCGCCTGGGTCACCTCCTGCTTCCCGGCCAGATCCATCCCGGCGAGCGGCTGGCACAGGAGCGCCGATCCCCCTCCGGAGATCAGCACCAGGCACAGATCGTCCGGGCCGAGCGCGGCCGCCATCTCCATGATCCGGCGGGTGGCCCGCAGACCCGCCGCGTCGGGCACCGGATGGGCGGCTTCGGCGAGTTCGATGCGGTCGAGCGAGACGCCCTCGCCGTGGCCGTAGCGGGTGATCACCAGCCCGGAGAGATCCCCGGCCCACGCGCCCTCGACGGCCGCCGCCATCTGCGCCGCCGCCTTTCCCGCCCCGACGACCAGCGTGCGGCCCGCGGGCGGATCGGGCAGGAGGGGCGGCAGCGCATTGTCCGGCAGCGCGGCCTTCACGGCGGCCTCGAATGCGCCCGCGAGGAGGGCGCGGATCTCGGCCGGGAAGGGCGCCGGCCGGTCGCTCATCCGAAGACCAGGCTCAGGAGCCAGATCGCCACGATGCCGGTCACCCCGGCCACTGCCGAAGCGACCGTCTGCAGCCGGTAGGCCTGCGGCGTCGACATCCCGGAAAACTGGCTGACCACCCAGAAGTAGCTGTCATTGGCATGGCTGACGGTCATCGAGCCCGCCCCGATCGCCAGCGTCGTCAGGGCCAGCCCCGCGGCGCCGTCGAGGTCGAGGCTGCCGACGAGCGGCGCGACGATCGCCGCGCTGGTCACGATCGCCACGGTGGAGGAGCCCTGGGCGGTCTTCAGCGCCGCGGCCAGAAGGAACGGCAAGAAGATGCCGAGGCTGGCGAGCGTCAGGCTCTCGCCCAGAAAATCGGTGATAGGCGTCGCGCGCAGGACGCTGCCGAGCGCGCCGCCCGCCCCGGTGATCAGGATGATCGGCCCCGCGACCCGGAGCGCGCGCATCACCGCGTCCTGGGTCAGCGCCGGGCCGCGGCTCCTGGCGGTGACGAAGAAGGCAGCCGCCACGCCGAGAAGGAGCGCGGTGTTGGGATCGCCGAGGAACTGGAAGAAACCGGCCACGATTCCGTCGCCCAGAACGGCCGTGGCAAGCGAGTTGAGGGCGATGAGACCGATGGGAAGCGCGATCGGGAAAAACGCCTTCCAGGTTTCCGGCCGCTCCTCGGGGGGGCCGGCCTCGGGCGTGTCGTCGCTCTTCGGCGAGGCTTCGTCGATCGATACCGTGTCGGGGTCGATGAAGGTCCGTTCGCCCACGAAGATGGCGAAGAGATAGGTGGTGACGAGCACCGGCAGCGTCACCAGAAGGCCGAGGAGGATGACCAGCCCGACATCGGCATCGAGTTCCCCCGCCGCCGCGATCGGCCCGGGGGTCGGCGGCACGAAGACATGGGTGGCGTAGAGCCCCATGCTGAGCGCCACCGCGTAGGTCGCCATCGACCTGCGGGATTTGCTCGCCAGCGACCGGGCGAGGGGCGACAGGATGACGAACCCCGAATTGCAGAAGACCGGAATCGAGACCACGGCCCCCGTCAGGCTCATCGCCATGACCGATCGGGCCTTGCCGACCGCGGCGATCATCGTGTCCGCCATCACCTGCGCGCCGCCGGTGCGCTCGAGGACCACGCCGATGATCGTGCCCGCCGCGATGATGATGCCGATCCCCCCGACCGTGCCTCCGAACCCTTCGGTGATGGCGCTCACGATGTCCTCCGGCGCCAGGCCAGCGAGCAGGCCGAGACCGTAGGCGGCGGCCAGCAGGACGAGGAACGGGTGTATGGCGAACCGCGCGGTCGCCACCACGATGAAGACGATCGCCAGAACCAGAAGAACGACGAGAAACCAACCCATTGAGCTTTCCTCCCCCGATGCGGTCCCGGCCATGCTTGCAATGCAGGACCGCGAAGGCAATGCCCTCTCGTGCCGCCGGCGCGATCAGCCGCCGGAGCTGCTCCGGGTCCTCTCCCCGTCTCCGGCGACCCACCGCCTGACGCCCTCCGCGGTCTTGAACTCCTCGAGCGCCCGGACGCGCCGTCCGGGGAATGCCGCCTGAGCCATCCGCGTCAGCGCATGGCCCGGCCCGAGCTCGAGATAGGTCGTCGCGCCGAACTCGTCGCAGGCGGCGAGGCATGCGGCCCAGTCGATGGTCTCGGAGACCTGTCGCGCCAGCTTGTCGAGCCCCCCGGCCGCGGCGAAGACCGGGGCGCCGTCGAGCCCTGACAGCAGCCGCGGCCCGCCGGCGGGCGGGCGCGACGCCGGCGCGGCCGAAACCAGCGGCCGCAGCCGTTCGGTGGCGCCGGAGAGCCGTGGCGTATGCGACGCCACCTGCACGTCGAGACGCGTCGCCCGTTCGGCGCCGGCGCGCAGCGCGGCAGAGCAGAGCGCGTCGAGGTCGGGACCGGAGCCGCCGACGACGCCGCTGTCGAGCGCGTTGCGGATCGCCAGATGCGCCCCGTGCCGCTCCGCGATGTCGGCGATCTCGTGGAGAGGCAGGCCGCGGATGCCGGCGAGACCGTCCCCGGGCGTCGCCGCCGCGCCCATCGCCTCGGCCCTGGCGACCGCGAGATCGAGAAGCGGCGCCGGCTCGATCCACCCCGCGACTCCCCAGGCCGCGAGATCGCCGACGCTGTAGCCGGCCACGACGACGCGCGCGGGCGCCGCCTCGGACACGAGACGCCAGCCCGCGAGCGCCGCGGTCACGCAGAGGACCTGCCCGGTCCGGTTCGCGTGCCGCTCCGGGCCGGCATTGCGCGCCACGTCCCTCGGGTCGCGTCCACCGAGGCGCTCTGCCGCGGCCTCGAAGATCGGCTGGGCCTCCGGCAGTTCCGCGGTCAGGTCGAACATCTCCGCGGATTGGGCACCCTGCCCCGACAGGAGCACGGCCAGGGTCACTTTTCGCACCGCTCGATGCGCTCGACGAAAAGCGCCATCGCCAGAAGATCGGCCGCGCCGCCGGGGCTCAGGCGGCGCGCGACGAAGTCCCGGTGCACCGCGGCGGCCCGCTCCCGCCAGCCGTCGGTGCCGGTTCCGCCTTCGGCCATGAACCCTCGCGCTGCATTGCGCGCGAACCTGGCGCCCTGCCTGCCGCCGCGATGCAGGAGATTGGTGTCGCCCCCCGCCGCGACGAGCGCCATGCAGGTCTCGACCTCGGCCGCCTGTCCCGGCCGGCCGCGGCACCGGGCAAGGGTCGGGAGCGCCTGTCGGTAGATCGAGGGGAAGCCGGTCGCCGCCTCCGCCGGTGCGCCGCCGGCCCGGTAGCGGCGGCGGGCGGCGGCGCCGGGCCGGTCCACGGAGACCGGACCGGCGAGGATCGCCGCGCCCCAGGCCCTGCGGACGTGGATGCCGAGATCGCCCGGCGCCGCCCGAGCGGTCGCGCCTGCGGCGGCCGCGAGCAGCCCCAGCCCGAAGATCGCCCCGCGATGGGTGTTCACCCCGCCGGTCGCCGCCAGCATCGCGGTCTCCGCCCTGAGTCCTATCCGGCGCAACTCGCCCATCTCCGCGGCCGCCGACCCGGCCCGGGCCAGATCGGCGAAATACGGCGCGATCGCCGCGATCGCCGATGCGAAGGTCGCCGCGTCCATGTCGTCGTGGCTGCCGGCATCCACATGGCTCACGAGGCCGGGCTTGGGATAGACCGCCAGCTCGTCGCGAAGCGCGGCCGCCGCCAGGTCGGCGATGCGCCCGGCCGCGTCGCGCTCGCTGGCCGGCCGTCTTCTGGTTGCCGCTTCGCTCATGCGGGCGCGGATACGAGGAAGCGGCTGGCGGCCCGCATCTCGACGCCGCGACACGACTTGCCGAGAACCCGGTCGCCCGGCGCGGCACCGTGGAGCTCGCGCCACTGCACCGCCCATCCGCCCGAGAGGATCTCGCCGTCCAGGCGCATCGGCGCGCGTGTCGCGAGCCGCGCGATGGCCTCCGGCAGGCCGGACGGCACCGCTTCAGGGCAGGTCCAGAGCAGGTCCAGATCCGATCCCGGATGCAGGTAGTCGAGACCGAGAAGGGCCTGCCAGAGGAGCGCCCCGTAGGCCGTCACACGGACGCCGCGGTCTCGAGCGACCGCCTCGGCCGCGCGAAGCGTGGGGCGCCAGCCTGCCGGCGCGTGGCCCGCGATCTCCGCGAGGGTCGGCGCCGTCATCCGCACGACATGCGACGGCGGATGAGAAAGGCAAAGGCGCCCCTTTCCCATGGAGGGGGGCAGGGGCAGTCCGAGCGGGATCTCCGCGCCGTGCCCCCCGCGCCGGACGATCAGCGGCCGGCCGGCGTCCTCCCAGGCGGGCCGGATCGCATGCGGCAGATCCCCGCCCGCGGTTGCCGGCGCGAAAACCAGGTCGTGGCGCTCGAATTCGTCAGCCTGCACGGGCGGCCTCGACGATCCGCATCGCGATTTCCGCCGCCTTCGGTCGCCCACCGCGCTCCGCGCCGAGCCGGTCGCGGTCGTCCGTCGCCGGCAGGTCCGCGAGGAGCGCCTCGACCTGCTCGCCAAGCGGTCGGTGCGGATCGAGGACCGCACGGACCGCACCCACGCTCACCATGTTCTCGAGCCCCGGCGCGAAGACCGGGGTATCCTCCGCAAGCTCCTTCAGCCGGTCGAGCGGCAGCGTGGTGACACGCGCAATGGAGGGAAGGTCCATCACCGTCGGGTTCGCGCCCGGCACGGCCACGAGGATCCGGGTCGCGAGGGCGGTGGCGATGAAGGCCCCCGCCGCGGAATGGCCGTGGATGAGACCGAGCGTCCTGTGGCCCTCGGCCTCGGCCAGCCGCAGCGCCTTTGCCAGATGCGCGAGGTATTCCGAGAGGCCCAGCATCTCGTCCCGCCGCCGCATCCGCTGGCTGCCGGAATCGACGAGAACGAGGATCGGCGCGCCATCGCCGCGGTCGATCGCGTCGAGTACCGCGCCGGCCAGCGCCAGCGCCCCCTCAACCCCGAGCGGCGTGCCCTCCGCGACCCCGATCACGGTGGCCGTCTGCCCCCCGAGCGGACCGGTCCCGGTCACGATCCCTTCCCGCGAGACGACCTCGTGACCCTCCGGAAAGAGCGATGCGCAAATGTCATCGAGCGCCATGTCGGTCCCCGAGCAGGTTCAAGATCGACTGGAAGGCCTCCGCTCCGAGCGCGGAAAGGTCGCGATCGTCCTCGATCCCGGCCGCGCGCCACATCTCGGGCGAATCGGCGGCGCCGGCATTCGTCTCGAGCCGGTCCCGCAGGCGCTCGTGCTCCGCGCGAAGCGTGTTCCGGTCGAAGGCGGGCGCCGTGTCGATCAGCTCCAGCGCCGCGGCCTTCAGGCTTTCCGCGGTGTCGTCGGCATAGGCGTCGGCACCGCCGATGATCGCCCGGTGCTTGCCTCCGGTGATGCGCCAGACGAGCGCCCGATCGCGGGAGTCGAATTCCTCGACACCCTGATTTGTCTCGATCACCTCGGGCCCGGACACACCGATCCGGCCCTGTTCGGTCACCGCAAGCGCCGAGCAGGTGCCGGCGATGAGCCCGCCGCCGCCGAAGGCGCCGGCCCGGCCGCCGACCAGCCCGACGACCGGAACGCCGGCCAGCCGCACATCGCAGATGGCGCGCATGATCTCGGCGATGGCGGTCTCGCCCGCATTGGCCTCCTGCAGCCGCACCCCGCCGGTGTCGAACAGGATCAGCACCGCCGCGGGGCCGGTCTCGGCCGCCGCGCGCAACAGGCCCACGAGCTTCGCTCCGTGAACCTCTCCGAACGCCCCGCCCATGAAGCGCCCCTCCTGCGCGGCGACGAGCACCTGGCGTCCGTCGAGCGCCCCGCGTCCGACGACGATGCCGTCGTCGAAGGCCCGCGCCAGATCGAACAGCGGCAGATGTGGACTGGTCTCGCGGTCGGTAGGCGGCAGGAACTCGGTGAAACTGCCGGCGTCCAGCAATCCCGCGATCCGCGCGCGGGCCGAGGATTCGTACCAGCTCGCCGGGCGGTCCGACACGGTCATCCTGCGCCCTCCATCAGCCGCGCCGCCTGCAGGAGCCGCAGCATCACCGTGTCCGGCTGGGCGCCGCCGTCGTTGATCGAGGCGCGCAGGCCGCCCGGCTGCGCACGCTCGACGAAATCGGCGATCACCGCCTCCCACACCGCGTCGTAGCCCGAGAGCGGCGTGGCGATCTCCGCCTCGAAGCGGCCCTCCGGGAGCACGCGTTCCATCAGCACCTCGAGATTGCCCGAGGCCACGACACCGTGGATCGCGGAGTCCCGGTCCCCGCCCAGGGCGCGGTCGGTGTCGTGTGCGAAACTCAGACGGTCCATGGCCTTCCCTCACCAGTTCCGGAACCGCGCCGGCGGGTCGTAGAGCCCCCCCGACCAGTCCACCAGATCCTTCATCGACCGCGCGGCGAGAAGCGACCGGTCGGCATCGAGCGGGTCGATGCCCAGATCCTCCGGCCTGCGGATCACGCCCCGTTCGCGCAGCTTCGCGACCGCGGCGCGGTCGCGTCCCCGGCCGATCTCGGTATAGCCCGCCACGCCGCGGATCGCCTGTTCCCGCTCCCCCGCGTCGCGGCACAGCAGCAGGTTCGCGATCCCTTCCTCGGTCACCACATGGGTGACGTCGTCGCCGTAGATCATCACCGGCGCCAGATCGAGACCGGTCTCGCGGGCGAGCTTCACCGCGTCGAGCTCCTCCACGAAGGTCGGCACCATTTTGTCGCCGAAGGTCTCGACGAGCTGCACCACCAGCTTCCGCCCCCGCCGGAGAAGCGGCTCCTCCTCCGCGCTGCCCTCGCTTGCGGACTTGAGCCAGGGTTCGGAGGGATGGCGGCGGCCATGCGGATCGGAGCCCATGTTCGGCGCGCCGCCGAATCCCGCGACGCGGTTCGTGGTGACGGTGGAGGAATTGCCCCCGAGATCGATCTGCAGCGTGGCGCCGATGAACATGTCGCAGGCATAGAGCCCCGCGGTCTGGCAGAACGCGCGGTTCGACCTGAGCGACCCGTCCGGCCCGGTGAAGAAGATCTCCGACCGGCCGGCGACGTAGTCCTCCATCCCGACCTCGGAGCCGAAGCAATGAATCTGCTCCACCCAGCCCGATTCGATTGCCGGAATGAGCGAGGGATGGGGGTTCAGCGCCCAGTGGGTCGCGACCTCCCCCTTCAGCCCCAGCCGCGCCCCGTAGGTCGGCAGGATCAACTCGATCGCCGCGGTCCCGAAGCCGATCCCGTGATTGAGCCGCTTCACCCCGTACTCGGCGTAGATGCCCTTCAACGCCATCATCGCCGTCAGGATCTGGGTCTCCGTTACCGCGCCAGGGTCACGGGTGAAGAGCGGCTCGACATAGAAGGGCCTGTCGGCATCCACCACGAAATCCACCCGGTCGCCCGGAATGTCCACCCGGGGGACACGATCGACCACCTCGTTCACCTGCGCGACGACCAGACCCTGCTTGAAGGCCGTCGCCTCCACCACGGTCGGCGTGTCCTCGGTGTTGGGTCCGGTATAGAGATTGCCGTCGCGGTCGGCGCTGACGGCGCAGATCAGCGCCACATTCGGTGTAAGGTCGACGAAGTAGCGCGCGAAAAGTTCGAGATAGGTATGGACCGCCCCGACCTTCAACGCGCCCTGCCCCATCATCCGCGCCACGCGCGCGCCCTGGGGTCCCGAATAGGAATAGTCGAGCTTCTCGGCGATCCCGATCTCGAAGATGTCCAGATGCTCGGGCAGCACGACGCCGGACTGCACCATGTGCAGCCCGTTGACCCGCTCGGGATCGCAGGCGGCCAGCGCGCGCGCCAGGCAATCGGCCTGCTTCTGGTTGTCACCCTCGATGCACACCCGGTCGCCCGGACGGATCACCGCCTCGAGGAGGCGCGTGGCGTCCCGGGCCGCGACGAGCTTGCCGTCGGCGATTGCCGCGCCGGCTTCCCGGCGGGCTGCGAGGGTTTGCACGCGGCTCATCGCTGACCGTGCGCCGATTGCGCGAACAGATGCTTCAGCCCGTGCGGCTGGCAGCGCCAGTATTGCGGCGGCGCCGCCACGGTCGCGCCGAGCTCTGCCGCCGCGTGCCACGGCCAGCGCGGATCGTAGAGTATCGCCCGGGCAAGCGCCACGGCGTCGGCCCGGCCCTCGGCGACGATCTCCTCGGCCTGCCGCGGATCCGTGATGAGGCCGACCGCGATCACCGGGATTCCCACGGCCGCCTTCACCTGCTCCGCGAAGGGGACCTGGTAGCCGGGTCCGACATCGATCCGCTGCTCCGGCGAGGAACCGCCGGAGGAGACGTGGATCGCCGCGGCGCCCCGCGCCTCGAGGGCCCGCGCCAGCTCCACGGTCCCGTCGATGTCCCAGCCGCCCTCGACGTGGTCGCTGGCCGAGACGCGCATCCAGACCGGGATCTCCTGCGGAACGGCCTCCCGCACCGCCTCGAACACCTCGAGCGGAAAGCGCATCCGCCCGCCCAGATCGCCGCCATAGCCGTCGTCGCGGCGGTTGGCGAGCGGCGAGAGGAACTCGTGCAGCAGATAGCCGTGCGCGCCGTGCAGCTCGACCCCGTCGGCGCCGATCCGCACGGCGCGCAGGGCGGCGGCGACGAACGCGTCCCGGATCCGGGCCATCCCCCCGGTGTCGAGCGCCTCCGGTGCCGCCTCCCCCTCGCCGTGGGGCACCGCGGACGGAGCAACCGTGCGCCAGCCGGCCGGATCCTCGACCGGCACTTGCGCCCCCCCTTCCCAGGGCGGCGCGCTCGACGCCTTGCGGCCCGCATGGGCGAGTTGCACCGCGACGGGAATGTCCGAATGGAGGCGGATCGCCGTCAGCACGCGGGCAAGCGCGGCCTCGTTGCCGTCGGAATAGAGGCCGAGATCTCGTGCGGTGATCCGGCCCGCCGACTCGACCGCCGTCGCCTCGACGGTCAGCAGGCCCGCGCCGGAAAGGCTCAGCGCGCCGAGATGCATCATGTGCCAGTCCGTGGCGGAGCCGTCCTCCGCCGAATACTGGCACATCGGCGCGACGATGATGCGATTGCGGAGCCGGAGGGATCCGATCTGAAGCGGTTCGAACAGGGAAGGCATGGTGACGACGTCCTTGGCGCGATCTCGGGTCAACTCGGCCCCATCACGAGGTTCGGCAGGAACAGCGCGATCTGCGGAAAGATCGTCAGCACGACGATTCCAAGCATCATGCACAGCACGTAGGGCAGCGACCCGCGCAGGATCTTTCCGAGCGAGATGTCCGGCGCGATCCCGTTTATGACATAGAGGTTGAGCCCCACCGGCGGGGTGATGAGCCCGATCTCCATGTTGATCGTCAGGACCACGGCGAACCAGTAGGGGTCGAAGCCGGCCTGGGTGATGATCGGGATCAGGATCGGTGCCGTCATCAGGATCACTCCCACCGGGGGCAGGAAGAAGCCCGCCACCAGCAGAAACAGGTTGACCATGAGCAGCAGGACGTAGGGATTGACCTCCATCCCCGCGATTCCCTGCGCGATCGACTGGGTGATGAACAGCGCCGAGAGAGCGAAGGCGAAGATCTCCGATGCGCCGATGATCAGCATGATCATCACGCTTTCCTTGAGGGTGTCGCGGAAGATGATCGGCGTCTGCCTGAAGTCCCAGTTCCGCCCGAAGATGCCGTAAATTATGAACACGAGGAGGATGCAGAAAAGCGCCCCCACGCCCGCCGCCTCCGAGGGCGTGGCGACGCCGCCGTAGAGCACGAAGAGCACGCCGGCGACGATCGCGAGGAACGGCAACACGCGCGGCAGCACCGCGAAGCGTTCGCGCATGGTGAAGCTCTGCGTCAGGTCCGAAAGGCCGAGCCCCCTCCGTTTGCAGGCGATGATCGTCCAGGCCATGAAGAACGCGGTCAGCATCAGGCCGGGAACGAGTTCCGCCAGGAAGAGCCGGCCGATCGATGTCTCCGTCGCGATGCCGTAGACGATCATCGTCACGGATGGCGGGATCAGGATGCCGAGCGTGCCGCCGGCGGCAATCGAGCCCGCGGCGATCTCCGCCGGATAGCCACGCGCCCGCATTTCCGGGATGCCCATCTTGCCGATCGCCGCACAGGTCGCGGGCGACGATCCCGAGAGCGCCGCGAAGATCGAGCAGGCGCCGAGATTGCTGAGGACGAGTCCTCCCGGAACCCGGTTCAGCCACCGGTCGAGTGCGGCGTAGAGGTCGCGCCCCGCCGGAGACGAGGCCACCGCCGCCCCCATCAGGATGAACATCGGGATCGCGACCAGGCTGAACGACGAGATCGCGGTGAAGAGCTGCTCGCCCAGCGTGCCGAGGAAGGCGACGCCGTAGACCGTGAAGAGACCGCCGAGCGCCACGAGCCCGAGCGCGAAAGCGATGGGTGTGCCGATGGCGAGCAGCACGAAGAGCGCGCCCATCATCACGAGGCCGGAAAAGGTGGGGCTCATATCTGGGGCGCCTTCTCGTCATGGGCGGTCTCGGAAAACTGCTCGTTCTGCCGCGAGAGCGCATCGCCGCTCTCCCCCTCCGGCGGGCCGTCGAGAACCAGTCGCACCATCTCGGCGACATATTGCACGGCCAGCCAGCCGGAGCCGAGGAACATCGGCAGGATCGGTCGCCAGAGCGGGATCGACCACACCGTCTCCGAGCGCCAGGAATTGACCCAGGCCTCCTCGATATAGATCCAGGCGGCGTAGGTCAGCAGGAGGACGAAGGTGAGCGAGGCGAGGCCCGCGAGCATCTCGAGCACGACCCGAACCCTCGGCGGCACGGAAATCTGCAGCAGGTCCACGTTGACGTGCCCGCGCACGATCAGCGTCCAGGGCGCGCCGAGGAAGGTCGCGGCGACGACCGCATAGGCGGTGTATTCCGTCTGCCACACGGTCGAATGGCCAAGCGCATAGCGGACGAAGACCATGTGGCTGACCGAGAGCACGGCCGATAGCAGCAGGAGCGCCCCGATCACGCCCAGGGCGCGCGAGACGAAGGACACGGCGTCGACGAAGGCTCGCATGGAAGGTCCCGCCTCAGAGGATGAAAAGCCGGCGGACGCCCCGGGCGCCCGCCGGCGGTGTCAGGCGACGCTCACTCGACGGAAAGCGCGGAGTCGATCAGCTCCTGCCCGTTCGGCACCTTCTCGGCGAAGTTCTTGTAGGAGGTCTCCTTGGCGATCTCCAGCCAGGCGTCGTAGTTCTCCTGGCTCATCTCCACGACCTCGACGCCGGCATCCTCGTAGGTCTTCACCAGCTCGTCGTCGAGCTTCGCAGCCTCGCCGGCGAAGAACTCCTCGGCCTTCTCGCCGGCGTCCATCAGCGCCTGCTGCTGCTCCTCGTTCAGACGATCGAAGGACATCTTCGACATCAGGATCGGCTCGTACATGAACCAGAGCGCGTTCTCGCCCGGCTCGGTCAGGCAGCTGGACACCTCGTAGACGCGGTAGGACACGAGCGAGCCCGAGGAGGTGTTGGCTCCATCCAGCACGTTCTGCTGCATGGCCGCGTAGATTTCCGACGAGGCCATCGACGAGATCGAGGCCCCCGCCCCGACGAGCATCTGCTCGAAGGCCGGGCCGGCGGCGCGAAGCGTCTGCCCCTTGGCGCTTTCCGGCGTGGTGATGCATTCCTTGGAGGACACGAAGCCGCCGGCGAGCCAGGCGTCGGAGAGCACGATAGCCCCCGATTCCTCGATGATCGCCTTGATCTTGTCCATGAACTCGGAATCGTTCAGCCGCTGGGCGCGCTCGTGGCTGCCGACGAGGCCGGGCATCAGCGTCGCGGAAAATTCCGGATGCCGGCCGGAGGCATAGTCGAGCGGGAACGCGGTGATGTCCACCAGCCCCTTGGTGACGGCGCCCCACTGGTCCTTCGCCTTGAAGAGCGATTCGCCCGGAAAGACCTGGACAGCGAGGCCGACATCGGCATTCGCCACCTCCTCCCCGATCATCTGCACCATCTCGTCGCGCACGTCGCCCTGGCCGCCCGGCCACTGATGGGACGCCCTGAGCGTCACGTCCTGCGCCGATGCCGCACCACCGACGAGCGCCATGCTCAAGGCGGTCGAATACACAACCATCTTCATCTGACTTCCTCCCTTACGCACCGGCTCCTCGACCGGTTGGCCGGAAGCGAAACATCTTGCCTTATACAATGTCAAACGTTTCGTATACGATATGGACGCCAACACGGAGGCAGCCATGGCAGCAGGCGCGGCTCGGGCTCGCAACATTCGCGAGGCGCTCGAGAACGACATTCTCACCCGTCTCGTGTCCAGTGGCGAGCGGATCGACGAGCAGGAGGTCGCGCGGCGGTTCGGCGTCTCCCGAACGCCGGTACGCGAGGCGCTGCACCAGCTCGCCTCGGCGGGGCTCGTCGAGCTGATTCCGAACCGGGGCGCCTTCGTGCGCCGCGTCTCGATCGGCGATCTCGTCCAGATGTTCGAGGTCATGGCCGAGTTCGAGGCGATGGCCGGGCGGCTCTCGGCCCGCCGCGCCTCCGAGCGCGCGATCGAGCAGCTGTCCCGCGCCCTCGGGGCCTGCGCCGAGGCCGCCGCCGCAGGCGATCCGAATGTCTACTATGCGGAGAACAGCCGGTTCCACGACGCCATCTACGGCGCCTCCGGCAACGCCTACCTCGCGAGCGAGGCCCGGCGCCTGCACCAGCGCCTGAGCGCCTATCGGCGGATCCAGCTCCGCGTGCCCGAACGGATCGGGCAGTCGCTCGCGGAACACGAAGCGATCTTCCGCGCCATCGTGGCGCGCGAGCCGGACGAGGCGGCCCGGCTCCTCCGCGATCACGTCACCATCCAGGGCGAGCGGTTCGCGGATTTCGTCGCCCTCATGGGCGAGACGGAACCGACCTTCTGAGCGCGCGCGCCGGGTTGTCCGACCGGAAAGGGCGATCCGCCTGCACCGGCCCGGGGGCTTCATAGCTCGCTTTCCGCCGCCTGCAGCATCTCGAATTCCTCCTCGGCGGTCTTGGCGACCAGATGGTGCCGCGAATAGAGGAAGAAATAGGCCGCGCCGATGGCGAAGAGCACGAGCGTGAACAGGAAGGCGCGCGGATCGAAGGCAAAGACGCCGGTGAGCGCGATCAGTGACAGGACAAGGGCGATGCCGCTCGTCACCGTTCCGCCCGGCGTCCGGTAGGGGCGGTGGAGGTCGGGCTGGGTCTTCCTGAGCCGGATATGGCTCCACGCCATGAGCGCGTAGGAGATCGTGGCACCCACCACCGCCATGGCGAGCATCAGGTCGCCCTGGCCCGAAAGCGAGGCGAGGAAGCCCAGCACGCCCGGCACGATGAGCGCCCGCGCCGGCACCTTCCGCTCGTTCGTGATCGACAGTGCCGGCGGCAGGTATCCCGCCCGGCTCAGCGCGAAGACCAGCCGAGAATAGCCGTAGATGATCGAGAAGAACGACGCGATGAGCCCGGCAAGCGCCAGCACGTTCACCAGCGTCGCCAGCCAGCCGATGCCGGCGGCGTCGAGCGCGTCGACGAGCGGCACGCCGGACTGGCCGATCATCTCCGCCCCGCCGGCACCGGCCAGCAGGATCGTGACGAGCGCGGCGGTGACGAGCAGGAACACCATCGCCCCGATGATCCCCTTCGGCATGTCGCGCGCGGGATCCCGCGCCTCCTCCGCCGCCAGCGGCACGCCCTCGACCGCAAGGAACAGCCACATGGCGAAGGGAAGCGCCGCCCAGACCCCGAAGAAGCCGTAGGGCAGGAAGGCAGAGGCGCCGACCGCCTCCGTCGGCGCGATGTCGAACAGGTTGGCCGCGTCGAAATGCGGGACGAGCGCCAGCGCCGTGGCGAGGATGGCGAAGACGGCAAGGCCCGAGATCACCATCATCACCCTCAGCGCCTCGCCGACGCCGGCGAGGTGGATGCCCACGAAGACGGCGTAGAAGATCGCATAGACGACGGGCCCGTCGAGTCCGATCAGGCTCTCCACCGCCGCGCCGATGAAGATGACGATGGCCGCCGGCGCGAGCGCGTATTCGACGAGCACCGCGAGCCCGGTCAGGTACCCCCCCGTCGGCCCGATCGCCTGGCGCGCGAAGCTGTAGCCGCCGCCCGCCGCCGGGATCGCCGCGGACATCTCGGCGAGCGACAGCACCAGCGTGAAGTACATCGTCGCCATCAGGACCGCGGCGATGACGAAGCCGCCCCAGCCGGCCTCTCCGATGCCGAAGTTCCATCCCGCGAAATCGCCCGAGATGACGTAGGAGACACCGAGCCCCGCGAGCAGGATCCAGCCCGCGGTCCCGCGCTGGAGCTGGCGCTGCTCCAGGTAGGTCTTGTCGATATGCGCCTCGGTCATGCACTCATCCTTCTGGTGGGGCGGCAAGGAAGCTCCTCGCCCGGTCCTCCTGATCGATCTCGCCGTCCGAGGAACGGTCCTTGAGCGCGACGCCGGAGGTGTCGATCTTCTGCGCCTCGGCGAAGAGCCAGGCGGCGCGGGACGCGGCGCGCCCGTAGTCGAGCCCGGCGGAGCGGACATTGGAGATGCAGTTGCGCCGCGCGTCGTGGAGCCCGGTCTCCGGCGCCCAGGTGAAATAGAGGCCCAGCGAATCGGGCGAGGTCAGGCCCGGCCGCTCGCCGATGAGCACGAGCACGGCGCGGGCCTTCAGGATCTCGCCCACATGGTCGCCGATGGCCACGCGCCCCTGCTCGACGATGATCGGCGGCGAGAGCGCGGTCTCCCCGAGCTTCTTGCGGAACGCCTCGAGGAACGGCGCGGAATTGTTCTGCGCGGCGAAGGAGGACAACCCGTCGGCAATGACCACGGCCAGGTCGAACGGATCGCCGGCGATCTCCTCGAGCCGGGCGGCCGAGTCGGCGCCCAGCATCTCGCCCTTCGGCGGATTGCGGAGATAGTCGTCCCGGCTCTCGGCCGCGCTGTGCAGGATCAGCGGGTCGCCGAGCCCGCCGAGCTCGCGCAGATCCTCCGCGAGTCGCGCGCTGTCGAGCGGCAGGTGCACCGCATCGCGCGCCTGGGCATGGGCGATCTGGAAGGTCAGAAGCTCGCGGGTCGGCAGGCTCACGCCGACCCGCCCCAGCCCGATCCGGGCGTCGGTGAAGCGGCGCAGCCCCCGCCAGGGATTCTCGGTCAGCACGTCAGGCATCCTGCGGCAGCCGTCTCAGGGAGGCGGCGAATCCCTCCGGCACCTCCGAGGACAGCCGGAAGCCCGCATCCGAGTCGAGGATCGACATCTTCGCGAGCCAGTCGTCGAATTCGGGCGCCGGCTTCAGGCCCAGCGCGCGGCGCAGGTAGAGCGCGTCGTGGAACGAGGTGGTCTGGTAGTTCAGCATGATGTCGTCGGCGCCGGGGATGCCCATGATGAAGGTCACGCCGGCCACGCCCAGCAGCGTCAGCAGCGTGTCCATGTCGTTCTGGTCGGCCTCGGCGTGGTTGGTGTAGCAGACGTCGCAGCCCATCGGCACGCCCATCAGCTTGCCGCAGAAATGGTCCTCGAGCCCCGCCCGCGCGATCTCCTTGCCATCGAACAGGTATTCCGGCCCGATGAACCCCACCACTGTGTTGGTCAGGAGCGGCTCGAAATGCCGTGCGACGGCATAGGCCCGCGCCTCGCAGGTCTGCTGGTCGAGCCCGTGATGGGCCCCGGCCGACAGTTCCGATCCCTGCCCGGTCTCGAAATACATCACGTTCTGCCCCACCGTACCGCGCTTCAGGGACAGGGCGGCGTCGCGGGCCTCGGCGAGGTCCGCGAGCGAAAAGCCGAAGGAGGCGTTCGACGCCTCCGTTCCGCCGATGGACTGGAAGACGAGATCGACCGGCGCACCCTTCTCGATGCATTCGAGCGTGTTCGTCACGTGGGTCAGCACACAGGACTGGGTCGGTATCGCGTACTGATCGATGATGTCCGCCATCAGCTGGTTGAGCCGGATCGCCTGGGCGACGTTGTCCGTCGCCGGGTTGATGCCGATCACCGCGTCTCCCGCCCCGTACATCAGCCCGTCGAGGATCGAGGCGGCAATGCCGTTCACGTCGTCGGTCGGGTGGTTCGGCTGGATGCGGGTGGAGAGGCGGCCCGCCAGCCCCACCGTGTCCCGGAAGGCCGTGGTCACGCGACATTTCCTGGCGACGAGGATGAGGTCCTGGTTGCGCATGATCTTCGCCACCGCCGCCACCATCTCCGGCGTCAGGCCGGGTCGGAGATCGACGAGGGCCTCCTCGGTCGCCAGATCGCTCAGGAGCCAGTCCCTGAAATCGCCAACGGTCATGTGCGAAACCGCCGCGAAGGCCGCCCCGTCATGGCTGTCGACGATGAGGCGGGTGACCTCGTCCTCCTCGTAGGGCACCAGCACCTCGTTAAGGAAGGCCTTGAGCGGCAGCTCGGCCAGGACGGCCTGCGCCACGGCGCGCTCCTCCGCCGTTTCGGCCGCAACGCCGGCCAGCCGGTCGCCGGAGCGTTCGGGGGACGCCTTCGCCATGACCTCCGCGAGCCCGCCGAAGGTCCATGTGCGGTCACCGAGCGTGTAGCGATAGGTATCGGGCATCCTGAGCCTCCTCCGATCGAACCTAGCCGCCAATTACGCCGCGTCATCCCCTCTTTCGTTCTGCGGGGAAAAGCGCGCGCTCCGGGCGCGTGTTCGGCAGGCGTTCGAAGCTTGCGGCGCGGCTGCCGGTTCGGATGCCGCCGGTAGACGCGGTTCGGGGTGGCGCGCCCCCCGGCCCCGTGGCGGCATCGCCGCGGCCTCAATAGGTCGGAGCGCGGCCCGTGCCGAACGGCAGAAGGGTGGAGGCGCGTCCCGACCGCAATGCCTCGATGATGCGCCGCGCGTCGAGGATCGGGTCGGCTCGGTCGGCACCCGGCCCGGTCCGCACCAGAAGGGGCGTGTCGGCCGCCCGGTCCCCGCCGGACGCGGCCTCCCCGAACCGTCCCTGTATCTCCCTTTGCGCGAGGAGCAGCGCCTCGCCGCGGAGGTCCAGTCCGACCATCAGCGGATCGTGGTCCGAGGCGCGGACCGGGCTCGATCCATCGAAGAGACCCTGCTCCCGCGGCCGTTCGATCCGCGCCCGGCCTCCCCTCATACGGTAGTCGAAGAGACCTGGCGCCTCGGCGTTGACGTCCCAGATCGCCGCGCCCGCGGCCTGCTCGGCGAGGGCGCCGCTCGCCATCGCGTAATCCAGCGTTCCGACCCGACCCGCGAACCGGTAGCTCGCCGAGACGAGACCCTCCGAGCGTTCGACGAGATTGACGTAGCCGCGCCTCGCGAGCGCGCGCACGGGATCTTCCATCGCGTAGGAATTCAGATCGCCGAGGATCAGCCGGTCGCCGTCGGCCCAGCCGGTCGGGTCGGTCTCGATCCAGGCGGCGATGGCCACGGCCGCCTGGGTTCGGACTTCGGCGTTGTTGCCCTGGCCGTCGCCGCGATCGGAATTGTCGCCGAAGGGGCTGAGCGAGCCCTTCGATTTCAGATGCGCCGCAACCGCCGTGAAGCGGCCGCCGGTCGCGATCTCTTCGAAGGTCGCGGCGAGCGGCGGGCGACTGGTCCCCGGCCCGTCGAAGACCGGATGCCCGGGGTCGAGGCCCAGCGCGCCGAGCCCCGAATCAGTCAGCACGGCGACCTCCGTTCCCGCCGCGATCCGCGTGGTCCTGCGATCGTAGAGGAACCCCACCGCGATGGCGTCCGTCCCGACGAATCGCCGTCCCGGATCGACATAGGCCCAGTCCCGCGCGCCCAGCTCGGCGTTCAGGGCCCGAACGAGCTCCGCGATCGCTGTCGCCCCGCCCCCGAATTCGTTCTCGATCTCGTTGAGCGCAAGAAGATCGACGTCCATCGCCCCGATCACGGTGACGAGTTTCTCCGTCTGCCGCCGCAATTCCTCCGCGCTGTCGGCCCCGCGCGGGGCGAGGCCCACCGCGGTCCCCCCCGAGATCGTGGTGAAATAGTTGAGCACGTTCAGCGACCCGACCCGGTAGGCGCCGTCCACATCCGGCCGCGGAGGACCGCGGGGGCGGGCCGGCGCGGCAGGCTGGAAGGCCGCCCCCGCAGGCAGCCGCAACCGGAACTCGCTGAAGGCCTCGTCCATGATCGCCGTCAGGTCGTAGCCGAGACCGAGGCGTAGGCCGGTCTCCGGGCGCAGCAGCTCTCCGTCCGGCGCATGGATCGGATCGCCGTCGGTCCGCTGCCGGTCGCTGCCGTCGTCGAGCAGGATCGTGCGATCCGCGACCTCGGCCCGGGCGGCGCGGTTTCCCGTCACGTCGGGTGCGTGCAGCTGCGTGTACTGATCGACCGGACCGCCGGCCGCCATCAGGGCCTCGCCCCTCGTCTCGTAGCCGTAATCCCCGATCCAGGTCAGCGGTTCGCGGAAGCTCAGGAGCATGGATTCCACCGCCTCCCGTTCCCCGGCCGGCGGCAGGCCCGTCTCCACGGCCACGGAAAGCACGTCCGGCACGGCGCGGCGCGTCTCGACCCGGATCTGCTCCGCTTCCAGCGTCGTCTTGCCGTACCATTCGGCGACCCGGCCCGAAACCCGGACGAGATCGCCGGGCACGACATCCACCGGGGTCGCGAGGCCCGCATCGGCGACGAACACGCCCTCCGAGGTGGCGTCGTCGCCGTCGAAATCCGCGCGCTCCTCCATCAGGAAGAACCCGCCGAGATCGCGGAACGCGTCGCCGTCGCCATCCTGGAAGTCGCCGACCACCACCCCCTCGGCGACCACGATCCGGCCGACAAGGCCGCTGCGTTCCGCGTTTCCTTGGATGGCCGAGACGAGGGTGGGCTCCCCGTCGAGCGCGGGCGCCCCGGCGCCATCGGCGGGGCCCGATCCGGCGGTCGGCGTGTTCGGCGGGCGCCGGTTGTCGAAATCCAGGGCCCGGAACCGCGGCGTCCCCGGCCCGGCGAGCCGCGCCATGCCCGCGGGCAGGAAGCCGGACCCGCCGACATCGGGCACCGGCGCGTCGAAGAAGAACCTGTCCGCGCGCCTCCCGCGCGGATTGCGGAGGCCGATCGCGTCGAGAACCTCCTCCCCGCCGGACACCGCCCCGTCCGCGAGCGTCGCCGTCTCTACCAGCGCCACGGTATAGGAGCCGTTCTCGATCATCCCCTCCAGCGGCAGATCCGGGATCAGGGCGTAGGTCCGCGCCGCCTGTTCGTTGGCCACGAGGAAATATCCGTTCCGGCCCAGCCGATCCTTTCGGCCGAAATCGACACGATAGCTGATGTCGCCGATCTGTCCGCGATCCTCGCCCTCGACCACGACAACGCTCAGACCGGCGAGCGAGGCCGCCGGCGGTCCCGATATCTCGATGTATTCGCTGTCCGGAAAGCCGACCGTCGAGCCCAGGACCTCGCTGATCACGAGCCCGCGCGCCGCGCCCCGGTCATCGGCCGCGCCCGCGGGGCCGGGACACAAGAGCAGCAGCCCGGCGAGGCAGGCCGCGCCCCGGCCGACGGCGCCGCGGCGCTCACGACGAAGCCGGGCGGCAGCCGGCATCACCGGCACCCGCCGCGGCAGGCCGCGGCGCCGGTGGCAAATCGAGCCTGTATCGAACCGGTCGGCATGGGGTGGCACGTAGCTCGTGTCGTCCATTCGCCAGCCGCCGCCTCAGCTCTCTCGTCGGGACGCGGATGCGCCGCAGGCGCCCGCCCCCGAAACCGGTACCGGGGCGCGCGTAAAGGACCCGTTAACCAGCCTGCATCCGGCCCGGGCCGGTCGGAGCCGCCCGGGACCTGCCGCGCGTGCTCGGGACGAGGACATCATCGGCCCCGGTCGGAAATCTCCTTCCGAATGTCGCTGCGCAACACGCCGTCCCGTCCGATCCGCGCGATAGCGGCGCAACCCGCACACCCATCCGCCTGTCCGAAGGGGGGTCCGTCATGTCTTCCGCCTCCCGCCCCGGCGACCTCCCCCGCCCCACCGAAGCCCCGACACGACGCCCAGCCGGCGCGCACCGCCCGAAGAAGGAAACCTGACATGGCCCAGCATTCCGAGATGCTCTCGCACCTGATGCGCCGCGCCCCGGGCCACTCGCTGCCGCGCGAGCTCTATACCGACCCCGACATGTTCCGGGTCGACATGGAGGCCATCTGGTATCGCGACTGGCTCCTCGTCGGCGCAGGCTGCGAGATCCCGAAGACCGGCAACACCACGACGGTCCAGATCGGTGATCATTCCGTGATCGTGGTCCGCGGCGCGGACGGAACGGTCCGCGCCTTCCACAATGTCTGCCGCCACCGCGGCTCGCGGCTCTGCAAGCCGGGCAAGGCGTCGAGCCCCAAGCTGGTCTGCCCGTATCACCAATGGACCTACGAGCTCGACGGACGGCTCCTCTGGGCGCGCGAGATGGGTCCCGATTTCGATGCGGCGAAGCATGGCCTGAAGCCGGTCCACTGCCGGGAGGCCGCCGGCATGATCTTCGTCTCGCTTGCCGATGACGCCCCCGCCTTCGACGCGCTGGCCGAGGCTGCGGGGACTTATGCCGGCCCCCACCGCCTCGACGATTGCAAGCTCGCCCACGAGACCACCATCGTGGAGCAGGGCAACTGGAAGCTGGTGATGGAGAACAACCGGGAGTGCTACCATTGCTCGGGCTCCCACCCTTCCCTTTGCGTCAGCTTCGACGACAACCCCAACATCGCCGGCGACGGGTCCGGCGTGAACGATCCGGCGATCGAGGCCCACCTGAAGAAGTGCGAGGCCGCCGGTCTGCCCTCGCGCTTCCGGATCGCCCCGACGGAGCAGTGGCGCTTCGTGCGCGTTCCGCTTCTGGGAAAGGCGGTCAGCTACACGATGGACGGCGGCCCCTCCTGCGAGAGGATGGTGGGCGACGTGACCCTGCGCGACGCGGGCAGCCTGCTCTTCTTCCACTACCCCAACAGCTGGAACCACTTCCTCAGCGACGTGGTGATGCTCTTCTCGCTGATCCCGATCGGGCCGCAGGAAACGGCGGTGACCACCAAGTGGCTCGTCCACAAGGACGCCGTCGAGGGCCGGGACTACGATCTCGACCGTCTGACGACCGTCTGGACCCACACCAATGCCGAGGACCGCGCCGTGGTCGAGGAGAACCAGAAGGGCATCAACTCTCCGGCCTACGAGCCCGGCCCCTACAGCCCGGTGCAGGAATCCGGCGTCCGGCAATTCGTCGACTGGTACGCCGACACGATGACCACGCGGCTCACGGGCAGAAGCCTGCGCCAGGTCGTCTGATGCCGGTCTGGACCGACGAGGAGCCGCTCGAATGCACGATGGTGGTGCCGGAATCGCCGGGGGTGAAGACCTTCGCCTTCCGCTCGCCCTCGGGCCGGTCCTTCGATTACCGTCCCGGCCAGTTCGTGACGCTGGAGCTCCCGGTACCGGGCGGGCCGCTCTACCGGACCTATTCGCTGTCCTCGACCCCGTCGCGTCCGCTGGCGATCTCGATCACCTCGAAGCTCGGCGAGGGCAGCCTCGGCACCCGCTGGATGTTCGACAACCTGAAGCCCGGCGACCTGATCCGCGCCACGGGTCCGGCGGGGACCTTCACCCTCGATGACCCGAAGAAGAAGTATCTCTTCATCGCCGCCGGGTCGGGCATCACGCCGATGATGTCCATGGCCTCCTATCTCTACGATTACGGCCATCAGCCCGATGCCCGCCTCATCGCCTGCGCCCGCCGGCCCTCGGAGCTCATCTATCGCCAGAGGCTGATGCACATGGCGTCGCGCGTGCCGGGCCTGCATCTCAGCTTCGCCGTCACCCGGGAGGAGCGCTACGAGGTCTGGACCGGCTATCTCGGCCGCCTGAACCAGCTCATGCTCGGCCTCATGGCCCCGGACTATCTCGAGCGCGAGGTCTATTGCTGCGGACCCGAGCCGTTCATGCAGATGGTGCGCGAGGCGCTCGTCGCGCTCGGCTACGACATGGACCGCTACCGGCAGGAGAGCTTCGCCGCGCCGGCCGCCACCGCCGAGGAGGTGCCCGACTATGACGACGTGGTGCCGCAGGAGGCCGAATTGGCGGAGATCGCCTTCGCCCGGTCGGGCCGGACCATTCCCTGCACAGAGACCGACACGATCCTGTCCGTCAGCCGCGCCAACGGCCTGCGCATCCCCTTCGGATGCACTTTCGGCGTCTGCGGAACCTGCAAGGTCAGGAAGCTCGCCGGTCAGGTCCACATGGTCCATAACGGCGGCATCTCGGAGGAGGACGTGGAGGCGGGCTACATCCTCGCCTGCTGCTCGCATCCGATGGGCAATGTCGAGGTCGACGCCTGAGCGCGCTCAGAGCACGCTCGGCAGGAAGAGCGCGATCCCGGGGAAGGCGATGAGCAGCCCCGCCATCAGCAGCATGACCGCCACGTAGGGGATCACCCCCAGCATCACGTCGCTCATCGGGCCCGACTTCCGCGCCCCCTGCACGACGTAGAGGTTCAGCCCGACGGGCGGCGTGATCAGCGCCATCTCGACGAGAACGATCATCAGGATGCCGAACCAGACCTTGTCGTATCCCTGCGCCTCCACGAGCGGCACGATGATCGGGATGGTCACGACCATGAGCGACAACGTCTCGATGAAGAAGCCGAGCACGATGTAGATCAGCACCACGACCAGGATCGTCGAGAGTGGCGTCAGGCCCAGCCCTTCGAGAAAGCCGCGGAGCGCCTGGCCGAGCCCCGCCGAGGCGAGGGTGAAGTTCAGGAACGACGCGCCGATGACGACGAGCATGATCATCGAGGTGATCTTCACCGTGCCGGTGAGGCTCTCGCGCAGCATCCCGGGCGACACGCCGCCGAAGGCCAGCGCGATGACGAGCGCGCCGGCCACGCCCACCGCCGCCGCCTCGGTCGGCGTGGCCCAGCCCTTGTAGATCGTGCCGATGATCAGCGCGAAGAGCAGGATGATCGGCACCAGGTCGCGCAGCGCCTCGATCATCTTCGCCAGCGGGAAGGTCCGCCGCTCGCCGCCGAGGGAGGGCCAGGCAAGGCAGAGCAGCGCCGTCACGATCACGAAGCCCAGCGCCAGCAGCAGCCCCGGCACCAACCCGGCGAGAAACAGCCGCGGGATCGAGGACTGGGTCAGGAACCCGTAGACGATGAGGTTGATCGAAGGCGGGATCATGATGCCGAGCGTCCCCCCCGCGGCGATCGCACCGGAGAACAGCCTGGGGTCGTAGCCCAGCTTCTCGGCCTGCGGCATGGCGACGGTGGCGACCGTCGCCGAGGTCGCGACCGAGGACCCGGACGTGGCCGAGAACATCGTCGCCGTGGCGATGTTGGCATGGATGAGCCCGCCCGGCAGCCAGGAGATCCAGCGGTCGAGCGCGGCATAGGTCCGCGTCGCCACGCCGCTGCGCACCAGGATCTCTCCCAAGAGCACGAAGAACGGGATCGCGATGAGCGTCGCGCTGTTCGAGGACGACCAGACGAGGTTGCCCAAGCCCCGCATGAGCGGGAACGGGCTGAAGAACTGGTCGATGCCGAAGCCCAGCAGGAACAGGACGATTCCCACCGGGATCGAAAGCGCGAGGAGGCCGAGAAGCCCCGCCGCGACGAAGGCGATCATTGCGCCCCCTCCTGCTCCGCGAAGGCGCCGATCGCGGTTTCCGCCGCCTCCCAGTCCCGGCGCCAGACGAGGATCGCGGCGCCGGCGAGCGTCAGCCAGGCCATCGCCGCGAACCACACCCACCCGGCGAGCCAGGGCGCCTGAACCCAGGCGAGGGGCGTCTCCAGATTGGTGTTCGCGGTCGAGCTGTTGGCCAGCGAATTGGCGAGGACCGGCCAGCATTGCCACGCGATTACGGTGATGGCGAGGGCGAGCACGGCCTGCGCCAGCAGGTCCATCATCGCCCGGCCCCGGTCGACGAGGCGGCTGCGCAGCAGGTCGATGCGGACATGGCCGAGCTCGAGCATGGTGAAGCCCATGCCCCAGGAGGTGGCGATCGCCATGACGTAGCCGCTGATCTCGTCGGTGCCCCCGAAGGAGGCGCCGACCTGCCTCAGCACGATGTCGAGGAGCACGAAGCCGGCGCAGCCCAGGAGCAGTGCCCCGACCGCGATGGCGAGCCACCGGTTCAGGCGCCGCAGGAATCCGAGCCAGGTCCCGATCATCTCCACCTCCTGCACCGCCCGCTGAGGCTCACTCGGTCGGAACCTCGATGCCGACGGTCTGGCCCACCGTCTCGTTCCAGCGCGCGGCCCAATCCGACCCGGCGCGGTCGGCCCATTCGGGAAGGACCTCGCTCTCGAGGATGTCGCGCGCGGTGGCGAAATCCTCGTCGCTGGCCTCCACGAGGGTCATGTCGCGCACCTCGCCGGACGCGCAGGTGCCCGCGCCCTCGCCCGTCAGGCAGGCGATGTCGGTCTCCAGCGCGTCCTGCGCGCTCTCCCAGGCCGGATCCTCGAATCCGGTCTTGATCTGGGTCTCGATCGTCTTCTTCAGCTCGTCGGGCAGGGAGTCCCATTTCTGCATGTTGATCGCCGTGACGACCGGATCCCAGCCGCCGAGCGGCAGCGGCATGAGATGGGTGGAGACCTCCCACCATCCGGCGCTGTAGCCCGAGCCCGCGCCGGTCACGGCGCAATCGACGACACCCTTCTGCAACGCGCCCGGAACCTCGGAGAAGGCCACGTTGATGCCTTCGGCCCCCAGCGCCTCGAGAAGCTTCGCCGTCATCCGGCCCGAGGCGCGGACCTTCAGCCCCTCGAGGTCGGAGAGCCCCGATATCTCGTGATTGCAGAACACCACCTGCGGCGGATAGGGCGCGATGGCGAGGACATGGCTGTCGAAGGTCTCCGCGAAGATGTCCTCGACCATCGGCCGCGCGGCGTCGACCATCTCGCGCGCCTCGGACGCATCGGTGGCGACGAGCGGCACGTCCAGCCCCTCGAGTTCCGGCGCGTCGGCGACCGCGTAGTCGGCGACGGTCATGCCCACGTCGAAGACGCCCTGGCCGAGCAGGCGGAAAACGTCCGCGGTGTCGATCCCCATCTGGTCGTGGGTGGTCAGCGAGACCTGCAGCTCGCCGTCCGTCGCCGCCGGCAGGGTCTCCTCCCAGAACGGCACCTCGTATTGCTGGTGGAGCGGGAGGCTGGACCAGCTTCCCACCACGTTCAGGTTCTCCGCCGCCGCCGGCAGCGCGGTGAGCGCGACCCCCGTCAACATCGCCAGCGTGATTCTCATCTCGGCACTCCTCTGTCTCGCGTCTCTGGTTTGCGCGGCCGGACCCGGTCGGCCGCGAGCACCGGGTGCTCGGCGTCTTCGGGCACGTCGGTGACGAGCATGTGCCCCGGCTTGTGGGTGATGCAGATCGGCAATCCGGCGGTCTCCAGGGCGACCTGCGGGGTCACGCCGCAGGCCCAGAAAACCGGGACCTGCCCCGCCCCGATCGGCGCCGGATCGCCCCAGTCCGGCGCCGCGGGATCGCGAATTCCGATCTCGGCGGGATCGCCCACATGGACGGGCGCGCCATGCGCATAGGGAAACCGGGCGCAGATCGCGAGCACGTCGTCGATCCGCTCCCGCGCGATGGCCCGCATCGAGACGACCATCGGTCCGCGGAACGGGCCCGCGGGCACGGTCTCGATCGCGGAGCGGAACATGGGAACCGTGGTGTCGTTCTCGATGTGCCACATGCCGATGCCGGCGAGGAGCAGGGCGTTCTCGAAGGTGAAGGAACACCCGAGCGCGAAGGCGACGAAATCCTCCCGCCACAGATCGGTGATGTCGGCCGCCGACCGGTCGAGCCGGCCGTCCGCGTAGATGTTGTAGGCGGGAAGGTCGCTGCGCACGTCGATGCCGCGCCCGAGCGTTGGCATCGCCGGATCGCCGGTATCGGAGACGCCGACCAGTGGGCAGGGCTTCGGGTTGCGCTGGCAGAAGCGCATGAAGTCGAGCGCCGCATTCTCCGGCAGGATCGCCAGATTGGCCTGCAGGCGGCCCACCCCGAGCCCGGCCGTGTGCGATCCGTAGCGGCCCCGGCGAATCGCGTCGCGCACCTCCGCCGCACTTGCCTCCCGCAGGTCCCGGTGCGATCTGATCTCGTCCTTCATGCCGCCATTCTAGAGGCCGAGGGGGGACGGAAGGCAACACGATTCCGTAGCATCGGCCCGCCGCCGCGCGGCACGCGCGTTCCGGGCGGGCTTTATCCGAACCACCGGCGCGTTAGAATGACGGTCCAGACGAAGATTCCCTGCAGGCAGGACTCGCCATGAATTTCCTGACGCCCGACGGCGACATCTCGACCGGGATCGGCCGCCTGATCATCGCCGGCTGGACCGGGCGCGACCGCGAGGCCGTCTCCCACCATATCGCCGAGCTCTCGCATCTCGGCGTCGCCCCGCCATCCGCGACGCCGCTCTTCTACGAGGTCTCGCCGGCCCTGCTCACGCAGGCGCCGCGCATCGCGGTGCTCGGGTCCGAGTCCTCCGGCGAGGCGGAGCCGTTCCTTCTCCGCGCCCAGGGGCGGAACTGGCTGGGATTGGGGTCGGACCACACCGATCGCGGCCTCGAGAGCCATTCGGTGGCCCATTCGAAGCAGATCTGCGCCAAGCCCGTCGCCCGCGACCTCGTCCCGTTCTCGCCCGAGACCGCCGAGCGCTGCCGGTTGCGGAGCTGGATCGACGAGGGTTCGGGCTGGACGCCCTACCAGGACGGCGGCCTCTCCCGGATCATGCGCCTCGACGCCCTGCTCGAGACCTGCCCGCTCGCCGAGGGCCACGCGATGCTCTGCGGCACCCTGCCGGTGATGGGCGGCGTGCGCCCCGGCCGGGCCTTCCGCATGGAGCTGTCGCTGCAGGGCGAGATCGAGATCGCCCTTTCCTACGAGGTGACGGCCCTACCCGTCGTCGCCTGACCCGCCGCGCGCCGCCGTCGCGCCGACCGCGGCCGGCGTTCTCGCCCCCGCATCCGTCCGGCAGGCATGCGGCGCGACCGCGGCCGCGCGCTCGATCAGGATGGCCGACATGTCGTCGGGAAGTTCCCCGTCCTCCACGGCGCTGCTGAGCTCCCAGCTGATCGCGGAGAGGAGCGCCGATCCGCGCATCTCCCGCCTGATGCGGACAAGCCTCGCCAGCCCGTCCTCGTCCAGCATGTCGCCGCCTTCGCTGGGACATTCCGTGATCCCGTCCGAGTAGATGAGCAGGCGATTGTCGGGTTCGAGGACGATCTCGTCGAGATCGAGTTCGGGGGTGTCGAGCAGGCCGATCGGCATCCCCCCGCCGCCCACGAACCGGGTCCTGCCGTCGGGATCCTGATGCAGCGGGTTCGGGTGGCCGGCCTGGCAATAGCTGAAGCGCCCGGTCTCGAAATCCAGCTCGCCGAGCAGGATGGTGAAATAGTGGTCGGTTCCGATATCGCCGATGAAACGCTGGTTCAGCCGCCGGCAGATCTCGTCCGGCGGCAGCATCCGCACCTCCGAACCGTCCCGCGTCAGCGCGATGTTCTGATCCGGCGAAGAGCCGCTCAGCCAGGAGGAGAGGCGCGCGGTGATCAGCGCCGAGGCGATGCCGTGCCCGGAGACGTCGAGCGCGTAGATGCCGAGCTTGCTGCCGGCCTCGAAGGTCCCGATCATGTCGCCGCCGACATGGCCCGACGGCTGGAGGATGAAGTTGATCCGCCAGTCGCCGACCTCGACCATGTGCCGCGGCACCAGCGACATCTGCAGCTTGCGGGCCTCGGCGAGGTCGCGGTCGAGCGCCGCGTTCAGGTCGCGCACCTTCTCCAGCGCCGCGGTGATCTGGCGGTTCTTCTCGCGCAACTCGCCGCTCATCCTGAGCAGCCGCTCGCCGGCCGCGATGCGGCCCCTGAGCTCCTCGCCGGACAGCGGCTTCGACAGGAAGTCGTCGGCCCCCTCCCGAAGCGCCGCCGCCAGATCCTCCTTCTCCGACTTGGAGGTCAGGATGATGACGTAGATGTAATCCTCGGTCTGTTCCTCGCGCAGGATGCGGCAGAAATCGATGCCGCTCATGCCCGGCATCATCCAGTCGCTGATCACGATCCGCGGCGGCGCGCTGCGACAGATCTCGAGCGCCTCCTCGGCCGAGGCGGCCTCCATCAGCTCGTAGTCGCATTCCGACAGGGCGGAGAGCAGGATGCGCCTCTGCAGCCGGCTGTCATCGACCACCAGCAGGCGGTTCGCAGCGACGTCCGCGGCGCCCGTCTTGACTGCGGATACAGGTAAATTCACGACCCGGGGTCCTCTCGAAAATACCGGTGGTCTACGGAGCCGGCATTAAGGTCGGGTAAAACCCTCTCCCGAACCGGCGATTTGACGACGTTGAACACGAATTTTTAATACCCCTGAGGTTTTATGTAGACTCAACGTGATGGAGGCATGATGATCGACTGGTCGCGGGTTGCGGACCTCGAGCGCGATTTCGGCGACGACGACTTCGCGGAGGTGCTGGACCTGTTCGTGGAGGAGACGGACGAGGTCGTCGCGCGGATCGCCGAGGGCCGGAGCGCCGATCTCGATGCCGATCTCCACTTCGTCAAGGGAAGCGCCGAGAACATGGGCATGGCCGAACTCGCCGCCCTGTGCCGGAGCGGAGAGGTGGACATTGCCGCCGGCCGCGAGCCCGATCTCGGCGGGATCGGCGCCATCTACCGCGCCTCCTGCGAGGAGCTTCGCAGCCGCGAGGCGGTCTAGATCAGGAACTCCGCCAGCAGCGGATCGCTGGTGATGTCGCGGTAGGTGAAGTCGGCCGCCTCCAGACGCGAGAACAGCGTGTCGAAATTCGCCGCGTCGTCCGTCTCGATCCCGATCAGCACCGACCCGAAGTTGCGCGCCGACTTCTTCAGGTACTCGAACCGCGCGATGTCGTCCGCGGGGCCGAGCATCTCCAGGAAATCCCTGAGCGCCCCCGGCCGCTGCGGCAGCCGCAGGATGAAGTATTTCTTGATCCCGGAGAACCGCTGGGCGCGCTCCTTCACCTCCGGCAGCCTCTCAAAGTCGAAATTGCCGCCCGAAGTCACGCAGACGACGCGCTTGCCGCGGATCTGCCCGGCGATCTGGGGCAGCGCGTCGACGGAGAGCGCGCCCGCCGGCTCGAGCACGACGCCCTCGACGTTCAGCATCTCGAGCATCGTGGCGCAGATGCGGTCTTCCGGCGCCAGCAGGACCCGGTCCGCGGCCAGGGTCTTCAGGATCTCGAAGGGGCGCGCCCCGATCCGGGCGACGGACGCCCCGTCGACGAAGGAATCGACGCGGCGGAGCGTTGCCGGCGCGCCTTTCGCGAGCGCTTCGGTCAGGCTCGCGCCGCCCTGCGGCTCGACGAGGAAGAGATCGACCCCCGATCGCGTCGCGTCGAAATACCTCTTCATGCCGGCCGACAATCCGCCGCCGCCCACCGGCAGGACGACGATCTCGGGTGGCTCGTCCATCTCCTGAAGGATCTCGACGGCGACGCTCGACTGTCCCTCGATGACATGCGGATCGTCGAACGGGGCGAGGAAATGCCCGCCGCGCTCGGCGCAGAATTCCTGGGCAACCCGCAGCGTCTCGTCGAAATAGTCGCCCGTCAGCCGGATCTCGACCGCCGTGCCGCCGAAGGCGCGGGTCTTGTCGATCTTCTGCCTCGGCGTCGTCACCGGCATGAAGATCACCCCCCGGACGCCGAAATGCGCGCAGTTGAAGGCGACCCCCTGGGCATGGTTGCCGGCGCTCGCGGCGACGAACAGGTCCTGGTCGGGGTCGGCCTCGCGCGCCTTGCGCATGGCGTTGAACGCGCCGCGGATCTTGTAGGACCGCACGGGGGTCAGATCCTCGCGCTTCAACCAGATGTCGGCGTCGTATTTCTGGCTCAGATAGGCGTTGCGCTGTAGCGGCGTTGCCGGAAACAGGCCGCGCAGGCGGGCGGTCACGGCCAGGGAGGCATCTGCGAAGTCGGTCATGGACCCGCCATCGCGCGTTCGCCGCGCCAAGGCAAGGCGCCCGACCTTGCCGGGCCGGCGCTTTCCCGGTATCGCCCGCCCGCGTCACGCCAAGGAGACCGCCCATGTCCGCGCCGAAGAAAGTCGTCCTGGCCTATTCCGGTGGGCTCGACACCTCGATCATCCTGAAATGGCTGCAGACGGAATACGGCTGCGAGGTCGTCACCTTCACCGCCGATCTCGGACAGGGCGAGGAGCTCGAACCGGCGCGGAAGAAGGCCGAACAGATGGGCGCCGCCGGGATCTACGTCGAGGATCTGCGCGAGGAATTCGTCCGCGACTTCGTCTTCCCGATGTTCCGCTCCAATGCCGTCTACGAGGGGCTCTACCTGCTGGGCACCTCCATCGCCCGGCCGCTGATCTCCAAGCGCCTCGTCGAGATCGCCGAGGAGACCGGCGCCGACGCGGTCGCCCACGGCGCCACCGGCAAGGGCAACGACCAGGTGCGCTTCGAACTGGCCGCCTACGCGCTGAACCCCGACATCCGGGTGATCGCGCCGTGGCGGGAATGGGATTCTGACGAGCCGCACGAAGCTCATCGACTTCGCCGAGACGCACCAGATCCAGATCGCCAAAGACAAGCGCGGCGAGGCGCCGTTCTCCGTCGACGCGAACCTCCTGCACACCTCGTCCGAGGGCAAGGTGCTGGAGGACCCGGCCGAGGACGCGCCGGACTACGTCTACCAGCGCACCGTGAACCCCGAGGACGCCCCGGACGCAGCCAGGTTCGTCGAGATCGGCTTCGAGAAGGGCGACGCCGTCGCCATCGACGGGCAGGCGATGTCCCCGGCCGAGGTGCTCACGAAGCTGAACGAGCTCGGCGGCGCCCACGGCATCGGCCGGCTCGATTTGGTGGAGGGCCGCTTCGTCGGCATGAAGTCCCGCGGCATCTACGAGACGCCGGGCGGCACCATCCTTCTGGAGGCGCATCGCGGCATCGAGCAGATCACCCTGGACCGCGGCGCCGGGCACCTGAAGGACGAGCTGATGCCGCGCTATGCCGAGCTCGTCTACAACGGCTTCTGGTTCTCGCCCGAGCGCGAGATGCTGCAGGCGGCCATCGACAGCTCGCAGACCCACGTCACCGGGACGGTGCGGGTCAAGCTCTACAAGGGCTCGGTGCGCACCGTCGGCCGCTGGTCCGAACACAGCCTCTATTCCGAGGCCCACGTCACCTTCGAGGACGATGCCGGTGCCTACGACCAGAAGGACGCCCAGGGCTTCATCCAGCTCAACGCCCTGCGCCTGAAGCTCCTGGCGGCGCGGAAGCGGCGGCTGTCGCGCTGAGGCGCTTCATCCGACCGCCAGCTTGTTGCGGCAGAGCGTGTCGTAATAGGCCATGGCGTCGGCACACAGATTGGCGGCGCTGCCCTGCAGTTCCGGGACCTCGCCCTCCCGTCCGGCGAACCGCGTCGAGCGGTGGACGGCTTCGTACCAGTGCGGCGCCCAGGCGCCGTCGGACGGGTGCCCGCCGGACGGCCAGGACAGCATGCGGGGCGTGAAGTCGAGGCCCAGCGCCTCGCAGACCGCCGCCAGCATGGCCCGCGGCTCGGCGCGCAGGTCGGTGCTGTCGACGACGATCCCGCCGAACCGCTCGTAGAGATCGAGCTGCCGGGGCAGGCCGATATCCTCGAGCGTCGGCGTCTCCCGTTTCGCGATGTAGCTGGCGATCACGCGCGCCGGGTGGCGGACGAGGTGCAGGTGGGAGAAGTCCGCGGCCCAGTCGTCGGGCACGCCGGCGACCATGTGCTGGGCCATCAGCTTGAGGTAGAGGTTGCCGCCCGGCCCGGGGCCGAACCCGCCCACGATCCGGTCCGGATCGGCCTCGTGCCGGGCCAGGATCGCGTCTCGCAGCGGATGCCTGATGCCGGTCCGCAGGAGATAGGGCGCATAGAAGGGCTCGTCCTGCACGGCGAAGTCGCCCCGCGCCGCGAAGGCGTACATCAGCGCGGTGGAGAGGTTCCGCGGCCCCGACCAGGCGGCGATTCTCACGCGCAGGCCCTCTCGACGAGATCGGCATAGAGGCCGCGGATCCGGGCCGTGACCGGCCCCGTCCCGCCGGTGCCGATCCGCCGCCCGTCGATCTCGCCGACCGGCGTCTGGGCGCCGAACGTGCCAGTCAGGAAGGCCTCTTCCGCCGAATAGACCTCCGTCAGCGAGAAGTTCTTCTCGCGGACGACCAGTCCCGCCTCCCGGCCGAGCGCGATGACCTTCGCCCGCGTCAGGCCGTTCAGGCAGTAATCCCCCGTGGAGGTCCAGATCTCCCCCTTGCGGACGATGAAGAAGTTGCACGCATTCGTCGTGTTCACGAAGCCGTTTGGATCGAGCATCAGCGCCTCCTCCGCCCCGGCCTTGGTGGCGGCGATGCAGGCCAGGATGCAGTTCAGCTTGGAATGGGTGTTGAGCTTGGGGTCCTGCGTCAGGGGCAGGCCGCGGTGATGCGGCACCGTGGCGAGGCGGATCGGCCGCGGCGTCTCCGGCACGGAATGTTCCGCGATGACGACTACCGTCGCCGGTCCGACGGTCAGGGCGGGATGCTGGAACGGCCGCGCCTTCACGCCCCGCGTGACCATCAGCCTCGCATGGGCGTCCCCGGTCATGCCGTTCGCCGCGCGCACCTCATCGAGCGCCCGTTCCAGGTCCCCGCGGCTGCGGCCGATATCGAGGTCGAGCGCCAGCGCGCCCTCGAAGAGCCGGTCGAGATGCTCGTCGAGGAAGGCCCACCGGGACTTGTGGAGCCTGAGCCCCTCCCAGACGCCGTCGCCCATCAGGAAGCCCGAATCGTAGACCGAGACCGTCGCCTCGTTCCGCGGCTTCAGCGCGCCGTCGACCCAGATCAGGATCAATTCGTTCCGCGGATCGACCTGCGCAACATGTGTCCCCATGGCACCCCCGCCAGTACAACCTGAACATGTCCCGATGCACGAAGCGACGCAACGGGTCCGGCCGACGTCCCGCATCCGGCCACCCTGCGCGTCACTGCCCCGTTACCTCACGGGCGAGTGAATTGAAACCATCCGCGGCGCCGCCGACCCTCGGCGCGAAAAGGAGACCCCACATGATCCCGACCCACGGCATCCGAACGATCTTCCTGGCGATCCTGGCATCTGCCGGACCCGCCGCCATCGCGTCCGCCGCACAACAGACCGCCTATCTGTCGGGCGGCTGCTTCTGGTGCGTCGAGGCCGATTTCGAGAAGGTCGAGGGCGTCGGCGATGTTGTCTCCGGCTTCACCGGCGGCACCACCGCCGATCCGACCTACGAAGCCCATGGCGACCATATCGAGGCTGCGAAGGTCCCCTTCGACGACAGCCGGATCAGCTACCGCCAGATCTACGACCTGTTCCTGCGCTCGATCGATGTCTTCGACGCGTCCGGCCAGTTCTGCGACCGCGGCCATTCCTACACGACGGCGATCTACGTCGAGACCGAGGCGCAGCGGCAGGCCGCGGAAGCCGCCAAGGCCGCTGCGGAACAGGAGCTCGGGCGCCAGATCGTGACGCCCATCCGCCCGGTCGGCCAGTTCTATCCGGTGGGCGACTACCACCAGGACTACTACAAGTCCGACGAGCGGATCGCCTTCTCCTCGGTCGGCCTCGCGGTCCCGAAGAAGACCGCCTACGAGCGGTACCGGGATCGCTGCGGGCGCGACCAGCGCGTGCGCCAGATCTGGGGCGACGACGCGCCCTTCCTGCACGCCGCCGGAAGCTGAGCCTCAGGCCATGTCGCAGGCCGCAATCGCCGCCATGTTCAGGATCTCGGCCACCCCCATCCCCGACGAGGCGATCTGCACCGGGCGCTTCAGCCCGGTCAGGATCGGACCCAGCACCGTCGCCCCGCCCATCTCCTGCATGAGCTTGACGGAGATCGAGGCCGAATGGCGCGCCGGCACCACCAGCACGTTCGCCGGCCCGGTCAGGCGGCAGAACGGATAGGCGCGCATCGCGTCGATGTTCAGCGCCACGTCCACCGTCATCTCGCCGTCATACTCGAAATCGACGCCGCGCGCGTCCAGCACGTCCGGCGCCAGGTGCATCTTCGCCGCCCGCTCGGAGACCGGGTAGCCGAAGGTCGAATAGCTCACGAAGGCGATGCGCGGCTCGAGCCCGAGCGCGCGCGCCACGTCGGCCCCTCGCTCGGCGATGTTGGCGAGATCGGTCTCGTCCGGCCATTCGTGGATCAGCGTGTCCGCGATCAGCACCACGCGGTTCTGCCGCAGCAGCGCGGTGATCCCCACCGCCCCGTCCTCGGGCCGCGCGTCGAAGACCATGTTGATCTGGTCGAGGATATGCGCGGACTTGCGGGTGGCGCCGGTCACCATCGCGTCCCCGTGGCCGTGGGCCAGCATGCAGGCGGAGAAGATGTGCCGGTCCCGCGCCGCCATGCGGTGCACGTCGGAGCGGTCGTAGCCCTTGCGCTGCAGCCGCTCGTAGAGGAAGTCCTTGTAGGTCTCCAGGTGCTCGGTCCGCGCCGCGTTCACCACCTCGATCCCCTCGAAGGCGTCGAGCAGCCCCTCCTGGCCGAGCTTCTCGCGGATGTCGCCCTCGCGTCCCACCACGACCGGCTCGCCGAGCCCGTCACGGCGATAGGCGATGGCGGCCTTCAGCACCCGGATGTCGTCGCCCTCGGCGAAGATCATCCGCGCCTGGGCGGCCCGCGCCCGGGAATAGATGCCCTGAAGGATGGAGGACGTCGGGTCCATCCGCGCCTTCAGATCCTGCTCGTAGCGGTCCATGTCCACGATCGGCCGCCGCGCGGCGCCGGTATCCATCCCCGCCCGCGCCACCGCCGGCGGGATGCGCCAGATGAGCCGCGGATCGAAGGGCGTGGGGATGATGTAGTCGCGCCCGAACTGGAGCTGGCGGCCATAGGCCAGCGCCACCTCGTCGGGCACCTCCTCCCGCGCCAGCGCCGCCAGCGCCTCGGCGCAGGCGATCTTCATCCGGTCGTTGATGGCGCGGGCATGGATGTCGAGCGCGCCGCGGAAGAGATAGGGAAAGCCCAGGACGTTGTTCACCTGGTTGGGGTAGTCCGAGCGCCCGGTGGCGACGATAACGTCGGCGCGGACCGCGTGCACCTCCTCCGGCGTGATCTCGGGGTCGGGATTCGCCATTGCGAAGATCACCGCGTCCGGCGCCATGCCCTCGACCATGGCCTGCGTCACCGCGCCCCTGGCCGAGACGCCGAGGAACACGTCGGCGCCCGCCAGCGCCTGTTCGAGGGTCCTGAGCTCGGTCTCGGCGGCATGGGCCGACTTCCACTGGTTCATGCCCTCCGTCCGGCCGCGATAGATCACCCCCTTGGTGTCGCAGACGATGCAGTTCTCGGGCCGGGCGCCCATCGTCTTGAGAAGCTCCACGCAGGCGATTCCCGCCGCGCCCGCGCCGTTGAGGACGATCCGGACCTCCTCGATCCGCTTGCCCGAGAGATGCAGCGCGTTGATGAGCCCCGCGGCGCAGATCACCGCCGTCCCGTGCTGGTCGTCGTGGAAGACCGGGATGTCCATCTCGTCCTTCAGGCGGCTCTCGATCTCGAAGCATTCGGGCGCCTTGATGTCCTCGAGATTGATGCCCCCGAAGGTCGGCTCCATCAGCTTCACCGCCGCGCAGAAGGCGTCCGGGTCCTCGGTGTCGAGCTCGATGTCGATGGAATTCACGTCGGCGAAGCGCTTGAAGAGCACCGACTTTCCCTCCATCACCGGCTTCGATGCGAGCGCGCCGAGATTGCCGAGGCCGAGCACCGCCGTCCCGTTCGAGATCACCGCGACCATGTTGCCCTTGTTGGTGTAGTCGTAGGCCTGCCCCGGATCCTCCGCGATGCGCGCGCAGGGCACCGCGACGCCGGGAGAATAGGCGAGGCTCAGGTCGCGCTGGGTCGACATCGGCACGCTGGCGGCGATGTCGAACTTGCCGGGATGGGGGCGCATGTGGAAGGCGAGCGCTTCCTCGTCGGTGAATCTCTTGGCCATCGGTCCTCCCTCCCCGGCACGGAGGGCTAGGTGACATGAAGCGCCCGACCCGCGCCACAGGAAAAAGGAACGCCCGCATGTTCGCCGACGCCCTCGCCTCCGTCTCGCCGCGCACCGGGAACGGAGCCGTCAACGTCTTCGTCGAGACGCCGAAGGGAAGCCGCCACAAATACGACCTCGACGAGAGCGGCCTCTTCCGCATCGCCATCGAGATGCCGGAAGGGGTGACCTTCCCCTGCTCCTTCGGCTTCGTCCCGAACACGCGGGCGCCCGACGGCGACCCGCTCGACGTGGTCCTGCTGTCCGCCGGCTCGGTCCCTGCCGGCGCGCTCATCGAATCGCGCCTGATCGGGGTCCTGAAGATGGAGAACGAGGAGAGCAGCGGCATGCGCCGCAACGACCGGGTGGTCGCCGTCGCCAACATGTCGCGCTTCTTCGGCAGGATCGAGACGCTCGCCGACATGCGCCACGGCTTCTCCTGGGACGTGGAGCAATTCTTCGAGACCTACAACGAGATGATCGAGCGCCCGTTCAAGGTCGTCGGCCGCGGCGAGCGCGACGAGGCGGTGCGGATGCTCGAGGAGGCGGAAGCCGCGGCGCGCTGACTTCACCGCCGCCCGCCGCTTTGCTAGGAGATGCCGACCGATCCGCCGAGGGGGCCCGCATTGGCCGACGCACCGACGCCGATGATGGCGCAGTTCCTGGAGATCAAGGCCGATCATCCGGACGCGCTCCTGTTCTACAGGATGGGCGATTTCTACGAGCTGTTCTTCGACGACGCGGCGGCGGCGGCGGCGGCGCTCGACATCGCGCTCACCCGGCGCGGCAAGCATCTGGGCGAGGACATCCCGATGTGCGGGGTGCCCGTCCATTCGGCGGAAGGGTATCTCCTCACCCTCATCCGCAAGGGCTTCCGCGTCGCCGTCTGCGAGCAGATGGAGGATCCGGCCGAGGCGAAGCGGCGCGGCTCGAAATCGGTCGTCCGCCGCGAGGTCGTGCGGCTCGTCACCCCCGGCACCCTGACCGAGGAGGCGCTTCTCGACGCGCGGCGCAACAACTTCCTCGCCGCCTGGTCGGAGGTCCGGGGCGCGGGCGCCATCGCCTGGGTCGACATCTCCACCGGCGAGGTCAGGGTCGCGGGCTGTCCCCGCGTCCGGCTCGGCCCGGAGCTCGCCCGCATCGCGCCCCGGGAACTCCTGCTCGGCGACGGCATGGAGGCCGAGCTCGACCCCCTCGTGCGCGAGCTCGGCGGCTCGGTGACGCCGCTCTCGCGCGCCTCGTTCGAGAGCGTGGCAGGCGAGACCCGGCTCTGCGCGACCTACGGCATCTCCTCGCTCGACGCCTTCGGCACCTTCGAGCGGGCCGAGATCTCGGCCCTCGCCGCGCTCGTCGATTACCTGGAGATCACCCAGCGCGGCAAGCTGCCGCTGCTGCTGCCCCCCCGGCGCGAGGAGGCGGGCGCGGTCATGCAGATCGACGCCGCGACGCGCCGCAATCTGGAACTGACCCACGCGCTCTCGGGCGGCCGCCAGGGCTCGCTTCTGGCCGCCATCGACCGGACCGTGACGGCGGCGGGCGGCCGCCTGCTGGAGCGGCGCCTGACCTCGCCCTCGCGGGTGCTCGACACCATCCGCACCCGGCAGGCGGCGGTGGCCGGCCTGGTCGACGATTCCGGTCTCGCCGAGGCGCTGCGGGAGGCGCTCCGCCGCGTCCCCGACATGGACCGCGCCCTGTCGCGCCTGGCCCTCGACCGCGGCGGTCCGCGCGATCTGGCCGCCATCCGCGAGGGCCTGACCCACGCCGAGGAGATCGCCGCGATCCTCTCCCGCGCGGAGCTTCCGGAGCTGCTGCAGGGCGCCGCGGAAGCCCTGTCCGGCCATGCGGCGCTGATCGACCGGCTCGACGCAGCGCTGGTGGCCGAGCCGCCGCTCCTCGCCCGCGACGGCGGGCTCATCGCGCCGGGCCACGACGCGGATCTCGACGCGGCGCGCACCCTCCGCGACGAGGGCCGCGGCGTCATCGCCGGCATGCAGGCCGACTTCGCCGCCGAGACCGGGATCGGCGCGCTGAAGGTCAGGCACAACAACGTGCTCGGCTATTTCGTCGAGGTGACGGCGACGCATGCCGGTCGGATGCTTTCGCCGCCCCTCTCGGAGCGCTTCATCCACCGTCAGACCACCGCCAGCGCCGTGCGCTTCACCACCGTCGAGCTCTCCGAACTCGAGACCCGCATCCTGAATGCCGGCAGCCGCGCGCTGGAGATCGAGAAGGCGCTCTTCGCCGCCCTCGTCGCGGAGGTGGTCGCGGCCGCGGCGGAGATCGGTGCCGCCGCCCGCGCCTTGGCGGAACTCGACCTGCAGACCGCGCTGGCCGACCTCGCCCGTTCCGAGGACTGGACCCGGCCGGAACTGAGCGAGGGGCGCAGCTTCCGCGTCGAGGCCGGCCGCCACCCGGTCGTCGAGCGGGCACTGAAGCGGCAGGGGTCGGGGCCCTTCGTGGCCAATGATTGCGACCTCTCGGACGGGGAAGACGCGGCGCTCTGGCTCCTGACCGGGCCGAACATGGCCGGCAAGTCCACCTTCCTGCGGCAGAACGCGCTCATCGCCCTCCTCGCGCAGATCGGCGCCTTCGTCCCCGCCGCGCGCGCCGAGATCGGCCTCGTCAGCCAGCTCTTCAGCCGCGTCGGCGCCGCCGACGACCTGGCGCGGGGGCGCTCCACCTTCATGGTCGAGATGGTCGAGACCGCGGCGATCCTGAACCAGGCCGACGAGAGCGCCTTCGTCATCCTCGACGAGATCGGCCGCGGCACCTCCACCTATGACGGCCTGTCGATCGCCTGGGCGACGCTCGAGCATCTGCACGAGGTCAATCGCTGCCGCGCCCTCTTCGCCACGCATTACCACGAACTGACCCGCCTCGCCGAGACCCTGCCCGGCGTCCGCAACGCCACCGTGGCGGTGAAGGAATGGGACGGCGAGGTGGTGTTCCTGCACGAGGTGCGGAAAGGCTCGGCGGACCGCTCCTACGGCGTCCAGGTCGCCAGGCTCGCGGGCCTGCCCGCCCGCGTCGTGTCGCGCGCCCAGACAGTGCTCAGCGCGCTCGAATCGGGCGAGGTGTCGGGCAAGCGCCCGGATTTCTTCGACGACCTGCCGCTCTTCTCCGCCGAGCGCGCGGCCCCGGCCGCGCCGCCGGCGCGAACACGGTCCGAGGTCGAGGACCGCCTGCGCGAGAGCCGGCCCGACGAGCTCTCGCCCCGCGCCGCGCTCGATCTCGTCTACGAGTTGAAATCGCTCGCCGGCGAGGGCTGAGCCGCCTCACCCCTTGGGGGTCGAGCTCACGCCCACCTGCGCCGCGCGCAGCAGCCGGTCATGCAGCATGAAGCCCACGGTCATCACCTGGATGATGTCGCCCGCCTTCGTCTCCGGCACCGGCGCCTCGAACATCGCCTCGTGGATCTTCGGATCGAACCGTTCGCCCACGGCCGGCGCCACGATATCGACCCCGTGCTTGCGGAACACGTTCTCCAGCTCGCGCAGCGTCAGCTCCACCCCCTCGATCAGCGCCGCGTTGGCCTCGCGGTTCTCCTCGGGGATCGCCGCGACCGCGCGCTGCAGGTTGTCATAGACCGGCAGCATGTCGCGCGCCATCTTCGAGCCGCCATAGGTCTCTGCCTCGCGGCGCTCCCGGTCGGCGCGCTTGCGGCTGTTCTCGGCCTCGGCGAGCGCCCGCACGAAGCGGTCCTTCAGCTCGTCGCGCTCGGCCCGCAGCGCCTCCATCTCGGCGGCGATGCCGTCATCCTCGGCGACATGCGGCGGCTCCCCCTCGGCCATGGCGTCGAGGTCCATCGGCTCCTCGGACCTGGGTTGCGCCTTGCGCTTCACCTTGTCCGCCTCCGAAGGGCCGGATTCCTCCGTCTCGCCCTTCAGCATCTCCTCGATGGCGGCCTCGATGTCGCGTTCGTTTTCGTTCGCCATGTATTCACCCGTCTCAGCTTCGGCCCGACAGCAGGCGTCCCACCAGCTGCGCCGTGTAATCCACGATCGGCACGATCCGTCCGTAATTCAGCCGCGTGGGCCCGATCACGCCGACGGCGCCGATGATCCTTCGGTCCGCGTTCATATATGGAGAGACGACCAAAGATGAACCCGAAAGTGAAAAGAGCTTGTTCTCGGATCCGATGAAGATCCGCACGCCCTGTCCCTCGTCGGCGAGTTCGAGGAATTCCGCGATGTCGCGCTTGCGCTCCAGGTCGTCGAAGAGCGTGCGGATGCGGTCGAGATCCTCCGCCTCGGTCTCGCCGAGGAGGTTCGACCGGCCGCGCACGATCAGCCGCTCGTGCGGCTCGCCCTCGTTCTCCCAGACCGCGAGCCCGGCATCGACCATCGCCTGCGCCACCGTGTCGAGCTCCTGCCGGCGCGTGGCGATCTGGCCGATGATGTGATCGCGCAGCTCGGTGATCGTCCGCCCCTCCGCCATCGCGTTGAGGAAGTTCGCCGCCTCCCGCATCGAGGAGGGGGTCTGGCCCGGCGGAGGCGCGAAGACCCGGTTCTCCACGTGCCCGTCGGCGAAGACCAGCACCACGAGCGCCCGGTCGTGGCCGAGCGAGACGAAGTCGATATGCCGGATCGGCGCCTCGTGCTTCGGCGCCAGCACGAGGCTCGCCCCCGAGGTGACACCCGAGAGCGCCGAGCCCACCCGGTCGAGCAGGGTGCCGACATCGCGCTCGTTCGATCCCAGCGTGGCGTCGAGCTTCTGGCGGTCCTCCGCCCCGAGATCGCCGACCTCGAGGAGCCCGTCCACGAACATCCGCAATCCGAGCTGCGTCGGCACCCGGCCCGCCGAGACATGCGGCGAATCCAGCAGCCCCAGATATTCGAGATCCTGCATGACGTTGCGGATCGTCGCCGCCGAGACCTTCTCCGACAACGTCCGCGTCAGGGTGCGCGACCCGACCGCGTCGCCGGTCTCCAGATAGTTCTCGACCACGCGCCGGAAGACCTCGCGGGTCCGGTCGTTCATCTCCGAGAGAAGGGCGTCTCTGTCTGTCCGTTCGCTCATTCGCGTTCCGGTTCCGCGGCCGGTTTCGGGGGTTGCGCCCACCGGATCGTCGCGGGCATATCCGGCACAATATCCTCAAGGAGAGTTTCATGCGCCCGTCCGGTCGAGACCTAAGCGAAATGCGCGCGATTTCAATCGAGACCGAGGTGACGCGCCACGCGGAAGGATCCTGCCTGATCCGCTGCGGCGACACCCACGTGCTGTGCACCGCCAGCATCGAGGAGCGCGTGCCGCCCTTCCTCAAGGGCTCGGGCCAGGGCTGGGTCACCGCCGAATACGGGATGCTGCCGCGCGCCACCCATACCCGTGGCCGGCGCGAGGCGAAGAGCGGCCAGTCGGGCCGCACCCAGGAGATCCAGCGCCTGATCGGCCGGTCGCTGCGCGCCGCGCTCGACCGCAACGCGCTCGGCGAGCGCCAGATCACCGTCGATTGCGACGTGATCCAGGCCGATGGCGGCACGCGCTGCGCCTCGATCACCGGCGGCTGGGTCGCCCTGTCGCTCGCGGTCGAAAAGCTGAAGAAGGCCGGGGACGTGACCGGCGAGCCGATCACCGACCACGTCGCGGCGGTGAGCTGCGGGCTCTATGCCGGCCAGATTGTGCTCGACCTCGACTATGCCGAGGACAGCGAGGCCGGCGTCGACGGCAACTTCGTCCTGACGAAGGGCGGACGGCTCATCGAGGTGCAGATGTCGGGCGAATCCTCGACCTTCAGCCGCGACCAGATGTCGGGCCTTCTCGATCTCGCCGAGAAGGGCGTCTCCGAGCTCGCGGAGGCCCAGAGGCAGGCGCTCCCGTGACCTGCAGGCTTCCCGGCCGCGACCTCCTCGTCGCCACCCACAACCGTGGCAAGCTCGAGGAGATCGCCGCGCTTCTCGATCCGCACGGCGTCACCCTGAAATCGAACGCCGATTTCGGCCTGCCCAAGCCGGAGGAAACCGGCGCCACCTTCGTCGAGAACGCCACGATCAAGGCCGAGGCGGCGCTGGCGCGGACCGGCCTGCCGTCGCTGGCCGACGATTCCGGGCTGGAGATCGACGCCCTGGGCGGCCGCCCGGGCGTCCACACCGCCGACTGGGCCGAGACGCCCGGGGGTCGGGACTTCCCGCTCGCTATGACCCGCGCCCACCACGAACTCCTGGCGTCCGGCGCCCCCCAGCCCTGGCGCGCGCGGTTCCGCTGCACCCTCGTCATCGCCCTCCCCGACGGTGGACGCGAGGTCTTCGAGGGCCGCATCGAGGGCCGCATCGTCTGGCCGATGCGCGGCGAGCAGGGCCACGGCTACGACCCGATCTTCCAGCCCGACGGCCACGACCAGACCTTCGGCGAGATGGACCGCTGGGAGAAGAACCGTCTCTCCCACCGGGGCCGCGCGCTGGCGAAATTCGTCGCCGCCTGCTTTGAATAAGGTCGGAATCTACGTCCACTGGCCGTTCTGCCAGGCGAAATGCCCCTATTGCGACTTCAACTCCCATGTCGTCGCGCAGGTGGACCATGCCGCCTGGCGGCGCGCCTATGCCGCCGAGCTCGACCGCAGCGCCGCCCTTGTTCCGGAGGCCCGCATCGGCTCGATCTTCTTCGGCGGCGGCACGCCGAGCCTCATGGAGCCCGAGACGGTCGCCGCGGTGATCGACGGCATCCGCGCCCGCTGGCCGCTGGCGAACGACGTCGAGATCACGCTGGAGGCGAACCCGACCTCGGTGGAGGCGGACCGATTCCGCGCCTACCGCGCCGCCGGCGTCGAGCGGGTCTCGCTCGGCGTCCAGGCGCTCTCGGACGCCGATCTCGTCCGCCTCGGCCGGCTCCATTCGGCGGACGAGGCGCGGCGCGCCTACGACATCGCCCGGGCCGCCTTCGACCGCGTCAGCTTCGACCTGATCTATGCCCGACAGGACCAGTCGCTCGACGCCTGGCGGCGGGAGCTCGACGCGGCGCTGGGCTGGGGCGCCGACCACATGTCCCTCTACCAGCTCACCGTCGAGCCCGGCACCGCCTTCGGCCGCCGCGCCGCCGCCGGCGCCCTCCATGGCCTGCCCGGCGAGGATCTCGCCGCCGATCTCTACGAGCTGACCGGGGAGATGATGCAGGACGCCGGCCTGCCCGCCTACGAGGTCTCGAACCACGCCCGTCCGGGCGCCGAATCGCGCCACAATCTGCTCTACTGGACCGGCGGCGACTATGTCGGCATCGGTCCCGGTGCCCACGGCCGCCTGACGATCGGCGGCGAGCGGATCGCCACGGAGACCGTCGAGGCGCCGCTCCTGTGGCTGTCGAAGGTCCTGTCCGGGTCCAGCCCGGAGCGCCGCACGACCCTCACCCGGCGCGAGGCGATGGAGGAGCGGCTGTTGATGGGCCTGCGCATCGAGGCGGGCGTGCCGGTCGGGGAGTTCGATCTGCCCGCCCCGGCCATCGCGGAGCTGGAGGAGCTCGGCCTGGTGCGGATGGCAGGCGACGTGCTCTCCCTCACGCGGCAGGGGCGCCCGCTCCTCAACGCGGTTCTCCGCCGGTTGCTCGCCTGATTGTTTCCGTTCCGGCGCGAACGCGGGCCATTTTCTGCGGGCGCCACGGTCGAGGGCTTGCTAGAACGGGCGCGGGAAAAGGGGATACGAACGACCATGACCAGACCTGCAGCGCTCGGCCGGCGGAGCTTCCTGATGGCCACCACGGCGATCCTGACCGCCGCCGCCCTGCCCCGCGGCGGCGCCGCCCAGCAGAACGGCGACGGCTCGCAGGGCGAGGGCGACGCCTTCGACTTCGACAGCCTCGCGGCCCGCGCCCAGCGCCTCGCCGGCGAGCCCTACGCGGAGCCCGAGCCCGCCGAGGGCCTGCCCGAGGACCTGACCTACGACCTCTACCGCCAGATCGCCTTCAACCCGGACGCGGCCCGCTGGAACGCGCCGGGCCTCAACTTCCGCCTCCACGCCTTCCATCTCGGCTGGCTGTTCCCCGCCGCGGTGCCGCTCTACGAGGTCGAGGACGGCACGGCGCAGGAATTCGAGTTCACCACCGACGATTTCGACTACCGCCACGAGGCCGCCGGCGTGCTGCCGGAGCATGCGGATCTGCCGGGCGTGGCGGGCTTCCGCCTCCATTATCCGCTGAACCGCGCCGACGTCTTCGACGAGCTTCTGGCCTTCCAGGGGGCGAGCTATTTCCGCGCGCTCGGGCGCGGCAGCGCCTACGGGCTCAGCGCCCGCGGGCTCGCCATCGACACCGCCAGCGAGCGCCCCGAGGAATTCCCGACCTTCACCGAATTCTACCTCGTCCGGCCGGAACCCGGCGCGCGCCGGCTCACCTTCTTCGCGCTTCTCGACAGCCCCAGCGTCACCGGCGCGTACCGTTTCACCGTCGAACCGGGCCAGGAGACGGTGATGGACGTCACCGCCCGGCTCTACTTCCGCGAGGATGTCCGGAATCTGGGCGTTGCGCCGCTCACCTCGATGTTCCTCTTCTCCGAATCGAACCGCGCGGATTTCGACGATTACCGCCCGCAGGTCCATGACAGCGAGGGCCTGATGATCCGCCGCGCCGACGGCGACGTGCTCTGGCGGGCGCTGGCCAATCCGCCGAGCCTGTCGAAATCCATCTTCACCGAACCTTCGGCGCAGAGCTTCGGCCTCTACCAGCGCGACCGGCGCTTCGAGAGCTACCAGGATGCCGGCGCCCATTACCAGGACCGCCCCTCGGTGCAGGTCGAGATGGTCGGCGATTGGGGCCCGGGCACGGTGCAGCTCGTCGAGCTTCCGACCGACATCGAGGCCAACGACAACATCGTCGCCTATTGGCAGCCCGACGGGTCGGTGAACGCCGGCGAGAACCGGGAATACCGCTACCGGCTCCGCTGGGGCATGCTGCCGCCCGATCCCGATCAGGCCCTCGCCTACGTGGCCGAGACCCGCACCGGGCGGGGCGGGACCTCCGGCGTGCCCTACGAGGGCGACGCCCGCAAATACGTGGTCGATTTCGCCGGCGGCCTCCTCGCCGCCATGGGCCCCGACGCCGAGGTCATTCCGCGCATCACCGTCTCCGGCGGGGAGATCGTCGAGCCGGTGCTCTTCAAGATGGAGGCCGCCCCGATCTGGCGGCTTGCCTTCGATGTCGAGCCCGAGTCCGGCGCCGTGATCGAGCTCATGGCCCATGTGGAGGGCTACGACCGGCGCCTGACCGAGACCTGGCTGTTCCAGGAGGTCCCGGCGGCGCCGACGGAATGACGCCGGCGACGCCGCGAACCGGGACAGGCGGCGGAGCGTGACCGCCATCGCCTATGCCTATGACGTGCCGCTGCCGAACGCCTATGCCGCGACCCTGCAGATCCTCAGGACCGGCGCCGCGCTGAGACGGGAAGGCCACTGCCTCACGCTCTTCTGCGGCCCCTGCGCGTCGGGGGTGTCAGACCTGTCCCGCTACGGTGTCGAGGCCGCTGCCGCGCCGGCGATCGTGCCGCTCTTTCCGCGCTGGCCCCGCTCGGAGCCCCTGCGCCACGCCGCCCGGCGGCTCGCGCTCGCCGGCCTCGCGAGGCGCATCGGCGGCCGCGCCGATTTGCTGATGGCGCGCGGTCCCACGGCGCGGGCGGCCGCCACCCTGCGCTGGCCGGTGCCGCTCGTCGTCGAGATGCACCGGCTCGAATGGGTGGCCGCCAACGAGGCCTTGGCCGGCCGCCGCCTCGGCCCCCGGGCGGCGCCCCTGAACGCGGCCGTCGCCCGCCTCCAGGCCGCGGAGCGCCGCACCCTCGCCGCAGCCGACGGCATCGTCTTCCTCGGCCCGGCGCTGGAGGCGGCGGCGCGAGAGAGCCTCGGGCCCTTCGCCGCGCCCACGATCCTCGCGCCCAGCGGGGTCGCGGCGCCGGCCGTGGCGGCGCCCCTCGAGACCGCGGAATGGCGCGCCCGCCCCCATGATCTGGTCTTTCTAGGCAAGGCCGAGCGGCGCAAGGGGCTCGGTACCGCCATCGCCATGCTCGACCACCTCCCCGGCCGGACCCTCCTCGTCCTCGGCGACGGGCCGGATCTGGAGGCCGCCCGCCAGCAGGCGCGCGCCTCCGGCCTCCTGCCCCGGATCGCCTTCGCCGGGCGGGTGCCGGCCGCGGAGGTCCCCCTCCGCCTCGCCTCCGCCCGGATCGGTCTCTGCGTCCTGCCGGGCCTGCTCGACAGCGTCTCGGCGGAATATTCCTCGCCGATGAAGCTCCTCGACTTCATGGCCGCGGGCCTGCCCGTGGTGGCCAGCGACCTGCCCTCCGTGCGCGCCGTAGCGGGGGAGGGGCGCGCGCTCCGGCTGGCCCCGGCGGACGATCCCGCCGCCCTCGCCACGGCCGCGGAGGCGCTGCTCGCCGATCCGGCCACCGCGGCCGCGCAGGCCGCCGCGGCGCGGGACGTGGCCCGCGCCCACGACTGGTCCGTCCGCGCCGCGGCGATCGGCGAGTTCGCCTCCCGGATCCGGTGCCGCCGCGCCGCCCGCTGACGCGCGCGCACCGGATCCCGCCCGGCCGTGGACCCCGACGCGCCGGCCTGCTATGTGCCCCGCACGGAGGGCCAAGGACGCCGCGGCCGATCAACCAGACGGCGAGGAGATCGAGAATGGGATCGACGATCCGCCTGTCCGACCTGCGCCGCCCCCTCGCGACGGCCTGGGGCATGGGCCTTGCGCCTCCCTATGCCCGCGACCTTCCCGATGGCGAGATCGCCTTCTTCATGCCGGTCTTCCGGGACGCCGACGTGGCCGCCAAGGCGCTGGCCCGCCTGCGCGCCGCCTATCCCGCCTCCCGCGTCGCGCTGGTCTCGGACGGCGACCCGGAGATCCCCGGCCCCGCGCTCGCCGCGGCCTTCGGGGTCGAATACCGCCTGGGCGAGAATCTCTACGGGATCTCCCATGGCGGCGCCACGATCGAGCGCGTCCTCGACCACTTCCTCGCCGGACCCGAAACCTGGTGCCTCAGGCTCGACAGCGACGCACGGATCGACCGGCGCTTCCGCGCCCTGCCTCGCCGCCCCGGCATCTGGGGACGTCTCGGCCGACGCTCCGGCGCCATCCAGGGCGGCGCGGTGCTGATCCACCGCGACGCGGCGAGGCGGCTCAAGGCGAGCGGCCTGCTGCGCGATCCGAGGGTTCTGACCCCGCGCGAGAGCTGGGGCCGCTACGTCACGCCCGAGAGCCTGGAGCGCAAGATCGCCGAGGGCCGCATCGCCTATGACAAGGTGCTGCACTGGGCCGCGGTCGAGGCCGGCATCCCGGTCCGCGCGCATCCCGAGATCTTCTCCGTCTGGAAGGCCGATGCCGCCACGAGCGACCGCCTCGCCAACCGCCATGGCCGCTACGCAGTCGTCCATCCCGACAAGATGACCGCGGCGCCGCCGCCCCCGGCCTTCGCCGCCGCGCGCGCGGCGGCGCCCGCGCCATGACCCCGCCCGATCCCTCCCTCGCCGGCACCCGCCTCCTGGTCACCGGCGCCGCCGGTTTCATCGGCCATGCCGTCGCCCTCCGCGCGCTCGCCGCCGGCGCCGAGGTCACGGGCGTCGACGACCTCTCCGAGCTCTACTACCCCGCGCGCCTCAAGCACCTGCGCCTCGCCGGCCTCTCCGAGCGCCCCGGCTGGCGGTTCCGCGAGGCCGACATCGCTACCCCCGGCGCGCTCGCCGAGATCGTGGCGGAGACCCACCCCACCCGTATCCTGCATCTCGCCGCCCATGCCGCGGTGATGCCCTCCTTCGAGGCGCCGGATCTCTACATGCGCGCCAACGTCATGGGCACCCAGGCGGTCGCCGATGCCGCCCGCGACGCGCCCGCGCTGGAACAGCTCGTCTACGCCTCCACCTCCTCCGTCTACGGCCGCAGCCGCGGCGGCACGCCGTTCCGGGAGGACCAGCCGACGGCGACGCCGATCTCCGTCTACGGCGCCTCCAAGGTCGCAAACGAGGCGACGATGCAGGCCTATGCCGACCGCTACGACCTGCCCGTCACCGGCCTGCGCTTCTTCAAGGTCTACGGGCCCTGGGGCCGGCCCGACACGGTGTTCTTCAAGTTCGTGGACCGGATCTGGCGGGGCGAGCCCATCGCGCTGCACAACCACGGCAAGATCACCCACGCCTTCACCTATATCGACGACGTTGTGGGCGGCGTGCTCGCGGCCCTGCTCCGCCCGGTCCGCACCGCGCCCGGAGACCGGCACCCGATCTACAATCTCGGCAATCCCGGTTCCGAGCCGCTGGAACGCTGCGTCGACCTGATCGAGGCGGCGCTCGGAGGCGAGGCCGTGCGCCACTACACCGATCTGCCCGCCGGCGACCGCTACTTCTCGCGCGCCGATATCGGCGCCGCCGAGCGCGACCTCGGCTACCGCGTGGCGGTCCCCGTCGATCGCGGCATCCCGGCCCTCGTCGACTGGTACCGCGAGGTCTGCGTCCCCCATGGCCTCCGGTTCTGACCCGGACGCGCCCGCAGCCGAGGCCGGGCGGGTCCGCCTGGCCTTCGTGCAGATGCTCGGCGCCCGCGCCGTGGCGATCGCGGCGACGGTCGTCAGCTTCGCGACCTTGGGCCGGCTCCTCGACCCCGCCGCCTTCGGCAATTTCGCGCTCGCCTTCGCCGTCTTCGGGGTGCTCAACTCGGTGGCGAATTTCGGGTTGCGGCAGTTCCTCGTCCGCCAGCCCGAGCCGCCCGACGAGATCACCATCGCCACCGCGACGGGGATGCAGGCGCTCGCCGCGGGGGCGGGCTTCGCCGGCTGCCTCGCGCTCTGGGCCACCGGCGGCGCCGGGCTCATGGCGCCGGAGGCGGCGCTCGCGCTCGCTATCCTCGGCGCGGCGCTGCTGACGGTGCCGGTCCTGACCGCCACCGAGGTGGCGCTGCACCGCGAGCTGGCCTTCCGCCGCCCGGCCATCGGCGCCGCAGGGCAGGCGATCGCCGATACCGCCATCGCCATCGCCCTCGCGCTGGCCGGATTCGGGGCCGCGGCGATGGCCACGGGCTTTCTCGCCGGACAGATCGTGCAGTCGCTCGTGCTCGTCGCCGGGCTCCGCGGCCGGCATCTCCACCGCCCCCGCCTCGACCGCCGCGAAATCCCCGCGCTCCTGCGCTTCGGCGGCCGGCTCGCGGGGATCAACAACCTGCCGTCGCTCGCCAATCTCGTCGCGATCTCCGCCCTCGGCGGCTTCGCCGGCACCGCCGCGGTGGGTCTCTACAACCGCGCCCGGGTGGTCCGGGACCTCGTGGAGCGCACCCTCCTGCAGGGCGTGGAGCCCACGGTCCTGCCGGCGATGGCCGCCGCGCTCCGCTCCGGCACCCCGCCGGGCCGGCTGCTGGCCACGAAATACGACCTCCTCGCCACGATCTGCTGGCCGGCCTTCCTCGGCATCGCGCTCCTAGCCGAGCCTCTGGTGATCGTGCTGCTCGGCCGCGACTGGCTCGACGCGGTGGCGGCGGTCCGCGTCCTCGCCATCGGCGGGGCGGCGCTTCCCTTCGTGGCGATGAGCGTGAAGTTCTTCACCGCCGTCGACGCGCTGCCGGCCTATCTCCGCATCCAGGCGGTGAGCCAGGCGCTGCTGGCGGCGCTCTGCACCCTCGGCGCGCTGCACTCGCTCGAAGCCTTCTGCCTCGCGATCTCCGCAGCCGCGCTGGTCAAGGCGGTGCAGATCGTCTCCTGGCTCCGTCGCCACGGCATCTCCGGCGGGGCGGAGGCGCGCCGCGTCCTGCTCCGCGCCGCCGGCATCACCCTCGTCACCTCGCTCGGCCCCGCCCTGCTCGCGCTGCCGGGTCTGGCCTGGTCCGACGCGCCGCCCCTGGTCCTTCTCGGCCTCGGCATCGGCTGGGCCGCCGCCACCTGGGCCGGGCTCCTTGTCCTGTCGGATCACGCCCTGCCGGACCACCTCCGCCAGATCCTGCGCCCCGGCTCGCCTTAACCCGCCGGCCGCTGTCACGGCCCGGGCCAGGGCGATGGCGCCGCGCTTGCCGGTTCCATCGGCGGCGCCGTTACGTTGCGTTATTGGGTATCACATGCCCTGATCCACGTGCCCGAAAGTTGTAAACAACCGGACAAATGGGTTTTGGTGCACGCAGGGATTGGTTTCATGGATTACCGGACCGCGGCCTTCCGCTCGCTCCTGTCGCTTCACGCCGAGAGCCTGATCGAGGGGGGCCACGAACGGCTGCTGCAATGCTACGAGGTCCCGCTGGCCCTCTATTTCGAGGACAATCTCTGCGTGCTCCAGTCCTATGCCCAGCTCGACGCCGCCTTCGCGCGCCACGTCGCCAACCTGCGCGAGCACGACATCTACCGCCTCGTGCCCGAGATCACGCAGACCCGGGGGGAGACGGCGGAGGGGTCGCGGATCGCCGTCGCGTGGCAGTATCATCTCCGCCACACCCCCGCCCCGCGATCGACCCTGACGGAATACTTCGTCGCCTGGAGCGGGGAGCGGCCGACGGTACGGATGGTCACGTTCCAGCAATTCCAGCCGCGCAGCTACCGCAGCGAGGCCCGCGCCGCCGCCTGACCGCTCCCTCCGCGCGGCGGCATCGGCGTCGGCCGGCGCAGCGGCGCCGCAGCCGTCAATCGACGGCGTCGCGATGGGTCAGGTTCACCGAGAGCGCCGTCAGCATCCGGTCGAATTCGGGGTCGATCTCGAGCCCCCGATGGGTCAGGTCGTGCAGCCGCTCCAGCGTCGTGAGCACCTCCCGCTTCTCGTCGGGAGAGAACGAGGTCTCCGCGCGCGAGAACGCCCCGATGCTCTTCGATCCCCGCCGCGACGTCGCCACCACCGCCCAGTGATTGAGCCCGTGCTCCGCCGCCCTGTCGAAGATGCCCTCGCTGTCCAGCGCCACGAGATCGGGCCAGGCGGCGATCCCGTCATTGTCGAACCCCCAGCGCACCGCCGGGTCCTTGAGGACGAGGCCGGCGGAGGAATAATAGTTCATCCACGCCTCGTCATAGGTCTGGAACAGGTAGCGCGGCGTCACGAAATCCACGTGAAATGCCGCCGCGAAACCCGTCGGAGCCTGGCTCTTCATCTGGATCAGGGAGGCACGCAGTTCGTCGACTGGATCCATCCGAGAAAGTCCCCTTCCGTCCCGCCAGGCTGCCTTCGTTCGCGACCGCCACACCGGCCTTCCGCCCCGACATCGCGCCGCCGCGCGGCGGCGCAGATGACCGCCCCGTCCCGTCCCGCTTCTTCAGGGGCGACAACCGGGGCCGTGACGAACCGGCCTGTTCCAGTTCGCCGCAGGGCTGAGAAGCACGGTGTCGTCCCAGCCGTAATATCGAAGGTGCGTTCGCCTCGCGATTTCAAGCACTCGAGCATCTCCCCGATTGGGTTTATCATGTTCCGCACCGTGATGTAACGGCAAGAACCCGGTCCTTATGCCCCGAGGCGACGATTCGCACGGCCGTCACCCGCGCATCGCGCGGGACGGCCCGCTGGCCGCGCGCGGGTCGGCCGCCGCCCGGATCGCCGGCATGCCGAGCACGGCGTAGCGCCGCCCGTCCTGGGTATTGTGGTATTTCTCGCCGATCTGGCTCGCCTCGTAGCCGAGCCGCCGCAGCGTCCGCACGAATGACGGAACCGTCAGCGTCACCAGCTCGCACGATCCCTGCCGCCGCGCCAGATCGACGAGCCCCTCCACGATCACCCGCAGCGCCTGTTCCCGGAGCGCCCCGCTGCGCAGCGAATCGCAGACCACGAGTCGGGTACATTCCGACGCCCCGTGGAAGCTCCGCCCCGGCGGCAGCGTGCTGCTGGGAATGTCCGCCAGCTTGCCGTCGGCGGCGTCGCTCAACATGCAGCCATGCGGTCCCCACCGGTCGGCGAAACGCATGATGCGCGCGCCGCCGACCACCCGCCCGTCCTGCAGGGCGAGGGAATAGGATGCGGTGGGATTGTCGTACTGGTCCATCTCGACACGGTCGTCATGGGGGATGTTCCAGGCCAGCGTGTCGACGAAGAAGCGTTTCCGGAGCGCCAGGAACTCGCAGAACGCTCCCCCGTGCCGATGCAGGTCGCAGAACTGGAATCTCGTGCCGGTGATGTCGTTCGTCATGTTTGGGGGTGCCTCTGCAAGTTTCGCGTGAACACCACCAGAGATACAACTGCGAGATCACCTCGTGAAAAGCTCAATCAACTTTCTGGATTCCCTGGGGAGTCTCAGCCGAGCCAGCCGAGCTGCGTCGCCTGCATCACCGCCTGGGTGGTCGTGCGCGCCGACATCTTCGACTTGGCGCTCGCCAGCCGCTGTTTCACGGCGCTTTCGCTGATCCCGAGCTTGTAGGCGATCTCCTTCATGATCAGTCCGGAGGCCAGGAGCTGCAGGGTCTCGAGCTCCGCCGCGGTCAACTCGCAGGAGAGGAAGCTGCTCGAATGCAGCGCGCGCATCAGCTCGTCGAGCTCGGTCAGTTCCAAATCGGTGAATTCCCGGTCCCACCGCGCGAAACTCCCGTAGGAGCGAATTCCGGCCTTGCTTTCCGGGTTCACGCTGACCGCCGCGCCGAAGACGAGATCGTGCTGCCGCGCGGCGGCCAGCACCTCGCGCGGATCGGGCCCGGGCAGCGCGCTCCAGCGGATCACGCCGGATTCCGCATAGACCCACCGGGTGATCGGATCGTCGAGCATGTAGCCGCGCTGCGTGTATTGCCGCACCCAGGCCCGCGGAAAGGTGTTGCGCTCGAACTTCGGAAACGCGAATCCCACCCGGAGCGCGACGTGGTAGCCGCTCGTCGCCAGGGCCTCGATGCGACCGTCGGAGAGGATGTCGCTCAGGCCGCTCATCGCGTTGTCAGCCTCCCTGTCTGGCCCCCCGGCGCCCCGGCCCCGCGCTTGTCGGGCGAGGCGGCGGGGTCGAACCGGCGCCATGCTCGCCCGTCCCGGTTTGCGCGCTGTGAATCGTCGATCCCGATCTTTCCGTCCAGCACGTCGCCCGTGACACCGCTCGATCTCCGCAGTGCCGGTCGCGACCCGGGGATCGCTGCGCTGCCGAATTTCAGGAAGCAATATCGCCACGCCCCCTCCGAGCACAAGGCGTGTCTCATGCCCGCCCCGATTGCGCGGACGTCCGCGGACCGGCGCCCGCCCGACCGGTCACCGCCGCGCCCGATCCTCTCCGGAAATCTCTAGCAATTTCACAGCTTCCGCGCGTGGGCGCCGGAACCGGCCCCGATCCGGCGCCCACCCCGCGGCAGAGGGGGCGACAAAGGCGGCAAAGTTGGCGGGGAGAATCCGCGGCATCCCCCGGAACAGGACACGATCCCGATACCCGCGGCCGGCTTCGTCCCCTCCCCCGCGACACTCCGCCCCGAAGCCTGCGGGTCCGCCTTCAGACTTTGGCAACCGCGTTCCCCTAGGCCCGGCCGGAGGAGAAGACTGCATGCCGAGCTTCTACGCCATCTACGCCTGCCTCGCGTTCCAGCACGACCTCTGGACGCTCGGCGCCGCAATCTTCCTCTGCGCCGTCGGATCGACCGTCACCTTCGCGCTCTGGCGCCAGATCTCGGAATCCACCGAGCCGGGTCGCCGCAGGCTTCTCTTCGCCCTCGCCGTCCTCTGCGCCTCCTGCTCCGTCTGGGCCACGCATTTCATCGCGATGCTCGGCTATGTCGAGGGGCTCGACCTGCCGATCTCGGTCTTCTGGACGGTCGCCTCGCTGCTGCTGGCCGTGGCGCTCTACGCCCTCGCCGCCGCCGCGCTCATCCGCGCGAAGCGCTCCCGGACAGACGCCGGCGCCGCCGCGCTGGCCCTGACCGCGGCGCTCGCCGGCATGCACTATACCGGGATTCAGGCGTTTAGGGAAAGCGCCCTGCTGGTCTGGCAGCCGTCCTACGTCCTGCTGTCGATCCTCGGCGCCCTCCTCGTCTCCCACGCCGCGATCCGCGCCTTCGTGCAATCGCCGGGCCTCACCGGCCTGTTCGGGGCGGCGGGCCTCTTTTCGCTCTCGGTCGTCTGGTTGCACTTCGCCGGCATGGCCGGGCTCACCCTGATGCCCTTCGTCTCCGCCGAGGCGACGGCGGGCAGCATCGGCTGGCTCGCTCCCGGGATCGGCTTCGCGGTCGTCACCATCGCCCTCGGCGGCGCCGCCGCCATCGCCTTCGACCGGTTCGCGATGCGGCGCCAGCTCGCCGAGGCGGACCGCCTGCGCCGCCTGGCGGAGGAATTGCGCGCGGCGAACGAGGATGCCCGCCGCGCCAACGCGGAACTGACCCGCGCGCGCGACTTGGCCGAGGAGGCGACGCGCGGCAAGTCGCGCTTCCTCGCCATGATGAGCCACGAGATCCGCACCCCCATCAACGGCGTGCTCGGCATGGCCGAGGCGCTCTCGGCGATGCGGCTCCCCGACGAGCAGCGCGAATGCGTCTCGGTGATCCAGTCCTCCGGCCGCGCCCTCCTCGCCATCATCAACGACATCCTCGACATCTCGAAACTCGAGCAGACGCCACAGAGCTTCGCGCGCAGCCGGTTCGACCTCCGCGAGCTCCTGGAAGATGTCGCCGCCCTCGCCGCGCCCCTGGCCGAGGCCCGGGGCCTGCGCCTCCACCAGCGCCTGCCCGCAGAGGTCTCCAGCCATCTCGTCGGCGACGAGAACCGCATCCGCCAGATCGCCACCAACCTCGTCGGCAACGCCATCAAGTTCACCGAGGCGGGACACGTGCTGATCGACGTGGCCGCGACGGCGGACGGCGAGGGCGTGGAGATCCGCGTCTCCGATACCGGCATCGGCATCCAGGGCGCCCAGATCGACAGCATCTTCGAGGCGTTCTTCCAGTCCCAGTCGACGATCTCCGACCGGCTCGGCGGCACCGGCCTCGGGCTGACGATCGGCCGCACGCTGGCCCGGCAGATGGGCGGCGACATCCGGGCGGAAAGCCGTCCCGGCGCCGGATCCGTCTTCACCCTCACCCTGCCGGTGGATCGCTGGCATCCCGAGGCGCCCGCCGGGCCGCTGCCGGCGACGGGCGGCCGCTTCGCGGTCCTGGCGGAGAACCCCCTGGACCGGCAGATCGTCTGCGATCTGATCCGCGGCTGCGGCGCGGAGCCGGTGCCCTGTCCCGCCGCCGGCGAGATCGACCCGGAGCGGGTCGCGGGCGTGGTCGTCTGCGAGGACGGCCCCGCCCCGGCGCTCGTCCTCGCCCCGCTGCCGGTGCTGCGCATCGTCCCCCCGGCCGCCTTCGCCGGGCCCGCCCCCGGCGCCGGCGAGACACGCATCCTCCGCCCCGTGCGCCGGGCGCGGCTCGCCGCCTGGCTTGCCGAGACCCTCTCCGGGCCGCAGGCGGCCCCCGCCTTGCCCGAGGCGGCTCCGCCCGCCGGGGGGATCGCCGCCCGCATCCTCGTGGTGGACGACAGCGCCACGAACCGCCTCGTCGTCCGGCGCCTCCTGCGCGCCGAGGGGATGGAGTTCGTCGAGGCGGCGAACGGCCGGGAAGCCTGCGACCTCTCCGCCGGCCGGCATTTCTCCCACATCCTCATGGACGTCTCGATGCCGAAGATGGACGGGCTCGAGGCCACCGCAACGATCCGGGCGCGGGAGGAGCGCGCCGGGGGCGCGCGGATTCCGATCGTCGGCCTGACCGCCCATGCCTTCGAGGAGGACCGAATCGCCTGCCTGCGGGCCGGCATGGACGACGTGGTCACCAAACCTGCCTCCCGCGAGACGCTCCTCGCGGCCCTGCGCGGCACCGCCCCCGAGGCCGACCGGCCCGCGGCGTGAGGCCGGCGCCGCCTCCCGGCCGGAGCTGGACCGGCCTCTCGGGCTGGATTTCGGGCCAGGTCGCATTGCCGCGCGGCCGGGCGGCGCCAGCTTCCGGCGGGAGACGACCCGCGACGCGGGCGCTGACCGCGTCCGCCAACCCATGGGATAGGCGATGACAGACCGAAAGCTGCTGGTTCCGGGAGAGACCTGCTGGCGGATCGAGCGCGCCGATTCGCTCCGCATCCTCGTCGACGGCGCGGATTATTTCCGCGCCCTGAAACGCGCCATGCTGGACGCCCGGGAAGCGATCCTGATGGTCGGCTGGGACTTCGACACCCGCATCGAGTTCGAGCCGGAGGGTGCGACGATGGAGGGTCCGAACGCCCTCGGCCCGTTCATGAAATGGATGGCCGAGAACCGCGAGGGCGTGGATCTCTTCATGCTGAAATGGGGTCTCGGCACCCTGCAGGCGCTCAAGCGCGGCATGGTGCCGATGGCGCTGCGACCGATCCGGGCGGCCGGCAACTTCCACTTCAAGTTCGATTCCGAGCACCCCGCGGGGGCGGCGCATCATTCCAAGGTCATCGTCATCGACGACCGCGTGGCCTTCTGCGGCGGCATCGACGTCACCGCCGGCCGCTGGGACACGCGCGAGCATCTCGACGACCAGCCCCACCGCCACATGCCCGGCGAGGAGGCCGCCTCGAAGCCCTGGCACGACGTCACCACAGCCGTGTCCGGCCCCCTCGCCGCCGCGCTCGGCGATCTCGCGCGCCAGCGCTGGCTCCGCGCCACCGGCGAGACCCTCGACCCGCCCGAGCGCGGCGGCGACGGCGCCTGGCCCGGGCTCGAACCCACCCTCCGGGACCTGCCGGTCGCCATCGCGCGCACCTATCCCGATTACGGCGACCATCCCGAGGTGCGCGAGATCGAGGCGCTCTATCTCCGCGCCATCGCCGCCGCCCGCGAGGTGCTCTACGTCGAGAGCCAGTACCTCGCCTCCGCCACCATCGCCCGCGCCCTCGTCCGCCGGCTCGCCGAGCCCGTCGGCCCGGAGATCGTCGTCGTCCTGCCCGAGACCTCCGAGGGCTGGCTGCGGCAGAAGGCGATGGACGGCGCCCGCGAGGGGCTCCTGCGCTTCCTGTGGGCCAACGACCCCCATGACAGGTTCCGCGCCTACTACCCGGTGACCGAAAGCGGCCGGCCGATCTACGTCCACGCCAAGGTGCTGACGGTCGACGACCGGCTCCTCAGGATCGGATCGTCGAACCTCAACAACCGCTCGATGGGCTTCGACACCGAATGCGACTTGGCGATCGAGGCCGAGGCCTGCCCCGATCCGGGCGCGGTGGCGGCCACCATCGCGGAGCTGCGCACCGGGCTCCTGGCGGAGCATCTGGGCGTCGCGGAGGAGCGGATGCGGGACGCCCTTTCCGAGCGCGGCCTGATCGGCGCGATCGAGTTCCTGCGCGGCGCGGGCCGGACGCTCAGGCCGTTCACCCGCCCCGAGATATCGGACGACGACAGCCTGCTGGCCGAGAACGCCTTCGCCGATCCAGAGGCGGTCGAGGGCGGGCTCGCCCGACGCCTGGCCGACGGGATTCGGGACCTGATCGGCGCGGCCGGCCGTTGACGGGGATGACGGACCAAAGGCCATGACAGACCGATCCCGAAACGACGCACCGACCCCGCGCGCGGAGGAGGCCTGGCCGCGACGGATGCGCTCGATCCCCCGATGGGCAGGGATCGGCCTGTTCATCTATGCCACCGTCTTCACCCTGAGCTACGCCAAGTCCTTCTTCGTGCCGGTGGTGCTGGCCTTCCTGCTGGCGCTGGTCTTCAGCCCGGTCCGCCGGGTCTTCGACCGCCGCGGCCTGCCCTCGGCGCTCACCTCCCTGGTCATCGTCCTGCTGCTCCTCGCCGGTCTCGTCGCCCTGGTCGGCGCGCTGTCGCTGCCGGTCACCGACTGGATCGAGCGCGCCCCCGAAATCTCGCGGCAAGTGCGCGAGCAGCTCAGCCAGATGTCGGTCGCCGTCAGCGGCGTCTTCGACGCCATCGACCGGCTGAACGCGCTGCGCGCGCCCGACCAGGACATCGAGCGCGTCGCGGTGTCTGGCAGCAGCCCCGCGGTCGACATCGCCACGGTGGTCCCCGCCTTCCTCGCCCAGTTCCTGTTCACGCTCGTGCTGCTGTTCTTCCTCCTCGCCTCGGGCGACATGTTCCACGAGAAGATCGTGCACGTCATGCCCACCTTCGGCGACAAGCGCCGCGCGGTGCGGGTCGCCAACGACATCGAGCGCAAGCTCTCCCGCTATCTCCTGACCATCACCGTCATCAATGCCGGCCTCGGCCTCGCCGTCGGGATCGCAATGTGGCTGATGAACATGCCCTCTCCGGCGGTCTTCGGGATCATCGCCTTCGTGTTCAACTTCGTGCCCTATCTCGGCGCCGTGGCCGGCATCGTCATCGCCTCCGCGGTGGCGCTCGTCAGCTTCGACGGCATATGGTGGGCGCCGGCCGTGGGCGCGGCCTACATGGCCCTGACCTCGTTCGAGGGTCAGATCGTCACCCCCTATTTCGTCGGCCGGAACCTGCGCCTGAACACCGTGGTGGTGTTCCTGGCGGTGACCTTCTGGGCCTGGCTCTGGTCCGCGGTCGGCATGGTCGTCGCCGTGCCGCTGCTGGCCGCGCTGCGCACCGTCGCCCTCCATGTGGACGGGATGCGGGGCCTCGCGGACTTCCTCGGCGAGCGCCATTCGGAGCATCGCGAGGAAAGCAAAACCGACCCCTAGTCGGGAATGTCGACGCCGGACTTGCGCAGCGTCTTCGACAGGTTCTCGTCGCTGGCGCTGGCGGTGAACACCGAGACCTGCCCGGTCGATTCCAGCACCATCGCCCGCACGTCCCCGAGCCGGTCGATGCCGCGCTGGCGCATGAACATCAGCACCTCGTCCTCGACGATCCGCTCGCTGCGCATGGTGCCGTGCTGCATCTCGCCGTCGAAGACCAGCAGCGCCGGCTGCGACTTCACCATCCGCCGCACCCGGTCCGATTTCAGGACCGCGAAGGAGATCGCGTAATCCACCGCGATGATCGAGGCGAGCGCCGCCGCGCCGTCCGCGAATTCCACGCTTTCCAGCACGATGAAGGAACTCAGCACGGAGCCGACCGTGAAGGTCAGGATCATGTCGTACATGTTGAACTGCGCCACCGTGCGCTTGCCCGACAGGCGCAGCAGCAGCAGCAGGATCGCGAAGCCGATCACGGCCGAGACCGGGATGTGCCACAGGGCACCTTTGTGGTCGAGCAGCATGCAGGATCTCCGTCAGGGGCCGCCCGGTCCTGGCGGACGGCCGGGATTGGGGTCGTGCGCCGCGGGCGGCGCGGGATGGGTCAGAGCTTCACATGGGCCACGTCGCCGGGGGCCGGCGGCTCGCCCGTCAGCCGCGCCTTGGCGTAGCCGAAGGCGAAGACCATCGCCGAGGAGGGCGCGTCCCAGTATTCCGCGCTCTCCATCGAGACGCGGAGCAGCGCGATTTCCGGGTCGTCGGTGCCCTCGGGGAACCAGGTCCGCATCGGTTCCGTCCACAGCGCGTCGATCCGCGCCCGGTCGGTCACGATCTCCGCCCGCCCGGTGACCGAGACGAAGTTGTTGCCCGAGGGGTCGGCGTAATCGACCGTCACCCGGTCGTCGGCGGCGATCTCCGCCACCTTGCGGCTGGGATTGCGGGTGAAGAACCACAGCGCCTCGTCCTCGGCGTTGCGGTCCTGCTCCACTGCCGCCATCGGCCGCGCATGGCAGGTCCCGCGGGAATCGTAGGTGCCGAACATGGCGAAGCGGCATTCGGCGATCAGGTCGTGGACCTTGTCCACCGCGTCGCTGTCGCGGCGGATCTCCATGCCGGCGGAGGGCGTGTCGCTGCGTGTCATTGCGGACCTCGGGTTGAAGATGCCGGGGCCAACGATGCCCGGCCCCCCGCGTTCCCCCGACCCCCAGCGAGGCCATTCCGGCCCGCCTCGCATTCCGCCGGTCCCCGACGGCGACGCGGCACGACAGGGACCTCCGGGGCGGGACCCTCGAAGAGCGCGGCCGGCGCCGCCGGGTCCGGGCAATTCGACAGGGGCGAGATTGGCGAGGCCGGCGGGGCGCGCCTCCCCGGCCTCGCTCCGGCCAGCGTCGCGGTTCCGGCCATGTGCACCGTCCTCGACCCGAGCGGCGCGACGATCGCCGACCTCCACCGGAACGGTCTCCGCGCCCGCACGCGGGAGGGCGATCGGCCGCGCGCCTCTCCAGGCAGGCGCGGCGACCGGGCGGCCCGGCGCTCCCGCCCCGCCTCGCCGCTCACTCCTCCGTGGCGGCGCGGCCCAGGATCTCCGCGTTGTGCTCGGCGAGCCGCGGCGCCGGCCGCCGGACGCCGCCGGGCGTGCGCGAGAACTTCACCGGCAGGCCCAGCGTCTCCACCCGGCCGACGTCCGGATGCTCCGTGGTCACGACCATGTCGCGCGCCAGCGTCTGCTCGTTGTCGTGCATCTCGCGCACGTCGAGAACCGGGCCGGCCGGCAGGCCGCCCTGCTCCATGAGGTCCAGCCACTCCGCCGTGGAGCGCTCCAGGAACACCGCGTTCAGCGCCTCCTCCAGCGCCGCGCGGTTCACCATCCGGTCGTGATTGGTGGCGAAGCGCGGATCCGCGCCGAGTTCCGGCGCCTCGATCAGCCCCAGCAGCCGCTCCCAGTTGCGCTGGTTGGCCGCGCCGATGCAGATCCAGCCGTCGCTCGTCGCGAAGGCCTGGTAGGGCGCGTTCAGCGGATGCGCCGAACCCATCGGCCCCGGCGCCTCGCGCGTGGCGAAGGCGATGGCCGATTGCCAGTAGGTCTGCACGATCCCCGCCTCGAAGAGCGAGGTATCCACGCGCTGCCCCTCCCCGGTCTTCTCCCGGTGGATGTAGGCCGCCAGAGCCCCCATCGCCGCGAGGATGCCCGCGGTGATGTCGGAGACCGGCGCGCCCACCTTCACCGGCGGCCGCCCCGGCCCCTCGCCGGTGATCGACATGAGCCCGCTCATGCCCTGCGCGATCAGGTCGAACCCGCCCCGGTCGGCATAGGGTCCGGTCCGCCCGAACCCCGAGACCTCCACGTGGATCAGCCCCGGATTGACCTCCTCCAGAACCTCCGGGCCGAGCCCGAGCTTCTCCATCGTCCCCTTGCGGTGGTTCTCGATCAGGATGTCGGCGTCGCGCAGCAGGTCGAGGAAGGCCGCCCGGTCGGCCGCGTCCTTGAGGTTCAGCGCCACGCCCCGCTTGTTGCGGTTCATCATCAGGAAGGCCGCGCTCTCGTCGCCGATGGCGGGCGGCAGGAAGCGGCGCGTGTCGTCGCCCTCGGGCCGCTCCACCTTGATCACGTCGGCGCCCATGTCGGCAAGCATCAGCCCGCAGACCGGCCCGGCCATGATATGCGCGAGCTCCACGACCTTCACGCCGTCGAGCGGCCCCGCGCTTCCGCCGCTCACTTGCCCTGCCATTGCGGTCTCCTCTTGGCCAGGAACGCCTCCATGCCCTCGCGGAAGTCGCGGCTCATGTAGCACATCTCCACCAGGTCGCGGTCGTCGGGCCGGTTGGCGGCGACGAGGCGCCGGAGCCCCTCCTTCGTCGCCCGCATGGTCAGCGGCGCGTGGCCCTTCAGCGTCTCCGCGATCTCCGCCGCCCGCGCCTCGGCATCCTCGGCGATCTCCGAGACCAGCCCGATCGCCTGCGCCTCCTCCGCGCCGAGAAGCCGCGCGGTCAGCAGCATCTCCTTCACCCGGCCGACGCCCATCAGCGCCGTCAGCCGCGCCAGGTTGGCGACCGAGAGGCAGTTGCCGAGCGTCCGCGCGATCGGGAAGCCGAATTTCAGCCCCGGCGTCGCCACGCGGATGTCGCAGGAGGCCGCGATCGCCGCGCCGCCGCCGGTGCAGGCGCCGGTGATCGCGGCGATCGTCGGCACCGGGCAGCGCTCCACCGCCGACATCACCGCGTCCGAGCTCTCCTCGTAGTCGAAGGCGTCCTGCGGCGTCGAGAAGCCGCGGAACTGCGCCATGTCGGTGCCGGCCGCGAAGGCCCGCCCGCCCGCGCCCCGCAGGATCAGCGCCGAGACCGAGCCGTCGGCCGGCATCTCCGCGCAATGTCGACCGCAGCGTATCGTACATGCCGAAGGTCAGCGCGTTGCGGCTCTCGGGGCGGTTGAAGGTCAGCCAGCCCACGCCGTCGCGGATCTCGAAGAGGATGTCGTCGCTCATCTGTAGACCAGGTCCACCAGGAACATCGGAATGGGCTCCACGTAGGTGCAAAGCAGCAGGACGAACAGCAGCACCGAGACGAAGCCGATATTGGCGCGCGACACGTCCCAGATGTTCGCCCTGGCGATCGAGCAGGCGGTGATGAGCACGCTCGCCACCGGCGGCGTCTGCTGACCGATCGCCAGGTTCAGGGTCACGATCAGCCCGAAATGCACCGGGTCGATCCCCACCGCCGAGATCAGCGGCACCACGATCGGCACGACCAGGATGATCGCCGCCGCCGAGTGCAGGAAGAAGCCGATCACCAGGAAGAACACGTTGAGGATCGCCAGGATCGCCCACTTGTTCTGCGTCATCTCGAGAAGGCCGGCGGCCAGCTCCTGGGGGATCTGCGCCCGCGTCAGGAACCCGCCCATCAGCACCGAGGCGGCGACCAGCAGCATCACCACTGCGGTCTGGATCGCCCCGTCGAGCATCGAGCGGCGGAGCTCGCCGAAATCGGTCTCCCGGTACCAGAGCCCGACCACGATGGAGGCGATGACGGCGACGCCGGCCGCCTCCGTGGCGGTGAAGAACCCGCCGAAGATGCCGCCGAGGATCACCACCGGCAGCACGAAGGTCGGCAGCGCGGCGACGAAGGTGGTCCGGAGCCGCGTGAGGTTGAACGCCTCCTCGCGCGGCAGGTCGTAGCGCCGCGCGAACCACCAGCAGAGGCCCATCAGCCCCGCCGCGCCGATCAGACCGGGCACCAGCCCGGCGAGGAACAGCTGCTCGATCGAGGCGCCCGAACTCACCCCGTAGAGGATCATCGGGATCGAGGGCGGCACGATGATGGCGAGCGAGGCCGAGGAGGAGGTGACCGCGGCGGCGAAGGGGGCGGTGTAGCCGCGCCGCTTCATCTCCGGGATCATCACCGAGCCCATCGCCGCCACGTCGGCGACCGCGGAGCCCGAGATCTCGGCGAAGAACAGCGACACGCCCACATTCACCATCGCGAGTCCGCCGCGCACGAAGCCGATCAGCGCCGAGACGAACTCGATCAGCCGCCGGGTGATGCCGGCGGCGTTCATGATCGCGCCGGCCAGCACGAACATCGGGATCGCGATCAGCGAGAAGTTGGTGCCGCCCCCGTACATGTCGAGCGCGATGGAGACGAGCGCGCTGGTCCCCTCGTAGGAGACGATGCCGATCACCCCGCAGACGGCGAGCGCCACAGCGATCGGCACGTTCAGAAGCACCATGCCCACCAGGGCTGCGAAGATCGCGAGGATGGTCACGGGCGGGTCTCCACCGGCTTGTCGATCGTCTCGGGGACGATCTCGGGATGCTCGAAGGACCGCCCCGCCATGGTCTCGCGCCAGTAGTTCGGCAACGACAGCAGCGAGGCGAGGATGAACAGCACGGAGCCGATCGGGATCACCGACTGGGTGAACTGCACCGGCACGAAGGTGAGACTGATGAGGTTCATCCCCTGGAGGATCAGCAGAACCTTCCAGCCCGACCAGGCGAGGAGCGCGAAGAAGCCGATGGTCAGCGCCTCGCCCGCCACGATCCCGGCCGCCCTGAGCCGTGGCGGCAGTGCCAGCAGCACGCCGTCGAAGCCGATATGCTTGCGCTTCAGCGCGGCGAGCGCGGCGCCGTAATAGGTGATCCAGCAGAGCTGGATCGCCGCGATCTCGTCGTACCAGCTCAGGGATGCGCCGAGCTTGCGCGAGACCACCGCGTAGATCACCACGGCCGTCAGCGCGATCATCTGGAGGATGAGGAACCATTCGAGGACGGTTCCGAGCAGCCGGGAGGCGGTTCGCATGGCGGGAGGGTCCTGCTGGTCGGCCCGGCCGGCGGCCGGGGAGAAGCGGCACAGGCGGCGCCCGGGGGCGCCGCCGCGGTCGCGATCAGTTCGAGCCGGACTCCGGCGCGGCGTCGCGCACCTTCTGGACCAGCTCCTCGCCGCCCTCGACGGTCGCGGCGAACTCGTCGTAGATCGGCTGCGAGGCGTCGATGAAGGCCTGGTTGTCGGCCTCGTTCACCTCGACGCCGGCATCCTTGATCACCTGCAGCAGCTCGTCCTCGAGCTCGGCCGCCTTCTCGTAGACGAAGCTCTGCGTCTCCTCGGCCGCCTCGGTCAGCTTCTGCTGCACGTCCTCGGGCAGGCGCGAGAAGTTCTGCTCGGAGACCAGCACGTAGGCCGGCGTGTAGACGTGGCCGGTGATCGAGAGGTAGTCCTGCACCTCCTGGAACTTGGCGCTGGCGATCTGGGCATAGGGGTTCTCCTGCCCGTCGATGACGCCGGTCTGCAACGCCGTGAACACGTCCGAGAAGGCCATCGGCGTCGGATTGGCGCCGTATTCCTGGAACATCTTCACCCGCCACTCGCCCTGCGGCGTCCTGAGCTTCACGCCCTCGAGATCCTCGGGCGTGTTGATCGGGCGGACATTGTTGGTGATGTGGCGGAAGCCGTTCTCCCAGAATGCCAGGATGCGGTAGCCGTTCTCCTCGGCGGCGGGGTTGAACACCTCCTCCAGCATCGTGTCGGAGACCGCCTTGATGTGCTCGCGGTCCTTGATGATGTAGGGCATCTCGAAGACGCCGAATTCCGGCGCCACCGAGGACATCACCGACGAGGGCAGCGCGAAGGTCACCTGTCCGAGCTTCAGCTTCTGCAGCAGCTCCTGGTCGCCGCCGAGCTGCGAGGCGCCGTAGGCCACCACCTTGTAGTCGTCGCCGAGCTTCTCGTTGGCCACCTCGACGAAGTGGTTGGCGGAGGCCTCGAAGAGCGAGCCGGGCTCGCCCACATGCCCGAACCGGAGCTCCTGCTGCGCCGAGGCGGCGCCCGCGGCCAGCATGGCCGCCGCGAAGATCGTGAAATGTCTCATGCCGTTCTCCTCCCTGGTGAACTCGTTCGCGGCCCGGATCAGGCGCCCGGTGCCGCCGTCTCGATCAGATACTCCATCGCGGCGCGCGCGCCGCCACTCTTGTGGGGCACGTCGGCGAGCGCCAGCCCCATCTCCACGCCCGCGAGCGTTCCCATCAGCATCGGCTCGTTGAAATCGCCCAGATGTCCGATCCGGAAGACCTTGTCGGCGAGCTTCGACAGGCCCGCGCCGAGCGAGATGTCGAAATTCGAGAGGATCACCCTGCGCAGCCGGTCGGCGCCGGTCTCGCCCGGCATGACCACCGCGGTCAGCGAGCTCGAATGGTGGCGCGGCTCCTGGCAGAGCACCTCGAGCCCCCAGCCCTCGACCGCCGCCCGCGTCGCCGCCGCGAAGCGGTCGTGGCGCGCGAAGACCGCCTCCATCCCCTCCTCCTCCAGCATGTCGATCGCCTCGACGAGCCCGTAGAGCAGGTTGGTCGCCGGGGTATAGGGGAAGTAGCCGGTCTCGTTCGGCCCCCGCATCTCCGACCAGTCCCAGTAGGAGCGCGGCAACGCCGCGCTCTGGTGGGCCTTCAGCGCCTTCTGCGAGATGCCGTTGAACGACAGGCCCGGCGGCAGCATCAGGCCCTTCTGGCTGCCCGCCACCACCACGTCGGCGCCCCATTCGTCCATCCGCATCTCGATGGAGGCGAGCGACGAGATCGTGTCCACCATCAGCAGCGCATCGGTGCCGGCGGTGTCCATCGCCTCCCGGATCTCGGGGATCACGGTGGCGCAGCCCGTCGAGGTCTCGTTCTGCACCACGCAGACCGCCTTCACGTCCGGGGTCTCGCGCAGCGCGGATTCCAGCTCGCAGGGCTCGACGCCGGAGCGCCAGCTCGACTGCACCACCACCGGCTCCAGCCCGATCCGCCGCGCCAGCCGGTTCCAGAGCATGGCGAAATGCCCCGCCTCCACCATCAGCACCTTGTCGCCCGGCGACAGCGTGTTGACGAGCGCCGCCTCCCAGGCGCCGGTGCCGGAGGCCGGATAGATCACCGCCTCGCCGGCCTGCGTTCCCATCACCCGCTTCATGCCCTCGAGCGCGCGGGTCCCGATCTCGCCGAAATCCGGTCCGCGATGGTCGATGGTCGGGAAGTCCATGGCGCGGAGCACCCGGTCGGGCACGTTGGTCGGCCCGGGGATCTGCAGGAAGTGCCGTCCGCTGCGCATGTCGTCTCGTCCTCGTGTCCGCTTGTCGTTGCCTGATTTAATTTTGAATGCATAATGCAAGTCAAGCGATTTCCGGGAGCGGATGCGGATGGCGGACTGGGCGAAGCTGCGGCGAGAGATCGAGGGGGAGGTCCGGGACGACCCGTTCACGCGCGGCCGCTACGCCACCGACGCCTCCTTCTACCAGATCGTCCCCGAGGCCGTCGTCGTGCCCCGCACGGCCGACGACGTCGCCGCCACCCTCGCCGCCGCCAGGCGCGAGGGCGTGCCGGTCACCGCCCGCGGCGGCGGCACCTCCCAGGCCGGCCAGACGGTCAATTCCGGCATCGTCATCGACTATTCGAAACACCTGAACCGCATCCGCCATCTCGACCCCGAGGCGGGTCGCGCCACCGTCGAGCCCGGCCTCGTCCTCGACGAGCTGAACCGCGCCCTGAAGCCCCACGGCCTGTGGTTCCCGGTGGATGTCTCCACCGCCTCCCGCGCCACGATCGGCGGCATGGCGGCCAACAATTCCTGCGGCGGCCGCTCGATCCGCTACGGCCGCATGCGCGAGAACGTCGCCGCCATCGAGGCGCTCCTCGCCGATGGCGGCCGCGCCCGGTTCGGCCCCGTGGACCGCGCCGCCGCCCTCGCCGGCGACGCCGGCCCCCTCATCCGCGACATGCTCGAGCTCGGCGCCCGCGAGGCGGACGAGATCGCCGCCCGCTTCCCGCCGGTCATGCGCCGCGTCGGCGGCTACAACATCGACGCGCTGGTGCCGGACGGGCCGGCCAACAATCTCGCCCATCTGCTGGTCGGCTCGGAGGGGACCCTCGCGCTCACCGAATTGGTCGATCTGATCCTCTCGCCCCTGCCGCGCCACAAGGTCGTCGGCGTCTGCCACTTCCCCACCTTCCGCGCGGCGATGGAGGCGACGCAGCACATCGTCGCCCTCGGCCCCGCCGCCGTGGAGCTGGTGGACCGCACGATGATCGAGCTCGGCCGCCAGATCCCCGCCCTCTCCCCCTCCCTCGACCTCTTCGTCAGGGGCGACCCCGCCGCCCTCCTGCTGGTGGAGTTCGCCGGGGACGATCCGGCCGAGAACGGCAGCCGCCTCGCCGCGCTCCACGACCTCATGGCCGAACTCGGCCATCGCTGGGACGATCCCGGCAAGGCCGAGGGCGGCGTGGTGGAGGCGCGCGAGACCGCGCTCCAGGCGAAGATCACCGAGGTACGCACCCAGGGCCTCAACATCATGATGTCGATGAAGAGCGCCGGGAAGCCGGTGTCCTTCGTCGAGGATTGCGCCGTCCCCCTGCCGGACCTGCCGGACTTCACCGACCGGCTCACCGCCGTCTTCGAGAAGCACGGCACGAGCGGAACATGGTATGCCCATGCCTCGGTCGGCCTGCTGCATGTCCGCCCCGTCCTCAACCTCAAGCAGGACAAGGACGTGCGCGCGCTGCGCGCCATCGCCGAGGAGGCGTTCGACATGGTGGCGGAATATCGCGGCTCGCATTCCGGCGAGCACGGCGACGGCATCGTGCGCTCGGAATTCCACGAGCGGATGTTCGGCCCGCGCATGGTGGCGAGCTTCGAGGCGGTGAAGGACCGTTTCGACCCCGAGGGCCTCCTCAACCCCGGCAAGATCGTCCGCGCGCCGAAGATGGACGACCGCTCGCTCTTCCGCTACCCGCCGGGCTACACCCACGATTCCACCGAGCCGCGGCTCGACTGGTCGGCCTGGCCCGCCGGGCTCCACGGCGCGGTGGAGATGTGCAACAACAACGGCGCCTGCCGCAAGCTCGCGGGCGGCGTCATGTGTCCCTCCTACCGCGCCACCCGCAACGAGCGCGACACCACCCGCGGCCGCGCCAACACGCTGCGCCTCGCCCTCACCGGCCAGCTCGGGCCGGACGCCCTGACCTCCGACGAGATGGCCGAGACGCTGAAATTCTGCGTCTCCTGCAAGGCCTGCAAGCGCGAATGCCCGATGTCGATCGACATGGCGGCGATGAAGACCGAAATTCTGGCCGCCCGCACGAAGAAACACGGCCTGTCGCTCCGCGACCGCTTCGTCGCCCATCTGCCCCGCTACGCGCCCTGGGCCGGCCGCGCCCCCTGGCTCGCCAATGCGCGGAACAGCGTCCCCGGTGCCGCCCGCCTGTCGGAGCGCCTCGCCGGCCTCGCCGCCGACCGCCCCCTGCCGAGCTGGAGCCGCCGCCCCTTCGAGGCCGGGCACGACGACGACGCGCCGGAGGTCGTCCTCTTCGCCGACACGTTCAACCGCTGGTTCGAGCCCGACCACCTGCGCGACGCGCTGGCGCTGCTCCGCGCCGCGGGCATCCGCGTCGCCCATGCCCGCGCCCCCTCCGCACGGCCGCTCTGCTGCGGGCGAACCTATCTTTCCGCCGGCCTCGTGGACGCGGCCCGCGCCGAGATGGCGCGCTCGGTCGCCGCGCTCCGCCCCGCCCTCGACCGCGGCGCCACCGTGGTCGGGCTGGAGCCCTCCTGCCTGCTCACCTTCCGTGACGAGGCGCCCCGCCTCCTGCCCGACTGGTCGGCGGAGGACGGCGCGCGCGTCATGCTGCTGGAGGAGTTCCTGGCCGCCCATGTGGACCGGCTCCCCCTCGGCTCCCTGCCCGGCCGCGCCTGGCTCCACGGCCATTGCCACCAGAAGGCCGCGAATGTCATGGGACCCGTGCAGACGGTGCTCGACGCCGTGCCCGATCTGGAGGTGACCCTCATCGACAGCTCCTGCTGCGGCATGGCCGGCGCCTTCGGCTACCAGGCCGAGACCGCGGAGGTCTCGCGCCAGATGGCCGAGCTTTCGCTGCTGCCGGCGGTGCGCGCCGCCGGCGAGGCGGACTGGATCGTCGCCGACGGGACCTCCTGCCGCCACCAGATCGCCGACGGGTCGGGCCGCCGCGCGGTGCATGTGGCGACGCTCCTGCGCGCCGCCCTCGGTCCGGAGGCCACGCCATGAAGGACGCCGACCCGATCCTCCGCCCCTCGCTCCACGACGAGCTGGCCGCGCGCCTGCGCCGGATGATCGTCGAGGACGAGCTGCCCCCCGGCGCACGGATTCCCGAGCGCGAACTCTGCGAGCGGTTCGCCGTCAGCCGCACGCCGCTCAGGGAGGCGATCAAGGTCCTCGCCCGCGAGGGCTACGTGATCCTCACGCCCAATCGCGGCGCCTCCGTCGCCATCCTGACCGAGAAGGATCTCGACGAGGCCTTCCCGATCATGGCCGCCCTCGAGGCGCTGGCCGGCGAGCTCGCCGCCGAGGCCGCCACCGAGGCCCAGATCGCCGCGATCCGCGCCGATACCCAGGCCATGCGCCGCGCCTTCGAGGCGGGCGACCGCCCCGCCTATTTCGCCCGGAACGAGGCGATCCATCTCGGCATCGTCCGCGCCTCGGGCAATGCCATGCTTGAAGAGATGCAGCGCGCGCTCGACGGCCGCGTCCGCCGCGGCCGCTACCGCGCCAATATCGGATCCGACCGCTGGCACCGCGCCATGGAAGAGCACGAGGAGATCGCCGCCGCGCTCTCCGCCCGCGACGGCGCGCGGCTCTCGGCGCTGCTCCGCCGGCACCTCCTCGGCAAGCGCGAGGCGCTCCGCGCGGCCCCGCGGGCGGAGCCCTGACGCCCGACCGGGTGCGACATACCGCCGCATGTCGCGGCGGTCTCCCGCCCCGGCGACCGGCGCGCCGACTCCGACGGAAAACCGACAGGACTCCGACAGGACTCCGACAGCACCGATCTGGGCCGGACCGGGCCTCGCCGCTCCGCGCTCAGGGGTCACGAATACCCTTCCGGCGGCCCGAATTGCCGGCACCGGCGCCGGCGTCAGGTCACCCCGTAATAGAGCCGCACCACGTGCTCGGCCTGCGCGAAGAACAGCCAGCGGGAGGCGAGGACCCCGGCGATATGCACGCAGAAGGCCAGCCCGATTGCGACCGCCGATCCCGGAAAGACGAGCAGAATCAAGGCCGGTATGGGGCACATGGCGAGAATGGAGAGCCAGCGCAGCTTGACCGCGTGCCGCCGTCCCACCTCGTGCACGAATTCCCGCAGGAGATAATTGTCCCCGGTATGGGGGCTCTCGAATTGCGTCATGTTCTTCAGATGGGTGAGCCCGGTCGCCGTCTGCATGCTGTGGCCCCGCTCCGCGAAGCGCCGGTCTCCCTTCACCCAGGCCGCCACCTGCACCACCGCCAGCACCGCCAGCAGGCCCACCGCCAACATCGCCTGCCCGGCAAGCATCGCCCCCCCGCCGAGCGAGGCCGCGAGGAAATAGGCCGGCGTCAGCCCGCTGTTCCAGCGCGGCACCGTCCTGAGCTGCGTGTAGATCATCGCCGTCGCCACGATCGCGGTGAGCGCCAGCAGCGCCCCGACGATCCCGAGGAGGCTGATTTCCCTCCCGAAAAACACCAGCCCGGCCGCGAAGACGGCCATCACCGAGAGCGTCGCCACCGACAGCCACGCCTCACGGCTGAGCCAGCTCGAGCGCCACTGGGTGAAGGCGAGGAGCGCGCGCTCGGGCCGGCCGAGATGGAAGCTCGAGGCCACGAGCCCGGCCACCGCCAGCGCGAAGGCGAGCGCGAACTGGAAGAACGCGGCCCATCCTCCATCCGCCGCGGCGCCGAGCCCGAGAAAGGTGAGATAGCCGAAGCCCGCGCCGGACAGGGTGGTGAAGACGATGACAGAGGGCGCCGGATGCATCAGATCTTCTCCAGCGCGCGGTCGAGCCAGGCCACGAACCCCTTGCCGTCCCGCGCCACGGGCTCGGCCTTCCGGGGCTCCGGCGGGGCCGTCAGGCGGTCCTTCGGCCGCGGCGGAAGATACTTGTTAACCGGCTTCGTGCCGAGCTCCGGCATCAGGTCCATCCCCTCCCGCTCCGCCACCAACCGCGACACACCGCTCTCCGGATCGCCCAGATCGCCGAAATGCCGCGCGCCCGCCGGGCAGGTCCGCACGCAGGCGGGCACGCGGTCTACCTCGGGCAGGTTCTCGTTGTAGATCCGGTCCACGCAAAGGGTGCATTTCTTCATCACCTTCTCCGCGGGATCCTGCTCGCGCGCGCCGTAGGGACAGGCCCAGGCGCAGAGGCCGCAGCCGATGCAGGTGCTCTCGTTGACGAGCACGATGCCGTCCTCGACGCGCTTGTAGGAGGCCCCCGTCGGACAGACGGTGACGCAGGGCGCGTCGTCGCAATGCAGGCAGGATTTCGGAAAATGGACGACCTGCGCGTCGCCCGTCTCGGTCTCGCCCTCGTAGCTGTGCACCCGGTTCAAAAACGCGCCGAGCGGGTTGTCGCCATAGGCGTCCGCATCGGCGAGCGGCGCGCCGTAATTCTCGGTGTTCCAGCCCTTGCAGCTCACCACGCAGGCATGACAGCCCACGCAGGTGTCGAGGTCGATGACGAGGCCGAGCTTGCGCTCCGTCTGCGTCGGAAGCGATGTCATTTTCCTACCTTCCATCTCAGCATCTTCGGCCCGCGACCGACCGGCGAGGCGATCGGCGGGAACACGGGCTCCGTCTCGGGGCGCGGCGTGGTCTTCTCGATCCTCACGCGCAGGTCGAACCACGCCGCCTGTCCGGTGATCGGGTCCGAATTCGACCATCGAAGCCCGTCGCCCTTCGGCGGCAGCAGTTCGTGGATCAGGTGGTTGAGCAGGAAGGCGCGGGTCGATTCCGGCGCATTGTCGGACAGCGCCCAGGCCCCCTTCCGCTTGCCGATCGCGTTCCAGGTCCAGACCGTACGGCCGTTGACGCCCCGGTGCAGCGCCACCGGCACCGTGATCTTCCCGTGGGGCGAGATCAGGTTCGCCCAGTCGCCGTCCTCGAAGCCGTGCTCCTCCCAGACCTCCCGCGGCAGATAGAGCGGGTTGTGGCCGTGGATCTGGCGCAACCAGGCGTTCTGGGTGCCCCAGGAATGGTACATCGCCATCGGCCGCTGGGTGAGCGCATGAAGATCGTAGCCCTCTGCGTCGTCCGCCCCGAAGGGCGGATACCAGCAGGGCAGCGGCGTCATCGTCTCGCGGAGGCGCTGCCGGAGATGCTCCGGCGGCTGCCGCTCGCCGTGCCCCTCCGCGGCGCGCTGGAAGCGGCGCAGGGGCTCCAGATAGAGCTGGAAGACGAACGGTTGCGGCTTGTCGTAGAGGCCGAGTTCCACGGCCCAGTCCTGGTAGGCCGCGTTCCACGGCTTGTAGTAGCTCGCCTCCTCGGGAATGTGGCTGACGCAGAACCCGCCGTTCTCGATGTAGCGGTCGAGCTGGTCGGGGTTCACAGGGCCGCGGCCCATTCCCTCGCCGTCGCCCCGGAACCCCGCGAGCGGCCCGATCCCCGGCTTGCGCTCGTGGTGGACGATGTAATCGGCGTAGTCGCGATATTTCGCCTCTCCCGACTCGTCCACGAAGCCGGGCAGGCCGAGCCTGTTCGCCAGCTCGATCATCGCGCTCTGGAAGCACTTCACGTCCCGGTCGGGCTCCACCACCGGCCAGCGGATCGCGTCCGCGGCAGCATCGGCCTCCGAGATCGGCCGGTCGAGCAGCGAGATGCAGTCATGGCGCTCCAGGTAGGTGGTGTCCGGCAGAACGAGGTCGGCATAGGCCACCATCTCGGAGCTGTACGCATCCGAATAGATGATCCGCGGGATCACGTACTCGCCGGTCTCGTCGGTATCAGTCAGCATCTTCATCGTGCCGGCCGTGTTCATGGACGAGTTCCAGGCCATGTTCGCCATGTAGAGGAAGAGCGTGTCGATCCTGTAGGGGTCGCCCGCATGGGCGTTCGAGATCACCATGTGCATGAGCCCGTGCGCGCTCATCGGGTTCTCCCAGGTGAACGCCTTGTCGATCCGGGCGGGCGTCCCGTCTTCCTTCAGCGCGAGATCCTCCGGCCCGTGGACGAAGCCCAGATGCGGCCCGTCGAGCGGCTCGTTCGGCTGCCAGTCGACATGCGGCTTCGGATGCGCCTCGGCCGGCTTAGGATAGGGCGGCTTGAAGCGGAACCCGCCCGGCACCTCCACGGTGCCGAGCAGGATCTGCAGGACATGGATCGCCCGGCAGGTCTGGAATCCGTTGGCATGGGCCGAGATGCCGCGCATGGCGTGCATGCTGACCGGCCGCCCGATCATCGTCTCGTGGCGCTCGCCGCGGAAATCGGTCCAGGGCCGGTCGAGCTCGAACGCCTCCTCGAAGGCGACGCGGGCGAGTTCGGCGGCAACGGCGCGGATGCGGCTCGCCGGGATGCCGCAGCGCGCGGCCACGGCCTCCGGGGCGTACTCGTCCACCAGATACGTGTCCGCCATGTGCTGGAACACCGTCCGCGCGCCGCCATGGGTCGCGGCGAGGTCGGGGCGCACGCCCTTGCGGTCGAAGGCCACGATCTCGCCGCTCGCGCGATCGCGCACGAGCACCCGCCCCTCTTCGTCGCGCATGAGCAGCCCCGTCTCCTGGTCGACGAAAGCGGGAGCGTTGGTGTAGCGCGAGAGGTAGTCGAGATCGACCTGCCCGCTCTCCATCAGGCAGCGGATGAGCGACAGCACGAGGAGCCCGTCGGTTCCCGGCGTGATCCCGAGCCATTCGTCCGCAACCGCGTTGTAGCCCGAGCGGACAGGGTTCACCCCGATGACGCGCGCGCCCCGCGCCTTGATCCGGCCGATCCCCATCTTGATCGGGTTGCTGTCGTGATCCTCGGCGACGCCGAAGAGCACGAAGAGTTTCGTGTGGTCCCAGTCCGGCTGGCCGAATTCCCAGAACGCCCCGCCCATCGTGTAGATGCCGGCGGCGGCCATGTTGACGGAGCAGAAGCCGCCATGGGCGGCGTAGTTCGGCGTGCCGAAGGCCTGCGCCCAGAAGCTGGTGAAGCTCTGGCTCTGGTCCCGCCCGGTGAAGAAGGCGAGCCTGGAAGGGTCCTCGCGCCTCAGCGGATCGAGCCAGGTGGTCGCGATGCCGAGCGCCTCCTCCCACTCGATTTCCTCGAACTCTCCCGATCCGCGCGGACCGGTGCGCTTCAGGGGCTTGCGGAGCCGGGCGGGCGAGTTGACCTGCATGATGCCGGCCGAACCCTTCGCGCAGAGCACGCCGCGGTTGACCGGGTGGTCTCGATTGCCCTCGATATAGGCGACACGGCCCTCCTTCATGTGCACGTTGATGCCGCAGCGGCAGGCGCACATGTAGCAGGTGGTCTTGCGCACCTCGTCGGAGACGTACGGGGAGGTGTCGATCTTAGGCTGGTTCATGCTGCGCCTCCTGGGCGGATTTCGCCTGCATCGCGGTTATCGCAATCATGTGCAGGATGTCTTCGGCGCTGGCGCCGCGGGACAGGTCGTTGGCAGGCTTCGCCAGACCCTGCAGGATCGGGCCGATCGCCAGCGCCCCGCCCAGCCGCTGGGCGATCTTGTAGCCTATATTCCCGGCCTCGAGACTCGGAAAGACGAAGACGTTGGCGTTGCCGGCGACGGGCGAATCCTTGGCCTTCGCCGCCGCCACTTCCGGCACGAAGGCGGTATCGAACTGCAGGTCGCCGTCGATGACGAGATCGGGGCGCGCCGTCCGGGCCAGCGCCGTGGCCTGCACGACCTTGTCGACATGAAGATGCTTGGCGCTGCCGAGGGTCGAGAAGCTCAGCATGGCGACGCGCGGCGCCTCGCCGGTGAGCGTGGTGAAGGATCTGGCGGAGGCGAGGGCGATCTCGGCCATCTCCTCGGCGTCGGGCTGGACCACCAGCCCGGCATCGGCGAAGAGATAGGCGCCGGGCTTCTCGTGATGGGGCGCGCAGAAGAGCATCAGAAAATAGCTCGAGACCAGTTTCGCCCCGGGGTCGCGACCGATGATCTGCAGCGCTGCGCGGACGATGTCGGCCGTGGGCAGGCACGCCCCGCCGAGCGTCCCTTCGGCGAGGCCGGCCCGGACCATGAGCGCGGCAAAGACATGCGACTCGAGGATCGCCCCGGCGGCCTCCTCGGGGGTGGCGCCCTTGTGCCGGCGGATCTCCACGTAGAGCTCCGCGAGACGCCCGGCATCGGCAGAGCCGGTGGGATCGACGATCTCGATCCCGAGATCCGCCGCCCCCGCCGCCTCAAGCGCGGCCGCCACCTCGCCGGCGGGCCCGACGAGGATCGGTGTCGCGAGGTCCCTGCGCCGTGCCTCGCAGGCGGCCTGCACGACGCGCGGATCCGCGCCCTCCGAAAGGGCGATCCGCTGCCCCGATCGTTCGACCGACCTCAGGATCTGTTCCAGAGCCTTCATCGCATCGCCTTCCCGACTCGATATATCTTGGCCCGGCCCCCGGAAGGGCCGGGCTCGCCCTCAGGACGGTTCCTGGACGCGCATGTCCGCCTTGCTGATCCCCGCGACCTGGACCGGCTTCGTCATGGCGTCGCGGCGGAACGGCTCTCCGAGCTCCTGATTGAGGACGACCTCGATGAAGGTGGTGGCAGTTCCCTCCATCTGCACGCGGATCGCGTCGTCGAGCGCCTCCGTCAGCTCCTGCATGGTGGTGACCTGCACCCCGCGCAGGCCGCAGCCCTCCGCCACCCGCGCGTAGTTGACCCCCTCGTTGAGCTCGGTGCCCACGAAGTTGTCGTCGAACCACAGCGTCGTGTTCCGCTTCTCCGCCCCCCACTGGTAGTTGCGGAAGATCACCATCGTCACATGCGGCCACTCGCCCCGCCCGCAGGCCGTCATCTCGTTCATCGAGATGCCGAAGGCGCCGTCGCCGGCGAAGCCCACCACCGGCACGTCCGGACAGCCGATTTTAGCGCCGAGGATCGCCGGAAGCCCGTAGCCGCAGGGGCCGAAGAGTCCGGGCGCAAGGTATTTGCGACCCGCCTCGAAGGTCGGGTAGGCGTTGCCGATGGCGCAGTTGTTGCCGATGTCGGACGAGATGATCGCGTCCTTCGGCAGCGCCGACATGATCGCCCGCCAAGCTTGGCGCGGGCTCATCCGGTCGGGGTGCTTGGTCCGCGCGCGTTCGTTCCAGTCGATCCCCTCGTCGCTGTCCTCCTCGTGGTCGAGCGAGGTCAGCTCCTGCGCCCAGCGGCTCTTGGTCTCGGCGATCAGGTCGCGCCGGGAGGCGTCGCCGACGCCGTCGCCGAGCGCATCCAGAAGCTGCTCGGCCACCTTCTTCGCATCCCCCTGGATCGCCACGTCGACCTTCTTCGTCAGGCCGATCCGGTCGGGGTTGATCTCCACCTGGACGAGCTTGGCGTCCTTCGGCCAGTAATCGATCCCGTAGCCCGGCAGCGTCGAGAACGGGTTCAGGCGCGTGCCGAGCGCCAGCACCACGTCGGCCTTGGCGATGAGCTCCATCGCCGCCTTCGAGCCGTTGTAGCCCAGAGGCCCGACGCTCAGGGGGTGGCTGCCGGGGAAGGCGTCATTGTGCTGGTAGTTGCAGGCCACCGGCGCGTCGAGCGCCTCGGCCAGCCGCCGGCTCGCCTCGATGCCACCCGAAAGCACCACCCCGGCGCCGTTCAGGATCACCGGGAACGATGCCTCTGAGAGGAGCTTCGCCGCCGCTTCCACCGCCGCAGCGCCCCCCGCGGGCCGCTCGAGCGCGATGATCTGCGGCAGCTCGATGTCGATCACCTTGGTCCAGTAGTCCCGCGGCACGTTGATCTGCGCCGGAGCCGAGGCCCGACGCGCCTTCTCGATCACCCGGTTCAGCACCTCCGCCATCCGGCTCGGATCGCGCACCTCCTCCTGGTAGCAGACCATGTCCTCGAACAGTTTCATCTGCTCGATCTCTTGGAAGCCGCCCTGGCCGATCGTCTTGTTCGCCGCCTGCGGCGTCACCAGCAGAAGCGGCGTGTGGTTCCAGTACGCCGTCTTCACCGGCGTCACGAAATTGGTGATCCCGGGACCGTTCTGCGCGATCATCATCGACATCTTTCCCGTCGACCGCGTGAACCCGTCCGCCATCATCCCGGCATTGCACTCGTGGGCGCAGTCCCAGAACGTGATTCCGGCCTTCGGAAACAGGTCCGAAACCGGCATCATCGCCGACCCGATGATCCCGAACGCATGCTCGATCCCGTGCATCTGCAACACCTTCACGAACGCTTCCTCGGTGCTCATCCTCATCTTTCGTCTCCTTCTGTCTCAGGGGGCGGGAAGCCATGCGCCAGGGGCGCGTCGGCGATCCTTGTTTTCTTCGGTCAGGCGGTGTGCATCTTGCCGCGCCTGAAGGTGGTCATGATGGGTTGCCACAGGGACCAGAGCGCGAAGAGCGCGGTCAGGCCCAGGATCGTGGCGCTGATCGGACGCGTGAAGAACACTGTCCAGTCCTGGTTCGCCCCGGCCAGCGAAGTCAGGAAGTAGCGTTCCGCCAGCGGGCCGAGAATAACGCCGAGGACCAGCGGCGCGGAGGGAAAATTGACCCTCTTCATTCCCCACCCCAGAACCCCGAAGGCGAGGCAGACATAGACGTCGAAGACATTGTTGCGCACACCATAGGCGCCGACCACGCTCAGGATCAAGATGAAGGCCGTCAGGATCGCCGGGGGGGTCTTCATCAGGGTGGAGAAGATCTGCGCCACGCCGATGCCGGCGAAGATCATCATGAAGTTCGCCAGGATCATCGCCGCGAAGATCGTGTAGACCATGGTCGGGTCCATGATGAACAGCAGCGGCCCCGGATTGACCCCGTGCAGCATCATCGCCGCCAGCATGATCGCGGTCGCGGCGCTTCCCGGGATGCCGAGGGTCAGCAGCGGCACCATGGCCGCGCCGGTGGTCGCGTTCTTCGCCGCCTCGGGGGCGGCAAGCCCCTGCGTCACGCCGGTCCCGAACTCGTCGCTGCGGCTCGAGACCTGCTTCTCGATGCCGTAGGCGATGACCGCTCCGGGTGTCGCCCCGGCGCCGGGGATCATCCCGATCAGGCACCCGATCGTAGTACCGCGGAAGATCGCCCAACGCGTGGCGAAGATGTCGGCGAACTTCACTCCTATCCGGGCCGCGGCGTTGTTCTTGGGCCTGAGGTCGCGGTTGGTGGCGATGAGGTCGATCACCTCGCTGATCGCGAAGAGGCCGATCATCACAACGACGAACTCGATGCCGCTTTCCATCTCGGAGACGCCGAAGCTGAACCGCGCCATGCCGTAGAGCGGATCGACGCCGACGGTGCCGACGGCGATGCCGAGAAGCAGCGAGACCATTGTCACCACGGGGCGGTCCTTGGCGATGGCGATGACGCTCACGAGACCTAGCATGGTCGCGGCGAAGAATTCGGGCTGCGAGAAGCGCAGCGCGAAGCTCGCGAACGGCGCCGAGAGGAAGGTCAGCACGATGGCGCTGACGAGGCCGCCGATGGCCGAGGCGGTGACGGCGATGGTGAGCGCCTTCTTCACTTCGCCGCGCTTGGTCATCGGATAGCCTTCCCAGGTCGCGGGCAGCGAGGCCGGCGTTCCGGGAACGTTGATCATGATCGCCGAGATCGAGCCGCCGAACACGCCCCCGACATAGATGCCGCCGAGAAACAGCATCGATTGCGTCGGCTCCATCACGTATGTGAACGGCAGCGCCATCGCCATCGCGTTGACGAAGGAGATCCCCGGGAGCGCCCCCGCGATCACGCCGACCAGGAGGCCGACGACGATGGTCAGGAAGGCTGTGATGTGGAAGGCAGCGGCGAAGCCGCCCGCGAGCAGGTCGAACGTGCCCATGCCGGTCCTCCTAGTAGATCTGCAGCATCTGGAGCAGCCAGATGCTGAAATTGTCGAAGATGCCGACGCCCCGGCTGAGCGGCATCAGCGCGAGCCCCATGAACAGCCAGAGCAGCGCGCCGGTGCCGATGAGAGCAGTCGGCAGGACGACCAGCGGATTGCGGAGGCCCCCGTACACGCACCAGACCGAGATGAAGAGCGCCGAGGTGAGAGCGAAGCCGAGATAGCCGAGCGCCGCGCCGTAGAGCGCGATGAGCGCGATCCCGACCACCGCTTTCGTCATCGAATAGGGCTCGTCGGAAAGGTGGGCCGGGTTAGTGTCCTGCCTGCCGGTCCGCACGCGCCACCATTCGGAGATCAGCCAGAGCGCCGCGAATGCCGCCATAAGGCCGAGCGCCATGTCCGGCCAGGCAGCCGGTCCGAGGCCCGGGGCGTCGGTCGGCGTCCGCCCGGCGAACATGAAGAACGGCAGGACGAGGCCCATGGCGATCAGGGCCGCCGGCAGGATCAGGCCGCGGTAGCGGACCAGCATCCCGGTCCGCCCTGCCTCCTCCCGGGGTGCTGCGCTATGCGATGGTGCCATGACGCGCAACTCAGTTTCCGAGCTGCGCCGCGATCTTGTCGCGGAACTCCGAGATCTGCTGCTGCGCCTCCTCGCCCGTCACCGGTTCGATGCAGGTATAGGTCTCCGAGCAGAAGGTCTGCCATTGCTCGCTTTCGACGACATCGACCACCGCCTCCTCGAGCTTGGCCATCACGTCGTCCGGCGTGCCGGCCGGGGCGGCGACGCTGCGGAAATTGTCCATGCCGCTGATGTCGATGCCGAGCTCGTCCGACGTCGGCACGTCCGGAAACTCGGGGTGACGCTCCTTGGCGAACACCACGAGCGGCTTGAGCTGACCGGCCTCGATGAACTGGGCGACATCGCCCGGCTCCTCGTAGATCGCCGCGGTGTGACCGCCGATCGGTGAGGCGTAGCGTTCCGCCGGCGCCTCGAACGGCACGTTCTTCATTGAGATGCCCTCCTCGGCGAGAAGCTTCAGGGCTACGTCGTCCATCGTGCCGTAGCCGGAGGTCGCAACGGTGATCTCGTCCGGATTCTCCTTGGCGTACGCGAACAGCTCCTCGGCCGACTGGTGCTCGCTGCCGCCGGGCACGAACAGGAAGGAGGGCGAGCTCTGGACGATCCCGATGACGTCGAAATCCCCGGGCTCGTTGTCGCCCAGTCCCGCGGCCCAGCTCGCCACGGTGAGCGAGATCAGCGTGCCGATCGTGTAGCCGTCGGGCTTGCTGGTGGAAAGCCGCGTAAGCCCGGCATTGCCGGAGGCGCCGGCGACGTTGGACACCGGCAACGGCACGCCCAGCCGGTCCTCCAGGAGCCGCGCCATCTGCCGTCCCATCACATCGGATCCGCCGCCGGGTCCGAACGTCACGATCATCTCGATCGGCCGGCTGGGGTAGTCCTGCGCGACGACAGCGCCGGCGCCGAACGAAAGGGCGAGGCATGCGCCCGTGAAACTGGCCGTGGTCCTGGTCCTGAACATCGTCTTTCCTCCCTTGGTGGTTGCTTGTCTACCGTAGTCCGTCGCCTCCGCCGCTCCTCCGCGGCAGGCGGCCGGGCCGGTCAGTTCTCTTCCGGAGCGGTCATCTCGACCAGAAGCCTGCGCTGGATCTTGCCCGAGGGGCCCTTTGGCAACTCGTCGAGGAAATGGATGGCGTCGGGGCACTTGAAGGCGCCCAGACGCGCGCAGCAGAGGTCGATCAGCTCCTTCTCGGTCACCGTCGCCCCGTCGGCCAGGGCCACCGCCGCCTCGACCCTCTGGCCGTAGCTCGGGCAGGCCCGGGGGAAGGCAGCGGCCTCGATCACCGCGCTGTGGGCGTAGAGCGCGTCGTCCACCTCGCGCGGAGCGATGTTCTCACCCCCCTTGATGATCAGTTCCTTGAGGCGGCCGGTCACGAACACGAACCCGTCCGCGTCGATATGGCCGAGATCGCCGGTCCGCAGCCACCCGTCGGCGGTCATCGACTGGCGCGTCGCTTCCTCGTTCTTCAGGTATCCCCGCATCACGTTGGGCCCGCGCACCGCGATCTCACCCTCCACGCCCGCCGGCAGCGGGGCCTGATCCGCGTCGAGGATCGCGACCTCGTTGCCGCAGGCCCGGCCGGGCGACCCGATCTTGCGCGGGCCGGGCGGCAGCGGATTCGACAGGATCTGCGCCGCGGTCTCGGTCAGCCCCATGGTCTCGACAATGGCGATCCCGAACCGCTCCTCGAAGGCTGTCTGCACTTCCGGCGCCAGCGCCGAGGAGGCCGATCGGCCGAAACGGATGCGGGCCGAGGTCGCGGCGTCGGGCTCCGCCTCGCCGTGCAGGAGGTGGGAGATGATCGTCGGAACCACCGAGAACCAGGTCGCCTCGTGGCGTGCGCAATCGGCCCAGAAGCTCCGCGCGGAGAATTTCGGCGCCACGATCACGGTTCCCCCCGAGACGAGCGGTCCGATCATCGTCACGCAGAGACCGTTGATGTGGTAGATCGGCAGCACGCAATAGGCCCGGTCCCGCTCCGTCAGGTCGTGCGCGAGCGCCGGCGTCCACCCGCCCGCCAGCAGGCTCGTCTGGCTGTGGACGACACCCTTGGGTCGGCCGGTCGTCCCGGAGGTGTACATGAGGAGCGCGTCGTCCTCCCCGGTCACCTCGTGCAGGGTCCCCGCCGGGGTGGATCCGCCAGGCCAGTGAACATCCGCTCCAACCCCGATCTCCACCAGATGAAGGTCGTGCGCGCGCCGCGCCTCGGCCAGCAGTTCCGCCTGCCGGTTATCGACGAGGACGTGGCGCGCCCCGGAATGTCCGAGCGCGTATCCGACCGCCTCGGCGCCCGCCACGAGGTTGATCACGGTGACGCGGAACCCCCCATAGAGGGCGCCGAAGAGGGCGATCACCCCAGGCCGACCGTTCGGAAGCATCAACGCGACGCTCGCCCCCGCCGGAATGCCGAGGCCTGTCAGGCGCAGCGCAACATCGCGCGCCGCCTTCCGCAGGCCCGCCCAGTCCAGCGGATCGGCCCCGTCGGTGAAGACATAGCTCACCGTGTCGCCGCGGGTTTCTGCCCGGTGGTCGATCCAGTCGCGAAGGGTGCCGGAGGGGGGCGTCCGGGCGTCGAACCTCATTGGCCCGCCTCCTCCCAGTAGCCGGCGAAGATCTCCTCCACGCTCGGTTCGTCGGTGGGGATCGTCCGCACGACCTTGGTGTGCTGCAGGAAATGTCGCCAGTGAAGGTTGTCGTCTATGGAATTGCCGCCCCAGCTTCCGCAGCCCATCGAGAGCGAGAACGGCATTCCGTTCTCGAACGAGCCGCCGGTGGCGAAGGTATGCGCCTGGTTCACGATGATGCGGCAGGCCGGCAGCGTCCGGCCGAGCGCAATCGGCCGCTCGGTGTCGGAGGTGTGGATGCCGCAGGAATGCCCCGCCCCCTGATGGGCGAGAATGCGGCCCGCCAGTTCGGCGGCATGATTGAAGTCCCGCGCCCGGTAGAGCGCCATCACGAGGCTGAGCTTCTCGCCCGACAGCCGGTGCTCCGGGCCGATCCCGTCCGTCTCGACGGCAAGGAACCGTGTATCGTCGGGCACCTTGCCGGCCAGGCCGAGGCCATCGATCAACACGTCCGGATCACGCGCGATGAGTGCCGGAGAGAGATGCGCGCCGTCGGGCCAGAGCCCCTCGACCATGCGCCCCTCCTCGGAGGCCGGCAGGACCGCACCGCCGGCCGCCTCGAGTACGCGCTTGAAATCGTCGTAGACCGCGTCGACCACGATCACCGCGTTTTCCGAAGAACAGGAGGTCGCGTTGTCGAAGCATTTCGACGCGGCGATCTTCTCCGCCGCCGCTTCCAGGCCGGCGGTCTCGTCGACGATCACCGCGACGTTGCCTGCGCCGACGCCGATGGTCGGCGTGCCGGCCGTATAGGCGCGGCGCACGTTGTTCTGGCTGCCGGTTACCACCGTCAGGTCCGCGATCTCGAGCAGCCTCTGGGTCTTGGCCTTGGAACCGGGAGGCGGCAGCATCTGCACGAGGTCGGGATCCTCGCCGATCTTCTCGAATTCGGCGTGGATATGTTCGATCAGACGCGCCGAGCAGGGCACGCCCTTGGGGGAAGGAGACAGGACGATCGCATTGCCGCATTTCAGCGCATTGATGATGTTGTTCGCCGGCGTCGCGGCGGGATTTGTCGAAGGCACGACAGCCGCCACCACGCCCATCGGGCGGGCGATCCGCGTGATCCCCGTCTTGGGATCGTCCTCGACCACCCCGAAGGTCCGCGCCCGGCTCAGGTCGCGCATCAGGCCGAGCGTCTTGCGATGGTTCTTGGTGATCTTGTCGGCGACATTGCCGAGCCCCGTCGCCTCGACCGCGAGACGCGACAGCGCCCCGTTCCGCTGGGGCTCCATGATCGCCCAAGCCGCCGCCAGCGCTGCGCGATCATAGCGCGCCTGGCTCCCGGCCCGGGCATAGCGCCTCTGTGCCGTGCGAGCCTTTTCCACGATCATTTCGACACCGGTTGCGTCGTCTGGTGCGTTCATCCGTGGCCGCCTCCCATTCGGATCCGCCCTTCGAAGGCGCGAGATTGCCGCGCTCGTCGGGACAATTCCTGTTGCAAAGCTGACGTTAAGGAATGAAAATAGTTTTGCAAACGATTTCATTATTTCTGGTAGGAAAATCGAATATTGCCATCAAAGCAACGCAGTAGAATTGATATCACTTCCGTCGCCGAGCTCGCGAACGTGTCTCCGGCCACGGTGTCGCGCGCAATCAACCACCCTGAGATCGTCAGCCCCGCGACGCGGAAAAGGATCGATGCGGCGATTCGCAAGTCGGGATATATCCGCAACCGCGCGGCGCAGGCGATGCACGGGCGACGAAGCGCCACGATCGGACTCGTGGTTCCGACCATCGACTACACGATCTTCGCGGAGGTGGTGCAGTCGTTCAACGACACGGTGAGCGAGGCGGGCTTCACCGTGCTGCTCGCCTCGCACGGCTACGATCTCGGTCTCGAATACACTCTCCTGCGCAAGTTTCTGGAACACCGGGTGGACGGGGTCGCCCTCATCGGCCTCGATCACGCGCCCGATTCCCTGAACATGCTGCGCCGGCAGGACACGCCCATGATCAGCATCTGGAACTACGCGCCCGATGCCCCCCTTCCCTGCATCGGCGCGGACAATTCCGAAGCCGCCCGGCTCGCCACCGAACATCTGCTGCTTCTCGGCCACCGGCGAATCGGCCTCGTCTTCCCGCCCGTCACCGGCAACGACCGCGCCGCCGCGCGTCTCGCCGCGACGGAAGCCGCGCTCGCCGCGCGCGGGGTCGAGGTTCCGCCGGCCTGGCGCGGCCGATCCACCTACGACGTCGCGCAGGCGAAGGAGGCCTGCCTCGCCCTCCTGCGAGAGCCCGACCGGCCGACGGCGCTGATCTGCGGCAACGACGTGATCGCCCAGGGCGCTGTTTTCGCCGCGGCGCGGGCACAGGTGGCGGTACCGCAGGCGCTGTCGATCGTCGGTATCGGCGATTTCGCCGGCTCCGCGCAGATCGAGCCGGCCCTGACGACGGTGCGCATCCCGGCCCGCCAGATCGGACGCCGCGCGGGGACGCGGCTGATCGGGATGATCTCGAACGAGGGGCCGGAGGAAGTGGCGAACGAGCGGCTGGAGGTCGAACTGATCATGCGCGCGACCACCGCGCCGCCGGCCTGACGGTGCGGCGAAGCCGCGCCCCGGAGGCGCAGACCGGCCCGGCTCTCAGAGGTCGAGCTCCACCCAGGCCGCATCCTGCCCCGATGAGCGCACGCAGGCCTCCACGAAGGCCACGCCCTCGACACCGTCGTCGATGTCGGGAAGCTGCAGGTCCTCCGGCGCAACCTGCCCCGCCTGCCGCGCGCGGATCAGCCGGGCGGCATCGGCGTAGAGGGTGGCGAACCCCTCGAGATAGCCCTCCGGGTGGCCCGGCGGCACGCGGGTTCCCGTCCCGCTCGTCCCCGGCCCGGCGCGCGTCAGCCGGCGCGCGGGCGCGCCATGGGGGGCGTGCCACAGCACGTTCGGATCCTCCTGGAACCAGGACAGCCCGCCGCTCTCGCCGAAGACCCTGAGCCGCAGGCCGTTCTCGTGCCCGGGCGCCACCTGGCTGCACCAGAGAAGGCCCTTCGCGCCGCCCTCGAAGCGCAGCATGACATGGGCGTTGTCGTCGAGCACCCGGCCGGGCACGAAGGCCGCCAGATCCGCGGCCAGATGCGCGAGCCCCAGCCCGGTCACGAAGCGGGCCAGATGGTAGGCATGGGTGCCGATATCGCCCGTGGCCCCGCCGAGGCCCGCCCGCTCGGGATCGGCGCGCCACTCGGCCTGCTTCACCCCCTGCTCCTCGACCCTGTCGGTCATCCAGTCCTGCGGATACTCGACCTGCACGACCCGGATCGCGCCCAGATCGCCCCTGGAGACCATCGCCCGCGCCTCGCGTACCAGCGGATAGCCCGAATAATTGTGGGTCAGCACGAAGGCGGCCGAGCTGCGCGCCACGGCCTCGCGCAAGTCCTTCGCCTCGTCGAGGCCGGCCGCCAGCGGCTTGTCGCAGACGACGTGGATGCCTCGCTCCAGGAACGCCTTCGCGACCGGGACGTGCAGATGGTTCGGCGTGCAGATCGCCACGGCCTCGATCCCGTCCGCCCGCGCCGCCTCCGCCTCCGCCATGATCTTCCAGTCGGAATAGGTGCGCTCCGGCGCGATGCCCACCGCCGCCGCGCTCTCCTCCGCCCTCTCCGGCGTGGAACTGAGCGCCCCGGCGACGAGCGCGAAGTCGCCGTCGATGCGGCTGGCGATGCGGTGCACCTGACCGATGAAGGCGCCGCTGCCGCCGCCGACCTGTCCGAGGCGAATGGGAATGTGACGATTCATGCTCAGCCCTCCGATCCCGGCGCCCTCGGGCCCCCGTGCATCATGCTCGATTCCCGTCACGGTAGGTGCGCGCAGCGAAGGTTCAAACAAGGGATCGCCGGCAGGGGCCCGCGCGACCGGCGGTCTACGCGGCGCGCTGCGGTTCGAGCGCGCGCGCCGGGGCGGTCCGGCCGGGGACCCGGACCGGGCCTGACCTTATCCGCGGATAAGGTCGTCCGCTCCGCCGCCTGCCGCTCGGGGGCGATCCGCACCGTGCGCTGCCGGATTCCTTCCGCAAGGTGTTCCGCCCAAGACTGGCGCCCGAGATCTGTCGCGACGAAGGGAGTGGAAAGATGACCCGCAATCGCCGGAAGACCGACGAAAGCGCGGCCCAGAGCGCGTCCGCGATGCCGCAAGCGGCGACAGGCGAGACGGTGCGCGACCTGCCGCTCGACGCGATCCATACCTTCCTGCTGGTGCGCGACCGGATGCCCGGGGAGGACGAGGAGATCGACTCGCTCTGCACCTCCATCCGCGAGATCGGCCTGTCGAACCCGATCCGGGTGATGCCGCGTCGGGAGGGGGACGGTTACGAGCTGATCCAGGGCCTGCGGCGCCTTTCCGCGTATCGGCGCATCGGGGCGGAGACCGGGGAGGCGCGCTGGCGAACGATCCCGGCGCTCGTGCTGCCCGCCGGGTCGGACATTCCCGGCCTCTACCGCCGGATGGTGGACGAGAATGTCGTCCGCAAGGACCTGTCCTTCGCGGAGATGGCCCATGCGGCGCGGAACTACGCCGCCGATCCGGCGACCGAGGCGACCGATGTCGGCGCGGCGGTCTCCGCGCTCTTCCAGTCGGCGCCCTATTCCAAGCGGAGCTGCATCCGGGCCTTCGCGGCGCTGCTCGACGAGATCGGGCCGGTGCTGACCTATCCGACGGAGATCCCGCGGGCGCTCGGCACGCGGCTTGCCCGCGAGATCAGGGACCACCCCGAGATTGCCGACCGCATCCGCGCGGAGCTCGACGATTGGGAGATGCGCTCGATCAGCGACGAGCTGCGCGTCCTGCGGGACGCGGCGGATCTCGACGAGGCAGGCCTGTCGCGCGGGTCCCCCATTCCCGCGCCCGCGGCACGAGGCGTCCGGCGCAGCGGCGCCAGGATCACCTTCGACATCCGCACCCGCGCCGGCACGGCGACCTGCACCGCCGGTACCGGGCGGCTCGAGATCCGGGCCGAGCGCGACTTCACCGCGATCGAACGCCTGCGGCTCGAGCGGGTCGTCACCGCGCTGATCGACGGGCTCGGGTGAGGGACCTTGTCCGCGGACAAGGTCAGACGGCCTGACCTTGTCTGCGGGGTAGGGCCGCGTCGCCTTCCCCCGCGGCGCCGGTTGGCCCGCCGGCCGCCACGGGCTATGTCAGGTCGAGGACCGGCCGGGGGAGGAACGGGCTCATGGAGGACGCGGCGGCGGCGCATGTCGGGGGGGCGGAGACCGCCTGGCCCGGCGACCTCTATGCCCAGCGCGCGGCGCTTCCCGAGGCGGACCGCGCCCATCTCGACCGGGTGCGGCGCTTCATGGAGGAGCGGGTCGCGCCGGTGATCGACGACCATTGGGCGGCAGCGACCTTTCCCCACGACCTGATCCCGGATCTCGGCGCGCTCGACCTTGTCTGCCGGTCCTATCGAGGGCACGGCTTCGGCGGGCGTCCGCATGCCGTGGACGGCTGGATGACGGTGGAGGTGACCCGCGTCGATCCGTCCATGGGCACCTTCATCGGGGTGCAGGGACCGCTGGCCGCAGGCTCGATCTACCAGTGCGGCTCGGAGGAGCAGCGCGCCCGGTGGCTGCCGAAGCTGCGGACGATGGAAGCGGTGGGCGCCTTCGGCCTGACGGAGCCGGATGTGGGATCCGCCATCTCCGGCGGCATGGAGACGACGGCGCGGCGCGACGGCGAAAGCTGGGTTCTGAACGGGCGCAAGAAATGGATCGGCAATGCGAGCTTCGCCGACCTGACGGTGATCTGGGCGCGGGACGAGGCGGACGGCGAGGTGAAGGGCTTCGTGGTGGAGAAAGACACCCCCGGCTTCTCCACCGAGATCCAGCGCGACAAGATCGCGCTCCGGGTGGTGCAGAACGCCGCCGTCACGCTCGACGAGTGCCGGGTGCCCGAGGCGAACCGCCTCGCCCGCGCCGACAGGTTCGCCGATGCGGCGCTGGTGCTCCGGCGGGCCCGGGGCCTCGTCGCCTGGCAGGCGGCGGGATGCGCGCTCGGCGCCTTCGAAAACGCCCTGGCCTATGCCAGGCGCCGCGAGCAGTTCGGGCGGCCGATCGCGGCCTTCCAGCTCGTCCAGCGCAACCTCGTCGAGATGCTGGCGGGCGTGACGGCGTCGCTCGCCATGTGCACGCGGCTTTCCGCGCTCGTCGATCAGGGCGCGGACAGCGAGGAACAGGCCTCGCTCGCCAAGGTTTTCTGCACGGCCTCCGCCAGGAGCACGGTGGCGCTGGCGCGGGAAGTTCTGGGCGGCAACGGCATCCTGCTCGAGGACAAGGTGGCGCGCTTCTTCGCCGATTGCGAGGCGATCTATTCCTACGAGGGCAGCCGGGAGATGAACACGCTGATCGTCGGCCGGGCGATAACCGGGGAGAGCGCCTTCGTCTGAAGGCGCCGGGGACATGAAGGAGGACCGGATGGCGAGTTCCATCTTCGACACGAATCTCGACAAGACGCGAGCGAACTACGTTCCGCTGACGCCGCTGAGCTTTCTCGCGCGGTCGGCCAAGGTGTTCCCCGAGCGCCCGGCGGTGGTCTACGGGGAGACCCGGCGGAACTGGGGGGAGACCTACGAGAGATGCCGCCGGCTCGCCTCGGCGCTCAAGGCCCGGGGGGTCGGCCGGGGCGACACGGTCGCGATCATGGCCGCCAACATTCCCGAGATGTTCGAGGCGCATTTTGCGGTGCCGATGGCCGGCGCGGTGCTGAACACGATCAACGTCCGCCTCGAGGCCGAGGACGTGCGCTACATCCTGGAGCACGGCGAGGCGAAGGTGGTGATGGTCGATCCCGAATTCGCCGACGTGGTGAAGGCCGCCGTCGAGGCTTCGGAGCGGAATCCGCTGATCGTCGACATTCCCGACCCCGCGGCGGCGGGCGGGCCGGTGGGGGCGCTCGACTACGATGCGCTGCTGGGGGAGGGCGACCCGCAGGCGGAGTGGGAGATGCCCGTCGACGAATGGGACGCGATCAGCCTCAACTACACCTCCGGCACGACGGGCGACCCGAAGGGCGTGGTCTATCACCATCGCGGTGCCTATCTGAACGCGCTCGCCCACATTCCCTCCTGGGGCATCCAGCGGCATTGCGTCTATCTCTGGACGCTGCCGATGTTCCATTGCAACGGCTGGTGCTTCCCCTGGACGATCGCGGCGCTCGCGGGCGTCAACGTCTGCCTCAGGGCAGTCCGGGAAAAGCCGATCTTCGATGCGATCAGGGGCGAGAAGGTGACCCATTTCTGCGGTGCGCCGATCGTGCTGAACACGATCGCCGGAGCCGACGAGACCCTGCGCGAGGGGATCGAGCACGAGGTGAAGGCGATGACGGCCGGCGCCGCGCCGCCGGCCCGCGTGATGCAGGACATGGAAGCGATGGGGATCGCCGTGACCCATGTCTACGGGCTGACCGAGACCTACGGGCCGGCGACGATCTGCGAGTGGAAGGAGGAATGGTCGGATCTTGACCAGGACGAGAAGAACGCCCTGAAGGTCCGGCAGGGGGTGGAGAACCACGCGCTCGAGGAGCTGACCGTTCTGGACCCGGAATTGCTCGAACCCGTCCCCCATGACGGCGAGACGATCGGCGAGGTCTTCTTCCGCGGCAACAACGTGATGAAGGGTTATCTGAAGATGCCCGACAAGACGGCGGAGGATTTCCGCGGCGGCTACTTCGCCTCGGGCGATCTCGCGGTGATGCACCCCAACCAGTATATCGAGATCAAGGACCGGGCGAAGGACATCATCATCTCGGGCGGCGAGAACATCTCCACGCTGGAGATCGAGGACGTGCTCTACAAGCACCCGGCAGTGAACACCGCCGCCGTGGTGGCGAAGCCGGACGAGAAATGGGGCGAGACGCCCTGTGCCTTCGTCGAACTGAAAAGTGGCAAGGAGGCGACGGAAGAGGACATCATCGCCCATTGCCGGGACCGGATGGCCCATTTCAAGGCGCCGAAATCGGTGGTCTTCGGCGAATTGCCGAAGACCTCGACCGGCAAGATCCAGAAGTTCATCCTACGCGAGAAGGCCCGCGCCCTGTCGGAGGGCGGCTGATCCGCGGCCGCCGGCGGAGGTCAGAGCGGCTTCCGAGCGAGAAGGATGTGGAAGTCGAGAGGCGTGCCATGGAGGCTGTGGCCGGATCCCGACCGTGCCGAGACCGGCAGCAGACCCGCCGCACGCACGGCTTCCATGATCTCTTCGGGAGGAACGAGGGCGCAGCGGAGGCCGAGATACCGGACCTCGCGTCCGGTCTCCGAGCGCGGATGTCCGATCGCGATGTCCTGGCCCAGATGCAGCACCCCGCCCGGCACCAGCGTCTCGGCCGCCCGCGCGACCAGCGGGGCGAACATGGCGAGGGGCGCGTGGATCAGGGAGAAGTTGGCCCAGATGCCGCGGAACCGGGGCGCGGAATCGAGCGCCTCGAACGGGTCGACGCGGACCGCCACGCCCAGTTCCGCGGCCAGAGCCGCCATGGCCGGGCTCGCATCGGTGGCTTCGCAGGAGATGCCGGCGGCCGCGAGGAGCGCGGCGGTGTTGCCGGGCCCGCAGCCCCAGTCGAGCACCGGCTCTCGCGTCGCGGGAAGCGCCTCCATGAAGGTCTTGAGGTCGCCATCGGGCGCCGAGCGGCTGATGCGCTCGGCGTAGTCCGCCGCATGCGCCTCGTAATAGGCGAGCGTCGCGGGATCGAGGCTCTGGCCCGAGAGCGGCGTGCCGCGCTCGGGGTTCGACGGATGGGGAGAGGGGAACGCATGGACCGGCATGGCGCTTCCTACCCCGTTCTCGCGGCAAAAACGAGGCTCGAAGATGGCGGCCGCCGGGCCGGAACGCCTCAGTGCCGCGTCGTGTCCGGGCCGTAGGCATGCTCGTAGGCGATGGCCGAGATGTCGCTGCGGGCGATGCCGATATCAGCGAGCTCGCGGTCGCTCATGCCGGCGAGTTCGGTATGGGTCCGCATGTAGGCCCTGAAGCGGGCCCGCGCGGCGACATGATCCTCCACCCGCCGGTCGATCATGGCGCGAAGAACATGGAAGAACGGAAAGCCGGAACGGAAGGTGAGAGAGGCCATTTCAAGGCTCCTTGGGAATTGCTTGCGTTGATCTCGAGCTAGGGGCATCGCTGCGACCGCACAACGCTCGACGCCGCAGTGCGGCGTTGCGCTGGCCGCAAGGCTTCGGGTGGCGGCGGACCCGAAGCAGCTTCCGTTCCGATGCCGCGCGTCCTATCGAGGGCGGGACCCGCCCCGGAGGAGACCGCCATGCCGTTCGACCGTTCGATCCGGATCGCCCCTTCGATCCTGTCTGCCGATTTCGCCGATTTCGGCCGCGAAATCCGAGCGATCGAGGCGGAGGGTGCGGACTGGGTGCATGTCGACGTGATGGACGGACATTTCGTGCCCAACCTGACCTTCGGCCCGCCGGCGGTGAAGGCGTTCCGGCGGCACATCCGGACGGTGATGGACGTGCATCTGATGATCGCGCCGGTCGATCCGTTCATCGGCGCCTACGCCGAGGCGGGCGCCGATATCCTGACCGCGCATGTGGAGGCGGGACCGCATATCCACCGCACGCTCCAGGCAATCCGCGGGGCGGGCATGAAGGCGGGCGTCGCGCTCAATCCCGGCACACCGGCCGAAGCGGTGGCGCATTGCCTCGACCTCGCGGATCTCGTCCTGGTGATGACGGTCAATCCGGGTTTCGGCGGCCAGAGCTTCATCGACCTGACCGGCAAGGTCGCCACGCTGCGCTCGATGATCGGCGACCGGCCGGTCCATATCGAGATCGACGGCGGCGTCGATGCGACGACCGCGCCTCGGCTTGCGCGCGCCGGCGCCGACGTACTCGTCGCGGGATCGGCGGTCTTCCGCGGCGGCTCGGCGGAGCGGCCGGCCGTCTATGGCGAAAATATCCGCGCGATTCGCGCCGCCGCGGAGGCCGCGACGGGCACCCTTGCCTGAGAGAGCGGCACGGCCGGCCCGGAGGCGGCGGAAAGACGCCGCTGCACAGGCCCGGCACGGACTTTTTGCTGCTCTGCAGCAGAAAATGGCTTGCATTGCCGCGCTGCGGCATTACCTAGTCCGGTGAAGAGACGACGACCCGACGACCCGCAGCGCGACATTCCAGAAAGGACATCCGACATGGCCAAGCAAGCGACCAATGCCACTCAAGACTTCCGCAACCTGTTCGACCCGCAGGGCTATCAGGATGTGGTGAAGACTTGGGCCGGCTACAATGAACGGCTGACCTCGATTTTCGTCGGGGCCGCGACGAAATCGACCGACATCGCCAGCCAGACCGCGCAGGAGACCTTCTCCAACGTCCGCGACGTGGCGACGGTGCGCGACGAGCCGCGCGACTACGCGCAGGCCTACAGCGACTTCGTGCAGAAGCAGATGGATCTCGTCACGCGGACCATGCAGTCCTTCGGCGAGGTGACCCAGAAAGCGGGCAGCGAAACCACCGACCTCGCCACCGCGGCCGGCGAGGAGATGGGCCAGAAGATCGGCAACAACGCCAGCGAGGCGGCCGACAAGGCGACCTCCGCGGCCAAGAAAGCCGCCTGAGGCGGCCACCGCCGCGACGAGCCGGATCGAACGGCGGGCCCCTCGGGCCCGCCGTCTTGCGTTCGGGGGATCGGCACCCGGCGCATCGGTTGCCGAGGTCCGATTCGTCGTGTCCGCCTCATTCGACGGGAACGAGCGGAGCCGATAGGGCGGGCGACCGGTCGGGCCGGTTGCGACAGCATGTGAAGACCGGGATGACGGAGATCCGCCCCGGACCCGCGGGGCGGGCCTTCCGTTCGGCGCGGATGCGGCTAGGTTCGCGGGATGGCGTCGGCGATCGAGCATCTGCGTCCGGCCTGGATGTCGGGATACGGGCCCGCGGATTTGGGTCGCGACGCTTTGGCGGGTACGGTTCTCAGCGTCCTTCTCGTGCCGCAGGCGATGGCCTATGCGACGCTGGCGCAGCTTTCCCCCGGCACCGGCCTTCTGACCGCGATGGTGGCACCTCTGGTCTATGCCATGCTTGGCCGGGTGGCGGCGGTGTCGATGGGGCCCGTCGCCCTGGCGTCGCTACTGGTCGCGGAGGCGGTGGGCGGCGGCGGAGTCGCGCCCGCCCTCACCGCCTCCATTGTCGCCATCGAGACCGGTACGATGCTCGCCGTGCTCGGTGCGATCCGCATGGGACGGTTGGTGAATTTCGTCAGCGAACCGGCGCTTCTGGGATTCACGGCGGCGGCGGCGATCCTGATCGCGGCGAGCCAGGTGTCCGGGCTCACCGGGATCGAGGCGGACCGGTCCGGCACGCTGCAGGGAACGCTCGCGGAACTCGGCGCGGGCTCCGCCTCGGACCCGGCCACGCTGGCGCTCGGCGCCGGGGCGCTGCTGGGGTTCCTCTTCGGGGAGCGGGCGATGGCGGCCGCGGCGCGGCCGCTCGGTCTCGACGGCGTGCCGCAGCTGGCCTTCGTCAAGTCCGCCCAGATCGTCGTGATCCTCGCCGCAACGCTGGGGGCGGCGCTGTGGCTGCCGGGCGTGGCGCGTATCCCCGAACCCGAGGGCCGGCTCCCCTACCTCGCGATCCCGCTGGCGCCGCCCGCGGTCTGGCTCCGCCTTCTCCTGCCGAGCCTCACCCTGGCGGTGGTGATCTTCGTCATTGGCATCGCGGTCGCCAAGTCGATGTCGTCGGGCCGCCGCGAGAGGCTCGACAGCAACCGCGAAGCGCTGGCGATCGGGGCGGCGAACATGGTGGTCGGTCTGACCGGCGGCTACGCCTCCGGCGTGAGCCTGTCGCGCTCCGCGCTGGTGGAGGACGCAGGAGCGCGGTCGCCGCTCTCCTCGGCGATCGCTGCGCTGATCGTGCTGCCGGTGGCGTTCTTCGGCGGCGCGCTCCTCGCGCAGCTTCCGGTGGCGGCGCTCTCGGCGCTGGTGATCAGCGCGATCGCCGGCTTGGTGAAGCTCTCCGACATCCGCGCCGTCTTCGCCCACAGCCGGCTCGAGGGCGCGATCGTGGCCGTCACTTTTGCGACCACGCTTGCCCTCGGGGTGCAATGGGGGCTTCTCTGCGGCGCGGTCGGGGGGATCATGGCCTTCCTCTGGTCTTCCTCCCTGCCGCGCGTCACCCGGGAAGGCGCCGATCCGGAGGCGGGCACGGGCATCTATCGTTCCATCGACCGCGATTCGGTCGACGGCGATACCGCCCCGTTCCTGATCCTGCGGATCGACCGGCCGCTCTATTTCGGTAATGTGGGCCATGCCGAGGAGCAGGTCCTGGCCCATGTCGCCGAGCATCCCTCGGCCCGGTGCCTGATCCTCGACATGCGGGCGGTGACCGACGTGGACGCAACGGGGCTACGGATGCTGAAGCGGCTCCTCGACAACATTGCCAGGGCCGATCTCGACGTGGTCTTCGCCTCGCTGCAGCGACCGCTCGCCGGGACGCTGGCGAAGCAGAGCAAGATCTACGGATGTCGCCACTACGACACGGTAGGGGCCGCGACGGCCGCGCTTGCCTCGGAATACGCCTCGCCCGGGCGCGCTGCGGCTTCGGGGATTGCCGCGTCCGAGCCCGGTCCTTGCGCCGGAACCACCGCCATCGCCGGACCGACCGCGCGCGGAGACGCGCAAGAAGAAGTTTGAAAAGCGGGACCGTCTGAAAGACTGTGACAAGGACCGGAGATCGCAACGCCCGGCGCCGGCCGGACCGGGACGGCGCCGAGGGCGAGGGATGGCGTCCCGGCCGGATCGGAGGTGCGATGGCGCGCAGGCACTTCAGCGGGAGTTTTACCCAGCAGGAGCCGATCCCCGAAGAGGGAATCGCGGCCGCCCTCGGCGTGCTGCGCTCCGGCAGGCTGCACCGCTACAATACCGCTCCCGGCGAGGAGGCGGAGGCAGAAGCGCTCGAGCGCGAATTCGCGGCCTGGCAGGGCGCGCGCTTCTGCCTCGCGCTGACCTCCGGCGGCCAGGCAATGCAAATCGCGCTGCGGGCCGCCGGTATCACGGCCGGCGACACGGTTCTCACCAACGCCTTCACTCTCGCGCCGGTGCCCGGCGCCATCGCCGCTCTGGGCGCCGAGGCGGTGCTGGTGGAGATCACGCCGGAACTCGTCATCGATGTCGAGGATCTCGAGGACAAGGCCCGGCGGACGGGGTCGCGCCACCTCCTGCTGTCGCATATGCGGGGACACCTTTGCGACATGGACCGCCTCCGTGCCGCGGCGGATCAGCTGGGCCTCACCGTCATCGAGGATTGCGCCCACACGATGGGGGCTGCGTGGGGCGGCAGGAAATCGGGGAGCTTCGAACTCGCGGGATGCTTCTCCACCCAGACCTACAAGCACATGAATTCGGGCGAGGGCGGGCTTCTGACCACAAACGACCCGGACTTCATGGCGCGCGCGACCATCCTGTCGGGCTCATACATGCTGCACGACCGGCACGGCGCGGGACCCGACCGGGACGCCTACGCACAGGTCCGCCTGACGACGCCGAATCTCTCCGCGCGGATGGACAATCTGCGCGCCGCGCTGCTCCGCCCGCAACTCCGCAGGCTCGAAGACAACGTGGCGCGCTGGAACCGGATCCACGCCCGCACGACGGCGGGTCTTTCGGCCTGTCCGTGGCTGCGCCTGCCGTCCCGCCCGCCCGAGGCGCAGATCGTCGGATCGTCGATCCAGTTCGCCCTGCCGGGGATCGCGCCCGCGCAAGCCGGGACCTTCGTCTCGTCGGTCGCGGAAGCCGGCGTGAACATCAAGTGGTTCGGCGCGCCCGATCCCTCGGACTACACCTCCACCTACCGGAGCTGGACCTACCTGCCCTCCCAGGATCTGCCATGCACGGACCGCATCCTGTCGGTACTATTCGACATGCGCCTGCCCCTGACCTTCTCGGAGGCCGATTGCGACCTCGTGGCCGAGATCATCGTCGATGCGGCGGAAGAGGTCCGGGCGGCAGAACCGGGATCGCCGGGCTGATCACGGCTTGTTCGCCGTTCCGGTCCCGGTCGCCGGGGCATGCATCGGCGAGAGCCGGGTCAGGCGCGGCGGCGGCGATCCTCGCGTATCATGTCGCTCGCCTTCTCGCCGATCATGATGGCCGGCGCGTTGGTGTTGCCGGAGACGATCTCCGGCATGATCGAGCAATCGGCGACCCGCAAACCCTCGATCCCCCGGACCCGGAGGCGGTCGTCGACGACGGCACGGTCGTCTGACCCCATCCGGCAGGTGCCGGTCGGGTGGTAGATCGTGGTCGCCGTGTCGCGCGCCCAGTCGAGCAGCGCCTCCGCGCCCTCCACCTCGGCCCGCGGCGCGTACGCTTCGGATATCTTGTCCGCCAGCGGCGCCCGGCGCGCGATCTGGCGCGCGATCCGGATGCCCTCCACGAGCGTGCGACAGTCGGTCTCGGTCGCGAGGTAATTGGGCCGGATCGAGGGATGGTCTCCGGGCTCGGGCGAGGTCAGGCGGATCTCTCCGCGGCTCTCCGGGCGAAGCTGGCAGACCGACATGGTGAAAGCCGAGAACGGATGCACGCCTTCGCCGGGCGAATCCGCCGACCAGGGCTGGACGTGGAACTGGATGTCGGGCGTTTCCAGGTGGGGAGCGGTGCGCAGGAATCCGGTCGCGAGGCTCGCCGCCATGGTCATCGGGCCGGTCCGGAAGAGCGCATAGCGGGCCGCGATCCGGGCGCGGGAGAGAAGGCCGCGAACCTCGTCGTTGAGGGTCGGCTCGTTGCACTTGTAGACGAGCCGGGCCTGGAGATGGTCCTGAAGGTTGCAGCCGACCTCGGGCCGGTCGACGGTCACGCCGATCCCTTGCGCGGCGAGGTGCTCCGCCTCCCCGATGCCCGACAGCATCAGGATCTGCGGCGAGGCGATGGCGCCGGCGGAGAGCACGATCTCCCCCCTCGCGACGATCCGGGCTTCCGCGCCGGAGCGGTCGCGGTAGAGGACCGCCCGCGCCCGGCCCTCCGTGATCTCGATCCGCCGGACATGGGCGCGGGTGATTATACGGAGGTTCTCGCGCCGGCGCGCAGGGCGGAGATAGGCCACGGCCGCACTGCAGCGGCGGCCGTTATGGGCGGTAAGCTGGAAGTATCCCACTCCCTCCTGGCTGGCGCCGTTGTAGTCCGGGTTGAACGGGTAGCCCTCGGCCTGCGCCGCCTCCAGCCAGGCATCGCAGATCGGCCGCGACATCCGCATGTTCGAGACGTGGAGCGGACCCTCCCCGCCGTGATGGGCGTCGCCGCCGCCCTCCCGCCGCTCGGCGCGCCGGAAGAGCGGCAGAACGTCGTCCCAGCCCCAGCCCGCATTGCCGAGCTGTCGCCAGCGGTCGTAGTCGCGCGGCTGGCCGCGGACATAGAGCAGTCCGTTCAGCGACGAGGACCCGCCGAGCACCTTGCCCCGCGGCCAGGCGAGACGGCGCCCGTGGAGGCCGGGATCGGAATCGGTGACGTAGCACCAATCCACGGACGGATTGTGCATGGTCTTGAAATACCCGACCGGGATGTGAATCCACGGATTCCAGTCGCGGCCACCGGCTTCGAGGAGAACCACGCGGACCGTCGGATCGGCGCTGAGCCTGTTCGCGACCACGCAGCCTGCGGATCCGGCTCCGACCACGACATAATCGGCCTCGATCTCGCGCACGCTTGTCTCCTCCCCGGAAGTGCCCGCGAGGCGATAGTATTTTACGCTTTTTGAGACTTCAAGTCCCGATATAAGGCCTGCCTGTCCGGGCGAGTTCCGTTTGTCGGGCTGTCGGACTGTCGGATAGGATTGGCGCTACGGGAACCAGAGGAGCGGGAGGCCGGACGTGGACAAGTCGACAGACAGAATGCCGAGCACGCTCCGTCTGCTCATGATCCTCGAGAAGGTGGCCGAGGCCGGCGTTCCCGTGACCCCCACCGACGTCAATCAGACCATGCAGCTGCCCAAGCCCACGATCCACCGTCTCTTCGCGACGCTCGAGGAGGAGGGCTTTCTCAGCCGCGACATAGACGGGCGGAGCTATACCCCCGGCCGGCGCCTGCGCCGGATGTCGGGCGGCATCCTGTCTTCCCTGCGCGTGCGGACGGCACGGCTCGCGATCCTCACCCGGCTTTCGCGCGAGATCGGGGAGACCTGCAACATCGCCGTCCCGGAGCGCGACGCGATGATCTATGTCGAGCGGATGGAGACGGATTGGCCGCTGCGCATCCAGCTTCCGATCGGCTCGAGCGTCCCGTTCTACTGCACGGCCAGCGGGAAGATGTATCTCAGCACGCTCGCTCCCGGCCATCTCAGGCGCTATGCCGCGGCGGCGGACCTCGCTCCGCGGGCGCCGGGGACGATCCGCGATCCCGAAAGTCTCCTCCGCGAGATCGAATCGGTCCGCCTCCGCGGCCATGCGGTGGATGCGGAGGAATTCATGGCGGGGATGGTGGCGCTCGCCGTTCCCGTTCTCGAGGGCGGCGGACGGCTGGTCTCCACCCTGTCCTTCCACGCTCCGACGCAGCGCTTCGACGTGGCGCGGGCCCTGACCTTCCTGCCCCAGCTTCGCGCCGCTGCCGCGAATCTCTCCGATCTCATCGTGGACGATCCCTCCGCCAGCGGATGACCGCGCGGCCGGACCGGTCCCCTCGCGCGCCGACCTGTCGGCGTCACCGGTCTTGCCAGAAGAATAATTCCGTGCTTATTGATACGGGAAGTCTCATTTTGGGAGGAGTGAGATTACCGCATGCCAAGTCTGTCCCATGATTCCGGACTTCGGCCGAGGGCCGGAGCGGCGGTGCCATGACGCCCGCGACCGAACGCCGGCTGCGCCGCATCGCCGCCATTCTCGACCTTCCGGGCGCGCTCGTCGGGCGCGCGGCGGCGTGGCTGATCCTGCCGATGACGGGGGCGCTGGTCTACGAGGTGGTGGCGCGGTTCGGCTTCGGACGGCCGACGATGTGGGCCTATGACGCGACCTACATGCTCTACGGCGCCCTCTTCATGCTTGGCGCCGCCTACACTCTCGGCCGCGACCAGCACGTGCGCGCCGATTTCCTCTTCAACGTCCTGCCGCCGCGCTGGCAGGGGATGATCGACGCGCTCTTCATCGTCTTCCTGTTCCTTCCGGCGATGTATTTCTTCACCGTCGCCACGTTCGACTACGCGGCGACATCCTGGCAGCGGGGCGAGCGCATCCCGACGAGCCCGATGATGCCGATCATCTATCCCCTGAAGACGGTGATGCCGGTGACGGGTGTCCTGCTGCTGATCCAGGGCGCGTCCGAGCTGGTGAAGAGCGTCTTCGCGATCCTCGCGAACCGTCCGTTCCGCCAGACCGATATCGAACCGGAGGCCGCATGAGCGAAGAAGTCCTCGGCCTCGTCTCCCTCGGTCTCGTCTTCGTCGGCATCCTCACCGGCTACCCGATGGCCTTCACCTTCATCTTCATCGCCCTGGTGTTCGGCTGGGTCGGGATGGGCGACCGGGTCGTCAACCTGATGCAGTTCCAGTTCTTCTCGCTCATGCGCAACACCACGCTCGCGGCGATTCCGCTGTTCCTGTTCATGGGGTTCATTCTCGAGCAGTCGGGCCTGATGGAGCGGATGTTCATGGCGCTGCGCCTGCTGCTCGGCCGGCTGCGCGGGTCCCTCTATCTCGTCGTCCTCGTGGTCGCGACGGTCTTCGCCGCGGCGACCGGCATCGTCGGCGCCTCGGTCACCGTGCTCGGGGTGATGGCGGCGCCGGTCATGCAGTCCACGGGCTACGACACGCGGCTTTCTGCCGGAGCGATCGCCGCGGGCGGAACGCTCGGCATCCTCATCCCGCCCAGCATCCTGCTGATCGTGATGGGGCCGGTGATCGGCGTTCCGGTCTCCGACCTGTTCACCGCGGCGATCGTGCCGGGGCTGATGCTGGCGCTTGCCTACATCCTCTACACCCTCGTCCGCAGCTACCTGAATCCGGCGCTCGGCCCGCCGATCCCGGCCGACGAGCTCGACCGGACGAGCACGGCCGAGAAACTGCGCGAACTCCTTCTCGGGGTGATCCCGGTCGTCATCATCATCGTCTGCACGCTCGGGTTCATCATCGCCGGGATCGCCACGCCGACGGATGCCGCGGCCTGCGGCGCGGCCGGATCGCTCGTCCTCGCCCTGCTCTACCGGCGGATCGATTGGGCCGCGTTCAAGGCCTGCGTCTACCAGACGCTGCTGATGAGCTCGATGATCATGTTCCTGCTCGGGGCGGCGAACTTCTTCGGCGCGGTCTTCTCCCGGCTCGGCAGCGCCGACCTGCTCACGGAATACCTGCTCGGGCTTCCGTTTTCGCCGACGGTGATGCTGGTCATCATCCTCGGCATCGTCTTCGTCCTGGGCTCGCCGCTCGAATGGATTCCGATTGTCCTCGTCATCGTGCCGATCTTCCTGCCGACCATGACCGAGATGGGGTACGATCCGCTCTGGTTCAGCGTCCTCGTGGCGGTCACCCTGCAGACCTCGTGGCTGACGCCGCCGATGGCGCTCTCGGCCTACTTCCTGAAGGGCGTGGTGCCGCAATGGCGGATGGGGGACATCTATGTCGGCATGACGCAGTTCGTCGTCCTCCAGCTCCTGGTGGTCGCGCTGCTCGTCATGTTCCCGGAGCTCGTGCTCTGGCTGCCGCGGAGCCTCGGGTGAGACCGCGGCCGGGCTTTCAACTGCCGGCGGGCCGAATGCCGGCGGACAACAGGAGGAGGAGACCAACCATGACCATCAGAGCGAGCGCCCTCGCGGCGGCCCTTCCGGCCCTGCTCGCGGGCACCGCCGCGCTGCACGCGCAGGAGGAGACCTACGAGCTGTCGATCCAGACCGCGGTTCCGAATTCGAGCCTCTACTTCCAGCTCACCGAATCCTTCGCCGAGCGGGTCGAACGGATGTCGGGCGGCAGGATCGAGGTCGATGTGCTGCCAGACGGTGCGGAAGTCGCGGCGTTCGAGATCCTAGACGCGGTCGACCAGGGCGTCATTACCGGAGGCTATGCCTGGCCGCATTACTGGTCGGGGATGCATTCGGCTTTCGTGCTGTTCTCCAACGTGCCCGCCAGCACCGGAATGGACCAGGAAACGCTGATGTCGTGGTATTTCGCCGGCGAGGGCAAGGCCCTCTACGACGAACTGATCCAGGATGTCATGGGCTACAACGTGAAGTCCTTCCTCATGCAGCCGATGGGCCCCGACCCGCTCGGCTGGTTCTCGGAACCCTTCGAGAGCATGGAGGACTTCCGCTCCATCAAGTACCGCTCGCCGCCGGGCATCGCCGGTCAGACCTACAACGCGATGGGCGTTCCGGCCGTGGCCATGCCGGGAGGCGACATCGTTCCCGCGGCGCAGCGAGGCACGATCGACGCCGCGGAATGGATCGGACCGGCGGACGACCAGTTCCTCGGTCTCTCTGACATCTGGTCGAACTACTATCTCCAGGGATTGCACCAGCAGACGGATGTCGGCGAACTCATCCTCAACGGCGACTGGTGGGAGGACCTGCCGGACGACCTGAAGGCGATCGTGGAGACGGCCGCCATGGCCAACGCTACGGAAACCCAGGCGGTGAACCTGATGCGGAACGCCCAGGCGGTGCGGGACTACGAGGAGAAGGGCATCTCGCTCCTCGACGTGCCGGAGGAATACTACACGATGTTCATCGAGGCCCAGAACGGCGTGATCAAGGACTACGTGGAGGGCGACGAGTTCTTCGCGCGGGTCTACAAGTCCCAGCAGGACTTCGCCGAAATGGTCTACCCGTACCATTCGCGGATCGTCACCCTCTACGATCGCGTCGTGCGGAAGGCCGAGGAGGCGCGCGGCGCTGGCGACTGACGGAGACCGGCAGCGGCGCGGACGCCTCCGCGCCGCTCGATCAGCGCAGCACGCGCGGCGGCGCCACGAGAGTCCGTTCGCTGAGCGCAGGTAGACCTTTCACCCGAGAGGACCGCGGGCCGATCCGGCGCCGGTCTCCCGCAGGGCGGCGCAGAGACGCGACACGCCCTCCGCTATCGCCGCTCTGCGGATCGAGGCGTAACCCATGCGAAAATGCCGGCAGGGCTCCGGCGCGGTCTCGAAGAACGGCCGACCCGGCTCGATCAGGACGCCCTCCCGCGAGAGAATCCGGGCAAGCGACCCGCTGTCGGTTCCCTCCGGCGCCGCTATCCAGAGCGAGCTTCCGCCATGAGGCGCTGCGCCGGCGATGCGGAGCGGGGTCTCCGCGAGCGCCTCGGCCAGCGCCTCGCGCCGCGGTCCGAGGCGGTCGCGATGGCGCTTGAGATGGGCGTCGTAGTGGCCGTCGGCCAGAAAGTGGGCCGTGGTCCGCTGCAGGTGGCCCGGCGGATGCCGGAACATCAGGGATCGCAGGGCACGCGCCTCCTCGATGAAAGCGCTGCTGGCCACGAGATAACCGAGGCGCAGACCGGGAAAAATCGATTTCGAGAAACTGCCGACGTAGATCACCCGCCCATCGGCATCCATCGACTTCAGGGCAGGGCTTGGCGGGGCCAGAAAGCTCGTCTCGAAATCGTAATCGTCCTCGAGCACGAGGAAGTCCCGCGCGACGGCGAGTTCCATGAGGCGCTCGCGCCGCTCGCGCGGCATGGTGACCCCCGTCGGCGCATGGTGACTGGGCGTCACCACCACCAGACCGGCATCGGATGGCAGTCGGTCGGGATCGAGCCCCTTGGCGTCGACCGGGACCGGCACGCCCCGCAGACCCTGGCGGCGCAGGATCTCGGGGATGTCGGGATATCCGGGATCCTCGAAGGCGGCGGACTTGCCGATACCGGCGAGGAGCGAGCAGGCCAGAAACAGGGCGTTCTGGGCGCCGAGCGTGATCATGACCTCGCTCTCGCCGGCGGTGATCCCGCGCCGTGGCAGCGACCTGCGGCAAACGTAGTCCACGAGGATCGGATCATCCCGGAAGAGCGAATCGGCTCCGAGAGCGACGAAGTCCCGGTCCCCGTGCGCCCGGCGCGCACAGTCTCGCCATGCCGCCGCCTTGAAATGCGCCGGGTCGATCTGGCCGTAGATGAACGGGAACGGATACCGGTGCCAGTCCGCCGGCTTGCTGATCTGGGGCCTGCGGCGCGCGCACCCCCCGAGGATTCGCGACCACTCCACCGCCGGCCCGTCCGGGCAGGGCCCGCCGACCGTCACCCGCGTGACGGGAACGGCGGGAGAGACCTCATAGCCGGAGCGTTCGGTCGCGCGCAGGAAGTCCCGCGAGACGAGATCGCCGTAGGCCAGGGTGACGGTCAACCGGGAAATTCCCAGATGCCTGGCCAGAACGCGGCTCGAGGGAAGGCGCGTTCCGGGCGCCACCCGCCAGGTCAGGACATAGTCGACGACCGAGCGGAGGAGCTGAACCTGGAGGGGGATCGGAGCGCCCCGATCCACGGAGAAGACATCGGGAGGAAGTCGGCTTCCTCTCTGCGCGGGCCTCGTCATCTGGACCTAAATTCCTCCCGAACTGGATATATCAACTTTACCATCGGGAAATCTAGACTGATCCGGCCAAGACCGAACCAACGGGGAGATCACACATGTCGCGACACTGGACCCGCCTCGCCGCCACATTCGCGGTCGGGGCTCTCTGCCTCGGCGGCGCCGGGGCCGAGGCCAAGAACTTCAAGATGGCCGTGGGCGACAGCGCGGGCAGCGCCCAGGACGTGATGGGCAAGGCCTTCGTCAAGGCGTTCGAGGAGAATACCGGGGGCGAGCACACCGCGACCATGTTCCTCAACGGCCAGCTTGGCTCCGAGCAGGACACGGTCAACGAAGCCGCGATGGGGACGCTCGACTTCTCGCTGCTCGCCATCAACAACATCACGCCGTTCTCGCCCACGGTCGGCACGCTGACCCTGCCCTACGTCATCCTCAGCCTCGACGACGCGATCACGCTGACCCAGGGGGAACTCGGCCAGCAGATGATCGAGAACACCATCCGCGACGCCGGCGTCCGCATCGTCGGCTGGACCTATACCGGTTTCAGGCGGCTGACGAATTCGGTGAAGCCGGTGGAAACGGTGGACGACCTCAAGGGCCTCGTGATCCGGGTGCCAAAGAACGAGATCATGATCGCGAGCTACAAGGCCTGGGGCATCAACCCGACGCCCATGGCCTGGTCGGAGACCTTCGCCGCGCTCCAGCAGGGCGTCGTGGACGGCCAGGACAACCCGTACCTGACGATCAACGCCATGCAGTTCTTCGAGGTGCAGAAATACGTCACGAACATCCGCTACATCTTCTCCATCGAGCCGCTCGTGGTGTCGGAAATGGTGTTTTCGCAACTCTCCGAGGACGAGCAGAAGGCGATCCTCGAGGCAGGCCAGACCGCCACGGAGGCGAGCGCCGAGTTCCTCCGGACCAAGGAGGACGAGATCAAGCAGACGCTGATCGAAAAGGGGATGGAGATCACCGACCCGGCCAACGACGAGCAGGAGTTCATCGAACTGGCGACCTCGAAGGTCTGGCCGCAATTCTACGACAGCATCGGCGGCATCGAGGTTCTGAACGAGGCGCTGACGCAGCTCGGTCGCGACCCGGTGCAGGAATAGGCCCGGAACGGCGCGTCCGCCCGGCGGCGGACGCACCCCCCACGTCAGGCGAACCGCAATGAACCTGCTGCTCCACATCCTCGACCGCCTCGAGAGCTATGTCTGCCGCGCGCTGCTGTCGATATTCGTGACGCTGCTCTTCGTGCAGATCTGCGCCCGCCAGCTCTTCGGGCAGTCGATCAGCTGGATCGAGGAGCTGTCGGTCTTCATGTTCGTCTGGTTCGCCTATTTCGGCGCGAGCTACGCCGCGCGGATCGGCGCCCACAACCGCGTGTCGTTCCAGTTCAACTTCCTGCCCCGCCAGACGGTGCGCTGGATCGAGGCGTTCGCCGATCTGTTCTGGATCGCGTTCAACGTCTACTTCATCTATCTCGCCTGCGACTTCATCTTCTTCCAGATGAACGCCTTCTGGACGGCGCAGACGCTCGGCATCCATCTCAGCTACATCTACATCGCCCTGCCGATCACCTTCACGCTGATGACGATCCGGATCGTCCAGGTGAACTACCTGAAGCTGGTGAAGGGGGTCGATCCGAAGAATCCCGACGAGGTCGATCTCGAGAAGATCAGGGAACACACGCCGGAATCGGAGCGCCTCTGATGGACAGTTCGGTCCTCTACATGCTGTTCGGAGGCTTCATCGGCCTTCTGGTGATCGGCGCGCCGATCACCGTCGCCCTCGCCGTCGCGTCGCTCATCACGACGATCTATCTCGGCGACAACCCCATCAAGTTCGTCCAGATCGCCTTCACCTCGGTGGGCTCCTTCCCGCTGATGGCGCTTCCCGCCTTCATCCTGGCCGGAGCGCTGATGGAGGCGGCAGGGCTTTCGCAGCGCCTGATCAACGTCGCAGAAAGCCTCGCCGGCCCGTTCACCGGCGGGATCAGCGCGGCGACGGTCATGGCCTGCCTGTTCTTCGGCGCCATCTCCGGCTCCGGCCCGGCCACGACCGCGGCCGTGGGCATGCTGATGATTCCGGCGATGATCCGGCGTGGCTACGGCGCCGGCTATTCGTCGGCGATCACCGCCGCGGCGGGCGGTCTCGGCATCGTCGTCCCGCCCTCGATCCCGATGGTCATCTACGGCATCGCCGCCCTCGGCCTCGTGGCGCCGCCGGAGGCAATCCAGGAATTCGGCCCCTTCCAGTCGGTCTCGATCCCTAAGGTCTTCATCGCCGGCTTCATCCCGGCCACGATCATGGCCGGCTGCCTGCTCGTCATGAACTACATCATGTGCCGCCGCTACGGCTACAGCGGCACGACCGAGGCCCTGTCGCTCGCCCATATCGGTCGGGCGCTCTACAAGGGTTTCTGGGCTCTGCTCGCGCCGCTCGTCATCCTCGGCGGCATCTACTCGGGGTATTTCACCCCCACCGAGGCTGCCGTCGTCGCGATCTTCTACACGCTCTTCGTGGGAATCTTCATCTACCGGGAGATGAGCCTGAAGGCGCTGAACGCGTCGCTCCAGACGACGACCTGGCTGACCGGCCGGGTACTGCTGATCCTCTTCGCCGCCACGGTCTTCGGACGCATTCTCGTGGAGAACCAGATTCCGGCGATCATTGCCGACGGGCTTCTGTCATTCACGACGAACATCTACGTGATCTGGGTCATCGTCATCGCCTTCCTGCTGTTCGTCGGCATGTTCATGGAGACGCTGGCCCTGATCCTCATCCTGGTGCCGGTCATGCTGCCCGTGGCCTACAATGTCGGGATCGACCCGGTGCATTTCGGCGTGGTCATGATCTGCGCGCTCTCGATCGGTTTCCAGACCCCGCCGCTCGGAGAGAACCTCTTCATCGCCTCGGGAATCTCGAACATCTCGATCGAGGAGATCTCGGTCCGCGCGCTGCCCTTCGCGGTCGTGAACACCATCGCCGTCCTGATCATCGCCTTCGTGCCGGAACTGTCGCTCTGGCTGCCGCGGCTGATCGGGTATTGAGGTCCAGACATGCTCCGCACCGCCAACCGCATCCTCTACTGCACCGACCTCTCGCACAACTCGACCTTCGCGTTCCATTACGCGATGGGGATGGCGAGGGCCCTCGATGCAGAGGTGCACGTCCTCCACGTGGTGGAACCCCTGAGCGAAGACGCCCGTATCACCCTGTCGATCTTCCTGCAGGATCCCGGCGCCCGGGACGCCGCGATCGCGCATCGACGCGAGAACCTGGTCGCGACGCTTCGCGAGCGGCAGGACGCGTTCTGGTCCGCCGTGCCGCCCGAGCAGGCGGTCGAGCGCTCCCGGGTCGTCGCCACGGACGTCATCGAGGGCCATCCCGCCGACACCATCCTGCGCGAGGTCGAGCACCGCGGCTGCGACCTGATCCTCGTCGGAGCCCATGCCCACGGGCTCGGCCAGACCTTTCTCGGCACCATCGCGAAGCGCGTGCTGCGCCGGGCGCGGGTGCCGACGCTCGTCATCCCCTACAACGAAGTGACCGACGGAGTGCGAACATGACCGTATGCGACCCGACGCTCCGGTTCGGCGCCTTCATCCGCGACGATATCGTGGCAGCGATGCGTCGTATCTCGCCTGATGCGGCCTCGCGCACGCATTCGGGGCCGGAAACCTGCGACACCCCGACCATCCTGTCCATTGCGACCGGCCTTTGCCTCGATCGGGCCGGGTCAGGGGGGCCGGACTCGCACCAGCACCGATGGGGCCGCCTCGTCGGCCCCATCGTCGGCCGCGACCGCGGCCGGAGAAAACGTCACTGTTCCGGCAAGCGGTCGACCGGGCGGGCCGAAGGGCCCGGTGCCGACATCCCGATCCGCCGGTGCGGAAGGAATACGGTGAAACAGGCGTCTCGCGAGGACCAGCCAGTGCCTCGAGCCGCACGACAGCCCGGGCGCTGAGCCCGGCAAACCGAATCTCGGGAGGTCTTGAATGAACGTGCAATCCGGCGCGGCCAGAATTCGTGCGCCCTACAATGCGACCTACGATCCGCTCCTCGATACCGGTCCGGGCGTCGGCTGCGATTACGCGCCGACCTACTGGATCGATACGGCCGGCCCGGTTCCGGACGATGACGGCCCGGTCACCTCGGATCTCGATATCGACGTGGCCATCATCGGCTCGGGATATACCGGTCTCAGCTGCGCGATCCATCTCGCCAAGGAGCACGGCATCAAGGCGCATGTGCTCGAGGCCAACGCCGTCGCCTGGGGCTGTTCGACGCGGAACGGCGGACAGGCACAGATCTCGGCCGGGCGGCTCAAGCGCTCGCAATGGATCAGTCGCTATGGTCTCGAGACGGCCCGCGGTCTGCACGATGAGATGGTCGAGGCCTTCGCGCTCTTTCGCAATCTGCTGTCCGAGCACCGAATCGCGTGCGATCCCCAAGAGGGCGGGCATTACTACCTCGCCCACAAGCCCGGCGCCCTGCCCGCGCTGGCGGAGGAGGTTCGCCTCCTGAACGAAACATTCGGCTATCGCGCCCGGCTCCTGAGCCGGGAAGAGCTGCATGAAACCGTCGCCCGCGATGAAGAGGCTGCCGGCGCGATGTGGGAGCCCGACGGAACGGGAATCCACGCCGCGAAGCTCGCATTCGGATATCTCCGTACCGCCCGCGCACTCGGTGCACGCGTTCACACCGCGAGCCCGGTGGAGGGGTGGACCACAAAGGCGGGCGTGCATCACCTCCGCACGCCAGGCGGAACGGTCCGGGCTCGCCGGGTTGCAATCGCAACGGCCGCCTATCTTCCACGTGGCCTCCACCGGAAGACCCGGGACCGCCTTCTGCCCGTCCTGTCGAACTCGATCGTGACCCGGCCGCTGACATCCTCGGAGATCGAGGCCTGCGGCATCCAGGCAAAGAGCCCGCTGACCGATACCCGCGTCCTGCGCCACTATTATCGCCGCCTGCCCGACGACCGGATCCAGATCGGCTCGCGGAGCGCGATCACCGGACGCGACGCGCCGAACAGGCATCATTACGACCGGCTGGTGAGAAGTTTCCATCGGAAGTTCCCGAGTCTCTCCGGCGTGGAGATCGACTATTCGTGGTGGGGCTGGGTCGATGTCAGCCACGACATGATGCCGCGCATCACCCGACCAGATCGCGGGGAAGAAGTCTTCTACGCGCTCGGCTACGGCGGCAACGGCGTCATGTACTCCGCCCAGGCCGGGCGCCGCATGGCGCAGTTCGTCGCCGGCCGAGGCGAGGCCCTCACGCTGCCCATCTTCCGGAGCGAGCTCCCCCACGAAGGCGCGCTGACCCCGTTCCGTCGGCTCGGTCAGCGCCTGCTCTACCACTGGTACTGGCTGAAGGACGAGCGCCTCTGACGCTCCCCGCCCGAGACGGGGGACAGAATGACACGCTCCTCCTGTCGCAATCAGCGGTCCGGCAAAGGAACCACGGAGCGATGGGTGGTCCCGGTCATGACGTTCGCCTCGGAGGCCACATCCGGTGAAGAATGGCGTCTCGCCGGACCAGCCCGTGATAGAGCGCGGCGGCGAGATGGAGACAGATGGCCGCGATCAATGCCCAGGCGACGTAGAAATGCGTCGCCTCCGCGAATTCGGCCAGCGATTTCGATTTCGGCACGAGTGTCGGCAGGTTCATCGCGTCGAGAACCTCGATCGGAAATCCGCCGGCGCGGACCCGGATATAGCCCGAAAGCGGCATGGCGAGCAGGAGGACGTAGAGCAGAAGATGGTTGAGCCCGGCCAGCCGGTCCTGCCATGCGGGAAGGGCCGGGCGCGCCGCCGGCCGATGTCCAGCCCGCCAGAGGAGGCGTGCGAGCACCAGCAGCAGCACCAGCACTCCCGTGTTCTTGTGGAAGATGAACAGCGTGTCCTGCACCGGGCGCGGAACGCCGTCGCGGATCATCACCAGACCGGCCGGTATCATGACGAGGACGAGAAGCGCGGTCAGCCAGTGAAACGCACGGGCCAGGGTATCGTAGCCGTCGGCGGAATGAGCCATTCGCAAAGGATACGGGGGGCAGGAAGCAGCATCAAGCGTGACAGGTCGTCGCCTCCCACCCGGCCCTCGCGGTCCGTCCCGGATCAGCTCGCCCCGGCGCGGCTGCAGCCGCCGGTGGAAAAGCAGGCGGCGAGCATCGCGCGCAGTTCCGACATCCGGCGATCGGGGAGACTCGGATCGGGCAGCATCCCGTCGGACCACCGGCCCGGGAGACGGGCAAGAAGGCTCGGGTCGCGGGCGATGACGTGGATCGGCACGTCGGCGCTGGCCTCCGCGCCGGCGACGAGCGGGGCCGGCTGGTGGTCACCGATCACGACGACGAGCGCATCGCCGGCCGACCGGGCGATCCACCGGGCGACGACCTCCATCGAGTAGTCGAGGGAGCGGGACCAGGCCGCTCGAATCGAGTCGGGCGACGACCAGACCTGCTTCGGCGGCGCGCCGTGGCGGTTCGTGCCGTCGAAGACGGAGCCGTCGCCGATCCTCGCCCAGGGCAGGATTCTCGGCAACGGCGTCCAGGGGGCGTGGGACGAGATGAGCGCCGCCTCGATCATGGCAGGTCCGCGGCCTCGCGCGAGCCGGTCGAGGGCGGCGAGCGTGTATTGATCGGGCATCGTCACCCAGTCGAACGCCTCGCCGCGATAGCCGAGCGCGCGCTCCGCGAAGATTTCGTCGTATCCGAACCAGCGCGCCGCGGGCCAGTCGCGGGTGATGGCTGGCATGACGGCAACGCTGCGCCATCCGGCCAGCGCGAAGAGCCGGTTGAGGGAAGATCGGTCCGAGGCGATCACGGCGTCGTAGCGGCCCTGGGACGAGATCCAGAGACCGGACATGACGGCGGCGTGCGCGAGCCAACTCTGACCTCCGCGCGTCGGCGAGTCGAGCCAGGCCGAACGGACGGAAAAGCCCGCCCGCCGCAACCGATCGTCGACGGCAGCCAGTCGGGACCGGGCCGCGGTACGATGAGCCGGTCCCTCCAGCCAGGCGCGGCCATAGCTTTCCACGAAGAGGACGATCACGTCGCGGCCCCGAAGCGCCGCGAAATCGGGAGCGGCGATGTCGGGCGCGCGGAGATCCGCCGCGAAGCGGGATTCTTCAGCGAGCGCGGTGCGGAGCCGTTCCGCGTGGGTGACGACCTCGCCCGGCAAGGTCGCCCGGGGTCCGAAAGCGAGAAGCGCGAGACAGATCGCGGCGCAGCCGCGGCGCGCCGGCGCCGGCAATTGCGGAATGCCCCCGAGAGACCAGAAAAGCACGGCAACGACGCTGGCAAAGGCGAGAACGGCGCCCGCGATCGCGGCGGCGGCCGGCAACGCGCCGAAGGTGCCTGCGCCGAGCTCCCAGCCCGAACGCAGGAGATGCAGGTCGAGGATCGGGTTGAAGCTCCGGCGGAACGCCACGACCATGCCGAGATCGGCGAGGCGCCAGAGGGTCAGCGCGGCGAGGATGCCGACGACGAGGATGCGAAAGGTCCGCGTTCCGCGCGGCAACAGGCAGAGGGCGAGAACGATGGCGGCCAGATCGGCGCCCGGGGGCAGGAAGTGAGCAGGCGTGAAATCTTCGGGGCGCGCCGGCAGCGGCAGGAGCGCCATCAGGAGCAGGAGCGCGGCGGCTGCGCGGCTTGCCGGTGAGACGATCTTTCTCATGGTTGCGGCTCGCGCTCCCCCCGGTGCTGGTGGCGATCGTATTCTTCACGATCGACCCGGCAGCGACCTGGGCCAGACTTTCGGAAGCGCGAGTGGGTCCGCTCGTCTGGGCCCATGTGCTCGCTCATGGCGTGATCGTCGCGTCCGCGTTCCGATGGGCGGATACGGCGCGACGGCTGGGGCAGGCACTCCCGTATCGCGAGGCCGTCGCCGAATACTACGTCTCGACCTTCCTCAACCAGATCCTGCCGGGAGGCGTGACCGGGGATGCGGTACGGGCCTGGCGGGGTCGCGGCCGTCGCGGGACCGGAGCCGCGGCGCGCGGCGTCGTGATCGAACGGCTGTCTGGTCAGGTAGCGATCGCAGGGTTCCTGCTCATCGGTCTCGGCCTGGGGAGCGTGCCGGGAACGGCGCGGCTGGCGGCAATCTTTCTCGGCGGCCTCTTCCTTTTGCTTGCGGTTCTGGCGCGAATGCGCGGTTTCGGGCCCGACCTCCGCCGCGCCTGGGGGTCCATGCGGGCCGTCGTCGTGCAAGTGGGCGTGAACCTCGTCGTCGCGGGAGGGTTGATCGCCGGCTTCCTGCTCTGTGCCAGATCCGTGGGAACTCAGATGCAGGTCGCGGAGGCGCTGGTGCTGATACCGGCCTGCCTCGCCGCGATGCTGGTTCCCGTCGGCATTGGCGGAATCGGTCTGCGCGAAGGCGCGGCGGCGGCGCTGTGGCCGCTTGCCGGTTACTCTGCAGAGGCGGGCGTCGCTGCCGCTCTGCTCTTCGGCTTGACGACGCTCGCGGCTGCGTTGCCGGGGGCGATCCTCTTGGTCCGTCACCGGCGGTGAGCCGCAAGCAGGCGGATATCCCGCGCGAACGACCACAGGAGCGCCGCGAGACAAGAGAGAGCGAGGGCGCGGGAGGCCGTTTCGGGAAGCGGAGCCGCGAGAAGCAGGATGGGCGTGGCGACCTGCGCCACGCAGACCGCCTTGCGCCGCCACGACGGCCGTAAGGCCCTGCCAAGCCACGGAAAAGCGGGCTTCAGGAGCGAGAAAAGGTAGTACGGCACGACGAGGAGGAGAATCTCGGGTCCCGCCACACCGAGGCGGAAGGCCAGGGCCGAAAGCGCGAGTGTCAGGGCCGCGTCCACCTCGATGTCGAACCGCGCACCATAGGCCGAATTGAGACCGGTGCGGCGAGCGAGAAACCCGTCCACGCCGTCGAGAAGGAAGAGGATGAAACCGGCTCCGGCGATCCAGGCCCGCGACTCGGCGAGTTCGGCGGGCTCGAGGGCGACGGCCGCCAGAACGAGCGCGCCGGCGGCGCGAATGGCGGTCAGCGTGTTGGCCGGGCCGAAGCGGGAATGAGGATGTGCCCGCAACGAGAGAACGATCAGAAGGCTCGCGGTGGTCCATCCCAGAAGCAGCAGGAAAGCGACCGGCATGTCGCCCCTCGTGCGTTCTTCAAGAACGAGGCCGGAGAGGAGAATTGGTAGAGCGAGGGCGGCGCAGCACAGAAGCCCTCCGATCATGCGGCCCGATGGCGGGCGCGGTGGGGGAAACTCAGCCGTCGCGATGCCGTTCACCTCATAGTTCGACATCCGATCTATCTTCTCTCGTGATCGAAGCAATCGACCCAGCTGTTACATTCTGGCGCAGCGGCGATCCGGGCTTGCGGAAAGCCGACATCGGGAAGACGATTAATGCACGATATCTGCGGCGCGATCGAACCGGAGGACTGCCGTCCGATCTTGCCGCGATGGCGCACTGGGGTTGGTAGAGATGCGCGATCGCCACGTGGTCGGCAATCCGGGACAAGACTGGCTTGCGAAACGGGACCTCCCGTTCCGCCGTCCGGTGGCGCCGCCCCCGGGCCGCCAGTTCCGATCTCGTGCGAATGAGCAGGAAGGATGCGTCATGACGAGGCAGACAGCGCCCACACGGCGGGGAATTCTGGCTGGAGGCGCCGCGGCTCTCTCGATACCGGCGCTCTGGCCGATCCGCCCGGCCTTTGGTCAGGCCAATGTCAATCTGCAACTGTCCTGGCTGCATTCGGTGCAATTCGCCGGAAGCTACATCTCGCAGGATCGCGGCTGGTGGCGGGAGGCGGGCTTGAACGTCACCATCCTGCAGGGCGGACCGAACGCCCCCGTGGAGCCGCCGGTAGTCTCGGGAACGGCCCTCGTCGGCATTTCCGCGGCCGACTACACGGCCGCGGCGGTCGCGGAGGGTGCACCGTTCAAGATCCTCGCGGTGGCGATGCAGAAGAATCCCTTCGCCATCGTCTCCCTGCCCGCCGATCCGGTGGAGGTGCCCGCCGACCTCGAAGGCAAGCGCATCGGCATGGCACTGGCCAACATGCCGGTTCTCGAGGCGCTCTGCATCCTGAACGACGTCGATATCGAATCCGTCATTGTGGTGCCGACCCAATACTCCGCCGCACCGCTCCTGAACGGCGAGGTCGAGTGTCTTCTCGCCTGGGAGACGGATCTGCCAGTAGCGATGGCGGTGCAGGGCGTGGAGAGTATCACCATGCTGCTCGCGGATTTCGGCTACGCGGTCCATTCGCAGACCTACATCGCAACCGAGGACAGTCTCGCCAACCGCCGCGACGAGCTGGTCGCGCTTCTGTCGGGCGAGGTCCGGGGCTGGGAGACCTATCGGACCGACACGGACGCGGCCGCGCTCCTGACGGTGGAACGCTTCCCTGATGCGGGCCTCGACATCGAGACGCAGCGCCTGCAGGCGGAACGGCAGGTACCCCTGATGTTCTCCGATCTGACGGAACAGTTCGGCTTCGGATGGTGGACGGACGAGGCGGTCGAGGAAAACATCAAGACACTGGCTCTCCTCGGGCGGGACGTATCGCCGGATCTCCTGGGACCGGTCGATCCTCGAAGAAGTACATGGCGACTGAAACCGTCCCCGCCCAACCGCCCGAGATCGTGTGCACGGGTCTCTCGAAGAGATTTCCCGGAGGAATCGAGGCCGTCTCGACCCTCGATCTGCGCCTGGAGGCAGGGCGGACCACCGCCTTGGTGGGGCCCTCTGGCTGCGGCAAATCCACGCTTCTGCGACTGATCGCCGGGCTTGAGACGCCCTCGGAGGGGCAGGTCGAGATCGGTGGTCAACCGCCGCAGGAGACGCTTCGCCGCGCCGGCCTCGCGGTCGCATTCCAGGATCCCTCTCTCCTTCCGTGGAGGACCGTGCGCGGTAACGTCGAACTGGCCCTGAAGCTCGCGCGGCGACCCGCAAACCGGGGAGCCGTAGAGGATCTACTCGCGCTCGTGGGTCTGCGCGGGTTCGGCGAGACGCGGCCGGCGGCGCTCTCCGGCGGAATGCGGCAACGTGCGGCGATCGCCCGGGCGATGGTGACCGAGCCGGGGCTTTTGCTCCTCGACGAGCCGTTCGGCGCGGTGGACGAGCTGACCCGCCGGCAACTCGCCGAGGATCTGCCCCGTCTCTGGGAGGCGCGGGCGACAACGACCCTGCTGGTTACTCATTCGGTTCAGGAGGCGGTCATGCTCGCCGACCGCGTGCTCGTCTTCTCCGCGCGCCCGGCCCGGATCATCGGGGATGTCACGGTTGGATTGGACCGTCCGCGGCGCGCGAGTCTCGCCACCGATCCCGCCTTCCTCCAACATGTGGAGGAGGTCACGGCGGCACTCTCCCGCGGCATGTCGGACGCCACCGACCGGCTGGCGGCGCAGTGAGCACATCCGCCGCGACCGCCTCCTCCCCGCGGTGGTCGGAACCGGGTCCACTCTGGGGAATCGCGAGTCTGCTGCTTCTCTGGGAACTGGCCGCGCGGGTCTTCGCCGGCGCCTACCTGCTCGCGGGGCCAGTCGAGATCCTCGCCTATCTCTCCTCGCACGCGGGTCTGATGGGGCGGGCGCTTCAGGAAACGCTCGGCAATGCGGCGCTCGGATTTCTGGCCGGCAACTTCGTGGCGATCGCCCTCGCGATCCTGGCCCAGCTATGGCCGCGATCCCGATCCGTCATATCGTGGCTCGCGCTACTTGTCTTCTGCGTGCCGCTCGTCGCCTCAGGGCCCATCCTCCGCGTCCTTCTCGGACCCGGACCGGGGCCGCAGATCACCCTGGCCGCGCTCGCGGTCTACTACACCACGTTCGTGCCCCTTCTCGTCGGTCTGAAGGCGGCGCCGACGAGCTGGTTCGACCTGGTGCGCTCCTACGGCCGGGGTCCGCTCACGGAACTTCTCCGCGTCCGCGTGTGGGCGGCGCTGCCCTATCTGTTCGCGGGACTGCAGATCGCCGCTCCAGCCGCGTTTCTGGGTGCGATGGTCGGCGAGTTCACCGGAGCCGAGCGCGGAATGGGCGTTCTCACGATACGCGCGATGCGAGCGCTCGACGTGGACGCGACCTGGGCCCTTGCCACCATCGCTGCGCTCGTTTCGATCCTCGCCTATTCTGCGTTCGGGCGACTGGCGCGATTGGTCCTGCTGGAGAAGCCGCCGGTGATTCTCGCGCCCCCGCGGGAGACGGGAGCGCCGTGCGATCCGGTCCGCGCGATCAGACGCGCCGTTCTGGTCCTCGCGCTCGTCCTTGCTCTCTGGTGGGGGGCGCTGGAGGCGGCAAACCTGTCGCCGTTCTTCGCAAAACGACCGGGCGACCTCTGGGCGGCATTTCTCGCCGCACCCGGCGCCGGGGACGCGCGCGCGACCCTCTTCGCTGCCCTCGCGGAAACGGCGATCTACGTCTTTCCCGGATATCTGGCCGGGCTCGCGCTGGGGGCAGGCCTGGCTATCCTGATTCTTCTCGTTCCCGCTGCCGCCTCCGTGGCGATGCCCGTTGCGGTGGCACTGCGCTCGGTTCCTATCGTGACCACCGCGCCGCTTCTGGTCCTCGTCCTCGGGCGCGGCGCGGTCGGTACCGTTGCGCTGGTCGCGGTCATGGTCTTCTTTCCGGCCTTCGTCAGCTGCCTGCAAGGACTCCGACAGGCGCCCGGCCACATCCTCGACGTGTTCGACAGCTACGGGGCGGGCCGCTTCCTGCGGCTGGTCCATGTGCATGTCCCGGCGATGCTTCCGGCCTTCTTCGCGGCGGCGCGCATGGCCGTGCCGGCCTCGGTGCTGGCCGTGACGGTAGTGGAATGGCTCGCGACGGGCCGGGGAGTGGGCAGCCTGATGGCGCTCTCGGCCTCCGTGTCGGACTACGACATGCTCTGGGGCGCCGTCGTGGCCGTCTCGTTGCTTTCGGTCCTCGGCTATGCCGCAGTGGGAGCGCTAGAGCGGCGCGTCCTTTCGGTCTACGCGGCCGAGCAGGTCGCACAGTGACCCCCTGCGCCTTCGCGATCCCCGGCGACATCGACACGCTGACCGGCGGCTTCATCTATGAGCGGCAGCTTCTCGAAGCCCTTCGCGCGCAGGGGAGGACGGTGAGACACGTGGTCCTTCCCGCGGGATTTCCCGATCCCAGCCCCGCGGACGTGTCCGTAACGGCCGAGACGCTTCGCGGCCTGGCCGCCGACCGCCCGGTGCTTCTCGACGGGTTCATCTCCGGCGCCCTGCCGACCGAAGGCATCGCCCAACTTCGCGCACCGTTCGTGCCGGTGGCGCATCATCCCCTCGCACTGGAGGAAGGTCTCGCGCCGGAGCGGGCCGAATGGCTCTACCGGAACGAACGCGCCAATCTCGCCCTGGCCGCGCATGTCATCGTACCGAGCCTGCACACCAGATCCATCCTCGTGCACCGCTACGCCCTGTCGCCCGACCGGATCACAGTCGCCCGGCCCGGCGTCGCGCGGCCGGAGGGGACCCCCTGCCCGGCCGATCCGCCGCTTATCCTGTCGGTCGGCATCCTGCATCCGCGCAAGGGCCACGACGTGCTGATCGCAGCGCTCGGGCGAATCCGCGATCTCGACTGGCAAGCGGTCGTCGTCGGAGCCGATCGGGACCCGTCCCATGCCGCGGCCCTCGCAGCGCAGGTCGATGCGGAGGGGCTGGGGAACCGGCTGCGATTTACCGGAAGCGTCGATACGGCAGAACTGCACCGGCTCTACCGGGCGGCGCGGCTTTTCGCGCTCGCCACACGCTACGAAGGCTACGGTCTCGTCTTCGACGAGGCGCTGGCTGCGGGATTACCTATTGTCAGTTGCGCCACGGGGGCCGTGCCCGACACGGTTCCCGCCGACGCGGGCTTTCTCGTGCCGCCCGCCGACGCTGCCGCCTTCGCCGATGCGATCCGAATCCTCCTGACCGATTCCGATGCCTATGCGACCCGCAGGAACGCCTCCGAGAGGCACGGGGCGGTGCTGTCGGACTGGTGCCGGACAGCCGAAATAGCGGGAGCCGTCCTCGACCGCGTATCGTTGCCACGAGATTGAGGGGATCGGCTCGACCGAGCCTGCACGCGGTCGCGGCACATCGGGCCAGGCGCATCTATCGTGCAATGCTCGCGCCGTTCACCAGCCGGATGGCGTCCTCCCGCAACCTGCGGACAAGTCCACGCCGGACCCCGAAATACCTGGCAATCTCCATGTCGTTCATGCCCAGTTCGGCGAAAGTCATCACCGCCTGCCGTGGTTCGGGACCCATTCGCCCATGGTCGAGTACGATGTAGGTATCACTTGTCATCTCCAACCCCGCACGCTTCTGCGTCCCGTCCTTCTCCGGTTGTGCGGCAAACCAATCATTGATCGCGATCAACTCCCGGCAGCTACCGGTGGATTTCCGCGCATCGGATGGGCTGATCCTACGGGCAGAGGGATCTGCGCCAGGACCTGTCGTTGCCCCTGATGACCGGACAGGATCAGGTTGCTTTTCGGTCCGGTGGTGGCGACGAAGCCGAGCCCCTCGCGGTCGCAGCAGTCGAGTGCGACCCGGGCTTTTCCGCCGTCGCATCCGATCTCGAAGCCGTCCGGACACCAGCGAGGATTCGCGCGGTCCACCGCGACACGCCCGTCATGCCGGCACTCATCGGATCGGCCGGAATGGCTTCGGAGCAGCAAGCCATGCGCGCGCATGACGCGGCAGACGCGCTTGTGACTGGGCACGGATGTGCCGACGGCCCCGGCCTGACGGCGAAGAATTGCATGGGCCCGGCGGTAGCCGCAGGTCGGCAATGGCCGATCACGGCCCTGATCTGCGTGAGCAACTCAGCCTCCGCGCCGGCAAGAAGAAGGCGGTCCGCGACACTTACAGCCACACCATCGGCGTCGGCGCCCACGGCGCGGTAACGAGCCACCACAACTACTACCTCGATCTCGACCCGACATACCGCGACTCTTACGGGCGCCCGTTGATTTGCGGGTCATTGCATGATCCTCGGTCCCACCACTTGCCCGGCTGAGAGCGTACTGATGCCCCTGACGACGATCTCGTCGTCCTTCTCCAGTCCCGACGTGATCCGCCATCGTGAGCAAGACGACGAACAAGTTCTCCCCGAATGTCCGCGAGCGCGCGGTTCGGATGGTCCTCGACAACCAAGCTCAGCACGGGTCTCGCTGGCAGGAGATTGCCGCGAAGATGCCTCGGCTACAGGACGCCGGCCGAAGCGTTGCGCGATGAGCGCCTGATCAGGCGGCGCGGATAAGTCGGGATGTCGCAACCCACCTGAGTCTCCAGGCTCAGGCCAAAACGATGGTACGCCCATCGGCGTTTTCGATCACCGTTGGCGAAAAGCGATGCCGCCTTGCGGCGGTGGACGTCGTCGGGGTTCTGCAATCAAACCCGCTACCGGACGGCCATGACGCCATCAACCTGACGATGTCCGTTCGAGACACCACCGCTCCTGCGGCACCACGACATTGCTCTTGCGCGCCACCTCTGCAGCAGGAGACTTTCGCGCAGTCCGGCGCGGGGGGTCAGCAGTAGTACACGCCGACCGCACAGCGGCGGACGGTTCGGCGGCCGACGCCGGCGACGCTGACCGGCGTCAGGGGACGGCCGACGATGGCATGCGCCGCCCGGGTGAGGGCTGGCGCACCCGACGCGGCCACGCTCTCGCCCAACTCCAGGCAGGGGAACGCCAGCAGCGTCGCCAGCGCGAGAATTCCAATTCTTTTCGACATCATTTCGCTCCCACCACTCGATAGATTCCCGCAAGGTCGTCGAAATCTGGCACTGCCGACATCTCGACCGCACGCGCATCTGCGGGCAGGTCGAGACCGTCCGCCGGCTCCGCATCGGTCCCGGTGGCCCAGTTCCGCACCACGATCGTGTATTGCGGCCAGCCGGGCGTGGAGACGTTGGTGATCACGTACTGGCAGGGATAGGGGCGGCCGCCTTGGGCGATCCAGATCTGCCAGTCGACCTCCTCGGTCCGGAACGCCAGATGGTCGCATTCGACACCGCCGATGACGCCACTGCCAAGGTCCTTCACATCGGTAACGAGCGGCATCAGGGCGGCCTTGACGTCGCCAAGCAGGAGATCTGCGGCCGGGAGCGGGCGCTTGTAGGTGTCGCGCAGGTCGTTGATCGTCGCATCGATCGTGCCCGGCGCCGCGACCTGCACATAGACGTTGGCATCCCGGTTGAAGAACGTCAGCGACGATCCGTCGTAGGCCGCCTCGACCGAGGCGAAGCCGCCGACCCGTGTTGCGTGGAGCCGGTCGGGGCGCGCCACCGCGATGCTGCCGGAGCTTGCCAGCGACAGCCTCTGGTCGTCTGTCGTGATCACCTCGAGGTTCGAATCGTAGTCGAACGAAAAGGCGGTCTGCGCTGCAAGATAGTCGGACATTGACCCGAACAATTCGCGCGCGTCGGATTCATCGGCGCGCGCCGCCCCCGGCACGGCGGCCACCGCCACCACGGTGAGGACAAGCCAGACCGTCCGTTCATTCGTTCTGTGGACTGCGTTTCGCATGTTCATCCCCGCGAGATTGCGCTTTGCTGCGGTAAATTCGCCCCGGATCAGAAGCGTGCCGAGACCCCGATGAGCGGTCCGGACAGGTCCATGGAAACGTCTTGACCGCTCACCTCCTGCTCGAGTTCCATGTATCGCCAGCCGACCTGCGTCGACCATCGCTCGTTGAAGTGGTATCCGACGCTCCCGAACACCTGCCATGTGTTGGTCTCGTCCGAGGTCAGGCCGGCGTCGGCGAACGCCGTCGCGAACCACGACTCGTTGAAGGGCAGGATCACCCGAGCGGCGACCAGCGGGACGATCCAGGTCTCGTCGGTGCTGGCGTCATAGTCCGGCCGGCTGTCGGCGGAGTCGAGGCCGATGTCCAGACTGACGCCGAAGGCGCGAAAGCCGCCGCCAGCATCCACCATCATGCGATCCGTCTCGTAGACCCGGTAGACCGCGTAGCCGCTGAGCGCGGTCACCTGCGTCTCGATCGTCGCGTCGTCGAATCGCAGCCCGAAGGGCGAATCCTCGTCGGTGGAAAGGTCGGCATACAACAGGTCGCCGATCACGCCCAACTTGCCGTGGCGCGCCTCGAGCGTGCCCATGAAAGCCATGTCCAGGGCCGACAGCGCATCGCTGCCGGTCGATTCGAACTCGAGGTCGCCGAAGGGCGTCGCGACCGTCGCCGAAAGGCCCGGAATCCAGCCGTAGAGAGACCCCCGGAACGTCCAGCCGGCGTCCTGCGCGGCAGCCGGTCCCGCTGATAATACAATGACGGAAGCAATCGCTCTGATATACATCGATCTCTCTCCTCGCGCGGCTCGCGCGTTGCTGATGGGCCATTCGAACCGGAATCGCCGCATCGTGCGATGATGTGCGTCATCGCCGGACCATGATGGCGGCCCGTCCGCCCGGAATCCTGCAGCAGGCGAAGCCGCTCAACTTGCCCGCTCGGGGCGATTTGCATGATCCCCGGGCTGGCGTTCATGTGCCGAATCCCATAACGGCCGCGGCCCTTTCGCAGATCCAGAACGCCCGAGTATCCCCACGAGGTAGGCCGGGGCGAGACGCACGGGCCGCAACCATTCCAGCCCGAGCGAGCGCACGGTCGCAAGCGCCAGCAGCACCGCGCCGACGAAGGCGATCTGGCCGATCTCGACGCCGAGGTTGAACGAAAGCAGCGCGGTCAGGAGCTGGTCGCGCGGCAGGCCGACGGCGCCGAGCCCGGTGCCGAAGCCGAGGCCATGCAGCAACCAGAAGGCGAAGGCGACGAGCCAGGGAAAGCAGATGGTCACACTGTGCCCCCCTCTGTCGGCGCACGATTTCGGGCGCGAGAAACAGTATCGCCAGCGCGATCAGCATCTCCAGCGACGGTGCGGAGAGGGTGACCACCCCGAAGGGGGCCAAAGCGAGAGCAATGCTGTGGGCCACCGTGAACGCCGTGATCGTCTTGACCAGCATCCGGCCCGACGCGACCAGCGCCATCAGGCCGAGCACGAAAAGCAGATGGTCGGGGCCGAGCAGAATGTGCCAGATGCCGGTCTCGAGGTATCGGCTCGTGGTCCCGGCAAGGCTCGCGGGCCGGCCGATCTCGACCCAGTTCTGCGCCGGTCGCATCAGCGTCGAGGTCCAGATACCGTCCTGGGGGCGGATGCGGACGAGGGCGTCGGTCAGCGTTCCGGGCAGGCCGTCGATCGGTACCCCGCGCCCGGAGAGCCCGGACGGTCCCGGGTCGATCCAGCGGGGCTCCACCACCGAGTTGGGCAGGATCTGGATCGACGGCGCTGTCAGGTCGCGAACGCCATCTGGCAGGCGAAGCGCCACCGGCAGCGGCGTCCCCGAAAGGACCGACGTCCTCCACAGGATGCGATAGCGTCCGCCCGCCTCCTCCTCGATCTGCAGGTAGGCGGGCTGGATTCTCGTGTGCCGCGGCGACACGCGGCGCGGTCGCCATCGCGGCCAGCAGGAGAAGCGCCAAGGCGTTGAAGAGCCGGGTCATCGGAGCCCCGGCCCCTCCGCCTGTACCCGCACCGCGGCCGTGGTCGTGTCATCCGCGTTACGATCTCGTAGCGCGCCAGCATTGCCGCGTAGGCGTTGTCGAGGAGCTTTCGCTGCATCTCCTCCAGGCAGGCGCTCCTCACGTCCGGTGCGATCTCCTCGAAGCGCGGGATCCGGCCGAGCTCGATGCCGTCGACGCGGACCAAGTGCCAGCCGTAGCCGGACCGGACCGGCCCGCGCCAACCGCCCGGCGCAAGCGTCAGGACCGCCCCGGCGAAGCCGGCGCCGAACTCCCGGCCGATCTGCTCGGACGTGCGCTCGGCGTAGGTGTCGCGAAACATGAAGGGATCCGCATCAGCGGAGGCGGTGTCGACCGGTGTCTGGCGCAGATGCCGGAGCGCCGCGGCGGCGTCGTCGCGGGCGCTCTGGTCCCGGTCGAAAGAGAAGTAGAGGTGGCGGAAGCTGACCCGCGGCAATTCGGCGAAGCGGGCGCTGTTGACGGCGTACCAGTCCCGAAGCGTCGCGTCCGAGGGCTCCTGCAGCGTGGCGATGTCTGCGGCGAGGAAGTTCATCCTCTGTGCGAGCCGGCGGCGGACGATGGGATCGCCCTTGTCGAGTCCCAGCGCGACCGCCTCGCGGGCCAGGATCTCCTCCCGCAGATCCTGTGCAACGAGGGCCTCCATGATCCGCGGCGGCGGCGGCGTGCCGCTCTGCGCGGTCCAGGCGCTGACGATGCGGTTAAGGTCGGCGGTGCTGCCGACGATCCTGTCGGGAGGGAGGGCGCTGACGGAGGCCGGCGCCAGCGCCTGGGTGACAGCGAAGAGCGTCGCCCCGCCTAGGACGAAGTGGACGAGAGGCTCGCGAAGGAGGCGCGTCACGGCCCGGCCGAGGCTCGATGCAGGCATCGCGCTCACCCGAGCGACTTGAACTTGGCGACCAGCTTGTCGAAGCCGGGCTTGAAGACCGGGCCGATGGTGGCGTCGGCACTCAGCTTGTCTGAGGTCGGCTTCATCACGATCATCGCCCCGGTGACTTGCGCCGCAATGGCGGACTTGCCCTGATGCGGCAGCAGCAGCATGAACGGCTCGAGCTCGAAAATCCGGCGCTCGGCGGTCGAGAAGGACTCGACGGCCGTCCGCGCCGAGGCGGCATCCGTCACCCCGTCGAGCGCCCTCTGGATGTCGTCCAGGATTCTCTGCATCCGCTCGCCGACCTGCATTCCGCCGGCCGCGAGGGGGTTGCCCTCGGCCAGGGCGGCGCCCGCGTCCGGCACGAGCGGGGCGAGAACCGGATCGGCGACGAGCGCCGCCGCCGTGGCCGCGGCGAGGAGCATGCGCCTCCGGGCCAGGCGACGCCGCCCCTGGCCAGTGGCTCGAACGGAGGGTTCCATCTGCATCTTCCTGGTTGAGGTGTTCGCGGATCGGAGTGGCCTGCTAGCGGACCTCGATCGGCCCCGGGACGAGCGGGTTCAGCTCCTTCACCTCGGGCACGATTTCACAGTTCGCGTGGCCGAACTCGTTGCTGCGGGCGGCGAGATAGGTGTCGCCCTTCTTGTAGACGGTCACGCTGATCGGCGTGCCCGCGAAGACCGTCACCAGCTTGCCGTCGTTGATGAAGTAGGGCTCTCGGTCGTGCCGAGCTCGCTGGCACTGGCGAGGTCGCCGGTGACGCTCGGCTGCAGCGAGCCCCTCGCGACGTAGTGGATCTGCACCTGGCCCTGGTTCGCGGCGAACTGGCTGGTGACGTAGTCCGGGTCGCGCGGGACCAAAGGCGTGTTGGTCGGGCCGGCAGCGGAATAGACCAGCTGGTATGTCTCGCCGGTGACGGTGTTCTGCAGCCAGGGCGACTTCTCGACGATCAGCGCCGCGAGTTCGTCGCCGGTCAGCGCCACGGCCCGCTGCGCCGTGATCTGGTCCACCGGCGGGCTGTCCTGCACATTCTGCCGCGCCGCATCCGACGGCGTGTACCAGATCGGCGAAGTCCAGGCGCGCTCCTGCGTGACCGAATAGTCCGGCGGCGGCGCGATTCCCAATTGCCAGCCTGGATCGCGGGCCAGCGCGGCGTCGGGATCTCCAGAACGCGGGAGTAGTAGAAGGCGTGCAGGCCGGGCTCGAAGTCCGGGTCGGTCCAGACCGCCTTGAGCTCGACCGCGCCCACGTCGTTGCTGTAGGTGGCGTCGCTCACGTCGACGGTGCTCTCGATCGCGGGGACACGGCCGGTCCACCGGGCGGGCTCGCGGTCGCCTGCCCAGGCGACGTCGTAGACCTTCTCGAAGCTCTGGCCGCTCCTGGTCCAGCCCTAGACGATCTGGATCCGGTCAAGGTTGCCGGAACTCGGGTCCTTGACCGCCCAGACCTCGAACGAGGGCACCTTGCCGGCTTGTGGCATGTCGGGCAGGTCAGCGCCCATGGGCACTCCCCCCTCATAGGCGGCCTTGAGCCATTCCCGGCTGTCGAGCCAGTCGGGCAGGTGCTTCCAGATCTCGGCCCGAGCCTCGGCCTCCAGCCCTTCGGCGTAGTTCCAGCCGCCAAAGAGCCGCGCCTTGATCTGCGGGCCGCTGACCGCGAACGTCTCTTTCCGCTGCATGGCGTTGAAGATCGACTCGCGCGTGTTCTTCTCGGCCCAGACGCCGGTCAGGCCGGCGGTCCCGAGCGTTCGCGGATCCTTCCCGGCGAAGAGCTGCCCTGACATGCGCATCTGCGGCGTGCCGTCGACGTAGGCCTGGCCGCCGAAAAAGTTGTCATTGCGGTAGGGAGCGGCGCTGTCGTGTGCGTCCGATGCCGCCCCGAAGCCGAAGCGGTAGGGGTTGAAGCCTTCGGTGTCCTGCATCGCGAGGCCGTCCTTGAGCGCCTGCCTCGCATAGCTGCCGACGACATGCGGCACTCGCCCCTCGGGGTTGCCGAGCAGGACCAGAAACATCTCGTATCTCGCGAACTCGTCGTTTGGCGACAGCAGCGGATGCGTCTCGGACTGGCCCTTGAGCTGCTTGATCTCGATCAGCGGCTCGTTGCGAATCCGCGATTCGGCGTAGGCGCGGTCGATCGGCCGGCCCCGGAAATCGATCTCGGTCGGATACATGCGACCGTCCGACAGATTCGCGTTGTGCGAGATCGCGAGCAGTTCGTTGCCGGCCTTGCGCTGTCCGTCCATCCAGTTCCAGAGATCGGTCGGATCGGACGAATCGAGCGCCGAGTAGGGGGCGTCGGGAACGTGCGTGCAGTCCTTGAAGAAGACGTTGCGGTGCATGTTTCATGTTGTTCGGCATCGATGTCCACTCGTAGGAGCAGAACGCCGTGAACGTGCCCGGGTCGTTGGCGACCTCGGCCGCTTTGACGGTTTCCTGCCAGACCGTGTTGGCGATCTTGGGGTTGTTCAGCGCCGCGACAGGTGCGCCGCCGATGAGCTTGGTCCCGGCGACGACGACCCGCTGCACCTCCTCGGGCGAGTTGTTCTTGAGGATGAGGTCCTGCGCCGCCAACTCCTTGCTGATGGGCGAGCTCGGCGTGTTGGCGAACTTGATGACGCCGACATATTCGGAGTGATCGGTCACGCCGCCGAAGTCGAGCGGCGTGTCGATGCTTATATTGTAGCCCAGCGGGTGCTTGATCGTCCCGCCCTTGAAATACTTGTAGGCGTCGGCCGGATCGGTGATCCGGTTGCCGAAGAGCCAGGCGTCGAGCGAAAAGCTGGTGTGCAGGTGGGTCTCTCCGAAATAGGCGTCCCGCAGCGGATTGCCCTTCGCCGCGGCCAGCGCCGTCGATGCGAGGAGCAGCGCCCCGACGCCGAGCGCACGTCCGGCGGCGATCATTCGGGGCCTCCCTGTCGTGGATCGGGTCATCTGGTTTCCTCCGATGCGGGCGGGGATCATGCGGTCCGCTCCGCCCCGGGCCGCAGGCCGGGCCAGAGGGCGGCGAAGAGGACCGCCATCGCGCCGTGGATCGCGACGGCCGGCCAGAGCAGCGGTCCGATCGGCGTCTCGCCGAGGCCCAGAAGAGCGAGATAGACGCCGGTCAGGACGTTGTAGGCCAGCATGCCGGCGATCCCGGCCCGCAGCGCGTCGCTGCGCCGGCCCGTCCAGCAGGCCACCGCGAGGCCGATGAGCCCCATCCCCGCCACCCGCGCCAAGATCGTTCCGCCGCTGTCGAGGGGCGAAGCGAAGAGCAGACGGGCCAGGAACGCCGGCGCCGCGATCAGCGCGACGCCCGTCGCGCCCTCGATCGCCGCGACGATGCCAAGCAGATCGGCCGCCCGGCTCATCCGACGCGCCGAACCGGGGGGTCTTGTAGACCCCGTTCAGGGCGACCTCCTTCGGCCAGTAATTGCGGATCGTCAGGTTGAACGGGCCGCTTTCCGGAGTCGGCAGCCAGTTCGCCTCCTTGTCGGCGCCGGGGGAGGCGGCTTGGATATAGATCTCGAGCGACCCGTCGTCGCCGTAGACCGGCGGCATCCATGGCGAGATCGCGTAGCGGTCGGCGGCGTTCCGCACGTAGAAGTTGCCCTGGTAGATGGTCAGCGACCAGGCGCCGTTGGTGGGCGGCAGCTCGGTCTTGGCGAAGCGCAGGACGTACTTCTGGGCGCTGTCGAAGGGCTTGCCGTCGCCGTCCACGTAGGCGGTCGGCTAGATCATGTCGGCCGGCTGGTTGGTGCCGAGGCCGACATAGGCGATGCCGGCGCGGGTCTCGTAGTCGGTGCCGTAGAGGCCGACATTGGGCGGCTGGATCCAGCCGTTCACGTTCTTCATGCCGGCGACGCCGTCGGCCATCATGGTCTGCACCGACTGCACCGCACGCCGCAGCGCGTCGGCGGTCGCCTGATCGGCGGTGCCGATGTCGAAGGGCACGCCGGGCTGCATCCCGAGCAGCTTCAGCATGACGACGCGGCGCCGGTCCTCTGCGGCGGCCGGACTGTCGGCCATGGCAGAGGTCATGCGCCGGAAGAAGGTGTCGGCGTCCATCGCGTTGACCTGGTCGGGAGGGGTGCGCGCCAGCTCGATCCCGGTGACGACGACCGGCCCCTAGGCGGCGGGATGTAGTCGGTGCCCTAGGCGCTGAGCGGGGTCAGCCTGTAATGCTTCTGGATGGCGTTGGCGGTGGCGAAGTCGTCCGGCCCGTTGGCCTCGGTCTGCCCGAGAATCCAGGCGTAGCGGGTGGGCGAGCGGACCACCTCCTGCACACCCTCGGGCGCCTCGCCCTGCCATCTGGGGCCGGCGATCAGGAACGCGCCGGGCCCCGTTCCGGTAGTGCGCGGGCCGAACGACGCGAAGACGTTGGTCCAGTTGTCCATCACCGACATCACGAAGTAGCGGGGCACCTCGGGCACCGACAGCATCTGTGGCTCGGCTCCGAGGTCGAGCCACGCGGTCAACCAGAGGCCGCTCAAGCTGATCCGCACGACATTCTTGAAGTCGGGGCTGACATAGGTCGGCATCTTGGCGAACTGGTTGATCGGCGCCGCGGTCCCGTCGGGGGCGGGAGCGGCCACGTCGGTCATCACGTCGCGCGTGACCTCCATCATCACCAGCGGATAGCCGTAGACGTAGGCCTCCATCCCGAGCAGATGGAAGGCCTCTCCCTCCAGCTTGCCGCGGACCGAGGCCACCCTCTGCTCGAGCTTGGCCGCTGCGCCCTGGGCCGCTGCAGACGCGAGGCCGAGGGCCGCGGCTGTTCCCAGCGCCAACCCGCTCAGCGCGAAGCCTCTGCGGTTGATGCCGAAGCGATGCGGGGAATCGTGGTCGTGCATGCGATGCTCCTCCTTCAACAGCGCCGGGCGGCGGCGTGCCGCAATCTGGGCCGGCGGTGCCACCCGCGAGGATCGTCTCGACAGCGGCAACGAGGTCGTTCGCCAGCGCGCTTTTCGTGACGAACGCGTCGGTGCCGGCCGCGAGTGTCGCGTCCCGGGCGTCCTGCGCGCTGTGGACGCCGATCGCGACGAGCTTCACGGCCGGGAACCGCTGGCGCAGACGACAAACGAGGCGCAGGCCGTTTCCTGAGGTCAGCGACAGATCCAACACGACCAGATCGACCTCCATCCGCTCCAGGGCACCGACCAGCGATGCCTCGTCTGCGACCATGACGACCAGGTCGAACAGCGGCGCCAGCAAACCGCGCATCCCCTCGCTGAGGCCGTGATGCCTGTCGGCGAGGAGCGCGCAGCGCACGCGGGTTGTCCTCCTTGACGTCTTCCCCAGCCACAATGACCGTGCCGCGGCCTCTAGGCTCCGGAAGAATTACGGGGGTCGCGGCCCGGAAAGTACGGAGTGGGGAATCCCGGCATCGGACGGTGCTACGACAGGCGCGGCGTCAGATTGAACCGCGCCGAATTGATCATGGAGAATCCTTTGAACGGGTACATTCGCGGCGGCATGGCGCTGGCTCTCGCAGCCTCGACCGCGACGGCAGCGTCCGCGCAGCAGGTCAAGAATTACGGCGAAGTGGCCGGGTGGGAGATCGAGGTCAGCGAGGCGATGGGGCCGGGCTGCCTGATCATGAAGAACGGTGGCGGTCTGCAGGTCCAGCTCGGCGTCCAGGCGCGGGGCGGGAAGACAACCGGCTACATGGCGGCCTTCACACGCGCGCGCGTCGGCGTAAAGGAGGGCGAGGTGGTCCCGGTCCTGTTCGACGTCGGCGGCAGGCGATATTCCGGACAGGCCTTCGGCGAACGGAAGAAAGGTTTCGAGGGGGCCTGGGTCCCGTTCGACAACCCCGAATTCGTCTACGAGGTGGCGAAGCAGGAGACGATGACAATCTCTGTCGGCGGCTCGCTCCGATAGAGATCAGCCTCGCCGACACCGACGACGCCTTCAAAGCGATGCGCGAGTGCCAGAACGCGCTGTAGCGGCGGGCACGGGCGGCCAGTCTGCCCGCCCGGCGGCCGAGCCGGCTTAGATCGTGACGATCCCGCACTTGATCGCGAGACGAATCAGCTCGGCGCTGCTGTGGAGGCCATGCGCCTCCATCATCTAATACTTGTGGTATTCGACCGTCCGCGGCGAAATGGCGAGGCTCTCGGCGATCTGCTTGACGGAGCGTCCCTCGGCCATGAGCTGCAGGATCTCCGTCTGGCGCGGGGACAGTGCCGCGGACGCACCGTCCTTCCCGGCCCCGACGAGAACGTCGCTCGTCAGTGCCGGCGTGATGAAGGTCCTGCCGCGCAGCGCCGCGCGGATCGCCATCACCAGTTCGGCCGGAGCCGCGTGCTTGACCACGTATCCCAAGGCTCCGGCCTCGAAGGCCCGCCACGTATAGGCGGCGTTCTGATGCATGGTCAGCACCACGATCGCGAGATCGGGGTGGTTCCGCTCAGCCGGCCGATGGCCTCGAGACCGTTGAGGTACGGCATCGAGATGTCCGCGACGACCACGTCGGGTTCCAGCATTCGCGCGGCTGCGACCAGCGCCCGACCATCCTCCACCACGCCGAGAAGGTCGAAATCGGCTTCCAGGAGGCGCTTCAGCCCCTCGGCCACCATCACGTGGTCGTCAGCCAGCAATACGCGCGGTCGGCTCATCGCACTCCTCCGGCAAACGCGCGGAAACGCTGATCGTCGTTCCTGCGCCGGGGTCTGCGTGGGGGACGAGACGATTCGCAGCTCGGCACCCACCAGCCGGGCAGGTTCCCGCATGCCGGCGAGGCCGAGACTGCCGTGACCACGCGCCACGTCGAACCCTCTGCCGTCGTCCGTGACCGTCAGGTCGAGGCGGCCGTCCTCGCACCTGAGCTCCACCTCGACGCAGGTGGCCGAGGCATGGCGCGCGACGTTGCGAAGGGCCTCCTGGGTGATGCGGTAGAGACAGAGCGCGAGGTCCGGCGGCAGCTCTGCCGGCAGGTCGCGCGCGACGACCTCCACCGGGTTGCCCACGGTCTGCGTGAACCGGCGGCATTCCGCCCTGAGCGCGTCGGGCAGCCCGAGGTCCTAGAGGATCGAGGGATGCAGCCGGTAGGACAGCGCATGCACGTCCTCGCTCAACCGGACAAGTCCGTTGCGGAGCCCGCGCAGCGTGGCGCCGTCGGCCGTGCCGGATGCCCGCAGCCCGCCTTGGCCGGCGTCGATGGCGAGCGCCGCCAGGCGCTGCGTCAGGTCGTCGTGCAGTTCGCGCGCGAGCCGGGCGCGCTCGTCCTCCTGGGCGCGGATCAACTTGCCGCTCAGATCTCGCTCCGCCTCTTCGGCCAGGCGGCGGGCGGTGATATCGAGCGTCACGCCGCGCACCCGGACCTGCCGACCATCGGCATCGAACTCCACCCGTCCGCGCGAGGCCGTCCAGCGTGGCGAACCGTCATGCGCCGCCAGCCGGCATTCCAGTTCGAAGTCCCCCGCGTCGGCGCGCGCGCCCCCCAGTGCCTCACGTACCTTCCGGCGGTCCGCGGGATCGAACGCGGCGCGGAACTGCCGGATCGAGACGCCTCCGCCCTCGGGCAGGCCGAGCAATCTCCTGCAACTCAGGCTGGCCCAGATCGTGCCGGTGGCGAGATCCAGCATCCAGAGGCCGAGCCCGGCCGCCCCGGCCGCGAGGCTCAGCCGTTCCTCGCTCTCGCGCAACTCCATCCGCGAGCGCCTGAGCCTGCGGCGGCTGGCCAGCAACGCCAGGATGAACCCGGCCTCGAGGGCAAGGACCGACGCGACCGCGACGACCGTCCAGCGATAGCGCAGCCAGACGCCCGGCTCGCGTAACTCGACGCGGCTCCCCTGAGGAAGCGCGGCCTCGTCGATCTGCCACCGCGCCAGCTGCCGCGCGTCGAACCGCGGGGGGGTCGGGGCCGAGCGGAGGCGGCCGGATGTCGCCGGGGGCCGCGCCGCCGAGTATCTGCAGCGCGGCCGATGCGGCGTCCTGCGCGGGCCGATCCACCGGCAGGAGCGGACCGCCGAGAATTCCCTGACCGAGCTGACTGCCAAACAGGCCAAAAAATGGGCGCCGCGCTCGCCGCCGTCAGCGCCGCGATCGCCTCGTCCTCCTCATGCGGGACCTCGTCGGCGTCGACGATCATCAGCCCGTAGAGCACGACCGCGTCCTACGGCAGCGCTGCGGCTCTATCGAGGATCGCCGCCAGGGACAGCGTCGTCGACCATTCGAGGTCGACGCGCCCGGCGAACGGCTGCAGGTCCTTGGCCGCCCCTTCGGCCCAGAGCCGCTCGAGCGGCGAATTCCCGAGGATCACGAAGACCTGCCGGGTCTGCGGCAGCACCGGGAGGACGGAGTCGAGAACCGCCGCAAGGTCCAGCCGGAGCGCCACGATCGCGTCGCGCGCTGTCAGGGCCCGCCGGTCGACCCTGCGCTCCTCCACGGCGGATATCAGCGCCGGCACGCCGGGGAAAAGGTCCGCCCGGTGCGCCTAGACGAACTGCGCCGCGGGTCCCCCGACCGCGATGACGAGATCGGGGTCGCTCGTCGAACAGCGCGAGCAGATAGTCCACGAACGGCTCCGTGCCCGTCGCCGAGGCCGGCCCGGCGAAGCGGGCTGTTTCAAGCGAGACCTCGTAGATGTCGAGCGGCCCCGGTGTGCCGCGCACGAGATCCCGTCGCATCTCGGCGGCAAAGGAACTGAATGGCGAGAAATGCGGTCCGAAGTAATAGACGAACAGCACGCGCTTCGCGTCTTCCGCCGAAGCCGGCAGAATCGCGACCAGAAGGATCGCGACGGCGATGGAGGCACGCAGAGCCAAGCTTCCATCCCCCCGCGGCGGATACAAGCGCATTCGACTGTGGTCGACAATAGCCGCAGAATCCACGGCCTGTGTACCGATCCGCAGTTCTAATGGCATTGTCAGGTTGATCGCGGAGACGTGCGGAGACCGCGTGGGTAGTGCGTGCGCTTCTACCGGTCAGCCCAACCGGTGACCCTCGCTTCCGCGCCCTCGCCGGGAATGGATCACCGCTCGCAGGGCGCGCTCCGCCGTCGCTCCTCGCCTGCGTTCTAAACCAGTGAGAGACAAGGCGGGGCATGCGTGCGACAATCCGGGCATGGTTCGACTGCTTCCTGCCATGATGACCGTGCTACCGCTGTTCGGTGCTCCTGCTTCGGGGCAGCCGGTTCTCGACTACGTCGGCTCAGCGGCGTGCACCGGCTGCCACAAGGATGCGGCCGAGGCATGGGCGGGCTCCCACCATGCCCTCGCCTGGACGGAGCCGTCACCGGAGACGGTGGTGGCCGATTTCGAGGGGACCGAATTCACCCAAGGCGGCATGCACGCCCGCTTCCGGGTCGATGCGGACGGCAGCTACCACGTCAAGGTCACGGAGAACGATGGCACGACCACCGACTATCGGGTCCACTCCGTCGCCGGGGTCGAGCCGCTGCAGCAGTATCTACTCGAGACCGAGCCCGGGCGCCTGCAGAGCTTCGACGTCGTCTGGGACACCGAGCGGAACGAATGGTTCCACCTCTATCCCCACCAGAACCTGCCGCCCGAGGACGGCCTGCACTGGACCGGCCCCTACAAGACCTGGAATGCCCGGTGCGCCGAGTGTCACGCCACCGGCTACGAGAAGAACTTCGATCCAGCGACGCGCAGCTATGCCTCGACCCATGCCGAGATCGGCGTCGGCTGCGAAGCGTGCCACGGTCCCGGAGCTGCGCATCTCGCCTGGGCCGAAGGACAGGAGCCAGCCGATAGAAGCGCCGATGTCGATGGCTTCGGCTTCACCGTCGACCTCTCGAGGACCGACACCGCGATCCAGCAATGCGCGGGCTGTCACTCCCGGCGCGAGGCGCATCTGGACGGCAATCCAGTGCCGGGGACGCCCTATGACGACGTCTACAATCTCGACCTGCTGCGTCCCGGCCTCTATCATGCAGACGGACAGATCCTCGACGAGGTCTACGTCTATGGGTCCTTCCTGCAGTCCCGGATGTACGCGCGGGGCGTCGGCTGCATGAACTGCCACGAGCCGCACTCTGCGACCCTCGTGGCCGAAGGGAACGCCGTCTGCACGCAGTGTCACAGCCCGGAGGGGACTGTCCGGTTCCCGCGGGCCGCGGGCACCTACGACACGCCCCGCCACCATTTCCACGAGCCAGGCTCCGAAGGCGCGCAGTGCAAGAACTGCCACATGATCGAGCGGATCTACATGGGCAATGACGGGCGGCGCGACCACAGCTTCCGCGTCCCGCGGCCGGACCTCGCCGGCGTGACCGGAGCGCCGGACGCCTGCACGGACTGCCACCAGAACCGCGATCCGGGCTGGGCGGCGGAAACCATCCGCCGCTGGTTCCCGGACGATACCCACCGCAGATCGCATTATGGCGAGACGCTGGCGCGCGGCCGCGAGGACGCTGTGTCCGCTGCCGGCGACCTCGAGAATCTCGCGACGGACCCGAGCGAGTCCGGGATCGTGCGCGCGACGGCGCTCTGGCTTCTCGAGCAGTCGAACAGCGCTTCGACGGCGCAGCGCCTGACCCCGCTTCTGGCGGACCCGGACCCTCTCGTGCGCGCCGCCGCCGTCGGCGTCCAACGCGCCGCGCCGCCGGAGGAGCGGGTCCGCCGGGTCTCTGCCCTTCTCGACGACCCCTTGCGGAACGTGCGGACGGCGGCTGTCCGCGCATTGCTCGACGCTCCGATAGCCGGCCTGTCGGATGCCTCTGCCGCCGAGCTCCGCGCGGCAACGACCGAGTGGCAGCAGTCGCTCGCCAACCGGCTCGACTTTCCCGAGACGCACCTTCAGATGGCCGGTATCGCACTGACCGTGCGCGATTACATGTCCGCGACCGGTGCCTTTCGCGAGGCGGTCCGCATGGATCCCCAGCGGGTGGAAGCGTGGGTCATGCTGGTACGCCTCGCCGCCGCGATCGAGGGAAACAATGCCGCCCGTGCGGTCATGTCAGATGCTTTGGCGTTCAATCCCGAGGATCCGTCCTTGCGCGGCATGGCGCAAGACATGGGGTTGCCGCTGCCCTGACACGGCCTCTCCCTGAGCAAGCGCGTCGGAATCGACCCGGCGAAGGCCAAGGGGGATGTATATCGGGCGGCAAACGAGTGTGGAGGCGGACGAGATCCGTCGCCTGACTTCGCGAAGGTGCCGAATGCCAAGATTGCCAAGATTGCCAAGATTGCCAAGATTGCCACGAATACCGGTATATTCCGCATTACGTGCGTGCCCCTGCGGCACCCGTTCGCGTAAAGTGGAGAGCAATACCATGAAGTTCAGTTTCCAAACGCGTTTTTCCCTGATGGCGATCGCGACGGTTCTGGCAGCATCATCGCCAGGTGCCGCCCGGGCAGACCTGATGTCAGCGTGCCAAGTGGACATCGCCAGCCTATGTTCAGGCGTTCCCAAAGGACGCGGCCGAATTTCGGCGTGCCTCTTCAGCCATTCCTCGAAACTCGATGCTGCCTGCACGTCGGAGGTGGAGGCCGTGGCCAAGCAAAGCCAGAGCAACCGGCTGTTGCCCGCCTCGGTCAGGAACCTGATGGGATCGGGCACTCCGCCCGCCGTGCCGGCAGCGTGCTCCGCGGACATAGACGAGATCTGCTCAGACGTGGATGCCGGGTCCCAGGCCGTACTGGCCTGCCTATATGCGCATTCCGGTAACGTCAGTACAGACTGCTCGGCTGGGGTCGATGCGGCCCTGAAATAGCAAAGCAATCCGGCCCCGGCCGCGGTCGGGTGGCTTGGCACTGCTCCGGACTCTGCCAGTTCCAGGGCAGCAGGGCCGGAAGCTGGGCGGCTTCATTCTCCCGCAGGCGGCGGGGTATATCGGCGCGCCATGCTCGGGAATTCGCGCCGGCGAAGACCGGGTGCGCTCTTCGCTTCGGCCGCCGCGCAGGACCAGCGGTTGTCCGGCGCCATCGCCCGCGGCAGGCCCCATCGCCGGAATAGCTTGCGCGAGAATCACCTTGCCGCCGCGGTATTGCGCCGCGACTGCACAAGAATATCCGGCACGTCGCCATTCGCGCCGATTCTCGCGCCGGAGCCAATGCTTCACGAGATATGCGCCCGGAACTTCGAGACCAGGGTTCTGGTCGTCTTCTGGAAGACGATGGTTCCATAGCGCCACCAACCTGACAATCCTCGCGATCGATCTCTCGGGCCCACCCATCGGCGTATCGGATGACGATTCTTTGCTCTGCCCAAAGAAGCGGCTCTTGCGCCCGGCGCGCCGGAGATGCGCGGAGAATCCTTGACGCGCGTCATGGTGATGCCGCCGCGGGCGACTGAAGCTGCCCAGGATATCGATCGCTCAGCTCGCAGAACAGCGCGTTGACGGGGAACGAGTCCCGAAGTGCATGCAGAGAACCCGTGGCCCCGCAGCCAGAGCCTCGGGTGGAGCCAACGAAAACAGGGAGAAGCAAATGCGACGACCAACCGGCACTGCAGCCGCTGTTGCGGCCTTGATCCTTCTCGGACTGGCGGACGCGGCCAGGGCGCAGGGCGCGTCCGGCGCGCCGAACTCCACCACGACACTCAACGGTCTGCAGCTGCCGCCACCGCCGTCGCCGTTCGGCGGTGAGATCGCGACCGACGCCGACGAGTCGACGCCGTGGTGGGCGCCCCGCGTCGTGCCGCCGGAGGAGGCGCCGAACGTTCTGCTGATCATCACCGACGATTCCGGCTGGGGCATCCCCAGCACCTTCGGCGGCGTCATTCCGTATGAGACGATGGACACGCTGGCCGAGGACGGCCTCAAGTTCACCGCCATCCATTCCACCTCGCTCTGCTCGCCGACGCGCGCGGCGCTGATCACCGGCCGCAATCACCACAACGTGGGCTTCGGCGTGATCTCCGAGCAGTCAACAGGCTATCCTGGCTACAACAGCATCATCGGCGAGGACAAGGCGACGGTCGGGCGCATCCTACTCGACAACGGCTACAACACCTCGTGGTTCGGCAAGGACCACAACACGCCGGCCTTCGAGGCCAGCCAGAGCGGGCCGTTCGACCAGTGGCCTACGGGCATGGGCTTCGAATACTTCTACGGCTTCGTCGGCGGCGATGCGAACCAATGGCAGCCGAACCTGTTCCGCAACACCACCCAGATTTATCCGTTCGACGAGGCGGAGGGCGAGTGGAACCTGGTGACCGCGATGGCCGATGACGCGATCGACTGGATCAGCCGTATGCACCAGATCAATCCGTCGAACCCGTTCTTCATCAAGTACGCTCCCGGCGCCACGCACGCGCCGCACCATCCGACCAAGGAATGGGTGGAGAAGATCGAGGCGATGAACCTTTTCGACGACGGCTGGAACGAGCTGCAGAAGACCATCTTCGAGAACCAGAAGAAGCTTGGCTACTTTGCCGAGGACGCCAAGATCACGCCGTGGCCGACCGACTACATCAAGGAGTGGGACCAGCTTACGGACGTGGAGAAGAAGCTCTTCATCCGGCAGGTCGACGTGTTCGCCGCCTACTCGGCCTACTCCGACCACGAGATCGGCCGGATCGTCCAGTATCTCAAGGACATCGGCGAGTACGACAACACCTTGATCATCTACATCAACGGCGACAACGGAAACAGCGCCGAGGGCGGGCTGCTCGGCACCCCGAACGAGGTCGCGTGGTTCAACGGCGAGAACGCCATCCCGGCCGAGGAGCAGATGAAATGGTATGATGTCTGGGGCACCGAAGAGACCTACAACCACATGGCCGTAGGATGGACGTGGGCCTTCGACACGCCGTTTCCGTGGACGAAGCAGGTCGCCTCGCAACTCGGCGGGATCCGCCAGAACATGACGGTCACCTGGCCCGCAAAGATTACCGACAAAGGCGGCAAGCGCGACCAGTTCCTGCACGTGATCGACGTCGTGCCGACGATCCTCGAGGTCGCCGGGATCACGTCGCCGCAGGCTGTCGACGGGATCACTCAGGCACCGATGGACGGCAAGAGCTTCGCCTATCTGTTCGACGCCGCGAACGCCGATGCGCCCCCTCCTCGCGACACCCAGTACTTCGAGATGATGGGGCAGTGGGGGCTGTGGCATGACGACTGGTTCCTCGCCACGAAGGTGAACCGCGCGCCCTGGGACGGGTTCGCCACGCCAAACACGGATCCGCTGAACAACCAGACTTTCGAGCTGTACGACCTCTCGACCGATCCGACGCAGAGCACCGACGTGGCCGCGGCCAATCCAGACAGGGTGCAGGACATGAAGGAAACGTTCATCCGCGAGGCGACGAAGTACCAGGTATTCCCGCTGGACGCCTCGGTCGCCACGCGACTGGCGGCGCCGCGCCCGAACATTACGGCGGGAAGGACGGAGTTCGTCTATACGCAGCCCATGACGGGGTTGCCCCAGGGCGACTCGCCGGGGATCCTCAACGCGAACTACGCGATCACCGCCGAGATCGACGTGCCGGAAGGCGGGGCCGAGGGGATGATCCTGACCTCCGGCGGGCGGTTCGCCGGGTACGGGTTCTACCTGCTGGAGGGCAAGCCGGTGTTCCTCTGGAACCTGCTCGACCTCGAGCGGATCAAGTGGGAGGGCACGGACGCACTGGCGCCCGGCAAGCACACGTTGGAGTTCGGCTTCACCTATGACGGGGCCGGCGCCGGAACTCTGCTCTACAACAGCGTGAGCGGGGTCGGCCAGTCCGGAACCGGCACCCTCAAGGTCGACGGCACGGAGGTCGACACCAAGAAGATGGACAAGACCATCCCGATCATCCTGCAATGGGACGAGAGCTTCGACATCGGCTCGGACACGCTCACCGGCGTCAACGACGACGACTACAAGCCGCCGTTCCCGCTGACCGCGACGCTGGACAAGCTGACGATCAAGGTCGACCGGCCGCAGCTGAGCGACGCCGACAAGGCCAAGCTGCAGGCGGCGATGCAGAAGGCCAGCGACTGATATCGCGCAAAATCTCGCTCCCGGCGCCGCCGGGCGAGACTGAGGGAGTTCGCAAGTGAAACCTGGACTTGCGAGACCGTCGGCGCGTCACCGGATACCCTGTCGAGAACCGCATGCCGCGCCCGGCGAGACACTTCCGGGCAAAGTAAAGCAAGGAGATAGACGATGTGGAAGATCAAGACCGTTGCCGTGGTTGCCGGTATTCTCGGCGCAGCCATGCTCGCGCCGCCCGCTGCTACCGCGCAGGACCAGCAGCTGGCGGATGACCTGCGTCCGCAGCTGATGGAGCTCGGCATGGAATCCGGCGAGATGGAGGCGCTCGGCTCTGCCACCGAGGAGCAGCTGATGCGGATCAAGGCGGTCCTCAACAGCGGGGGCGGCGAGATGACGAAGCAGGACGAGATCTCGGCGATCCTCGCCGAAGGCGAATAGCCTGATCGAAGGCGACCGGCAGCGGCAAAAGCCCGCTGCCGGATGCAGCGTGACGGCGGGAACGACCGCGGCGCTGCGCTGTGCCGCGTCACGCTCGGAAAAGCCCGCTGCGCCGCTTTTCGCGGAGGCGGTAGCTGTCGCCCCGGATGGTGACGACATGGCTGTGGTGGAGCAGGCGATCGAGGATTGCGGTCGCGACGACCGCGTCGCCGAAGACGCTACCCCATTCGCCGGCGGCGCGGTTTTACGTGACCAGCATTGCGCCACGCTCGTAGCGTCTGCTGACCAGTTGGAGTAAGGAGGGTCAGGAAACGGTCCCGTGGACCGTTTACCCGACGAACAGATGCGCGGCGTCGGGTTCGAGAGGCAGGTAGCCGGCTCGGCCGGCGATCGCGTTGCTCTTCACATAGCCGACGCCGCGCTCGTCCTTGCCCTTCGTGCGGCCGGTAGGGCGCGCAGGCCTTGACCTGGAACCCCCAATGCCGGGCGAAGGCATGGAGCTTCGGGTTCACCACGACCTCGCGGCTGGCGACGTCGTGGCTCAGGATGAGGGCGCGGGCGTTGTCGAGCAGAACCTCTTCGGGCACACCGCCGAACGCCGCGAAGGCGCTCCCCATCCCCTCGAACCAATGCTCCTGGCGCTCTCCGGCAAAGGCCCGCACATGAATGCGGCGGGAATAGCCGAGCGTCGCCACGAAGAACGACACCAGCCGAAGCGCCCCGGCGATCCCGACACGACGCTGGCCGAAGTCGATCTGCAACTGCTGGCCCGGGAGCGTTTCGAACCGCACCGTCGCACGGGCCGCGGCGCGCAGCTCCTGTCGCAGATGCGCGACCGCCCGCTCGACCGTGCGCAAGCTCACCTCGATGCCCTTTTCGGAGGCAAGCTCCTGGCGGACCACGTCGGCATTGCCGGCATGGCGGCGGAACCGATCCTCGATCCAGGTCTCAAGGCCGTCCAGGGCCTTCGAACGCACAGGCTGCGAAGGCCTGCGCCATGCCCCTTTCTTCAGCCAGCGTCGTGCCGTCGTCCGCGAACACCCGAACTCCGCCGCGATCCGCCGCGCGCCCCAGCCCAGCGACCTCAGCCGCAGCATCGCCGACACATCGTCCGGCTCCTTCATCGTGTCCCCCCGCAGACCCTCGGTCCGCGGCAGCGTCTCAGTGGTTCGTTGGGTCATCCAGACCTCCCTCTCAGATCAGCGAGAGGGCCAGATCCTCATGTCGCCAGGGGGCCAGTTTGTCGTGTCGCCTGACACGCTGGAACCATCGCGTCAGGACCGTCTCGTGAAGTCCGAGCTTCTCGGCCAGCTGGATGACCGTCTGGCCGAGGTCCTCGGGGTGAGCCGTTCCCAGCTCCATGTGCGGGTCTCAGGGCGTTCGAGCCCTCGGAGCCCGTATACGAAGTCATCGGACGCCGAGCTGCTGCCTACCTTGCGCCGTCTCGTCGATGCCCGGCCGACCTGCTGCTACCGGCGCATCGCCGCGCTTCTGAACAGGAACCGCCGGACAGCGCGGCTGGCCCCGGTCAACTGCAAGCGGGTTCTGCGCATTCTCGGTCAGCATCGTCTGACGCCGGAGCGCTGCACCGGCCGTCGGGAGGGGCGGACCCATGACGCAAGGTGGCGGTCATGGCCTCGAACCTGCGTTCCCCAGTGGACTCGGACCGTCGCGATCGTCGCTCAGACGGATCGCGCTCCGCTCGCGACCGCCTCACTGGCTCACTGGCTCACTTCACGGACGCCTTGGAGATCGTGTGCTGGAACCGCGAGAAGGTCCGCGTCGCACTCCACCCTTGTTCTTGAACCAATGGCGAACAAGATCTCGTTCATTGGTAAGCGGCGGTTCACCCCCATAGCCTCTGCGTAGCCTACCTGGTCGTGTGCAGTTTAAGCTGCGGCTTTGACTGCGGCCTTGGTGAAGGCGAAGGGCTCGACCCCGTTCATCTTGCAGGTGGCGATGAGCGAGGCGATCCGGGCCCAGTTCTGTGCGCCGACCTCGTGCCCCGCGAACAGGTCATTCTTCCGCCCGAGGGCAAGTCCCCGTTCATTCTGCCCATGTCGGGCAGGTGTGTCAGGTCCACTATCGCTGGCATCCGTATTTCGGTGCCGAGGTCACGGTCTTCCGGGCGCTTCAGCGCAGCGACGGCCGGTATGTCGCGCTGGAGCGAGAGCCGGGCATCGCGGTCATGGCCCCGGCGTGGGTTCTCGATGCCGCGGCCTGCGCGGCGATGACGCTTGGCTCTCCCAGGGTGTCTCTCGCCGGCTTGGCGGAGCTGGATAGGGCTCTGTGCTCGCTCGCTTCAGGCGAGGCTTGGCCGGTGAAGAATCATCGGCGGAGACCAGGCATGGCCCTTCAACGACCCCCCGCACCGACGCAGCTCACCCTTCCATTCCAGCCGAGCGTTACGGCGGGTCTCACCCGGGAGGAACGCGGCGACGTTCGCAAGGCACTGGCCCAACTTCTGCTGGCAGCGACAGGACGCGCGCCGGAGGAGACCATCGATGAGCAATGATCTCTCCGCCCCGAGGGCGCTGCCGCCTGCGGTTCTCCAGCGGCGCGCTGTCGTCTATGTCCGCCAGTCGACGCCGAGCCGGGTCATGACCAACCTGGAAAGCCAGCGGCAGCAATATGATCTGCTGGAGACCGCCCGCGGCTATGGCTTCAAACAGGTGGACGTCATCGATGACGACCTCGGGATCTCCGCCAGCGGCTGCATGGAGCGGCCGGGGTTCGAGCGGCTGGTCGCGGCCCTGTGCTCCGGTTCGGTAGGGGCGATCTTCTGCTTGGAAGTCTCCCGCCTCGCACGCAACGGACGCGACTGGCACCACGTGCTGGAGCTCTGCGGGCTCGTCGAGGCACGGGTGGTCGACCACGATGGCGTCTACGACCCGCGGCATCCGAACGACCGTCTCCTGCTGGGCGTGAAGGACAGCATCAGCGAGTTCGAGCTCGGCGTGCTGAGGACCCGGATGCTGGAGGCGGCCCGAAGCAAGGCCCGGCGCGGGGAACTGCGGTATACGCCGCCCATCGGCTATATCTGGGACCGCGATGCCGGGCTCATGCTCGACCCGGA